>NZ_JBFPNG010000045.1:0-614269 GCF_040815535.1 Massilia sp. LMS1-1-1.1 | reverse complement strand
CGAACAGGACCGTGAAACAACTTTGCGCCGATGATAGTGCTGCAACCAGTGTGAAAGTAGGTTATCGTCAGGCTTGTTATTCGAAAAAACCCCTTCCGGTGATCCGGTTGGGGTTTTTTTACGTCTGTTGGTTTGATACGCCGCGGGTGGTGTCGGATTACGGCCTGCGGCCTAATCCGACCTACGTCCATAGAACGCCGGGTAGGTCGGATTAGCGCGTAGCGCGTAATCCGACACCACCGACAACATTGCCGGCCTCGCGGGATCAGCTACCGCGGTAAGTGGAGTACGACCACGGCGACACCACCAGCGGCACATGGTAGTTTTCATCTGTATGCGCGATGCCGAAGGACAGGGTGACCAGGTCGATAAAGCGGGGCGATGGCAGTTCCACGCCCTGGGCTGCGAAATAGTCGCCTGCGTTGAACACCAGTTCATATTGCCCCGCTTTCATGCTGTCGCCTTCCAGCAATGGGGTGCTGCAGCGGCCGTCGCTGTTCGTCATATCCATCTTCAATAACACTTTGCCTTCCGGCGCGACTGAAAACAGGGCGACCTTGACGCCGGCCCCAGGCCTGCCGTGGGCGATATCGAGTACATGCGTGCTGAGTTTTCCCATTTGCTATCCTGTATATAGGGTGAGTGAATGTGCTTATCGTGCAAATCATATACCGGTGACTGCGCCGGGCTATATGATTGGGCATATAGCCAACATTGTCCTCCTATAGGCGTGCCTCCGCATGAACAATTACGAACATTATCCACGCGACTTGATCGGCTATGGCCCCACGCCACCGCATCCGCAATGGCCGGGCAAGGCCCGCATCGCCCTGCAATTCGTCCTTAATTACGAGGAAGGGGCGGAAAACAGCGTGCTGCATGGCGATGCCGCTTCGGAAACGTTTTTATCGGAGATGATCGGTGCGGCCGCCTTTCCCGCGCGCCACCTGAGCATGGAGTCGATTTATGAATATGGTTCGCGCGCCGGGCTGTGGCGCTTGCTGCGCATGTTCGAGGAGCGGCGCCTGCCGCTGACGGTGTTTGGCGTATCGATGGCCTTGAAACGCAATCCGGAAGCGGTGGCAGCCTTCCAGCAACTGGGGCATGAAATCGCCTGCCATGGCTTGCGCTGGATTTCCTATCAAAACATGGATGAAGCAACGGAGCGCGAACACATGCGCGAGGCCGTGCAGATTATCCGCGAATTGACGGGGGCCGCTCCGCAAGGCTGGTACACGGGGCGTGATTCTCCGAATACGCGCAAACTGGTGGTCGAACATGGCGGTTTCCGCTATGACGCCGACTATTATGGCGACGACCTGCCATTCTGGGAAAAGGTGGCGTACACGGATGCCGCCGGCATGCCGGCCGTGCAGCCGCAACTGATCGTGCCCTATACCCTGGACACGAACGACATGCGCTTTGCCGCCATGCAGGGCTTTAATTCGGGCACGCAATTTTTTGACTATCTGAAAGATGCCTTCGATGTGCTGTACGCGGAAGGCGACCTGAACGGCTTGAATCAACCGAAGATGCTGTCCGTGGGCTTGCATTGCCGCCTGGTTGGGCGGCCTGGACGGGCCGCGGCGCTGGCGCGTTTTCTCGACTATGTGCAGGGCCATGAGCAGGTGTGGATCACGCGCCGCATCGATATTGCCGAACACTGGCATGCGACGCATCCGTTCCAGGAGTGAGTTCTATTGAGATGGGATGATAAGTAAAATCAGTCTTTGCGTATAGTTGTCCCATATGCCGGTGTTAATCTCCTATACTGGGACTATACCGAGGCCAGCATGTCAGAACCGATCCGCTTTTACTACCGTGGTGCCGTACAGGAAGTACGCGACGCCGCCCCTACGCAGACTGTGTTGCAGCACCTGCGCGAGGATTTGCATTGCACGGGCACCAAGGAAGGCTGCGCCGAAGGCGATTGCGGCGCCTGCACGGTGGTCATCGGCAGCCTGGTGGACGGCCAGGTCCAGATGAAAGCCGTCAATGCCTGCATTCAGCTCACGCCCACCCTCGATGGCAAGGCCCTGTTTTCCGTGGAAGACTTGCAGCAGTCCGACGGTGGCCTGCACCCGGTGCAGCAGGCGATGGTCGAATGCCACGGTTCCCAATGCGGTTTTTGCACGCCCGGATTTGTCATGTCCTTGTGGGGCATGTATCTGGAGAAAAACGGCGAGACGCCCACGCGCTGTGAAATCGACGACACCCTGTCGGGCAATCTATGCCGCTGCACGGGCTACCGGCCCATCATCGATGCAGCCAGACGCATGGGTGAATTGCCACATGTGGCATTCGACCGCGATGCGTTGCGCGTGCAATTGCAGGCGCTGCAGCGCGGCAGCCTGACTACGTATGAACACGGCGGCCAGCACTTCCACGCGCCGCGCACCCTTGAGGAACTGGTGGCGCTGCGCGCGGCAAAGCCGCAAGCCTGCCTGCTGGCCGGCTCCACCGATATTGGCCTGTGGGTGACCAAGCAATTGCGCGACCTGGGCGACATCATTTATCTCGGCAACGTCGCGGCGCTGAAAACCATCGCCGAGGATGACGGCAAGCTGCACATCGGCGCTGGCGCCAGCCTCAACGATGCCTATGCGGTGCTGTGCGAACATTATCCCGATGAGCTGTCCGAACTGTGGCAGCGGTTTGCTTCCTTGCCGATCCGCAACGCCGGTACCTTGGGCGGCAATGTGGCCAATG
Source organism: Massilia sp. LMS1-1-1.1 (assembly GCF_040815535.1). Classification (NCBI taxonomy): domain Bacteria; kingdom Pseudomonadati; phylum Pseudomonadota; class Betaproteobacteria; order Burkholderiales; family Oxalobacteraceae; genus Massilia; species Massilia sp. LMS1-1-1.1. Next base: position 611,560 of record NZ_JBFPNG010000045.1, on the reverse strand, counting down.
GTTCGCCGATCGGTGACTCGATGCCGTGGCTGATTGCGTTGGGCAGCGAAATCGTGTTGCATGGACCTGCCGGCCAGCGCAGCATGCCGCTGGAAGATTTTTATCTTGGCTATCAAAAGAAGGATTTGCAGCCAGGCGAATTCGTCGAAGCCGTGCGCGTACCCTTGCCATGTGCCGACGTGCATTTCCGCACGTATAAACTGGCGAAACGCTTCGACCAGGATATCTCGGCCGTGTGCGCTGCGTTTGCCTTTGAGCTCGATGGCGAGCGCATTGTTGACGCGCGTATTGCCTTTGGCGGCATGGCGGCCACGCCGCAGCGCGCCGCGCAAACGGAGGCATTCTTGCGTGGACAGGCTTGGACGGAAGAGAACTTGCTCATCGCCATGCGCCTGCTGGCCGACGATTACGCGCCGCTGTCGGACATGCGCGCGTCGAACACTTACCGCATGACGACGGCGCAAAACCTGTTGCGCCGCTTCTGGCTGGAAACACGCCCCGGTGCGTCTTTGCTGCGCACTGCCGTCAACGCCTACGCTTGCCGCGCCTGAAAGGACCAGCATGAACCATCCTGCCACGCCCGAATTGCAAGCCGCCGCCTGGGCCGCCGTGGGCAAGCCCAGCCCACATGAATCGGCGCAATTGCATGTGCTGGGGCAAGCCACGTACACGGACGATATCGCCGAGCTGCAAGGCACCTTGCACGCGGCGCTGGGTCTGTCGCAAAAGCCCCACGCGCGCATCACGGCCATGGATTTGTCGGCAGTGCGCGCCGCTGGCGGTGTTGTCGCCGTCTACACGGCACACGACATTCCCGGCACCAATGACTGCGGTCCCATCATCCATGACGATCCCATCCTGGCTGCGGAGCTGGTGCAATACGTGGGCCAGCCCATCTTCATCGTGGTGGCCGATACGCATGACCATGCGCGCCGCGCGGCCCGCCTGGCGCAAGTGTCGTATGAGGAATTGCCCGCGATCATGACGCCGCAAGCGGCCAAGGCCGCGCAATCGTATGTGCTGCCACCGATGCAGCTGACGCGCGGCAACTACCAGGCCGCGTTCGAGGGCGCGCCGCACGTGGTCAAGGGCCAGCTGTATGTGGGCGGCCAGGAACAGTTTTATCTGGAAGGACAGATTTCCTACGCCATCCCGAAGGAAGCGCAAGGCATGCTGGTGCTGTGTTCGACCCAGCATCCGAGCGAGATGCAGCACGTGGTGGCGCATGCGCTGGGCGTGCATTCGCACAACATCACCGTCGAATGCCGGCGCATGGGCGGCGGTTTTGGTGGCAAGGAATCGCAGTCGGCCCTGTGGGCGGCGGCCGCATCGATTGCTGCGGCGAAATTGAAGCGTCCCGTCAAATTGCGCGCCGACCGCGACGACGACATGCTGGTGACGGGCAAGCGCCACTGTTTTTATTATGAATACGAAGTGGGTTACGACGATGAGGGCCGTATCCTTGCCGCCAAGGTCGACATGACCACGCGCGCCGGATATTCGGCCGACTTGTCCGGCCCCGTCGCCACGCGCGCCGTATGCCACTTCGACAACACCTATTACCTGTCCGACGTGGACATCCGCGCCGCTTGCGGCAAGACGAATACGCAATCGAACACGGCTTTCCGGGGCTTTGGCGGACCGCAGGGCGCCATTGCCATCGAGTACGTCATCGATGAAATCGCCCGCCATCTGCAACGCGATGCGCTCGATATCCGCCTGCTCAATTTTTATGGCCGCAACGATGTAGAAGGACGCAACGTCACGCCGTACGGGCAGAAAATCGTCGACAATGTCATTCATGAACTCGTCGCGGAACTGGAAGCGAGCAGCGATTACCGCGCGCGCCGCCTGGCTATTGATGCGTTCAACGAGGCCAGTCCGATCCTGAAGAAGGGGCTGGCATTCACGCCCCTGAAATTCGGTATCGCCTTCAACGTCACGCATCTGAACCAGGCCGGTGCGCTCGTGCACGTATATGTCGATGGCTCCGTGCTGGTCAACCATGGTGGCACGGAAATGGGGCAGGGCATCAATACCAAGGTCATGCAAGTAGTGGCGCACGAACTGGGCCTCGATCTGGACAAGGTACGGGCCACGGCCACGGATACCAGCAAGGTGGCGAACACGTCGGCCACTGCGGCCTCCACCGGTGCCGACCTGAACGGCAAGGCGGCGCAGGATGCGGCGCGCCAGATCCGTGAACGCCTGGCCGATTACGCGGTCAAACTGTACGGTGGCGAGACGGACGCTGTTCGTTTCTTCGATAACCATATTCACGTGAATGGTCACGTCGTTGCGTTTGCCGAGCTGGTGCAGAAGGCTTACCTGGCCCGCGTGCAACTGTGGTCGGACGGTTTTTATGCCACGCCCGGTCTGTCATGGGATGCGAAGACGATGACGGGTCATCCGTTTTCGTATTACGCGTATGGCGCGGCCGTGGCCGAAGTGGTGGTCGATACCCTGACCGGCGAATGGAAGCTGCTGCGCGCGGACGCCTTGTACGATGCGGGGCAGTCGCTCAACCCCGCGATTGATCTGGGTCAGGTGGAGGGCGCGTTTATCCAAGGTATGGGCTGGCTGACGACGGAGCAGCTGTGGTGGAATGCGGCGGGCAAGCTGATGACGCACGCGCCGTCGACGTACAAGATCCCCGGCATTTCCGATTGCCCCGAAGATTTTCGCGTTCAGCTATTCCTGAACCGCAACGTGGAAGACAGCATTCACCGTTCCAAAGCCGTGGGTGAGCCACCATTGTTGCTGCCGTTTTCCGTGTTCTTTGCCATCCGCGACGCCATTTCCAGCGTCGGCCATCACGCCGTGCAACCACCGCTGAATGCGCCCGCCACCAGCGAGGAAATCCTCAAGGCGGTGATGGCCGTGCAAGCGGCGCATGCCGGCGCATAGGGGCAGACGATGAGCGACTGGCTGACAGCAATCGAGAATGACGCGCAGGCATCCGTGCTGGTGACGGTTGCCCTGGTGGAAGGTTCCGGTCCGCGCGAGACGGGCGCGAAGATGCGCGTGACGCTCGATGGACAAATTGGCACCATAGGCGGCGGCCATCTGGAATTGCGCGCCGTGGAAATCGCCAAGACCATGCTGGCCACGGGGGACACCCATGCGCGGCTCGAGCGTTTCGCGCTGGGCCCCAGTCTCGGGCAATGCTGCGGTGGCGTCGTCCACCTGGCTTTCGAGTATGTCGATGCCAGCCTGAACGCGTTGCTGGTCGCCTTGCGCGAGCGCCGCCAGCAAGACAGCTGGCGTTTGACGGCGCTCGACGGTGAACCTGCCTCGGCCCTGTTTGACGCCGCCGGTCGCTTGATTGCAGGCACTGGCGCACAGGCGCCCGATACGTTCGCGCGCGAACGCGGTACCCATGTTGCGCAGGGCAGCGAAGGGCGGCGCTGGCTGGTCGATCCCTGTCTGGCGCCGCGCGCCCACCTGACCTTGTTTGGCGCCGGCCACGTGGGCGCCGCCATCGTGCGCGCGCTGGCCCACTTGCCCTGCAATATTACCTGGGTCGATGAGCGCGAAGACATGTTTCCTGCGGCCTTGCCAGACAATGTCCGCATCGCCGCCACCGATACGCCCGAGGAATTTGTCGCCATGGCGCCGCCGGGCGGCAGTTTTCTCGTCATGACGCATAGCCATGCGCTCGATCAACGCTTGACGCAAGCCATCATGGAGCGCGAGGATGCGGGCTGGTTCGGGCTGATCGGTTCGCACACGAAACGCAAGCAATTCGAGCACCGCCTGCGGGCGCGCGGCGTGCCGGACGAGCGCATCGCCGCCATGGTGTGTCCGATCGGCATGCCTGGCATCCGCAACAAGGCGCCGGCCGTGATCGCCGCTTCCGTTGCCTGTCAATTACTGATGGTGTGGGAAGCGGCGGCCGCGGCCGCCCTGGTCGCACCGCTGCGGCTGGCCTCTGCCAGCGCGCCACCGCGCCGCCGAACACGCGCCGCCATTCACCCGTTATAGAAAGAAGTCATGCCGATTGTTCCTGCCACATTGCAAGCTTATCGTGCCAGCTTGCTGCACTTCCACGCCGATCCCGCCTTTAGCGAGGAAGCGCACGCCTGGCATGCGGACGGCTTGCTGCTCGTGGCCGATGGCAAGGTCGTGGCAGCCGGCGATCACGCGCAGTTGCAGCCGACTTTGCCGCCGGGCACGCAGATCGTCGATTACCGCGGCAAGCTGATCGTGCCCGGTTTCATCGACACCCATCTGCACTTCCCTCAGACGGAAATGATCGCTTCGCCCGCACCGGGTTTGCTGCCGTGGCTGGAAACGTACACCTTCCCCACGGAGCGCGCGTTTGAAGATCCCGAGCATGCGCGCGACGTGGCCGAGTTTTTCCTCGACGAACTGCTGCGCTGCGGCACCACGACGGCCATGGTGTATGGCAGCGTGCATCCACAATCGGTCGATGCTTTCTTTGGTGCCAGCGAGGCGCGCGGCTTGCGCATGGTGGCGGGCAAGGTCATGATGGATCGCAACTGTCCCGAGTTCCTGCGCGATACGGCCGAGTCGGGCGCGCGCGAAAGCGAAGAGTTGATCCGGCGCTGGCACAAGCACGGCCGTTCGCTGTACGCGCTCACGCCCCGTTTCGTGCCGACGTCGACCAATGAACAGATGCATCTGGCGGGCGAGCTGGCTCGCGCCTACCCGGATACGTATTTGCAGACGCACGTGTCGGAAAACGAAGATGAATGCCGCTGGGTGCGCGCACTGCACCCGCAGGCGCGCAGCTACCTCGACGTGTATGACCAGTACGGCATGCTGCGCCCGCGCGCCATGTTCGGCCATTGCATCTGGCTCGACGAGCGCGACCGCGCGCGCATGGCGGAAACGTCCTCGGCCGCCGCCATTTGTCCTACGTCCAACCTGTTCCTCGGCAGCGGCCTGTTCGATTTCGAGCGGGCCGATGCGGCGAAAGTGCTGCTGTCGCTGGCCACCGATGTGGGCGGCGGCACCTCGTTCTCGATGTTGCAAACAATGAACGAAGCCTATAAAGTAGCACGCTTGAAAGGCAGCTATCTGCCCGCCTTGCGCATGTTTTACCTGGCGACCCTGGGCGCGGCGCGCGCCATGCAACTGGAAGGCACCCTGGGCAATTTCACGGCTGGCACGGAAGCGGACTTCATCGTGCTCGACAAGCAATCGACGCCGCTGCTCGAGCGCCGCACGGCTGGCTGTCAAAGCCTGGAGGAATTGCTGTTTGCCTTTGCGCTGCTGGGCGACGACCGCGCCGTGGCCGCCACCTATTCAGGCGGGCAATGCGTGCATGTGCGGGGGCAAGGCTGACCTACCCGTTGTTCAACACGAATTATCCTGAGCGAGAACGCGAATGCACAAGAAACTCACTGGCCTGGCGCTTGGCGCCGCGCTGGCATTGACCGGAACGGCGCAGGCCGCCAAGGCCACCCCGTCTTCCAACGAGGCGGCCACCGCGCGCCATTTTGCCGCTCTGGTTGCCGGTGCGCAGCCGAAGACAGCCGAGTTGAGCCTGTTCTTTTCCATGATGCCCAAGGGCGGTGATTTGCATCACCATTACTCGGGCGCCATCTACGCCGAGCAATTCCTCGACTGGGTCGACAAGGAAAACTATTGCGTCAACAAGACGACCTACCGCATCGAAAGCAACAAGGATGTCGTGGCGGCCGAGCGCGCCAAGCCGGCCGCGCAGCGTGGCTGCCTGTCGTCCACGGAAGTATTTGCCGACGCGGGCTTGTATGCGGAATTGCTGCAGCGCTGGTCGACCAAGGATTTCTATAACCACGGCGCCATCCAGACGCCGCCGGACCGCACCTTTTTTGACACCTTCGGCTACTTCGGCCCCGTCGCGTCGAGCAACACGGCCGACGGCCTGAAAACCCTGAAGCAGCGCGCCATCGCGGAAAACCTCAGCTACATCGAGACGATTTTCGAGCTGTCGCCATTCGTGCAAAACGCGCAGTTCGACCAGCAGGTGCTGGCGCCGGGCTTGCCGCCGGCAGCGTTGCAAGCCGTGCTGGCCAACTGGACGCAGAATCTGGAGCAGGATACTGGCTTCCAGAAAAGCATTACCGCCTACAACGACAACGTCAACGCCAGCAGCGCCGGCATCGATGACGCGAATTTCACCATGCGTTACCAGGCGTATGTGCTGCGTTTCCTGTCGCCATCGCAAGTGTTCTCGTCCATGGTGGCCGCGTTCAAGGCAGCGAGCTTGAATCCGCTGCTGGTGGGCGTGAACATCGTGGGCCAGGAAAGCGTGAACGTATCCATGCGCGATTACAGCCTGCACATGGAAATGTTCAAGTTCCTCAAGGCCAAATATCCGAACGTCAAAATCGCCCTGCACGCAGGCGAACTGGCGCTGGGCATGGTGCCGCCGGAAGGCATGTCCTTCCATATCGCCGAAGCCGTCGATGTGGCGGGTGCCGACCGTATCGGCCACGGCATGGATATCGCGTACGAAAACAATGCGCTGGCGACTATGCAAAAGATGCGCGAGCGGGGTATCCCCGTGGAAGTAAACCTGACCAGCAACGATTACATCCTTGGTATCAAGGGCCAGGCCCATCCGATTACGCTGTACCGAAAATATGGCGTGCCCTTCGTCATTTCCACCGATGACGCGGGCGTTTCGCGCAATACCTTGTCGAATGAATACGTGCTGTTTGCCAGCCAGTACAAGACCGATTATGCGGAAATCAAAAAGCTGTCGTACAACAGCCTGCGCTATTCCTTCCTGGCGGAAGCGGACAAGCAGCGTTTGCTGAAAGCGCTCGATGCCCGTTTCACCCGTTTTGAAGCGCAAATTGCCGCGGCCGACAAGGCAGGCAAGGGCGGAAAACCGTAAGTTGCGCGACGTTCATAACTGATACTCTTAAATGGCCGGATCTTCCGGCCATTTTTTATTCCTCATCTTAAATGTCATGCTGTTATTTTGTTAATTTTGTGGCGGCCATGCGACACAATTAACGGCAGATACACGACTTTCTCCGATTTCGTGGATGAATCAATTTCAAGTACATATTGCTCATTTATAATCACGCGCCATAAGCCCGGACGCTGTCAGCACGATATCAATCCAGCTAGTTACCCCATGCTATTTATATTTTAAATATATAAATATGTAAAAAAAATCGTATTTGTCATCCATTTTTTGATGATGCATAGTGAGATGAAGATGATATTAAAAAGTCACAATTCATCTGGGCGATATCGTATGAAGATGGGTATTTGCAGTAAATAAAGGTGAGATGCAGAGTGAAACAAATAGTCGCGCAGCTAAATGACGACATTCTTCTGTATTTTACCGCCGTGTCACAGTCTTGAAATATTTAACAATTACACTCGCGGCTTGCCATGTTAGCCGGGTAAGCATGTGGGATGAATGACACAGGTGCTAGCGCCCTGGGTCATACGGATCGGCCGCAGTTTTCTTCCGCCGTAATTGTCTGGATAGGAATAGTTGTGATGTGTGGAGCGGCGTTTTGTGATGGTCTTGTCAGGACCGCAGCCAGTCCCGCCGGCGTAACAGTTGCAGCATCGTAAAGAGGAGATCTTGTATTTGTGTTGCTGTGCGGTGCAGCCGGACGGTGGGCAATCCAGGATTTTCAAAAAATAATAGTCTTTTCTGGGGTTAAAGATGATCAATCACAAGCGACTTCGGCTAACGCAAATCGCGTTAAGCCTGTCTATTGCACTGGCAGCGGCACCATCGTTCGCACAGAACACTACGTCTTCCATTGGCGGCCGTATCTCGGCCACTGACGGCAAGCCGGCAGCTGGCGCGCAAGTCAATATCGTTCACGTTGAGTCCGGTTCGGCCAGCAACGTGACCACCGATGCAGAAGGCCGTTATGTCGCACGCGGTCTGCGTGCCGGCGGTCCTTACACCATCACCATTACCAAGAATGGCGTGGTTGAAAAACGCGAAGGCGTGTATATCGCCCTGGCCGAAACGGCCAACGTCGACGCCACGCTGGGCGCCGACATGCAAGTGGTGAAAGTCAGCACCAATGCTGTTCGCAATCAGGTTTTCAACCGCAATAACATGGGTGCCGGCACCAATATCGGCCCGACCGAACTGGCTACCCAGGCATCGATCTCGCGCAGCTTGCAAGATTACGCCCGCGCCGACCCACGCCTGTCGCAAACCGACAAAGAGCGCGGTGAAATCTCCGTTGCCGGTCAAAACTCGCGCTACAACTCGATGACGATTGACGGCGTGGCCGTGAACGACACGTTCGGCCTGGAAGCGTCTGGTACCGCGACCGGCAAGCAGCCAATTTCGATCGAAGCGATCCAGTCGGTGCAGGTTAACGTCGCCAACTATGACGTCACCCAAAAAGGCTACACGGGCGCGAACGTCAACGCGGTGACCAAATCGGGCACCAACAAGGTCAAGGGCAGTGTCTACTACGCTTTCCGTAACGACACCATGTCCGGCGACCGTTACAACAGCACCGACGACACTTACTACGCACCGCCAAAATCGAAAGACACCACCAAGGGCATTACCCTGGGCGGCCCGCTGATCGAAGACAAGCTGTTCCTGTTTGCCAACTACGAAAAAACCACCAGCTCGCGCGGCGCACCAGCATTCGGTCCTGTCGGCAGCGCACAGACCAACGTTGCCATTACCCAAGGCGCCATCGATAGCGCGATTGCTATTGCCAAGGATAAATATGGTATCGATGCCGGTACTTCGGCAGTTCCTGCAGGTTCCGAATTCACGGCGACGGAAAAGTTACTCAAGCTGGACTGGAATCTGACCGACACCCAGCGCATGATGCTGCGCTACACCAAGACCGAACAGTCCGAGCCGATTTACACCGGTTTTTCCGGCACTGGCCTGTCGCTGAGCTCGTACTGGTATGACCAGAACAAGAGCCTGGAAACCCTGGTTGCTCAATGGACCGCCGAGTGGACCCCGACCTTCTCGACCGAAGTCAAAGTGTCGTCGCGCGACTACGACAGCGTACCGCGCAACAACGCTTATCTGCCGGCAATCGGCCTGCAGTTCAGCGGCGCACTGCCAGCTGGCGCACCTTCGAACCTGGCTACCGGCAACCGCTTCCTGAACTTTGGTACTGAACTGAGCCGTCAGCGTAACATTCTTGGCACCAAAACCAAGGATTTCTACGCAGCCGGTACCTGGTCGCTGGGCGACCATGAAGTCAAGTTCGGCTCCGACTACAGCAAGAACGACATCTATAATGCGTTCCTGCAAAACGTCAACGGTAACTACACCTTCGGCTGTATTAACAGCAGTGCCACGTTTGCCTATTCGTTCGGCGCCATCAACTGCGGTTCTGCCACGGCAGCGCAATTGCAGGCAGCCGTGCTGGAAAACTTCAGCCGTGGCCGTCCTAGCTCGTACACCTATCAGGTGCCACAAGCAGGCCGTACGCTGGACGATGCCGTGGCGACGTTCTCGCTGAAAAACATCGGCCTGTTCCTGCAAGATACCTGGGAAGTCAACAAGCAGCTGACGTTGACTGCCGGCCTGCGCATCGACGGCACCCGCATCGGCGAAAAGCCGATCTACAATGCGCGTGCAGCACAGGCAACTGTCGCTCGTACCACGCCTAACGGTCGTCAGACCGGCGGTTTCGGTATCGATAACTCGCATACCATCGACGGCGAAAACCTGTATCAGCCACGTTTTGGCTTCAACTACAAGCTGGAATCGGCGCGTCCGACGCAAATTCGCGGCGGCTTCGGTTTGTTCCAGGGCGCGGCGATGAGCGTCTGGCTGGGTAATCCTTACCAGAACACCGGTATGGCAACCCAGAACATTACCTGCGCCTCGTCGGCCGGCACTTGCCCGACCACCGATGGATTCTTCAATCCAGATCCAACCAAGCAGCCAACGAGCGTGCCAGCGGTTATCCCGGCAATGAAGGTCGATGCCCTGAGCCCGAACCTGGCGCAACCATCGGTATGGAAAGCCAACCTGGCCATTGAACATGAGCTGCCATGGATGGGCTTGATTGTCAGCGCGGAATACCTGCGTTTCCAGACCAAGAGCGCGATTTACTACGAAGAGCTGAACATGGGCGCGCCAACGGCAACCGGTAGCGATGGCCGTCCAATGTACTATGGTCCTAACGCCTACAATACGGCTTGCTGGAATGCAAATGGCGCCCTGATCGGCGGCGCCAATTGCAGCGCCTTGACCAAGGCTGGCAGCAACGCCTCCTTCGGCCAGGTGCTGATGGCTAAAAATACCGACAAGGGCGAGTCGAACGTGCTGACCCTGTCGGTGCGCAGCCCGACCCGTGATGGCCTGTCGTGGGGCTCGTCGTACACCTACACCGATGGCACTGAAGTATCGCCGCTGACGTCGTCGACCTCGAGCTCGAACTGGGGCGGCCGTGCCGTCTTCAATCCGAACGAGAATGTCGCGTCGAACTCGAACTATCTGGTCAAGGATCGCTTTACCGCCAACGTCAACTGGCAAAAACGTTTCTTCGGCGAATACAAGACCACCTTCGGTCTGTTCTATGAAGGCCGTAGCGGCAAACCATACAGCTGGACCGTCAACAATGACTTGAACGGTGACGGACTGGCCGGTAACGACCTGATGTACATCCCTAGCGCGCCAGGTTCGGGCGAAGTGGTGTTCGCCGGTGCGACGCCAGCAGCGCGCGCCACCAACGAGGCAGCGTTCTGGAAAGTGGTCAACGCCAATGGCGACCTGCGCAAAGCCAAAGGTGGCGTGATTGGCCGTAACGAGAGCTTTTCTCCATGGACCAACAGCTTCGATGTGCGCATGAGCCAGGAAGTACCGGGCTTCTTCAAGGGTAACAAAGGCATCATTACCTTCGATATCCTGAACGTCGGTAACCTGCTGAATCGCAAATGGGGCCGTATCAATGAAGTGGGCTTCCAGGGTGCCGGTGGCCAAGTGCGCAGCTTCGTTGACTATGCCGGTATGGAAAATGGCAAGTATGTGTACAACACTCGTCCTGTGGTGGAAGGCCTGGAAACGCGTCAAGTCAAAGGCGAATCGCAATGGGCACTGCAAGCAACGGTCAAGTACGAATTCTAATCTCGTCCTTGCCCCGTAGCTTGGCAAATTAAAAAACGGCTGGTGGCGACACCAGCCGTTTTTTTATACACAAGATGGTTTACTCTTTCCCTTTTTCAATAAATATCATTCCATGGCTCACTTCCTACGCACTCCGGTCGCTGCTGCGGCCCTGATCCTCATCCTGTCTGGCTGCAGCAACCTGGCGCCTGCGCCGAGCGGCCCGATTGAAGTGAACTTGGTCGCTTTGAACGATTTTCACGGCAACCTCGACCGCAGCAAATTTACCTACACGAGCGCCGCCGATGCAGAACGCAAGACGGTGCAGGCCGGCGGCATCGATACCTTGTCCGGCGCCCTGACGGCGTGGCGGCGAGAAGATGCGCAGCTGATTTTTGTCGGCAATGGCGACTTGGTCGGCGCCAGCCCCGCCATGTCGGCGCTGTGGGCCGATGAACCGAGCATCGTCGCCATGAACATGCTGGGCATGAAGGCCAGTTCCGTTGGCAACCATGAATTTGACCAGGGCAAGGCGGAATTGCTGCGCCAGCAGCGCGGCGGCTGCGAGTCGTCGCGCGCCGACAAGGCGTGCAAGTTCACGCCCGACTTCAAGGGCGCCAGCTACACCTATATGGCGGCCAATGTGATCGACACGCAAACGGGCAAGTCCCTGCTGCCCGCCTACCGGATCGAAGAGGCGCATGGCGTCAAGGTGGGCCTGATCGCCGCCGTGCTGAAAGATACGCCGTCCGTCGTGACGGCCGCCGGCATTGCCGGCCTGCAGTTCGGCGACGAAGCGGATGCCATCAACGCCACCTTGCCGCAACTGCGTGCACAGGGTGTGGGCGTGTTCGTCGTGCTGCTGCACCAGGGCGGCGAGACGAAGGAAGCCGTCGACCAGCCCGATTGCAGCCATTTGAAGGGCGAAGTGGTCGACGTGGTGAAACGCCTCGACCCGGCGATCCAGCTGGTCATCAGCGGCCATTCGCACCAGGGCTATCTGTGCCGTGTCGACGGCCGCCTGGTCACGCAGGCACAGATGGGAGGACACATGTTGACGCGCATCAAACTCAAAGTCGATCCCGTCAAGAATGCGCTGATCGATGCGAGTGCGCAAAACGTCGTCATGTTGCCCGGTATGTATGAGCCGGACCCGGCCGTGGCAGCCTACCTGGAATCGGTCAAGCAGCGCAGCGCGGCCGAGTTGTCGCGCCCTGTGGCCGCCATCGCCGTGCCGAACGTGGGCCGCAGCACCAAGGGCAGCGGTGCTTCCCCGCTGGGCGACCTGGTGGCCGACAGCACCCTGTTCGGCGCGCGCGCTGCCGGAGCGCAAATCGGCCTGATGAACAACGGTGGCATCCGCAAGGACCTGGAAGCGGGCGCCGACCTGATGACGAACGTGGGTCAGAATCAGGCTGTGGTTCCGTTCGGCAATACCCTGATCGTCGTCAGCCTGTCCGGCGCGCAAATCCGCACTTTGCTCGAGCAGCAATGGCCGGGTGCCGAAGCGGAAGAGGGCAACCTGCTGCAAGTGTCCGAAGGTTTTGGCTACCGTTGGGACAGCACGCAGCCGCAAGGCCAGCGCGTGCTGCCGGGCAGCATCATGCTCAATGGCCTTCCTCTTGAAGACAGTCAACAATACCGTGTCGCCGCCAACAGTTTCCTCGCTGGCGGCGGCGACCGCTTCACCGTGCTGGCAGCAGGCACGCGCCGGCTCGATACGGGCGTGCGCGACATCGACGCCTTCAGCAATTACCTGACCGTGCGCGCGCGCGCCGGCAAGCCCGCTGGCAGTGCCACGGCGGCCGGCCGCATCGTGCGCGTCAAATAATCTTTACCAGGAAAAAACCATGCGTCGCTTATTTGTTTCTGCCGTTCTGTCCAGCCTGTTCGCGGGCAGTGCCCACGCGGACTTCACCATTCCCGGCTTTGAGCTCGTGCACACGTCGCCCGTGGAAACGAGCTTGACGAACCCCGACCTGCGCGAGCCCGTCGCCGTGTGGACCGAATTGTTCGATTCGGCAAAAAAAGAGATCGTCATCGCCCAGTTCTACGCCGTCAGCAAACCGGGCACGGCCTTTGAAAAGGTGCTGGCCAGCCTGACGGCCGCCGGTCAGCGTGGCGTAAAAATCCGCTTCCTGCTGGACCAGAAGGGCGTGGGCCTGTCGGAAGCGGCCACCATCGCGCAGATCAAGGCGATTCCCAACCTGGACTTGCGCCTGATCGATTTCAACAAGGTGACGGGCAACGGCATCGTGCACGCGAAATACCTGGCCGTCGATGGCCAGGTGGCGTACATCGGCAGCCAGAATTTCGACTGGCGCTCGTTCGAACACATCCATGAAACGGGCTTGAAAATCACGGAAGCCGCCATGGTTGGCCAGGTGCAGGCGATTTTCGAACAGGATTGGCAAGCCCAGGCATTGACGTCGCAAGGCAGCCGCGCCACGGTGCTCAACAGCAAGGTAGTGCCCGCCAACTACGCGCAAAACGCTTTCCTGCTGGCCAGCCCGAATGCCTACAACCCGGCCGGCGTGGGCGACTCGGAAACGGGCTTGCCCGCCTTGCTGGCGCAAGCGCAAAACGAAGTGCGCATCCAGTTGCTCGACTACGCGCCCCTATCCTACGGCCCGAACCGCACGCGGCCGTACTACGCCGTGATCGACAACGCCGTGCGCGCGGCAGCGCAGCGCGGCGTGAAGATCAAGCTGATGGTGTCAAGCTGGAATACGGAAGCACCGGCCATCGCCTACCTGAAAAGTCTGGCCCTGGTGCCGAACGTGGACATCCGCATCGTGACGATTCCTGCGGCCTCGACCGGTTTCATCCCGTTCGCACGCGTGATCCACAGCAAGACCATGACCATCGACGGCAAGCTAGCCTGGGTCGGCACGAGCAACTGGGCGGGCGGCTATTTCGACTTGTCGCGCAACCTGGAAGTGGTGCTGCGCAACGACGCCATGGCGCAGCGTATTGCCGCGTTGCATGAGCAGACGTGGAGCTCGGCGTATGCGCAGCCGATCGATATCAACAAGCAGTATCCGAAGCCGGCCAAGGCCGCGCCGCAAGGCAAGGAGTAATGGTGAACATGCAAAAACTGCTGAGTGTGCTGGCGCTGGGCGCCGCTTTTGCTTCCGGCAATGTTCTGGCCTGGGGCAACGACGGCCACCGCGCCGTGGGTGCCATCGCCGATCAATTGCTCAAGGGTAGCGCTGCCCAGGCGCAAGTGGCCAAATTGCTGTTGCCTGGCGAAAGCCTGGAAAAGATCGCCAACTGGCCCGATTGCGTGAAGGGCACGTATTGTGGTCCGCAATCGCCGGAAATGCTGACCTATGTGGCGGCCAATCCCAAGCATGGCGAATACCATTACACGAACGTGCCGTTCCAGAACGCGCACTATCACGACCATGGCGTGGGCACGGCCGACGACGATATCGTGCAAACCTTGAAGCAGGCGATCCTGGTGTTGCAAGGCAAGGCTGATGCGGCCAGCAATCCGCACGGCTTCAGCCAGCGCGAAGCATTGATCCTGATCACGCACCTGGTCGGCGATATCCACCAGCCTTTGCATGTGGGTAATGCTTTTGTTGGCAAAGATGGCCAGTTTTTCGCGCCCGCCACGCAGGCGCAGATCGATGACGTCACCATTTTCAATGCGCGCGGCGGCAACGACTTGCTGCTCGACGATGCGAAGATGACGGCGCTGTCCGATGCCGTGATTCCCGCGCCGTTGCCGGCCGACGATGGCGCGGCCATGCCGGCAAGCAGCTATCCGAAGTCGCCCACCAAACCGCTGCATTCGTATTGGGATACCACCGTGGTCGATTACGCCATGCGCCGCCTGAGCACGCGCACGCCGCAGCAGTTTGCGCGCACCGTGATTGCCAGCGCGCCACAAGTGAGCAGCAACACCGGCGATCCCGCCACCTGGCCGTATCAATGGGCCGACGCCTCGCTGGCGGCGTCAAAGATTGCTTTCACGGATGTGGTGGCCGGTCCGGCCACGCAGCAGACGAGCCGCAAGGGTGAGGTCTACAACGTTTGGAGCTTGACGGTGCCGGACAATTATCCCGTGCCCAGCTCGGCACTGGCCAAGCGGCAACTGACCGAGGCGGGTTATCACCTGGCGGCCGTGCTGCAGGCGATCTGGTCGCAGTAAAGACGTCATTCGAAAGCGGCCTGCGGGCCGCTTTTTTTACGCCAGGATTACGTTGATGCCCATCTCGCGGTAGGGCGCGACCAGGGCGTCATCCACGTTGCGGTGCACGATGATATCGTTGACCTGGCTCAAGGGAGCGATTTGAAACGGCGAAGCCGTATTGAACTTTTCCGGCGAGGCCAGCACGACGGTGTGGGCAGACGCGTCGCTCAAGGCACGCTTCACGCACGCTTCTTCATAATCCCCCGTGGTGATGCCCGCTTGCGGATGCAGGCTGGACACGCCCATGAAATACAGGTCGGCGCGGATGCGGCCGATGGCTTCAACGGTAGCTGCGCCGACGCCGACGATCGAGTGCTTGTACAGGCGTCCGCCCAGCATCAGCACTTCGATGCCAGGATGATTCACCAGTTCGACGGCAACCGAGGGACTGTGCGTGACGATGGTGGCGCGCAAGTCGCGCGGCAGCTGGCGCGCCAGTTGCACGGCGGTCGTGCCGCCATCGAGAAATACCACTTGTCCCGTTTGTATCATGGCGCCCGCCGCGCGGCCGATGGCGGGCTTGGCTTCCGGTGAAATCTGTTCGCGGGCCGCAAACGGCGCCAGCGCGGGCGAACTTGGCAGCAAGGGCAGGGCGCCGCCGTGCACGCGCTCCAATAACCCTTCTTTCGCCAGTTCGCGCAGGTCGCGCCGTATTGTGTCTTCCGACAAGCCCAGGCTGTCGCTGACGGCCTTGGCGACGATCTGTCCTTCGCGCTGGAGCAAGTCCAGCAGGTATTGCTTGCGTTGATGTGTGAGCATGATTTTTCTTGTATTTTCTTGATATTGCACGAGTTTGCATGATAAAGTCGATCCGTGCAAGCACAAGGAGACACTATGCGCGAAGAAAACAGCAAGCAGGAACGGGTCCGCATCCAAGGCGTGCAAACCCTGTCGCACGACTGGTATCTGTTGCAAAAGACCACGTTCGACTATCTGCGCCGCGATGGCCAGTGGCAGACGCAGACGCGGGAAACCTATGACCGCGGCGATGGCGCCACCATCCTGCTCTACAACAAGATCAAGCGCACGGTGATCCTGATCCGCCAGTTCCGTTTTCCCACCTACCGCGAAGGCCACGATGGTTTCCTGATCGAATCAGCGGCCGGCTTGCTGGAAGAGGCCAGCGCGGAGCAGCGCATCCGCGCCGAGGTGGAAGAGGAAACTGGTTACCGGGTGGGGCAGGTGGACAAGGTCTTTGAAGCCTTCATGAGTCCCGGTTCGGTGACGGAGCGTTTGCATTTCTTTGTCGCCGAATACGACCCGGCCAGCCGCATCGGCGACGGGGGCGGCCTGGCGCACGAAGGCGAAGATATTGAAGTTCTGGAGTTGCCGCTGGCGCAGGCGCTGCGGATGGTGGCGGACGGGCACATCTGCGACGGCAAGACCATCATGCTGCTGCAGCATGCGCAGCTGCAACTGATGCCGGTCAAGCAAGGCATGCAGATCCTCGTTGCAGGCCCGTATCGCTCCGGCACGGGCGACGATCCCGCCCGGATGGCGGCGAATGTGGCGGCCATGGAAGCCGCCTGTCTGCCGCTGTACGCCAAGGGCCACATGCCCGTGCTCGGTGAATGGCTGGCCTTGCCCATGCTGGCGCTGGCTGGTTCCACCCGGGTAGGCGACGCCGTGTACGAGGAACTATTTCACGCGCATGCGACGCGCTTGCTCAGCCATTGCGATGCCGTGCTGCGCCTCGGCGGGGCGTCCCAGGGCGCCGACCAGATGGTGGCGGTGGCGCGCAGCCTTGGACTGGCCGTGTTTTTCTCGCTGGACGAGATTACCCAGGCATAAAAAAAGCGAAGCCCGCGGGCTTCGCTTTTGGTTGACGCAGGCTGAAACTTAGCGCGATTTGACGAACGGGATACCAATTGCTTTTGGTGCGATGGATTTCGCCATCAAGCCCGCCAGCACGATCACGGTGACGACGTACGGCACCATCTGGATCAAGGAGCCCGGGATGCGGCCAACGACCGGCAAGTCCACGCCTTCGATCTGGATCTGGATGGCTGCGAAGAAGCCGAACATCAGGCAGCCGAGGAAGGTGTAGACGGGACGCCAGTTGCCGAACACCATGGCCGTGAGGGCCAGATAGCCGGCGCCGGCCGACATGTCGCGCAGGAAGAAGCCGCTTTGCACGATGGCAAGATACGCACCCGAGAATGAGCACAGGATGCCGGCCACCAGCATGGCCAGGTAGCGCGTCGCTTCCACGCTCACGCCGGCCGAGTCGGCCGCATGCGGGTTTTCGCCGCAGGCGCGCAAGCGCAGGCCGAAGCGTGTGTGGTACAGCAGCCAGTGCACGAGCGGGATCAGCAGGAAGGCCACGTAGACGAGGATGGAGTGGCCGCCGATCAAGTGGGCATACACCCAGCCGATGAACGGGATGTGCTCCACGTATTGCGTGCCCGGCAAGACGACGTCGAACAGACGTGCCGAACCGAGGTCGGGCGTGCGGCCGCCTTGCTGGAAGAAGAATTGCGCCAGCACGAACGTCAGTCCGCTCATGGCGATGTTGATCGCCATGCCGGCCACCAGCTGGTTACCCTTTTGCGTGATGCTGACGTAGGCCTGCAGCAGGGCCAGGGCGACGCAGACGAGCATGCCGGCAGCCATGCCGTAGTACGGGTTTTGCGTCGTGTAGGCCACGGCGGCGGAAGCGAAGGCGCTGGCCAGGATCTTGCCTTCCAGGCCGATGTCGATCATGCCGCTGCGTTCGGCGAACAGGCCTGCCATGGCGGCAAAAATCAGGACGGGCGCATTGCGCACGGTCGATACCAGGATGCTGGCGAATTGAAAGTCGTCGAGTGTCATGGTGTTAGCCTTTGGTGCGCTTGAGCAGGGCGGAAATGGCCGGTGCGTAGAAGTTTTCCATGGCGCCGCAGAACAGGATGATCAAGCCCTGGATGAAAATGAAGGTTTCGGTCGGGATATTCGGTTTTTCCAGCGACAAGTCGAAGCCACCCTGGATCAGCGCGCCGAACAGCACGGCCGACAGGAAGATACCGACCGGATGCTGGCGGCCCATCAGAGCGATGGCGATGCCGATGAAGCCGGCGCCGCCAACGAAGTTCAGCGACAGGTAGTGCGTCGAACCCATGATGGAATTGACGGAACCGAGGCCCGCCAGCGCGCCCGAGATCAGCATGACGACGATGATCATCTTGCTGATCGACACGCCCGCATAGTGGGCCGCATGCTTGTTCAAGCCCGTGGCGCGCAGCTTGAAGCCCCACGACGAGCGCCACACCATCACGCCGTAAATCACCAGTGCGGCGATCGCCAAAAGAAAACTGATGTTCAGCGGCGTGTCGCCCAAGGATGGGAACCAGGTGGAGAGGCGCGGCATTTCGCCGCTTTCCGCGAACACGCGGCTGGCCGTGTTCTGCTCGCCCGGCGGAATCAGATACTTCACGATAATGAAGTTCATCAGGCTGGCGGCGATGAAGTTGAACATGATGGTGGTCACCACGATGTGGCTGCCGCGCTTGGCTTGCAGGTAGCCGGGCAGGAAACCCCACAGCGCCCCGAACAGGGCCGCGCCGATCATGGCCGCCGGTATCAATAGCCAGGCGGGCAGGGTCTGGTCGAAGGCCAGCATGGCCACCGTCAAGCCCAGGCCGCCGATATACATCTGGCCTTCGGAACCGATATTGAACAGCCCGGCCTGCATCGCCACGGACACGGACAGGCCCGTAAAAATGAAGGTGCTGGCGTAGAACAGCGTGTAGCTCAAGCCTTCCGGATTGAGGATGGCGCTGTGGACGAGGATGGACAGCGATTCGGCCGGGTCTTCGCCCAGCATATAAATGACCAGGGCTGCGACCAGCAAGGCCGACAGCAGGTTTAACATGGGCATGACAAAGGCTGTCGCCCAGCGTGGCAAGTCGTTATTCATGATTTATGCATTCCCCCCATCAACAGACCGATGCGGGTGGTATCGAATTCTTCAATTTTCAGTTCGCCGGTGATGCGTCCGCCGCACATGACGAGGATGCGGTCGGCCAGCGCCCGCACTTCTTCCAGTTCGACGGACACCAGCAGGATCGCCACGCCCGCGTCGCGCAGGGCCAGCAATTGCGTATGGATGCTTTCGATGGTGCCGATGTCGACGCCGCGCGTGGGCTGGCCCACCAGCATCAGTTTCGGTTTGGCCAGCACTTCGCGCGCGATCACCACCTTTTGCTGGTTACCGCCCGACAGCAAGCCGATGCGCAGGTCCGGATTGGCCGGACGCACGTCGAACGTCTTCAGCAGTTCCGCGCAGCGGGCGCCGATGGCCTTGAAGTTGAACAGGCCCCAGCGGTTTTTCAGGTGGTCCTGGTAACCGAGGATGGTGTTTTGCATGACGGAGAAATTCTTTACCACGCCGTCGCGCAAGCGGTCTTCCGGAATGTGGGCGATGCCCAGGTCGCGGAAGGCCAGCGGCAAACCGTCGGCATCGTGGCGCTTGGCAAACGGCAAGTCCTTGTCGAGAAAACGCAGCTTGCCCGACGTCGGCAAGCGCATGCCGGACAGAATTTCCAGCAGTTCGCTCTGGCCATTGCCCGACACGCCCGCGATGGCGACGATCTCGCCGGCGCGCAAGTTGAAGCCGATGTCGGCCAGCAATTTGACTTGCTGATCGTCGGCCAATTGCAAGCCGTCCACTTCCAGCACCGTGGCGCCCGGATTGTACGGTGCACGGGGCAAGTGGCTCTGGATGGGGCGGCCGACCATCATGTTGGCCAGTTCCTCTTTCGAGGTGCCGGCGGTCGCCACGGCGCCCACCACCGTGCCGCCGCGCATGACGGTGACGTTGTCGGTGATTTCCAGGATCTCCTGCAGCTTGTGCGTGATCAGGATGATGGTCTTGCCCTGCTCCTTAAACAGGCGCAGGATTTCAAACAGCGAGGCCGTTTCCTGGGCCGTCAGCACGGCCGTCGGCTCGTCGAGGATCAGGATATTGGCGCTGCGGTAAATCTGCTTGAGGATTTCCACGCGCTGCTGCGCGCCGACGGAGAGGTCTTCGATCTTCGCCAGCGGGTCGACGTCGAGGCGATAGCGCGCGCAAATCTCGCGCAATTTCGCTTCCGCTTCCGTGCGGTGGCTGGCCAGGCGAAAACCGCCTTCCGTGCCCAGCATGATATTGTCGAGGACGGTGAAGTTCTCGACCAGCATGAAGTGCTGGTGCACCATGCCGATGCCGAGGTTGATCGCTTCCTGGCTGTTGCGGATAGGCTGTACTTTCCCGTCTAGCAGGATTTCCCCGCCGTCGGCACGGTAATACCCGTACAGGATGCTCATCAAGGTCGATTTGCCGGCGCCATTTTCCCCTACCAGGCCATGGATACTGCCCTTGGCGATGGAGAAGCTGACGTCGGCGTTCGCCTTCACATGTCCAAAATGCTTGGAAATGCTGCGAAATTCTACTGCTGGATGCATAGGTTCATAACTGGATAGTTTCATGGAAACGCGCCGCGCGGAGACTGGCCCCGGCGGCGCGCTAAAAGATACGGAGAAAAATTAAACCGGGCAGCTGCTGCCGACGCGGTAATCGATCACTTTGATCTTGCCATCGATAATGTCCTTACGCGCACCCAACACGCGCTTTTCGATTTCCGGCGTAATCAGCTTGCGGTTGTTTGCGTCGAGCGCCCAATCCACGCCGCCTTCTTTCAAGCCTTTATAGCTGACGCCGCCCTTCCAGGTGCCGTTCTTGACTTGCATGAAGCTGTCGTAGACCGTATTGTCGACGCGCTTGACCATCGAGGTCAGGATGCTGCCTGGATACAGATGATTCTGGTTCGAATCAACGCCGATGGCCAGCTTGCCTTTTTCCTTGGCCATTTGCAGGGTACCCATGCCGCTGCCGCCAGCGACGGCGAAGACGACATCGACGCCGCGCTCGAATTGCGAGCGGGCCAGTTCGCCACCCTTGGCCGGGTCATTCCAGGCGCCGGACGTGGTGCCGACCATGTTTTGCGTGATTTCCATCTTCGGATTGACGGCCTTCGCGCCTTGCGCGTAGCCGCAGGCGAAGTTGCGGATCAATGGAATATCGATGCCGCCGATGAAGCCGACTTTCTTGCTCTTGCTGGCCATGGCTGCCGCCACGCCCACCAGGTAGGAGCCTTCTTCTTCCTTGAAGACGACGGAATTGACGTTGCTGCCGGCGGCCTGGCCGTCGATCAGCACGAATTTCACGTTCGGGAATTCCTTGGCGACCTTTTGCACGGCTTGCGTTTGCGCAAAGCCGATGGCGGCAATCATGTCGAGTTTCTTGCGGGCCAGGCCACGCATGACTTGCTCGGCTTGCGTATCGCTCGATGCCTGCACTTCGATGAAGGAAATGCCCGTGTCTTTTTTGAAGCGCGATGCGCCTTCGAAAGCGGATTGGTTGAACGACTTGTCGAACTTGCCGCCCGCGTCATACACGACACCCAGTTTTGGGGTAGCCGCGGACGCTTGAGCAGTCAGAAATACGGCTGCGATCGTCAAACTAAATTGTGTAAGTTTCATGAATTGGCTCCTGGAAGATCGATATTGTATATTTTTTATAGGTGAAACATATAATTTGGGGCCGATTTAGCCTGTTTTTGATGCACGAGGTGATAATTCCTTATCAACATTGCACTGTATTGCACAAGATCATTGCTGACCTCGTCTGCTTTCATGTCGTCAGTGTGATGCTCATGCAACAGTCGCGCCCCGTCTCTTTTATAGGTACAACATCGAATGGGGCTGCCGGAGCGGGCTGGGATGCGCCGTCAGATGACGGGCAGGGCAAGCACGGAACCGGCGCCACGATGGGCGTCCGAATCACTATGCATCATGCCAGATATGTATGACAAATACGTTTTTGTTTATGTATTTATATGCAGGGCATATAAATAGGTTTTAAGAACGCATAACAAAACCGTAGCGAGCGGCAGTGAGTTGTGGTCGAGAAGCGGAGCTGTGCGAATGCACAGTGAGCATCGGAGGCCGCAAATCGCGACGCGCAGTAGGTTTTGTTCGCGTTCTCAGGCAGCCGGGGGATTGAGGATATTCAGGAAGGCCCGCACGACGGGAGCGTCGTCGAGTGTCGTGTAGCTGATGTACAGATTCGCCGACGGGGGATTCGTCTTGATCGGTAGAAACACGACGCCGGGCCAGCCGATGCGGCTTGTCGTTTCCGGCACCAGGGTCACACCCAGGCCCGCGCCCACCATGGCCAGCAGGGTTTGCGGTTCGCTCGCTTCCTGGAAAATCACGGGTTCGAAACCGGCGTTGATGCAGCATTGCACCAGGTAGCGGGGAAACGCGGATTTGTCGAGGTTCAGGGTCAGCATCGGCTCTTCGGCGATGTCGATCAGTTCGATGGACGTGTTTTTCGCCAGCGGATGGTGTTCATTGACGGCCACGCAGACGTTTTCGCGGAAGCACAGTTCCTGGCGTAGATTGTCGTGACGCAAGTCGTCGTCGTTGAGCTTGGGTTCGCGCCAGAAGCCCACGTCGATCTGCTTGGCGCGCAAGGCTTCGTATTGCACCGTGGGACCGAATTCATGGATGGTCCAGGTGACGCGGGGGAATTTGGTCTGGAATTCTTCCAGCAGGCTGGGGATAGGGCCCCACATGGCCGAGCCGACGATGCCCACGCGCAAGCGGCCTACTTCGCCGCGGTCGATCTGGCGGATGGTGTCGATGGTCATGCGCATCTTGGCCAGCAGGTCGGCCGCCTCGTTCATCAGCGCCTTGCCCGCCACGGTCAGCTCGAAGGTGCGCGTGGTGCGCGCAAACAGGCGCACGCCCAGTTCGCTTTCCAGTTTCATGATCTGCTGGCTCAGGGGCGGCTGCGAGATATGCAGGCGCTCGGCGGCGCGGCTGAAGCTTTTCTCCTCGGCGACGGCAAGAAAATACTTTAACTGTTTCAGATCGATGGACATGCTTTCCTTGGCGTTGCGTGTTGCTAGGCGATGGAACGGCGCGCGGACCCGTGAAGGTGCGCGCGCTTTCTTTACAGCAGTCCTATTATCGTGCCACGACTGCCTGCATGGCAATGGCCAGCGCCGTGCCAACTTGCGCATTGTGCTTGACGAGGGCGATATTCGTCGCCAGGCTGCGGCCCTCCGTCAGCTGCTTGATGCGCGACAGCAGGAAGGGCGTGACCTGCTTGCCTTTTACGCCGCCTGCATCCGCTTCCTGCAGCGCTTGCGCGGTGATGGCATCGATCTCTTCCTTGGGCATCGCTTGCGCGGCCGGCACGGGGTTGCTGACGACCACGCCGCCTGTCAAGCCCAGCTGCCACTTGGTGCCGATGAAAGCGGCTTGTTCGGCAGCCGTATCGAGGCGGAAATCGGCCTTGAAGCCGCTTTCGCGCGTGAAGAAGGCGGGAAAACCTTCCTGGCCCACGCTGATGACGGGCACGCCGTGCGTTTCCAGGTATTCCAGGGTCAGGCCGATGTCGAGGATGGATTTGACGCCCGCGCAGACGACGGCGACTGAGGTTTGCGCCAGTTCCTGCAAGTCGGCGGAAATGTCGAAGCTCGTTTCCGCGCCGCGGTGCACGCCGCCGATGCCGCCCGTGACGAACACGGAAATACCGGCCAGTTCCGCACAGATCATGGTGGCGGCCACCGTGGTGGCGCCCAGCTTGCCTTGCGACAGCACGAACGGCAAGTCGCGGCGGCTGACTTTCATGGCGTCGGGCGAGGTGGCCAGCAATTCCAGCTGTTCGGGCGACAGGCCCACGCAGATCTTGCCGCCGATGATGGCGATGGTGGCCGGCACGGCGCCGCCGTCACGGATGATCTGTTCCACTTCGCGCGCCATTTCCACGTTTTGCGGATACGGCATGCCGTGCGAAATGATGGTCGATTCCAGCGCCACGATGGCCTTGCCGGCGGCGCGCGCGTCGAGCACTTCTTGCGAGAACAAGAGGAAATTCTGTAATTGGGTCATGTCAGTCCTGTTGAAAGAGGGTAGGGGGAGGCGGCGCCAGGTCGGCGTCGTCAATGTTGTCGAGTGCGCCGGCGGAAATCTGGGGAGAGACGGTGGCGGCCGATTCCAGGGTCATGGCGGCCAGCTTCAGGCCGCGCCGGCATGCCAGTTTCAAATCGCTGCTGTCGTGGTAGAGCGACCAGCAGACGGCGGCGGAAAACGCGTCGCCGGCGCCCGTCACATCGACGGCGTCCACTTCGCGCGCGGCCAGGTGGACGATAGGCGCGTCCAGGCTGTCGCCATCCGTGAAATACACGCCTTCGCTGCCGCAGGTGACGATCACCTGGCGCGCGCCCTGGCGCTGCACTTCGCGGCAGGCGGCGCGCAGCTCGGCTGCCGTGGGCAAGGCCCGCGCCACGCGCGTTTCCAGTTCTCCACGGTTGAGTATCAGCAAATGCAAGCCCGACAGGTCTTGCGGCAGGTGCGCCATCTTCGGCTGCGAGACGGCGACGATGACGAGCGGCGTCGCATGGGCCGCGTCCTGGCGGGCATCGGCCAGCAGTGCCTGCACGCTGTCGTGGCCCAGGTTCAGGTCGCAGACGGTGAGGGCGGCGGCGGCGCGCTGCGGCTGGCGGCTGTGCAAAAAGGCGGGCGTCAGCTGTTCATACAGTTGCATGTTGGCCATCGCCAGCAGCATTTCGCCATGTTCGTCGAGCACGGCCGTGTAGGTGCCGCTGCTGGTATTGCTCAGATGCAAGCTGCCGCGCATGTCGATGCCCGCGTCTTCCGCGTGCGTCTGCAGGGCGTGGCCGGCCGCATCGTCGCCCAGCGCCGTCAGCAGGGCGACGGGGATCGACAAGCGGGCCAGGTTTTCCGCGATGTTGCGGCCCACGCCGCCAAACACTTCTTCCGAGCGCACGGGATTCGAGGTGCCCATCTGCAGGGTCGCCAGGGTGCGCATCTTGCGGTCGAGGTTGGCTGCACCGATGCACAGCACGGGACGGCTGTCGGGCAGTACATAGGCGCGTCCCAGCAGGCGGCGCTCGCGTATCAATCCGGCGATGTGGCCGGCGACGGCCGAGCGCGACAAGCCCAGCTCGCTCGCCAGGTCTTGCTGCGAGATGAAGGGGTTGTTACGGATCAGCGTGTACAGCTGGTCTTTTTTATTGGTATCGATCACAGGGTTTTCGCTGAGGTTTAAACATTTGTCTTGAACTGTAAACATTTGTCCGAACAGTGTCAAGCTCGTGTCAAGTGCGCATGGAAAACCTTCGTATGGAGCTTGTATGCATGCATTTTCCGGTGATGGCGAGCTGGGGCTAGCCTCGACTATAATGTCGGCCATTTATATTTGAATTGTATAAATGGGCAAGAAAAATGGTATTTGCCATACATATTCCGTTTGATGCATAGTGGCGGCAAATAGAACCAATACGCATTTCGATATACCTGTAACACCATACATACCCGATACCTGGGCGCGATATTTTGCATATACCGCCGCGCAGGCAGCAACCCATCACCATTAGTCAATCAGAGGATAACCATGTCGAACAACACCCCTTTCCACGCCGCCGAAATCATCCGTGCCCGCGCTCCTGAAAATTTCAAGCCGCGCGTGGCGATGATCCTCGGCTCCGGCCTGGGTGTGTTGGCCGAGCAGATGACGGACGCCGTCAGCATCAGCTTTGACGAATTGCCGGGTTTCCCGATCAGCACCGTGCACGGCCATGCCGGCGAACTGGTGATCGGCACCCTGTCGGGCGTCGCCGTCGTTTGCATGAAGGGCCGTGGCCACTTCTACGAAGGCTATGGCATGGGCGTGATGACGAGCGCCATCCGCACCCTGAAACTGCTGGGCTGCGAAATGCTGTTCGTCACCAACGCCGCCGGTTCCCTGCGCCCTGAAGTGGACGCCGGCAGCCTGGTGGCCATCAGCGACCATATCAACCTGTTGCCAGGCACGCCGATGGTCGGCCCGAACGACGACCGCTTCGGCCCGCGCTTCTTCAGCATGGCCAACGCCTACGATGCGGACCTGCGCAATCTGGTCAAGGACACGGCCGCTTCGAACGGCATCACCCTGCACGAAGGCGTGTTTGTTGCCTACCCAGGCCCGAACTTCGAGACGGCCGCCGAAATCCGCATGATGGCCCGCCTGGGCGCCGACACGGTCGGCATGTCGGTGGTACCGGAAGTGGTGTCGGCCCGTCATTGCGACCTGAAAGTGGTGGGTGTGTCCGTTATCACCAACCTGGCCGAAGGCATGTCGCCATTCGCCCTGTCGCACGAACAGACCCTGAAGTACGCGGCCATCGGCGCGAAAGACCTGGTCAAGCTGATCCTGGCTTTCCTGGCCACCGTGGCCACCAAACCGCAAGCCTAAGCACTTTTCTTGACGCAGTAGCGGCGCGCCACTTAGCGGCGCTGCCGCGCGGCAGGCCGGGAAAATCCGGCCTACACTGTTCGCATCATCTTCG
Organism: Massilia sp. LMS1-1-1.1; assembly: GCF_040815535.1. Taxonomy (NCBI): domain Bacteria; kingdom Pseudomonadati; phylum Pseudomonadota; class Betaproteobacteria; order Burkholderiales; family Oxalobacteraceae; genus Massilia; species Massilia sp. LMS1-1-1.1. Next base: position 584,949 of record NZ_JBFPNG010000045.1, on the reverse strand, counting down.
CATCACTCCATAAAGCGAGCCTTATCATGTCACGCGCATTTATCCTCCTGCTTGATTCTTTCGGCCTTGGCGCGACGCCAGACGCCGCCAAGTATGGCGACGCAGGTGCCAATACCTTTGGCCACATTGCCAGCACTGTCGCCAAAAGCGGCAAGACCTTGAAACTCCCGAACATGGAACGCCTGGGCCTGGGCGCCGCGGCGCACCTGGCCAGCGGCGAATGGGCCACGGGCTTCGACCAGCGCGACGGTTTCACCGGCGCCTACGGCGCGGCGCGCGAGCGCTCCACCGGCAAGGACACGCAGAGCGGCCACTGGGAAATCGCCGGCGTGCCCGTCGAATTCGACTGGGGATATTTCCCCCGCACGACGCCGTCGTTCCCGGCCGACCTGACCGACAAGCTCAAGGCCATGTCCGGCGTGCCGGGCTTCCTCGGCGACTGCCATGCCTCGGGCACGGACATCATCAACAAGCATGGCGACGAGCACGTCGCCACCGGCAAGCTGATTATCTATACCTCGGGCGACTCGGTGATGCAGATCGCCGCGCACGAAGAATCGTTCGGCCTCGAGCGCCTGTACGAAGTGTGCGAAATGGCCTTCAAGCTGGTCGAGCCGTACAACATCGGCCGCGTCATCGCCCGTCCGTTCACGGGCAGCAATGGCAACTACACGCGCACGTCCAACCGCCACGACTACGCCGTCGCGCCACCCGCGCCGACCCTGCTCGACCACGTCAAGAATGCGGGTGGCGAAGTCGTCGGCCTGGGCAAGATCAGCGACATTTTCGCTACCCAGGGCATCTCCAGAGTCGTCAAGGGCGTCGACAACATGGCGCTGTTCGAAGCGCTGTTGAAGACGGCCGATGAAGTGCAGGACAAGTCGCTCACCTTCGTGAACTTCGTCGATTTCGACCAGGCGTTCGGCCACCGCCGCAACGTCGAGGGCTATGCCGACGCGTTGCGCGAAATGGATGCGCGCCTGCCGGAATTCATGGCCAAGCTCAAGGAAGGCGACCTGGTCGTGATCACCGCCGACCATGGCTGCGACCCGACCTGGCACGGCTCCGACCACACCCGCGAACACATACCGATGATCTTCTTCGGCCCCGGCGTCGCCCCGCGCGCACTGGGCATTTCCGAGACCTTCTCCGATATTGGCCAAACCCTCGCCAAACACCTTGGCGTACCACCACTTGCTAATGGAACCAGCTTGTTATGACACTCATGCATCCCGAATTCAAGCGTAACGAGGCCGTTGGCCTCGACCTGGGCTGGATCAACCAGATCCGCGTCAACCGCGCCGCGACAGACCGCCGCGCGGCCAGCCTGGCAAACCGCCGTACCGTGAAAAAGGAATACCAGGCCGCCTGGCTGGTGAAAGCCATCCAGATGATCGACCTGACTACCCTGGGTGGCGACGATACGCCGGGCCGAGTGGAACGCCTGTGCATGAAGGCCATGCGCCCGCTGCGCGCCGACCTGATGGAGGCACTGGGCCTGACCGACTTGAGCACCGGCGCCGTGTGCGTGTACCACGAGATGATCCAGCCGGCCGTCAAGGTCATCCAGGGCCGTTTGCCCATCGCCGCCGTGTCGACGGGTTTCCCGGCCGGCCTGACGAGCATGGAAACGAAGCTGCGCGAGATCGAACTGTCGGTCGCCGCAGGCGCTTCCGAGATCGATATCGTCATCACGCGCCAGCACGTGCTGAACGGTAACTGGCAAGTGCTGTACGACGAAATGCTTGCTTACCGCAAGGCGTGCGGCGAAGCGCACGTGAAGGCGATTCTTGCCACGGGCGACTTGCTGACCATGGAAAACGTGGCCAAGGCCTCGTGGGTCTGCATGATGGCCGGCGCCGATTTCATCAAGACCTCCACCGGTAAAGAGGGCGTGAACGCCACCATTCCCGTGGCCCTGACGATGGTGCGCACGATCCGCGAATACCATGAGCAGACGGGCTTCCAGGTGGGCTTCAAGCCGGCTGGCGGCGTCAGCTCGGCCAAGAGCGCGCTGCAATACCTGACCCTGATGAAGGAAGAACTGGGCAACGAATGGCTGCAGCCGCACCTGTTCCGCATCGGCGCTTCCAGCCTGCTGACCGACATCGAGCGCCAGCTCGAGCACTACGTCACCGGCAGCTACTCGGCCAATCATCGTCACGCACAACCTTAAAGAACAATCGTCATGCCAACAATTAACGAGATTCTCAATACTATGGACTACGGCCCTGCTCCCGAAAGTCAAAAAGAAGCGCAGGCGTGGCTCGATGGCCACCAGCGCACATTTGGTTTGTTCATCGACAATGCCTGGAGCGCGCCGGCGGAACTGTTCGCTTCGACCAATCCCGCCGACGGCACGCAGCTGGCCGAACTGACGCAAGCGACCGACGCCGACGTGGAACGCGCTGTGGAAGCGGCGCGCCGCGCGCTGCCCGTATGGCAGGGTATGGGCGGCCACGGCCGCGCGAAAGTCATGTACGCGCTGGCCCGTCTGCTGCAAAAACACTCGCGCCTGTTCGCCGTGCTGGAAACCCTGGACAACGGCAAGACCATCCGCGAAACGCGCGATATCGACCTGCCGCTGGCCGCGCGCCATTTCTACCATCACGCCGGCTGGGCGCAGCTGCAGTCGGAAGAATTCGCCGACTACCGCGCCGTGGGCGTGGTGGGCCAGATCGTGCCGTGGAATTTCCCCCTGCTGATGCTGTCGTGGAAAATCGCCCCGGCCCTGGCGGCCGGTAACACGGTTGTCTTCAAGCCGGCGGAATTCACGTCGCTGACCGCCATGCTGTTCGCCGAACTGTGCGTGCAGGCGGGCGTGCCGGCCGGCGTCGTCAATATCGTCACCGGCGACGGCCGCGTGGGCTCGGCCATCGTCAACCATCCTGGCGTCGACAAGATCGCATTTACGGGTTCGACCGAAGTGGGCCGTTTGATCCGTGAAGCGACGGCCGGCAGCGGCAAGAAGCTGTCGCTCGAATTGGGCGGCAAGTCGCCATTCATCGTCTTCGATGACGCGGACCTGGACGGCGCCGTGGAAGGCCTGGTCGATTCGATCTGGTTCAACCAGGGACAAGTGTGCTGCGCCGGTTCGCGCCTGCTGGTGCAGGAATCGGTCCAGGAACGCTTCCTGAACAAGGTACGCGCGCGCATGGAAAACCTGCGCCTCGGCTCGCCCCTGGACAAATCGATGGACGTGGGCGCGCTGGTCGATCCGGTGCAGCGCCAGCGCATCGCCGCGCTGGTCGATTCGGCCCGCGCCGAAGGCTGCGACGTGTGGCAACCTGCTTGCGAATTGCCGCTTGATGGCTCGTGGTTCCCGCCGACCCTGATCACGGGCGCGTCGACCTCGGCCGCCGTGGCACAGGCTGAAATCTTCGGCCCCGTGCTGGTGGCGATGAGCTTCCGCACGCCGCCCGAAGCGGTGCAACTGGCGAACAACACGGTGTACGGCCTGGCCGCCAGCGTGTGGACGGAGTCGATCAGCCTGGCCCTCGACATCGCGCCCGCCATCAAGGCTGGCGTGGTGTGGATCAACAGCGCGAACCAGTTCGACGCGGCGTGCGGCTTCGGCGGCTACCGCGAATCGGGCTTCGGCCGTGAAGGCGGCCGCGAAGGCATGCTGGAATACATGACGGCCCTGGCCGAAGATGCGCGTCCGGCCCTGCCGGTGGTGGAAGCGAAAGCCAAGGCCAATGTAAAGCCGGCGCCAGCCGATCCGTTTGCCATCGACCGCACGGCCAAGATGTACATCGGCGGCAAGCAGGCGCGCCCCGACAGCGCCTACAGCGCGCCCGTATTCGGCGCAAACGGCGCCCTGCTGGCCGAAGTGGGCGTGGGCAGCCGCAAGGATATCCGCAACGCCGTCGAAGCGGCCCATAAAGCGTCCGGCTGGACCAGTGCCACGGCGCACAACCGCGCGCAAGTGCTGTACTACATCGCCGAAAACCTGGCAGCGCGCGCCGACGAATTCGCCGCCCGCATCGCCGCCATGACGGGCAGTAAAAATCCCGAGAAGGAAGTGCAGGCCTCGATCGAACGCCTGTTCTACTACGCCGCCTGGGCCGACAAGTACGACGGCCTGGCGCACCAGCCGCCAACCAAGGGCATCACCGTGGCGCTGAATGAAGCGGTTGGCGTGATCGGCATCGTCTGCCCGAACGAAGCGCCCTTGCTCGGCTTCATTTCGCTCGTGGCGCCAGCCATTGCGCTGGGCAACCGCGTGGTGGTGGTGCCGTCGGAAGCGCATCCGCTCTCCGCGCTGGACCTGTACCAGGTCTTCGACACGTCCGACTTGCCGGGCGGCGTCGTCAACATCATCAGCGGCAACGCCGATGAACTGGCGCGCACCCTGGCCACGCACGCCGACATCGACGCCGTCTGGCGCCATGACGGTTCCGCCGAAGGCTGTGCGGAAGTCGAGCGCCTGTCGGCCGGCACCCTGAAGCGCACCTGGGTCGGCGGCGCCAAGGGCCGCGACTGGTATAGCGCCGCCCAAAGCGGCGGCCGTGCCGTGCTGGCGCATGCGTCGCAAGTGAAAAACGTGTGGATTCCTTACGGCGTCTAAGTTTGTAAAGCAGGATAGTGGGGCCGGTTCTTCCGCGCAGCGATGCGCCGGGGCGCCGGCCCCAAGTTGCTTTCGCCAGCAAGGCGTGTAGGTCGGATTAGCCCGCAGGGCGTAATCCGACAAGGCCGCTGGATCGACATCAGCATTTGAATAGGACATCGGGAGCTATCATGTTTCTAACTCAGGAAATCATTCGCAAGAAGCGCGACAAGGGCGTATTGAGCGCCGAGGAAATCCAGTTTTTCGTGCGCGGCATTACTGACGGCAGCGTCAGTGAAGGCCAAATCGCGGCGCTGGGCATGGCCGTCTATTTCAACGACATGAACATGGACGAGCGCGTGGCGTTCACCCTGGCCATGCGCGATTCCGGCCAGGTGCTGGACTGGCGTTCGCTGAACCTGCCTGGTCCCATCGTCGACAAGCATTCGACGGGCGGCGTGGGCGACGTCGTCTCCCTGCTGCTGGGTCCCATGGTCGCCGCATGCGGCGGCTACGTGCCGATGATCTCGGGCCGCGGCCTGGGCCACACGGGCGGCACGCTCGACAAGTTCGACGCCATTCCAGGCTATTGCACGGTGCCGGACAATGAACTGTTCCGCAAGGTGGTGCAGGAGATCGGCGTGGCCATCATTGGCCAGACGGCGCAGCTGGCGCCGGCCGACAAGCGTTTCTACAGCATCCGCGACGTCACCGCCACGGTGGAATCGGTGGCCATGATCACCGGCTCCATCCTGTCGAAGAAACTGTCGGCCGGCCTGGACGCGCTGGTAATGGACGTGAAAGTGGGCACGGGTGCCTTCATGCCGACCTACGACAAATCGGTGGAACTGGCCGAGAGCATCGTCGCCGTCGGCAATGGCGCGGGCATGCAGACGTCGGCCATTCTGACGGACATGAACGAGTCGCTGGCGCCATACGCCGGCAATGCGCTGGAAGTGCGCGGCGCCATGGATTACCTGACGGGCCGTTCGCGTCCCGCGCGCCTGCATGAAGTCACGCTGGCGCTGTGCGCCGAGATGCTGGTGCTGGGCGGCCTGGCCGCCACCGAAGAGGAGGCGCGCGTGAAATTGATGGCGGCTCTTGATTCGGGCGAGGCGGCCGAGCGCTTTGCGCGCATGGTGTCGGCCCTGGGCGGCCCGGCCGATCTGGTCGAACATCCGGACAAGCACCTGGAACAGGCGCCGTTCATCGTGCCGGCGCCAGCGCTGTCGGCCGGCTTTGCCAACGTGCGCGATTGCCGCGCCATCGGCCTGGCCGTCGTGGCCCTCGGTGGTGGCCGCCGCCGTCCAACGGACAGCATCGACTTTGCCGTCGGCCTGACGGACCTCGTGGGCCTGGGCGAGCCAGTGTCCGTGGGCCAGCCGCTGGCCATGGTGCACGCGCGCACGGCAGCGGCGGCGCAGCAAGCCGTCAGGGAAATCCAGGAAGCGTATGACATCAGCGCAGTGGCGTTGACGGCCAATCCCGTGATTTATCGTACCATTCGTCCGTAGTTGAAAACTGGGGTCAGACCCCCGTTTGCGATGGCGCTGAGCTATGCGTTGGCGGTGTTGAGGGTCTGACCCCGGCCTGAATGATTTCAAAGGTATGACAGAAAAAATGAACAACCAAGAACTGATCGCCGAAGCCAATGCCGGCCGTGAACTGGCCTATGCGCCATACTCGCGTTTCAAGGTGGGCGCGGCGCTGCTGTGCAAGGATGGCCGCGTCTTCCGTGGCTGTAACGTGGAAAACGCCGCCTATGGCCTGTGCAACTGCGCCGAGCGCACGGCATTCTTCAGCGCCATCGCGCATGGCTGCAAGCCGGGCGATTTCGCCAAACTGGCCGTCACGGGCGACACGGCTGAACCGATCTCGCCATGCGGCGCCTGCCGCCAGGTGATCTTCGAGATGGGCGGTGCCGACTTGCCGGTGATCCTGACGAACCTGAAAAACGATGTCATGGAAGTGACGGCTGGCTGGCTGCTGCCGCACGGCTTCGGCAATTCCGACCTGGACATGAAGTAACAGGATCCGCTTGAACAAGACGATAGACATCCAGGCTGCCGTGGCGATTGCCGCGGCCGAAGCCATGGCAGCAAAGACGCAGGGCACGTTCGGCGTGGGTGGCGTGCTGCTCGATGGCGCCGGCAACGTGCTGCAATCGATGCACAACAACGTCGTGCGCCAGGGCCTGGTGTTCGACCCCACCGCGCATGGCGAGCGCCAGCTGGTGGACTGGTACTTCGCCGAGCGGGCCAAGGGCGTGCCCTTGCCGCCGCCGGGCGAGCTGACCATCGTCACCTCGCTCGACCCGTGCTGCATGTGCACGGGGGCGATTCTGGCGGCCGGTTTCAACGTAGTGGTGGCCGCGCCCGACGTCAAGGCGGGCATCAATTACGATGGCAGCGCCACGTTCACGGCCTTGCCGGCGCCATTGCGGGCGCAGGCGGGACGCAGCTTTTGCTATCCGGCCGTGCGCGGCGCCACCGAATACGCACGCGCGCCGTCCGGCGCCGCGCCCAAATCTTTTTTCATCGGCAAGAGCATCCACGAGGCGACGCAGGCACTGTGCTCGCTCGTGTTCGAGTCGACATCGGCGCAGGTGATGCAGCTGCTGAACGCGGGCGACGACGTGCATCTGCGCGATCCGGCCACCTTGCCGTCCGAGCATGCCGTGGTGCGCGCCTTGCGCCGCCGCTATCCGGACGCCCTGACTTACCGCTGCGAGCCGCATGCGCCCGATGCGGGTCTGGCGCCATTTCTGCAGGCGGCCATGGAGCAGGATGCGCGCGATGGCGGCCAGGGAGACGCGGCCGCCTTGCTCGACTCCTTCGGCAACCTGCTGCTGTGCATGCCGGGAAAATTGTCGCAATCGGACATCCGCACGCCGTTCATGGAGTGCACGCGCCAGTACGCGCAGCTGCGCTTCGAGTTGATGGCGAGCGCCGATCCTGCGCTGCAGGAAGAAATCAAAAGCTACCTGGGCCATCCCAAGCACGGCACCTTTGTGCTGGCCATCGGCCCGAACGACGGCGCCGCCAGTTTCATGACCCTGGGCGCCTACGGCTCCACCATGGAAGGGGCGCTGCCGGAGAATAATCCCGCGCAATTCCAGTACGTGCGCCCGGCCATGGAGGAAGACGCGCTGCTGGCGCTGTGCGAGTCGATGCCGCCCCTGTACCGCAAGCTGATACGCATCCGGCCGCGCCAGGTGGCGCACCAGGCGTTGATCAGCGCACTGGCCTAGGCGTCATCGTCGGGCAGGTTTTTCAGCAAGAAGTCGCGCACGTTTTCACCGGCTACTCTGCGGATCTGCGCTTCCGACAGGCCAGCGTCGAGCAGCGCCTGCGTCAAGCGTGGCAAGCCGGCCGCATCGATGGCCGTGGTGACGGCGCCGTCGAAGTCCGAGCCATAGGCCACATGGTCGGCGCCGATCAGTTTTACCGTGTACTTGATGGCGCGTGCGATGGACGCCACGTCCTTGCCGCAGACGGCCGTATTCCAGAAGCCGATACCCACCAGGCCACCCTGGGCGGCGATGCGTTTCAACTGTGCGTCGCTGAGGTTGCGGCCGTTGGCGCAAGTGCCGCGCACGCCCGTGTGCGACACCATCACGGGGCGTTTCGCCATCGTCAACACGTCGTCGATGGTGGCCGGCGAGGCGTGCGCCAGGTCGACGATCATCTTGCGCTGCTCCATGGCGCGCAGCCATTGCTTGCCCAGCGGCGTCAGGCCGCCTTTCTTCAAACCGTGCTGGGAGCCGGACAGTTCCGTGTCGAAGAAATGCGTGGGCGCGGCCATGCGGTAGCCGGCCCGGTACAGGGTGTCGAGGTTGTCCAGTTTTCCTTCCAGCGCATGCGCGCCTTCCAGTGTCAGCCAGCCGGCCAGCAGGGCGGGGTCTTTTTCGCGCGCGGCGATGAAGCTGTGCAGCTGGGCGCGGCTGCCGATGACTCGCACCTTGCCATCGCTCCTGGACGCTTGCTGGCGCAGCTCGCCGGCCTGGTAGGTGGCGCGCGCCAGCAGGCTGTTCCAGGTGGCGGGCGGCAAGCCTTGCGCCACCACCAGCGCCGTGATGTTGTCCGTGTCGCTGCCATTGCGTTCGATATTCATCTTGCGCGGCGTCTTGGTGACGACGGAAAACGCTTGCAGCGCCACGTTGGCCCGCTGCAGGCGGGGGAAGTCGACATGCCCGCGCTGGCTGTCGCGGTTCAGATTGCGTTGCCACAGCAGGCTGTCGGCGTGCAGGTCGGCGATCCACAGGCTCTCGTGCAGGGCCGTAGTGGCTGACGATGGTGCCTTGCCGGACGGGGGATGGACGCGGTTGAAATGTTCGTCGACGAGGACGGGAGCGGACAGGAAGCCGCCGATCAGCGCAAGGCTGGCAGCGGTGAGGGTACTGATAATCATTGTTCTCCGTTTTACCATGGATCGTAGGTGCCCAGGCTCCAGATGTGGCCTTCCGGGTCGCGGCAGGTAAAGCCCCGTCCGCCGTAATCTTCATCTTTGATGTCGAGCATGATCTCGGCGCCCGCTTCGCGCGCGCTGCGGTAGACGGCATCGGCGTCGCTGACGACCAGGTAGCAGCTTTGCGTGTTGGCGCCGCCGACGTCGCCGGGCAGTTTCATCAGGCGGCCATAGTCGCTGTCGATGGCCGGCGCCACCATGACCATGCCATTGCCAAAGCTCAGTTGGGCATGGGCGACACCACCGTTGCCGTCAGGCACGATCAGTTGTTTTTCAAAGCCAAGCGCCTTGCACAGCCATTCGATGGCGGCAGGTGCGTCCCGGTAGCGCAGGCAGGGAATGGTCGTCGCTGCTGTCGCTTTTGCTGTCGTGGTCATCAGAAAACTCCTATGGCTGTGGGGGAGTAGCTTCGATCATGGATCCTGCGTGGCGTTCCGTATCAAACCCATCCATCGGGATGGGCTTGACGCCCGTCAGTGCTGCGCCCATCCATAGTGCCATAGAACAATCATTCCACTCTTGCCACGACACAAATTTTTATTGCGGCGACTGCTGCGAGCCCGGTACTTTTTCGTCTGCGCCGGCATCGTCGCTGTTGCTTGCCCATTTCAGCAGCATGACGAGGGCAAACAGCATGATGGCCAGCGGCAAGATGGTGATCAGGAACGCCAGGCCCAGGCAGCATACCAGCAGCATGGGCCAGGGCATGGCGCGCAAGGCTGCCATGCCCTGGCGCGTGTAAGCGCACAGCTCGTTCCAGAAAGCGCTGAAGGAAGTGCTGCCCGGTGCCGAATTGATGTCTTTCATGCCGTTCTCCTGTCGTGTGGGTGCCGCTGCCGTATGCATGCTGGCAATGAAGCCACTATAGGAAAAACCTTGCTGCCGCGCATCGCGTATGCGACGAATGGCAGGAATGGCGGACCGAACGGCGACAGGCAGGGACAAGCCGCTATTCGAATACCTTGAGTTTCAGCTGGAAACTGAGGGCGCCATACAGGCGGTCCTTGTAGGACGGCACGATGGCGATATTCACGCCCACACGCTGGTATTCATAGCTGATGGTGGGGACGAGGGCGGGGAACCAGCCGCCATCGCGCATCTTCGGATAACCGCTGAAACCGCCAACGACGGCGCCCACGCGCAGCGGGCCCACCTTGATCGGCTGGTAGTACACGCCCAGGTAGTTCGAGTAGGCGCGGTCGCTATTGTAGAAGCGGCCAGCCGTGACCGACGCGACCGTGGAAAAGCGGTATTCGGCGCCCAGGCCCGGATTGCTGTCATTCAGGTTCTTGTCGCGCTGAAAGTGATACGAATAAAACCCCGCGTTGAGCCAGGTTTCGCTGAGCGGCTGGTTGTCGATCATGTTAAACACATCGGCGTGCGCGCCGCAGGCATATGCCAGCATCAGTGCGCCTAGGGACAATCGTTTCATGCGTGCTTCATCCTTATGATTTCGTACTCTGTGGGCCGGCCTGGTCTGGCGCTGCCGCGATCGTATCACCAAGTTGGCTGCGCTTCTAAGCAATATTGAAAGTGCAGAACAGGCGGCTGTTTACCCGTCTGTTCAAAGCGTCATCGGGACGGCGTGGGCGTTCTCCGGGCAGCGATAGGAGAATGATTCTCATTGTGCAACTATGTTTGCATTATTGTTACAAAAGTTGTTGGTTTGCGACATATCAAAGTCAATGGATATGATATTCTGGCGTCAAGTTAATTTTCTTTTTGGAAATAAAATGTCAATCATGCCTAAATCATCATTCGTACTCGTTCTGTCGACCGTGTTTGCCGCCAGCGCCGCGCAAGCCGGTGTTCTCGATTTGGGCATCGGTGGCGCCAATTTATATTCCCTGAGCAACTTCAGCGCTTCCGGCAGCGATGTCGAAGGCGGCGTGCTGGTGGCCGGCAATCTGACGGCATCAAATTATTCGGTCAATGACAAGAACAAGGACGCTTACGTCACGCACGGTAATACCGGCTATGCGCTGGTCGTTGGCGGCAACCTGAACTACAGCTCCGGTTCGATCAAGAACGGCAATTACTTTGTCGGCGGCAGCACGACGACGAGCAGCGTGGGCCTGAACACGGCGACCAAGACGACGGCGTCGCCCGTATCGTTTGCCTCCACCTCGGCCCAGCTGAAAAACACCTCGGCCTCGCTGGCGAACGTGGCGTCCACGGGCAGCAGTTCAGTGGCCTACGGCGGCATGACCCTGAAGGGCGGCACGGGCAATGTGCAAGTGTTCGACCTGACTTCCGCGGCGCTGGGCTCGGTGAACAATTTCAAGTTCAGCAATCTGCACACGAACGACACCCTGGTCCTCAATATCAGCGGCACGAACGTGAACCTGTCCGGCGGCTACGGCGATTTCAGCAAATACAATGTGCTGTACAACTTCTATGAAGCGCAGACGATCACCCTGAACGGCGTGGGCCTGTACGGCAGCGTCCTGGCGCCGCTGGCGACCATGGCCGGTGGTAACGGCCAGATCAACGGCGACGTGGTCGTGGGTAACTGGGCTTCGAACATCCAGGTCAACGCCAGCCATTCTTTCAACGCCACCAACGTGGCCGGTTATGTCTCGGCCGTGCCGGAACCGGAAACCTATGCGATGCTGCTGGCAGGCCTGGGCCTGGTCGGCTTCATGGCGCGCCGCCGCAAGAGCAAGACGGCAGCGTAACGTTCGCGCCGTTCGGGAAACCGCCTTTCAAGGCGGTTTTTTTTCGTCTGCCGGCGGCATGGACACGGCCGCCAGCACCATGTGCGCGATCAGGATTTCCGCATCCTCGTAATCCTTGCGCGTGAGCTGCCTGCGTTCCAGCACCAGGGCCATCTGCGCCGAAAAATCCGCATACGATTGTGTCATGGCCCAGATGGCGAACATCAGGTGTGTGGCATTGACGGGCGCGATCCTGCCGGCCGCGATCCACGCTTCGAAGACGGCGATATCCTTGCGCAGCAGGGGCACGACTCTTTCTCGTATCTGCGCGCCGTACAGGGGCGCGCCATTGATCACTTCCAGCGCATACACGCGCGAAGCCCACGGCTGCTCACGCGAAAAGCGCAGCTTGGCGCCGATGTAGGCGCGCAGTACGTCGCGCGGTTCGTCGTGTGCATTGGCCAGCATATCCATGCGCGCCAGCCAGTCGTCGAGCACGTCGTCGAGCACGCGCTGGTACAGCAGCTGCTTGGACGGGAAGTAATACATGAGGTTTTGCTTCGACAGGCCGGCCCGCTCGGCGATCGTGGCGATCGACGCGCCTTCATAGCCGCTTTCCGCGAACGCGCGCACGGCTTGCTCGAGGATATCCGCTTCCAGGCGGTCGCGGTTTTGCAGGCGCCGGCCGCCGGCATTTTTCACGAGAAGGGCAGGGGATTTGTCGCTGGCCATGGCGGTTTCTTTAGCGTGGGCGGATCGATTGCAGGAATGCCTGCAGCACGGGGGTATCGGTGTAGGCCACGTTGAAGCGGAACCACACCGTCTCGGGCGCGCGCAGCATGAAAAATTCGTTCGGCGACAGCAGGATGCCCGCCTTCAAGGCCATGTCGGCGATGATCTTGCCATTCCATTCCGGCGTCTGCACGTCGGGCCAGCCGGCGCTGACGAACATGCCGCCGCGCGGACGCGCCACGGGCGTCATGCCCGCCTGTGCCAGGCAGTCGATGCTGCGCTCGCGGGCCGCATCGAGCTGCGCCACGAGCCGCTCCACCATGCGCTTGTAGGGCCGCGCGGACACGGCGTGGTAGACGGCGCGCTCGTTGATTTCCGACGTCGTCAACCCCGCCAGCATCTTCACGCGCACCAGTTCCGCCACCAGCGACGGCGAGGCGCAAATCGATCCCACGCGCAGCACGGGCGACAGGGTCTTGGAAAAACTGCCCACGCGGATCACGCGGCGCAAGCCATCCATGGCCGCCAGCGACGCTTCGCCGCGCACCGCCAGTTCGCGGTAGATATCGTCTTCCACCAGCCAGAAATCGAATTGCTCGGCCAGTGCCAGCAGACGGTGCGTCTGCGCCTGGCTCAGCGAAGTGCCGAGCGGATTTTGCAGCACCGTGTTGACGAACATGAGCTTGGGCTGGGTGCGCGCGGCCTCGCTGGCCAGCGCATCGAGGTCGAGGCCCGCCTCGCCGCGTGCAATGCCGACGGGGATGCAGCCGTGGTGGCGGATCAGCGACTGCAGATTGCTGTAGCCGGGGTCTTCCACCAGCACCGTGTCGCCCGGCTTGGTCAGGCTGCGCAGGATCAGATCGAAGGCATGCGTGGCGCCATGCGTCAGCAAGACCTGGTCGGGCTCCACCTGGAACAGCTCTTCCGACAGGCTGCTTGCGAGGTGCTGGCGCAGCGAAGGAAAGCCCAGCGGGTGGCCATAGCCGCGCAGCCGGCTGGCTGGAATGCGCATGGCCTGGCGCACGGCATCGAGCACGGTCGCCTCGCCATACATTTCGGGCGGCAGCCAGCCCGCGCCCACGGGCAGGGCATCGGACACGCCCGAATACAGATCGGGCGTGAGGGCGTCGATGGCGGTCGGACTCGCGTGTACGGTGCTCTGTGGCGTAGCGGCGATATCGTGGCGCGCGACGAAATAGCCGGAGCCGCGGCGCGACGACAGCAAGCCGAGGTTGACCAGGCGGTCGTACGATTCGACGACGGTAAACGTCGACACGCCATTGCAGCGGGCGAACTGGCGCACGGACGGCATGCGCGTGCCGATGCGCAGGGCGCGGCTGCCCACCATGACGCTGATGGCGATGACGATCTGCTCGACCAGGCCGCCCTTTTTCTGGCGGTCGATGTCGAGCACGGGCCAGCCGCTTGCTTGCTCGGGGGTATCGTCTGTGCTGTCGCTGTGCTTCACGGTGGCTCCTTTCTGCTCAAGTAACCCCCAATAAATTCTTGTGATTTCTGACTTCCATAACCGGCACTCTGCAGCGTTGCCTGCTGCTAGCAGTGCTTACACTGCGTCGCAACAGGCGCCTTGCATAGCATCCGGTTCTGTTTGTCATAAATTCACAATAATTTCCCGGAGATTACTTAACACAAAAACTGTAGTGGTTTTTCGACCTGTACGGTTGGGATACTTTGCCGTTTGTGTATCTGTGCCATTGGGGATGGCCTGTCTATTATTACATCAGCTTTTTGCCAACTGGTAAATTATTTTACGCATCGTCAAAAACGATCCTGGCCCCGCGCCAGCCCATCCCAAGGAGAAGGTCATGAACGAAACAAGGCCGGAATCGATGTCGGCATTCTGGATGCCATTTACGAATAACCGTGATTTCAAGGCCAACCCGCGCCTGCTCGTGTCGGCTGAAGGCATGTACTACAAGGACGTCGATGGCAACGCCATCCTCGATGGCACGGCTGGCCTGTGGTGCGTGCCGTGCGGCCATGCGCAGCCAAAAATCGTTGGCGCCATCCGCGAGATGGTGGGCCAGCTGGACTTCGCCCCCACCTTCCAGATGGGCCATCCGGCCGCCTTCGAGCTGGCGGAAAAACTGATGGACTACACGGGGCATAAATTCGGCCACGTCTTCTACACCAACTCCGGTTCCGAGGCCGTCGACACGGCGTTGAAGATCGCGCTGGCCTACCACAGGGCGCGCGGCGAGGGTGCACGCACCCGATTGATCGGCCGCGAACGCGGTTATCACGGCGTGGGTTTCGGCGGCATTTCCGTGGGCGGCATCGGCGGCAACCGCAAGACCTTCGGCCCCCTGCTGCCGGGCGTGGACCACCTGCCGCACACGCATAACCTGGACAAGAATGCCTACACGGTGGGTGAGCCCGAATACGGCACTCACCTGGCTGATGAACTGGAACGCATCGTCGCCCTGCACGACGCGTCGACGATCGCCGCCGTCATCGTCGAACCGGTGGCCGGTTCCACGGGCGTTCTGATCCCGCCGAAAGGCTATCTGAAACGCTTGCGCGAACTGTGCACCAAGCACGGCATCCTGCTCATCTTCGATGAAGTCATCACGGGCTTCGGCCGCATGACGACGCCGTTCGCGGCCGATTATTTCGACGTCGAGCCGGACCTGATGACGACGGCCAAGGGCCTGACCAACGGCATGGTGCCGATGGGCGCCGTGTTCAGCAAAAAACACATCCACGACGCCTTCATGGACGCGCCAGCCGGCATCGAACTGTTCCACGGTTACACGTATTCGGGTCATCCGCTGGCCTGCGCCGCCTCGCTGGCGACCCTGCAAGTGTTCGAGGAACAGGACATCCTCGGTCACGCCAAAGCGATGCAGGCGTATTGGAGCGACGCCGTACATTCCCTGAAAGGCCTGCCGCACGTGATCGACTTGCGCAGCATCGGCCTGATCGCCGGCATCGAACTTGATCCCATTGCCGGCAAACCCGGCACGCGCGCCTTCAACGCCTTCAAGCAGGCCTTCGCCGACGGCGTGCTGATACGCACGACGGGCGACATCATCGCCCTGTCGCCGCCGCTGGTGCTGGAAAAACAGCATGTCGACGAGTTGTTTGGCAAGCTGGCCAAGGTACTCAAAAATCTCGATTGAACGGCAAACCCAAAACAACATCCGGGGTCAGACCCGCCGGGGTTATGCGTCCCAATGGGGCGCATAACAATCTCGAAGAGACTGACCCGGCGCTTGATTCGGGTTTAACAAAAGAAAGTGCATCATGACTGATCTCGACACGATTACCCACTACATCAACGGCGCCAAAGTCGACACCCAAAGTGGCCGCTATGGCGACGTCTACAACCCGGCCCTGGGCGAACCCGTGGCCAGGGTAGCGCTGGGCGCCGTGGAAGACGTCGACGCGGCCGTGCAGGCGGCGGCCGCCGCATTTCCTTCCTGGTCGGCCACGCCGCCCTTGACGCGTGCCCGCGTGCTGTTCCGCTACCTGCAGCTGTGCCAACAGCACACGGACGAATTTGCCGCCATGCTCACGCGCGAGCATGGCAAGACCTTTGCCGATGCGCAGGGCGAAGTGGCGCGCGGCATCGAGATGGTGGAGTTTGCCGTCGGCATTCCGCAGCTGCTGAAAGGCGAATTCACGGACCAGATTTCGCGCGGCATCGACGCCTGGTCCATGCGCCAGGCACTCGGCGTGGTGGCCGGCATCACGCCATTCAATTTCCCCGTGATGGTGCCGATGTGGATGTTCCCCGTCGCCATCGCCTGCGGCAATACCTTCGTCTTGAAACCATCCGAGCGCGATCCGTCGGCGTCCCTGCTGCATGCGAAACTGCTGAAAGAGGCGGGCTTGCCCGACGGCGTCTTCAACGTAGTGCAGGGAGACAAGGTGACGGTCGATGCCTTGCTCGATCACCCTGTCGTACAGGCGATCAGCTTTGTCGGCTCCACGCCGATTGCCGAATACATCTATGCGCGCGGCAGCGCCAGCGGCAAGCGCGTACAAGCCTTGGGCGGCGCAAAAAACCATATGGTGGTGATGCCCGACGCGGACATGGACATGACGGTCGATGCGCTGATCGGCGCGGCCTACGGTTCGGCGGGCGAGCGTTGCATGGCCATCTCCGTCGTGGTGACCGTGGGCGACGCGGGCGACAAATTGATCGACGCACTGGCAACGCGCACGGCCGCACTGAAAGTGCGCGACGGCATGGAAGATGGTGCGGAAATGGGCCCCGTCGTGTCCTTGGCCGCCAAGCAGCGCATCGAAAAACTGATCGCCTCGGGCGTGGAGCAGGGTGCGACCCTGGTCGTCGATGGCCGCAACCACGTGGTGTCGGGACGCGAGAGCGGCTTCTTTGTCGGCGGCACCTTGTTCGACCACGTCACGCGCGACATGAGCATCTACAAGGAAGAAATTTTCGGCCCCGTGCTGTGCGTGCTCCGGTGTCCTGACGTCGTGCACGCGGTGGAGCTGATCAACGCCAACGAGTATGGCAACGGCGTGGCCATCTACACGCGCGACGGCGGCGTGGCGCGCGAATTCGTGCGCCAGATCCAGGTCGGCATGGTGGGCGTCAACATCCCCTTGCCCGTGCCGATGGCCTTCAACAGCTTTGGCGGCTGGAAGCGCAGCATGTTCGGCGACCACCACGCCTATGGCCCCGAAGGCGTGCGTTTCTACACGCGCCACAAGGCCGTGATGCAGCGCTGGCCGAACACGGCAAGCGCTGGTGTGGAATTTGCTTTTCCCCAGATGAAGTAAGGGTTTCAAATCACAAGCCGGCCGCACATAACAAGAGGAATACGCGATGATCGAGTCTTTGAACTATTTGCCCCATCCCGCCCTGCCCAACGAGGAACTGGCGGGCCATTTCACGGACCTGGCGCCGCCGCTCACGGCACGCCAGGCCGCCATCGAAAGCGCCCGCTGCCTGTATTGCTACGATGCGCCGTGCAGCCGCATCTGTCCGTCGGAAATCGACGTGGCCAGCTTCATCCGCAACATCCATGACAAGAACATCAACGGCGCCGCCGCCGGCATCCTGAAACAGAATATCCTGGGCGGCAGCTGCGCCAGAGTCTGCCCGACAGAAATCCTGTGCGAAGACGTCTGCGTGCGCAACCACGACGCGGAAGGCCAGCCTGTCAAGATCGGCCTCTTGCAGCGCTACGCCGTCGACCACATGCATTTTGCACAGCACCCGTTCAAGCGGGCGGCCGCCACGGGCAAGACCGTCGCCATCGTCGGCGCGGGCCCTGCGGGCCTGTCGTGCGCGCACCGCCTGGCCATGCTGGGCCACGACGTGGTGATCTTTGAAAAGGAAGGCAAGGCCGGTGGCCTCAATGAATACGGCATCGCCAAGTACAAGCTGACGGACGACTTTGCGCAAAAGGAAATCGACTTCCTGCTCGATATCGGCGGCATCGAAATCCGATGTCGCCAGGCGCTGGGCGAGAACGTGCAGCTGCGCGATTTGCACGCGCAGTACGACGCCGTCTTCCTGGGCCTGGGCCTGGGCGCCAGCCGCAAGCTGGGGCTGACGGGCGAGGATGCGCCGGGCTTGCTGGCCGCCGTCGATTACATCGCCGCGCTGCGCCAGGCGGACGATCTGGCCGCGCTGCCCGTGCCGAAGCGGGCGATCGTGATTGGCGCCGGCAATACGGCCATCGACATGGCCGTGCAGATCCAGCGCCTGGGCGCCGAGGAAGTCACCCTTGTCTACCGGCGCGGCTTCGATGCCATGACGGCCACCCACCATGAACAGGAGATCGCCAAGGCCAACCAGGTGCGCATGCTGACGTGGGCCCAGCCGCAGCAAGTGCTGCTCGACGCTGCCGGCAAGGTGGCGGGCATGCGCTTCGAGAAAACGCAGATGCAGGGCACGCGCCTGGCGGGCACGGGCGAAACGTTCGACGTGGCGGCCGACGCCATCTTCAAGGCCATCGGCCAGAGCCTCGACACGGAAGTGCTGCATGACCCGATGGCCTCGCTGCTGCAGCGCGAAGGCGACAAGATTGCCGTCGATGCGGGTTTTCGCACGGTGCTGCCGGGGATTTACGCGGGTGGTGACTGCGTGGCGCCGGGGCAGGACTTGACGGTGCAAGCCGTCCAGCATGGCAAGCTGGCCGCACTGGCCATCCATTCCGATCTGTTCAATAAAGTGGAGGCTGCATAATGGCTGATCTCAGCATCGAATTTTGCGGCATCAAGGCGCCGAATCCCTTCTGGCTGGCGTCCGCACCGCCGACCGACAAGGCCTACAACGTGGTGCGCGCCTTCGAGGCGGGGTGGGGCGGCGTCGTGTGGAAAACGCTCGGTGAAGATCCTGCCGCCGTCAACGTCTCGTCGCGTTATTCCGCGCTGTACGGCAAGAACCGCGAAGTGGTGGGCTTCAACAATATTGAGTTGATCACCGACCGCTCGCTGGAGATCAACCTGCGCGAAATCACGCAGGTGAAAAAGGACTGGCCCGACCGCGCCATGATCGTCTCGCTGATGCTGCCCTGCGAAGAACACTACTGGGCCGACATCCTGCCCAAGGTCGAGGCGACGGGCGCGGATGGCATCGAACTCAATTTCGGCTGCCCGCACGGCATGCCGGAACGGGGCATGGGCGCGGCCGTGGGCCAGGTGCCCGAGTACGTGCAGATGGTGACCAGCTGGTGCAAGAAGCACAGCCGCTTGCCCGTCATCGTCAAGCTCACGCCCAACATCACGGACGTGCGCATGCCGGCGCGCGCCGCCAAGGCGGGTGGCGCGGATGCCGTCTCGCTGATCAACACCATCAATTCGATTACCTCGCTGGACCTGGACCGCATGGTGGCCTTGCCCATCGTGGGCGGCGCCAGCACGCACGGCGGCTATTGCGGCTCTGCCGTCAAGCCGATTGCCCTGAATATGGTGGCGGAAATCGCCCGCGATCCGCAGACGCGCGGCTTGCCCATTTCCGGCATCGGCGGCATCGGCAACTGGCGCGACGCGGCCGAATTCATCGCCCTGGGCGCCGGCTGCGTGCAGGTGTGCACGGCCGCCATGCTGCATGGTTTTCGCATCGTCGAAGAGATGAAGGATGGCTTGTCGCGCTGGATGGATGAAAAGGGCTATGCACGCATCAGCGACTTTTCCGGCAAGGCCGTGGCCAACACGACGGACTGGAAATACCTGGACATGAATTACCAGGTCATCGCGCAGATCAACCAGGACGACTGCATCAAATGCGGCAAGTGCTACGTGGCTTGCGAAGACACGTCGCACCAGTCGATTGCGCAGCTGATCGACGCGGCCGGCACGCGCACGTATGAGGTGATCAAGGACGAATGCGTGGGCTGCAACCTGTGCGAAATCACTTGTCCGGTGCAGGGCTGCATCACGATGGTGCCGCAAACAACAGGCAAGCCTTACATGAACTGGACGCAGGATCCACGTAACCCTCGGGCATTGGCGGAGTCGGCATAGGGCACGGTTATTGCGTGCGTTTTATTTGTAAACAGTGGCCGGCCTTTGCGGTAAGCTAGATCGACATAAAGGTCGCGCCGTTTCTATAAAACCGATCCCCTCCCAACCGATGGAGCATACCTGTGAACCACGACTATTCAGGCAACACGCAACTCTGGAATGAAGACCTGGCGCCCACCACGGCGGCGCAGCGCACCTGGCGCTGGTATCACTTCGCCGCGCTGTGGGTCGGCATGGTGATGTGCATTCCCGCCTACACCCTGTCGGCCAGCCTGATCGACAGCGGCATGTCCGGTTACCAGGCCGTGCTCACGGTATTTCTCGCCAACGCCATCGTGCTCCTGCCCATGCTGCTGATCGGCCATGCGGGCACCAAGTACGGCATACCGTATGCCGTGCTGGCGCGCGCCTCGTTCGGCACCATGGGCGCGCGCTTGCCCGCCCTGATGCGCGCCATCGTCGCCTGCGGCTGGTATGGCATCCAGACCTGGTTCGGCGGGCAGATGATCTATACCCTGATGGGCGTGCTGGTGGGCCATGAACTGGGCGGCGAGAAGATCGCGGGCCTGGGCATCAACGGCAGCCAGTTGCTGTGCTTTTTGGCTTTCTGGGCCATCCAGTTCTATTACATCCTGCATGGCATGGAATCGATCCGCAAGCTCGAAACCTACACGGCGCCGCTGAAAATCCTCATCTGCTTCGTGCTGCTGTACTGGGTGCACAGCAAGGCGGGCGGCGTGGCCAGCCTGCTGGACCAGCCCTCGCGGTTCATCCCCGGCGGCAAAAAGGCGGGCCAGTTCTGGAGCGTCTTCTGGCCATCCTTGACGGCGATGGTGGGTTTCTGGGCCACACTGGCCCTGAACATCCCCGACTTCACGCGCTTTGCCAAGACGCAGCGCGACCAGGTGATCGGCCAGTCGATCGGCTTGCCCGTGCCCATGGGACTCCTGGCCATGCTGGCGGTGATCGTCACGGCAGGTTCCGTCGTCATGTACGGCAAGGCCATCTGGGATCCTGTCGACCTGGCCAGCCGCATGACGGGCGCCGCCGTGCTGATCGCCCTGATCATCCTGTTGATCGACACGGTCAGCGTCAACCTGGCGGCCAACCTGGTGGGCCCGGCGTACGACTTTTCCTCGCTGGCGCCGAAGCAGGTTTCGTACAAGATGGGCGGCTACATCACGGCTTTCATCGCCATCGTCATGATGCCGTGGAAGGTGCTCGAGTCGACGCAGGGCTATATCTTCACGTGGCTGATCGGCTACTCGGCCCTGCTGGGGCCCATCGCCGGCATCCTCATCGTCGACTATTATTTTGTGCGCAAGACGCAGCTGGACGTCAAACAACTGTACCGCGACGACGGCGTCTACTCGTATGGCAATGGCTGGAACATGGCGGCGCTGATCGCCTTTGTCATTGCCGTGCTGCCGAACATCCCGGGCTTTTTGAACGCAGCCTTTCCCACGGCGTTTCCCGACGTGGCCGAAGGCTTTAAAACCATCTACACCTACGCCTGGTTCGTGGGCGTGGCCATCGCCGCCGTCGTGTACGGCGTCATGATGAAGGGCAAGGCCGTGGCGCACGTGCAGCAGGCGCCGCAGTCGTAATCACTGAAGGAGACAAGATGACTACACTGATACGTGGCGGTACCGTCGTCAACGCCGACCGCGCCTTTCGCGCCGATGTGCTGATCGAGGGCGACACCATTGCCGCCGTCGGCGAGAACCTGGCGGTGCCGGCTGGCGCCACCGTGATCGACGCGGGCGGCCTGTACGTGATGCCGGGCGGGATAGACACCCACACGCACATGAATTTGCCCTTCATGGGCACCGTGACGTCCGACGATTTTTTCACGGGCACGGCGGCGGGGCTGGCGGGCGGCACCACCACCATCATGGACTTCGTCATTCCCGCGCCGAAGCAATCGCTGATCGAGGCCTATCACCAGTGGCGCGAGTGGTCGGCCAAGGCGGCCGGCGACTATACCTTCCATGTGGCGATCACCTGGTGGAGCGAGCAGGTACATGCGGAGATGGGCACCCTCGTGCGCGAGCATGGCGTGAACAGCTTCAAGCACTTCATGGCCTATAAAAACGCCATCATGGCCGACGATGAAACCCTGGTGAAAAGCTTTACCCGTTCGCTGGAGTTGGGCGCCCTTCCTACCGTGCATGCGGAAAACGGCGAGCTGGTTTTTCAGTTGCAGCAAGCCTTGCTCAAGAAGGGGATCACCGGACCGCAGGCGCATCCGCTGTCGCGCCCACCGGCCGTGGAAGCGGAGGCGGCCAACCGCGCCATCGCGATTGCCAATGTCCTCAATACTCCCGTGTACATCGTGCACGTCTCGTGCGCCGAGTCGCTCGACGCCATCACACGGGCGCGTGCCAACGGCCAGCGCGTGTATGGCGAAGCGCTGGCGGGCCACCTGGTGATCGACGACAGCGTCTACCAGAGCGATGATTTCGACTATGTGGCCGGCCACGTCATGAGCCCGCCATTCCGCGGCAAGCACCATCAATCGGCCCTGTGGCATGGTCTGCAAAGCGGCAACCTGCACACGACGGCCACCGACCACTGCACCTTCTGTGCCGAGCAGAAGGCGGCCGGCAAGGACGACTTTACGCGCATCCCGAACGGCTGCGGCGGCGTCGAGGAACGCATGGCTGTCGTGTGGGACGCCGGCGTCAATTCCGGCATGCTGACGCCTTCCGAATTCGTCAAGGTCAGTTCCACCAATGCGGCGCAGATCTTTAATATGTATCCGCGCAAGGGCGTCATCGCCGTCGGCAGCGACGCCGACATCGTGCTGTGGGACCCGCAGGGCACGCGCACCATTTCCGCCGCCACGCAGTTCGCCAAAGGAGGCTTCAACGTCTTCGAAGGGCGCACCGTGCGCGGCATCCCCAGCACCACGATTGCCGCCGGCAAGGTGGTGTTCCACCAGGGCGAACTGATGGCCGTCGAAGGGGCGGGGCGCTATATCGAACGGCCCGCCTTTTCCGCCACCACCGCATAAGGAGTTGACGATGGATGCATTGCGTATCAATGGCGAACGATTGTGGGCGGCCCTGATGGAGCTGGCGCAGATCGGCGCGACAGCGAAGGGCGGCGTCAAGCGCCTGGCCCTGACGGACCTGGACAAGCAGGGGCGCGACCTCGTGGTGGGCTGGGGCCGTGAAGCGGGCATGAGCATCACGATCGACCAGATCGGTAACGTGTTCATGCGCCGTGACGGCACCGACAATACGCTGCCACCCGTGATGACGGGCAGCCATATCGACACGCAACCCACGGGCGGCAAGTTCGATGGCAACTACGGCGTGCTGGCGGGACTGGAAGTGGTGCGCACCCTGAATGATCTGAAGATCAAGACGCAGGCGCCCATCGAAGTGGCCTTCTGGACCAACGAGGAAGGCTCGCGCTTCGTGCCCGTGATGATGGGTTCCGGCGTATTTTGCGGCGCCTTTTCGCTGGAGACGGCGTATGCGGCCAAGGATACGGAAGGCAAAACCGTGGGCGAGGAACTGGCGCGCATCGGATACAAGGGCGAGCAGGTGCCGGGCGACCATCCGATCGGCGCCTACTTTGAAACGCATATCGAGCAGGGCCCCGTGCTGGAAGACGCGGACAAGGTGATTGGCGTGGTGCCTGCCGTGATGGGCCTGTCGTGGTACGACTGTGTGGTGACGGGTATGGAAGCGCATGCGGGCCCCACGCCCATGGGACTGCGCAAGGATGCGCTGCAGGTGGCCACCACCATCATGCAGGAAGTGGTGGCGATTGCCAACCGCTACCCGCCGTACGGGCGCGGCACGGTGGGCATGGTGCAGGTGTTCCCGAACAGCCGCAACGTGATCCCCGGCGAAGTCAAATTCAGCATCGACCTGCGCAACGTGAACGACGAACTGCTCAACACCATGCATGGCGAGATCACGGCCTTCATCGACGCCACGCGCGACAGGACGGGCCTGGGCATTTCACTGGAAAGGGTGTCCTACTACCCGCCATGCCCATTTCACCCCGACTGCGTGGGCGCCGTGCGCAACGCCACGGAAAAACTCGGCTACTCCGTGATGGACGTGGTGTCCGGCGCCGGCCACGACGCCATCTACGCGGCCCGGCTGGCGCCGGCAGGCATGATCTTCGTGCCGTGCAAGGACGGCATCAGCCACAATGAAATCGAGGACGCCAAGCCCGAGCACCTGGAAGCGGGCTGCAACGTGCTGCTGCACGCGATGCTGGAGCGGGCCGTGGCGGTATAACCTTATGGCTTCGGCTGGAAGCCGCGCAAAAACGCCAGCAGCGCGCGCGCCGCGATGTCGGCGTCGTCCGCCGTCATGGTTTCCAGCGGGTTGTGGCTGATGCCGCCATTGCCGCAGCGGGTAAACAGCATGGCCACGTCGGTGATGGCGGCCATGGCCATGGCGTCGTGGCCGGCGCCCGACAGCAGCGCGTACGGTTCGATGCCGACCGATTCCACGGCTTGCGCCAGCTGCGCCATCAGCCACGGTGCGCACGGCGCCGCACGCGCCGACAGCAGCAGTTCCAGCTGGTAGTCGATCTGGCGCCGCGCGCAGATGGCGGCGATGCCATCGAGAATATCGTCGACGGCGCTCTGGCGCACGGCATCAACGGCTGCGCGGATATCGAGCGACAGGGTGCAGGCGCCGGCGATCACGTTGACGGAGCCGTTGGGCACGTGCAGCTGGCCCACGGTGCCCACCAGCGCTTCGCCCTGGCTGCAGCGTTGTTCCACCAGCAGGATGATTTCGGCGGCCGCGCTGGCCGCGTCCTTGCGCATGGTCATGGGCGTGGTGCCAGCGTGGCTGGCTACGCCTCCAAGATTGACCAGGTAGCGCGAACTGCCGGCAATCGCCGTCACGATCCCCAGCGGCAGGTCGCGCTCGAGCAGCACGGGACCCTGCTCGATATGCACTTCCACATAGCCGAGCACGCTGGCGGGATCGCGCGCGATGGCGCCGATGGCGCCCGCCTCGTGGCCGGCGGCGGCCAGCGCGTCGCGCATGCTCACGCCGTCCGCATCGACTTGCTCCAGCAGCGACACGTCGAACTGGCCCGTGATGGCCGTGCTGCCCAAAAACGTGCTCTTGAAGCGCACGCCTTCTTCTTCGGCGAAGCCGACGACCTCGAAATGGAACGGCAGTTTTTCGCCCCGTTCATGCAGGTGGCGCACGACGGCGATCGGCAGCACGATGCCCAGCCGGCCGTCGTACTTGCCGCCGTTGCGCACCGTGTCGTAATGCGATCCCGTCATCAGGGTCTTTGCGCCGGGGATATCGGACAGATAGCGGCCGACCACATTGCCGACGGCGTCGATATGCACCTGCATGCCGGCGTCCCGCATCCAGCCGGCCAGCTGCGCGGCCGTTTTCTGGTGCGCCGGCGTCAGGTAGGCGCAGGTCAGGTTGTAATCGCTGTCGCTCCAGCCGGCCAGGGTTTCCGCCTGCTGCATGATGGCCGGGCCGAAGTCCAGGCGCACGTCGAACAGCTCGTTCAGGCGCAGCTCGGCGATGCGCTTGATCTGCCGCAGCGATTCGGCCAGTTCGTCGGCGCGGCGGTTTTTCAGGCGGCGCGCAAACGTGGCGATGATGTCCTGGCGCGTCAAGCCTTCGCCCGTCGGGCCCTTGACGGCCAGGATGAAGGGAAATCCGAACTTGGCGTTGTAGTCGCTGTTGAGGCGCTGCAGGGTGGAAAATTCGTCGGCGCTGCACAGGTTCAGGCCGGACTTGGCCTGTTCGCGCGTCGATTCCGCCGTCAGCTGCCCGGCGATGGCGGCCTTGCCGGCCAGCTCAGGGTGGGCGCGTATCAGCCCCAGTTGCTCTTCTGGCGAGGCTTGCTCCAGCACGCGCTGCAGTTCCGTCTTGAGTGCCGTCAGGCTGGCAAACGGCCGGGCGGCGGCCGCGCGCTGGGCGATCCAGGGCGAATGTTCGTAGATGCCGTGCAGGTGCGCGATAAAATCGGCCTGGCTGCCGGCGTTCAGGTCTGAGAGGGTGGTCATGGTTTTCCGATCATGCAAGCGGTGATGATAGCGCCCCGTTCTGCGTCCATTATATGCGCGCGTTGATAGCGGCTATCGCTGCACCAGCGCCTTGGCGGCCGCGCTGACCTGGTCGCGCAGCCATTTGTGCTCGGGCGCCTGGTGCACGCGCTGGTGCCACAGCTGGTAAAAGCGCATGGGCGGAAATTTCAGTGGCACGGTATAGGTTTTCAGCGGCAGGGTCTTTTCATAGAAGCGCATGAATTGCCGGCCCGTGGTCAGTACCAGGTCCGTCTGCGTCAGCATGTAAGGGATCAGGCCGAAATACGCCGATTCCACCACCACGTTGCGCTGCAGGTTTTGCCGTTCGAGGAAGGAATCGATCACGCCGTGGTAGCCGGGCATCATCTGCGACGGCGCCACATGGGGCAGGCTCAGATAATCGTCTAGGGTCATCGCGTCGCTGGCCGTGCGCCGCGCATAGGCGTTTTCCGCATGCATGGCGCAGATGATGGGGTCTTCGAACAGCTTCGAGATGTGCAGGTGCGCGGGCGGCTCGTCCCAGTTGGCGATGACCAGGTCCAGGCCACCATCGGACAGCTGGCGGATATGGTCGATGCCCGGCCCCAGGCTATGCAGCACGACGCGGCTTTTCGGCGAGCCGCGGCGCAGCAGGGCCACCACGTTGGGCAGGAACTGGCTGTCCAGGTAGTCGGGCGCGGCGATGTGGAAGGTGCGCGCCTCTTCCTGCGCCACGAACGGCGTCTTCTTGACGAACAGGCTCTCCGTCTGGTCGAGGATGCGCTTGGCCGGATTGAGCAGGCTTTCGCCATGCTGGGTCGGCACCATGCCGCGCGCGCCGCGCACGAGCAGCGGGTCGCCCGTCAATTCGCGCAGTTTGCGCAGGGAGGCGGAAATCGAGGGCTGCGGCTGATTGAGCTTCAATGCCACGCGCGAGACATTCTTTTCCACCAGCAGCAGGTAGAGGATGCGGATCAGGTGCAGGTCGAGGTGTTGCGGCAGGCTGGACATGTGGCGGCGGCTCTGTTGTATATCGATTTGAATATGTCAAATATACGATATTTTTCATGTGATGGGCGGTAAATCCGTTTATCTTGTGTAGATTGGCACGAATATTGGTTCGGTCTGACTAGAGGAAATTTATGGAAGTATTTGCCTACCTGATCCCGTACGGCCTTGAGTGGCTGAACCTGATCGTCCGCTGGCTGCACGTCATCACGGGCATCGCCTGGATCGGTGCTTCCTTCTATTTCGTCTGGCTCGACAACTCGATCCGCCCGCCCGCGCCCGGCTCCGAGCTGGCGAAGAAGGGCGTGTCGGGAGAATTGTGGGCCGTGCATGGCGGCGGCTTCTACAACCCGCAAAAATACCTGGTGGCGCCCGCCGAACTGCCGAAGGAGCTGCACTGGTTCAAGTGGGAAGCGTATTCCACGTGGCTGTCCGGTTTCGCGCTGCTGACCATCGCCTATTATTTCAATGCCCAGGCCATGATGATCGACAAGGCCGTGGCGGACATCTCCAGCGGCCAGGCCGTCGGCATCGGCATCGCCACCCTCGTCATCGGCTGGACCGTGTACGATTTGCTGTGCCGCTCGAAGCTGGCGCAATATGAACTGTGGTTCGGCGTGACCGTGTTCGCGCTGATCGTCGGCGCCGCCTACGTGCTCACGCATTTGCTCAGCGGGCGCGCCGCCTACATCCACGTGGGCGCCATGATCGGCACCATCATGGTGGCCAATGTGCTGATGCTGATCATCCCCGGCCAGCGCAAGATGGTCGAAGCCATGGCGGCCGGCAAACTGCCCGATCCCAAGCACGGCTTGAAGGCCAAGCAGCGCAGCGTGCATAACAATTACTTTACCTTGCCCGTGCTGTTCATCATGATCAGCAACCACTACGCGATGACTTACCGGAACGACCACGCGTGGCTGGTGCTGGCGCTGATCATGGCGGCCGGCGTCTTCATCCGCCACTTCTTCAACCTGCGCCACAAGGGACGTGTCGAGTGGCGTTATCCGGCTCTCGGCGTTGCCCTGTTGCTGGCAGTGGCCGTCGCCATCGCACCCAATGCACCCGTGGCCGTGGCGGCCGCGCCGGCGGTGGACCCTGTCGCGCAGTTCAAGAGCGCGCATGCCATCATCGCCCAGCGCTGCGCCACCTGCCATTCGGCCCAGCCCACGCAGCCCGGCTTCGCCACGGCGCCGGCCGGCATGATGCTCGATAATGAAACGGAAATACGCCAGCACGCGGCGCAAATCTACAAGCAAGCCATCGAGCTGAAAGCCATGCCGATCGGGAACCTGACGAATATGACGGAGGCCGAGCGCAGCGAGCTTGGCGCCTGGCTGCAACAGACCATGCAAGGAGCAAAATGACTACGCACGCAGAAAAAATCACGGCCTGGATCGACGAACACTTCGATGAGGAAGTCGCATTTTTACAGAAGGTGGTGCAGCAGCCGACGGATACGCCTCCCGGCAATAACGCGCCCCATGCGGACCTGGTGGCGCAGCTGCTGCAGGCGTATGGCTGGAACGCGGAAAAGCACGCCGTGCCGGCGGACCAGGTCGAGGCATATGGCATGCAGAGCATCACCAACCTGATCGTGCGCCGCCCCTATGCGGCGGGCGGCCCGACCGTGGCCTTGAATGCACATGGCGACGTGGTGCCGCCCGGCGACAACTGGACGTATCCGCCGTATGGCGGGCAGATTGACGGCGGCTATATCTATGGCCGCGCGACGGCCGTGTCGAAAGGCGATTTCGCCACCTATGTGTTTGCCGCGCGCGCGCTCGAAGCCTTGGGCATTCCGCTCAAAGGCCAGCTGGAACTGCACTTCACGTACGACGAGGAATTCGGCGGCTTGCTGGGGCCGGGCTGGCTGCTCGAGCAGCAGCTGACGAAGCCCGATTTCGTCATCGCCGCCGGTTTCAGCTACGGCATCGTCACGGCGCACAATGCCTGCCTGCAGCTGGAAATCACCGTGCACGGCAAGTCGGGCCACGGCTCGATGCCTGAGACGGGGCACGACGCGCTGCAGGCGGCCAACAAGATCCTCAACGCCATCTACGGCCAGCTGCCGGAGCTGAAAAAGATCAAGTCCAAAGTTGCCGGCATCGACTCGCCCACCATGCTCGTGGGCCGTATCGATGGCGGCACGAACACCAATGTGGTGCCGGGCAAGGTGGTCATGAAGATGGATCGCCGCATGATTCCCGAAGAAGACCCGGTGGCGGTGGAAGCGCAGGTGCGCGCGCTGATCGAGGACGCCGTGCGCGGCGAGCCTGGCATCCGCATCGAGATCCGCCGCCTGCTGCTGTCGCACGCGCTGCGGCCCTTGCCCGGTTCCGAACAGCTGGTCGGCAGCCTGCAGAAAAACGCGCAAGCGATTCTGGGCGAGACGATTCCCGCTGTCGGCACGCCCCTGTATGCGGATGCCCGCCTGTATGGCGAGCGGGGCATCCCGGCCGTGCTGTATGGCGCCGGCCCGCGCACGGTGCCAGAGTCGAACGCGAAGAAGGCCGACGAGCGTCTGGCGCTCGACGATTTGCGCAAGGCCAGCAAGATCGTGGCCCTGACTTTGCTCGACTTCCTGGGCGAGAAATAGAACGGGCGCTTTGGCTTACAATGGGGCGGACACTCAACCTGTGAAGAAGAGCTCCATTGAATACCCGTTTTCTCGAAGCGTTTGTCTGGGCTGCGCGGTTGGGCAGCTTTCGCACGGCGGCCGACAAGCTGCACATTACGCAGGCGGCCATCTCGAACCGCATCGCCTCGCTGGAGCAGGACTTCGGCACGCGTCTGTTCGACCGCGACGCGCGTGAAATCCGCCTGACCTTTGCCGGGCGCAACCTGCTCGTCTACGCCGAGCGCATGCTGGAACTGTGCCGCGACATGTATGCGGCCAATTCCTCGCCTGCGCTGATCACGGGCGAAGTGCGCATCGGCGTCATCGAAACCATCGTGCATACGTGGCTGATCCCGTTCCTGCAGCGCGTGCAGGAGCGCTATCCGGGTATCGAGATTCAGCTGACGTCGGAATCGACGCGCCGCCTGCACGAACAGCTGCAGCAGGGCGAGCTCGATATCGCGCTGCAGACGGACATGCTGACGGGCGACCATATCCGCAGCACGGGCAGCGGCGCCATCGCCATGGGCTGGGCCGGCAGGGCCGCCGACTGGCCCGATACGGGCGTGCCGTTCACGGTGGCGCAACTGGCGCAGCATCCGATCATCACCATGAACCGCGGCTCGCAGCCGCATTCGGCCTTGAAGGCGCTGTGCCAGGACGAGGGTGTGCAGCTGGGAAGAGTCCACTGCGTCAGCTCGATTTCCGCCATCGTGCGCCTGGTCAAAGCGGGCTTCGGCATCGCCGTGCTGCCGCTGGCGCCCCTGCGCGAGGAAATCGAGCAGGGCCACATCGCCCTGATTCCCTGCACCAGCAGCCTGGCGCCGCAGCGCATCGTCATCAGCTACAGCGAAGACATCACCACGGAAGCGATCCAGCTGGTGGCCATGCTGGCGTGCGAGGAGGCGGCACGGTTTAGCCTTGGTCTGGGCGAGGAGTACGGTGCGGGCTGACGTCGGCTTACGCTGACGCTAAGCCGACCTACGATGCTGTGGATAGAGAGACGCTGTGACGTAGGTCGGATTAGCGCCCAAGCGCGTAATCCGACAACATTGTTGGCCTCATCCCCACCCACAAGAAAAACTTATCAGTCGCGTTCAGAATAACCCGTTTGCCAAGTGATGGCGTGCCACCTATTCTGGGTTGGCATACCACCCATAACGCAGAACGGAACCATCATGACGACGTCCCCCACCTTGCCAGGCATCCTGTTTGTCTGGACCAGCGCCGACCCGGAACACGAACGCGATTTCAACCGCTGGTACGACCGCGAACACGTGGAAGAGCGCGTGCGCATTCCCGGCTTCGTCAGCGGCACGCGCTACCAGAGCGTGCGCGGCCCGCGCAAATACCTGGGCCTGTACCGCACCGTGTCGCTGGGCGCCTTCCAGACGCCCGACTACTTCAAGGCCTTCGGCCACCAGACGCCATGGTCGCTGACGAACTTGCAGCGCATGGTCGACCCGATGCGCCGTGTATGTGCCATCGAGGCGGAAACGGGCATGGGCACGGGCGCCTGGCTGGCCGTGCTGCGTCTGGGCGCGGCCGCCATCGGCCAGGACGCGCAAGCAGTGGACGCCATGGCCACGCTGGGAACGAAGCTGCTGCAGATCGACGGCGTCATTGCCACGCGTCTGCTGACACCGGACGCGAATCTGTCCGGCCCTCTGCCGGCGGAACGGACGGAGGGCCGCGTGCTCGACCCGATTTTCCTGATCGATGCGTCGTCCGAAAGCGCCGCCATGGCGGCCGCCAATGCCGCCAGCGCGGCGCTGGGACTCGATGCGGAACAGGCTGCCATCCTGCAACTGTCCTGGCAATTGCGCGAGGCGGACCTGCGCGCTGCCTGACACGGCCGCGCGCATCTTGCCGGCACCGATAACACGAGACACGGGCCACGGCGCAGGGCAAAGCATCCTGCGCCGGGCCTGCAATAAAACTGACGAGAGAGGTAGGCTATGACCACATATACGAACGCTGCGCATCCGGCAGCCCAGGCACCGGGCGAGAAGGCCACGACGGCCAAGACGGGCCGCCTGGCCACGGCCAGCATGGTCGGCACGACCCTGGAATGGTATGACTTCACCGTCTACAACACCATGGCCGCGCTGATCTTCAATCACCTGTTCTTTCCTTCGTTCGATCCGCTGACGGGCACCATCCTGGCCTTTTCCACATATGCGGTCGGCTATATTTCGCGCCCCATCGGCGGCGTGATCTTCGGCCATCTGGGCGACAAGCTGGGACGGCGCTGGGTGCTGGTCGTGACCCTGATGCTGATGGGCGTGACGACGGGCTTGATGGGCCTCTTGCCGACGTATGCGACGGCCGGCATCTGGAGCCCCATCCTGCTGGTGGCATTGCGTTTCGTGCAAGGCATTGCGCTCGGTGGCGAATGGGCGGGCGCCGTGCTGATCTCCGTCGAACACGGGGCGCCGGACAAGCGTGGCCGCAACGCCTCGTGGACGCAGGTGGGACCATCGTTCGGCACCTTGCTGGCGACCGGCTGCATCGGCCTGATCACGTACCTGCTGCCGCATGAAGCGTTCATGGACTGGGGCTGGCGCATGCCGTTCATCGCCAGCCTGCTGCTGGTGGCGTTCGGCATGTGGATACGCAGCGGCATCGAGGAAACCCCGTTGTTCAAGGAACTCGACCAACAGGACGCGAAGGCGGAAGCGCCGATTGGCGACGTGCTGCGCGTGTACTGGCGCCGTTTGCTGATCGCCGGCGGCGTGCGCATCGGCTCGGACGTGCTGTATGCGCTGGTGGTGGTGTTCACCCTGACGTATGTGACGACGGTGCTGCACCTGTCCTCGACCCTGGCACTGACCGCCATCATGATCGGCACGGCCTGCAATGCGTTGTCGGTGCCCGTCTTTGGCACGCTGTCGGACAAGGTCGGCCGCCGTCCCGTGTATGCGCTGGGCGCCGTGCTTGGCCTAGTGTGGGCGTTTGCCTTCTTTACCTTATTAGACACGGCCAGCCCGGCCGTCATCGTCACGGCCGTCGTTGTGGGCCTGGTCATCCACGCCATCATGTACGGCCCGCAAGCGGCATTCGTCATCGAGCAGTTCCCCACCAAGGTGCGCTATGCGGGTTCCTCGCTGGCCTACACCCTGGCCGGCGTCATCGGCGGCGGTTTCGCGCCGCTTGTCATCGCCAGCCTGTACCGCTCATATAACACCACCATGGCCGTCTCGCTGTACGTGGCGGCGGCCTTGCTGATCACCGGCGCCGCCGTCTTTGCGGCGCGCGAAACGGGCCGCGGCCCTCTGGAGGAATAACATCATGACGACATTGCGTTTTCAACTGGCTGGCTACGGCCCCGTCACCTTCGACATCGATCACCTGATCATCGCCGGCTGGACGGGCCGCGACATGGCGATGGTGGAACACCATATCGCCGAACTGGAAGCCATCGGCGTGGCGCGCCCGAAAAGCGTGCCGACGTTTTACAGGGTTTCGGCGGCATTGCTCTCGAGCGACGCCGCGATCGAAGTGCCGGGCGGCGATTCCTCGGGCGAAGCGGAATTCGTGCTGTTTTCCACGGAATACGGCCTGCTGGTGGGCATCGGTTCCGATCATACGGACCGCAAGGTGGAAGGCTATGGCGTGACGGTGTCGAAGCAGATGTGCGGCAAGCCCGTGGGCGACACCTTGTGGCGCTATGCCGACGTGGCCGGCCACTGGGACCAGCTGCAGATGCGCTCCTGGCGCGAACGGGCCGGCGTACCGGCCCTGTACCAGGATGGTCCCGTGACGCGCATGCTGTCGCCGGAAGATCTGATTCAGCGCTACACGGGGCAGGCCAGCCTGCCCGTGGGCAGCGCCATGTTCTGCGGCACGCAACCGATCATCGGCGAGATGGGCCATGGCGACGCTTTCGCGCTGGAGCTGTATGATCCAGCCTTGCAGCGCCGCCTGCAGCACCGCTATGCCGTGCAAACCCTGCCCGTGGAAGGATAAAACAATGACCAAGACCATCCGAGAACTGGCCGCCGACCTGGCCGCCGGCCGCATCACCAGCGTGGCGCTGACACAGCAGATGCTGGCGCGCGCCGAAGCGCACCGGGCGCAGGGCGGCCATGCCTATGTCAGCCTCGATGGCGAACAGGCGCTGATGGAGGCGCGGGCCAGCGATGCGGCGCGCGCCGCCGGCATCGTTGCCTCGCCGCTGGCCGGCGTGCCCATCTCGATCAAGGACCTGTTCGACGTCAAGGGGCAAACCAGCAGCGCCGCCTCGCTGGCGCTGGCCGATGCACCGCCTGCCGTGGCCGATGCGGGCGCCGTGGCGCGCCTGCGCGCGGCCGGCGCCGTTCTGCTTGGGCGCACCAACATGAGTGAATTCGCGTTTTCCGGCCTGGGCTTGAATCCCCATTACGGCACGCCGCGCAATCCGCACGATGGCGAGCGCGTGGCGGGCGGTTCCACCTCGGGCGGTGCCGTGACGGTGGCGCTGGACATGGCGGCCGGTGCGCTGGGCACGGATACGGGCGGCTCGATCCGCATCCCGTCCGCCTTTTGCGGCCTGACGGGCTTCAAGCCGACGGCCGCTTCCGTGCCGCTGGCCGGCACGGTACCCTTGTCGCGTTCCCTCGATTCGGTCGGCCCCATCGCCCATAGCGTCGACTGCTGCGCCATTCTGTACGCGGCGCTGTCGGGCCATGACATCGGCGCGCAGGCGCCAGCATTGAAAGGCTTGCGCTTCGGTTTTACCCTTGATTACGTCGGTACGCACGTGGAGCCGCAGGTGCAGCAGGCTTTCGATACGGCGCTGGACCAGCTGCGGCAAGCGGGCGCCCTGGTGGAGCAATTCGATTTCCCCGAATTGCTGGAGCTGCCGGGTATCAATGGCGGTGGCGGCTTGGTGGCGGCGGAAGCCTGGCGCTGGCACAGGGAGCTGCTGGAAGAGAAGGGCGCGCAGTACGACCAGCGCGTGGCGGCGCGCATCCGCCGCGGCCAGCACCAGGGTGCAGCAGACTACATCGATTTGCTCGATGCGCGTGCGCGCCTGCTCGCCATCGCGAAGCAGCGCCTGGCGCCATTCGACGCCTGGCTGATGCCCAGCGTAGCCATCGTCGCGCCGCAGGTCGCGCCATTGGAATCGGATGACGCCACCTTCTTTGCCACGAATGGCCTCGTGCTGCGCAACGCCAGCGTGATCAACTTCCTCGACGGCTGCGCGCTGTCCTTGCCGTGCCATACGGAAGGCGAACTGCCTGTGGGGCTGAGCATTTGCGGCCTGGCCGGCGCGGACGGTCAAGTGCTGCAAATCGGCCGCGCCGTGGAGGCGCTGTTGCGCGGGAGTGAAAAAGAATAGTGCCGTAGTGCAGGAAAATGCCAACTCTGTCATGATGGCTGGCATTAACATGGGAAAGTCGCGCTTCGGGCGCCGGCAAACTTCATACTGTGCACCGATACGACCTGATTAGCTGTCATGACTGCGGCGTGTTGTACCGCAAACGTCCGCTGCGTCCCCGCGAAAAGGCGCGCTGCATCCGTTGCCGCTCGGTGCTGTACCGGGGCGCCCATGCGCGCGGCGCATCGGCCGAATTGACCAAGGTGGTGGCGCTGACCCTGGGCGCCGCCTTCGTCTTCCTGATCGCCCAGTTTTTCCCCATCGTCGAACTCGACGTCAATGGCCTGACGTCCAGCGCCACCTTGCTCGGTTCCATCCGCGTGCTGTGGTACGAGCAGATGCACATCGTGGCGACGATGGTCTTCCTGTTTACCATCCTCTTTCCCGCCATCGAGCTCGGTTCCCTGCTGTATGTGGCCCTGGGCTTGCGCGGCGGCGTCAAGGTGCCCGGCTTTAACCGCGTGCTGCGCGCCGTGCAGACGGCGCGCGAATGGGGCATGACGGAGGTGCTGATGATCGGCATCCTGATCACCGTCGTCAAGATGACCAGCCTGGCCACGGTGCTGCCGCAACCGGGGCTGTTCGCGTTTGGCGCGCTGACCCTGATGCTGGCCATCGTCGTCTCGTTCGACCCCAAGGCCCTGTGGAACCTGGGCGACGACCTGACCCGCCAGGCGCTGCCCGGCATCCGCTACAAGGCTTTCGCTCCGGGCGAGAAGGTGCTGCCTTGCCATGCCTGCGGCCTGGTGGCGCCGCCCTTGGGCAAGGGCAGGCACCTGGCGTGCGTGCGCTGCGGCACGGCCCTGCACGTGCGCAAACCGGACAGCATCAACCGCACCTGGGCCTTGCTGATCGCCGCCATGATCCTCTACATTCCCGCCAACCTGCTGCCCGTGATGGTGACGCAATCGCTGTTCGGCGCGCAGGACGACACCATCATGAGCGGCGTCGTGCTGTTCTGGACCAGCGGCTCGAAGGGCCTGGCCATCATCATTTTCATCGCCAGTGTGGTCGTGCCGATGCTGAAACTGGGCGTGCTGGCGCTGCTGGCGTTCACGGCGCAGCGGCGTTCGCGCTGGCGGCCGCGCCAGCGCACCATTTTGTACCGCATGGTCGAATTCATCGGCCGCTGGTCCATGCTCGACATCTTTGTCGTCACCCTGACGGTGGCGCTGGTGCGCTTCAAGTCGCTGGCCGTGATCACGGCCGGACCCGGCGCGCTGGCCTTTGGCGCCGTGGTGGTGCTGACCATGCTGGCGGCGATGCAGTTCGACCCGCGCCTGATCTGGGACCCCGTCGACGACAAGGCGGCCGAGGATGAAAAACGCAGCAGCGCAGAAAATACCGGAAACAATACAGTGATTGGAGAACAGCATGGCTGACAAAGAAACGGGCGACCTTGCCGAAACCGGCGCGCGGCCTTTGCCCGAACCCGATGTGGACCCGGCCAGCCGCTGGCTGCCGTCGCTGGTGTGGCTCATTCCGCTGCTGGCCGCGCTGATCGGTGCCGGCCTGGCCGCCAAGTCCATCCTCGACCAGGGACCCACGGTAACGGTCAGCTTCAAGAGCGCCGAAGGCCTGGAGCCGGGCAAGACCAAGGTCAAATACAAGGATGTCGATATCGGCCAGGTGCGCGCCATCACCCTGGGCGACGACTTGAGCAAGGTGCTGGTGACGATCGACATGAGCAAGGAAGCGCGCCGCTTCGCCACCGCCGATTCGCGCTTCTGGGTGGTGCGCCCGCAGATCGGCGCCAGCGGCGTGACGGGCCTGGGCACCTTGCTGTCGGGCGCCTACATCGGCGTCGACACGGGCAAGTCGGAAGCCAAAAAGGAGAATTTCGTTGGCATGGAGAGCCCGCCCGCCGTGGCCGGTGACCAGAAGGGCAAGCTGTACACGCTGCATGCGGACAGCCTCGGCTCCGTCGACGTGGGCTCGCCCCTGTTCTTCCACCGCCTGCGCGTGGGCAAGGTGGTCAGCTTCGCGCTGGACAAGGATGGCAACGGCATCACCATGTCGGTTTTCGTGAACGCGCCGTACGACCAGTTTGTCGGCAAGGATGCGCGCTGGTGGCATGCCAGCGGCGTTGACGTGCGCCTCGATTCGAACGGCTTCAAACTGAATACGCAATCGCTGGCCGCCATGCTGGTGGGCGGCATCGCCTTCGAGGCGGAAAACGGCCGCAAGCCCGTCGAACCGGCGCCGGCCGGCACCAACTATCGCCTGGCGGCCGACGAGGCCAGCGCCATGCGCGAGCCCGATGGCGAGGCGATCACCACCGTGTTCTATTTCGACCAGTCCCTGCGCGGCTTGCAGCCCGGCGCCACGGTGGACTTCCGCGGCATCGTGCTGGGCGAAGTGCGTTCGGTGGGCATCGAGTTCGATCCCGTGAAGAAGAACTTCCGCATGCCCGTCACCGTCAACCTGTACCCGGCCCGCCTGGGCATGCGCTTCAAGGCCGCCGTCGACGATGAGGAAGGCTCGGCCGGCCACCAGCTGCTCGAACGCATGGTCAGCCGTGGCTTGCGCGCCCAGCTACGCACGGGCAACCTGCTGACCAGCCAGCTGTACATCGCGCTCGACTTCTTCCCGAAAGCGCCGAAGGTGGCGCTCGATCCGAACAGGTACCCGCTGGAAGTGCCGACCGTACCGAATACCCTCGATGAATTGCAGACGCAGATCGCCAGCATCGCCCGCAAGCTCGATCAGGTGCCGTACGCGGAGATCGGCAATAACCTGAACGCCACCATCAAGCAGGCCAATACCCTGTTCAAGCAGCTCGATGGCCAGGTGGTGCCGGAAATGCGCGACACCCTGACGGCGGCGAAACAGACCTTCGGCTCGGCCGAACAGGTGCTGCAAAAGGATTCGCCGCTGCAGTCGGACGTGCGCCAGGCCTTGCAGCAGCTGACGCAAACCCTGCAGTCGCTGAACGCGCTGTCGGATTACCTGGAACGTCACCCCGAGTCCCTGATCCGCGGTAAAAAAGGAGATGAAAAAAAATGATGAAACCGATTTTTTCCGCACTGCTGGCGGCCAGCCTGCTGGGCGCCTGCTCCACGCCCCAGCCCGAACATTTCTATACGCTGAGCGGCGGCGCCGACGCGCAGCCGGCCAAGCCCGTCAAATACTATGTCGAGGTGCTGGCCGTCAGCGTGCCGCAACAGGTGAGCCGCAACCAGTTTGTCGTGACGGCGCCGTCGGGCCGCATCGAATTGCTGGAGCAGCAGCGCTGGGCGGGGCCGCTGGCCGGCGAGATCGGCCAGGCCCTGTCCACGGCCGTGACGAACGACCTGGGCGCCATCGATGTGTTCCGCACGCCATACCCGGACAAGCTGCCCGTGTACCGGATCAGCACCAATGTGCAGCGTTTCGAGTCCGTGATGGGGCAGTACGCGCTGATCGATGCCGTGTGGAGCGTGCGCCAGCTGGCCAGCAACAAGGTGGTCACGTGCCGCACGATCGCCAATGAAAAAGTGGGCGCCGGCTACGATGAACTGGTGCTCGGCCACCGCCGCGCCGTGAACCGCATCGCTGCCGATACGGCAAGCGTGGTGCGTGCTTTTGACAGCGGCAACGCCGCCTGCCCGGCCGCCTGAGACGCTTTCCGCTACCCAGTCCCGGCGGCCGCTGGTAAAATGCGGCCATGGGAATGACCTTGTTCACGCGCCGCTTTGCCGCCTGGATCGCCTGTTTCGCGATCCTGCTGGCGGCGCTCGCGCCATCGATTTCCCAGGCTGTCGCCAACGCCAAGCAGGAATCCGGCTCCGGCTGGGCGGAAATTTGCTCGGTGGCCGGCATCCGTTTTGTCCAGCTTGGCCAGGCCGGTGGCGGCGCCGCCGATGAAAAATCCGGCGGCAAGGCCATGCAGATGGAGCATTGCGCCTTCTGTTCCACGCATGCGGGTTCCGTCGGCCTGCCGCCGACCAGCCCCGTGTTGCCGCTGCTTGTGGCCAGCGGCACGGCCATTTTCCCGTCCCTGTACTACCAGTCACCCGCACCGCTGTTCATCTGGTCCACAGCGCAGTCGCGCGCGCCGCCCGTTCTCGCCTGAGTTTTTGCATTTTCAATGCTGGCGCTGTCCACCTTGCGGTGTGACGCGCCGCATCCGCACACTTAGACGAGAATCACATGAACAAGAAACTGTTGGTGCTGGCCGCTGCCATCACCGTGGCTTACCCGTGCGCGCAGGCGCAGCAACCTGACCAAACCGACCACGCCATCGACACCGTCGTCGTTTCCGGCTCGCGCGCGCAATCGTGGCTGTCCGAGACGCCGCAAGCGATCGGCGTCGTCAATGCCAAAACCCTGGAACGCGACAAGCCCAAGACCATGGGCGATATCCTCAACCGCATCGCCGGC
This sequence comes from Massilia sp. LMS1-1-1.1, assembly GCF_040815535.1. NCBI lineage: Bacteria > Pseudomonadati > Pseudomonadota > Betaproteobacteria > Burkholderiales > Oxalobacteraceae > Massilia > Massilia sp. LMS1-1-1.1. The sequence continues at coordinate 545,709 of NZ_JBFPNG010000045.1, read as the reverse complement.
GTGTACTGGAATGACCTGGGCAACGAGCAGCACAGCATGAGCATCCGCCAGCCCATCGGCACGAATGCCGTCTACCAGTACCTGGAAGACGGCATTCCCATCCGTCCGCTGGGCGTCTTCAACCACAATTCTCTCAACGAGATGAACATGGCGGGCGCCGGCGGCGTGGAAGTGGTGAAGGGCGCTGCCTCCTCGCTGTATGGCAGCAATGCCGTCGGCGGCGCCGTCAATTTCCTCACGGCCGGCGCCAGCGCGACACCGACGGCAAGCGTGGGCCTGCGACGCGATAACGTGGGCGGTTACACGCGCTACGACACGGCCGCCAGCGATACCTGGGGCCCGCTGGGACTGCGCTTTTCCCATTACAGTTCGCGCCGCTCGCGCGACAACTGGCAAGAGTACAGCTATGGCGACAAGGATTCGTTCTCGCTGCGCGCCGACTATGCGCTCAGCCCCACGTCGCAGCTGCGCGCCACCATCGTCCACACGGATCTCGATGCGGCCATGACGGGCAGCCTGTTCGAGAACGACTACCGCCGCAATCCCGGCAAGAGTCTGAACACGTTCACCTACCGCAAGGACAGGAGCACGCGCATGAATCTGGCGTGGGAAGGGCAGACGACGTCCAATGGCACGAGCACCGTCACCGTGTTTACGCGCAAGAACGACCATGGACAGCTTCCCGCGTATTCCATCGGCAGCTGCGCGGGCATGCTGTGCAAGGGCGTCATCAACAACAACCACGTCGATTCACTGGGGCTGGACGTGAAGCACCAGCAGGAATTCGCCTGGCTGCGTTCGCGCCTGATCGCCGGCGTGTATGTCGACAAGAGCGACAATCCCTTTGTCAGCGATAACCTGTCCATCGTGCGCGATGCGGCCACGGGCCGCTACCTGCGCTATACCCTGGCCAATGCCAGCAATCCGCAGGGCGTGCGCGACTACCGGACGGACATCCTCAACACGGCCGTCTTCGCGCAATGGGAGTTCTCTCCGCTGCCTGGCACGCGCGTGGTGCTGGGCGGCCGCTCGGACGCCATCCGCTACGATTACCACAACCAGCTGGCGCCCGGCGGCAGCGTCCATTACGGCGCGCCCGACGAATCGCGCAGCTTTTCGCATGTGAGCCCGAAGCTGGGCGCCACCTACGCCATCGGCCATGCGGGCAGCGCATATGCAAACGTCAGCCAGGGCTTTACGCCGCCCGAAGTGAGCCAGCTGTATGGCAAGACGGGCATCGCCGACCTGCAGCCGTCCGTCTACAACAACTATGAGCTGGGCTTGCGCTGGGCTTTCCTGCAAGGACGGCTGAAACTCGATACGGCCCTGTACCGGCTTGACGGGCGCGACACCATCGTCAGCTATACCGTGTCGCCGGGCAACAGCGAAAACCGCAATGCGGGGCGCACGCGCGGCGAAGGGCTAGAACTGGGCCTGAACTACGACAGCGGCCCGTTCGACGCGCGCTTCGCCACGGCCATCGCGCGCCACCGCTACCTGCGCTACCAGGTGTCCTCCGTTCTTGATTACAGCGGCCGCACCATGCCGCAGGCGCCGCGCGACATCACGTCGTTCGAGGTCGGCTACAAGCCCGTGGCTGGCGCGCGTATCGCGCTCGAAGCCGTGCACCAGGGCCGCTACTGGATGAACAACGCCAACACGGTGGAGTACAAGGGCCATGCACTGCTGAATGCGCGCGCCAGCTATCAGCTCGCGCGCGGACTGGAAGCGTGGGCGCAGGTGCGCAACCTCGCCGACAAGCGCTACGCCGATTCGGCCAGCAGCAGTTACGCGGGCACGGGCAGCTACGTAGCCAATACGCAGAACCAGTACACGCCCGGTGCGCCGCGCAGCGTGATGCTGGGCCTGTCCTATACCTATAACGGACTGTGAGGACGGCCATGGACGATTTCACCTTTCTCATCGCGCGCCGCAAAAGCCTGTACTGGCGCATCCACTTCTGGGCCGCGCTGATCGCCTCGCCCTTCGCGCTGGTGGCCACCCTGACGGGCATCCTGTACGTGTTCACGCCGCAGATCGAGGCAAGGCTGTACCAGCAACTCGATCATGTGGCGCCGCAAGCGTCCATGCTGCCGCTGGACGCGGCCGTGGCGGCAGCGGAGCGGGCCGCGCCGCGTGGCTGGACGGTGCAGCACGTGGTGCCGCCGTTTCAGCAGGACGATGCGGTGCAGGTGGCGTTCGCACCGCCCGGTGGCGCGCACGATGAACATGCGGGCCATGGCGGGCATGTCGCGCCGGCCAAGCCGAAGTTCGGCCTGCCCGCGCAAGCCATCATCGTCTACGTGAACCCTTACGATGCGCGCGTGCTGGGCAGCCTGGCCAGCAGCGAGCGCTTCGGCAACTGGGCCAAGAAACTGCATTCGCGCCTGCTGCAAAACGATGGCTGGCGCTGGATGATCGAGCTGGCCGCCAGCTGGCTGATGGTGATGCTGGTGACGGGCGTGGTGCTGTGGTGGCCGCGCGGCGCGCAATCGGGCTTGCCGAAGCGGGGCGCGCAGGGCCGCAATGGCTGGCGCCAGTGGCATGCGTTTCTCGGCGTGGCGCTCGGTATCGTCAGCGTCGTGATCCTGACGACGGGGCTGACGTGGAGCCAGCAGGCGGGCGCGCGCATCCGCGCGCTGCGCGACGTCAGCGGCCAGGCGCCGCCGCCCGTGCCGCGCGGCCTGCATTCGCGCGAGGAGGGCGCGCCGCTCGACTGGCAGGATGCGTGGCAGGTGGCGCGCAGCCATGCGCCCGCCATCGCCGTGCAGCTGACGGCGCCGGCCAGCCAGGACGATGTGTGGCGCGCCACCATGGCCGACCGCAGCCAGCCCACCTTGCGCTTCGACCTGCAATTCGACGCCTACAGCGGCAAGCCTTTGTACTATGCGGGGTGGGAAGCGCAGACGGCGTTCGGCAAGGCCACGGCCATCGGCATTCCGTTCCACCGCGGCGAATTCGGCTGGTGGAACCAGGCCTTGCTGCTGCTCTTTGGCGCCAGCGTGCTGTTCTCGCTGATATCGGGCTGGGTGATGTTTTTCAAGCGGCGCTTGCCAGGCTCGCTGGGCTTGCCCAAGCTGCTGCCGGGAGCCTGGAGCTCGCCTTCCTCGCTGGCCTGGCTGGCGGCGGCCGCCATGTGCGCGCTGATGCCGCTGCTGCTCGTTTCCGGCGGCATGTTGCTGCTGCTGGAGCTGGTCCTGGCACGGGCTAGCCGCCGACGATGGGCTGCGCGATGATCCAGAGGCTGAGCAAGGTGTAGGCGACCATCAGGGCCAGCATCGGATACTGGCTGCGCAGGGCCGCGCGGCGGCTGGCGTACAGGCGCAGCGCGCAGACGTGGGCCAGCCAGACGGCCGCCACATGGCCGGCGACGATGGCGAACAGTGACACGTACCACACCACCTTGGCGTCGACGATGCCAAGGCGGATGAAGTACAGCTGCGTGCCGAACAGGTCCCAGCCGAGGCCCAGCGGGTCCGACGCCAGCGGTATCAGATACTGGCCCGCCATCGCCAGAAAGGAGAGGTAGTGGGCGAAATGGTAGGCGATGGCGATCGGCACCAGGGTCAGCACGAAGTGGCCGGCCACGCGCAGCAGTGGCAGGGCCGGCTGGCCGTCGCTGGCGCCGCAGCGGGCGATCAGCGCACAAAACAGCAGGAACACCAGCAGGAACAGGGCCGGCATCAGCAGCAGGGCGGCCGTGGTGATCCATGCCAGCGCGCCCGGCGCCACGGCGAGGACGGCGTCGACGATGTCGTACCACGTTTGCGTTTCCATCATGCCGTCGAAACTGACGGAGGCCAGCATCAGGATCACCAGCACCAGGCAGGCGGGACGCACGGGTTCCACCGTCAGCAAGCCCGCCGCGTACGGACGCACGTAGCAGGCGCCATCGCGGAATGTCACGGGTGCGAAGCGCGCCAGCAGGCCGAAGACGACGCTGAACACTTCCGCGTTGCGCAGCCAGGCGGCGCGGCCGAACAGCGCCATGCCCGCCCACGTGCAGGCTGAATACAGCAGCATGGTCCAGGCCAGGCTGGCTGGCTGCTCGCTGCCTTCCCAGTTCAGCTCCATCCAGATAAAACAGAAGAACAGGATGGCGGCCAGCCAGCTGTCGAGCCAGCGCGGCCAGGCCAGCGGTGCGCGCCAGCGGGGAAACAGTTGCTGCGCCGCGCGCGCCACGCTGTCGAGCGGATTGACCAGCGCCCACAGGTCGCCAAGCAGCGCCGACACGTAAGCCATGCCCACCCACCAGATGGCCCACACCATGGCGGGCGCGATATTTTTCACGGGATTCTGCACGCCCACCAGACCCGCCACGATGACCAGCAGGTACAGGGCCAGTACCAGCAGGCGCAGTGCGAGGGTGATGGCGCCCGCGCCGGGGATGTGCCGCAGGAGCAGGCGCGCATAGTCTTCCCTGCAAGGCGCCGCGTCCTCGCGGCGCCACAGGGCCAGGAAGGCAAACGACAGCGCCACGGTCAGCCCTGCACCGGTCAAGTACAGCCATAGCGGCAAGGGCAGATCGTAGCGCTGGCCGAAACCGTGCGCATGGGCGAGGCGTGGCGCGGCCAGCAAACCGGCAGCGGCGGCGCACCGCATCATCGCGGCAGCACTTCCAGGTACACCAGGGGCGTCTCGCGGTGATGCTTGTGCTGCTTGCCCTCGCCCTCCGTTTGCGTGCCATAGCCGTGCGCGGAAACGGGGAAGCGTCCCTGCACCGCAGCGTCGATGCGCATGGCTTTTGTCTCGCCCGGCTTGACCGTCAGCAACTGGTCGTAGCCATGCAAGTGGATATTGACTATTTCGTCGGTAGTCCAATCGAGCGTGATTGTATCGTGTTGTTTGACCCGTACCGTCGGCGGCTTGGCGGCGATTTTTCGCTGCGCGATGGCCAGTGCCATACGCTGTTGCGGCAACGGTCCACCAGCCGCCGGGCCGCTCTGGGACTGGCTTTGCGCCGATATGCACAACAGGAAAAGGGCCAGGCCCAGGCCGGCGAGGGGAAGGCGAAATGGAGTTTTTTTCATGCTTAAATTTTAGGAAAGATTTCCATCATTGGCCATCTGAAAAAAAACGCCAGTTTGAAAAAGTGCGGCCGTAGAATGATCGGCGCGGATCCGACCACACTTGGAAAAGGCAGGGGAGATGATGGCAAATAAAAAAGCGATGTTGGCATTGGCGGCGACATGCATGGCGGCGTTGCCTGCGTCGGCCGAAATCCTCGCCATGGTCAATTATGAGAGCAAGGCGCCCGAGTCATTGAAGTCGCTGAAAAGCCCCGTCGCGCCGCCGTCGCGCAAGGAGGGCATCGCCATCATCGACGTCGATCCCGAGTCGAAAAACTTTGGCAAGATCGTGCGCGACATTGCCCTGCCGCCGGACCTGGTGGCGCACCATATTTTCTACAACCACGACATGAGCAAGGCCTACATCACGGCGCTGGGCAAGGCGCAGCTGCGCGTGATGAACATGCGCCACAAGGACTTGCCGATCAAGGTGGTCGAGGTGCCGACTTGCCAGGTGGGCGAGGACATCGTCTTTTCGGATGACCACAAGCGCTGGTATCTGAGCTGCATGGGATCGCAGGCGATGCTGGAAGGCGATGCCGTGCACGACAAGCCGGGGCGCACCGTCAAACTGCCCGCGCCTTATCCGCATGGCCTGGCCGTCCACGACGGCATCGACCGCACCCTGTTGACGAGCACCATCCGCCCCACGGACCTGGGCGATGCGGGGGAAGTGATCAGCGTGCTGGAAACGAGCACGGGCAAGGTGCTGGGCACGCACAAGCTGTCGAAAAAGCCGTCGCCATCGGGCGAAGCGCCGGTGGAAGTACTGTTCGTCCCTGGCAGCAATCCGCCCGTCGCCTACATCGCCAATATGTACGGCGGCACCGTGTGGACGGCCACGTGGAATCCGACAACGAAGGATTTCGACACGGCGCAGGTGCATGACTTTGCCGAGCAAAAGGCGGGCGTGCCGCTGGAACTGTATTTCAACAAGGGCGCCACGCGCCTGTACCTGACGACGGCCAAGCCGGGCCACCTGCATATCTTCGACCTGACGGGAGGCATCGGCAAGCCCCGGCTATTGAAATCGATACCCGCCGCCGAAGGCGCGCACCACGTGGCGTTTACCAGGGATGGCCGCTATGCCTTCGTGCAGAACGCGCTGCTCAATCTGCCGGGCATGAGCGATGGCAGCATCACCGTCATCGACATGAAAAAAGAGGCGGTGGCGGGCAGTGTCGACACCCTGAAAAACAAGGGGCTCAATCCGAACAGCATCGTGCTGCTGCCGAAGTGGAATGACTTCATGGGGCATTGAAAGACGCATTCCGCTAGAATGGAAAGGCGCGGCCAGGCTCGTTGCCACAGGCCGCACCTTTGCAATGGCTGAACATGATATTCATCGATTTCCCCGCCTTGTCCGCGCTGGCCATCGCTTCTGCCACGATTACCAAAAAATGCAGCTGTTGCGCCGTCCCGCTCGACGCCTGGCAGCGCCTGCCTACCTCGCTGGAGCTGGACCGCTTTGAAGAAGTCGGCACCCTGCGCGAAGACCCGTACGAGGAACCGACGTTTGCCGAGTACCACCCGCACGGCACGTGCTACGACAGCGTCGATGCGCCCATCGCGCCGCGCTACTATCCGGCCAACCTGAGCCAGGTGGCCCGCTGCCTGAACTGCGGCCGCCACTACCTGCGCTACAACGAGGCGGGCGGCTATTTCACGGAACTGCGCATCCGCGCGCTGCGCCCGGAATTGCTGGCCGACGCCGCGTAGTCATCGCTACAGGCTTTCCTTGACGTGCGCGATGCCGTGTTCATCGTAGATCGAGTACACGGCGGCGAGAATGTTTTCCAGTTCCGGCGAGCGGTCCCTATGCCGCATGCTGAATAAGATGGGCGAGAACGCATGCTTGTCGTCCAGCTTGCGGTACACGACGTTCCGGTGATGCATGGCTTGCACGCTTTCCGGCACGATGGAAATGCCCTGGCCGGCCGCCACCAGTCCCATGGAAATCTGCAGCTCGCGCACTTCCGTGACGGGGCCCGGTGTGACATTGCCTTCGCTGAACATGGCCAGCACCTGGTCGGCAAAGCTGGGGCGGGGCGCTTTCGGATACACGAGCAGGGTTTCGTGGGTCAGGTCTGTCAGGCGCAATCCGCCTTCGCCCTTGGCCAGGCGGTGGCCGGGCGGCAGGGCCACCACCAGCCGCTCCTCGCGCAGCAGAATGCGGCGGATGCTGGGGTCTTCGCTTTTCAAACGCCCGAAACCCACGTCGATGCGGCCTTCCTTCAGGGCCTTGAGCTGCTGCACCGTCGTCATTTCATGCAGGGTCACGTCGACCTCGGGATGGCGCTCGCAAAAGCGGTGCACGATGTCGGGCAATTCTCCATACAGGGTCGAGGCGACAAAGCCTATCGACAGCGTGCGTTCCAGCTTGCCCACGCGCTGCGTCATCGCCTGCAGGTCGCGCACCTGGTCGAGCAGGGGCCGTGCATGGGCGAGGAAAAACTCGCCCGCTTCCGTCAGCCGCAGCGGCCGCGACCCTTTTTCGATCAGCGCGACGCCCAAGGTTTCTTCCAGCTGCTGCATCTGCCGGCTCAACGGCGGCTGCGCGATATGCAGGCGCACGGCGGCCCGCGTGAAGTTCCTTTCCTCTGCGACCGCAACGAAGTAACGCAAGTGCCGTAATTCCATCTTCATACCTCTCAGGTATAGGTTTGATACCAACTCGGTGTTGGACGTGGGGATATTTGGGGAATATCGTGTCACCACTCCACAGAATTATACGGAATAAATATGATTCAAAATATCGAGACCTACCTGGTCGATGTGCCTACCATCCGCCCGCACCGCATGTCGGTCGCCACCATGAATACGCAAACCCTGGTGCTGGTGCGGCTGCGCTGCGCCGACGGCATCACGGGCTGGGGCGAAGCGACCACCATCGGCGGCCTGGGCTACGGCGGCGAAAGCCCGGAAAGCATCAAGACGAATATCGATACCTATATCGCGCCGCTGCTGGTCGGCATGGAAGCGAGCGAGGTGGCCAAGGCCATGGCCAGGGTGCGCAAGGTCATCCAGGGCAACCGCTTCGCCAAGTGCGCGATCGAGACGGCCCTGCTGGACGCTCAGGCGCGCCGCCTGAACGTGCCGTTGTCAGAATTGCTGGGCGGCCGCGTGCGCGATGCGCTGCCCGTGGCCTGGGTGCTGGCCAGCGGCGACACGGCGCGCGATATCGCCGAAGGCGAAAACATGCTGGAACTGCGCCGCCACCGCATCTTCAAGCTGAAGATCGGCTTGCGCGACGTGATGGATGACGTGGCCCACGTGCTGGAGATCAAGCGGGCGCTGGGTGAACGGGCCAGCGTGCGTGTCGACGTCAACCAGGCCTGGAGCGAGACGGACGCCGTGCGCGGCATCGCCGCACTGGAAGCGGGCGGCGTCGACCTGATCGAGCAGCCCGTCAAGGCCGGTAACCGCGCCGCGCTGGCGCGCCTGAAGCAGCGCTTCGACGTGGCCATCATGGCCGACGAAGCCCTGCACGGTCCTGCCGATGCGCTGGCGCTGGCGCAGGCCGACGCGGCCGACGTGTATGCCGTGAAGATCACCCAGTCGGGCGGCTTGCTGCCCGCGCTGGAAGTGGCCACCGTGGCGCGCCTGGCGGGCGTGGGCCTGTACGGCGGCACCATGCTTGAAGGCGGCGTCGGCACGGCCGCCACGGCCCACGTCTGCTCCACGTTCGCGGAACTGGCCTGGGGCACGGAACTGTTCGGGCCTTTGCTGCTGACGCAGGAAGTCTTGCGCGAGCCGCTCGTGTACCGCGACTTCATGCTGCAGGTGCCGACCGGCCCGGGCCTGGGCGTCGAGATCGATATGGACAAGCTGCGTTCCATGCAGCGTCAATAGGAGAAACCATGTTATTCCATGTACGCATGAACGTGAATCTGCCCTTGAACATGCCCGCCGAGCAGGCGGCGCAACTGAAACAGACGGAAAAGGAACTGGCCCAGCGCCTGCAGCACGAGGGCAAGTGGCGCCACCTGTGGCGTATCGCCGGCCAGTACGCGAACGTCAGCGTCTTCGACGTGGACAGCGTGGACGAGCTGCATAATTTGCTGACCTCCCTGCCGCTGTTTCCCTATATGCAGATCGACGTGATGCCGCTGTGCCGCCATCCCTCGTCGGTGCGCGACGACGAATCCTGAGGAGACATGCCATGACGCATACAGGCAATGACACTGTCGGGCAGACGTTCGAGGTGGACGGTATTCGCCTGCATTACCGCACGGATGGCGAGCGCGGCAAGCCCTGCCTGGTCCTGTCGAATTCCCTCGGCACGGACCTGTCCATGTGGGAGGCGCAGGCGGCCGCGCTGGCCGGCGACTATTTTGTCGTGCGCTACGATACGCGCGGCCATGGCCGGTCGGCCAGCGGCGATGCGCCGTTCGGCATCGAGCGGCTGGGGCTGGACGTGGTGGCGCTGCTCGACCACCTCGATATCGAACGCGCCGCCTTCTGCGGTATTTCCATGGGCGGCTTGACGGGCCAATGGCTGGGCATACACCAGCCGCGGCGTTTGACGAAGCTCGTGCTGGCGAATACGGCGGCGCGCATCGGCGGCGCCGCGCCATGGCAGCTGCGGGCGGAGCAAGTGCGCCGCGACGGCATGGCCGCGGTGGCCGAGAGCGCCGCCACGCGCTGGTTCACGCCGCAGTTTATCGAACGCGAAGCGGAGACGGTGGCGCGCCTGACCGGCATTTTGCGCGGCCAGGATGCGGGCGGTTACGCGGCCTGCTGCGACGTGCTGGCCCAGACGGACTTGCACGATGACGTCGGCACGATCGCCGTGCCGACCTTGATCATCGCGGGCGAGCACGATCCCGTGACCACCATCGACGACGGGCGCTGGCTGCAGCAGCAGATCGCGGGCGCCCGTCTGGCAAGCCTGCCCGCCTCGCACATCTCGAACATCGAGGCGGCGGACATGTTTACGGCGCAGTTGCGGACATTTTTATTGTGAGGCTTGCTGTACCGTATCGGTATGGCGGGAATGCGGCTTTCTCCTGAGCACCGCCGCCGGCTGGTCCGGCATGCGGCAGGGGAAGCTTTCTTGAAAAATAATAATATGAAAAGCAGACTTGGAGTAGACGGATGGAAAACAGATTGATCATTATCGCTGCGGTCACGGTGGGCTATTTCGCCCTCATGTCGTACATTACCTATAGCGTGCGCAAGCATGCCAACAGCGCCGAGGGCATGACGGCGGGCGGGCGCAACTACCCCGCCTTCCTGATCGGCGCCTTGCTGCTGTCGGAATTCATCGGCAGTTCCGTCAGCATCGGCACGGCCCAGAAGGGCTATGAACTGGGCATTTCCGCCGCCTGGAATCTGGTGGCGCTGTCGCTGGGCTTTTTCCTGCTGGCCATCGTGCTGGTGAAAAAATACAAGGAAAGCGGGCAGTCGACGATTTCCGGCATCCTCGCGCAAACCTACGGCGAGCCCGTGCGCTATGCGGCGTCCATCCTCACCATCGTCGCGCTGAGCATCGTTGCCGTTGCCCTGTATGCGAGCGGCGGCGCCGTGCTGGCGGCCGTGCTGCACATCAACAAGACGGTGGCCATCTTGCTGGTGGGCGCCATCACCGTGATCTATGTCAGCCTGGGCGGCATGCGTTCGGTCGTGTACACCAACTTTGCCCACTCCATCGTCAAATACCTGGGCGTGATCCTGGCGCTCGCGTATGCGCTGGAAGCAACGGGCGGCATCGGCGCGCTGCAGGCGCAATTGCCTGCCAAGATGTTCAACTGGGTCGAGATCGGCTGGGGCCAGATCATCGCCTGGATGATCGGCGGCATCGGTTCCATCTTCGCCACGCAATACGTGATCCAGGCGCTGGTCAGCACGGACAACCCGGCCGTGGCCAAGCGCGCCTGCTATTACGTGTCGTCGCTGATGATCCCGTTCGGCCTGATGGCGGCCCTGATCGGCATGTGCAGCGCCGTGCTGTATCCGGGCATGAAGTCGATCGACGCGTTTCCCACCATGATCGCCCACATGCCGGCTTTTTCCGCCAGCATCATGATCGTCGGCCTGGCCGGCGCCCTGTTCGGCGGCATTTCCGCCACCACCCTGGCATCGGCCACCCTGGCCATGAAGGATTTTTATGATCCCTGGTACAACAAGGCGAAGAACGACGCGAAATCGCTGATGTTCCTGCGCATCGCCATCGTCGTGGCGGGATTGCTGCCGCTGGTGCTGGCGCTGTATGCGGAAAAGCTGCTGATGATCGCCTTCCTGGGCAAGGCCCTGCGCGCCACCCTGGCCGTGCTGGTGCTGATGGCCTTCTATGCGCCGAAATTCGGCACGCCGCGCGGCGCCTTTGTCGGCGTGATCGTTTCCGTGATCGCCACGATTGGCTGGTTCCTGGCGGGCAATCCGTATGGCGTGGACAGTTCCTACTTGGCGCTGGCCGGTCCGTTGCTGACCATGGGCATCAGCCATCTGTTCAAGCCGGCGCAAGCGACAGGCGCCGCGCCGGCCGTGAAATAGCCTCAGGCGGGAGCCGCCTTCAGCCAGCGCATCAGGCGCGGCTGGAGGTAGGGCAGGAACACGAGGAAACACAGGCCCACGCACAGGTTGAAAATCAGGTGGGCGGCCGCCACGGCCGTGCCTGCCAGCGGCAGCAAGGCGTCCGACAGGGCGGGGATGAAGGGGAAGAAGGCCAGCGCGCCGGCCAGGTTGAACAGGAAGTTGGCCTTGGCCGTGGCTTGCGCGTTGGCGCTCATCTGCAGGCTCGACAGCAGCGCCGTCGAGGTGGAGCCGACATTCGCGCCCACGACGATGGCGATGGCCGCCTCGGCCGGGATCAACTGGTGCTGTGTCAGCACGATGGCCAGGCCGGTGGAGACGCTGCTCGATTGCACCAGCGCCGTAAATAGCGCGCCCATCAGCAAGGCGATCCACGGTTCGCGCGCCTGCGCCAGGGTATCGACGAACCACGGCTGCGCCTGCAGCGGCTTGAGTTCGCTCGAAATCAGGTCCAGCGCGAAAAAGATCAAGCCAAAGTAAAACGCCGCCTTGCCCAGCGCCTGTATCTTGCTGGGCAGGCTGGAGACGAGGGCGCCGCCGATGATGAACAGGGGGCCGATGCCCGTCAGCTTCATCGACACCAGCCAGGCCGTGGCCGTCGTGCCGACATTCGCCCCCAGGAGGATTGCCAGGCTGCCCGCAAAGCTGATCACCTGCGCATCGACGAGGGCGACGGCCAGCGCCGTCGTGGCGCTGCTCGACTGCACCAGCGCCGTGGCGATGGCGCCGACGAGAAAGCCATACCAGCGGTTGGTGGTGACCCTGGCCAGCCAGGCTTGCATGCCCGCGCCGCCCATCGCTTGCAGTTCACGGCTGAAAGCTTGCAAGCTGTACAAGAACAGCACCACGGCCGAGACGGCCGCGATCAATACCTGGAAATGATTCATGGAGCGGTGCGAGTGAGCGTCGGGGAAGACGCGATCATACCAGCCCTGTCAGGTAGTAAATACCGATTACTAAAAACACGGCTACCGTCTTGATGACGGTGATGCCGAAAATGTCGCGGTAGGACTGGCGGTGCGTGAGGCCCGTGACGGCCAGCAGGGTGATCACGGCGCCATTGTGCGGCAAGGTATCCATGCCGCCGCTAGCCATGGCCACCACGCGGTGCATGACTTCGAGCGGAATATGCGCCTGCTGCGCTGCCTGGATAAAACTGTCCGACATGGCGGCCAGCGCGATGCTCATGCCGCCCGAGGCCGAGCCCGTGATGCCGGCCAGGGTCGTCACGGACACGGCCGCGTTGACGAGTGGATCGGGCACGCTGCGCAAGGTGTTACTGACGGCAAGGAAACCGGGCAGCGCGGCGATGACGCCGCCAAAGCCGTATTCGGACGCCGTATTCATGGCCGCCAGCAAGGCGCCGCCCACGGCCGCCTTCGTACCTTCGGCAAACGCGGCGCGAATGCGCCCGAAGGCCGTCACGCAGACGAGCAAAATTCCCAGTAACAAGGCGCCTTCCACTGCCCAGATACCCGTCACGGCGCCGATCGACGTCGACACGGGCGCATGCAAGCCCGGCAGGGCCTCGGCGGTGAGCACGTAACTGGCGCCGTACCATTGGGGAATCAGTTTGGTCAGCGCAAAGTTGGCCACGCCGACGAGCACCAAAGGCGCCACCGACAGCAGCGGATGGGGCAAGTCGCCCACGCCGGCCGTGGCCTTGTCGGCCTCGGCCCCATAGCCTTCCCCCGTCGCCATGACGGAGCGCCGGCGCCATTCGAGGAAAGCCAGTCCCATGATCACCGTCAGCACGGCGCCGATGGTGCCCAGCCACGGCGCGGCCCAGCCGGTCGTGTTGAAGAAGGTGGTCGGGATGATGTTCTGGATCTGCGGCGTGCCCGGTAACGTATCCATGGTGAAGGAAAACGCGCCCAGGGCAATGGCACCCGGCATCAGCCGCTTGGGGATATTGCTCTGGCGGTACAGCTCGGCCGCAAACGGATACACGGCAAACACCACGACGAACAGCGACACGCCGCCATACGTCAAGGCCGCGCACACGGCAACGATCACGGCATTCGCGCGCGCACTGCCGATATAGCGAATGGCGGCCACGACGATGGACTGGGAAAAACCGGACAGCTCGATCAGTTTGCCGAACACGGCGCCGAGCAAAAAGACGGGGAAGTACAGCTTGATAAAGCCCACCATCTTTTCCATGAAGATGCCGCTGAACACGGCAGGCACGGCCGACGGATCGGTCAGCAGCACGGCACCGAGCGCGGCGACGGGCGCAAACAGGATCACGCTGTAGCCGCGGTAGGCTGCCAGCATCAGGAAGGCCAGTGCGGCCAGAACTATCAGGAAAGACATCGGTCAGGCCCTTGCGCGAGAAGTGGTTAAGATATTAATAGTGAAATTAATAACATACTTCTCGGCAACCCGCCAACGCGCAGGTCAAGGTGCAAGCAGTTCAAGCTGGCGCAGTGAGGGAAGAGGCTGGTCGGGGTGAGAGGATTCGAACCTCCGGCCTCTGCGTCCCGAACGCAGCGCTCTACCAGGCTGAGCCACACCCCGCTTTTCTTTATTACAGCAGATGGCGGAACGGCTTTCAAGCGGCTGCATCAAGCTTGTTTGTTGCAAGCCTGCTTATTTCTTTTCCTGCTGCGCCTTCTTGATTTCCGCTTCGCTCACTTTTTTCGCTGGCGCATTCGTCGCGGGCGAAGTCGGGGCCTTGCGGGTGGCGTTGGCTTGGGCCATGACGGCGGCGCAGTCCGTATCGGGGGCTTTGTCGACGTTGACCAGCGGCAGCAAGGCAGCCAGCGGCGTGACGGCGGTGGCCAGGGCCACGGCGGCGCCGGCTTTCAGGGCCAGCGGGCCTTTTTGCGGGCCCACGTCCGGGTTCTTGAACGTGCCTTTTGCATACAGCGGCGTGCGCAGGGTGATGATGCGAGCGCCTTTGGTACGGGGGCGCACGTCGAGGTCCAGGGTTTCGGTGGCCAGGTTGACGTTGCCCGTGACATTCACGACGGCCGTGTCCGTATCGAGCACGAAGCGGCGCACGTCGGCCTGGCCATTCGTGACGGCGAAGTCGCTGGCCAGGCAGTTCAGGTGGACTTGCTTGTCGCCAAAGATTTTCACGAAGACGGCGTTGGCCAGGTTCAGGCCCGCCAGTTCCAGCATGAACTGGCTGACGGAGCCTTCGCTGACGGTGGCTGCCAGTTCGCCATTCGCGCTGGCCAGCATGGCCGAGACGGAATTGCCGTGGCCCGTCAGTGCCGCGTCGCCATACACTTCGCCGAAGCTCGCTTGCATCGATTGCAGCTTGGGAAACAGCTCGCGTATCTTGAGGTGGCGCGCCGCCACCTTGGCTTGCGCGGCGATGGTCTTTTGACGGCCGTCGAGCGTGATGTTCGAGGTGATATTGCCGCCGGCCATGCCGAAATTGAGCGGCGTCAAACTCAGCACCTTGTCTTGCATGCGGATGTTGGCGACGATATCGTTGAGCGGGATATCGTGCGTGCGCACCAGTTTTTTGCCCGTGAATTTCACGTCGGCGTCGAGCGCATCCCATTTTGCCGTATTGAACTGTTCCACTGGCAAGGCTTTATTCCCGGGCTGCACGGGCGCCTTGCCGCGCGCTTGTTTGCGCGCATTGCTGTCGGCGCCGATGGTGGGACCCAGGTCTTCCAGGCGCAGCTGCTGCGACGCCACTTCGCCGCGCAGCAGGGGCCGCGGCTGGCGCGGCAGATATTGCAGGGTGCCGGCCAGGTCGCTCTCGCCCACCGTTCCCTTGAAGTTTTGATAGGTCCAGTTCCAGCTGGCGCCGTCCTTCTTGCCCAGCAGGCGACCCTTGGTCGCGTAGTCCGGCGTTTCCGGCAGCAGCACGCCCGTCAGCGGGTACAGGTCGGCCATGCTGGCGCCGGCCAGGCTCAGCTGCAAATCGATGCCGGACAGCGAGCGCGGGTCCGTCAGCGTGCCATCGATGCTGGCCTTGTTCTTGCCCAGCACGGCATGCGCCTGCACGGGATACACGGTGTGGTTGTCGGTCAATGACAGCACGGCGCCCGCTTTGCCGCCGCCCGTCACGGGCGCCTTGCGGTAGCTGCCGCCCAGGGTGAAGGCGATGCCGTATTTCTGCACGGGCGCATTGCCTGGTGCATCGCCGGGCGTGGCGTCGGGCGCCGTCGAGCTGACCTTGGCGTGCACGTCGAGGGCGATGCCTTCGTCCAGATAACGGATGACGCCGTCGCCGAAGGCCATGCGCTGGATTTCCACGTCCCATGCCGAAGGGCCGTTGTCTTTAAGGGTCCAGCTGTTGCTGCCGTCGGCGCGGCGCTGCAGGGCAATGTTGGGAGAGGTTAGCGCCAAGTCCGTCAGCACCACGCGATGCTGCAACAGGGGCAAGGGATGGATGGCCACGTCGATACGTTTCGCGCTGGCCAGTTGCGGGCCGGCCGTCGCCCAGTCCGGGTTGCTCATGCGCACGTCCTGCGCGCTGATGACGGGGCGCGGCACATAGCGGCGCCAGCCCGGCTCCGTCTTCAGCCCCTGCTGCCATTTCACCTGCAAGTCGCCGCCGATGACGAAGCTGCGGCCCGTGCTTTCCGACACCTTTTCGTTGATGTAGGGGCGGGCGCGGTTCCAGTCGAAGGTCAGCACAAAGATGACCACAATGGTGATGAGGGCGAGCAGGGCGGCCAGGCTCCAGCCGAGGATTTTGAGCGGGGTTGAGCGTGTCATGGTAAGCCAATCGCAATGATTTTTTCATCAAGGTAGACTGATAGGCCATGACAGTCGGTGCGCTGGGTTACGTAAGGCATCTCGCTTGAAATGATTCAATAATTCGACTATTATTGAAATATGGAAAATGAAAAAACAACTGTGGCGCAAGCCGAGCCACTGACAAGCACGGCCGCCATCGCAGCCCTGGCTGCGCTGGCGCAGGAATCGCGGCTGGCCGTGTTCCGCCTGCTGGTGCAAGCGGGACCGGAAGGCATGGCCGCGACGAAAATCGCCGAAGCGCTGGCGATAGCGCCATCGTCGCTGTCGTTTCACCTGAAAGAACTGGCGCACGCCAATCTGGTGACGGCGAGCAAGGCGGGCCGCTCCATCATCTACGCCGCCAACTATGCGGGCATGAACGGCTTGCTGGCCTTTTTGACCGAGAACTGCTGTGCTGGCGCGCCTTGCTGCGTCAGCGAACCACATTTATTGAAGGACATCACGACATGACGATCACGATTTATCACAACACGGCGTGCGGCACGTCGCGCAATACCCTGGCCCTGATCCGCAACACGGGCGTCGAGCCCATCATCATCGATTACGTCAAGCATCCGCCGACGCGCGAGGAACTGGTCGACCTGATCGCGCGCGCGGGCCTGTCCGTGCGCGCCGTCATGCGCGACAAGGGCGCCCTGTACGACGAGCTGGGCCTGGCCAATCTCGAGTTGAGCGATGCGGCCTTGCTGGATGTCATGCAGGCCCATCCTATTTTGATCAACCGTCCCATCGTCGTCACGGAACTGGGCGTGCGCCTGTGCCGGCCGTCGGAAAAAGTGCTGGAGATCCTGCCGCTGCCGCAGCAAGGCGCATTTGCCAAGGAAGATGGCCAGGCCGTGGTCGGCGCCGATGGCAAGCCGGTGAAATAAAAAAACGGCGCCAGTGGCGCCGTTTTGTATTGCACATAATAAAACGCGATCAGTGATTGCGGTCCACGGCAAACGAGCACAGTTGCAGCATCGATTGCTTGTAGACGCTGTCCGGCCAGCCGGCGATGGCATCGGCTGCGCGCTGGCCGGCGATTTCCGCCTGTTTGCGCGTGTAGTCGAGGGCGCCACTGCTGGTGATGGCCGTCAGGACGGTGTCGAAATGCTGTTCGTCGCCTTGCTCGATGCAGCTGCGCACCAGTTCACGCTGTTCCGGCGTACCGTTTTCCATCAGCCAGATCAGCGGCATGGTCGGTTTGCCTTCGCGCAGGTCGTCGCCCACGTTCTTGCCGATTTCGGCGGCGTCGCCTGCATAGTCGAGCACGTCGTCGATCAGCTGGAAAGCCGTGCCCAGCGAACGGCCGTATTCGGCGGCCGCTTCGATATCGTCTTCGCTGGCGCCGGCGATCAGGGCGCCCAGTTGCGCCGACGCTTCGAACAGCTTGGCTGTCTTCGAGCGGATGACGTTCAAATAGCTTTCTTGCGTCACGTCCGGATCGTGCATGTTCAGCAACTGCAGCACTTCGCCTTCGGCGATCACGTTGGTGGCGTCCGAGAGGATTTGCATGACGCGCATATTATTGAGCGACACCATCAGCTGGAACGAGCGCGAGTGCAGGAAGTCGCCCACCAGCACCGACGCGGCATTGCCGAACAGGGCATTGGCCGTCTGGCGTCCGCGGCGCATCGACGATTCATCGACGACGTCATCGTGCAGCAGGGTGGCCGTGTGGATGAATTCGACTACGGCGGCCAGTTCATGGTGCGCCGTGCCGCGATAGGCGTGGGCATTGGCCACCAGCAAAATCAGCACGGGACGGATGCGTTTGCCGCCTGCGCTGATGATGTATTCAGCGATCTGGTTGATCAGAATCACATCGGAGTGCAACTTTTGGCGGATCACCGTATTGACTGCATCCATATCGGCGGCAATCGTTTGCACGATGGTGTTTTGGTTAACGTGTTTGTTAGCGTCAGACAAGGCGAACCTGCATTAGATTGTGGGTGCCGCGATTATACGACAAGGCTTGCGCGTGCGTGACGTTTGCCTATGGCTGTAGGGCAATTGATTGATCTGGTTGGCACTGGCGCGCGTTTTGTTGTCCGCCTGGCGCAAGCCTGACATGATGGCCAGGTTGTCGACATACCACGAACATTCGCCTTTGTGAATAGTTTTTGACGCAATTTCTCAGTCCGTGTATAATCGCTGGTTCCCCCTGTTGTGTACGGCTTGCTTTGCACGGCAATGGGACAAATTCTTTCAACATTTGATGAGGTTTCAAATCATGTACGCGGTCATAAAAACCGGTGGCAAACAATACAAAGTTGTCGCTGGCGAAAAACTTAAAGTAGAACAGATACCGGCAGACATTGGTTCCGAAATCACCATCGATCAAGTTCTCGCAGTAGGCGCGGGCGACAGCATCAAGTTTGGTGCTCCATTGGTCGAAGGTGCAACGGTACTGGTTACGGTTGTGGCGCATGGTCGCCATGATAAGGTCAAAATTTTCAAGATGCGTCGTCGTAAGCACTACCAAAAGCATCAAGGCCATCGCCAGAATTTTACCGAAATCCAAATCGTTTCGATCAACGGCTAATCGCCGCTGTTTGAATTAATCAGCTATCAAGGAGTCTTAAATGGCACATAAAAAAGGCGGCGGCACAACGCGAAACGGCCGTGATTCAGAATCAAAGCGTCTGGGCGTTAAAGTCTACGGCGGCCAAGCTATCAATGCTGGCGGCATCATCATTCGTCAACGCGGCACCCCAGTGCGCGCCGGCGAAGGCGTAGGCATGGGCAAGGACCACACGTTGTTCGCGCTGATCGCGGGCAAAGTGAAGTTCGTTGTCAAAGGTGCTGGCTCGAAGCAATTCGTGACCGTTGTACCAAACGAAGCAGTACCAGCGTAATTCATCGCGGAGCGCCAGTTCGCTCCGCAATGATCGCATGATGTAAGGCGCAAGCCTTCAATCGAAAGGCTCTGCCCAAGGTAGAGCCTTTTTAGTTTTATGGCGGCAAAATTATGAAGTTTATCGACGAAGCAAAAATCGAAGTCATCGCGGGCGATGGCGGCAACGGCTGTGCCTCTTTCTGCCGTGAAAAATTCCGGCCTTTCGGCGGTCCCGATGGCGGCGATGGCGGCAAGGGCGGCACCATTTGGGCAGTCGCCGACCGCAATATCAACACGCTCGTCGATTTCCGCTTCTCCAAAATGCACAAGGCTCGCAATGGCGAGCCTGGCCGTGGCGCAGATTGCTATGGCAAGGGCGCCGATGACATCCACCTGCGCATGCCGGTCGGCACCTTGATCATCGACAACGCGAGCGGCGAAATTCTGGCCGATCTGACCGAACACGGCCAGACCGAAATGCTGGCCAAGGGCGGCGAAGGCGGCTGGGGCAATATCCACTTCAAGTCCTCGACCAACCGCGCACCGCGCCAAAAAGGCGAGGGCAAGGAAGGCGAACGCCGCGAACTGCGCCTGGAATTGAAAGTGCTGGCTGACGTTGGCCTGCTGGGCATGCCGAACGCCGGCAAGTCGACCTTCATTTCGGCCGTCTCGAATGCGCGTCCGAAAATTGCCGATTACCCATTTACCACCCTGCACCCGAACTTGGGCGTGGTGCGCGTGTCGCACGAGAAGAGCTTTGTGATCGCCGATATTCCCGGCTTGATCGAAGGCGCTTCCGAAGGCGCGGGCCTGGGCCATCAATTCCTGCGCCACTTGCAGCGCACGGGTCTGCTGTTGCACATCGTCGACCTGGCGCCGTTTGAAACCAACGTCGATCCTGTCAAGGAAGCCAAGGCGCTGGTCAAGGAATTGAAGAAGTACGACGAGTCGCTGGTCGACAAGCCGCGCTGGCTGGTGTTGAACAAGCTCGACATGGTGCCGGAAGAAGAGCGCAAGAAGATCGTCAAGGACTTCCTCAAGCGTTTCGCCTGGAAGGGTCCCGTCTTCGAGATCTCCGCGCTGAACCATCAGGGTTGCCCGGAACTGGTGAATGCAATTTACCAGCATCTGGAAGAGAAGAAACACAGCGAAAGCCGTGCCGAAGAAACGCAGATGACCGAAGAAGCACGCGGTATCTCGTCGATCGACCCGGATGATCCGCGTTTCAAGATCCTCGACTAAGGCTTTACCCTGATGTCGGTACAGATGGCCGCTGCCGCGCCCGCACGCAAGCAAGCGTGGCAGCGCCGTGTATTGCATCTGATCGCGTATGCTTACGGGCTGAGCGCGGTCGCCTGCCTGCTGTTCGCCGATGCAATGGCGGCCGGCATGGGCATTTTCCTCAATGGCGTCAATGGCTACAGCCAGTTCTACGCTACGCATGTCGGTGTCTGGGGCGCTACCGCGCTCCTGGCGCTGTTCGCGGCACGGCAGGGCGAACCGCCTGTCCTCGGCGATATCACAGCAATGTTGCTCCTGGCGCAGCCCGCCGGCCGTCTGTTCGCGGCCATCAGCTTCGGCTTGCCCCAGGGTTTTGTGTTGTTCATGTGCGCAATGGAGCTGACGGCGGGGCTGGCCTTGCTGCTGCTGCGTCCTGCGCGCTGACGTCTATTAAGTGAAGAGCGCCGCCCCATGGATTCCGTGATTCAAAAAGCTACCCGCATCATCATCAAAGTCGGCTCCTCGCTGGTCACCAACGATGGCCGCGGACTCGACCATGCCGCCATTGCGCGCTGGGCCGCGCAGATTTCCGGCTTGCGCGCCCTGGGCAAGGAAGTCGTGCTCGTCAGCTCCGGCGCCATCGCCGAAGGCATGCTGCGTCTTGGTTTCGAGCAGCGCCCCACCGATATCCACGAATTGCAGGCGTGCGCCGCCGTCGGCCAGATGGGCCTGGCGCAAATCTATGAAAGCAGCTTCCGCGCCCACAGCCTGGGCACGGCGCAAGTGCTGCTGACGCACGCCGACCTGGCCGACCGCGAACGCTACCTCAATGCCCGCTCCACCTTGACGACCTTGCTGCGCCTGGGCGTGGTGCCGATCATCAATGAAAACGATACTGTCGTCACCGATGAAATCAAGTTCGGCGACAACGATACCCTGGGCGCCCTGGTGGCCAACCTGATCGAAGCCGATGCGCTGGTCATCCTGACCGACCAGCACGGTTTGTTCTCGGCCGACCCGCGCAAGGACCCGAATGCTTATCTGATCACGCAGGGCATCGCCGGTGATCCGGCCCTGGAAGCGATGGCCGGCGGCGCCGGCAGCAGCCTGGGGCGTGGCGGCATGCTGACGAAAATCCTCGCCGCCAAGCGCGCGGCCAAGTCCGGTGCCCACACGATCATCGCCTGGGGCCGCGACAGCGACGTGCTCAGCCGTTTGGCACAGGGCGAAGCGATCGGCACGCAGTTGCTGGCGCAAACGGGGCAATTGACGGCGCGCAAGCAGTGGATGGCCGATCATCTGCATACGGCCGGCGCCGTCGTGCTCGATGCGGGCGCCGTGCAAAAGCTGCGCCAGGAAGGCAAGTCGCTGTTGCCGATCGGCGTGACGGGCGTGAATGGCGAATTCGGCCGCGGCGCCGTCATCACCTGCGTCGACGCGGACGGCGTGCCCGTGGCGCGCGGCCTGTCGAACTACACGAGCGGCGAAGCGCGCCGCATCATGCGCAAGCCGTCCACCGAGATCGAGCCCATCCTCGGCTACATGGAAGGCCATGAGCTGATTCACCGCGATAATATGGTGTTGCTGTAGGTCGGATTAGCGCAGCGTAATCCGACAACATTGTTGCCGCGTCCTGTCGGATTACGCGCTGCGCGCTAATCCGACCTACGACGTAATCACAGCGGCCCATTCGGGCCGTTTTTTTTTGACTACACCACGGCCGGCATCGGCGACTTGTCCTTGTAGTCGCACAGGTCGGCGATCATGCAGTTCCAGCATTGCGGCTTGCGCGCCGTGCATGTGTAGCGGCCGTGCAGTATCAGCCAGTGGTGGGCGTCGTGCAGGAATTCTTTCGGTACGAACTTCAATAACTTTTGCTCGACGATATCGACATTCTTGCCCGGCGCGATGCCGGTGCGGTTCGAGACGCGGAAGATGTGCGTGTCGACGGCCATCGTCGGTTCGCCAAACGCCGTGTTCATGACCACATTGGCCGTCTTGCGGCCCACGCCGGGCAAGGCTTCCAGCGAGGCGCGGTCGCGCGGCACTTCGCCGCCGTGCTGCTCGAGCAGGATCTGGCAGGTGGCGATGACGTTCTTGGCCTTGGTGCGGAACAGGCCGATGGTGCGGATGTAGCTGGCCAGCTCGTCGACGCCCAGGGCCAGTATCTGGGCCGGCGTATTGGCGACCGGATACAGCAAGCGGGTCGCCTTGTTGACGGACACGTCGGTCGCCTGCGCCGACAGCAGCACGGCGATCAGCAGTTCGAACGGCGTCGTGTATTCGAGTTCCGTTTTTGGGGAAGGATTGGCGGCGCGAAAGCGCGTAAAAATTTCCAGGCGTTTGGCGGCGTTCATGCGTCTTTTTTCGGCGTATTGGGGGCTGGCGGGGCGGTATCCGTGCTGGCGGCAGCGGCCTTGGCGCGCGCGCGCTCCATGGCGGCGGCGATGATGGCCCGCTTGCGCTCTTTTTCTGCCTGTTCGTCTGGCGTGACGGGCACTTCCTGTGCCACTTCCTGCATCTTGGCGACAGCCTTGGCGGCCAGGCGCGCGTCGTTGGCCTCGGTTTCGCGGCGCAGGCGCTGCGTGCGGAAATCGTGGCGCGCGCGCGCGTCATCGGCCTCTGCCTGGCTCCAGGCATCCCAGCCAGTGGCATCGCCGCTGACCGGGTACATGACGATGCAGTCGACGGGGCAGGGCGCCACGCACAGGTCGCAGCCCGTACACAGATCCGTGACCACCGTATGCATCTGCTTGGCGGCGCCGATGATGGCGTCCACGGGACAGGCCTGGATGCACAGGGTACAGCCGATACACAGCGATTCGTCGATATAGGCGACAGATCGCGGACGTTCGAGGCCGTTGACGGGATTGAGCGGAATAACTTTTTTGCCCAGCAAGCCGGCCAGGCGCGCGATGCCTTGCACGCCGCCCGGCGGGCACTGGTTGATGTCGGCGTTGCCGGCGGCTATCGCTTCCGCATACGGGCGGCAGCCGTTGTAGCCGCATTTGGTGCATTGCGTTTGCGGCAGCAAGTCTTCGATCTGGTCGGCAAGTGAGGGAGAGGCGGGATGCGGCACGGTCATCTTCGATACGGTAAAACGCCATTATCGGCCATCTGGCGCGCGCACAAGTAAAAACCTGTTTCGTGACAGGGGATAAGGCGTGTCATGACGGGCTGTTGCAGACGCGCCGCAATCGTATTTTATTTCCCGTGGGAATGTCAAAGTGCAAATAAACAACTTTGCAATTTCTTTCTTTTGTGGGAGCATGATTTATCAAGTCAGTAATAAAAAAAGCCGACCGCCAGTCCTGTTGCCGCACCAGCATTGCAATACGCGCCAGGCCATAGGAGCCAAACATGCGTTTCCTCCGGACAGTTGGTTTGCCCTTCTGTTTGTTCATGCACGCTTCGCTTGCCCTTGCACACGGGCAGGCGGCTACCTCCATGGCGGCGCAGGGCGCTGCCAGCTCGCGCATCGTCCGCTTCGCGGCGGAAGACTGGCCGCCCTTCATTTCCCGCAGCCTGCCTGCCGACGGCATGTCGGGCGCCATGGTCAGCGCCATCTTCGAGCGCCTCGGCTATGCGGTCAAGTATGAATATTTCCCCTGGAAGCGCGCCATGCAGTTTGGCCTGGCCAGTCCCCGCTACGCCGGGCTGCTGGCCGTCTGGCGCACGCCGGAACGGGAAAAGCTCTGCCACTTTTCTGTTCCGGTTGGTAACACGCAGGGTGTGCTGGCCTATTTGAAGGAGGATGGCGCGCCCGGTGCCAGCCTGGCCGATCTGGGCAAGCTGCGCATCGGCACCGTGGCCGGTTATTCGAATGGAGAACAGTTCGATGGCATGGTGGCGCGCGGCGAGCTGAAGACGGAAGAGGGCTTGAACGACGCGACGAATCTGAAAAAACTGTTGATCAAGCGCTATCGCGTGATCGTCATCGAGCGCCATGTCCTGCAGCATTTGCTGATGGGGCGCAACTTCAGCAAGGCTGAACGGGAACGCATCGGGATCATCGAGTCCGTCTTCAAGGAGCGCCCCGTGCACGTGTGCTTTCAGCGCGATGCCCAGGGCGCGCTGTGGCAAAAGCGCTTCAACGAGGCGGCGCGCGATGTTGACACGGCCCGCCTCGAACGCGATTACTGGAAACGGCTCGACCAGAGCCTGGCCACGGCCCCATCGTCCCCCTGACCTCCCACTGACGTGTGGCGCCGCTGTTGCACGTGCATAAAAGAAAACGCCACGCCAGCGTGAACTGGCGTGGCGTTTTGATGGAGATGCCGTGTATCAGCCGTGTTTCTGAATGAATTCGCCGATTTTCGGGCAAATGATTTCGCGCCAGCGGCGGCCCGAGAAGATGCCGTAGTGGCCGCATTTCGGCGCCACGAAGTCTTGCTGCATCTCGGCAGGGATGCCGGAACACAGGTCATGCGCCGCCTGCGTCTGGCCGGCGCCGGAAATGTCGTCCAGTTCGCCTTCTACCGTGAACAGTGCCACGTTCGTGATGTCTTGCGGACGCACCAGCTGGCCGCCCACTTTCCACGTGCCCATCGGCAGGCTGAATTCCTGGAAAACCGTTTTAATCGTTTCCAGGTAGTACTCGGCCGGCATGTCCAGCACGGCGTTGTACTCGTTGTAGAACTGGCGGTGACCTTCCGCCGGCTCGTCGTCGCCCGTCACCAGGTGCATATAGAACTCGCGGTGGCTTTGCGCGTGGCGGCCCGGGTTCATGGCGATGAAACCGGCGTGCTGCAGGAAGCCCGGATAGACCTTGCGGCCAAAGCCCGGATAGT
Organism: Massilia sp. LMS1-1-1.1; assembly: GCF_040815535.1. Lineage (NCBI taxonomy): Bacteria > Pseudomonadati > Pseudomonadota > Betaproteobacteria > Burkholderiales > Oxalobacteraceae > Massilia > Massilia sp. LMS1-1-1.1. Next base: position 520,549 of record NZ_JBFPNG010000045.1, on the reverse strand, counting down.
TCGGCGGCACCGCGTAGATCACGGTGTTTTCAAACCACGAGAATTTCTTTTCCGTCGCCAGGTTGTTCACTTGCGTAGGCGAGCGGCGCGGATCGATCGGGCCGCCCATCATCGTCATGGTTTTCGGCATGTGCGGATCTTTTGCCGTCGCCATTAGCGAGATGGCTGCCAGCACGGGCACGGTCGGTTGACAGACGGAAATCACGTGCAAGTCAGGCGCCAGCAGACGGATGAATTCCTGCACATAATAAATGTAGTCGTCCAGGTGGAACGGGCCTTCCGTCAGCGGTACCATGCGCGCGTCCGTCCAGTCGGTGATGTAGACATCGTGCTCGGCCAGCAAGCCGCGCACGGTATCGCGCAGCAGGGTCGAGTGGTGACCGGACAGGGGGGCAACCAGCAAAACTTTGGGCTGTTGCAAGCCAGTGGTTTCTTTTTTGAAGTGAATCAAACGGCAAAACGGTTTTGTCACGACAACGTGTTCGCGGATGTCGACGCTCTCGCCTTTGACGAGAACGGATTGGATGTCGAATTGCGGTTTTTCGTAGTCTTTGCCAAGGCGGTACATCAGCTCGTAGCCGGCTGCGATGCGTTGCGAAAACGGGGTGTGGGCTAGTGGGGAAACCGGGTTGGTAAATAACTTGGAGGACATGTCTGCCCATTGCATCACCGGAGTGAGGAAAGAGCGTTGCAGTTCGTGCAGTTGGTAAAGCATATAGAGTCCTTGTTTGATTCCAAGCGCCAATATCGGCTCAAATATCATAATCCAATTTTACGATATTTGTTGAGGACAAAATGTGCTTTACCGCGCATAGATCCACAGTTTGCGCATAGTTGTGACAGCGCGCCACACTTGCATGGATAGACCTGCAACCATGCTTTAAAAGCAAAAAAAGCAGCGTTTCCGCTGCTTTTTGTCTGTTTTTTTGCCGCTACGCCCCTGGGGGAAGAGTCTCCCCCGCAAGAACCGCCGCCGCAGCTGCCGTGCGCTTAGCGCACCAGCATGTCGAGCTTGTCCTTGACGTCCTTGTATTGCTCGGCTTCCGGCAAGGCAGCTTTCGTCTTGGTGATCGAAGGCCAGTTACGCGCCAGATCGACGTTGATCTTGATGAAGGCTTGCTGGTCGCCCGGCACGTCTTCTTCCGCGAAAATCGCGTTCACCGGGCACTCTGCCACGCAAACGGCGCAGTCAATACATTCGTCCGGATCGATTGCCAGGAAGTTCGGGCCTTCCCGGAAACAATCTACCGGGCAGACATCGACGCAGTCGGTATAGCGACAGGCGATGCAGGATTCGGTGACAACGTGGGTCATAACAGTCCTATCAATTTTTGGGGGAGGTGCTGTCGCGCCTGCAGGAACTTCGGCGGCGCATACTAAAGCAAAGCATTGTATTTTAAGGCAATTCGCTATTTCTCACAAATCCCGCTTATATACAATACATATAAGCAAATTCATTTTTTGGCAGTGCCGTTGCCGCGCAGAGCGGGAAATTCAGCGACTATCCGGGACGTTGCGATGAAGAACGCGGCAAGAAAGCGACAGTCGCCCGATGCGGCAGGGGGCCGGGCGGGCGGCATGCTGACTTGCCGTGTGGTGTTTTTGTTTTACCCAAATCAAGATCGGCACAGATAAGTGCCGGAGCCATCAGGCGCTAGCGCGTATTTGCGTCAGCAATTGCTGCCAACGTGCATTTTCAGCACTGCCATCTTCGGCAAACGTGATGGTGCGGCGCGCGGTGGGCGCATCGACCGTGATCTGCCAGCGGGGAATATCAGCGCCCACCTGTTCGCCCGCCGCCTGCGCGTGCGTGAAAAAGCCGCTGCTGGCCAGTGCCGCTTCCAGCCCGGGGCCAGCCGGATGGGCTTGCGTATCGATCTCATACTGTTCGCTCAGGCCGGCAAAGCCGCCGCTGCTGCGGGCTGAAATTTTCATGCTGCTCCTTGCTGTGGGGTGGTGGTGGGACGCGCCACGGCCTGCCGCAGTTCCGGCAGGCCTGGATAGGGCGCGCTGGTGCGCTGCAGTGCTGTCTATTGGGGGCCGTAACTGCGGCACCAGGCGGCCAGCGCTTCGCGCTCCGCTTCGAGCAATTGATCCGACTCGCTGTATTCCGCATGGTTCATGGTACCGCAGCAGGCGCGCCTGTCTTGCACGGCGTTGTCGTCGTCGACGACAGCGGGGGCAAATGTCATTTGCCCATCCTCCGTCATGGCATTGGCCTTGAGCACTTCGCGCACGGTAAAGCTGTTGCGGATGAAGTCCAGGTAGGCGCTGTTGCCATCGGTCTCGGCGATCGTCAGCATGTGGCCGGCCACGTCGGCATAGGTGGCTGCCTGGTCGGGCGATGCCACGAGGGCGCGCAGGACGAGGCTGCGCAGGTAGTCGCCGCAGCGGTGCAGCACGGCCGCGTCGTCTTCCAGCTGGGGCTGGCGTTCTTGGGCAAAGATGTCGGCCAGGATGTCGTAGATGGCACCCGTAAACACTTGCGAGATGGCGTGCACTTCTGTGCCTGCTTCCGACAATTTGATGTCGTTGTCGGCATTGCGCAAGCCGTTGGGACGGCCCAGGGCCAGGCCGAACTGTTCCGCCAGGTCGGCCAGGAAGGTCTTGTCGTGCAGGTCGGATTTCGTTTGCGCGATCACGGCTTCCACCTGGTCCAGCTGCGACAGGGCCAGGAAGATGGCCGTCAGGTCGCCGAACGATTCGTGCAAGCCGCCCGTTTGCGGCGGATTGTTGCTGAGCAGCCAATTCGGTTTGAGGCCATCGAGCACGGCGTGCCCTGTTTCATGCGAGACGATGTCGAGCGAGCGGCAGGTGTAGACGCGCTCGGTAGCGCCGCTGGGGATGAAATCGCCGAACTTGAGCGCCTTGTCGCTGCGGCTGTAATAGGCATTCATGACATTGGGCAAGCCGTGCGGGAACACGCGCAGCGGTGCCGTGTTGCTGGCGCTATTCCATTGCCAGGGCAGGGGCGGCGCCGTGTCATTGCTGGCCAGCGCGCGCTGGTACATGGTCAATGTCATGCGCACGATGGCAAACGTGTGCACGGCGTCGAACTGGTCGGTGTTGGGCGAGACGATGAAGTCGCCGAAGGCATTCGGGCTGACCTGCGCGATGCCCGGTTCGCCAAACGTGACGCGCGCGTCGCGCGGACCTTGCAGGATCAGACCGGGCAGGAAGGTCTTGCGCGTGCCCAGTTCGCTGACGGACGGGTCTTGCTTCCAGATCAGTACGCGCGAACCGACGGGCACGGCGGCTGCGTTGCGCACCGTGGCCTCGGTCAGGCGGGGCGGCCCCGGCTGCAGGGTCAGTTGCGCATTCTTGCGGTGCTGGCGGTACGGCGCCGAGGGGGTGGGGACATAGCCGACGGGCAGGGACACGCATTTGGTCAGTACGGCTTCGACCGGCACGATGACTTTCTGGTCCATGGTAGTTCTCCAAGACACGCGCAACTGGAACTGGAATAGTCATCCCGCTTCGGCGCATCCGGTTTGATACGGCGCAAGCGATGCGCGGGGAGTACGGGCTTTTTTAGCCGTCCAGCGCCAGCTGCGGCCGCGCCCGCCGCATGGCGGCTGGTATGATGCTGGCCGTATGGCACCCGTTTTTATAATAAAAGGATCGTTTGATGGCGGATATAAATATAGTTCAGCAACATAAGCTGACGGCAGCAAAGGCGCGCGAAGCGGCGCAGCAAGTGGCCGACAAGCTGGCCCAGGAATATGATTTGGCGTGCGCCTGGGATGGCGATGTGCTGCGCTTCGAGCGCAGCGGCGTCGATGGTTCGCTGACCCTGGAAAAAGAGCAGGCGCAACTGCAAATCAAGCTGGGCTTCATGCTCAGCGCCTTTGCTTCCACGATTGAAGGCAAGATCGCCGAGAAGATGCGCAAGGTGTTTACCGAGCCAGCTTGATGGCGTTTGCCCCGCTTGTCTGGCGCCAAGTTTGGTGGTAAAAATGGCGCCGCGGCGGAAGGCGAAAAGACGACGAAAACACGTCGCTTTTCGCCTTTTTTACGTCTGACTGTACGCTATCGAACATTGCTAGCACATTTCTATTTGGAAAGCCATTGGACTTTGGCGGCTTTTTGCGTTACACTTGAGTCATATTTACAACAGCTACACCGCGTTTCACCTTCTGCTTCGCAGTACTCCCCACTCGCTCAGTGGTGAATAATTCTTCGGGTTTTACACCCGCATCCAGTTAAAAGTAGCTTGGTCGATTTTTTTTTCGGTCAAATACATTTGGTGCCATGTATTTGCATGGCGCTAGCGTTGTTAAAAGTCCTGAACCACAGCCTCTTTTAGCACGCACACGGCACCCCGGCACCGGCTTTGGCCATCCGCTGGTCACACGCGTGTCACCCCCTGTTTTCTGTCGCTCCCGTGCGCTTGTGCGCCGTGGCGTAGCCGACGCAACAGGGTTTGCTGATTCCCGCCGCAAGCTAGCAGGCTTGCTGGGTTTCATTCCATTCGTCAAATCGAGGGAGAACCACATCGTGGCAAAACAAATCATTATCGACCATGTGTTCAAAGTGTTCGGCGACAAGCCAGAAGAAGCACTTGAACTCGTTCATCAAGGCGCCAGCAAGCAGGACATCCTGGCCAAGACCGATTGCACCATCGGCGTTTTCGACGCCACCTTTACCATTGAAGCGGGCGAAATCTTCGTCATCATGGGCCTGTCCGGTTCGGGCAAGTCGACCCTGGTGCGCATGCTGAACCGTTTGATCGAGCCGACGGCCGGCCGCATCCTGATCGACGGCAACGACATCAATACCTTGCCGGATGCCCAGCTGCGTGCCCTGCGCCGCAAGGACATCAGCATGGTGTTCCAGTCGTTCGCGCTGCTGCCGCAAATTACCGTGCTCGACAACACTGCCTTCGGCATGGAACTGGCCGGCATGCCCAAGGCCGAGCGCCATGCGCTGGCCCAGCAAGCGCTGGAGCAAGTGGGCCTGGACGGCTACGGCGCCAGCTATCCTGACGAATTGTCGGGCGGCATGCAGCAGCGCGTGGGCCTGGCCCGTGCGCTGGCTTGCGATCCATCGATTTTGCTGATGGATGAAGCGTTTTCCGCGCTCGATCCGATTATTCGTACGGAAATGCAATCGGAACTGCTGCGCCTGCAACAGATCAAGCGCCGCACCATCGTCTTCATTTCGCATGACCTCGATGAAGCCATGCGCATCGGCGACCGCGTTGCCATCATGAAAGACGGCCACGTGGTGCAAGTGGGCACGCCGGAAGAAATCCTGCGCAAACCGGCCAACGATTACGTGCGCAACTTCGTGCGCGGCGTCGATGCGGCGGCCGTGTTCAAGGCCAGCGATATTGCCCGCAAGAGCCAGATCGTCGTGTCCGAGTCGCCGAGCCGCGGCTCGCGCGCCGCGCTGTCGATGCTGGAAGAGCAGGATCGCGCGTTTGCCTATGTCGTCAATCCGCAGCGCAAGTTCCTCGGCGTCGTGTCGGCCGATTCGCTGCGCAGTGCGCTCGATGGCCATGTGGGACCGCTGGGTCTGGCGCATGCGTATCTGCCCGACGTGCAAACCATTAATGCGGACGAGCCAGTCGCCGGCCTGTTCGGTCAGGTGGCGCAGCTGCCTTACGCCGTCCCAGTGGTGGCCGATGACGGCAGCTTCCGCGGCGCCATCAGCAAGACGACCTTGCTGAAGTTCCTCGACCGCGATACGCCAGCCATTGCCGAACAACAACAGAAAGGACAAGCATGAATCCAAGCACCGTTTCCACAGTAGAAGCTGTTGTTGAACAGCCTGCAACCCAAATCAATCCCTGGGCGCTGACGCCGCCGGGCGACACGTCCTGGCTGGACGCGGCCGGACCGGCCGTGCAGCCGGAACACGCGGCCTCCGGTTTTCACCTGACACAGATCTTCGACGGCTCGCTGCCGCTGGAAAGCTGGATCAACCAGGGCCTGGGCTGGGTTGTCGCCCATTTCCGTCCTTTCTTTCAGGCCGTGCGCGCGCCGATCGACAGCGTGCTGTCCGGCGTGGAAGGCGTGCTGCTGGCTGCCCCGTCGCTGACGGTCATCGCCATCATCGGCTTGCTGGCATGGCAATTTACCAGCCGCACCCTGGCCATCGGCACCGTGCTGGCGCTGCTGGTTGTATCGATGCTGGGCATCTGGCCGGAAGCCATGACGACCTTGTCGCTGGTGTTGACGTCGCTGGCCTTCTGCCTGGCCATCGGTTTGCCGCTCGGTATTTTCCTGGCCAGCAGCGACCGCGCACAGAATATCCTGCGTCCCTTGCTCGACGCCATGCAGACGACGCCTGCGTTTGTCTATCTGGTGCCGGTGGTGATGCTGTTTGGTATCGGTAATGCGCCAGGCGTGATCGTGACGATCATCTTTGCCCTGCCGCCGCTCGTACGTTTGACCAATCTCGGTATCCGCCAGGTACGTCCCGACCTGATCGAAGCGGCCCGCGCGTATGGCGCCTCGCCGTGGCAGTTGCTGACGCGCGTGCAATTTCCGCTGGCCATGCCGTCGATCATGGCGGGTATCAACCAGTCGCTGATGCTGTCGCTGTCGATGGTCGTGATCGCCTCGATGATCGCCGTCGGTGGCCTGGGCCAGATGGTATTGCGCGGCATCGGCCGCCTGGACATGGGCCTGGCAACTGTCGGTGGCTTGGGTATCGTGCTGCTGGCCATCACCCTGGACCGCTTGACGCAAGCGATGGGCCAGCCACGCCGCGGCGTGCGCCATTGGTACCAGACGGGTCCCGCCGGTTTCGTGCTGCGCCTGGTGCGCGGCAACACGGAGAAAAATAATGTTGCACAGCAAGCTACGCTGGCCAACGCACAATAAAGGAACCACATGCATCAAATTGACAATTTTAAAGTGACGCAAAAATCGCAACGCAAGTTCCAGTTGTTTTCCGCCCTGGCGATCGCCGCCATGGCCCTGACCACGAGCCTGGCCATGGCGCAGACGCCGGCCGCACCCGCCGATGCGTTGCCCGGCAAGGGCATCAAGGTGCAGGCGCTGCAAAGCTCGATCGCGGAAGAAACCTTCCAGACCATGCTGGTCGACAAAGCGCTGGAAAAGCTCGGCTACGAAGTGCAGCCGATCAAGGAAGTGGAATACCCGACCGCGCATATCGCGATCGCCAACGGCGACGCCACCTTCATGGCCGTGCACTGGGACCCGATGCACAAGGATTTCTATAACAATGCGGGCGGCGACGCCAAGCTGTTGCGCACGGGCCAATACGCCGGCCCTGCCGCACAAGGTTATCTGATCGACAAAGCGACGGCCGAGAAGTACAACATCACGAATATCGACCAGTTGCGCGACCCTAACCTGGCCAAGCTGTTCGACCACGATGGCGATGGCAAGGCCGACTTGACGGGCTGCAACCCGGGCTGGGGCTGCGAAGCGCTGATCGAGAATCACATGGATGCGTACAAATTGCGCGAAACGGTGACGCACGTGCAGGGCAGCTATGCGGCCCTGATCGCCGACACCATGGGCCGCTACAAGCGTGGCGAACCGATTTTGTACTACACGTGGACGCCGTACTGGGTCAGCGGCGTGCTGGTGCCGGGCAAGGACGTGGTCTGGCTGAAAGTGCCGTTCTCGGCCAATCCGGAGAAAGTGAACACGCGTCTGGACAATGGCAGCGATTACGGCTTTGCCGTCAACACGGCGCGCATCGTGTCGAACAAGGCCTGGGCCGAGAAAAACCCGGCCGCAGCCAAGCTGTTCGAAGTGATGCAACTGCCCGTGGCGGACATCAATGCGCAGAACGAGCGCATGCGCCGCGGTGAAAACACGCAAGCCGATATCGCGCGCCATACGGCTGGCTGGATCAAGTTCCACCAGCAAAAGTTTGACGGCTGGATCGCGCAAGCGCTGGCAGCGGCGAAAAAGTAAGTTCTAGCGCCGTTTCAACATGAAAAAGTGGCTACCGATTTGGTAGCCACTTTTGCGTTAACGGCCTGTTTTTGTGGTTTTTGGTGAGTTTTTAGCCGTTTTCGGCCAGTTTCAGGTGCAAAATGGGGAAAGGCTTGCCGAACGGGTCAAGCGGCGAGCGGTTTTCCACGATAAAGCCCAGGTGGAGGTAAAAGCCATGCGCTTGCGTGTTGTGTTCGTTGACATCGACGGCTGTGGCGCCCAGGGCCGCGATGGCGTGCCGCACGAACGCGCGGCCGGCGCCGCTGCCGCGCTGGTCGGGATGTACGAACAGCATCTCGATCTTGGCGTGCTCGACGCACAGGAAGGCATAGGCGACGCCGTCATCGGTGCGCAGCACGTGCAGCAGGCGTTCGGCCGTCACCCTGGCCAGCTCGTCGTGCACGAAGGGCGCCAGGAAAGCGATATCGCTGTCAGCGAGGAAATCGTGGGTGGCGCGTACGGACAGGTGCCAGACATCGAACAGGCGGGGCAGGTCGGCGGCATGGGCCAGGGAAAGCAGGGAATTCGGTGATGGTGTCATGCAGAAATTATACTGCCCCGGCAGGCGCCGGGGCAGGGAGGGACGATCAGTCCTTCAAGTCTTCGATCAGGTCGATGTATTGTTGCTGAGCATCTTCTTTCGAGGTGCCGGCCAGGGCCGCCCAAGCGTCGAACTTGGCGCGGTTGACGAAGTCGGTCATGCCAGGACGCTCGCCCGTGGCGTCGCCGCTCGACGCTTGCTTGAACAAGGCGTAGATTTTCAACAAGGTCATATTGTCCGGACGCTCGGACAGGGTCTTGGAATCGAGCTGCGCTTGTTCGAATTGCTCTTGTAAACTCATGATGGCTCCTGTGTGCTGATGGAATCGCTGGAAAAGTGCGGCAGGCCCGGCGGAGTGGCCACCGTGCGTGCTGCAGTGCCTGACATCATAGTGAAAAAAGCGCGCCGTGCATTAGAGGACACACTCAAAACAAAAACGCCGCCGCTGAGTGAACAGGGGCGGCGTCTGGTGCGGTCCTTGGAACGCAGCCTTCAGCTTCTTATACGCCCAGCAGTTCGACGTCGAAAATCAGGGTGGCGTTCGGTGGAATCACGCCGCCGGCGCCGCGTGCGCCATAGCCGAGTGCCGCAGGGATGATCAGCTGGCGCTTGCCGCCCACTTTCATGCCTTGCACGCCTTCGTCCCAACCCTGGATGACGCGGCCTGCGCCCAGCGGGAATTCGAATGGATCGTTGCGGTCCTTGCTCGAGTCAAATTTCGAACCGGCGCTGCCGTCGTCGTTTTGCAGCCAGCCCGTGTAATGCACGACAACATTGTTGCCGGCTTGCGCTTCAGCGCCTTCGCCAACGACGGTATCGATGTATTGCAGGCCGGAAGCGGTAGTGGTGGTGGTCATGATAATCCTTGTGTAGGCGATGAAAGCTTCAGATTGTAGAGCAATGAGTTGCAAAGCGCCATTCCAGGCCCGGCGCAAGCGAAAACCGGAAATTACGCCGATGTGTGGCTGTCGGTTGTATTTAAGGGGGGATTTCACACAATAAATACAGTGTTCCACGTAAAATGCATGTTTTGTATTTAACAGTGATTTCTTCCATGTTCCGCAGTCTACGCCGCCTTGTTTTTTCCTCGCTGTGCCTGGTTTCCGCAATATCGACGGCGCAAGCCGAAGTGGTGGTGGTACTCAATTCCCGTGATGCTACGGTGCAACTGCTGGACCAGAAAACCTATGCTCCCCTGTCCACCTTTGCCGTCGGCAAGGAACCGCACCATCTGATGGAAACGCCGGACGGCAAGTCGCTGATCGTCGCCAGTTCCGTCGGCAACGAGCTCATTTTCCTCGATCCTGTCTCGGGCCAGATCCAGCGCCGCATCAGCAACATCCTCGATCCTTACCAGATCGGCTTTTCGCCGGACCAGAAATGGTTCATTTCGAATTCGCTGCGCCTGGACCGTATCGACCTGTACCGCTACGACGGCAAGAACCTGACCCTGGCCAAGCGCATCCCGCTGCCGAAACTGCCCAGCCACATGGCGTTCACGGCCGACAGCACCATGGCTTTCATCACGCAGCAGGGCAGCAACCAGGTCAGCGCCATCGATCTGGCCACGCAAACCGTCAAATGGACGATGCCTGTCGGCCCCGCGCCGGCCGGCATCACGATGACGCCTGATGGCAAGTATTTGCTGGTCGGCATCATGGGCAGCGATTACGTGGAAGTGATCGACTGGCGCACGCAAAAGACCGTCAAGCGCATCAAGGCGGGCGCCGGCACGCATAATTTCCGCGCGCTCGGTGACAACCGCATGACGTTCGTCTCGAACCGCGTGTCGAACACCATCAACATCATCGACCAGAAGACGCTGGAAAACGTGGGCACCATCAATGTGCCGGGCGGCCCGGACTGCATGGAAATCACGCCCGATGGCAAGACCATGTGGGTGACCCTGCGCTGGATCAAGAAAGTGGCCGTGATCGACCTGACCACGCGCAAGGTCATCAAGACCATACCGGTAGGCCGCTCGCCCCATGGCGTGTATTTCGCTACCCACTCGCCGCGCATGTGATGGCGGGTGTGATGATGAAACACCTGATTCCTGCGGGCCGCGTGTCCGCCATGCTGCTGTGCGCCAGCGCCATCCTGTCCCCCGCGCATGCTGCCGCACCGGCACCAGCAGCGCCGGCCCCAGCCGCATCTTCTGCCCCGGCCGCCTGCAAGGGCACGATCTACATGACCTTCGACACGGGCAGCCAGTCGCAAGCGCAACTGATCGCCGACGTGCTGAACAAACGTCATGTAAAGGCAACCTTCTTCCTGGCCAATGAAAAGACCACGCGCGGCGACTATTCGCTCGATGCCTCGTGGGCGCCGTACTGGAAAGCCCGGGTCGCCGAAGGCCATGCGTTCGGCACGCATACGTTCGACCATGTGTACTGGAAGAAGGATCTGGCCAACGGCTTGATCCAGGTCAAGCCCCAATTCGGCAAGGACGGCGGCAAGCTGGCGTCGTTTACGGATAAACAGTTCTGCGAGGAATTGCGCCGGGTCGATACGCGCTTCCAGGAGCTGACCGGCCACAAGCTCGATCCGTTCTGGCGCGCGCCGGGCGGCTACACGTCGCCGCGTACCCTGGCGGCCGGCAGCGCTTGCGGCTATCAGCATGCGGGCTGGGCGCCAGCGGGGTATTCCGGCGATGAGCTGCCCAGCGACAAGTATCCGAACGCCATGCTGCTGAAAAAAGCGCTGGCGAACTTGCGCAGCGGCGACATCTTCATTTCCCACATGGGCATCTGGTCGCGCAAGGATGCGTGGGCGCCCGCCAATCTGGACGCCTTGATTTCTGGCTTGCAAGACAAGGGTTTCTGTTTTGCCACCCTGCGCGAGCATCCTGCCTACGCGCAGAAGAAGGGCCAGCCATGATCGCCGCCGATATCCTCGGCTTCGTCACCCCGGTGATCGACACCGTGGTCGACGCCTTTGGCGTGGCGCAAGGCTGGCTGTTCCAGACCATCGTCAACCCGCTCGTGTATCACCTGGGCTTTGGCGAATTCACGGAAGAAGCGTTCGAAGGCACGGAGTGGCTGCTGATCGGCCTGTGCGAACTGGTGCTGCTGTTTCTCGTGCTGCGCCCGCTCGAAGCCCTGATTCCCGCGCAAAAGATCACCGACCCGCGCGCCCGCTGGAACGATTTCATCTACACCGTGCTGCACCGGATCGGCCTGTTTTCTGTCGTCGTCTTCTTCACGCTGGATCCGCTGATGGATGCGCTGGCGGGCACCTTGCGTTTCGATAATATTCATCCATTCAACCTGGAATCGCTATTGCCCGGCATCAGCCCCTTGCTCAGTTTTATCATTTATTTTGTGATACTGGACTTCGTCGACTATTGCTACCATCGGGCCTCGCACCATTTCGGCTGGTGGTGGGGCTTGCACAGCCTGCATCACAGCCAGCAAAACATGAACTTGTGGAGCGATGACCGCAACCACCTGCTCGACGACTTCTTGCGCGACATGGTGATGGCGCTGGTGGCGCTCGGCATCGGCGTGCCGCCGGGCCAGTACGTACTGCTGGTGTCGGTTTCGCGCATTCTGCAAAGCTTGCAGCACGCGAATGTGAGGATACACTTCGGCCGCATCGGCGAGCGGCTGTTGATCTCGCCCCGTTTCCACCGTACACACCATGCGATCGGCGTGGGGCACGAGTCGAAAGGCAAGGGCAGCATGGGTGGCTGCAACTTCGGCGTGGTCTTGCCGATTTGGGATATGCTGCTGGGCACCGCGAATTTCTCGGCCGGCTATGCGCGCACGGGCGTGCGCGACCAGCTGGCCCGTATCGACAGCAAAGGCATGGGCCGGCCGGGACGCGACTATGGCCGCGGCTTCTGGCAGCAACAATGGCTGGGCCTGCGCCGCATGGTGGAATTTGCAAGAATCAAACGAAAAGGACGCCGTTGATGCGTAATGTGTTGAATTCGTATGGCCGCGCCTTGCTGTCGCAATTGCACGGCAGGATATTGCTGCTGAGCGTGGCGCCGTTCATCCTGTCGCTGGTGCTGTGGGGAGGACTGCTGTATGTGGGCTTGCAGCCGCTGATCGACAGCCTGCATGCGCTGTTCACGCAGTATGACTTCTTCCGCACCAGCGGGCAGGTGCTGTCCACCTTCGGCCTGGGCATGCTGAAAGCCGTGATCGTGCCGCTGATCGCCATGTTCATGCTGCTGCCGCTGATGATCTTGACGGCGCTGATCTTCATGGGCCTGTTCGCCATGCCGGCCATCGGCCGCCATGTGGGCGGGCGGCACTTTCCACAACTGGACAAGAAGCATGGCGGCAGCCTGCTCGGCAGCGTCGCCACTTCGCTGGCCACGTTCTTGCTGTTCATCATCGCCTGGGTCATCATGCTGCCCCTGTACGCGTTTCCGCCCGCCGCCCTGGTGGGGCAAGCCGTGCTGTGGGGCTGGCTGACCTACCGCGTGATGGCATATGACGCCATGGCCGATTACGCCAGCGCGGAAGAGCGCCACGCCATCATGCGCGAGCAGCGCTGGCCCCTGCTGGCCATCGGCATGGTGTCCGGCGCGGCCGGCGCCGTGCCTGGCATGCTGTGGATGGGCGGCGTGATGTCGGTGGTGTTCTTCCCCTTCCTGGCGGCGTTCGCCACCTGGCTGTATGTGCTGATCTTTATCTTTACGGGTCTGTGGTTCCAGTATTACTGCCTGGAAGCACTGTCGCGTTTGCGGGGCGTACGCGGCATGACCGACGTGGCGCCGGCGGACGCTTGAGTATTTTTATCGAATTCTACGAGGAAGCTTCATGGCTATCGGATTGATCATCATTGGCGACGAAATCCTGTCGGGCAAGCGCACGGACCAGCATTTTCCAAAAGTAGTGAGCATGCTCAAGGCGCGTGGTTTGCAGCTGAGCTGGGCGGAATACGTGGGCGACGAGCCGGCCCGCCTGGTCGCCTTGCTCAAGCGCAGCTTTGCCAGCGGCGACATCGTCTTCAGCTTTGGCGGTATCGGCGCCACGCCGGACGACCATACGCGCCAGGCGGCCGCCGATGCGCTGGGCTTGCCGCTGGTGCTGCATCCGCAGGGCAAGCTCAATATCCAGCAACGGATCACGGAAATGGGGGTAGAGGCGGGCGTGCCGGCCGATTTGAATTCGCCGGAAAACCTGCACCGCCTGAAAATGGCGGAATTTGTCGAAGGCGCCGAGCTGATTCCGAATCCGTACAACAAGATTGCCGGCTTTGCCGTGCGTGAGCATTATTTCGTGCCCGGTTTTCCCGTCATGTCCTGGCCCATGATCGAATGGGTGCTCGACACGCATTACCCACACCTGTTCAACCAGGTGCCGCATGCGGAACACGCCTTGCTCGTGTATGAAACGGCAGAATCCCTGCTCACGCCGCTGATGGTACGCCTGGAAGCGGAGTTCCCGCTGATCAAGGTGTTCAGCCTGCCCAGCGTGGGCGATGCGCAGACGCGCCGGCATATCGAACTGGGCGTCAAGGGCGAGCCCGCGCAGGCCGAGGCCGCCTTTGCGCAGATGTGCGCCGCGCTCGATACCTTGCAGGCGGAATACACCACCATCTGAGATGCGGCCAGCCCGGCGCCGGCGGCTTTTTCGCTGGCGTTCAGCTCGCTTTGCATCTATGTACGCAAGCGTACGTTCCAAGACGTTGTTTTTTTGCGAAAATCTTCAATGAAGCAAGATTTTTGTGTGCGCTCGTCAGTCGTTTTCATGCCGATGTGGTGGAATGGTGAACAGGGGCCTTGCGTGTCGAACGCGGGGTCGCCTGCCTGTGCAGTAGCGTGTTTTTTTGATTCACCGGTATGGACATCATGTTAAGCAAGTTTTGTTGTGACCGGCCCTGGCTGGCCCTCGTCTTATCCCGCGCGGAGCGGTATCGCTACCGCATTTCCCGCGCCGTCCAAACCCAACCTTACCCCAGCATCCCATGAAAGACACAGGCGTCAATCTGGCCGCGCAAGAGCGGCCTCCTTCTGATCCACTCGACGACACGGGCGCCGAGGCGCCGCCGCCGGCGAGTCCGCCGAAGAAGCGCCGTTCGCGCATCTGGCCCATCTTTGCCATCATTGCGCTGGCGCTGATCGCCGGCGTGGCGTGGTTCGTCATGCGCGAAGTACGCACGTCGGCACTGCAGGCGGAGTTTTTCACGCGCCTGGACCGCCAGCTGGCGTTCAAGGTTGAGCCTGGTCCCGCACCGGCGGGCGCCATCCGCTATCCGCAGCACGGGCCCTACGACGAGCGTCTTGGCTATGCCAGCCTGCCGGATTTCATTACCAAGCTCAACGCGCGCGATTATGAAGTGACGGCGCAGGCGCGCATGTCGCCGAAAATGGTGCAACTGGTCGACCGGGGCATCTTTGCCACGTATCACGAGAAAAACCGCGCTGGGCTGAGCATCCTCGATTGCCGCGCCGCGCCGCTGTTCGCTGCCAGCTATCCCGAGCGCATGTTCGACGGTTTTGCCGAAGCGCCGCCCGCGCTCGTGCAAAGCCTGCTGTTCATTGAAAACCGCGAGTTGCTCGACCCGGGCACGCCCGAGCGCAATCCGGCCGTGGAATGGGACCGCCTGAGCAAGGCTGTCCTCGACAAGGCGCTGAACCTGTTCGGCGGCCACCGCAGTGGCGGCGGCAGCACCCTGGCCACGCAGATCGAAAAATACCGGCATTCGGAAGACGGGCGCACCAGTTCCATGCAGGACAAGCTGCTGCAGATGATTTCGGCCAGCCTGCGCTCGTACCAGGATGGCGAAAACACCATGGAAGCGCGGCGCAGGATCGTCCTCAATTACCTGAACACCGTGCCGCTGTCGGCCAAGAGCGGCTTTGGCGAAGTCAACGGCATCGGCGACGGCATGTGGGTCTGGTATGGCCGTCCGTTTGCTGAAGTGAAAACTTTGCTCAAGGGTAAGATGGACCAGCCGGGCAGTGCGCTGGCCTACAAGCAGGCGCTGAGTTTGCTGATCGCCCAGCGCCGTCCCTCGCATTACCTGGTGGCCGGCGGCGCCGACCTGGAAGAATTGACCAACAGCCATCTGCGTCTGCTGGCGCAAGCGGGCGTGATTTCGCCGCAGCTGCGCGATGCGGCCATCGCCGAGAAGCTGCGTCCGTCGACGGCGTCTGGCGTGCAATCGGAAGCGTCGACCTCGTTCGTCACGCGCAAGGCCTCGAATGCCGTGCGCAACCATCTGGCCAGCATGCTCGGCGATCCGCGCTTGTACAACCTCGACCGCCTCGACCTGAAAGTGGTCAGCACGCTCGACGCGCAGGCGCAAAACGCCGTCACCAAGGTCTTGCGCGAGTTGCGCGACCCCGAAGTGGCGAAAGCAGCCGGCCTGACGGGCAAGGGCATGCTGGGCAATGGCGACCCGGCCAATGTCGTCTACAGCTTTACCTTGCTGCAAAAGGGCGACCAGGCCAACTTGCTGCGCGTGCAGACCGATAACTACGACCAGCCGCTCGACATCAACGAGGGCGCCAAGCTGGACTTGGGTTCCACGGCCAAGCTGCGCACCCTGGTGACGTATATGGACATCATCGACCAGCTGCACCAGCGCTACAGCGGCATGGGCGCCGCCGAGCTGGGCAAGATTGCCGTCGATCCGAAGGACATGCTGTCGCAGTGGGCGATTGCCTATCTGAAACCGTTGGCAATCGGCGAGGCGCGCAACTTGCCTGCCATGCTGGCGGCCGCCATGGAACGCAAATATTCGGGCAACCCGGGCGAAGGTTTCTTCACGGGCGGCGGCTTGCACCATTTCGGCAACTTCTCCAAGCTCGATGACAGCCGCATCATGACGGTGCAGCAGGCGCTGCGCCAGTCGACCAACCTGGTGTTCGTGCGCCTGATGCGCGACGTGGCCCGCTACTACATGTTTTCGCGCCCCGATTCCTCGGCCTCGCTGCTGGCGGACGCGGACGATCCGCGCCGCGCCCAGTACCTGAGCCGTTTTGCCGACAAGGAAGGGCGCGAATTCCTGCACCGTTTCTACCAGAAGTACCGCGGCAAGAGTGTCGACGAGCAGGAAAAGATCCTGCTGGCCAGTATCCGCCCGACGCCCGTGCGCCTGGCCAATATCTTCCGCACCGTCAATCCGAAGGGGACCGTGGCGGAATTCGGCGATTTCCTCAACGCCAACTTGCCATCGCAAAACGAAGTGCCGCCCGAGCGCGTGGCCAAGATGTACCAGCAGTACGCGATGGAAAACTGGTCGCTGGCCGACCGTGGCTATCTTGCCAATGTGCATCCGCTGGAACTGTGGATGGTGGCGTACCTGCGCCAGCACGAAGGTTCCACCCTGTCGCAGATGGTGGCGGCCAGCGAAAAGGAACGCCAGGAAGTGTATAAATGGCTGTTCAATACGCACCGCAAGCATGCGCAGGACCGCCGCATCGCCAACTTGCTGGAAGTGGAAGGTTTCCTGGAAATCCACCGCCAGTGGAAGAAGATGGGCTATCCGTTCGACTCGCTCGTGCCGTCGTATGCGACGACCCTGGGCGCATCGGCCGACCGTCCCGCCGCGCTGGCCGAGTTGATGGGCATCATCATCAACGACGGCGTGCGCAAACCGAGCGTGCGCATCGATTCCATGCATTTCGCCGCCAATACGCCGTATGACACGATGGTCAAGCGGGGCAGCAAGGTGGAAGCGGAGCAAGTGTTGTCGCCGGACGTGGCGCGCGCCGTTGCCAAGGCCATCCGCGAAGTGGTGTCGGACGGCACGGCCAAGCGGGCGAAGACGGCGTTTGTCGGCGCCGACGGCGTGCCGATCCCGATGGGTGGCAAGACGGGCACGGGCGACCAGCGCTTCGACGTGTATGGCGCCGGCGGCCGCCTGATCGAGTCGCGCTATGTGAACCGTTCGGCCACGTTCGTGTTCAATATCGGCGAGCGCTTCTATGGCAGCATGACGGCGTACGTGCGCGGACCGGAATCGAAGAACTACGATTTCACGAGCGCCTTGCCCGTGCAATTGCTCGTGTCGCTGGCGCCAAGCCTGATGCCGCTGATCGAAGCGCCTGCGCCGGCCGAAGGCGTGGCCAAGCAGTGTACGAATTAGCAGCCAGCAGGCAGTTGCAGCAAAACGCCGGCGTTCACGCCGGCGTTTTTTTTAGCCGGCAAACACGGCCGTCTTGTCCGCCAGGCGTGCGTGGTAGGCGGCGATGGCAGGATAGTCGGGACGCTGCATCGGTGCCATCAGCCAGCGCTTGACGGACAGGCCCAGCACGATATCTGCCAGGGTAAACTGCTCGCCGCAGACGAAGGCACCCGTGCGCTGCAACTGCTGTTCCAGCACGCCCATCATCTTGTTCCATCCGGCGATACCGGCCGCCAGCTGCGCCGCATCCTGGTGTGCCGGGCTCTGGCGCACCAGCGACATGAAGGCGTAGCGCCAGCTGTTGTTCAGGTCGCCCATTTGCCAGTCCATCCATTTTTCCACTTCCGCGCGGGCGCGGGGCATGCTTGGGAGCAAGTCGTCGCGGCCTGCCTGGGCGCACAGGTAGCGGCATATCGTGTTTGACTCCCACAGCACCAGGTCGCCATCGAGCAGCACGGGTACCATGGCGTTCGGGTTCAAGGCCAGGAAAGCCGGGTCGTCGGTATTGCGAAAGCCGCTGCCCCAGTCTTCGCGCTCGTGTGGCAGGTCGAGTTCCTCGCACGTCCACAGGACTTTGCGGACGTTGATCGAGGCGGCTTTTCCAAGAATTTTCAGCATGCGGGGCTCCAGAGGGCAGGTGGTCGATCTTGCACTGTAGCGGATTTGGCCACCCCGCGCATGTGAAAGTGCCTTGCATAGTTGAGCTTTTCTTGGCATCGTAGCCACCCATGAAACCTATGCGCCACCACATGTCCAAAATCCTCGCGTTCAGCCGCTTTTCCGTGCGCGATTTCCTCGCCACCGCCGGTCCCACCTTGCTGCTCGTCGGCGCATTTTGCGCGCTCGCTTACTGGCTGGTCGACCCGGCGCCGCCGCGCCAGGTAAGCCTGTCGACGGGGCAGGACAATAGCGCGTATGAAGAGTTCGGCAAAAAATATGTGGCCACCTTGGCCAAGCACGGCATCAAGGTGACCTTGCAGCCGTCGCTGGGTTCGCAGGACAACCTGCAGCGCTTAAATGGCGGCAAGACCGATATTGCCTTCGTGCAAAGCGGCTCGACGGAGCACGAGGATGCCGAGCGCCACGGCCTCATTTCCCTGGGCAGCCTGTTTACGGAACCCGTCTGGCTCTTCATGCGCGAAGACAAGGCGGTGACGGAGCTGGCGCAATTGAAGGGCATGAAGATCAACCTGGGACCGGAAGGCACGGGCGTGCCCGGCCTGTTCCGGCAGTTGCTGTCCGTCAATGGCGTGGAGGCGAACGAGCTGACGGTGAGCGATTTGCAAAACACGCCTGCCACCGTGGAGTTGCTGGAAGGGCGCATCGATGGCCTCGTGTTCAGCTCGGCCCCGGAAGCGCCGCTGATCCAGATGCTGCTGCAAACACCGGGTATCAAGCTGTTTGATTTTTCGCAGGCGGAGGCGTACACGCGGCGTTTGCCTTTCCTCACGCATGTCGTCTTGCCGCGCGGCATAGTCGACCTGGGGCAGAACATTCCTGCGCAGGATTATCATCTGATCGCGCCGACGGCCACCTTAGTCGCGCGCGAAGACTTGCATCCGGCCCTCGTCGACCTGTTCGTGCAGGCGGCGGCCCGCATCCATGGCGGCACGGGCTGGTTCCAGCAGCAGGGGCAGTTCCCGTCCGCGCGGTACACGGAAATTCCCGTGGCACCGGAAGCGCTGAAATTTTACAAGGATGGCGCGCCAGTGCTGCAGCGCTATATGAGTTTCTGGCTGGCCAATTTCTTTGACCGCATGTGGGTGCTGGTGGTGGCGCTCGGTGCCTTGATCCTGCCCCTGTCGCGCGTCGTGCCGCCGCTGTATGTATGGCGCATCCGCTCGCGCGTGTACCGCTGGTATGGCCAGCTGCGCACGGTCGAGCAGGCGCTGGAAGACGTGCCGCCAGAGCAGCGTGCGCACGTGTATGCGGCGCAATTGAAACGGCTCGACCAGATCGAGGAGATGGTCAACCAGATCTCGATTCCCCTGTCGTTTGCCGATGGCTTGTATGGCTTGCGCAGCCACATCAATTTCGTGCGCAAGCGCATCCTGACCTTGATGGGCGAGCATCCAGCAGTCGAGGCTGGCGAGCCGGCCTGAGCGATTAACTCGCTTAACAACGCCTAACAAAACCGTAGCGAGCGGAAGGAAGTTGTGGTTGAGAAGCGCAGCTGTACGAAGGTACAGTGAGCATCGCAGACCGCAAATTACGACGCGTAGTAGGTTTTGATAGGCGTACTAAATGAGGGTGATCGACAGCTTGCGTCCGACCAGCGCGGCGGCCCGCTCCAGGGTCGACAGGGTTACGTCGCTGCTGGGGTCGAGCAGACGGTCGAGCTGCGAGCGGCTCGTCTGCAGCAGGGCCGCCATGCGCGTCTTCGACATCGCTTGTTCCTGCATCGCCTGCGTCAGTTGCCAGGCGATCACTTCCTTGATGGCACGGTTTTGCGTTTGCTCGAAAATGCCTTCTTCCTTGAGGAAGTCGTCGAGACTGCTGCCGAGGTGGGGAGCGGTGGCGTTCATGTCAGTTCCTTGTAGCGTTTGCGGGCCAGCGCCAGGTCGTCATCGGGCGTGGCGCGGGTTTTCTTGATAAAGCCGTGCAGCGCCACCAGGCAATCGCCGTGATGGCAGATCAGCACGCGGGCGAAACGGTTGCCGGGGTTGCCGGGTAGGCTGCTGCGTACTTCCGACAATCCTTGCCCCAGATGGCGGCACAGGGGCATGCCCACGGGCCAGCGCCATTGCGCATGCATCAAGTCTTGTCCGATCACATGGCGCTCTTCAACCGGCAACGACTTGAGCCAGTCACGCACGGGTTCGCCGCCATTGCCGTTCGCATAGAACAGCAGGGTAATCTGCCGCAAGCCGGAAGCATCCATGACGCACCCCTATGTTGTACTATATAAGGTACATACTTGCAAGGAGAATTTGCGCCGCTCTTGAAGATATCGGGCGCGCATGGATGGTTGTAGCCGATAGCGGACCCCAGGGTGGCCCGCCAGATCAAACACTGTTCAGATAGTCAGGCACCCAGCCACGGCAGCCCCGCCTTGCACCAGCCGCCGATCTGCTTGCGGTGGCCGTCGGCGTCCTTGTCGCCCTCAAAACCTTCGAGGATGTCGTAGCAGTGCAGGTAGCCATGTTCGGTCGCCAGTTTGGCCGCGTGGCGCGAACGCACGCCGGAGCGGCACAGGAACAGCAGCACTTCATCCTTGCCAGCCTGGGCGGCCAGTTGCGCGAGGAAGTCGGCATTCGGCACGCCACCGGGGTAGGTGGCCCACTGCACCGCACCATGCTGGGTATCGGCGATGTCGACCCGTCCCACCCAGTCGCGCTCGGCATTCGTGCGCACATCGATGAGCTTGACGGCCGCATCGCGCTGCAGCAGGTCGTACGCTTCCTGCGGCGTGACGGCGCCGGCATACGGCGTACCTTCATTGGCCCGGCTGCGGGCGGTGGTCAGGATGTCGGCGGCGGTGGTCATGGCGTCCTCGATGAAAGTGGGTAGGTATGGTCGATTATAGTGCGCCGTCCGCGCCCCGCAAACGGGAAACCACGGTGCACGGCGCATGCACCATAACAAAGCATTTTTCAAGAATCGGTGCAAAATGCACGATAATGGTGCGTTATTCGTTTTTTGCACTTGCTTAGTGCATTCTTGATTTGACGCAAACGCAGCAGGAAAATCGCGGACAGGAAAACTTTCACTGGGATGCCCGGGTTTTGACCTGGGCGGCGACATCCCACCAGAAGCTGGCATGGAATCTGCTATGATCCTTATGAGTTTTGGTGGCACGCAATGTTTGCTTCGCTTCATCAGCCCAGACGCACTAAGGTCGGCTCACCCCACATTCATTTAGGAGATACGCATGGCAATGACAGCCGCAGAAGTCTTGAAGATGGTAGAAGAAAACGAAGTCAAATTCGTTGATTTCCGCTTTGCTGATACCCGTGGTAAAGAGCAGCACGTGACGGTTCCCGTGTCGCACTTCGACATGGACAAATTCGAGTCGGGCCACGCCTTTGACGGTTCTTCGATCGCTGGCTGGAAAGGCATTGAAGCTTCCGACATGATCTTGCTGCCGGATCCAAACACGGCCAATATCGACCCGTTCATGGAAGAAACGACCCTGTTCATGCAGTGCGACGTGATCGAACCGTCGGACGGCAAGGGCTACGACCGCGACCCGCGCTCGATCGCGAAACGCGCCGAAGCCTACCTGAAATCGTCGGGCATGGGCGACACCGCCTACTTCGGCCCTGAGCCAGAATTCTTCATCTTCGATAGCGTGCGCTGGAAGATCGACATGTCGGGCTGCTTCGTCAAGATCGGTTCGGACGAAGGTTCGTGGTCGACCGGCAAGGACATCGAAGGCGGCAACAGCGGCCACCGTCCTACCGTCAAGGGCGGCTATTTCCCGGTACCACCAGTGGACAGCTTCCAGGACATGCGTTCGGAAATGTGCCTGATTCTGGAATCGCTGGGCATCCCGGTTGAGGTACATCATCACGAAGTCGCCGGCGCCGGCCAGAATGAAATCGGCACCAAGTTCTCGACCCTGGTCGAGCGCGCCGACTGGACGCAAAACCTGAAATACGTGGTGTGGAACGTGGCGCACAGCTATGGCAAGACCGCCACCTTCATGCCGAAACCTATCGTTGGCGACAACGGTTCGGGCATGCACGTGCATCAATCCGTATGGAAAGATGGCAAAAACCTGTTCGCTGGCGACGGCTATGCCGGCCTGTCCGATTTCGCCCTGTACTACATCGGCGGCATCATCAAGCACGCCAAGGCACTGAACGCGATCACCAACCCGGGCACCAACTCGTACAAGCGTCTGGTACCAGGCTACGAAGCACCAGTGAAACTGGCGTACTCGGCGAAAAACCGTTCCGCCTCGATCCGTATCCCGCACGTGGCCAATCCAAAAGGCCGCCGCGTCGAAGCGCGCTTCCCGGACCCACTGGCGAACCCGTACCTGTGCTTCGCCGCACTGCTGATGGCTGGTCTGGACGGCGTTGCCAACAAGATCCATCCGGGCGAAGCCGCCTCGAAAGATCTGTACCATCTGCCGCCGGAAGAAGACGCACTGATCCCTACCGTGTGCGCTTCGCTGGAAGAAGCACTGGACGCCTTGGACAAGGACCGCGAGTTCCTGACCCGTGGCGGCGTATTCAGCGATTCGATGATCGATGCTTACCTGGAACTGAAAATGCAGGACGTACAGCGCATGCGCATGACCACGCATCCTGCCGAGTTCGACATGTACTACTCGCTGTAATGGCGCCACGCCGGCAATGCGCCGGTAGTGTATAAAAAAACGCGGGTGAGGCGATGGTCTTGCCCGCGTTTTTTGTTATGGCGCCACAGTGCGTTGTTGTATAGTCGGCCCAGGAACGATGCGGCACGCGCCGACAGGAGTGGAGATTGACCAAGCATTACAGAATGGCGCTGATGGCAGGATTGCTGGGCGCGGCAGCACAGGCGCACGGGCAGTTGTATGTGTGCGCCGATGCGCAAGGACACAAGACGTACACGGACAAGCGGGCTGGCGCGCATTGCCAGCTGCTCGATTTACCAGGCGCCATGACGGAGCCGCCCCGCAAGACGGCGCCGCTGGCCGGCGCGCCTGCCCGGCCCGCCACGCAGGCGGCAGCCACGGCGGCGCCTGCCGCCGGTGCGTTTCCCAAGGTCGATGGCGCCGAGCAGCGCGCGCGCGACCTGGACCGGCGCCAGATCCTGCAGGACGAATTGCGCAGCGAAGAGCAGAAACTGGCGGCGCAGCGCCTGGAGTTCAATGGCGGCCAGCCCGAGCGCCAGGGCAATGAGCGTAACTATGCGAAATACCAGGAACGAGTGGCGCAGTTGAAGGACAACATTAGCCGGACACAGCAGAACGTCGAGGCCCTGAAACGCGAGATCGCGAATATTCGGTAAAGCACATGACACTAGACAACCATTCCAGCCGCCCGGCCCATCTGGCCGGCCTTGATTTGCTCGCTTCAGCCGTGATCCTGCTCGACGGCGACGGCCGCATCAGCTATGCCAACGCGGCGGCGGAAAACCTGCTGGAAAGTTCATTGAAAGCCCTGTCGCGGCAAAAGCTGACGGCGCTGTTCTTGAATCCCGACGAGCTGGCCGGTATTTGCGCGCAGGCGCTCGAACATAAATTTTCCGACTTGCGCCAGGACCTGACTCTGGAGCGCCTGGGGCGCGAGCCGTTGCGCGTGCACAGCATCATCAGTGCGCTCGACGCGCCGCGCGATGGCGTGCTGATCGAGCTGCGCGAAAACGTGCAGCAGCTCAAACTCGACCGCGAGGAGCGCATCCTCGACCAGAGCCAGGTCAACAAGGAGCTGATCCGCAACCTGGCGCATGAAATCAAGAACCCGCTGGGCGGCATCCGCGGCGCGGCCCAGCTGCTGGAGCTGGAATTGCCGGCCCTGCACCTGAGCGAGCTGCGCGAATACACGCAGGTGATCATCAAGGAAGCGGACCGCCTGCAAACCCTGGTCGACCGTTTGCTGGCGCCGCACCGCCGCCCGCATATCGTCGGTGACGTGAATATCCACGAAGTGTGCGAAAGGGTACGCAGCCTGATCCTGGCTGAATTTCCCAGCGGTCTGACCATTTCGCGCGATTACGATGCCTCGATCCCTGAATTCCGCGGCGACAAGGAGCAGCTGATACAGACCGTGCTCAACATCGCGCACAACGCGGCGCAAGCGCTGGCAGAACGCATCGATGCGGGCGATGCGGAGCTGATTTTCAAGACGCGCGTGGCGCGCCAGGTGACCCTGGCCAAGGTCCGCTACAACCTGGCATTAGACTTGCATATCATTGACAATGGACCGGGCATCGCACCCCAGATCCGCGACCGGATTTTCTACCCGCTGGTGTCGGGCAGGGAAGGCGGCAGCGGGCTGGGGCTGACCTTGGCGCAAACCTTCGTGCAACAGCACCTGGGCGTGATCGAGTGCGAAAGCCGGCCTGGATACACCGATTTCAGGATCGTTCTACCCTTGCCATAAGCGAGGAGGTATCCCACCCATGAAATCCATTGCGGGACGCACACACTAATGAAGCCAATCTGGATAGTTGACGACGACGAATCAATCCGCTGGGTGCTGGAAAAAGCCCTGGCGCGGGAAAATCTCGCCACCAAGAGTTTTGCCAATGCGCGCGACGCCATCGCCGCGCTGGAATTTGACACGCCGCAAGTGCTCGTGTCCGATATCCGCATGCCGGGCGCGTCCGGCCTGGAATTGCTGCAGACGGTCAAGTCGCGCTTTCCCGGCTTGCCGGTCATCATCATCACGGCCTTTTCCGACCTCGACTCGGCCGTCGCAGCCTTCCAGGGCGGCGCCTTCGAATACCTGGCCAAGCCTTTCGATATCGACAAGGCTGTCGAGCTGATCCGCCGCGCGCTCGAAGAAAGCCTGCGCGAGACGAGCGTCGAATCGGGCCCGTCGGAAACGCCGGAAATCCTCGGCCAAGCGCCGGCCATGCAGGAAGTCTTCCGCGCCATCGGCCGCCTGTCGCAATCGAACGTGACGGTGCTCATCACGGGCGAATCCGGTTCCGGCAAGGAACTCGTGGCGCGCGCGCTGCACAAGCACAGTCCGCGCGCGGCGCAGCCGTTCATTGCCCTCAATACGGCGGCGATCCCGAAGGATTTGCTCGAGTCCGAACTGTTCGGCCACGAACGCGGTGCCTTCACGGGCGCGCAGACGACGCGCCGGGGCCGCTTCGAGCAAGCCGAGAACGGCACTCTGTTCCTCGATGAAATCGGCGACATGCCGTTCGACTTGCAGACGCGTTTGCTGCGCGTGCTGTCCGATGGCCATTTCTATCGCGTCGGCGGCCATCAGCCGATGAAGGCGAACGTGCGCGTCATTACGGCCACGCACCAGAACCTCGAGCAGCGCGTGCGCGACGGCCTGTTCCGCGAAGACTTGTATCACCGCCTGAACGTGATCCGCCTGCGCCTGCCCAGTTTGAGGGAGCGCCGCGAGGATATCCCCATCCTGGTGCGCCACTTTCTGGTGCAAAGCGCGCGCCAGCTGGGCGTGGAAGCCAAGCGCATGAGCGAGCCGACGATGCAGTTCTTGAGCGGCCTCGATTTGCCCGGCAATGTGCGCCAGCTGGAAAACCTGTGCAACTGGATCACCGTGATGGCGCCGGGCCAGACGGTGGAAATCAAGGATTTGCCGCTGGAATTGACGCAGGGGCAGGGCGATGGCGCGGCCACGGTGGCGGGAGAGGCTGCGCCGGCAGCCGTTGCCCACCCGCACGGCGGCCAGGTCTTTGAAGCTGCCGCGCCCGCCAACGGCGCGCCGCCGGGCTGGATCGGCTTGCTGGAGTTGCAGGCGGCCGGCATGCTGGGCGCGGGGCAACAGGAAGTCATGGCCGTGCTGGGGCGGCAGTTCGAGTCGGCCCTGATCAAGACGGCGCTCAAGCATACGCACGGGCGCAAGAACGATGCCGCCGTGCGCCTGGGCATCGGCCGCAACACCATCACCCGCAAGATATCCGAACTGGGCATCGACGGCGCCAAGGACGATTGATTGCCGTCCGGACGGGGCTCCGCCCCGTCCGCTTCCCCTCCTGGCGTTCCTCGCACGCCACAACACCCACAACAAGTGCAGTCGATAAGGTAAGCTGACGCCTGCCGGACTGTTTCGTCCGGTCTTAACTTTCATTGTGGAACTGTATGCTGATTAACTGCGTGGCCTACCAGGATGGCAAAAAACTGGCCGACTTGCCGATCGACGACATCAGCGATTACGTCGAGCGCCCCGATTGCTTCGTCTGGGTGGCCTTGCTCGACGCCACGCCGGACGAGCTGAAACAGATGCAGCACGAGTTTTGCCTGCACGAACTGGCCGTCGAGGATGCGCAACGGGGCCACCAGCGTCCGAAGATCGAGGAGTATGGCGATTCCCTGTTTGCCGTCGTGAAAACCGTGGAAATGGTCGAGAACGAACTGGTGCTGGGCGAAGTCGACATTTTTGTTGGCGCCAATTACGTGCTCTCGTCGCGCAGCAACAGCTCGCAAGGTTTCCTCGGCGTGCGCGCGCGCGCCGAGCGCGAGCCGCATCTGCTGCGTCAGGGTTCGGCCTTCGTGCTGTACGCGCTGATGGACGCCGTCGTCGACCGTTATTTTCCCGTGCTCGACGCGCTCGAATCGGAGCTGGAACTGATCGAGGACCGCATCTTCGACCGTGGCACCGAGCGCGACAATATCGAACGGCTGTATCAATTGAAACGCAAGGTCATGGTCTTGCGCCATGTGGTGGCGCCCCTGATGGAAGCGGTGGGCAAGCTGCACGGCGGGAGAGTGCCGCCGCTGTGCCACGATACCCAGGAGTATTTCCGCGACGTGCACGACCATCTGGCGCGCATCAACGGTACGCTCGACACCATCCGCGACACGATCAGCACGGCCATCCAGGTGAATCTGTCGATGGTGGCCATCGATGAGAGCGAAGTGAACAAGCAGTTGGCGGCCTGGGCCGCTATTTTCGCCGTGTTCACGGCATTTGCCGGCATCTGGGGCATGAACTTCAAGTTCATGCCGGAACTGGACTGGCAGTATGGCTATCCGGCCGCCGTGGCAGTGATGAGCTGTGTCTGCGGTTATATGTATTACTTGTTCAAGCGCTCCGGTTGGCTATAAAAAATTCCTGTGTATCTGTATTATTAAGCAATAGCCGGGGGTACAATCGCGGCAAGTCCGTTGACCCGGGCCTTTGCTGAGGATCGCCGCGCCGGCAGCTGTGCCTGCGCTTTCCGTGCTGCGCAGGAGCATTCATGAGTATTCCGTTGTTTGATGTGAATTCGCAAGAACCCCTGTTCGATCCCGAGCAGCGGCGCACCCTGGCGGAGGCGGCTCTGCGCTCGATCACCGCCTCGACGGCGCACGCCCGTGGCGACGACTTCCTGCGCATCCTCGTCAAGGACCTGGCCGAAGCGCTCGACGTGCACTATGTGATCGCCGGGCGGCTGGTGCGCATGGACGATGGCAGCGAAGGCATCCGCACCCTGGCCCTGTGGGGCGGTGACGGCTACCAGCCGAATATCGAATACAGCCTGCAGCACACGCCTTGCCAGGACGTGACCTGCCAGAGCATGTGTTTTCACGGCAGCGATATCCAGCGTCGCTTTCCACTTGATAGCCTCCTGGTCGACATGCATGCGGAAAGCTATGTCGGCATGCCCTTGATCGATACCGATGGCAAGACCCTGGGCATCCTGTCGGCCATCGACACGCGGCCCATCGATGAAAACAAGCGCCTGCTGGCCTTGCTGCTGCTGTCGATCTTCTCGGCACGCGGCGCGGCCGAGCTGCAGCACCAGGAGCGCACCCAGCAGCTGGAAGAAATCGTGCGCGTGCGCACCGAGTCGCTGGTGGCGGCGCAGGCGAACCTGATCGAGCAGGAACAGATGGCGGCCCTTGGCTCGCTCGTGGCCGGTGTCTCGCATGAAGTCAACACGCCGATCGGCGTGGCGCTGACGGCGGCGTCGAGCATGGGCAGCTATGCCGACCAGCTGGTGCAGCTGCTGGGCGGCGCCAAGGTCAGCCGCGCCGAACTGATCGACATTGCCGAGTCGCTCAAGGGAGCGGCGGCCCTGATCGAGCGCAATCTGGCGCGCGCCGCCGACCTGATCGGCAATTTCAAGCAACTGGCCGTGGACCAGGTCAGCGAATACGTGGCCGACCTGGCACTGCACGACTACGTGCACGGCCTGGTGTCGGCGCACAGCCCGGAACTGCGCAAGGCGGCGCTGGGCGTGGAACTCGATATCGCCCCCGATTGCCAGGTGCGTCTGGCGGCCGGCAAGCTGTCGCAAATCCTCTCGAACCTGCTGATGAACAGCGCCCGCCACGGCTATCCGCAGGGCGGCCCGGGGCGCATCACGATACGCGCGCGCATCGAGGCGGACGGCGATGGCGCGGATGCGCGCTGGCTGCTGCTGGACTTTTCCGACGACGGCATCGGCCTGGCGCCGGCCGTGCGCGAACACATGTTTGAACCGTTTTTCACCACCAAGCGTGGCCAGGGCGGCTCCGGCCTGGGCATGCACATCGTCTACACCATCGTGCAGCAACTGGGCGGCCAGGTGTGCGCCATCGACTGCACTCCTGGCTGTCATATACAGATCAGGCTGCCGCTGGCCAACTGACACCGCGCGGCCTCCCGTCTAGCGGGGAGAAGCCGTCCCATCCCAAGCCGCCTCCGTTTTTCACATGTTGTATGTACGCCATACGCATGCTGAGTTCTGTTGACACTCATATTCTTGCCGTGATTCTATGTAGTTGTCTAGTTGACTTTTAGTCGCCTAGTGCCATTTCTGTACAAGTGTGCCAGCGAACTTCACGGTGCCTGAGCGGGTGCCGTGCGAGACGTTTCCTTTAGATGAACGAGTGCAATCCGGTAACAAATCCGGAGTCATATATAACCGTACAAATGAAAAAGGGTTCACCATGCTTAAAGAAACCGTCATCTCTCGTGCTGTTCGCATCGTCTGCGCCGGTGGTGTCGTTGCCGCCATGTCCGTTGTTTCGCAGTCCGCGATCGCACAAGATGCGCAGGGCGCCGATGCGCAAATCCAGCGCGTCGAAGTCACCGGCTCGTCGATCAAACGTATCGCGGCCGAAGGCGCCTTGCCGGTCACCGTCCTGACCGCCGAAGCCATCCGCACATCGGGCGCCACCTCGGTCACCGATCTGGTCAAGAAACTCTCTTCCGCCCAGGGCGCCACCAGCGAAAGTTCCTCGGTTGGCGGCAGCACCTTCGGCTTCTCCGGTATTTCCGTGCATAACGTGGGTGAGACGCGTACGCTCGTCTTGCTGAACGGTAAACGCCTGGCCCAGTTCGGCGGCCAGACGCTGACGGGTTTCGCCGCCGGTTTCGACTTGAACTCGATCCCTATCTCGGCAATTGAACGCGTGGAACTGCTGACCGATGGCGCTTCCGCTCTGTACGGTGCCGATGCCATCGCCGGCGTGGTCAACTTCATTACCAAGCACGATACGACGATCGGTGATGTGACCATCGGTTATTCCGCACCCAAAAACGGTGCGCGTGAAAAACGCCTCAGCGCCACCAAGGGCTTTGGCAACCTGGACGAAGATGGCTACAACGTGGTGCTGACCTTTGGCCACGACGAGCGCGACAAGCTCGCTTCCGTCGACCGCAAGTTCGCCAACACGGGCAAGGTGCAATTCTCGGCCAATGGCAAGCGCTATCAGAAACAGCAGTTTTCGGCCAGCCCGATTCCTGCCAATGCCACCGATGACAATGGCCAACTGATCAGCCCTTACCAGAAGGCCAACGGTTCCTGCCCGGAAAAGACGTTTCGCGTGATCGAACCGTATAACGATGGCAGCGGCCTGGTCGATGACTATTGCGGCTATGACTTCACCAAGGACCTGGAAATTTATCCGGAGCGCAAGCGGGACAACTTCATGGCGTCGGGCACCTTCAAGATCGCCGGCCAGGAAGTGTATGCGGACGTATTGCTGTCACGCACCAAACAGACTTCGCGCATCGCTCCCGTACCTGGCGCGATCGCCGTCGATGCGGGCACGCCGCTGCATGACAAGTATTTGGTGCCAGCGGGTATCACCGGCGACAGCACGGCATTCTACCGCTTGTTCGACATGGGCCAGCGTACCTCGAAAGATACGGCAGATTTTGCCAGTGTGGTGGTCGGCACGCGCGGCATTCTCGCGGGCTGGGACTATAACGCTGCCTATAACTTCTCCGAAAGCCGCGTAAAAGGCAGTATTTCCGGCTATCCTGGCGCCATTGCCGTCAATAACCTTACGTCGAGCGGCTTGCTCGACCCCTTCGTCGGCCCGGGCAAGCAGTCCCCTGCGGCACAGGAAGCCATCAAGTCGGCCGCGTACTCCGGTTACTGGGACGGCGGCACTTCGCGCCTGCAAACCATCAACCTGAATGGCTCGACGGAACTGCGGCGACTGCCTGGCGGCGCGATGATGCTGGGCATGGGCGTGAACATCAACCGCGAGGAATTCTCCGCCAAGCCAAGTCCGTTTGCGCAAGGCATCCTGGCCGATCCCGTGAAGGGCACCTTGTGCGGCGGCACGACAGGGCTGGAATGCGACCAGCGTTTCGGCGACGCGGCCAGCAGCCAGCCGTACAGCGCCAGCCGTACGTCGAAGGGCATTTTTGGCGAAGTCATCGCGCCTGTGCTGAAAGAGCTGGAGCTGGGCGCCGCCTTGCGTTTCGATGAATTCTCGGACTTTGGTGGTGCGACCACGGCCAAGGCCAGCTTCAAGTGGACGCCGGCACCCACCTTGCTGATCCGCGGTTCGGTCGGCAATGGCTTCCATGCGCCGACAGTGCCGCAAGTGAATGCCTTGCAGCGCGGCTATGGCGTCACCAGCGACAAGTACACGTGCTCGCCAGCCTTGCAGGCGATCGCCACGCGTCTCAATGCGCAATGCCAGCCAGGCAATCGCCAGTACGACCAGCTGGCCGGCGGCAACCGCGAATTGCAGCCTGAGAAATCGAAACAGGCGACCATCGGCTTCCGTTACGAGCCGATCAGCGCCATCACCCTGGGCGCGGACCTGTGGCATGTGCAGATCCGCGATTCCTTCGGCCAACTGACCGAACAGCTGGTATTTGCCAATCCGGCCAACTTCCCGAAATCCTGGGGCGTCAACAAGGACGTAGGCACGGGGACTACCTACCTGGCCTTCCTGGCTGACAACCAGAACTTGGGCAAGTCGTTTGCCACCGGTGTCGATATCGATGTCAGCGCCCGTTACCGCTCCGGCATCGGCCTGTTCACGTCGCAGCTGAACGCGACGCAGATGCTGCGCGAGGATGTGCAGCTGGAACGCAACGGCAAGTATTATTCGGCGCTGGGCAACTTCGCCGATCTGGGCTCGGTGACGTTCCGCACGCGCGGCCAGTGGACGAACACCCTGAAAACGGGCAATTGGTCCAACTCGCTGACCGTCAATTTCCTGTCCGGCTACAAGGATCAGGAAACGTCGGTTGACGTGCTCGACGCGTCGGGCGCCGTGACGGGCCAGGAAAAGATCCGCATGCAGGTGGGTTTCTATTCGACTCTCGACTGGCAGACGGTATGGACCCCAAGCAAGAGCTGGGTCCTGACCGCCGGCCTGCTGAACCTGACCGACAAGAGCCCGCCATTTGTGCCATCGACGGCCGGCGCGAACCGCGGCCAGCAATTCGGCTATGACGACCGCTACTACGATCCGCGCGGCCGTACGGGCTACCTGAACGCTTCGTACAAGTTTTAAGCAAGGTACGCAGGCATCAAAAAACCGGCACTGAGTGCCGGTTTTTTTTCGTCCCGCCGCAGGGCGGGGAGGGCGAGGCCTAGCGGCCCGCCGCCATCGACAGGGCCACCGCCTCGGCCACCTTGATGCCGTCGACGGCCGCCGACAGGATGCCGCCCGCATAGCCGGCGCCTTCGCCGGCGGGGAACAGTCCTCGCGTGTTCAGGCTTTGCAGGTCGTCGTCGCGGCGCTTGATGCGGATCGGCGACGAGGTGCGCGTTTCCACGCCCGTCAGCACGGCGTCGGCCTTGTAATAGCCCTTGATCTGCTTGTTGAAGGCCGGAAACGCTTCGCGCAGGGCCGTGATCGCGTACTCGGGCAAGGACGGCGCCAGGTCCGTCAGGTGCACGGCTGGTTTGTACGACGGCACCACGCTGCCAAATTCCGTCGAGGCGCGGCCGGCCACGAAGTCGCCGACCAATTGTCCTGGGGCATCGTAGTTGCCGCCGCCCAAGGCAAACGCGCGCTCTTCCAGCTCGCGCTGCAGGGCGATGCCGGCCAGCGGGTCGCCAGGATAGTCGGCTGGCGTGATGCCGACGACGATGGCGCTGTTGGCGTTGCGCTCGTTGCGCGAGTACTGGCTCATGCCGTTCGTCACCAGGCGGCCAGGTTCCGAGGCGGCCGCCACCACCGTGCCCCCCGGGCACATGCAGAAGCTGTAGACGGAGCGGCCATTGCTGGCGTGATGCACGAGCTTGTAGTCGGCCGCGCCCAGGATCGGGTGGCCGGCGCTGGGACCGAAGCGGCAGCTGTCGATCAGCGATTGCGGGTGTTCCACGCGGAAGCCGATCGAGAACGGTTTCGCTTCGATGTACACGCCGCGGCGGTGCAGCATTTCGAAGGTGTCGCGCGCGCTGTGGCCGATGGCCAGCACGACGTGGTTGCTGGCGATGGTTTCGCCATTGTCCAGCACCACGCCACGCACCTGGCCGCCATCGCTGCCTGGCTCGATGTCGAGATCGACCACCTTGCTGCTGAAGCGGTATTCACCGCCCAGCCGTTCGATATTCGCACGCATTTCTTCCACCATCTTGACCAGGCGGAAGGTGCCGATGTGTGGCTTGCTCACATACATGATTTCTTCAGGCGCGCCCGCCTTGACGAATTCCGTCAGCACTTTGCGGCCGTAGTGCTTGGGATCCTTGATCTGGCTGTACAGCTTGCCGTCCGAGAAGGTACCGGCGCCGCCTTCGCCGAACTGCACGTTCGATTCCGGGTTCAGTTCGCGCTTGCGCCAGAAACCGAAGGTGTCGACCGTGCGTTCGCGCACCTGCTTGCCCCGTTCCAGGATGAGGGGGCGCAAGCCCATCTGTGCCAGGATCAGCGCCACGAACAGGCCGCACGGGCCCGTGCCGATGACGATGGGGCGCGGTTCATTGCTGTGGCCGGCCAGCTGTTCGCCGCCGGCGACGAATTTATAGTCGGTGTCGGGCGCGGGCATCAAATGGATATCGTGGCCCAGGCGCGCCAGCACGGCCGCTTCATTCTTGACGTCCACGTGCAGCGAGTAAATCAACACCACGGCACTGCGCTTGCGCGCGTCATAGCTGCGCTTGAAGACGGTAAAGCCGAGCAGTTCATCGGCGGCGATGCCGAGGCGCGCCAGGATGGCGGCGGGCAGTGCCGCTTCGTCGTGTTCGAGGGGGAGTTTTACTTCGTTGAGTCGTAACATAATGATAGGTCCAAGGTTGGGGGCTGTCTAGGCCCCATGGTGAATGCGTGTTGTACGGCAAGGCGCTATTTTACCCGGACTCCCTGGCCTATCGACAGTGAGCTGTGATGATAAAGTACGGATTGTCAACAAATTTTTTTGGTGGAAATGACAATGTGGTGGGGGCGGGGTGTAATTTATTTGCAACAAAATCTGTTCATGCGCAGATTTCTCAGCCTCTCGTTATTGCCGTGTGGCACTCTGTAGGTCAAGCCTGATTACGGTTTTTGCCGCGATTTTCAATCAATTACAAATTGCAAAATAACAAATTGTGCCTTAGGATTAACTGCTGATGTGCGGCCCTTACTGATCTGGCGTTAGGCATCTTCAAGTGATCAGCCAGGGTTTGAATCTCTAATTTTCTTAACGGGCGTGAAGATGAAAAAATTAACTTTAGTCATGTTGCTGCTGGCAGGGTTCGGGGCTGCGTATGCGGATGAATTGAGCGATGCGCAGAAATTATGGGATAACAAGGATTTTTACAAATCTTTTCAAATCTTTAATAAATTAGCCGAGGCGGGGAATGTGAATGCGCAACTGCAGCTCGGTGAAATGTACGGCTTTGGCGAAGGGACGGCGGAGGATACGGAAAAGGCCGCTTACTGGCTGAAGCAGGCTGCCGCCAAAGGACATCCGGAAGCTGCCGCTTCGCTCGCGCTGGTGCAAGAGCGCAAAGCCCATCGCGCCGATATCGCCTACTACACGACGAGCTTTGATGGTGGTAGTGCTGCATACTCCCGTTATGGTTGCGAGCGCCCCCAAATTCCCGCCAAATCGACCAGCAATGAAGACATACGCAAAGTTAATGCCAAGATAAACACCTGGACTGAGTGTTATGGGCGTTTTATCGTCAATTTGCGTAGCGTCGCTCCTGCGGATAAAACTATCAAGCCGGAAATTCTCCAACTGATGAATAATGAAGAATTTACCCGTTCTGCTGCGTTGATTAATAAAGTCTACGGTAATATTTTGACGGATGCGGCAGCGATAGAGCAAAGCATTTCCAGTGAAAGCAGTGCCTGGAAAAAATCGACTGAATTATATGCGACCGAATATGACAAGAAACTGATCCAGGATAAAATAACATCGGATAATGAAATTCGTGTATTGGAAACTACTAGACGAAATATGGAACATTCCATGTTCACGACTTCATATAAGAAATAAGAAATAAGAATCCGTACGCTCCTGCAATGAAACACAGAAGTGGAGATCCAAGGGAATGTTGTATTGTTGCAACACCAAGGTCTCTGCTTCTGTTCCTCTCCCTTCCTTTCCTCGGACGCCATCGCGCCCATCTGCAACCTGCCTGCACCTATGTTGCGTTGCCACTTCGGTGCATTTACGCAAAGCAAAAACGCCTCAAACCGCATGATTGAGCGCGAGCTGAAGTTGGTTTTTCGTATATACATATTCTTTATTTTGCATTGCACCAAAATAGTGCGCGCATGCTCTATTTCAGACACCCCTTCCTGTCAAAGATGGCTCTCTCAGAGCTGTTGCTTTTACGCACATGTGACAAGCTATTGTATTGACACTAATGCAGGCAATATGGTTTTATGTATTGCTTAAGCGAATAATTTTTTTCTAAAACTATTCGTTTGGGGATCTGCGCTATCAGTGTGGGTTGAGAGTGAAATTAATTGAAAACTAAAACCGAAAATAAAAACGTATTGAACATGATTTAGTGCTTAACTTTGTCGGGTCTCTCTATCAGAGGTACCCCATAACACTTAATATAATAATTAGGAAACCACATGTTTAGAAAAACTGTTTTAGTACGCGCGTTGTCTATCGCGTTTGGTGCTGCAACCTTGACCGCTGCCGTAGTTCCTGCAGCCATGGCTCAATCGAACGCTGCCGGTAATATCTACGGTAACGTTGAAGCCGCTGCTGGCAGCACGGTTGTTCTGCTGAATACGGACACGGGCGCCAAGCGTATCGTGGTGCCTGATGCATCGGGCCGCTATTTCGCCACCGCCTTGCCACCAGGCCACTACAAAGTGGAACTGGTACGTGATGGCCAAGTCAGCAAAACGGTCGAAGTCGATGTCCTGGTTGGCCAGGGTGTGGATGCCTCGTTTGTCACCGCAACGGCGGCTCCCGGCGTGCAAGCGGTTCAGGTTACTGGCCGCCGCAACCGTATCGACGTCTCCAGCTCCAACAATGGCGCGACCTTTACCGCCAAAGAATTAGCCCGTCTGCCTATCGCGCAAAACGTTGCAGCGATTATTCAGCTGGCACCTAACACCACCCGTGCCGACTCGCGTTACGCGGCCGGCGCATCCTTCGGTGGTGGTGGCGCGTCCGAAAACGCGTACTACATCAATGGTTTCCCTGTTACCAACCCACTGACACAGCTGGGCGCATCGGAACTGCCTTTCGGCGCGATCGCCCAGGCACAGATCCTGACCGGCGGCTTCGGCGCCGAGTTCGGCCGTTCGGTTGGCGGCGTGGTCAATATCACCACCAAGAGCGGTACGAATAATTGGGAATTTGGCGCCAGCGTCAGCATCGAGCCGGACAATCTGCGCGCGAAATACCGCGACAGCTACTACCCAGTAACGGGTCGTCCTGAAAATGCCACGACCGATGGCACCCTGTTCCGTCGCAACTCGGAAAACAGCAAGACTGAAAAGACCTACGGCGCCTACGTCGGTGGTCCGATCATCAAGGACAAGCTGTTCATGTTCGCTGCGGTAGAAACCAAGAAAACCGATTGGGAACGCATCAACGGCACCCGTACCTCGGCATCGAATGCAGCCACCGGCTTTGCATCGAATCAGGATACGATCGACCGCTACATCGCCAAGTTCGACTGGAACATCACGGACAATCATCGCCTGGAAGCCACCTTCCTCGGTGATGAAGGCAAGTCGGACCGTCAACTGTATGCGTATGACTACGGAACCGCTCTGCGCGGCGCGCAAACGGCATCGCAGCACTATACAAATGATGCAACGTTCTCGCCTAACGTCGGCGCCGAATCGCAAATTCTGCGCTACACGGGTAATCTGACCGATGACCTGACTGTCACCGCCGTGTACGGCGAAAGCAAAACCAAGAACAAGAACCGCTTTGATGCAGTGGGCAGCGCTCCTGCGGATATCTTCTCGATCACCGCGCCTTCGAATGCCCGTGCACCTGGCCTGAACTATTCCAGCCCGCAAGTGCTGAGTGGCGTGATCCCAGGTGATGATGCGCAAAGCAAGATCAAATCGTCGCGTATCGACTTGGAATACAAGCTGGGCAAGCACACGATTCGTGGCGGCCTGGACAACAACAAGCTGTCGTCCGTGAATGCTGGTGATGTGCAAGCTGGCGGCGGTCTGTGGACGTACGGCAAGGTTGCCAATCCACTGGCAGCGACCAACTTCGGCGGTGGCTATCGCGTGCCGGTGGCCAGCGGCGGCGGCCTGGGTACCCAAGGTTACTACGTTGGCAGCACGCTGTACAACACGCTGACCAATGCGTACTCGGACCAGTCGGCTCAATACCTCGAAGACCGTTACCAGGCAACGAAAGACGTGCTGGTGACCGTTGGTCTGCGCAGCGAATCGTTTAAAAACAAGAACGGTGACGGCGAAACCTTCCTGGAAATCAAGAACCAGCTGTCTCCACGTCTGGCTGCTGCCTGGGACGTGAATGGTGATGCGTCGTTGAAAGTGTACGGTAGCGTTGGTCGTTATGCCGTGCAAATCCCGACCCACTTGGCCGTGCGTGGCGCAAGTCGCTCGAAGTTCACCAACCAGTACTACACCTACACCGGTACCGATCAGTACGGTCGTCCGACGGGTCTGAATGCTTTGACGCCTGAGTTCTCGACGAACAACGAACTGGGCCAGTCGAAAGATGTCAAGACCCTGAGCGCGATCGATATCAAGCCAACGTATCAGGATGAATTGACGGTCGGTTTCGAGAAAGCGTACTCGCCTAGCTTGAATTTTGGCGCCAAGGTTACCTATCGCAAACTGCGCCAAACGATCGATGACTTCTGCGATGACCGTCAGATCTATGCTTTCGCAGCCGCTAAAGGCATCGATACGTCGAACTACGGCGGCTTTAACTGCGCTTCGTTCAATCCAGGCGAAGACAACAGTTTCTGGGTCGATTTCGCTGGTACGCAATCGAACTACACCCGCGTCGATCTGAAGGCTGCCGATATCGGTTTCGAAAAAGCCAAGCGTACGTACACCGCAATCGATCTGTTTGCAGAACATCCGATGCGCAATGGCTGGTATGGCCGTATCAACTACACGTGGTCGCGCAGCACGGGTAACACCGAAGGTCAAACCCGTTCGGATAATGCACAAACCGACGTGGCTGCAACTTCGAGCTGGGACAACAAAGAGCTGATGATGGGCGCGGATGGCTTGCTGCCAAACAACCGTACCCACCAGATCAAAGCGTTCGGCTTCTATGAGCTGACCAATCAGATCAGCGTCGGCGGCAATGCCCTGATCGCTTCGGGTCGTCCACGCAGCTGCTTCGGTAACCGTCCTGATCTGCCAAACGACGTAGCGAACTACGGTTCGGTCTACTTCTATTGCGATGGCAAGGAAGCACCACGCGGCACCTTCGGCAAACTGCCATGGGATGTGCGTTTCGATGCCAACGTGACCTACCGTCCAGAGCAAATCAGCGGCCTGGCTTTGAAAGTGGATGTGTTTAACGTGTTTAACAAACAAACGGCACAAACCATCGACGAAACCTACAACGTTGCTCGTGGTAACTTCAACGTCAGCCAAACGTACGGCCGCGTCATCAGCTACACCGCGCCACGCGCTGTGAAACTGACCGCAGAGTACAACTACAAGTTCTAATCGACTTGGATAGGCCTTGCCCATGCGAATGGGCAAGGCGATCATAAAAAAACCGCCGGTGCAGCCGGCGGTTTTTTTATTGTCTGTCGTTATTGCCGACGTATTACATCCCGCCCCACAAGGCATTCAGCGTGGCCAGCGCCGTCAGGCCCGCCGTTTCCGTGCGCAAGATGCGTGGCCCCATGGAAAGGCCGATGGCGCCGGCGGCCAGGGCCGCCTTTTCCTCTGCTTCCGAAAACCCGCCTTCCGGCCCCACCATCACGGTGATCGCCTGTGGCGGCTGGTGGCGCGCCCAGTCGGCCAGCGGCTGCTGCGCGCGCGGCGTCAGGATGATGCGTTTATGTAAATCTTGCTGGCTGCTCCAGCTATTAAAGTCTTGCAATGGCGCCAGCTGCGCCAGGCGGTTGCGCCCGCATTGTTCCGATGCGGAGACGATGATGCCTTGCCAATGCGCGAGTTTCTTCTCGGCCCGCTCGGCGGACAGGCGCACCACGCAGCGCTGCGCCGACAGCGGCACGATGCCGGCCGCGCCCAGTTCGATGGCTTTTTCGATGATCCAGTCCATTTTGGACGCTTCCGGCAGCGCTTGCGCCAGGGTCACGGCGTAAGGCAGTTCCGCCTCGCGCGCCACGTGCGCCTGGATTTGCGCCGTCACGCTGCGCTTGGCGACCGCCACCAGGCTCGCCTGCACTTCGCCGCCTTCGCCATTGAACAGGGTGATGACGTCGCCCGGCGCCAGGCGCACGACCTGAATATGGTGGGCGACAGCCTCCGGCAGGGAGACGGTGGCGCCGGCGACGAGCGGCTGGGGGCAGAAAAAACGCGGCATGCAAATCCTCAACGGGGGAGTAAGTGGGGTGGAAAGACGTCAAAGTATAGCCATTTGGCTGGCCAGTACGCCGCAATTCTAATTTGCGGCCCCCCAGTCTGGTAAAATAGTTGACTACATAAAGCAGCCGGCCTGGGTTCTTTCTTGTCCGTGCTGTTGCAACCGAATCCCAAACTCGCGACTGACCCACACCATCATGACAACTACGCTCCCGACTACCAAAATGGCCAATGCGATCCGCGCACTGGCAATGGACGCTGTACAAAAGGCCAACTCCGGCCATCCTGGCATGCCGATGGGCATGGCCGAGATCGCAGTTGCCCTGTGGAGTGGTCACTATCGCCACAATCCCGCGAACCCGAAATGGCAGAACCGCGACCGCTTCCTGTTGTCGAACGGCCACGGCTCCATGCTGCACTACGCGCTGCTGCACCTGACTGGCTACGAGCTGTCGATGGATGACATCAAGGCCTTCCGCCAGATGCATTCGAAAACCCCGGGCCACCCGGAAGTCGACATCACGCCAGGCGTGGAAACGACCACCGGCCCGTTGGGCCAGGGCATCGCCAACGCCGTCGGCATGGCCCTGTCGGAGCAATTGCTGGCCGCTGAATTCAACAAGCCTGGCCACGACATCGTCAACCACTACACCTACGCCTTCGTCGGTGATGGTTGCCTGATGGAAGGCATTTCGCACGAAGTGTGCGCGCTGGCCGGCACCCTGGGCTTGAACAAACTGATCGCCCTGTACGACGACAACGGCATTTCCATCGACGGCAAAGTCGAAGGCTGGTTCACGGACGACACCCCGGCGCGCTTCGAAGCGTACGGCTGGAACGTCATCCGCGCCGTCGACGGCCACGATGTTGCCGCCGTGGCTGCCGCCATCGCCGCCGCCAAGACCGCATCGAAGCCAACGCTGATCTGCTGCAAGACCATCATCGGCAAGGGTTCGCCGAACCTGCAAGGCGGCGACAAGGTCCACGGCGCCGCACTGGGCGACAAGGAAATCGCTGCCGTGCGCGAATACATCGGCTGGGATGCCGCTCCGTTCGAGATGCCGGCCGACGTGTACGCGGCCTGGGATGCGAAAGAGCAGGGCGCCCTGCTGGAAGCGGACTGGAACGAGCGCTTTGCCGCCTACAGCCGCGAATTCCCGCAGCAAGCCGCTGAACTGACCCGCCGCATGCAGGGCGATCTGCCACAGGCATTCGAAACGGCCCTGTCGGCTGCCATCGCTTCCTGCGTGGAAAAGAAAGAAAACATCGCTACCCGCAAGGCCAGCCAGAACGCCATCCAGGCGCTGGCTTCGT
The DNA here is from genome assembly GCF_040815535.1 of Massilia sp. LMS1-1-1.1. Lineage (NCBI taxonomy): Bacteria > Pseudomonadati > Pseudomonadota > Betaproteobacteria > Burkholderiales > Oxalobacteraceae > Massilia > Massilia sp. LMS1-1-1.1. The sequence continues at coordinate 479,970 of NZ_JBFPNG010000045.1, read as the reverse complement.
CCCTGCCGGAATTCCTCGGCGGCTCGGCCGACCTGACCGGTTCGAACCTGACGAACTGGAAAGAGTGCGTGGCCGTGCGTTCGGGCCAGCCTGGCAACCACATCAACTACGGCGTGCGCGAATTCGGCATGAGCGCCATCATGAACGGCATCACCTTGCACGGCGGCTACATCCCGTTCGGCGCCACGTTCCTGACGTTCTCCGACTACAGCCGCAATGCGCTGCGCATGGCCGCCCTGATGAAGCTGCGTTCGATCTTCGTGTTTACCCATGATTCGATCGGCCTGGGCGAAGACGGCCCGACGCACCAATCGGTCGAGCACGTTTCGTCGATGCGCTTGATCCCGAACCTGGACAACTGGCGTCCATGCGACACCGTCGAGTCGGCTGCAGCCTGGGGCGCCGCCGTGCGCCGCAAGGATGGCCCGTCGACCCTGATCTTCTCGCGCCAGAACCTGCCGTATCAAGAGCGTAGCGCCGAACAGATCGAGAACATCTACCGCGGCGGCTATGTGCTGAACGACGTGGCCGACGCCAAGGCGATCCTGATCGCCACCGGTTCCGAAGTGGAACTGGCCGTCGCCGCCGCCAGCGCGCTGGCCGCCGAAGGCATCGCCGTGCGCGTGGTGTCGATGCCGTCGACCGACGTGTATGATCGCCAGGACGCCGCCTACAAGGCCAGCGTGCTGACGAAAGGCGTGCCACGCGTGGCCATCGAAGCGGGCGTGACCAGCTTCTGGTACAAATACGTGGGCCTGGAAGGCGCCGTGGTCGGTATCGACACGTTTGGCGAATCGGCCCCGGCCGGCGTGCTGTTCAAGCACTTCGGCTTTACGGTCGAGAACGTCGTCGCCAAGGTGAAAGCCGTTATCGCTGGCTAATATTGATTTTTAACGGTCCTGGCGATGTGCTCGTCGGGGCCGTGCATGTACCTTCTTTTTTAATCAGGAGCAGAGTATGACGATCAAAGTTGCAATCAATGGCTACGGCCGCATCGGCCGTAATGTGTTGCGCGCTTTCTACGAAGGCGGCAAGAAACAGGATATCCAGATCGTTGCCATCAACGACCTGGGCGATGCCAAATCGAACGCCCACCTGACCCGCTACGACACCGCGCACGGCAAGTTCCCGGGCACGGTCACCGTCGAAGGCGACAACATGATCGTCAATGGCGATCCGATCCGCGTATTCGCACAGCGCAATCCTGCTGAAATCCCATGGGGCGAGCTGGGCGTGGACGTCGTGCTGGAATGCACGGGCTTCTTCACCACCAAAGAGAAAGCTTCGGCTCACTTGAAGGGCGGCGCGAAAAAAGTCATCATTTCGGCACCAGGCGGCAAGGACGTCGATGCAACCGTCGTGTTCGGCGTGAACCACTCGGTACTGAAATCGACCGACACCGTCATCTCGAACGCTTCGTGCACCACCAACTGCCTGGCACCGCTGGTCAAGCCGCTGAACGACGCCATCGGCATCGAAACGGGCCTGATGACCACCGTGCACGCCTACACCAACGACCAGGTACTGTCCGACGTGATGCATGAAGACCTGCGCCGCGCCCGTTCGGCCACCATGAGCATGATCCCGACCAAGACGGGCGCCGCTGCCGCCGTGGGCCTGGTGTTGCCTGAGCTGAATGGCAAGCTGGACGGCTTCGCCATCCGCGTGCCGACCATCAACGTCTCGCTGGTCGACCTGTCGTTCATCGCCAAGCGCGACACCACCGTGGAAGAAGTCAACGCGCTGATGAAGTCCGCTTCGGAAGGCGCCCTGGAAGGCATCCTGACGTACCAGACCGAACCGCTGGTCTCGATCGACTTCAACCACAACCCGGCTTCGTCGAACTTCGATTCGACCCTGACCAAAGTGTCGGGTCGCCTGGTGAAAGTATCGTCGTGGTACGACAACGAGTGGGGTTTCTCGAACCGCATGCTCGACACCACCGTTGCACTGATGTCGGCCAAGTAATTTTTTGACCGCATAAGAAAAAACGCCCTTCGGGGCGTTTTTTTTCATTCGTGAATTTGCGACGCCTAACAAAACCGTAGCGAGCGGCAGTGATTTGTGGCCGAGAAGCGCAACCGTACTTTAGTACGGTGAGCATCGCCGGCCGCAAAGCGCGACGCGCAGTAGGTTTTGTTAGGTGTACCTACAAGCGGCGCCTATAAAAACGCCACAGCAGGCGCAAGTCGCGCAGCACGGGCACGCCCGACAGCAGGGTCAGCACGCCGGCGAGCAGGATGGTGGCGGCGGGAAAGCCGATGTGCTTGAAGGCCAGGGCGCCGCTGACGCCGCCGATGAAGAAGCAGGCGATCAGCAGGCTGTGCGTTCTGAGCTTGCCGCGGTTGACCTTGACCATCCGGTCCGGCAGGTGGCGCCGGTTGTAATACGCCATCTTGCCCAGTTCGATGCCGATATCGGTGGACAGCCCCGTCACGTGCGTGGTGCGGATGACGGCGCCCGAAATCTTGGTGATGATGGCGTTCTGCAAGCCCATGACAAAGCACAGCAGCAAGATGGTGACGGGGCCCAGCACGTCGGGCATGGTGGCCAGGTAATTTCCCGTCAAGCCGAACATCAGCAGTAACGCCGCTTCCAGCATCAGGCTGGCGGCGAATTGGCTGTGCAGCCGTCGCCGCTTGCCCCAGTTCACCATGATGGCCGTCACGGCCGCGCCGCTGACAAAGGCCAGCCACGCGCCCAGCGCGGCCAGGGCCACCGTGATATTGCCCAGCGCCAGGTCGTCCGCCATGCCCGAAACGATGCCCGTCATGTGCGAGGTATAGCCGCCGATGGCAAGAAAGCCGCCCGCATTCACGGCGCCGGCCACCAGCGCCAGCACGCAGCCCAGCTGCAGGTTGGCTTGCGTATCGCGCGCCGATCCGCTCAGCCGGGACAGGTAATGGAGCGGCATGCCCGGGCCGGCCTCAGGCGGTGGCGCCGAAGATGGCTTGCCACAGGCGCATCACGTTGTCCGCATGCACGCGCACCCGTTCCGGTTCCACGCGGGCCAGGTCTTGCCCTTGCAGGCGCAACTGGTGCTGGAGCTTGCGCAGCGCGCGGTAGGCGTCGGCGACCTGGGCGGCCAGCTGGGCGTCGATCAACCCCAGCTCGCCGCACAGGCGCAGCAGGGCGATATTGCCAGAGTTGGCCGTCAGCTGCGGATACTGCGTCGCATGCTGGAGCACCAGGTATTGCACCATGAATTCAATGTCGATCATGCCGCCCGGATCCTGCTTCAAATCGAAGCTGCCGTGGCGGGGCGGATGGGCATCGAGCATCTTCTTGCGCATGGCCACCACTTCGCCCTTGAGCGGGCCGTTTTCCGGGCGTTCCTTGCGCAGGATCGTGTCGCGGATGCGCTCGAAATGCTTGCCGATGGTGGCGTCGCCGGCGCAAAAGCGCGCGCGCGTGAGCGCCTGGTGCTCCCACACCCAGGCCGCGCTGCCCTGGTAGCGCTCGAACGCCTGCACGCTGGAGACCAGCATGCCCGAGGCGCCATCGGGGCGCAGGGCGATGTCGATGTCGAACAAAATGCCGGCCGACGTGTGCGAGGTCATCCACGTAATGAAGCGCTGCGCCAGCTTGGCGTACAGGCCCGGCGCTTCCTGGTCGTCGTCGTCGAAGAGGAAAATGACGTCGAGGTCCGAGACATAACCGAGTTCCTTGCCGCCCAGCTTGCCATACGCGATGACGGCGAATTTCGGCACGTCGCGGTGGCGTGTGGGTAACGTTTGCCAGACGGCTTGCACGGTGGCGGCGACGATGATGTCGGCCAGTTGCGACAGGTAGTCGGCCAGCTTTTCCACGCTGAGGTCGCCCGCCAGGTCTTGCGCCAGGCACTGGAACAGCTGTGCGTGGTGCATTTCGCGCAGGATATCCATCTGCCGCTCCGTGTCGCCGGGCGCATCGTCGAGCTGGCGCTGCAGGTCGAGCGCCAGGGCGGCCGGGTCGGGCACCGTGTTGCGGATGCGCTCGTCTAACAGTTCGTCGAGCAAGATCGGGTGCTGCGTGAGGAAGGTGGCGGCCCAGCCGCTGGCGCACACCATGCGCACGACGCGCTCGAGCGTATGCGGGTATTCCGTCAGCAGCGACAGATAGGCCGAACGGCGCGCGATGGCTTCCAGGAAATCGAGCAGCCGGCCCAGGGTGGCCAGCTGGCTGGCATTGCCGTTGGACACGGAGCAATCGGTGATCAGGGGCAGGGCGGAATTGACGAGGGCGACGAGGCGCGTGCGGCTTGCCTCGGGCAAGGACTGCAAACGGGGCGCTTGCCACGTGGCCAGCAGGCGGCGCGCGCAGGCGGCCGGTTCATGGAAACCGAGGGCGGCAAAGCGTGCTTCGATGGCTTCCTGCTGGTCCGAGGCGGCGCAATCGTTCGACGTTTGCGGGTCGATGCCCGTGTCGGCCGGCGGCGTGCCGCTGCTCTTGTCGCTGAACATCTCGTCGAACTGGCCGGCGACAAACACGCGGTGCGCTTCCAGCTGGGCCAGCAAGGTGGCGGTGTCGGGCAAGCCCATCATCTGCGCCACGGTCAGGCGGTCGGCGTCGTTGGCGGGCAGGGTATGGGTTTGCGCATCGTCAAGATACTGCAGCCGGTGTTCGAGGTTGCGCAGGAAGGTGTAGGAGCCGAGCAGTTGTTCCACGATGGCCGGTTCCAATAGCCCCTTGTCCGCGACCGTGCGCAAGGTGGCGCGTGTGGAACGGTCACGCAGCTCGGCGTCGCGCCCGCCCCGTATCAATTGGAATACCTGGGCCAGGAATTCGATTTCGCGGATGCCGCCGCGGCCCAGCTTGACGTTGTTGCTGCGGTCCGGATGCAGCCGTTCCTGGCGGTTGACCTCGGCGCGGATCTGGCCGTGCATGGTGCGGATGGCGTCGATGACGCCGAAATCGAGGTAGCGGCGGAAGACGAACGGGCGCACGATGGCGTCAAGTGACGCGATATCTTCGGGCTTGCCCGTCACGGCGCGCGCCTTGACCCAGGCGTAGCGCTCCCATTCGCGGCCCTGCACGATCAGGTATTGCTCCACCATGCCCAGGCTGGCGGCCAGCGGGCCCGAGTTGCCGTTCGGGCGCAAGGCCATGTCCACGCGGAAAGTAAAACCATCCTGCGTGATTTCGGCCAGGGCGGCGATCAGTTTCTTGCCCATGCGAATGAAAAATTCGTGGTTGGACAGGCTGCGCTGGCCCGGTACGGTGACTTGCGTGTCGCCATCTTCCGGGTAGACAAAGATCAGGTCGATATCGGACGAAACATTGAGTTCGCCGCCGCCCTGCTTGCCCATCGCCAGCACCATCAAGGCCTGTTCCTCGCCCGATTCCTCGCCGACCGGCATGCCGTGCAGGGCCACCATCTCGGCCATGATGGCGTCCACGTGCGTGCGGATGGCGAAATCGGCAAAGCCTGTCATGGCAGTGACGACTTCGTTCAAGTCGGCCCGGCCTTCCAGATCGCGTGCGATCAGGCCGCAGACGAGCAGGTTGCGCAGGCGGCGCATGGCCCGCTCGGGCGGCAGCGGCGGCGTGGCGGCGTTCGCCTGGGCGGCCAGCTCGGCGGCAAAATCGAGCCCGTCCAGCGGCGCGCGCACCAGTTGCGCTACCTGCGCGGCGCGCTCGGGGGCGGCGTCCAGCCAGCGCTGGTAGAAACGGGAGGCGGAAATCAAAGGCTGTGTGCTCATGGTATCGGTAAGTGTCTCGTGGATGCGGCGTGCATGTTCTTGTTTAACTTGGCTGCGAACGGCGGGGGATGCGGTAAAATTATGCCGCTGGCCTCACGGCCGACATTGCGTGCTCTTCCGGACGATGGTAAGGGAGGCTTTGCTCAGACGCAAGCGCAAGGACGCAGGCGCGCACCACGAATGCAGACGATTTTTGCCATTATTTGACGCCGGACCAGTTTATTAGCTTATTGATGCAAAAACCGCCAGAAGCAAGCGTGACAGAACATGTGCCATTGGCTCTGCGCTGGCAGCGGCTGCGTGCTGCCTATCGCATGGCCAACCTGGCCACCCACCATGTGCTGGGTTTTACCATCAAACTGGTACTGCTCGCGTATTTCGCCTTCGCCGTGCTGTTTTTATTCCTGCGCTACGCGATTCTGCCGAATATCGATTATTACAAAGGTGATATCGAGCGGGCGGCCAGCCGCGCGCTGGGCAACCCCGTCAGCATTGCGCGTATTTATGCCTCCTGGCATGGCGTGCGGCCGAATCTTTTCCTTGGCGACGTGACCCTGCGCGACCAGGCGGGCCGCCAGGCGCTGAGCCTGCCGAGCATATCGGCTACCGTGTCGTGGTGGAGCGTGCTCGGTTCCGTGCGCTTCACTACCCTGGAAATCACGCGGCCCGACCTCGATGTGCGGCGCAGCAAGGATGGCAAGCTGTACGTGGCCGGGGTGTTGATCGACAGTACGCAAGGCAGCGATGGCAAGGGCGCCGACTGGCTGCTGTCGCAACATGACATCATCATTCGCGATGGCAAGGTGCGCTGGACGGACGAGGTGCGTGGGACACCCGAGCTGGCTTTATCGCAAGTCAATCTGCTGCTGCGCAACCGCTGGCGCAGCCACCGCCTGGGCTTGCAGGCCACGCCGCCCGCCAGTCTGGCCGCACCCATCGATGTGCGCGCTCACTTCACGCATCCGCCTTTCAGCACGCGCATCTCCGATGTGTCGATGTGGAAGGGCGAGCTGTACGCCGACCTGAAAAACGCCGACCTGGCTGCCTGGCGCCGCTACCTCGATTACCCGTTCGAACTGAGCCAGGGCAAGGGCGCCTTGCGCGCCTGGCTGAGCCTGGATCACGCGCGCCTGGCCGGTTTCACGGCGGACGTGGGTTTGACGGATGTGACGGCGCAGCTGGGCGAGCATATCGCGCCGCTCGACTTGCTGTCGGTCAGCGGACGCATTTCGGCAAAAGAAGAGTTCTCGGCGCAGGCACCCGACGGCAAACCAACGTTTGGCGCGAATGGGCACCAGGTGGAGTTGACGAATTTCGCGGTGGAAACCCGAGACGGCCTCAGCCTGCCGCCCACGACTTTGTCCGAGCGTTTCATTGCTGCCACCAAGCGCAAGCCGGCGCGCACGGAAATCACGGCCAAGTCGCTCGATTTGCAAACCCTGGCCGCGCTGGCCGACAAGCTGCCACTTGGCGAACAGCAGCGCCAGCGTCTCGACGCCCTGGCGCCGCGTGGGCGTTTGCAGGATTTTGCCGCGCAATGGGAAGGCGAGATGGCGACACCGGCCAGCTACCGTTTGCGCGGCAAGTTCATCGATCTGGGGCTGAACGCGCAGCCGGTGCGCCTGGCCGTGGCGAAGACGGCGACCGGCCCCGCGCAGGCAGCCGCACCGGCTATCCCCGGTTTCGAACATTTGACTGGCAGTATCGACGCCAGCGACAAGGGCGGCAAGGTCGATATCGATGCACGGGGATTGGTATTGCAACTGGCCTCCTATTTGAGTGAGCCGGCCTTGCCGTTCGAACAGTTCGAAATGGAGGCGCGCTGGGCTTTCCAAGCAGACAATATGCTACAAATCGACCTGGACAGGCTTGATCTTAATCAACAAGGCTTGCGTGTTGCCTTGCAAGGCACGCACCGGATGCCGCTCGACGGCAAGAACCTGGGCCAGGTCGACTTGACGGGCACGATCGATAATTTCGAGATCAACACCATCGGCCGCTATCTGCCGCTGCAAACGCCCGAGCATCTGCGCCACTGGCTGACGGGCGCGCTGGAAGGCGGCATGGCGCACGATGTCAGCCTGCGCCTGCGCGGCGAACTCGAGCATTTTCCGTTCAAGGCCGATACACCTGCCCAGCGCAACCGTGGCGACTTCCGTATTGCCGGCAAGATCGAGAATGGCAAGCTGAACTATGCGCCCGGCGAATTTGCGGAAAGCGGCCCGCTGGCAGGCAAGGCGCCCCTGTGGCCGCAGGCGGAAAAGATCAAGGGCAGTTTTGTGTTCGAGCGGGCGCGCATGGAAATTCGCGGCGACACGGCCACCACGGGCGGCGTGGCATTGGCGAACGTCAAAGCCGTGATCCCCGACCTGACTGTGTTCGACACCTTGCTCGACATCGAGGGCAACGCGGCCGGCCCGATGCAGGAATTTCTCAAGTACGTGACTGCCAGCCCCGTGCTGGGCTGGATCGAGCATTTCACGGATGAAACGACGGCGACGGGCAACGCCAAGCTGGCCCTCAAACTGCACTTGCCGATCGAGCGCATGCTCGAGTCGACCGTGCAGGGCAGCTTGCAACTGGCGGGCAACGACGTGGTGCTGTTCCACGACATGCCGCCCGTGCTGGGCACGCAGGGCAAGATCGAGTTCAACGAAAAAGGCGTCAACCTGAATGGTTTGAATGGCAGCCTGCTGGGTGGGCCGCTGGCCATCTCGGGCGGCACGCAGCCGGACAGTTCCATCCAGGTGAAACTGGCCGGCAACATGACCATCGACGGCTTGCGCAAGACCTATCCGGCGCCCGTGCTGCAGCGCCTGGCGAAACATTTGAATGGCGGCGCGCGCTACAACGGATTGATCACGGCGCGCGACCACCAGGTGGTGGTCAATGTCGAGTCGCCGCTGACGGGCCTGGGCCTGGACTTCCCCGCTCCCCTGAAAAAGCCCGCCGGCGACAGCCTGCCCGTGAAATTCACCCTGACGGGCAATGCGGCCAATGGCGCCGGCTTGCGCACGGACGATATCCGCATCGCGGTGGGTTCCAGCATCGCTGCCCGCTACCAGCGCCAGAAGCAGGGCAAGGATGCCTGGCGCCTGGTGCGCGGCGGCATCGGCGTGAACGTGCCGGCGCCGGAACCGGAGAGCGGCATGATGCTCAACGTCAATATGAAAACCCTGGACGTGGACAACTGGATTGCCACCGGCAGCGAGATCGCCGGCAACGCCACAGCGTCCGCCGATAGCGGTGCCGCCGACGATACGCCCGATATCGCGCAATACGTGGTGCCGGACATGATGGCGGCCCGCGCCAGCGAACTGATGCTGGGCGAGCGCAAGCTGGAAAACGTGGTGGTGGGCGCCACGCATCAAAAAGATGTGTGGCAAGCCAATATCGACGCGAAACAGGTGTCGGGCTATGTGACGTGGCTGGAAACACCATCCGGCCTGGGCAAGATGACGGCACGGCTGTCGTCGCTGATCATTCCGGAGTCGGCCGCCAATGATGTGAAGAATTTGCTGGAAGGAAAAAGCGGCGCCCAATCGATCCCTTCGCTCGATATCGTCGCCGAGCAATTCGAGCTGTTCAACAAGAAGATCGGCCGGCTGGAGTTGCAGGCCTATAACACCATGGCGGCGGGCGGGCGCGAGTGGCGCGTGGGCAAGCTGCAACTGTCGAACGCCGATGGCGCGCTGAGCGGCAGTGGCAAATGGGTCATCAAGGATGGGCAAAGCACGACCAGCCTGCGTTTCGGCCTCGACATCGTCGATGCGGGCAAGTTGCTCGACCGCTTCGGCTTTGCCGACACGGTGCGCCGCGGCAAAGGGCGCCTGAGCGGCGACATCGCCTGGAACGGCTTGCCGTATTCGCTCGACATTCCCACCTTGTCGGGGCAGATCGAGATGAACGTGGAGTCGGGCCAGTTCCTCAAGCAGGACCCGGGCGCGGCCAAGCTGTTGGGCGTGCTCAGCCTCCAAGCCTTGCCCCGCTTGCTGAAACTGGATTTCCACGACGTGTTTTCCGAAGGCCTGGCTTTCGACGGCATCACGGCCAACGCCAGCATCAAGCGTGGCGTGGTGACGACGAACAACCTCAAGATGCATGGCGTGGCGGCCACCGTGCTGATGGATGGCACGGCCGATATCGCCAATGAAACGACGAATCTGCACGTGGTGGTGATCCCCGAATTTAACCTGGGAACGGGACCGCTCGTGTATGCGCTGGCCGTCAATCCCGTCATCGGCCTGGGCAGTTTCCTGGCGCAATTGTTCCTGCGTGCGCCCGTGATGAAGGCGCTCACTTACCATATGCAGATCGCCGGCCCGTGGAAATCGCCCGTCGTGACCAAGCTCGATGGTGGTAAATTGGAAGCTGTCGCCGTGCCTGCCGCTGCCGCTGCGGCGGTGGAGGCCGTGGCGAAATAGGCGAGGCCTTCGAATCGATAAGAGGTGGCAATGATGCATACAGTCGCAGCAGTACAAATGATTTCCTCGCCATCCGTGGACGATAACCTGGCCACGGCGCGGCGCCTGGTGGCGCAGGCCGCCGCCGGTGGCGCGCAGCTGGTGGTGCTGCCCGAATACTGGGCCATCATGGGCAAGCAGGAAACGGACAAGCTGGCCCATGCGGAACAGCCCGGCAGCGGGCCGATCCAGGATGGCATGGCGCAGATGGCGCGCCAGCACGGCATCTGGCTGATCGGCGGCACCTTGCCCCTGATCTCGGGCCAGGAGGGCAAGGTTTTGAATACGACGCTCGTGTACGATCCGCAAGGCGAACCGGCCGGCCGCTACGACAAGATCCACCTGTTCGGTTTTACGCGCGGCATCGAGTCGTACAATGAATCGCGCACCATCGTGCCCGGTGCGCAAGTGCGCGCTATCGAGACGCCGTTCGGCCGCGTCGGCCTGTCCATCTGCTACGACTTGCGCTTTCCCGAACTGTACCGCGCCATGGGCGATTGCGCGCTGATCGTCGTGCCCGCCGCGTTTACCCATACGACGGGCAGCGCCCACTGGGAAGTGCTGCTGCGCGCGCGCGCCATCGAAAACCAGTGCTATGTGCTGGCCTCGGCGCAGGGCGGCCTGCATCCGAACGGCCGGCGCACCTGGGGCCACAGTATGCTGATCGACCCGTGGGGCGAAGTGATCGCCGTGTTGCCCGAAGGCGAGGGCGTGGTCAGCGGCGAGATCGATCTGGTGTTCCTGGCCGGCGTGCGCGAGTCGCTGCCGGCCCTCACGCACCGCACCATGTAAATTGAATTGTGAGAAAAAGCCATGATCCCATTTGAACCCAATCTGTCCAGCCTGGCCGTGGCACGCGATATCCTGCTCACGCCGTTCGGCCTGGACGAAGACAAGCTGCTCAAAGCCCTGGGCACGATGTTTACGCACAAGGTCGACTATGCCGACCTGTATTTCCAGTCGACCAAGAGCGAAGGCTGGAGCCTGGAAGAGGGCATCGTCAAGACGGGCAGCTTTTCCATCGACCAGGGTGTGGGCGTGCGCGCCGTGTCCGGCGACAAGACGGCGTTTGCGTATTCCGACGACATTTCCGAACGGGCCCTGCTGGAAGCGGCGGCGGCCACGCGCACGATTGCGCGCGCGGGCGCCGGCAAAATCAAGATCGCGGGCCAGATGCAGCCGCAGGGCGGACGTTCCTTGTACCTGCCCAACGATCCACTGGCCTCGCTCGATGCCACGGCCAAGGTGCAGCTGCTCGAGCGCGTGGAAAAGATGGCGCGCGCGAAAGACCCCCGCGTGGTGCAAGTGATGGCGGGCCTGGCCGGCGAATACGACGTGGTGCTGGTGCTGCGCAGCGACGGCGTGCTGGCGGCCGACATCCGCCCGCTGGTGCGCGTGTCGCTGACCGTGATCGCGGAACAGAATGGCCGCCGCGAAACGGGCTCGGCCGGTGGTGGCGGGCGTTTCAGCTATGACTATTTCAGCGATGCCGTGCTGGAACAATACGCGACGGACGCCGTCAATTCGGCCTTGGTGAACCTGGAAGCGCGTCCCGCGCCAGCCGGTCCCATGACCATCGTGCTGGGCCCGGGCTGGCCCGGCATCCTGCTGCACGAAGCGATCGGCCATGGCCTGGAAGGTGATTTCAACCGCAAGGGCTCGTCCGCGTTTTCGGACCGCATCGGCGAGCGCGTGGCCGCCAAGGGCGTCACCGTGGTCGATGACGGCACCCTGGCTGGCCGGCGTGGTTCCCTGAACATCGATGACGAGGGCAATCCCACGCAGTGCACGACTCTGATCGAGGATGGCATCCTGAAGGGTTACATCCAGGACACGATGAATGCGCGCCTGATGAAGATGCCCGTGACGGGCAACGCGCGCCGCGAATCGTTCGCCCACCTGCCCATGCCGCGCATGACGAATACGTATATGCTGGGCGGCGACAAGGACTCGGGCGAGATCCTTGCGTCCGTCAAAAACGGCTTGTATGCCGTCAACTTCGGCGGCGGCCAGGTCGACATCACGAACGGCAAGTTCGTCTTCTCGGCCAGTGAAGCGTACATGATCGAAAACGGCAAGCTCAGCTATCCGGTGAAGGGCGCGACTCTGATCGGCAATGGCCCGGACGTGCTCAACCGCGTCTCCATGATCGGCAACGACATGCGCCTCGATTCCGGCGTGGGCATCTGTGGCAAGGAAGGGCAAAGCGTGCCCGTGGGCGTGGGACAGCCGACCTTGCGCCTCGATGGTATTACGGTTGGCGGGACTACCTGATTTTTTCGGGCACTGCGCGGCCAACAACGGTGTCGGATTACGCGCGGCTGCGCCCCGCTAATCCGACCTACATTTCTGGCATGCTGATCGTGTAGGTCGGGTTAGCCCGAAGGGCGTAACCCGACACCACCGCTATTTCTCAGAATTTGTACTTCACCCCCGCACTGACAAAGCGTCCCGCCGCGCCCGCGTAGTCGAGCGGGTTGTAGCCCGTGGCGCCATACGTCAGCGGGTCGAGCGGGGCGATCTTGTCGAACAGGTTTTGTATCGTCGCAAACACTTCCAGCTTGGGCGTGGCCAGCCAGCGGGCCGTCAGGTCCACCGTCGTGAACGAGGCGATGCGGCAGCCGCGCGGCGCGTCCGTGCCGTCGGCGAAATGCGTGGCGCAGCCGTCCGGGTCATTCTTGAACAGTATGTTGTCGAGCGGCGCGCGGTAGTTGACGTTGGCCGTGACCCGCCAGTTCTGGCGCTCCCAGGTGGCGCCCAGGTTGATGCGGTCGTCGGGCGTCCCCATGCAGTTGGACACGTCGCAATTGCCATGCGTGCCGGCAAAATCGCGCTGCGTGCCATCGCGTTCCGTGCGCAGCCATTTGTACAGATGCGTCCACTTCAGGTCGAAGGTCAGGTTGCCATAGTCGCCGCCCAGGTTGAAGCGCTGGCGGGCGTCGATATCGATGCCGCGCACCGTCGTTTGCGCCGAATTCACATAATTGGCCAGCACGGCCGTGATGGCGCCCGGATCGCCGGCAATGCCGGTGGCCGTGGACGGGTCGCGCGCCACGTTGCCAGCGGCAATGGCCGTATCCGTTTGCTCCTGGTTGATTTCATTCTTGCGGCGGATTTGCCACAGGTCCACGGAAATGCTGCTGCGCGGCAGCGGGTCCCACACGGCACCGACGGAAAAGCTGCGCGAACGCTCCGGTGACAGGTTCGGATTGGGTGAGGTGATGACGGCGATCGGCGCGGGATCGCACGCCACTTCCACGCCCAGCGCGCAGCGCAGCGGATCGCTGGCGGTGGAGAACGCGGCCAGGCCGCCGACGCCGTTTTCCGCCGCGCTCGGCGCACGGAAACCCTTGGCGAAGGTGCCGCGCAAGGCCAGTTCTCGCATGGGCGTCCATTTCACGCCCACTTTCGGCGTGTAGGAATTGCCCACGTCGGTGAAATGGTCGGCGCGCAGGGCGCCTGACAGCTCGACGGTTTTCAGCACGGGCGCCAACACTTCGGCGTAGATGGCCGAGGCGTTGCGGCTGCCCTTGTAGGCAGAATAGCCGAGGCCGATGATATTGCCCCGTTCCGTGCCTGTGGTGGGCTTGAGTTCCGTCGATTCATGGCGGAATTCCGCGCCCACGGCCACGCCCAGGCCGCCGCCTTCCAGCTTGGCCACCTCGCGGCTGGCCTTGAAGTCGATCTGCGCGATATGCGTCTTGGCATCGTTCGAGATGCGCGGCGACAGGGCAGCGTAGAGCTCGGGCGAATTGAGGCCCGCGTTTTCCGCGATGCGCCACAGGCTGCCGGCCGGCAGGGCCGCATACGCAGGGTTCAGGCTGGCCGCCGCCACGTTGGTGGCGGTTGGGTTGAGCAGGGCGAAGGCGACGTCGCGCTGCAGGTAGCCGTTCAAGTCGTTCGACACCTTGTTCTGCGAGTACAGCAGGGCGCTGTCGATATCCCAGCCCGCCACCGTGCCTTTGATGCCGGCGACAAAGCGCGTGAAGGTGGAATTGACTTCCGACAGGCGCGGCCCCACGTCGGCTGCCAGGTAGCGCAGCCGCGCCGCCGTGCCGAAATACGGATTGTCCGGGTGGGCCGCGCCGAGCGACACGCCCGCATTGCTGACGGGGCCGCCCGGGTAGCCGACCGAGCCGCTGATGCCCGATGGCGTGGTGGCCGAGTGCGATTCGCTGTGATACACGTTCAATTCGGCATACGTTTGCAACGCTGGCGTCAGTTGCCAGGCGGCGCGGCCAAAGAAATTGATGTTCTTCTGTTTCGGCTGGATCTGGCTGTATTGCTGCGCGGCATCTGTCAGGCAGCCGCCGCCCGGGTCGCCCTGCGGATGCGTGGTGAAGTTGCCGCAGGCGGCGCCGGGGAAGGTGCGCGTAAAACCCACGCCGGCCAGGTTGCCGCGGTTGTAGTAGTCGAGCGTGTCGGGATTGCGCACATTGCCGTTGACGGCGCTGCCGGCCGCGTTGTTGGTGGTGATGGCGCCCGCGCCGCTGAGCGACTCCTGCGCGCTGAAGCCCAGGTCGCGCAAGTCGCCGCGCCCCACGGCGCCCCGTCCGGCCCGGTCGCGGTTCCAGATGGCGGCTTTTTCGCTGTACTCGAGGTTCAGCAGCACGTTGTAGCGGTCGCTGTCGATGTCGCCGAAGCCGTGCGTGATGGCGGCGCGCGCGTCGCGCCCGTCCCACTCCTTCGTCTTGCCGTAATTGCCCTTGATGGCCGTGCCCTGGTAGTCGCGCCGCAGGATCACGTTGACGACGCCGGCGATGGCGTCCGAACCGTAGATGGCCGAAGCGCCATCCTTGAGGATTTCCACCCGTTCCACCGCTTCCAGGGGAATGATGTTCAGGTCGGCAAATACCTTCTGGCCATCGTCGGCCAAGCCATACGGCGCGACGCGGCGCCCGTTCAGCAGCACCAGGGTCGAGGCCGTGCCCAGGCCCCGCAGCGACACGCCGGAAGCGCCGGCGGCAAAGCCGTTGCCGAAAGTGGTGGGCACCGAGCCCTGGTTGTCGACGGCCAGGGTCTGCAGCAGTTCGGCCACGCTGGACTTGCCCGATTTTTCAATGTCGGCCGCGTTCAGGGTTTGTACGGCCGACGCCGTTTCCGCTTGCGCGCGGCGGATGTTTGAACCGGTGATTTCCACGCGGGCAACGGGGGCAGCTTCCTGTGCCAGGACGGGTAGACTCAGCAGCGCACTGGCCAGCGCCAGGCCCAGTCTGGGTGGTGAAAAAGTAGCGGATGGTAAGAATGGTGTAGGGATCATGCGGTTCTCCGGAAAGGTCAGGCAGTCAGGAATCGTCGATGCGTCCTTGAGTTTTGCCCGTGCGGCGATGCCGAGAGTAGATCTAGATCAAGTAGTGTCTTGCTTGTCGTCGATAGAATGGCTGGCGTGGCGTGGTTGCCACGGCGGACACAGCGGTAGTGGCCCGCGAGTGGGTATCGGCAGCGCGCAACTTTTTATGCTTTTTAACGTATTTTGCAGTGTAAAACGGTGGCGACATGCGGCTTTGCCGATAAATATGCTTGCCAACCCGTGCAATTTAGGTTTATAGTCGATCATCACTTACGGATGACTCACATGTTCGCTCGCCACTTTTTTACCGCTTATTTTTACTTTAGCAATTCCAACCCAAAGGCGGTGGAGTAGCGGTCGGTTCACGTAGCAGCAAAACGAGATCCCAGCAAATTCTAAAAAACCGCCACCGATGGCGGTTTTTTTTTACCCAGATGTTTTACCCTTCCTTAAATTTTGGAGAAAATGATGCCCCGCACCGATGATTTGCGTATTCGCGAAATGAAGGAATTGACCCCGCCGTCCCACCTGATCCGCGAATTCGCCTGCTCGGAGCAAGCCGAACAGACCGCCGCCAGCGCCCGTATTGCCCTGCACCGTATCCTGCACGGCCAGGACGACCGCCTGATGGTGGTGATCGGGCCTTGCTCCATCCACGATACCAAGGCGGCGATGGAATATGCGCGCCTGCTGGTCAAGGAGCGTGCGCGTTTCGCGGGCGAACTGGAAATCGTCATGCGCGTCTACTTCGAGAAGCCGCGCACCACGGTGGGCTGGAAGGGCCTGATCAACGATCCGTACATGGACAACAGCTTCCGCATCAACGACGGCTTGCGCATGGCGCGCGAACTGTTGCGCGATATTAATGAGCTGGGCTTGCCGGCCGGTACCGAGTTCCTCGACGTGATCAGCCCGCAATATGTCGCCGACCTGATCAGCTGGGGCGCCATCGGCGCGCGCACGACGGAGTCGCAGGTGCACCGCGAGCTGGCGTCGGGACTGTCCTGTCCCGTCGGCTTCAAGAATGGCACGGACGGCAACGTGAAAATTGCCGTGGAAGCCATCAAGGCCGCCTCGCAGCCGCACCATTTTCTTTCCGTCACGAAGGGGGGGCACTCGGCCATCGTTTCGACCAACGGCAACGAGGATTGCCACATCATCTTGCGCGGCGGCAAAACGCCGAACTACGACGCGGCCAGCGTGGACGACGCTTGCAAGGCCATCGCGGCGCAAGGCCTGGCGGCGCGCCTGATGATCGACGCCTCGCATGCGAACAGCTCGAAAAAACCGGAAAACCAGATTCCCGTATGTGCCGATATCGCCAGCCAGGTAGCAGGCGGCGACGACCGCATCGTCGGCGTGATGGTGGAATCGCACCTGGTGGCGGGGCGCCAGGATTTGATCCCAGGCAAGGAATTGATCTACGGCCAGTCTGTCACGGACGGTTGCATCGACTGGAGCGCCAGCGTGGCCGTGCTGGAAAACCTGGCGCAAGCCGTGAAGCAGCGCCGCTTGAAGGGCGACGCGGAATAAAGTGGCGCGCAGCATGAAAAAAAGCCCGGAAAGCTAAGCTTTCCGGGCTTTTCAGTTTTCAGCCGAGAGCAGGTCAGCTTAGAACTTGTAGGAACCGCTCAGGTAGAACTGGCGGCCCAGGGCGCTCGAGTACGATGGGTTGTAGCCCACTTGATGCGAACCCGTGTTACGCAGGGTGAACGGCGGATTGCGGTCGAACAGGTTCAGGATGCCGCCCGTGATTTCCACGTTCTTCATCGGACGGTAGGCCGTCTGGAAGTCGAAGGTGGTGTAGCTCGGCACTTCCAGCTGGATGCCATAGCATTCGCCAGGGCTGCCGGCCACGATCACGGCGCAGTCTTTCGCTGTCTGTTCCTTGTCCGTATAGCCGTTGCGGTAGCTGGCGCTCAGCGTATGCGTGAACTTGGCCG
The DNA here is from genome assembly GCF_040815535.1 of Massilia sp. LMS1-1-1.1. Lineage (NCBI taxonomy): Bacteria > Pseudomonadati > Pseudomonadota > Betaproteobacteria > Burkholderiales > Oxalobacteraceae > Massilia > Massilia sp. LMS1-1-1.1. The sequence goes on along the minus strand of NZ_JBFPNG010000045.1, from coordinate 462,593 downwards.
TCTCATACGTGGTGGTGGCACGGATGATGTTGCGGAAGCTGACCTTGTCGTTCGAACCGTAGCGATTCAGGCTGGTTTCCCATTGATCATCGGTGCCTGGCGTCGTGTAGCGCGAACGCAGCAGGTAGGTACCCATCAGGCGGCTCGTCAGGCGGCCGTCCAGCAGCTTCATCTTGTGGGTGAAGTCGTAGTCGATACCGCGGTTTTCCACCTTGCCGATGTTAACCGGCAGCAGCTTGATGGCCAGCACGTCCTTGCCCGTCGAGCTGATGTGCTTGGTGGTGAACAAGTTGGCGTACTTGGCAGGATCGTTGAAGATCAGGCCTTCGGACACGGCGGTCACCTGGTCGCGGATTTCCACGTTCCACAGGTCGAACGACATCGACAGGCTGTCGATTGGCTCGAACACGGTACCGATGCTCCATTGCTTCGACGTTTCCGGCTTCAGGTCCGGATTGCCGCCCTGGAAGGCTTCGAACTGCTGGCGTCCCACGCCGCTGCAGTAGCTGGCCAGCGGATGGCCGCCCATGCCGGTCGCCGCCGTCAATGGGCATTGATAGTTACCGCCCGTGACGCCCCAGTCTTCCAGTGGGCCGGCGATTTCCTGCATGCTGGCGGCGCGGAAGCCGGTACCGGCAGCGGCGCGGAACATCAGGCTCTTGGTGGCGGAATACTTGCCGCTGATTTTCCAGGTGGTGGCGTTTTCTTTTTTGCCTACCGTCTTGCCCGTCAGCTTGTCGTCGATGGCGCCGATCTGGTCGTAACGCAGCGAGCCGGTCATTTCCAGTTTTTTCGAGATCGGCATCATCAGCTCGGCATAGGCGCCGGCATTGTCGCGCGCGTATTCGCTGTCGACTTGTGCATTGTCAAACAGGATTTGCGCCTGTTTGGCAACGTTCGCCTGCTGCACCTTGTACGAGGTGTTGCGGAAGTCGGCGCCCACGCCCAGCATGGCCGTGCCGCCTGGCAGCGAGAACACAGAACGCGAAGCGCGGCCGTCGATGCCCTTCATTTCCACGGTTTGCGTGTTGTAGGTGCCGCTGAAGCCCGTGCCCAGCAGTGCCTGGCGCATGGCGTCCGGCATGGAGCCCACCGGGTAGGCGAACGGGTCGATATTGCCGGCGGCCACTTGCGCGTCGAATTTGTCGGCCAGCGGGAAACCGCTGACGTATTCCTGCGTCTGCTTGTTTTTCGAGTACGTTACGGCGGAGTTGATGTCCCAGCCGAATGCATTGCCATCGATACCGGCGACGATATGGGTGGCTTTGGTGCCGTAATCGTAGACGCGGTTGCCCATTTCCGACAGGCGGTAGTTGGCGACGGCGCCCGTGGCGTTGGCCAACTGCGCTGGCGTCAGGTTCGGCGCCAGATATTTGTTGAACAGCGGCGAGCCGACATCGACGGAGAAATCGGCCGGGTACGGCGCAATGCTGGCGACGACGCGCGCTTCCGTGTAGGCGAGGTCATAGAAACCCTGGAAGCCGGTTTTGCCCAGTTTGACGGTACCCGAGCTGAAGATGGCGTCGCGCTTCGATTCCGGATTGATTTCGATGGTCGATGGCGAATCGAAGTAGCAGTTGCCGTTGCCATAGAAATCCATGTTGCTGGCGGCGCATTTGCCGCCATGGGCCAGTGCGTACGGGTTCAGGTTGACGCTGTCGACGAAGGGCTTGTTGGTCTCCGGATTGATGACTACGGCGCCCGTCACCGGATCGGTGCGGTTGTAATCGACAGCGGCGTTGCCTGGCGCCGAGCGCGAGGAACCGTTGATGAATTGCAGTGCCTTGCCGTTCTTCGGATCGTTGAAATTGATGATGCCGCTTTTCGCGAAGCTGCGCTGCGATGCTTTCAGCGATTTTTGTTCGTCATGGCTGGCCGACACGAAGATGCTGTAGCCGTCTTCGTCGATGTCGCCAAAGCCCTTGCTGATGGAAATCGAGTTGCTGGCGCCACCTTTTTCTTCAGGACGCGAGTACTTGGCATTGATTTCCAGCGGCGATGCGCCTTTTTTCAGGATGAAGTTGACCACGCCGGCGATGGCGTCGGCGCCATACAGGGCCGAGGCGCCGTCCGTCAGCACTTCCACGCGCTCGATGGCCGACAGAGGGATCGAGTTCAGGTCGATGGTGGTGCCCGAATTGGATGGGGCAATACGACGGCCGTTCAGCAGCACCAAGGTGTAGGCTGCGCCGATATCGTGGATCGAGGCCGTGGTGACGCCGCCGCCGCCGCCGCCCACCGAATCGGCGGCCACGGAGAAGCCCTGCATCGCAGGAATTTGCTGGATGAAATCGGTCACGGTGGTGACGCCGGTTTTCTTGATGTCTTTCTGGTTGAACGACTGCACCGGCAGCGACGCTTCGGAAGCGATGCGCTTGATGCTTGAACCCGTGACTTCCACGCGTTGCATGGTGCCATCTGTTGTTTCTTGTGCATACGCGGCGTGCATGCTCAGGGCCATGCCGCCTGCAAACATCAGGCGCAGCGACCGCGATATTACATTTTCTATCATCATCTGAAATTCCTTGTTATTGTGATAAAGGCGGCAATTATTTTGAAATAACTTGTTGCTTACTAACAATTTATTTGCCTTTTTACAAATCCACCAATGAAAATTCTGTAAATTTTCAGGGCCCTCATCAAAACATTCACGATTCAAATTGTCAATTTCGTGCGGACTTTTTGGACGAAATGCAACATTTCCCTATTTTTTTTGTAATCCTTCAGCAATAAAGTATCGCGGACCCTTGTCAGTCCTGCTCAGATGCGTAAAATAAAACGGCGCACATCATCGCTGATGGCGCCGTCTTTGGCATGGCTGGCAAACGCTGGCCAGCGCTGTCTGCTCTGTCTCTCTTCCGTCATTCCCCTTAGAACGTATAGCTGCCGCGCAAGTAGTAGGCGCGCCCGATCGGGTCCGTGTAGCGCGGGTCATAGCCTTTCTGGAACAGGGTGCCCTGGTTCGAGAACGGTGGTTCCTTGTCGAACAGGTTTTTCACGCCGGCCGTCAGCAACAAGCCTTTCCATGTGTAGCTGCCCGACACGTTGAGCAGGCTGTAGGAAGGCACATCGTGGCGATACTGCGGGTCCACCTGGTTCTGATCCGTGTAGCCGGACTTGAACGATTGCGATACGGTGGCGCCCCAGTTGCCCATGCGCCAGTTCAGCGCCGCTGTATGTTTCCAGCGGAACACGGGATTGTTGTCCGCGTAGCGGCCCACGTTGGCAATGAATTCGCCGCCGCGCTCGTTCTGGTAGTCATACTTGTGGGTCCAGGTGCCATCGACCGAGACGCTGAAATCGCCATACGCGCCACGGCCCAGGCGCGCATTCAGGCTGACGTCGATGCCGTCGGTTTTCACTTCGCCGAGGTTGTCGTTCAAGTCCAGAATGGCGTAGGGCGAACCATCGGGATTGCGCAGGAACAAGGCCTTGTACTTTTCGTAGTTGCCGAAGATCGATTGCTCGGGCAGGGAGGAAATCTTGTCCTTCAGGTGGATGTTCCAGTAATCGACGGCAAGCGTGACTTCCTTGATCGGTTCGAGCACGAGGCCGACGGCAAAGGTGGTGGATTTTTCCGGTTTCAGGTTTTCATTACCGCCTTGCAGCTTGAATTGCTGCAAGTCGCAATCGCGCAGGGGATTGGCACCGGGCTGCGGCACGCCGCCCGGGCAGAGGATGGGATCGTCGTAGGAATCGTTGGTATCGTTCTTCGACGGCGGCGCATTCTTTTCAAACAAGGTGGGAGCGCGAAAACCCGTGCTGGCCGAACCGCGCAGCACCAGCGCGCTGCTGGCGTGGTAGCGCAGGGCCAGCTTCGGATTGGTGGTGCTGCCCACGTCGCTGTAGTGGTCGAAGCGGGCCGCCAGCTGCACTTCCAGGTCCTTGATCAGCGGCAAGTTGACTTCGCCGAAGACGGCCTGGATCGTGCGCGAACCGCTCTTCGAGAGCGAGCCCGACAAGCCGGAACTGGCGGCCTGGCCGGCGATATCGCGGTTGACATTGAAGTCGGCCTTTTCGTGCCGCAGTTCACCGCCCAAAGCGATCGCCAGCGGGCCGCCGGCCAGCTGCATCAATTCGCGGCTGCCCTTGATGTCGAAGCCCGTCGTGGTGACCTTGGCGTTCTGCACCTCGCCACGCAGGGCGGTGCTGTCGAGGTAAGCCTTGCCGGCCGCGTCCTGCACGCCAAACGGGTTCAGGATGCCGTTCAGGACGCCGGCGGCAAAGCCCGCATCCTGCACATAGCCACCCGTGAATTTTTCCGACGACTTGCTGATCGCGTGGCTCAGGCCCGTCTTGTAGTCCCAGCCGGACAGCTCGCCTTCGAGCGCCAGCACCAGGCGGTCCGTCTTGCCGTCCGAATCGATCTGCCGCTGGCCCGCTTCCACGGGGCGCCAGTTGACGCTCAGCGGTTGGCCCGACAAGCCCGGCTGTGCCGGCACGCCGCCCGCATTGCCCGGATAGTATTTGCTGCTGATGGGCAGAATCAAGCCCGTTTGCGGCGGTGGCGCCGTGCGCGCCTTCACCTTGTTTTGCGAATGCAGGTATTCCACCGTGGCCAGGTGGCCGCCACCGAGCTTGAAGGCGCCCTTGCCGAAGAAGGCCAGCTGTTCCTGGGCGGGCAGGTTGTCGATCTGGCGCGTGTAATCCTGGCGGCAGGTACCGTTGGCGGCGGCCACCGACAGTGGCGGCAAACAGCCGCTGGCCGCGTAGGGATTGCCGGCCAGGCCGTCGCCGCCGTTGGCCGCCGCATCGAAGTAATTGCCGGGGAAAGTCGTGCCGCTGGTAATGGACAGGCCGCGCGAGGGGATGATGCCGGTCTTGGAAAAGTCACGGTCCTGCGACGTCAGCACTTTTTGCTTGTGGTAGTCGAGCACGCCGAAAATATTGTAGCCATCCGTGTCGAGCTTGCCGAAACCCGTCGACAGATTGATGCGGTGCTCGCCGCCGCCCTTGTGTTCGGGCGCGACGACCTCGGCGGTGATATTCGTGACGTTGACCGAGCGCTTGGTGATGAAGTTGATGACGCCGCCGATGGCGTCCGTGCCGTAGATGGCCGAGGCGCCGTCGCGCAGCACTTCGACACGCTCCAGGGCGGCAATCGGGATGATGTTCAGGTCGACGCTGGCGCCGTCATAAGGATGGTTGGCGATGCGCCGGCCGTTGAGCAGCACCAGGGTCTTGTCGCCGCCCAGGCCGCGCAAGTCGGCGCTCGCCTGGCCGCCCGTGGGCAAGCCGCTGGTATTGCCGCCGACGGCATTGCCGCTGCCAATGCTCGACGCGTTCGAGGGTATTTTGCTCAGCACTTCCTGGGCCGTCGTCAAGCCCTGCTTGGCGAAATCCTCGGCCTTGAAGATGGACAGGGGTGTCGCCGTTTCCGAGACGAGGCGCTTGATGGAGGAACCGGTGACTTCGACGCGCTGCATGGCGGGGGGCTCACCGGCGGTGCCGGTGTCCTGTGCCATGGCCGCATGGCCATACGCGCCGAGCAAGGCTGCGCACAACAGGCGCAAGGTGGGGGAGGGACTGCGGGTTTGCGTCATCTGACACTCCTGTGACTTGGTCATGGGCCAAGTGGCCTGCAAGGGAGTTTTACAGGCGCGCAGCAGGTAAGGTTTGCGCTTGCGCAATAGGTATGTGGATGAGTGTCCGCGCGCCACAGTCCGGACGAAAAAAAGGCGGTGATTGCTCACCGCCTTGCGTCAGGATACAGGTGTCAGCTTAGAAGAACTTGTAGCTGGCGCCCAGTTTGAAGTAGCGGCCGATGGCGCCGCTGGCATCCATCGGGTTGTAGCTCATGCCGCCGTAGGTCAGCGGGTCGAGCGGCGCGATCTTGTCGGTCACGTTGTTGATCGAGGCAAACAACTGCAATTGTTTGTTGACGTTCCAGCGGCTCGACAGGTCGAGCGTGGTGAACGAGGCGATCTTGCAACCGTTTGGCGCCGGTGTACTGTCGGCCAGCTTGGAAGCGCAGGGCTTGCCTTCAAACAGGATGTTCTTCATGTCCGAACGGTAGTTCAGCACGCCGCTGACGTTCCAGTTGCCCAGGTCCCACGAGCCGGTGAGGTTGATCTTGTCCTTCGGCGTGCCCGCGCAGTTGGAGGTATCGCAATTGCCATGCGTGCCGGCGAACTGGTAGCGCACGGTGGACGACTCGGCCCGCACCCACGAAGCGATGTGGGTCCAGGTCAGGCCGAACGTGGCGCGGCCGTAGTCGCCCAGGCGCACGCGCTGCTTGACGTCCAGGTCGATACCCTTGATCTCCGTGAAGCTGGAGTTGCGGTACGGCGCCTTGGTGATCAGCAATGTGCCCGTGTTCGGCACCACCACGCCATTGATGGTCAGGTTGTTGTCGGCGCGGATGGCCGTCGGCAGGGCGGCCGCTTCGTTGTAGGGCAGCGGGTTGATCTCGTTTTCACGCTTGATTTTCCAGCCATCGAGCGACAGGCTGGTATCGTTGAACGGATCCCACACGAGGCCCAGGGTGTAGCCCTTGGATTTTTCCGGTTTGAGGCTGGGGTCGCCGATCTTGACTGCCGCCACTTGCAGTTCGCAGTCGCTGGCATTGGCGCCCGGCAGGCGGGTGCCGCCCGGGCAGCGCACGGGATCGCTCACGGTCGATGTGCCCGTCGATTGCGAATTGGCATTGCTTTCGGCGGGGCCCGGTGCGCGGAAGCCTTCCGAATACGTGCCGCGCACGGCGAAGGTTTTCAGCGGCGTCCACTTGGCGCCCAGCTTCGGCGTGGTCGACGAGAAACGGTCATATTTGTCGTAACGCAAGGCGCCCGACAGTTCTACCGTCTTGATGACGGGCGCCAGCACTTCGAGGAACACGGCCGAGACCTTGCTGTCGCCCTTGGCCGCCACGTAGCTCGAGTTGATGGAACCGTTTTCCGTGCCCGACAGCGATGGATTGTCGAGCTTGTCGCGGCGGTGTTCCGCACCCACGGCCAGGCCCAGGGCGCCGCCGGGCAACTGCATCAGTTCGCGCGACGCCTTGAAGTCGATGATGTCGAGCTTGGTGGTGGAATCGGAGGTGGCGCTCGTCACCATGGCCGCGTACAGCGAAGCGGGATTCTTGCCCGCCTGCGCGCCGATGTAGTACGGAAAATATTGGCTGTTCGGATTGCCCAGCGCATCCTTGACGACGGCCATGTTCAGCATGTTGCTGTAATCGAGGTGCAGCTTCGATTCCGAATGCGTATAGCCTGCATCGTAGTCCCAGCCCATGGCGTTGCCCTTGACGCCGAGCACGATGCGGTTGAACTCGTTGTTGGCCTGGCGCGTGCTGGCGCCCACGTCGAAGGCCTGGTAGCGCACGCGCACCGGCACGCCATACGGGTTTTGCGGATGGTTGGCGGCCAGCACAATGGTAGTGCCGGCGCCGGAACCGTAGTTGACGACGCCAGTCGGGCTGGTGGCGTTGGGCGGGAAGGCGATGGTCGGCGTGATCGATGGCGGTATCAGGGTGAAGGCCGTATCGCGCTTCGAGTAGCCCGCTTCCGCGTACACCTGGGTGTCGGCATTGACTTGCCAGGTGCCGCGCGTGTACAGGTTGATCGATTCGATCTTCGGCTGCATCGAGCGGAACTGGTCGTGGTGCCACAAACAGCCGCCCTTCGGATCTTGCGGCGAAGACACGGACAAGGTGGAACAGCCGGGCAGGGAAACATAGTTGTTGGTGACGGGGTCGCGGATCAGGCCCGCTGGCGAGGCATTCGCATCGTTGTTGCCATTGATGTAGCCACCGGCGAACTGGGTGTTGATCGCATAGCCATACGGGCGCAGGTCGGCCTTGCCTATCCATTTGCGGCCGGCACGGTCATTGTTCATCAGCATGTCCGATTTGCTGTACTCGGCATTGAGGACGACATTGAATTTATCCGTATCGAGGTTGCCCTTGCCGAAGGTCAGCGAGGCGCGGTGCTGCTTGGCGTCGCTGTCGCCCGAGATGCCCGTGTCGCCTTTCAGGGTCAGGCCTTCGAAGTCCTTGCGCAAGATGATGTTGACGACGCCGGCGATGGCGTCCGCGCCGTAGGTCGACGATGCGCCGTCTTTCAGGATTTCGATGCGCTCGACGATCTGCATTGGCACGGTGGACAGGTCGGTAAAGCTCTTCTGGCCGTCATCGGCGCGCGCGAACGGCGCCATGCGGCGGCCATTGAGCAGGACCAGGGTCGAGGTGGCGCCCAGGCCGCGCAGCGAGATGGCCGTGGAACCGGCGGCAAAGCCGTTGCCGAAGCCCGTCGGCAGGGAGCCGGCGCCATCGGCGGTCAGGGTTTGCAGGTACTCGGCGACGGTGGCCTTGCCCGATTTCATCAAGTCATCGCGGCTGATGACCTGTACCGGCGATGCGGTCTCGGCCGTGGCCCGTTTGATGCTCGAGCCTGTAATTTCCACACGTTGAACATTGGCGTCTTGCGCCATGGTCGGCGCAGCCATCATGCCCAGGCTGAGCGCTGCTACGCTACCCGAAAAAATCAGGCGTACGGAGCGGGATATCACTGTTTCCATCATCATTCTCAGAACTCCGAAAGTGTGCTCGGCTGGCCCTCGTGCGGCACAGCTTTGCCAGGGTGATAAAGATTGCTGCGTCGGCAATCGCTGTGGATCAAACGGCATACTGTGTGAGTTGCCGCCATTGATAAGACCATTTGCCGAGAAACCTTGTCAACGCGCACACATCTGCTTTCAGCATGGAAACAACAGTGTTTTTTATCATGTTGATGCATTTCAATAATTGCAATTATTTTAATGTTGCAGTGCGATGCGTATTTTCCGTACTGCCATAAAAACAGCTGTCATTGGCAACCATAAGGGTTGCTGCCAGGCCGTTTTTTCATGGACGCCGCCTGTCTATGTTGCGCTGCGGAAGATTTCTCCCGCGAGGCAGGCGGTCGTGGCTGCGCGGCACGCCAGTGCTGCGGCTTTTCGCCCGGCGAACAGAATATGCGTTATCGTTACGCCTTTTTCCGGCTCGCCTGCATGCGGTGCGGCTGGCCCTGAACAAGGCATAGATCTTGCGAGGATGGACTGGTTTTGGCGGTGGAATCCTGTATCCCAGGGGGAAGCCAGTACAAGCGCACCAATACGGTGCGACAGATAATCGAGATGAAGGGTATTACATGAAGTCACCATGGATGCGGCGCGTGGCGCTGCTCGCCTGCCTGGCCACCCTGCCGCTGGCGGCCATTGCCGCCGCCGATGCTGCCCCCGCTGCCGCAGCCGCGCCGGTGAAAACCTTGCGCTATATCTTGCCGGCCGCCGAGACGGGCTTCGATCCGGCCACCGCGCGCGACCTGTATTCGAACCACATCACGCAGGCCGTCTTCGACACCCTGTACACCTATGACTACCTGGCGCGCCCCGTCAAGGTGGTACCGGGCGCCGCGGCCGCCATGCCGGAAGTGTCCGCCGACGGCAAGACCTACACCATCCGCCTGAAAAAAGGCATGTATTACACGCCCGACCCTGCGTTCGGCGGCAAGCGCCGCGAACTGACGATGGCCGATTACGTGTATTCGTGGAAGCGTCTGTTCGACCCGCGCCTGGCCTCGCCGCACAGCTGGCTGTTCGAAGGCAAGGTAGTGGGACTCGACGACCTGGCCAAGGATGCGGCCAAGTCGAACAAGCTCGACTACAGCAAGAAGGTGGCCGGCCTGGAAATCCTCGACCCGTACACCCTGCGCGTGACCCTCACCAAGACCGATTTCAATTTCCCCATGATCCTCGCCTACGTGCCGACGTCCGCCGTGGCGCGCGAAGTGGTGGAGAAATACGGCGACGTGAAGGGCGAAGTGGGTTCGAATCCCGTCGGTACCGGCTACTACACCTTGGGTGAATGGACGCGCGGCAACCGCATCGTCCTGAACCGCAACCCGCAGCACTTGCCCGAAACGTGGAATTTCCTGGCTGGCGATGATCCGGACGACCAGCGCATCGTGCGCCAGATGCAGGGCAAGCGCATTCCCGCCATCGACCGCATTGAAATTTCCGTGATGATCGAAGACCAGTCGCGTTGGCTGTCGTTCCAGAGCGGCGGCACGGACGTGTTCTGGCTCGATGGTCCGCTGGCGCCGAAAGCGCTGCTCAACGGCAAGCTGCGTCCCGAGCTGGCGGAGAAGGGCGTGCAACTGTCGCGCCTGCTGGATCCGGAAATCAGCTATTACTACTGGAATATGGAAGACCCGACCCTGGGTGGCTTCAGCAAGGAAAAGATCGCCCTGCGCCGTGCCATTGCCATGGCGCACAATATTGACGAAGAAATCCGCATCATCTGGAATGGCCAGGCCAAGCGCCTCGACTATCCGATCCCGCCCGGCGTCGTCGGCTACGATCCTCACTACAAATCCCTGCTGCAATACGATCCCGTGCTGGCAAACAAGTTGCTCGACAAATTCGGCTACAAGAAGGGTGCCGATGGCTGGCGTACTTTGCCGGACGGCAAGCCGCTGCTGATCCGCTACGCTTCGCGCAATGAAGCCAATGGCGTGCTGCAGGCGGAAATGTGGCGCAAGACCTACAACTCGCTGGGCATCCGCATGGAAAACGACCGCATGATCTTTTCCGACATTCTGAAAACGGAAAAGCAGTGCAAGATGCAGACGCGCACGGCGCCGTGGCTGGCCGACTATCCGGACGGCGACAACTTCATGCAGCTGTTCTACGGCCCGAACACGCACCAGAACAACAATGGCTGCTACCAGGATCCTGAATACGACAAGTGGTATGCGGCCAGCCAGGCCATGCCGGCCAGCCCCGAGCGCGACGAGCTGTTCCACAAGATGGCGCGCCGCCTGGAAGTGAATGCGGGCGCCCTGATCGGCTACGCGCGCTACCGCAACATGCTGGCGCAAAAGTCGGTGCTCGGCTACAAGAAGCACCCGATCATGTTCCAGGAATGGGCGTACATGGATATCGACAGCACGGGGGCGCCGGTGGCGCCAGCTGCCGACTCGGCTAAAAAATAAGCGCAGCTTATAACGACAAGGAATCATTATGTTTGCTTATATCCTGCGCCGCCTGTGGCAGATGCTGCCCACTATGCTGGGCGTGGTCCTGTTGGTATTTATATTGTTCAACTGGGTCGGCGGCGACCCGGCGTACATCCTCGCCGGCAAGATGTCGAGTGCCGAAAGTATCGCCAATATCCGCCGCCAGCTCGGCGTCGACCAGCCGTATTACGTGCAACTGTGGATCTTCATCAAGCAGATCGTCACGTTCGACTTCGGCCAGAGCTGGGCGACGGGGGAATCCGTGTCGCACATCATCACGTCGCGCCTGGGCCCATCGATGATGGTCCTGATTCCGCTGACCGTGCTGGAAACGTTCTTTGGCGTGGCGCTGGCGCTGGCCATCGCTTTCGTGCGCGGCTCGCTGACGGACCGCGCCGTCATGATCGCCTGCACGGTGGGCATGTCGATTTCCATCCTCGTCTACATCATCGTCTTCCAGTACGGCTTCGCTTATAAACTGGGCCTGTTCCCCGTGCAGGGCTGGGGCGACAGCTTCTGGGAAAACCTGCTGCGCTATTCGACCTTGCCGATTCTGATCGGCCTGGCCGTCTCCATCGCACCGACCCTGCGCCTGTTCCGCACCTTCGTGCTGGACGAGGCGAACCAGGATTACGTGCGCACGGCGCGCGCCAAGGGCCTCAAGGAAGGCCGCATCATGTGGGTGCACGTGCTGCGCAACGCCGGCATCCCCATCATTACCTATGTGATGTCGAACTTGCCGGCCCTGCTGATCGGCGCTTTCCTGCTCGAGCGCTTCTTCGGCATCCCCGGCATCGGGCGTGAAGTGATCCTGGCCGTCGAGCGCAGCGACTTTCCGGTGATCAAGGCGATCACCGTGTATGTTGCCGCCGCCACCATGCTCTTCAACCTGCTCACCGACCTGCTGTACCAGGCGGTCGATCCTCGCGTACAACTGAAGTAGAAAGAGACGATGTCGAAACCTCATACATCGCCCGGCCTGTGGGCCCTGGCGTGGCGCCGTTTGCGCGGCGACAAGATTGCAATGGTATCGCTGGCCGTGGTCGGCGCCTTTTTCCTGCTGGTGCTGGCGTCCGCCAGCGGCCTGGTCGCCTCGAACTGGGAAGACGAAGTGGCCGTCAGCTATGCGCCGCCCACCTTTGTCGGCGCCGACAAGGACGTGGCCGCCGATGGCGCCATTCCCCTGGCTGATGAGCGCAGCGCGCCCACCCCCGTCAACGTGCTCGATCCGCTGGCCGACGACATCGCCGAACTGCGCGCCCAGATGGGCAGTAACCCTTCCGCCGGCGTGGAAATGTACGGCGTCACCGACCCGCTGGCCGACGACTTGACGGCCTTGCGCGCCGGCATGGGCAAGGCCAAGAAACTCGTCACGCACAAGGCGGCGACACTGCCGTTCGGCGCCGACAAGTGGGGTCACGACATTATCCAGAAAACCATCAAGGGCGGTGAAACATCGATCGTCGTGGGCCTGGTGGCAGCCTTGCTGGCCGTCGTGCTGGGCACCTTGTTTGGCGCCGTGTCCGGCTACTTCGGCGGCGTCGTCGATGATTTCTTCAACTGGTTCTACAGCATCTTTACGTCGATTCCGTCCATCCTGATGATCTTGACGGTGGCGGCCGTGCTGCAACAGAAGGGCGTGCTGACCATCGTGCTGATCCTCGGGCTGACTGGCTGGACGGGGCCGTACCGTTTGATCCGCGCCGAATACATCAAGCACAAGGCGCGCGAATACGTGATGGCGGCCGACGCGATTGGCGCTTCGCACTGGCGCAAGATGTTTTCCCACATCTTCCCGAACGTGAGCCACGTGGCACTGGTGCAAATGTCGATCCTCGTGGTGGGCTTCATCAAGGCCGAAGTGATTCTGAGCTTCCTCGGCTTTGGCGTGCCAGTGGGTACCGTCTCGTGGGGCAGCATGCTCAACGAGGCACAAAATGAACTGATCCTGGGCAAATGGTGGCAGCTGACAGCCGCCGCCACGGCGATGGCCGTGCTGGTGACGGCGTTCTCGCTGTTTACCGATGCCTTGCGCGATGCGCTCGACCCCAAAGTGAAATAGGAGTTGCTCATGGACCAGAATAACCTGTTGGAAGTGCGTGACCTGCGCGTCACCTTCCGCCTGGACAAGAAGACCACGTTCGAAGCCGTCAAGGGCATTTCGTTCAACGTGCCGCGCAACAGCACCGTCGCGCTGGTGGGCGAATCGGGCAGCGGCAAGTCCGTCAGTTCGCTGGCCGTGATGGGCTTGTTGCCGCCGGATAACACCATTATCGATCCCGCCTCAAGCATCCATTTTGGCGGGCGCAATCTGCTGGACCTGTCTATCGCCGAGCGGCGCACCATGTGTGGCAAGGATATCTCGATGATCTTCCAGGAGCCGATGTCGTCGCTGAATCCCGTGTTCACCGTCGGCTTCCAGATCGCGGAAGTATTGCGCCAGCACATGGGCATGAACCGCAAGCAGGCGCGGGCGCGCACCCTGGCGCTGCTCGAGGAAGTGGGCATTCCCGATCCGGCCACCAAGATCGACGCTTACCCGAGCCAGATGTCGGGCGGCCAGCAGCAGCGCGTGATGATCGCCATGGCGATCGCCTGCGAGCCGAAACTGCTGATCGCCGACGAACCGACGACGGCGCTGGACGTGACGATCCAGAAGCAGATCATGGACTTGATCGCGGCCCTGCAAAAGAAGCATCAGATGTCCGTGCTCTTCATTACCCACGACCTGGGCCTGGTGGGGGAGATCGCCGACCACGTGATCGTCATGCGCCACGGCGAAGTGCGCGAAACGGGCGAGGTGCGCCAGGTCTTTGAAGCACCGACCGACGCTTATACCAAGGCCCTGCTGCATTGCCGCCCGTCGCTGGACGAGCGCCCGTGGCGCCTGCCCGTGATTGCCGATTATATGGAGGGCAAGGCTGGCCCCGGCGTGGAAGTCAAACAGCGCACGCGCGGCTACACGCCCGGTGACGAGCCCGTGCTGGTGGTGAATAACTTGAGCAAAAGCTTTTATACGCGCGAGGGCCTGTTCGGCAAGCGCGAGTTCCAGGCCGTCAAGGATGTGTCGTTCACTTTGCCGCGCGGCAAGACGCTGGGCGTGGTGGGCGAATCCGGCTCCGGCAAGACGACGGTGGGCTTGACCTTGCTGCGCCTGCACCAGGCGACGGGCGGCACGGCCATGTTCCACGGCAAGGATCTGATTGCCATGCCGAACAAGGAATACCTGCCGTATAAACGCCGCATCCAGATCATCTTCCAGAATCCGTATGCCTCGCTGAACCCCCGTTTCACGGTGGGGCAGATTTTGCTCGAACCGATGCGCATCCACAACATCGGCGCCGATGACAAGGAGCGCATCGCCAAGGCCTACTGGCTGCTCGATAAAGTCGGCTTGCCGGAACAGGCTTTCCACCGCTATCCGCACGAGTTCTCGGGCGGCCAGCGCCAGCGTATCGCCATTGCCCGCTGCCTGACCATGCAGCCGGAAATTCTCGTCTGCGACGAATCCGTGTCGGCGCTGGACGTGTCCGTGCAGGCGCAAGTGCTCAATCTGCTGCAGGACTTGCAGGATGAATTCGGCCTGTCCTACATCTTCATTTCGCACGATTTGTCGGTGGTGAAATACATCGCCGACCAGGTGATGGTGATGCACAAGGGGCAAGTGGTGGAACTGGCCGATTCGGATGAGCTGTACCGCAATCCCGTGCATCCGTACACGCGCACGCTGCTCAGCGCCATACCGAAGGGCGTGCAAATCTAAACACGCTTTTACGGTAAGATAGCGACCATGCCCAACCTCATTTACCTGCTCGAACATTACGGTGTCCTGATAGTCTTTGGCATCGTGCTGGTGGAGCAGCTCGGCCTGCCGATTCCCGCTTTTCCCATCCTCGTGGTGGCAGGGGCGCTGGCCGTCGATGGCGACATGAATGGGGCGCTGGTGCTGGCCGCCGCCCTGGGCGCCTGTCTGATCAGCGACTTCACGTGGTTCCGCGCGGGCCGCCATTTCGGCAAGCGCATCCTGCGGCTGCTGTGCCGTATCTCGCTGTCGCCCGATTATTGCGTCAGCCAGACGGAAGACAAATTCAAGCGCTGGGGCCCGAAAGCGCTGATCGTCTCCAAGTTCGTGCCGGGGTTCAATACCGTGGCCGCACCGATGTCGGGCGCGCTGGGCACGCCGCCGGGCCTGTTCTTCCTGTACGCGGGCCTGGGCGCCTTGCTGTGGAGCGGCACGGGCATCGTCGTCGGCGTGATCTTCCATGCCAGCGTGCAACAGGTGCTCGACTTGCTCAGCACCATGGGCAGCACGGCCTTGCTGATGCTGGCCACCTTGCTGGGCTTGTTCCTGCTGTACAAATTCCTCGAACGCCGGCGTTTTCGCCAGGCCCTGCAGATCGAGCGCATCGGCATCGATGAATTGCTCGAACTCATAGAGCAGGGCGAGGAACCGCTGATGGTCGACGCGCGCAGCGCCACGGCGCAGGCGCTGGAACCGGCCGTACCGGGCGCCTTGTTCTTCAATGGCAAGGAGCCGGTGCCCGCCATGATCGCCATGGACAAGGACCGCCACATCATCGTGTATTGCAGCTGTCCCAACGACGTGACGGCCGCGCAAGTGGCCAAACTGCTGCACCAGCACGGCTTTCACCGCGCCAAGCCCCTGCATGGCGGCCTGGACGCGTGGAATGCCGCCTACCGCTCGGACCAGCCGGCGCCCGCCAGCCTGCTGGGCGAAGGCTTGCCCTCCTGATTTCCGCTCCTTCCTGCTCGCCAGGCGGGCAGTCAAAAACCGGTAGTAATAATACGAAAATCGCTTTGCGGCAGCGCCAGGACGGCGGCGCCGCACCCGCGCCGCCGCGTACAAAGCGGCTTTGCGCAAACTCCGGCATACTGTGTTTTCAAGGCGGCTCCTGCTGCTGTGCAGCATGCTTTTCGTGCGCCTGATGAGTGCAAGCACTTACTATAAATCATTGTTCCTAAACAATTTTGGCGTTGCCTGTTGCATTTGGAGTGGAACTACCAATAAAGGCTTGTTTTGATGTACTTAAACTACAAACTTCGCTTGCCTCCGGGCGCATTCATCCTTTAAGCTTGGCGTCCCATGCGTCCCACTTCATCATTTAAAATCATGAGCGCTTCGTCTTCTCCCGTACTGCCGACTTCCGCCTTCGCCGATGGACCGCGCCTGCTGGCCGACGTGGGCGGCACCAATGCCCGTTTCGCCCTGGAAGTGGCCGCTGGCCACATCACCCTGGTGGAAGTGCTGCCCTGTGCCGATTACCCTAGCCTGTCCGCCGCCCTGCAAGCCTATCTGGCCTTGCCGCACGTCGCTGCCGCCGGCGGGCAAGCCGTACGCCATGCCGTGATCGCCATCGCCAACCCGGTCGACGGCGATTTCCTCAGCATGACGAACCACCACTGGTCGTTCTCGATCCGCGCCATGCGCGAAGAGTGCGGTTTCACGACTTTGGACGTGGTCAACGATTTCACGGCGCTGGCGCGCTCCCTGCCGCAGCTGTCAAACGAGCAAAAGCACCAGGTGGGCGCGGGCACGGCCCGTCCGAATACGGCCATCGGCCTGATCGGCGCCGGTACGGGCCTGGGCGTGTCGGGCCTGATTCCGTCGCACGGCGGCTGGATCGCCCTGCAAAGCGAAGGCGGCCACGTCAGCTTTGCGCCGTTCAATGAAGTGGAAGTGAGCATCCTGCAATTCGCCTGGCGCGAATACGAACACGTCTCGGCCGAGCGCCTGATTTCCGGTGATGGCCTGGAACTGATTTACCGCGCCCTGGCCGACCGCGCGGGCGTGCCTGCGGAAGACTTGCCGGCGGCGGAAATCACGCGCCGTGCGCTGGCCGGCGAATCCCAGCTGTGCGACGACGTTATCGAAGCGTTCTGCTGCATGCTCGGCACGGTGGCGGGCAACGTCGCCGTCACGCTGGGCGCGCTGGGCGGCATTTATATCGGCGGCGGCATCGTGCCACGCCTGGGTGCGCGTTTCGACCGCTCCGGTTTCCGCGCCCGCTTCGAGCGCAAGGGCCGCTTCGCCAATTACGTCTCGCAAGTGCCGACCTTCGTCATCACGGCGCAATACCCAGCGTTCCTGGGCGCATCGGCTATTCTCTCGGAGAAACTCGCCTCCCAGTGATGTGCGAGCAGGGGCGATATGTCGCGCCAGGGCCGGGTAAAACGCGTGTTTTGCCCGGTTTTGCGCTTTTCCGCTTTTTATCAGGTACAATTGGCATCGTTGGATGAAACGACGACTGTCGCTCTCCTGTCTGGCTGGTTCGCCGCCACGGGAAAAGCAGCTGCTCCGGAGTTCGTTTCATTGCTGGTTATTTAAGGCCAGCACCATGGATGGCAGGACTTTCACTGCATCCGCTTTAGTCCCGCTTTGCGCGCATCGGCCAAGGCGTCGGAAAAACAGCCTCAACTAGTAACCCAGCACGGCGTCATCATTGATGTCTGCCATCTGTTACGTTGAAATGAACGTTTTTGATTTCTTTCTCTGCATACGAATTGCAACACACATCCGCACAGAATTGCTATGAATACAATTGAGGCTAAAAAAGTCCTCGAAACCGCGTTGCTGTGCGCTCGTGAATCGCTGACGATCCACAGCTTGAAGAAGCTGTTCGTCGATGCGGACGAGAATGGTCGCGTGCGCGGTGTCGGCGTTGGCGCCGATACGATCAAGCAGTTGCTGGAAGAGTTGCGCGATGAGTGGCAAGGGCGCGGCATCGAGATCGTCAGTCTGGCCTCGGGCTGGCGCTTTCAAAGCCGCCCGGAAATGAAGATGTATCTCGACCGTTTGACGCCCGAGCGGCCGCCCAAGTATTCGCGGGCGACCCTGGAAACCCTCGCCATCATCGCCTACCGCCAGCCGGTGACGCGCGGCGATATCGAGGAAATTCGCGGCGTTGCCGTCAATTCGCAGACGATCAAGATGCTGGAAGACCGTGGCTGGGTCGATGCCATCGGCTACCGCGACGTGGTGGGACGGCCGGCCTTGCTGGCCACCACCAAGCAATTTTTGGATGACCTGGGTTTGCAATCGCTGTCCCAGCTGCCGCCTTTGCAGCAAATCAGCGAGATGCAGGGCAATGGGCTCGAAGCCCTGGAAGCGGCCCTGCAGGAAAATTTTGACAAGGCAAGCAATGAGCTTGTCCCCCAGCTTGGTGCAGGTAGCAATACGGCTGTGACAGATGTAGATGTGACAGCAAGCCTTGATGCCGGCCCCGATGCTTCGCCCACGGACGAAGCCTACACTCACGACCCTGCGCCAGAACTAACGGTTGACGCTGCGCCAGGTCAGCACAGCCAAGAAACGAAGAATGAATAATCCGAACACACCCGAGACAGTTACCGCCAGCGACGAAGCCATCGTTGCCAAGCCCAAGCGCCGCACCAAGGCCCAGATCGAAGCTGATACGGCCGCTGCCGTCGCTGCCGGCGACACCGCCGCTGCCAAGCCGAAGCGCCGCACGAAAGCTGACGTGGCCGCCGACGCGCCTGTCGCCGCCGCTGCGGCTGAAGCAGAAGCTGCGCCAGCCGTCAAGAAAACCCGCGCCAAGCCAGCCTTGAAGGCCGTGGCCGATGCCGCCGAAGCGGCTGCCGAAGCGGTTGCCGCCCCTGCACCGCGTCCGCCGCGCGCCCGAGCTGCCGCCAAGGCCGCTGCCGCCGTCGCTGAAACGGCGCCCGAAGCTGTCGCCGACAAGCCGGCCGAAGCGCGCCCGACCCGTGGTCCGCGCCAGATGCGTGGCGTGCAGGCGGAACGCGCACTGCGCCAGCCGCCACGCGCCGAAGCGCCGCAGGCAGCCGACGCCGCGCCTGTCGCAGAGCAGGCCGCCGCGCCTGTCGCCGACGTGTTCGATGCCGAGGGCAACCTCGTGTCCGGTCCGCGCCTGCCGCGCGGCCCGCGCAACGACGTGCCGGGTGCTGGCAAGAATGCCGGCAAGAGCCGTAAAAAGGGCAAGGGCCGCCAGGCTGCGCCAGGCAAACTCAGCGACGCTGATGCTGTTTTCTCGTTCGTCACCTCCGACGCGTTCGACAGCGAAGAGGGCGGCACGGGCCGTATGCAAAAAGTGGCCGTGCGCCGCGACCTGACGTCCGACGACGACGCGCCGAAGCTGCACAAGGTGCTGGCCGAAGCCGGTCTCGGTTCGCGCCGCGATATGGAAGACCTGATCATTTCGGGCCGCGTGTCCGTCAATGGCGAGCCGGCCCACATCGGCCAGCGTATCCTGCCGACCGATCACGTGCGCATCAACGGCAAGTTGATCCAGCGCCGCGTCAGCAAGAAGCCGCCGCGCGTATTGGTCTACCACAAGCCGGCCGGCGAAATCGTCAGCCACAACGACCCGGACGGCCGTCCATCCGTGTTCGACCGACTGCCGACCATGAAGGCGGGCAAGTGGCTGGCCGTTGGCCGCCTCGACTTCAACACGGAAGGCTTGCTGCTGTTTACCACCTCCGGTGACCTGGCCAACCGTTTGATGCACCCGCGCTATGGCATCGACCGCGAGTACGCCGTGCGTACCCTGGGCGAGCTGGAAGAGGGCATGCGCCAGAAACTGCTGGCCGGCGTCGAGCTGGAAGACGGCCTGGCGCAGTTCTCGAAGATTGCCGATGGCGGCGGCGAAGGCATCAACAAGTGGTACCGCGTGGTGATCGGCGAAGGCCGTAACCGCGAAGTGCGCCGCATGTTCGAAGCGATCGGCCTGACTGTGTCGCGCCTGATCCGTACCCGCTACGGCGCCATGACCCTGCCGAGCGGCCTGAAACGCGGCCGCTGGGAAGAGATGGATGAAAACACCGTGCGCGATCTGTTGACCGCCTACGGCATCGAAAAGAAAATGCCGGCATCGGGCGATCCGCGTGCCGCTGGCGCAGCCAAGGGCCGCGAAGCGCGCAAGGCGAGCCGCGATGACGAGCCGAATGGCAACCGCATCGATGTGAGCAACCGCAACGCCGATCCTTTCCCGGTCGCGCCGCGCCGTGGCCAGCCGCAAGGCCAGTTTGCCCGTCCGCAAGGCCAGGGTCGTCCAGGCGGCGCCGGTCGTCCAGGCGAAGCGCGTGGTCCTGGCCGTGGCCAGCCGCAAGGTCCGTTCCAGGGTGGTCAGCCGCGTTCGTCGGCCTCGTTCGAAGGCGCGCCGCAAGGCCAGGGCCGTCCGCCGCGTGCGGCAGGCCAGGGTCAAGGCCGTCCGGCCGGTGGCGGCGAAGGCCGCGCGCCGCAGCGCGGTCCGCGCCAGCCCGACCCGCTGCAAACGGCATTCGGCTTCGCCAACACGGGTCCGCGCCGCAATACGGGCGGTGGCGCCGGTGGGCAAGCGCGTTCCGGTGGCCAGCCGCGTGGCGGCATGGATCGTGGCGGCATGGATGGCATGCCGCGCCGCCGCAGCAAAGGTTAATCGGGAAGAGTTTCTTCTTGCGCGCCCGCTGATCTGCCGCGGGTGCGTGCTCTTGTAACTGTTGTAAGCCGGGCCGCTCCTCGTGTGCGGCATTGCGGCGAAGTTAATAAGAGGTTATAATCTGCAGCCTAATAAAAGTTCTCCGCAGGGTTGTTTGGTGGGGAGTGCTTTCATCTGGTTGGGGAAATACAAGAAGATGGGCAGATGCCCATTTTTTTTTTGTTGAACCGTTTGTAATGGCGCCAGCAAGGCGCCATATATGACTTGAATGCGTGTTTTTGCATGGTGTCGGCGCTCATTGCGGCGCCGTCATGCCGAAAACGGGCCTTATTTCTGGAGAATTTTTTGCAGCAGTTGGGATTAATTGAAAAGACAGTTACAGGTCTGGGCTATGAGCTCGTTGATGTCGAACGTGCCGAGCGCGGGCTGCTGCGCGTCTTTATTGATTTCAGCGCCGCCGATGCCGCTGAAAAAGGCCCGATCACGGTCGAAGACTGTGCCACGGTGAGTCACCAGTTATCGCATGTGTTGACGGTAGAGAACGTTCCTTACGAGCGTCTCGAGATTTCTTCCCCGGGTCTCGATCGTCCGGTGCGCAAGCTGGAAGACTTCGTCCGTTTCGCAGGCCAGGAAATCATCGTCAAGCTGACTGTGGCGATGCCGGGTACGAACAACCGGAAATCGTTCCAGGGGATTCTGCAAGAACCCGTGGGCGATAAATTGTCGTTGGAATTTGAAGGTAAGGATGGTCCGGCGATGTTGGAGTTTACGCTCGCCGATGTGGATAAGGCACGCTTGGTGCCGCAGGTGGTTTTTAAGGGACGCAAAGCATGAGCCGCGAAGTTTTATTATTGGTTGACGCGCTGGCGCGCGAAAAAAACGTCGATAAAGATGTCGTCTTCGGCGCCCTCGAATTCGCGTTGGCGCAAGCCACGAAGAAACGGTATGAGGGTGAGGTAGACATCCGCGTTTCGATCGACCGCGAAACGGGCGAATTCGAATCGTTCCGCCGCTGGCACGTTGTGCCCGATGAAGCGGGCCTGCAATTGCCGGATCAGGAGATCCTGCATTTCGAGGCAAAAGAACAGATCGCCGATATCGAAGTCGATGACCATATCGAAGAACCGATCGAATCCGTCGAATTCGGCCGCCGTTTCGCCCAGGATACCAAACAGGTCGTCCTGCAGCGCGTACGTGACGCCGAACGCGAACAGATCCTGGTCGACTTCCTGGAACGCGGCGATTCGCTCGTCACCGGCACCATCAAGCGCATGGAACGCGGCGACGCCATCGTCGAATCGGGCAAGATCGAAGCGCGTCTGCCACGCGACCAGATGATCCCGAAAGAGAATCTGCGTATCGGCGACCGTGTGCGTGCCTTCATCTTGCGTATCGACCGCAACATGCGCGGCCCGCAAGTGATTCTGTCGCGCACCGCGCCGGAATTCATCATGAAGCTGTTCGAACTGGAAGTGCCGGAAATCGAGCAAGGCATGCTGGAAATCAAATCCGCAGCCCGCGATGCCGGCGTCCGCGCCAAGATCGCCGTCTACACGGCCGACAAGCGCATCGACCCGATCGGTACTTGCGTCGGCATGCGCGGTTCGCGCGTGCAGGCCGTGACCGGCGAACTCGGTGGCGAACGTGTCGACATCGTGCTGTGGTCGGAAGATCCGGCGCAGTTCGTCATCGGCGCCCTGGCACCGGCGAACGTGTCGTCGATCATGGTCGATGAAGAAAAACACGCGATGGATGTCGTCGTGGACGAAGAAAACCTGGCAATCGCGATCGGCCGTTCCGGCCAGAACGTGCGCCTGGCCTCGGACCTGACCGGCTGGAAGATCAACATCATGACGGCCGAAGAATCGGCTGACAAAGCTGCCCAGGAAACGGCTGCCGTGCGCATCCTGTTCATGGAAAAGCTCGATGTCGACCAGGAAGTGGCCGATATTCTGGTGGAAGAAGGTTTCGCCAGTCTGGAAGAAATCGCTTACGTGCCAATTTCCGAAATGCTGGAAATCGAATCGTTTGACGAAGATACCGTCAATGAACTCCGTACCCGTGCGCGTGATGCGCTGGTTACCGAAGCGATTGCTTCGGAAGAGGGTCTGGAAGGCATGGACGAGGCGTTGGTGGGTCTGGAAGGCATGGACCGCATTACCGCCGGCAAGCTGGGTCTGGCTGGTATCAAGACCGTTGAAGCATTTGCAGCACTGGCATACGACGAATTTGGCGCAATCCTGGCCTTGTCTGCGGACCGTGCGCGTGAACTGATTACAAGTGAATTTAAAGATGTGACCGACGATGAGATGAAGTTGGTTGACTCGAAATACGACGATCGTGCCAAGGCGTTGCAAGCCAAGGCATGGAGTCTGGCCGAATCCGCAAAGGCTTAATTTGAGTATCTTTATCATCTCCGCGACACATAGAAAAGAGGACTGAATGGCGAGTAACAACGTAGCCCAATTTGCCACCGAACTGAAGATGCCTGCAGATTTGCTGC
The DNA here is from genome assembly GCF_040815535.1 of Massilia sp. LMS1-1-1.1. Taxonomy (NCBI): domain Bacteria; kingdom Pseudomonadati; phylum Pseudomonadota; class Betaproteobacteria; order Burkholderiales; family Oxalobacteraceae; genus Massilia; species Massilia sp. LMS1-1-1.1. The sequence goes on along the minus strand of NZ_JBFPNG010000045.1, from coordinate 439,683 downwards.
TGACGCAGCTGCGTTCTGCCGGCGTCGAAAAAAGTTCGACGTCAGATCCATTGTCGAAAGATGATAAGGACAAGCTTTTGGATCATCTGCGCCGCACACACGGCGCAGCGGCTGACACAGAAAAGAAAAAAATCACCGTGACCCGCAAGGAAACGACTGAAATCAAGCAAGCTGACGCCACCGGCAAATCGCGCACCATCCAGGTGGAAGTGCGCAAGAAGCGCACTTTCGTCCAGCGTGACGAAGCTGCGCCGGTCGCGGCAGAACCGGTCGCGCCTGCCGCACCGGTGATCGATCCCGCCGACGTGGCGCGCCGTGAAGAAGAAGCCCGTAAACAGGCTGAACTGATCGCCCGCCAGGAAGCCGATCTGCGCGAAAAGCAAGAACGTCTGGCCAAGCTCGACGCGGAAAAAGAAGCCCAGGCGAAAGCCACGCAACAGGCTGAATTGGCTGCGAAGAAAGAAGCTGAAGCAGAAGCGAAGAAAGCGGCCGCCAAGGCTGCCGCCGCGCCTGCCGCCAGCGCCGCTGCGCCTGTCGTTGACGATGCCGCCGCCGAAGCGAAGAAAGCTGCTGCCGCTGAAGAAGCGAAGAAGAAAGCGGCTGCCGCTGCTGTTGCCGCCAAGGAAGCCGCTGACAAAGCGGAAGCCACCGAGCGTGCACGCAAGGCCGTTGCCGACGAAGTTGCCCAGATCAAGGCCATGATGAACGCGCCACGCCGCGCCATCAAGGCACCGGAACCCGTACCGGTTCCCGTCAAGCCGAAGGCGCCGGAAGGCACCCTGCACAAGCCTGCTGACAAGAAACCTGGCGACAAGCCGGGCGACAAGAAGCCTGCTGTTGCAGACAAGAAATCCATCAAGTCGGCCAATGTGTCGTCCACCTGGTCCGATGACGCGAAAAAACGCGGCACCACCGGTGGTCCCAAGCCACGCGGCAACAGCGGCCCAGGCGGCCGTGACAGCTGGCGCGGTGGCGCGAAGGGCCGTCGCCCGACGCACCATGACGACCGTGAATCGAACTTCCAGGCTCCTACGGAAGCCGTCGTTAAAGACGTGCACGTACCGGAAACGATCACCGTGGCTGAACTGGCGCACAAAATGTCCGTCAAGGCATCCGAAGTCATCAAGCATTTGATGAAATTGGGCCAGATGTGCACGATCAACCAGGTGCTGGACCAGGAAACCGCCATGATTCTGGTGGAAGAAATGGGCCACAAGGCGTTCGCCGCCGAACTGGACGATCCGGAAGCGCTGCTGGCCGATGTGGGCGAACACGCGCACTTCGAAACCAAGCCACGCGCACCGGTGGTCACCGTCATGGGTCACGTCGACCACGGCAAGACCTCGTTGCTCGATTACATTCGTCGTGCCAAGGTTGCTTCCGGCGAAGCGGGTGGCATTACGCAGCATATTGGCGCTTACCACGTCGATACGCCACGCGGCATGATCACCTTCCTCGACACCCCGGGCCACGAAGCGTTTACCGCGATGCGTGCCCGTGGCGCCAAGGCAACCGACATCGTCATTCTGGTGGTTGCCGCCGACGATGGCGTGATGCCGCAAACGAAAGAAGCGATTGCCCATGCGAAAGCAGCCGGCGTACCGCTGGTGGTGGCGATCAACAAGGTCGACAAACCAGGCGGCAACGTTGACCGCGTGACGCAGGAACTGGTCGCCGAGCAAGTCGTGCCGGAAGAATACGGTGGCGAATCGCCATTCGTGCCGGTGTCGGCGAAAACGGGTCAAGGTATCGACGACCTGCTGGAACAAGTGCTGTTGCAAGCCGAAGTGCTGGAACTGACGGCACCGGTCGATGCGCCTGCGCGCGGCCTGGTCGTCGAGGCACGTCTGGACAAGGGCCGTGGTCCTGTCGCGACGATCCTGGTGCAGTCCGGTACGTTGAAACGCGGCGACGTGATTCTGGCTGGCTCTTCGTATGGCCGTGTTCGCGCCATGCTGGACGAGAACGGCAAATCGATCGCTGAAGCCGGTCCTTCGATTCCGGTCGAAATCCAGGGTCTGACGGAAGTGCCGGTTGCCGGTGAAGAAGTCGTCGTCATGGCTGACGAGCGCAAAGCGCGTGAAATCGGTCTGTTCCGTCAAGGTAAGTTCCGCGACGTGAAACTGGCGAAACAGCAAGCTGCGAAACTGGAAAACATGTTCGACCAGATGGCCGAAGGCGAAGTGAAAAACTTGCCATTGATCATCAAAACCGACGTGCAAGGTTCGCAAGAAGCGCTGGTCGGTTCGCTGCAGAAACTGTCGACCTCCGAAGTGCGCGTACAAGTTGTGCACGCAGCCGTCGGCGGCATCACGGAATCGGACGTCAACCTGGCAGTCGCCTCGAAAGCGGTCATCATCGGCTTCAACGCCCGTGCTGATGCCCAGGCACGCAAGCTGGCCGAGTCGAATGGCGTGGACATTCGCTACTACAACATCATTTACGATGCGATCGACGAGATCAAATCGGCGTTGTCGGGCATGTTGGCACCAGAGAAACGCGAAACCGTCATCGGCCAGGTCGAGATCCGCCAGGTTATCCTGGTCTCGAAAGTGGGCGCGATTGCCGGTTGCCTGGTCACCGATGGCGTGGTCAAGCGTGCTTCTTCCGTCCGCCTGTTGCGCAACAACATCGTGGTGTGGAGCGGCGAGATCGACTCCCTGAAACGCTTCAAGGACGATGCGAAAGAAGTTCGCGCCGGTCTGGAGTGCGGCCTGTCGCTGAAGAACTACAACGACATTCAGGTTGGCGACACACTGGAAGTGTTCGAAGTCCAGGAAATCGCTCGTACCCTGTAATCACAGAAGCAATGGCGCGGACATAGTGATGTCCGCGCAAACACGTGGGGCGCATTGGTCAACGGGCAACCGTTTGACCCATGCGCCCTGCGGCACTTAGGACAGCATAAAATCATGGCTAAACATAGCAAAACCATGCCAGCGCGCGGCTTGCGCGTGGCCGACCAGATCCAGCGCGATCTGGCTGAAATCGTCGCCTACGAATTGAAGGATCCGCGCGTCGGCACGATGATCACCATTACCGAAGTGCAGATCACGCCCGATTATGCGCACGCCAAGGTGTTTTTCACGATGTTGAAAGACAGCAAGGAAGCCATCAAGAACACCACCGAAGGCCTGATGGCAGCATCCGGCTTCATCCGTGGCTTGCTGGGCAAGCGCCTGCACATCCACACTCTGCCGCAACTGCATTTCGTGCACGACAGCTCGACTTCGCGCGGCATGGAAATGTCGCTGCTGATCGACAAGGCCAACGCCACGCGCGCGGCCGACGCCGAGCCGGATGTCAAACCCGAAGCGGACGAGCAATAACAGTGGCGGGTCCGAAGAAACCGCCCGGCATCAAGCGGGTGCGCGACCTGGTCGATGGCGTCTTGCTGTTGGATAAGCCTGTCGGCTGGTCCAGCAATGACGCCCTGATCAAGGCCAAGCGTGTCTTGAACGCAAAGAAGGCGGGCCATACGGGCACTCTGGATCCGTTCGCCACGGGCTTGCTGCCGCTGTGCTTTGGCGAAGCGACCAAGTTCTCGCAGGACTTGCTGGAAGCCGACAAAACCTACGAAACCCTGGTGCACCTGGGGCAGACGACGGATACGGGCGATACGGAAGGCGAGGTGCTGGAAACGCGCGACGTCAGCGTCACCGAAGAGCAGATCGAAGCCGTGCTGGCGCAGTTCCGCGGGCCTATCCTGCAGACGCCACCCATGTACTCGGCCTTGAAAAGGGACGGCAAGCCCTTATATGAGTATGCAAGGGCAGGCATCACCCTGGAGCGCGAAGCGCGCCCGGTGACCATCCACAAGCTCGAGTTCCTCGGCTATGAAGCCCCGTTCCTGAAATTGTCCGTGATGTGCAGCAAGGGCACGTATATCCGCGTGCTGGGCGAAGACATCGGCCATGCCCTCGGTTGTGGCGGCCATCTGAACGCCTTGCGGCGCACGCAGGTGGGCAACCTGACGCTCGATGGTGTCGTCACGCTCGATGAACTGACGGCGCATGCCGCGCCGTTGAGCCTGCTGGCTCCCGTCGATGCCTTGCTGTCGAGTTTCCCTGCCGTCCAGCTGACGGAAGAATTGGCCAAGCGCTTCCTGCATGGCCAGCGCATTGCGCTGGGCAAGGAAGACGTCGCCGTGCCAGCCGAGCCGGGCAGGGTGCGCGTGTATCACGACAGCAAGCTGCTGGGCACGGGTCAGTTGCAGGAATACAGCATCTTGGCGCCAGAGCGTCTCATTGCCACGGCGCACCAATAAGTCACGGCAACGTCACATTACCCAGCGACACTCTTGAACCAGTGTCGCTTTTTTAAACAAATCGTCCCCGACTGCAAGAGCCGCCAGCATTTTTAGATAGCGTTGCAACGCAACATGCTATACTACGCGGTTCCGGAAATAGATTAGCATTCGGGTATCTCGTACACCTTGTACGCACTCCGCAGTTTTTCAGTAACTACTACGACCATGTCAAATACAAAACGCGCAATTCGTAATATCGCCATTATCGCCCACGTTGACCACGGCAAAACCACGCTGGTGGATCAGCTGCTGCGCCAGTCCGGCACCTTCCGTGAAAACCAAGCGGTCGACACCCGAGTCATGGACTCGAACGACCTGGAAAAGGAGCGCGGCATTACGATTCTGTCGAAGAACTGCGCCGTTGAGTACGAAGGCACCCACATCAACATCGTCGACACCCCAGGCCACGCCGACTTCGGCGGCGAAGTGGAACGTGTTCTGTCGATGGTGGACTCGGTTCTGCTGCTGATCGATGCACAGGAAGGCCCGATGCCGCAAACCCGTTTCGTCACGCGCAAGGCGCTGGCACTGGGTCTGAAGCCTATCGTTATCGTCAACAAGATCGACCGTCCAGGCGCACGTCCGGACTGGGCCATCAACCAGACGTTCGAACTGTTCGACAAACTGGGCGCTACCGATGAGCAACTGGATTTCCCTATCGTTTACGCTTCGGGCTTGAACGGCTATGCCGGCCTGACCGAAGACGTGCGCGGCGGCGACATGAAGCCGATGTTCGACGCCATCCTGGAACACGTTCCAGTGCGCGACGACAATCCTGAAGGCCCGCTGCAAATGCAGATCACCTCGCTGGACTACTCGTCGTACGTCGGCAAGATCGGCATTGGCCGCGTCAACCGCGGTACCGTCAAAGTCGGTCAAGACGTGCTGGTCATCAATGGCCCAGGCGCGACTCCGATCAAAGGCCGCATCAACCAAGTGCTGAACTTCAAGGGCCTGGAGCGCGTGCTGGTTGACGAAGCTGTTGCCGGCGACATCTGCCTGATCAACGGTATCGACGAAATCGGCATCGGTTCGACCCTGTGCGCACTGGATACCCCGGAAGCGCTGCCGATGCTGACCGTCGATGAGCCGACCCTGACCATGAACTTCATGGTCAACAACTCGCCACTGGCTGGCCGCGAAGGCAAGTTCGTTACCTCGCGTCAACTGCGTGACCGTCTGGAAAAAGAATTGAAAGCCAACGTTGCTCTGCGCGTTGCACCAACCGACGACGACACGATCTTCGAAGTATCGGGCCGCGGCGAGCTGCACCTGACGATTCTGATCGAAAACATGCGTCGCGAAGGCTTCGAGCTGGCCGTATCGCGTCCACGCGTGGTCTTCAAAATGGTCGATGGCGTGCGCCACGAGCCGTTTGAAAACCTCTCCGTCGACGTTGAAGAAGCCAACCAGGGCGGCGTCATGGAAGAACTGGGCCGTCGTCGCGGCGACCTGCAAAACATGGAATCGGATGGCAAGGGCCGCGTGCGTCTCGAGTACCTGATCCCGGCGCGTGGCCTGATCGGCTTCCAGGGCGAATTCATGACCCTGACCCGCGGCACCGGCCTGATGAGCCACGTATTCCACGAATACGCGCCAGTCGACAACACCCGTGGCGAAATGGCCGGCCGTCGTAACGGCGTGCTGATCTCGCAAGATGACGGCGCTGCTGTTGCCTACGCGATCTGGAAACTGCAAGACCGCGGCCGCATGTTCGTGTCGCACAATGACCCAGTCTACGAAGGCATGGTCATCGGTATCCACTCGCGCGACAACGACCTGGTCGTCAACCCGATCAAGGGCAAGCAGCTGACCAACGTGCGTTCGTCGGGTACCGACGAAGCGGTGCGCCTGGTACCACCAATTCAGATGTCGCTGGAATACGCAGTCGAATTCATCGAGGACGACGAACTGGTGGAAATCACGCCTAAATCGATCCGTCTGCGCAAGCGCTTCCTGAAAGAGCACGAGCGTAAAAAAGCGTCGCGTGATTCGTAATCTGTTGTAGAGCATGGCCTGCGGGCCATGCCGCGCTCAAGCCCGTTGCTCCGCCTTTCCTTCACCGGTGAGGCGCGCAGCGGGTTTGTCATTTGCAGCTCCTGTTTTTTGTAGATACCATGACTTCCACTTCTTTGCCTTCCCGCCGCCTGTCCGTCGCCCCGATGATGGACTGGACCGACCGCCATTGCCGCAAGTTCCACCGCGAAATCACGCGCCATACCTGGCTCTACACCGAGATGGTGACGACGGGCGCGCTGGTCTACGGCGACGTGGAGCGCCATTTGCGCTTCAACGAGGAAGAACATCCGGTCGCGCTGCAGCTGGGCGGCAGCGATCCGAAGGACCTGGCCACCAGCGCCAAGCTGGGCGAGCAGTGGGGTTACGACGAGGTCAACCTGAACTGCGGCTGCCCGTCCGAGCGCGTGCAGAAGGGCGCATTCGGCGCCTGCCTGATGGCCGAGCCGCAACTGGTGGCCGACTGCGTGAAAGCCATGCGCGACGTGGTCGACATCGACGTTACGGTGAAGCACCGCATCGGCATCGATGACAGCGAGTCGTACGACTTCGTGCGCGACTTCGTCGGCACCGTGGCCGACGCCGGCTGCAAGACGTTTATCGTGCATGCGCGCAACGCCATCCTGAAAGGCCTGAGCCCGAAGGAAAACCGCGAAGTGCCGCCCCTGAAATACGATTACGCGTATCGATTGAAACGCGACTTTCCCCAGTTCGAGTTCATCATCAATGGCGGCATCAAGACGTTCGATGAAATCGACCTGCACTTGCAGCACCTGGACGGCGTGATGCTGGGGCGCGAGGCGTACCACAACCCGTATGTGATGGCGCAGTTCGACCAGCGCTATTACGGCGACGATGCGCCTGTCAAAACGCGCGAACAAGTGCTCGAAGCGATGATTCCGTACATCAGCGCGCAGCTGGAAAAAGAAGCGGGGAGATTGAAGCTGAACAGCGTCACGCGCCACATGCTGGGCCTGATGCAAAACCTGCCTGGCGCGCGCGGCTTCCGCCAGACCTTGTCCGATTCGAAGAAGCTGGCTTCGGGCGACCCGCGTTTGCTGCTGGAAGCGGCCGCGCGCTTGTCGCTGCCTGCGTAATGGACGATTTCCACGGCCATGCGCGCCACATCGACGGCTACCTGCAAGCCGTCAGCGCGCTCAAGGATGACGGCAGCGACTTGCTCTGCACGTATCTGGGGCCCGCCGCGCCGCAGGCATCGTTCGATGCCCTGTGCCGCGTGCTGGATGTGACGCCCGACGGCTTGCGCCTGCAGCCGCTCGAAACGGTCGTGTGCAGCGGCGTCTTGTGCACGCCGCGCCAGTGGCTGCTCGAGCGCCTGCATCCGACGAGCGAGGCGGACCGCCAGCCGCTCGACGTCCGTTTATATGACGGTTTCGAGCGCGAACTGGCCGAACTGCTGGGCGCCGAGCCCCGCTGGTATCAACTGGTATCGTCTGGCCAGCGCAGCCTGGCCGGTCAATTGGGCGCCATCTGGAGCGTCTTTGTCTTCGGTACAGAGTGCCACGCCTATGTGATGCATTGCAGCTGGGACAGCTGAGTCAACTTGTCTATACCGGTGCCACTGCGCACTGGTATTGTCCGCACTTCCCCTTCCTCTGAGTCCCCCTCCCAAAACGATGCAATTTGGCTACGCCATGTGTTGTAAATGCGCTGTTTCGGCGCATGCCCGCACTGTCGTGGGGCATTTCTAAGAGGCAAGAAACGGCGTTGTTGCCATTTCCCCGAAGAAAGTTAATCAGCCATTTATTCGGGTACATATTGCTTGCTTTGAGGCAAAATTTACACCTATAATTGATTATAGACAAATATTTCTCATATGAATGTTTGATGTTGATCTCACATCAACGGTGTCAAAAATTCAGTGTGCGGAGCAAGTTTGCATTCGCAGTCACTGGCGTTTCCAGGGCTGCTGAAAGACCAGGAAGTACCCCGGGCTGCGTGCGGCCGGATACCGCCAGCATACCAATGGGTAAGGGCGGACACCGGTGTTGCGCAGCCTTCGTCTTGTCGTGCCGGGCAAAAATCCTTATCAATAGTTTCATTTACGAAGAGCCGAAATGAATTTAGCAAAAATGAAGGTTGGTACCCGCCTGGGCCTGGGTTTCGCCCTGGTACTGGTTCTGCTGGTGGCCGTGACCGTCCTCGGCATCGCGCGCATGGCGCAAATCCAGGAGCGTCTCGATCACGTGATCAATGTCAACAACGTCGTCACCCGCCTGGTGATCGACATGCGTGGCAACGTCAGCGACCGCATCACCTCGCTGCGCATCTTGACCTTGATGACCGATGCGGGCGATATGGAGCCGGAAATGGCGCGTATCAAGACGCAGACGAGCACCTATCAGGAAACGCAGAAGAAGCTCGAAGAGAAATTCGCCGTCGAGTCCACTCCTGAAGAAAAAGCGCTGCTGACCTCGATCAAGGAATACGAAGCGGCCGCCATGCCGGCCATCGCCAAGGCATCCGCGCTGTGGATGGCCAACGATGCGGAAGGCGCCACGCGCGTGATGATCAAGGAAATCCGTCCGGTACAGAAAAAATGGATGGAAGCGCTGGAACAGCTGGCCGTGCTGGAAGACAAGCTCAACGAGCAGATGCAATCGGATGCCCGCAAGGCCTTCGACAGCGCGCGCCTGTTCATGATCATTCTCGGCGTACTGGCCGTGGCGATGGGCGTGGCGGCAGCACTGGTGATTACCCGCGGTCTGCTGAAACAGCTGGGCGGCGAACCTGACTACACGGCATCGATCGCCGGCAGCATCGCCAATGGCGACCTGTCGATCGGCATCCACACGCAGCCATCGGACAATTCCAGCCTGCTGGCGGAAATGAAGGAAATGCGCAACAGCCTGGTGGGCATCGTCGGCCAGGTGCGCGTCGGTACGGAAACCATCGGCACGGCGTCGCGTGAAATTGCCGACGGCAATATCGATCTGTCGTCGCGCACGGAAATGCAGGCAAGCGCGCTGGAAAAAACGGCGTCGGCCATGGAAGAGCTGACCTCGACCGTGAAACAGAATGCGGACAATGCGCGCGAAGCCAACAAGCTGGCCGCCACGGCATCTGATGTCGCCATCAAGGGCGGCTCCGTGGTGTCGCAAGTGGTTGACACCATGAGCTCGATCAATGAGTCGGCGAAGAAGATTGTCGACATCATTGGCGTGATCGATGGCATCGCCTTCCAGACCAACATCCTGGCGCTGAATGCTGCCGTGGAAGCGGCACGTGCCGGCGAACAAGGCCGCGGCTTTGCCGTGGTCGCGTCGGAAGTGCGCAACCTGGCCCAGCGCTCCGCCGGCGCCGCGAAAGAAATCAAGATCCTCATCGACGATTCGGCCGAGAAGACGGAACGCGGTACGCGTCTGGTCGGCCAGGCCGGCGTGACGATGGGCGAAGTGGTTGACAGCGTACGCCGCGTGACCGACATCATGAGCGAGATCGCCAGTGCCAGCCAGGAACAAAGCGCCGGCATCGAACAGGTCAACCTGTCGATCATCGAAATGGATGGCATGACGCAGCAAAATGCGGCCCTGGTGGAGCAGGCAGCCGCCGCGGCGCAAAGCTTGCAGGACCAGGCGGCCGAACTGGCTCACGTGGTCAGCATCTTCAAACTGGTCGAAGGCGAGGAGAAACCGGCGGCGTATGTGCCGGCACCCGTGGCTGTCGCACCAGTGGCCGTGCGCAAGCCGGCACCGGCATTGCGCCCGGTGAAGTCGCTGACGCGCAAGACGGAAGCTGCCGCTCCCGTGGCTGCTGCGGCGCCACGCAAGGCGGCAGGCGCGGGCAGCAATGACGAGTGGGAAGAGTTTTAAGCGCGGCCAACAGCGCACAGGAAATGGTAACTGCCGTATTTGATAATAATCATGGGGAAGCACATGTTTGAGAATAAGCGTTTGATGAGTGTTGCAGCAGCCTTGCTGGTGTCCGTTTCTTCCGCCGCCTTCGCGGCCGAGGTGCCGGCGTCGTTCGATGCCAAGAACTGCAAGGCCGACTATCCGAAAGCCTCGCTGATGAACGAAGAGCAGGGCACCGTGTCGATGTCCTTCCTGGTCAATGCCGATGGTAGCGTTGCCGATTCGAAAGTCGACAAGAGCAGCGGCTTCAAGAACCTGGACAAGGCCGCCATCAAGGCCCTGTCCGCATGCAAGTTCAAGCCGGGCACCAAGGATGGCGCCGCGGCGCAAACCTGGACCAAGGTCGACTACGCCTGGAAGCTGGACTGATCCACGTATCGCCGGGAGCCAGGCTCCCGGCATGGCCGTATCCGCTACGGGCGGCGCCTGCAAAGGTGCCGCCCGTACTGTTATGTGCGTCAGCCAACGGCACTGTTGCCGCCGATTCTGTTACCCTCGAAACATATCTTCGGGATCTCCCACCACAAGAGGCCTATCATGCAGCGCATCCTGACACTTTCTTCCCTGGCCGCCACCGGTTTGCTGCTTTCCGCCTGCGCCTCGCTGGGCACGCCCGTGGGCTTGCAGGCGGGGCAGACCGTGGCCGTCGTCAATAGCCTGAGCTGGGACAATCCCCTGACGGGCAAGCGTGACGGCGTGCGCACGAGCTGGCCCATCAAGAATGGCAAGATTGCCCCTGAATATTTTCCGCTGGCGCAGCTGAAGCAATGCGAAGCTGGCGGCAAGCCTTGCGCCTGGGGTGTCATGCGGGCGCAGCGCGGCGCGCCCACGCTGAGCTATGCGGACGGCGGCGTCGACCTGGCCGTAAGCGTATCGATCGACGTGGCGCGACGCCAGGATGCGCGCCAGGGCGAGACGCAAACGGCGATGGCGATTCCCCAGGATGTGGCCGCGCTGGAAGGGCGGCAACAGGTGCAGCCCAGCTGGAAATTGAAGTATGGCAAAGTCGAGCAGGTCGAGCTCGATTACGGCGTGCGCTATCAGGTGTGCGTACAGCGTTACGATGCGGCTGGCAAGGCCATCGATACGTGCGCGATTCCATTTATTTGAGGAAACATGCGGCGTAGGCCGCTTGTGGTGCCATTGCCACATTTCATGTTGCGGCGTGCGTCGGGGTGTAACAATCGGTAAAAGCGCAGCAAAGGCCCGCGTAATTTCTTATAGTGGTTAATTAAGGTAGTACACATTAGGAGAATTGCGATGAAAACCCTGTTGGCAGTAATTTCGCTGGCCGCCTTGGGTGGCTGCGCCGTGGCGCCGCCCGGTCCCGCGTATTACGGTTCGCGCGCGCCGCAGGGGGCTTACAATCCCTATGAATGGCATACGGTCTCGTCCGAGCCGGTACAGTCGGGCCGCGTGATGAGCGCGCCGCGCGTGGAATATACGAATGAGCCTGTGTATGTGCAACAGCAGCCGGTGTACGTGCAGCAGCCCGTGTATGTGCCGGCGCCCGTGTACGCACCGCAACCGTATTATTACAATCCGCCCGTGACGATCGGGCTGGACTTCATGTTTGGCTTTGGGCGCTACGGTGGACACCGCCGCGGCTGGGGCGGGCATGGCCGCTACCACGGCCGCCGCTAATCTATCGCACTTGTGCGCAGAACTAAGCCGGACAAGCATTGCTTGCCCGGCTTTGTCATTTTATTAGTGGAAATACACGGCCGTCTGGTGCAGCACGTCCGCCGAGCACAGGATGTACATCGCCGCCGCTGCCAGACCTATTTGCAAGGCACCAAAGCTGATCGGGATGAGGCGGGACATGTCGTACTCCTGAGTAGAATGAGGTGTTGTCAGGCTTTCATCATAGGATGAGTTGATGCCTTTGGGCATCGGATGAATGTCCGCCACGATGTAGGACAACACCTCGTGCGTGAGGCCCCGCCTTGCTCTCCAGCCGCCTAGCGGTTTTTCCAGCGCACTACCGGCTCTTCCGGCGCCGTGTCCGGCACGTTCGAAATCGTCAGCCAGTGCGTCAGGCGTTCCGGGTGCTTGAGATTGATGCCCATGCCATCGATGATGCCCACCTGTTCCAGCATGCGCGCATCGATTTTCGCCTTCGACACCGTAGGCGCGCCCATGACCATGCGGTCATATGCCTTGCGCGCCTTGTGTTCCCACTTGTGCAGATTGCTTTCGTCGAAGCGGTTCGCTTCGAAATACACGGTCAGGGTGCCATCGAGGTTGCCGAAGCCGACAATGCCCGCGCCCTTGCGGATGGTGGTGTTGTTGCTGATGTCGAATTCCGCCGTGGGCACGAAAATGCCGGCGCGGCCATCGATGTCGGGACGTCCCACGGGCGTTTCCTTGCCGTAGGAACTCGTTTCGGTAATGGTTTTTTCTGCAGACATGGTGCGTGTGCGGCGGCCGTGCCGGGAGCGCAATCGGGCCCGGTGGTGCCAGCCTTCCTGTTCAAAAAATGCGTGCTGATGATCAGGGCGGGGTAGGGGCCCTGGCGGAGCGATGCTTGGCATTGCTTGATACCTCGCTATTGTAGCGCCAATTTAATTCTTTATGGCAACATTTATTGATATGGTGCACCTATTTTTTCATGAAAAATGCCGCCCGGCCATACGGCGGGGCGGCATTTGTACGTCTGCTGCGCTTTGACGGGCGCAGCTGTGCACGGACATCAGAACGCCAGGCGACCCTGCAGGTAAACCATGCGCGGCGCGCCCACCAGCTTGCCCAGGTTGCCGTCCGAGGTGCGCGTGAAGTAGCGCTTGTCGGCGAGGTTGTTGACGCCGGCAACCAGCTCCAGGCCACTCTGGCCCGGTACTTTCCATTTCACTTGCGTGTTCCAGGTACGGAAGCCGGGAATCACGCCCACGCTGCCGGCCGCGTTTTCCGCCACGGTGTTGGCTTCGTCGGCGAACTGGCGGCTCTGGTGGCTGCTCGACAGGTCGAAGCCCCAGGCGCCCAGCTGGTAGTGGGCGCCGATGGTGTCCGTGGTACGCGAATAGAAGGGCACGTCGTTGCCCGCGTTCACGCCATCCTGCAAGGTCGCCTTGGTGTAGGTGTAGGTGGCGTAGGCGTTCAAGCCGGCCAGCGGGCCGGACTTGTCGAAGTGGTAGTCGATGGCCGATTCCAGGCCCCGGTGGTGCGTGGCGCCGACGTTGTAGAAGACGACGTTCTCGCCGCTGCCGATGGACTGGATCTGGTTGTCGAACTTGATGTTGAACAAGGTCGCTTCGGCCGACAGCTGGCCGCTCTTCCAGCGCGCGCCCAGCTCGGCCGTTTTCGCCAGTTCCGGCTGCAGCGGGTTCTTGCTTGACTGCGCATTGAGCTGCGTATTTTGCACGGCGCCAAACGAGCTGTTGTAGTTACCGAACAGGGTCACGTTGTTGTTGAGCAAGTAGGCCACGTTCAGCGAGGGCAGGGCCTTGTTGTTGAGCAGATCGATCTTCTGGTCGGTCGGCAAGTGATTGAAGCGTTCCGTCTTGATGTGCTCGTAGCGCACGCCCGGCGTGATGCGCCAGGCGTCGATAGCGATCTTGTCGTCGATATACACGGCTTGCGCATCGGTCGAGTTGTCGGCGAAGCGCGTCGGCTTTTGTTGCACGCCGGTGGCGATGACGACGTTGTAGATGGTCTCGTCAGCCCGCTCGGCCAGGTAGCGGTAGCCGACGGTGACGTCTTGCGACACCTTGCCGGTCGTGAAGCGCTGCGTGTAGCGCGGCTCGATGGCCGTCGTTTCATAGTTGCGCGGCTGGCGGCCCAGGCCGGTGCGGTTCGCATTGATCAGGGTGCTTTCGCGCGAGCTCTTGTAGTAGTAGCTGCGCACTTCGAATTCCTGCGTGTTCGACATGGCATTCAAGTAGCCGATGTCGAAGGCCTTGCGCTCGCCGCTCCAGAAGTCGGTCGGACGCGTGTTCTGGAATGGGTCGGCCTTGTATTGCGCGGCGGTCAGGCCGCCCGGCGTGCGCGACGTCACGTCGTAGTAGGACAGCTTGGCGTACACCTCGGCGGTCGGGCTCAGGTCATAGCGGAATTTGAGGGCGAAGTCGTTGACCTTTTCATCGCTGCCCACGCGCCAGTCGCTGCCGCGGATGCCCGAATACAGCACCGCCAGGCCCAGGCCGCTGTCGAGCTGGGTGCCGGCAAAGACGCTGGCCTGCGTGTTGTGGCCCACTTCGCTGTACGAGTTGTAGCGCACGGTGGCGTCACCCGTGATGCCTGGCGTGGTGGGTACGCGGCGCGTCTTGAAGTTGATGATGCCGCCCACGTTTTGCGGGCCGAAGCGCACGGCGCCGCCGCCGCGCACCACGTCGACCGTCTCGACATTGGCCAGGCTGACGGGGGCGAACGACAGTTGCGGCTGGCCATACGGCGCCACCGACATCGGGATGCCGTCCAGCAAGACCGTGCTGCGCGGCGAATAGCGCCCGGCCAGACCGCGCACGCCGATATTCAGGGAGATGGCGCTGCCGGCGCTGCCCGAGTTGTCGCTGATCTGCACGCCGGGAATGCGGCGCATCACGTCGCTGAGGCTGGTCGCGCCCGAGTTCTCGATGTCGTCCTTTTGCACCACGGTGCGGGCGCCCGCGAAATTCTTCGTGCTGGCGGCCATGCTGGTGCCCAGCAGGTTGCTGCTGACCTGGATCGATTCCAGGATGGGGCCGGCATTATCGGCTGTGTTGGCTTGCTGTGCCTGCGCGATGGGTGCGTTCAGGCAGGCGAGGGCGATGGCCAGCGCGCACGGGCGCAGCGAAAAGGGCAGTGTGAAAGGTGTGGCAGCCATGCATGGATCTCCGTAATGACAATGTTTGCGCGGCAATCGGGCGGCGCGACAACATCGTGGCGTGGACATCCGGCGCAAGGGGATAAGAATGATAATGATTCTCATTTTATCCGTCAATTGCGAATGTTGCGTAGTGGCTATATGCCTGCCTGTGTGATGGGGAAGTGTTGCTGGCGCGGTACGGTGGGCGGTTTGGATTGCCGCTTGGCACCATTGCTCGGGTGCGGCGGCATTGCGGGCGCTTCTTGTATACTCCCGCTTTTGCAGCCGTCAGACGTGAACGTACAATGAGCCAGACAACTGAAACGACACCAGGCATTTCCTCCGTGGAACGCCGCCAGGGCGACCAGCCGGCAAGTGCTGCGCGCAAATTGAATCTGCTGGTGGTCGACGACAACCAGGAAGTGGGCGAATCGCTGGCCATGCTGCTCGAAGCGCTGGGCCACCACGCCGTGGTGGTGCGCAACTGGCAGATGGCCGTCGAGCAAGTCAAGCTGTGCGTGCCCGACGCCGTCTACCTCGACATCGAAATGCCCGGCATCAGCGGCATCGAAATCGGCCGCCGCCTGCACCACAATCCCGAAACGGCCAACGCCGTGCTGATCGCCGTCACCGGCCACAGCCTGCCCATGTACATGGACGACGCGCTGGCCGTTGGCTTCCGCCACTTCCTCGTCAAACCCGTGCGCTTGGAAGACCTGGCGACGACGGTGCAGTCGGTGCTGGCGGGCTAAAATGTGTGCTATGGTTTGCCGCCTATCCACGGGTATCCGGACACAGGCACGCAATGACCATGCATTCCCTACAGCAAGCTGCAAGCAGCGACTTGGCCAGCCGCTATCTTGGCGTACTGGCCGATTTTGATACGGCCTTGCTGGATCGTCATGCGCCGCATGCCGATGCGGAAAAGCTTTCTGGCCTCTTCCTTCCCAGCGTGCCGCCCAACTGGCTTGGCGCCCGGCAGCGCATCATGATCGTGGGCTGCGAAACGCGGCAATGGAATGTGCTGCAGGTGGGGGAGCGTTTTAGTTCGATCGAGCACTATGTCAAGCGCTCGATGGCCGTGCACCAGGCTTACTTTGCGCAGCAATTGTCACAGTCGGATATCAGGGGTCGTGCCTTCCATAATTTTACGCGCGCCGTGGCGCAACGCTCCGGCAGCGAGGGTTTGATCTACTCCAATCTGTTGTGCATGGCATGGAAGCGGGGCAGTCCTGTCCGGTGCGATTACTTTGATGTGATCAAACGCTATTCCAAGCTGCTGCTGGATGTGCAAATCGATTTCTTCCAGCCCGAGATCATCATCTTTGCCAACGGCAGCTCCACCGCCGGGCACCGGCGCGACTTCTTTCCGCTGGCCCGCGATGAGCATGGCAAGGCCATCGGCACCGATTACGTCAAGCAGCACATTCCCAATGCGCAATTGTGGCAGTTCCCGATGGACCACAGGACGTGCTATCGCATCCAGCATCCGTCGTCGCGCTCACCAAGTTCAGCGCGGGCGCGCGAGTTCCTGCTGGGCCTGCTCCCCGCCCGCTGAGAGAGCCTCCCGGCAGTGCCACACCACCCGCCGGGATACGTTCGTTTGTTACGGCCGGCTCAGCGACCACTGCTGGTTGTTCGCATTGGTCAGATTCCACTGGATGATCTGCGCATTTTCCGCCGTGCTCAGATTTAAGACGTCCAGGGTCAGGTTGCTGTAGCGGTTGCTGATTGTCTGGTAGCCGGCAGCGGGGCTGGCGAAACGCCATTGCTGGCCCAGTCCGCCCCAGTAGCTCCATTGCGCGATATTCGTGCCGGCTGTGGTCGAGTTGTTGTAGTCGTCCAGGCCCAGCAGGCTGTTCGCATTGATCAGGCTATAGTAGCCATCGCCGTGTCCCACCACATACCATTGCTGGTGTTTGGCCCCCGTATACGTTTGCTGCTGCACCAGCGCGCCATTCGCCGTGCCGGCGCCCGCCACGGCCAGCGCCTTGCCGCTCAGGCGCGAGCGCAGCACCGTGGGGCCATCCGAGATGCCGCCGCAGCTGGCGACCGTGAAATTGCGCGTCAGGCTGGGCCAGCCGCTGTCATACGTCATCTTTAAAATATCGAGCTTGGCCGCGCCATTGTCGTTGACGTCGTAGTAGTGGATCGACGTGTAATTGCAGCCATCCTGCTTGAGCACGCCGATATGGCCCGGGCCCTTGTACTTGCCGTCGAGGTTGGGCAGCACCGTGCGCGTGCCGCTGTACGGCCCCGTCACGCTGCTGGCGCGCTGTACTTCCACGTAATACGTGCTGGCGGCGCCCTGGCAGCATTTGCCGCGGTTGACGAACAGATAGTAATACTCGCCGTCGCGCGTGATGTAGGGCGCTTCGATATCCTTGCCGCCGCCACCGAGGATGGTCGTCACGTTGCCCGTGGTTTTGCCCGTGGCCTGGTTGATTTCCGTCACGCCGATGCCGCCGAAAAACGAGCCATACGACATGTAGACCTTGCCGTCATAATCGCGGAACAGGGCCGGGTCGATGGCATTGATTTCCCCGCTCCCCCCATACGATTGCACGACGATGCCCAGGTCCGTCCAGCTCGGATTTTTCAGCGAGGCCGAGCGGGCCACGCCGATGGCCGACACGGACGTGCCGAAGGTGGAGACCGAGTAATATAGATAATAGTAGCCGTTCATGTGGATCACGTCCGGCGCCCAGTACGAGCCGCTGAAGTTGGGGATTTTATTGGCGATCCAGGCAGGCGGCGTGCTGAACACGGGCGCGGGGCCGGCTGACCATTTCAGCAAGTCCGTTGAGGTGGAATACCAGATGCCGTCGCCCGTCGTGAAATTGAAATACGTGTCGCCGTCGCGCGTGAGGGTGCCAGGATCGTGCGCGTTGGGCACGCCCGTCAGGTTGATTGCTTGCGCCGCATGGGCGCAGAACATCAGGCACAGTGCTGCCAGGATTTGCTTCATCGTTGTCTCCGTACTGTTTTTATGGGGCGGTCCAGGCCGCACCCCAGAGTAGGGCGATGGTCAAATTTGCACTAATGAATTTTTTGCAGGAAGCGATACCAGGGCCGGTATCTGAGGAGAGATAAAACGGGGGCCGGAATAGAAAAAGCCCGGTTCGAAAACCGGGCTCTTCTTTATTCTGTGGGGTGGCTGATGGGGCTCGAACCCACGACAACAGGAATCACAATCCTGGACTCTACCAACTGAGCTACAGCCACCACTGTCTTACTTACCTGTTTAGCTGTTTTGCTGAACAGGTGCCGAATTATACAAAGAACTCGGCAAAGTGGCAAATCTAAATGCAGTCTTTTTTAAAGAATCGAAAGATTGCATGAAAACGCCTGTTTTCCCTCATACAGACAGGTGTTCGACAGGCGGGTGCAAGTCCAGCAAACCGGTGAAGGCTTGCGCCAGGGCTTCGACCTTGGCCGTCGTGTAGCCCTGCAGTTGCGGCGCGTCGTTGCCGCTGCGGCGCAGGCTGGCAGCGTCGAGTAGGCGGGTCAATTGGCGCGCCACGGCTTCGCCGGTGTCGACCAAGGTGACGGGTTCCGCCGTATGTGTGCGCACCGTACGTGCGATGGCGTCCTGCACGAATGGGTAGTGGGTGCAGCCGAGCACGAGGGTATCGACGCCTTGCGCCAGCAGGGGCGCGATATAGCGGTCGAGCATGGCGCTGGTGGCGTCGAGCGGGTCGCTGCCCATCGCGGACTGTTCGATGCGTTCGACCAGGCCGACGCAGGGCTGCAAGATGAACACGGCGCCCGTCGCGTTGCTCACCTGTTCGCGCAAGGCCAGCAGCTTGTCGCCGCGCAAGGTGCGCTCGGTCGCCAGCACGCCGATCTTGCCGTTGCGGCTGATGGCGGCTGCCGGTTTCAGGCCAGGTTCGACGCCGACGATGGGCAGGTCCGGGTAGCGCGCGCGCAGCGCCTTGATGGCGGCGATCGTGGCCGTGTTGCAGGCGACGACCAGTGCTTTTGCGCCGTGCTGCAGCAGATAGCCGGCCACTGCCAGTGAACGGTCGATCACCTGCTGTTCCGTCTTGTCGCCATACGGCGCATGGCCGGAATCGGCAAAGTAAATCAGGTCTTCCTGCGGCAGCTGCGCGCGGATATGGCGCAGCACCGACAGGCCGCCCACGCCGGAGTCAAAAATGCCGATGGGCGCGTCAGGGTGGGCATTGCTTGCAATAGAAGTCATGGGAAACCGGAGTAGATAAAAAAACGCCGCGCTATGTTGCTGCGCGGCGTTAATGGTAGAGCTTGTTTAAGCAACCGTCACGGGAATCTTGCTCACGCTATTGAGTTGCTCGATCTTCGCCTGCCACTCTTTCGGGCCCGTGTTGTGCACCGAGGTGCCTTTCGCATCCACGGCCACCGTGACCGGCATGTCGACGACGTCGAATTCGTAGATCGCTTCCATGCCCATGTCGGCAAAGCCCAGCACCTTGGCGTGCTTGATGGCTTTCGACACCAGGTAGGCGGCGCCGCCCACGGCCATCAGATAGGCCGACTGGTGCTTCTGGATCGATTCGATGGCAACAGGGCCGCGCTCGGCCTTGCCGATCATGGCGATCAGGCCGGTTTTTTCCAGCATCATGTCGGTGAATTTGTCCATGCGCGTGGCGGTCGTCGGACCGGCCGGGCCGACGGCTTCGTCGCGTACAGGGTCGACCGGGCCGACGTAGTAGATCACGCGGTTCTTGAAGTCGACCGGCAATTCCTCGCCCTTGGCCAGCATGTCCTGGATGCGCTTGTGCGCGGCGTCGCGGCCCGTCAGCATCTTGCCGTTCAACAGCAAGGTCTGGCCCGGCGTCCACGAAGCGACTTCTTCTTTTGTGAGGGTGTTGAGGTCGACGCGCTTGGATTTTTCCGTATCCGGCGTCCAGTGCACTTCCGGCCACGACGACAGCGATGGCGGTTCCATGTAGGCAGGGCCCGAGCCGTCCAGCACGAAGTGGCCGTGGCGCGTGGCGGCGCAGTTCGGGATCATGGCGACGGGCTTCGACGCGGCATGCGTCGGGTGCATCATGATTTTCACGTCAAGCACGGTCGTCAAGCCGCCCAGGCCTTGCGCGCCGATGCCCAGCGAGTTGATCTTGTCGCACAGCTCGATACGCAGTTCTTCCAGCTTGTTTTGCGGACCGCGTTGTTTCAGCTCAAACATGTCGATGTCTTCCATCAACACTTCTTTTGCCATCAGCATGGCTTTTTCGGCCGTGCCGCCGATGCCGATGCCCAGCATGCCAGGCGGGCACCAGCCGGCGCCCATGGTCGGCACGGTTTTCATGACCCAGTCGACCAGCGAGTCGGACGGGTTCATCATGATCATCTTGGACTTGTTTTCCGAACCACCGCCTTTGGCAGCCACTTTCACGTCGACGGTATTGCCTTCAACCAGTTCCATGTGCACGACGGCTGGCGTGTTGTCCTTGGTGTTCTTGCGGTCGAAATGCGGGTCGGCCACGATGGAGGCGCGCAGCTTGTTGTCGTCGAAGTTGTAGGCGCGGCGCACGCCTTCGTTGACGGCGTCGGTGACGGTGCCGGAGAAGCCTTCGAAGCGCACGCCCATGCCGATTTTCAGGAAGACGTTGACGATACCCGTGTCCTGGCAGATAGGACGCTTGCCTTCCGCGCACATGCGCGAGTTGGTCAGGATTTGCGCGATCGCATCTTTTGCCGCCGGGCTTTGCTCGGCCGCGTAGGCGCGCGCCAGGTGCTCGATGTAATCAGCAGGGTGGTAGTAGCTAATGTACTGCAACGCTGCGGCGACGGATTCGATCAGGTCTTCTTGCTTTATGACAGTCATGGTGTTCTCGCGGTGGATAAGAAGGGTAAGACTCTTTGCTGAAAGCCCATGGCCGCCGCTGGCAGCCATGGGCTTGTTTCTTTAGTGTGGTGCTCTGGCTTGGTTCTGTGTCACCGTCATGATGCGGTCCGTGTAGGCAATCGCCATCGCCGACAGGATGAAGACCATGTGGATCACCGTTTGCGCGATGATCACTTCGATCTTGTACGAGTTGGCGTTGATGAAGGTCTTCAGCAGGTGGATGGACGAGATGCCGATGATGGCCATCGCCAATTTCGTCTTCAGCACGGAAGCATTGACGTGCGACAGCCACTCCGGCTGGTCTGGGTGGTCATCGAGGTGCATGCGCGAAACGAAGGTTTCGTAGCCGCCGATAATGACCATGATCAGCAGGTTCGAAATCATCACCACATCGATCAGGCCTAATACCACCAGCATGATGGTCGCTTCGTTGAGCTTGGTCGGCAGGGTGCCGCCTGGTACGGCAACGGCCGTCAGGACGTGCTGCAGGGCTGCATCATTGCCGAACACGGCGCCGATCAGGTCGGACAATTCCACCCAGAAATGGAAGACATATACGCATTGTGCGAGGATCAGGCCCAGGTACAGCGGCAACTGCAGCCAGCGCGACATGAAGATGAAGGCGGACAGGGGGCGCAGCTTGGTATTTTTGGCAGACGGTGGTAGGTGGTCGATCATGTGGGGGTTCCTGGGGGAGTAAATACCAATTTTTGGCATGCCCGACATTTTACACTTGCTGTTGATTACTGCGCATGGCCTTGCTCCTGATTATTAGGTTTGATGAAACACAAAGTGGTATTGAACCTTCGGCGCACCATGCATTTTCCCAGCGAAAATACTGTACGGTGTCCCCTTGACTCCTATTGCTGAAGGCGCTTATGGTTAGCCTTGATAGGGGTAAAACGCTGCATAAACGCGACATGTAAGGCGTCCGTAAGACATGGGGCCTATCGTGTTAGCAAACAATTACTACACTGGAGACAAGCATGAGCGCTACAGAGAACCAAGGGCAGGGCACACAGCAGCAGGGACCAGAAGAGTCACGCGTATTTGACCCGTCGGCAGCGTTTGCCGCACAGGCAACGATTTCCGGCATGGAAGCCTATCGCGCCATGGTGGCCGAGGCCGAACGCGACTACGAAGGCTTCTGGGCCAAGCTGGCGCGCGAAAACCTGAGCTGGAAAAAACCGTTCACCCGCACCCTGAACGAAGACAATGCCCCATTCTACAAATGGTTCGAAGACGGCCAGCTGAACGTGTCGTACAACTGTCTGGACCGCAACATCGAAAATGGCCTGGGCGACAAGACGGCCATCATCTTCGAAGCGGACGACGGCACCGTCACCAAGGCCACCTATAAAGAACTGCACGAAAAAGTCTGCAAGTTCGCCAACGGCCTGAAATCCAAGGGTATCGCCAAGGGCGACCGCGTCATCATCTATATGTCGATGTCCGTCGAAGGCGTGGCTGCCATGCAAGCGTGTGCGCGCATCGGCGCCACCCACTCCGTCGTGTTCGGCGGCTTCTCGGCCAAATCCTTGCAGGAACGCATCATTGACGCGGGTGCCGTGGCCGTCATCACGGGCGACGAGCAACTGCGCGGCGGCAAGAAGCTGCCATTGAAATCCATCGTCGATGAAGCGCTGGCGCTGGGCGGCTGCGACTGCGTGAAAAACGTCATCGTCTATAAACGCACGGGCAGCGACCTGCCGATGGTGGCCGGCCGCGACACGTGGCTGCACGAGCTGGTCGAAGGCCAGAGCGCGCAATGCGAACCGGAATGGGTCGATGCCGAGCATCCACTGTTTATTCTCTACACATCCGGCTCGACGGGCACGCCGAAGGGCGTGCAGCACTCGAGCGGCGGCTACCTGCTGTGGGCCGCGCTGACGATGAAGTGGAGTTTCGACATCAAGCCGAATGATGTGTTCTGGTGCACGGCCGACATCGGCTGGGTGACGGGCCACAGCTACATCGCGTATGGTCCGATGGCCGTGGGCGCCACGCAAGTGGTGTTCGAAGGCATCCCGACCTACCCGAACGCGGGCCGTTTCTGGGAAACCATCAAGAAGCACAACGTCAGCATTTTCTACACGGCGCCAACGGCCATCCGTTCGCTGATCAAGGCGGCCGACGTGGACCCGAAAGTCCACCCAAGCAACTACGACCTGACGAGCCTGCGCCTGCTGGGCACGGTCGGCGAGCCGATCAATCCGGAAGCGTGGATGTGGTACTACAAAAACATCGGCGGCGAGAAATGCCCGATCGTCGATACCTTCTGGCAAACGGAAACGGGCGGCCACATGATCACGCCATTGCCTGGCGCGACGCCAATGGTCCCCGGTTCCTGCACCTTGCCATTGCCCGGCATCATGGCCGCCATCGTCGACGAAGCGGGCCAGGACGTGCCGAACGGCCAGGGCGGTATCCTGGTGGTGAAGCGCCCATGGCCATCGATGATCCGCACGATCTGGAACAACCCCGAGCGTTTCAAGTCCAGCTATTTCCCGGAAGAGCTGGGCGGCAAGATGTACCTGGCAGGCGACGGCGCCATCCGCAACAAGGACACCGGCTACTTCACGATCACGGGCCGCATCGATGACGTCTTGAACGTGTCGGGCCACCGCATGGGCACGATGGAAATCGAATCGGCGCTGGTCGCCAACCCGCTGGTGGCCGAGGCCGCCGTGGTGGGCCGTCCGGACGACACGACAGGCGAATCGATCTGCGCCTTCGTGGTGCTCAAGCAAGCGCGCCCGACCGGCGAGGAAGCCAAGAAGCTGGCCCTGGAGCTGCGCAACTGGGTCGGCAAGGAAATCGGCCCGATCGCGAAACCGAAGGAAATCCGTTTCGGCGACAACCTGCCCAAAACCCGCTCCGGCAAAATCATGCGCCGCCTGCTGCGCGTGCTGGCCAAGGGCGAGACGATTACGCAGGATGTGTCGACCCTGGAGAATCCGGCGATTCTGGATCAGTTGAAGGAAGCGTCCTGATGTTGCTTGGATAGCCAAAACCCAAACCAGCATCCGGGGTCGGACCCGCCGGGTCCGACCCCGGCCTTTACTTGGTTACTGTAGATGCGCTACTTTTACCCCACGGTAAATAACTTTGGCAGTCCGTAGATTCTTTGCTATAATCTGCGGCTTCGCGACAAGCGAGAAATAGTACGCAATGTAAGTAAGACACATTGCCTGCAGGAGAGGTGGATGAGTGGTTGAAGTCGCACGCCTGGAAAGCGTGTATAGGTTCATAGCCTATCGGGGGTTCGAATCCCCCTCTCTCCGCCACGGATAGTAATTAAGTAAGATCAGGACGTCTCAGGAAGTCCCTCAAAAACCGCTTAGAGCCTTGATTCTAAGCGGTTTTTTCGTTTTTCGGCGTCTCAGGTCGTGTCAGCCCATTTCAATGCATCGCGCTTTTTTTAGGGTAGGTGATGTGGAATCGGCGGCATACCCTTGATCGTCTACTCTTTTAATTTGCACCATCTTGTCTATAGTGTTCTTTCAACACGTTGACGTGGAGGTGCATCATGCCCAAGATCATTGCTCCGCTGACTGACGCTCGTATCAGGAACGCCAAGTCACGCGAGAAGTTGTACAAACTGTTTGATGGCGACGGCTTGTATATCGAGGTGACGCCAAGCGGTTCGCGCATCTGGCGCTTCAAGTTCCGACAGGCCAACGGCAAGGACAACCTGCTGACCTTCGGCCCATATCCGGAAATCACGCTACAGCATGCTCGCGAAAAGCGCCTTGAGACCCGCCGCCTGATGCTGCAAGGGATCGATCCCGGCAAGCACCGCGATGACGCCAAGCGGCGATTGAAGGAGCGCGCCGCCAACACATTTGAAAAGATTGCCCGCGAGTGGCACGCCAACAAGGTGCCGACCTGGAGCGAGCGCACCGCCAAGAACGTCCTGCAACGGCTGGAGGCAGATATCTTCCCGGCCATTGGCCGCAGGCCCATCGATGAACTCAAGCACCTCGATGTAATCGCTGCACTGCGCAAGATCGAGGAGCGCGGCGCAAGCGAAATCGCCCATCGCCAGAAAGCGGTATGTGCGTCAATTTTCAGCTACGCGATTCAATGCGGATTCACAGAGAGTAATCTGGTCACCGATATGAAGGATGTGTTGAAGACCGTCCGCGCCGGACACTTCGCCGCTATCAACGCCGACGAACTACCGCAGTTCCTGGCCATTCTGGACCGCAACGAAGCACGCATGTTCGCGCCGACGCGCATTGCGCTGCGGCTGATGCTGCTGTGCTTTGTGCGTACCAGCGAGTTGATCGAAACGCCCTGGAGTGAAATCGACCTGGAGCGCGGCGAGTGGATCATTCCATGGCAGCGCATGAAGCGCGGCAAGCTGACCGTCAATCCGGATATGACCAACCATCACGTCTGCCTGTCGCGCCAGGCGCTGAAGCTGCTGCGCGAACTGCACGCGATCACGGGCCGCAGCAAGTACCTGTTCCCGAATCAGCGCGACCACGAAAAGCCGATCAGCAATAACACGATACTGGTGGCGCTTGGACGCATGGGATACAAGGGCAAGATGACCGGCCATGGCTTCCGGGCGCTGGCCATGAGCACCATCAAGGAGCGCCTGGGCTACCGGCATGAAGTCGTGGACCGGCAACTGGCACATGCACCAAAGGATAAGGTGGCCAGCGCCTATGACCGGGCGCAGTTCCTGGCGGAACGGCGCAAGATGATGCAGGATTGGGCCGACTACATCGATGCCGTAAGCGGCAAGGGAGCGCCGCCGCAGACGCCAAGATTAACGCTGGTCAGTGGCGAATTCAGCCGGGATGGCGGAACAGGAGGGCACCATGTCTAAGTATGTATTGCGCCTCACGGATGAGCTTATCAATCAAGCTGCTCCGAAGGACAAAATATACAAACTATCCGATGGGGCTGGTCTGTACATCGCAGTGCAGCCCAGCGGCAGCAAGGTCTGGCGCATGAAGTATCGCCAGCAAAGCGGTGGCGAAAGCGTTCTGACTTTTGGCAGGTATCCCGAAGTCTCTATCGTCAAAGCCCGCGAACACAGGCTTGCAGCGCATCAGCTGCTGGAGCTGCAGCAGGACCCGCGCACAGAATTCAATCGAGAAAAATTGCATCCACTGCCAAAGCCTATTCCAATCGACGAAATATTCGATGAGCCGGAGTGGGGCCATGTGCAGACCAGTATCCGGCGGGCGACCCTGCTCGCTATCCGTCACCTCGAAACCGCCTTATTTCCGGCATTGCAGCGCATTTCCATCAGTGAAGCACAGCACAGTATCCAGCAAGCAGCCATTCGGCAAATTGAACAGGCTGGTTTGCAGGTCGTCTCCCGTCAGCTGGAGGGTGTCGCGACGGCGCTCGCTGCCAGTTATTTACGTAACGGTATGAGCATGGACCAATTGGTTAGTGCGATGAAGGAGTCAAGGAGGCGGGTACGTCGCCAGGGCGACAACATGCAGTAGCTATCGGAGTCTTTGACCGGGTCCCAATTCTGCGTACTACGAAAAGCGCACTTGACGAAACGAACCACTTGCAAACGTCGATATCAGGCATAGAATGAAGCTCTCTTATGTGGGAATCGCTCCCACGAGGGCATGCTTCGAGCATGTCCCTATGCTTAGCGGCATAGGCGTTGCGGTCGTTACCCGCCACCATGATACATAGCAGTTTCTGCTAGATATATCGCCGGGCCATGCAGAAGCATGCACATCTCGGCAAGATAAAGCGCTGCCTTCAGCGCCTACATATCCCACAGTCCGCAAGACGGATTGCCTGGATGATTGCGCCCGGTGGGCGCTTCTTCAAACAGGAGCAAGACTCCTGCCCTGATTGGTTCGCATGCCCCGCGAGGTTGCGCACCGTATGAAGCACAGCATGGCTTTGCCGCAAGCCGCAGCGTCAGCAGAAATGCCAGCGATGCGATGCCATCGCGGCTGCCGCCAGCGCATGTGCTTCAGAGTCGCCAGTATCGTCACCGCGAGTGCGATGCTGGCTTGTATGCCGTCGCATGCCATGGCTACGTGCGCGCGTCGTTACTGGCGGCGTGCTGCCAGTGACGACGCGCCGCCGACGGCATAGGCCCAGGCGGCAAGCGGCATTCCACCGCGTGATGGTGTTCAGTGACGGGGCCAGGCGCCCCGCATCGCAGGCAAGCCCTGCGATGTCCTTTGCCCGCAATGGGCTGATTAGTTGAAGTTGATCCGTGCACGATGTGCACTCCATGGACCCTGGGTGATTGGTCCCCGCTGCGGCAGCTTCCTCCGGGAGCGCGCAGCGGTGCCACACGCGCATGCGGCGCGGGCAGGCAGTAACAGCAACCGCATACACGGGAGTGGTGTCCCGAGGCCCTTGATTCAACCTTTTCTGCCGAGGCAGTGAGGGTGGCCAGAAACACTTACCCGACAGGATTACACCACGCGGCATCGATGTGAAAACCAATGATCGGAAGGATGACTTTGCCATGCGCGACCTGAACTACCAGCTCAAGCAACTGTGTCACCGCAACCGGGATGGCAGCTTTGCGACGCAGGCCGACCGCGAGCGCCTATTAAACCTGTGCGCCAACGACCTGGCGGAACGGGGCTTCCAGCATATGAGCGTGGACAGCCTGAAACCGAAGCATGTGGCGGCGCTGCTCGACAAGTGGAAGCAGGATGGCGTCAGTACTGGAACCATCAAGAATCGCATGAGCGCCCTGCGCTGGTGGGCCGAGAAGATCGGCAAGGAAAACATCATTGCGCGCACCAACGGTGAATACGGCATCGTAGAGCGGGTGTTTGTCACCAATCTCTCGAAGGCGAAGGTGCTCGACGCCGACACGCTGACCCGTGTGAATGATCCGTATACGCGCATGTCCTTGCAGTTGCAGGCGGCGTTTGGATTGCGGCGCGAGGAAAGCATCAAGATCAAGCCGGGATGGGCCGATGGCGGGAGCGTCTTGCGGCTGCAGGATAGCTGGACCAAGGGCGGCAAATACCGGGAGGTGCCGATTGCCACCATGCAGCAGCGCGCCATGCTGGAAGCGGCCAAGGCGCTGGTGGGCAAAGGCAGCTTGATTCCGGCGCAGTTGCGCTATCGGGACCAGTTGAACCGCTTTCGTGCGCAGTGCGACAAGGCTGGCATCCATGGTGTGCATGGTCTGCGCCATGAGTACGCGCAGCGGCGCTATGCCGAGCTGACTGGCCGACCGAGTCCAGCCAGTGGCGGCCCGACGTCGAGGCAGCTGGATGCTTCACAAAAATTGGTAGATCACGCCGCGCGGCTGAAGATTTCGGCGGAGATGGGGCATGGGCGTGAGCAGGTCACTTCCATCTACCTGGGCAGATGACCGCTCACTTGTATCAGGGCAGTAGCGAATGGAACAGAAGAGTTGCAAAGGAGTGCAGCCTTGGCGCTGCCGGAATGATCGCGGAGAGTCGGCATGACTCTCCATTGTTTGCTGTTCATCAATCGAAGGAGAATCTTATGACCACGACTAAAAAATTCCTCCGCTTGCCTGCGGTCATCGAGGCCACCGGCTGGTCACGTGCCACGATCTGGCGCAAGGTGAAGGCAGGCGTGTTGCCAGCGCCAATTCCCATCGGCCCCAAGTCTGTTGCCTGGGACGCTGACGAAATCGCTCATTGGCAGCAGCGCTGTATAGATGCTAGAGGTGGAGCCGCTTGAGCGGGAGGTCAATAACTGCTTGATCTGAAACACTCTACCATCGTGAGAGGTATCTAGAAGGTATTATTGATGTGGCTAGCACCTGTCGCACTTGTCGAGATCGTAACGCAATGGATTGTGTGTGTGCTTGAATTGTATAGTGGGCTTTTCAGGCGACCGTTGCAGAGTTTTCAATGGGAGAGATAGAGATCGATGCGCTGAGGCATAATCAAATAAATAATTAATTGTAATTTATTGTGCATTTGTTGTCTAATATTTCATCTAACTTAAAATGTTAGATGAAATATTTTTTATGATCAACTAAGTGGAAATAAATATTATATGTAAATTATTTTACTTAAATATTTGACGGTTTGCACTACGTCTAACATTTTCACTTTCGTCATCCAGGCTAATACGTATTCCAGGAGTAAAACGCTCCTCTGGGGTCAAACCAAAATCATCAACCTCTCTTTCCTCTTCTGCTTCTAAGTAACGGACAAATTCGTCGGCTTTTTTTAAACGAGTTTCTACGCGTTCAAGTCGCTTTTGCACATCCACCCAAGATCCTTCCCATAAACCATATTCCTCTATGGAGAGCGACGCCAGTTCCGCTGAAATCCGGGAATCAAATACCGCAGTATCAGTCGATACCAATTCTATATATGTAAATGCCTTTATTAAATCGTTATAAATATAGTTACCGTATGCCGTAATTCTGAGGCCGTCAATATCGTCATTGAACTCGTCGATCCGATTGCTTGATTCGATTAGCCCATATTTAAGAAGCATATCACAACTTAATCGGAAGTCTTCATCCATCTGAAAACGATTGGAGAAATCAATAATTATTGATGATATTGGTTGAAAAGCAGTACCTTGTATTTCATTTAATTTTGATAGCGGGCGTAGTACCCGAAGAGCAGTAAAATGCGACGATCTAATTTTGGATCGCAGTTGGAAAATATTCGGAACATGACTCTGCGTCTCATCGTAAAAAAAGCGATTCGGTATCATCACCGGCTTTAGTACTTGATGAATTTGCCATTTCCATGTATTTGACGAGGTAATCTCTTCGATATTGGTATACCTAGAAATTAACATCCCCCTAAATAGTTCTAAGGCTAAACGAATATTCCCGTGGGCGCAAGCCGTCAAAAAACTAGCTAAATGGGAATTTGGATTGCGAAATTCTTTCTCAAAACTAACAACTAAACTTCGAATGGTTTTTCTAACATCGTCATTTGCATCTATCCCGCCAATGTGGCGACTAATGAGATCAGCAGATAGTAGTTTCTTAACATACTCTAGTCTTTTAATGAAAACACTATGGGGAGGGGGCGAACTTAAGTGGAACCCAGAGTTTTGGTAAGCGTCTAACACTCCATGGATTGACGATGCATAAAATCTTTCCTCTCGCATTGACACGATAGTAAGGCATTTAAGAGATGCCGCAATTTCATGTGCGGTGGAAAAGCAATGTTCCTGTAATTTTCTTCCGTACTGATCGGTGTTGTCAATGACTACCACAGCACCTTTGTGTATTGAGCGAAGGTATTCTACTAGTCTTTCAGCCACATATTTTTGGTCTTTTTTCCATTCTGCGATTAAATTGTTTAAAGATTTCTGATAGTCGACACTTCCATCGATTAATCCATATAAATCTTGTTTCTGAGCTACTTCAAAACGATCAGAGAAGAGGCGCAATAGATTATCTCTGTTTCCATCTAGGATCTTATTTATATCAAGTCCTGCGACTAACTTCTGCCATATTTGATTATGTACCTGGCCTAATTCTTCGGGTGTGGAAAGCAGATCAATTATTATTGTGACAGCATTCTTTCTTAATATTTGCGGCTGTCGAACAAAGAGTAATTTACGTAGGAAAGTTGATTTTCCAATTCCCTTTCCACCGAAGAGAACTACGACATCTCCGCGCCTCTCCAAGATGCTTTTTTCAATACGATTCCCAAATGCACCTCCTCCATCATCATTAGTTATTTGTTTAATTCCGTATTCTTCTAAGTATGGAGTTAAGGAATCTGTGAGAAGTGATTGAGCAGAACGAAATGCATTCTCATATTCCCTATCGGAGACATAGCATGCATCCATGAAATCTAAATGAGTTTCGTCAATTACTCCAAAATATCGATCAGCTATTGGGCGCAATTGCTGAACATATTTATTTGGTTGAATAGCACGTGCGTACGCTGGTATTTCAAAGCCTGGTCGATATGTTTCTCTGTTTTCTTGAATGCTTCTAGACAGTAAAGAATTTAGGGAGCCATCGTAACTAACACATCTATAAGATAAAGAGTTAAATATTTGTGTAAATGAGCTGGAAAATCCGTCAAGGCTAGGTATCACAAAAGCGCGTAATGATTTCCAGTCAATCCCTTGTTCGAAAGCCCTAAAAATTATCCATTCATGTCCGTTGGTTATGGCTCCATAGGAGCAGCCAAGATCTAAGCAGTAATTTCTTACCTGCAAGATGGCTGAGCTAACGTTCTTATCTGTCATGAGTGTGCGAATCGAGATGTGGCCGACATCTTGACCAGTTCGAGCAGTAATAGGAATTGAGAAATAAAGTCCTTCTCGCTTAGCTTCTATTACAATTGCAATTTGGCCAGAGGCCTTTTTCAATACGTAGTCACAATAACCAGAATTAACTGCCTTCTCAAGAGCGGTATGGTTTTCCGGCCATCCTAATACATCATGGATAATTCGATTTATAACCTGATGGCGTGTATCCGCTTCGTTTAAGGAGCGACCTTCATTTTCTTTAGCTAAATTAATAGCGACAATGTGCTCATGCATAAATAAGACCATACCTTAAAGAAATAAAAATCTGTTGAGAAATTAAATATTTAACGCTATCAAAAAAATCATTCGGCATATTGCACAAATCTATCAATTATCTTGTCAGGGACTGATCCTATATTTCTTTGACACCTTCTTGTGGACGCTCCAGGACTGTCCAAGTATCGCTAGCCTCATCATTGCTATACTTTACTGGATCATCGGCCTTGATAGTCTCCGTTTTTGTATTTTGACGTCGTCGATGTTAAAACTATATTTCTTCGTGAAGGAGGTGATTTTTTCTTTCGCATCTAGGGTGCGGGGCATAGCTGCGGCTACCGCAATTTCTTGCAGTTCGGTGATCTTCACAGTGTATTCTCGATACACAAGTAGGTATTTTTGCTGTAGTGTACTTGCAGATCATACTTTACGCGGTTTTAGAAATACTATCCAAATGTAACAAACAAAATTCTTTTTGTTGAACGTGTAAGCGTCGTGCAAATGACGAAAAATAGCTTAAAATTTACTAAATATATCGCCATCATGAAATTAATGATGTCAATGTGTCGACGCGATGTGTCGAACTAAAATAGTTTTTAGCGGTGTTAGATCGGATTTTGAGCATGGTTGAACACTTCTTATTGTGAGGAAATAATGATATTTTAACCATCATATATTTTATTCTTGCTCCTGCGTCGGATTTAGCAAGAATCTTCTGTCGACAAATGTTGTCATTTTTCGTAGACTAGAGTAGGTATTTTCTGTACATCGCTTCTAGAATTAGGATGGAGGCAGTGTAGCTATCCGATGAAGATCGCCGCGAACTAGATATGAAAGTGAAAAAACTTAAAACCTGTGAGATGCAGGATCGCAGCAACCATCGAGGGTATGTACTACTTTATGCGCTATTCTGGTAGGCTTCAAAGGATCTATGCCAGTATGGCATGCTAGAAGTCTGTAAGGGCATGTGCTGATTTTTGTAATATTAATATATTGCACTAGCGGCTTGGCGAGGAACCTAAATAAAAAGCTACTGAGGTCTAATAAGACAATGTTGCGCTTCGTCTCTCTAGTAAGTGTTAAATAATTTTTAAATTGAAAGTAATCAGTGCATGGGAACTATTCAAGTTACGGCAAAAAAAGATTTCATTCAGTCATTAACATCGGCAAGACCTATTGCTGCGTTGGCTGAGCTTATTTGGAATGGGTTTGACGCAAAGTCCAACAAGGTTGAAATTTTCTTGGATATTAATGAAATGAACGGACTTGAATCTGTTCGTGTACGCGATTATGGTCAAGGAATTATATTCTCTGAAGCAGATAAGTTATTTGGTAGCTTAGGGGACTCGTGGAAAAAGGCAGCTGTTCGCCAAGACGGTCGCTCGCTTCATGGTAAAAATGGTAAAGGCCGCTTTAAGGCGTTTGCTTTAGGTAGTCAAGTTGAGTGGGCAACGACGTACAAAAGTGGTGAGAAATCGCATTCGTATAAAATAATTGGAAAAGCAAATGCCTTAGACAATTTTGATATCGGAAATGTTTCGGAAGTGGGTAACGATATATGCGGAACTGAAGTTACGATTCACAACGTGCTAAACGATTTTAGATCTCTAAAAGACGAAACAGCTCAAATGAGTTTGGCAAAGATATTTGCTGTATTTTTAACTGAATATCCCGAGGCATCAATTGAGTATGATGGAAACAATGTTGACCCCACAGCAGTACAAATTCAAAGAGAAGAATACAACTTAGGTGAAATAGACCTCAGTGGTGAACGTAAAGTGCTTGCTTCCGTTGTAATTATTGAGTGGAGCATTCCTACCGAACGAGTAGTCCATCTTTGTGACTCTTCAGGAATTTCTTTGCATGAAACTCCAGCTGGGCAGCAGGTTAGAGCGCCAGGTTTTAATTTTACTGCATATATAAAGTCAGATCATTTTCGGGAACTAGACAAGAGTGGACTGTTGGCGCTAGCGGATCTTCATGAAGACGTTCAGTCTATAGTACGTGTTGCAAAAAATAAAATGAAGGAGCATTTCCGTCGAAGACTTGCTTCAAGTCAAAGTAGAATAGTAGAAAAGTGGAAGAGGGAAAAGATTTACCCTTATGAAGATAGTCAAAATGTAGATCCAATTGAATTTGCTGAACGGCAGGTATTTGATATTTTGGCTGTAAATGTGCAAAGCTATCTTCCTTCGTTTGAAGAATCAGATATAAAACAAAAGAAATTTACTTTCTTCTTGCTAGCACAAGCAATCCGTCAGAACCCAGATTCTGTACAGTTCATTATCGGAGAGGTTTTGGGTTTGAAGAAAGAGGCTCAAGATGATTTGGCACTTCTTCTTGAAAAAACACCTCTATCTTCAATTATAAGTTCCGCCAAAATAGTTGCTAATAGACTCGATATGCTAAACGGTCTTGAGGCCCTAATTTTTGATAAAGAAAGTAAGAAGAAGCTGCTTGAACGGGATCAGTTGCATAAAATTCTTGAAACTGAGGCTTGGCTCTTCCATGAGGAGTTTTCTCTCGCTGGAAGTGAGCAACGTTTGGAAGAAGTGTTGCGTAAGCACTTATCGAAATTAGGTCCTCGTACAGACGACGCCAAAGCTGTTGAGGTTGGCGATGGGAAGACTGGACGCGTTGATCTAATGTTGCAGAAGGTTGTGCAGCCCAGAAATGGTCAATATGATTATTTAATTGTGGAATTAAAAAGGCCATCACAGAAAATTAACGATGATGTGTTGACGCAAATAAAAAAATATGCAATTGCCGTTGCCAGTGACGAGCGATTTGCTGGTGTTCCAGCCACCTGGACATTTGTAGCTATTTCAAACGAAATGGATGCATATGCAAAACGTGAAGCTAATCAGCGGGGCCGTCCCAAGGGGCAGGTTTTCGATGATGCTGAGTTAAACATTACTGTGTGGGTCAAAGAGTGGGCTGAGGTTATCAATGATGCAAGATCTCGATTGAGATTTGTGAATGAGCAACTATCATATGAAGCAGATAGAGATAGTTCCAAAGCTTATTTACAGAGAGCGCATGCAAAATTCATCCCAAATTTTAGTGATGAGGATGATGGAGAAGATTTAAATTCCGGAATTTAATTAAAATTCTAGACATATAATTATTGGCCATGAAAAAAATCCAAACTGCTAGATTGCCATTTGTTGTTGACTATTCAGAAATAAAAATACGTATACAGAAAAAAATCATATCGGCAATAAGCATTGATACCACAGTATTCGATGATAGTGGAATGAGGCTTGATAGAGGACTTTTTTCGCAATTACAACAATTTGGTCGTCATCCTGCAAAATTGGTAATTTCTGAAATCGTTTTGAGGGAAATTTCTAGGCATTTAACTAGCTCAATCACTACAAAAAAAGAAAGATTTGGACGTGATATGGTTGATGCGGCCGACTTCGTAGGTTTTGATCAGGTTTATGTTCAGGAAGTAAAAGATAAATTTCATGAACTGCCTAGCTCTTCTGATCTATGTGAAATGCAGGTCGAGAAGTTTTTGCATGAATCAAAAGCTATTGTTGTTAGCGCAGATGATCATATTAATGTAAGTGATGTCCTGAGATGCTATTTCAATGCGAATCCACCATTCCATCGTGAGAATCTGAAAAAAAGTGAATTTCCCGATGCAATTGCTTTATTGAGTTTAGCAGGATGGGCAACGGATGAGGGAACAGAGTTAGTAGTGGTTTCGCGAGATGCTGATTGGGCAACGTTTTGTGAAGAGTCTGATAAACTACATCTTGTAACGGATCTTGCCACAGCGTTAGCGTTATTTCAAACACCAGATGAAGCGGTTAAAAGTGTAATTGAGGAATTAAGAGGGATGCTAAACGATCCTGAGTCAGAAATTTTTTCACAAATTGAAGAGGAAATTAGGGATTTTGATTGGGTTGATCATGTTACCAGTGACATCGAATCACAATTTCAATGTGAGGAAGACGATTCAGAAGTGGAGTTGAAAAAATGCGAGTTTGTGGATGGGCCTAACACTATAGTCGTAACTGATATTGATGAAGAAGCTGTTTCTGTTATTTTTGCTTTGCAAGTTTCGGGTGAATATAAGGCTAATTTTTCGTTTCAGAAATGGGACTCTGTTGATCGAGAGTATATTTCTATGGGAGGTGGCAGTATTGTGCAAGATTTCGATGTTTCAGTTTCCGTGGTTTTACGAATCCCGAACAAATCAACAGATCCAGAGGATATGAAATGGGAGATTGAACCTAATTCCTTGCATTTTTATCTGGACGAATTAGAGCCAGATTGGATGAGTGGACGGGACTAAGTGATTTTCTGACTTTCATGTGTTAGTGGTGACGATATTACCCCCGCACCCGTATCACGACGGTTGACATTTGTTGCCATTACACCTCGGTGAAATCGGTCATTGGAAGCCCCCGCAATGTTGCCAGAAGCGGTCAAACCCGTGAAAATATAGGCCTTCGCGCGTGAAACGTAATGGTAGAGCTGGTGCCTTCTGATCGGTTAATGGAGGGGGATGTTTTGGGTTATGTTGAAATTTCAAATTGCCATAGTCTAGGATATATGCGGGTCCTGGCATTGGATTTGAATCCCCCTCTCCGCCACAGACGAAAAAAGAAAAAGCTACCCTCGGGTAGCTTTTTTTTCGTCTGTACGCGGAGAGAAGCACGCCCCCTGCGGGGCGTGCGCGGGGGATTCGAAGGGTCGGGCCTACCGGCCCGGCCCTCTCCGAATCGACCAACTGCTGCCGCTGCGCGGCAGCCTCGCGCGCCTGCGGCGCGCGTTCGTGGTTCTAATTAGGGTTCGACTGAGCAAGCTTCCACAGCGTCCAGCGCATAAGTTTCGTGTCCGAATTGCGGGCCTGACCCCTGCCCTTTCCTTAGTTTGTATGCAAATGGTGACTTGCCCCCAGCACCGCGTGTTAAGCCAGGCACGCGCCTTACGCTATATTCTCACATTTAGGGGGACTGCTAAGTAGATAAAGCCTATACTCGAATTGCGAACGGCACGTGCGGATGCCGGCTCTAGGAGTAGTGATGCGAAAACTAAAAACGGCTACAGTAATGTTTGCCATGCTTGTATTAGCGGGGTGCGCATCAACTACTTTAGAGAGCAAAGTATTCAAATCATATAGAGTGGGCGAGACAAAGACTGCGACAATAGGGGATGCTTTTCTAGTCGATCAAAATGGCTCAGAAAGGACCGTGAGAACCTGGGTTGGGATTCTAAACTCCCCAGACGGCTGGCAGGTTTCGAAGGTGGCGTCAGAGGACTATATTCGCCGGGAGCTACTTTACTCCGGTAGGTCGGGGGATATTATTAAAGTCGCCTATCGAGAATATCGAGGCGGGATGGCGGCGCCAGCATTTTTCCAAAACGTCGAGTACGACTTGAGTACTTCGAAAACTATAAAGTTTATGCGATTTACGCTTGATATCGTCAGTGCCACAAATCAGTCAATAACTTACAAAGTAGTGTCAGATAGCGAGAAATGATCGTATTCAGACTACTTTTCTATCCTAAAGTAACGGATGAAATAGGTCCGAAAATCAAGTCGGAATGTTCTCGTTATGCCGGATATGATATACGTCAATGTGTATGCTTACTAAGGTAGTGCAGTGTTTTTTAGGCTGAAACTGACATGGTTGGGGCCGTGTCGTAACGGTGGACCTGACCCCGGGTCGCGGGTCGTGCCCTGATCCCGGCTCGGACCCGTGATGAAAGGCTTTAGAGCTGAATTCACAATAAATTTCATCTTGCTACTTGGCCGAAAAATCCGATAAAAACTATAGCCGCAGAAGTAAGTCGTAGAACTATGCGAGGTTGGGAGTCGTTGTAATATTTACTGTAATCTATTGTATTTTTACAGGTCATCATGAAGATCGTTTTGATGTTAATTGCAGTGGATTCATAACAAAAATTGCATTACACTAAGTTACCATAAAATTCCCGGAGGGGCACATGCTGGTTGGACTGTTTTTGCGTCACTATAAAATTTATCGTGCAATTAATTTTATTCCTATTAGTGCAGGAGCTGGATTTTCCGCGTATCTGGGAGCGAATGGAAGCGGAAAGAGCTCAATCTTGGATGCTTTAGATAAATTTTTTAATGGTGGTGACTGGAGTATCAACGTACAAGCTAAGTCGGAAGGAGGAATATCTGGCGATGAAAAAGCACCTTTCATAATGCCAATATTTTTAGTGCCTAGGGATATGTTGAGAAATGTTGAAGCTGCCGACGCGCTTAGTTCGTACTTGTGGACTACTAACTACAGAACAGTCGATGCGCATACCGATTTCTACGATATACGTGCGAACCTTGTAAAAAGTGGATATAGCCATGTATCGCATTATTTACTATCACTAGGAAAGCAATATGGAAGGAATGGCGGATTTATCGCGTCATTTGGAAAAGATCCTGCTCTTATAAAAATTTTTGATGAGCTGTCTATTGGCGAGTCTGAAATCAATGATTTGCTATCTGAAGTTGTTAGTTTATATGCATATTTTTATATTCCTGTGGAGGCTGATGCTAACCTGTTTTCAGCAATTGAATCTCGGCACGTGCAAAAACTTTTGGATGAGGATATAAAGGAGAAAATTCAGAAAGCTATTGGTTCCGGTACGGTTGCCATAATAAATACTTCGCTGCAACAGTTTGTAAGTGAGATTGGTAATAGCCTTAAAAATTATGAATATAAAGGATCTTATAAAAATAAACTTACTATGAATGATCTAGTGGAGAAGGTTTTTGAGGCTTACTTTTCAATAAAAATATTGCATGGAAAACAGAAAGGTCACTCTATTCCGGTCAGGGAGATGAGTGCTGGAGAAAAGAGGCGGGCATTAATAGATCTCTCTTACTCCTTATTGGCTCGAAGCGCATCAAGGAGTCATACAGTCATTCTAGCTATTGATGAGCCGGATGCATCCTTACATACTTCAGCTTGCCATGACCAATTCGCAAAGCTTGCAGCTATACCCGGAATTACCTCTCCTCCAACCCAAGTGTTAGTCACTACACATTGGTACGGATTTTTACCAATTGTTCAAAATGGGGTTGCGCATGCCATTAGTCAAGAAAACGAAAAAAACACATTTTATTCTTTTGATCTGTATAATTTCCGTGAGCAAATTAAACACAAATTAAAAGGCGCAATTGCACCTATAAGTTTAGATGTTGAGCTTAAAAGCTATAATGATATGATTCAGTCGATTGTTTCTTCGGCGATAAGGACAACTCCCTACAACTGGATCCTCTGTGAAGGTTTGTCTGATAAGATCTATCTGGAATATTATTTGGCTGATTTGATCGAGAAAGACAACCTAAGAATTCTTCCACTCGGTGGTTGCAAAGAAGTTCGCAGGACATATGAATATTTGTGGCAACCTTTGAATGATCCTGCATATAGAGCGACTGGAAAAGTATTATGTTTGGTAGATACTGATGCGAGGTTGGAAGCGATTGTTTTAAAACCAAAAAGTGTATCAATTCAATTTAGCAGAATTATTTATGAACCCTTGGTTGATGATTGTATACTTGTTAATGTAGATGATCAAAGAAGTTCTCCTGCTACGGAAATCGAACAAGCTTTGAACGCGGATCATTTTGTTGATACAGCCTCTCGGCTGGATAGTTTGGGTTCCAATCAAGTAATCAAGGAAATTATATCGTCTGCCACAATAAATGCTAGCTCAGCCTCTGTCTTTGGACATTTGGATTTGGGACCTCTTGCCACTAAAAAAATGATGGAAGAGTATTTTGATAAAGATGATAATAAAGTCAAATTTGCTCGCCAATATGTGGCTGAAAATTCGGTGGGGATACCTTCGTGGGTAACGGAGGTGGTCGACTACTTTCGTCCCCGGAAGCCTCGCAAATCTAAGTAATTCGTCAATTTTTTCTGTCAAAGCCTGATAGGCAGCGACGCAAGATTTGATGTGATGAAGCTAACACCCATAGCACCCATAGGGATTGGTCTGCCATTTGGATAGTGGCTGAAGCATTGCGCACGGTAGTAGCCAGCTCAGTCGAGAGCCTGATCACGCCCTCGGCGTGCGAAGCTGCCCGCGCAACGGGCAGCAGTTGGTCGGATCGAAGGGGAGCGGCCGGTAGGCCCGATCCTTTGAATTCCCCAATTGACTATGAACTCATGCCGACAAAGGCCTAATAGGCTTTTAGGCGTCCACAGCATCAGTCCGTGTCCGCCGAATGACAGACCTAGCCCTAGACAGCTGCTGGCTTCGCTGCAGCCGGCTTGCCCCGCGAGCGCGGTTTTGCAGCCCCCGCTTTTTTGGAAGCCCCATCCACCTTATCCCGCTTCCCAGGCCCAATAACCTCCGCCACCAGCCGCACCCCAAGCGCACCCAGAACGCGGGTCATAGTCTCCATGCGCGGCTGGCTATTCGGGCGAAGTGCCTTGTACAGACTCTCTCGTCCCAATCCCGCCGCCTTGGCGATATCGCTCATGCCGCGCGCACGGGCGATATCGCCAATGGCGGCGGCAAATATGGCGGCGTCGTTGGTTGCCAGTGCTTGCGTGATGTAGGCTGCGGCTGCTTCATCGCTGGTGATGTATTCCGCTGGATCGAAGTCCTCCAGATCCAGCCCTTCAAGGTTGGACAATGTGATGTTGTGTTCAGTCATGATGCACCTCCTGTATTTTTTCGGGTCGCCATTATTTTTTCGGGTTTGTGGCAGACGTCTTCAATTCCTTGATCATCTGCCTGGCCTTCTTGATGTCGGCGGTCTGAGTACTCTTGTTGCCTCCAACGAGCAACACGATCACATACCCTTCAACTTCAATGAAGTAGACGCGCCAGCCTGGCCCTACATTAATGCGTAGTTCACGGACGCCGCCACCCACCGGTTTCACGTCACCTAGCCCGCTTTCCAGTCGGACGATGTGCTGGGCAATGATTGCCCTTGTCCTGTCGTCCTTGATCTCGGACAGCCAGTTGCTGAAGTTTCTGGTTTTTTTGACCGTCTTATAAAATCATTGTATTCATTCGAATACAAAAGCGCAATCAAATTTGCGCAACCATTATTCCCCCGCAAACCTTGTCCCTCCTCAATCCCCCCATAGTTTCCCCCATGTATCGTAAGCCTCTCCCACCAACCCCGGAGAGCCCCATGCCCTACACCTACACCAAAGTCGACGATCTGGAAAAAACCACCATGGTCGGCAACCATCAATGCGCCACCTTGGTCCGCCACTACGCGGGCGCGCCTGCCACACTGGTCTGGAAGCAAGGGGAGGCCGTGCTGGGAAATCGGCTACTGCGCAAGGGCACGGCCATTGCCACGTTCATCAACGGCAAGTATGCGAATCATCCGCAAGGCAATCACGCGGCCCTGTATATGGGGCAGACCCTGGACGGTATCCTCGTCATGGATCAGTGGACAGGCAAGCGCCTGGGCATCGTGACTTCTCGAACCTTGCGCTCCAAAGGCCAGTACAAGAATGGCTTGCATATCGATCCCAGCAACAATGCCGACGCTTTTTTCGTCATTGAATAGGGGTGTCCATGCAATATCAACGTTTGTTGATCAGCGCCGCCTGCTGCATTTTCCCTGTGTTCACGCAAGGTGCGATGGCCGCCCCTCTCGCTTGCCCGGCGAGCGTGCCTGCGACATCGATCAGCCTGACTGCCGTACCGTCCGGTTGGACACCGTATATTGACGGCCCCCTCTACCTGAACGCCGCATCGCCCATCGATGGTGCACCGGAGCGCAGGGGGCAGCTTGTGCCCAGCGCGGAGCGCAAGAGGAAAGGGCAAACGACGCTCAGCTACCGTCTGGAAGGCCGCTATCCGGACGGCAAGTGGCTGCAATGCAGCTACGGCGTGCATGGTGAAGTAACGCTGTCGAGGCGCATGGATGACAGTGTCAGCGTTTGTGAATTGACTTACCGGAAGGGCAGCAAGGCTGGGCAGAATGAGATCGATATCGATTGCCGTTAAGTGATTTTGGTATCGGCGCTATCGCTTGGCGCAGCTGCAGGCTTCCTCACGATTTGCTATCGAGTGTTTCAAGGTCGAGCTGGACCAGCGCCCACATCCCTCCCGCATGATCAGGATTTGCCTGCAGGGTTACAATCTTGCTTTGCGTGATTTCCACGGGTTCGCCTAGCTCCAGCAAATGTCTCGATGTGGCTGGTGATGGCGGTCAGAACGTTGTTGAGCGCGTCTTCCACGCTATCGCCCCAGGAGTGGACACCTTGGATGTCGGGGACGTTCACGCCGTACACGCTACCGGTATCTTTGAAAATGACAACGGGGATATGCATGGCTGCTCCCTGTGATTGAGCTGAGCGTGTGTTTCAGCATAGTCGCTGCGAGACCAGGATTCAAAATACAAAAAGATCACGGAAGCGGGTTTTTGCACTCAACAAGCAACCCGCCAATCCTAGCCTGTGGCCATGCATGTCGGCTTACGCGTTCCGCTAAGCCGACCTACAAAACAACAAAACTGCCGCCTGCCAACAACGCAGACGCAAAAAAGCCCGCCGAAGCGGGTTTTTCACTTTACAGCCAATCCAAAAGCTCAGAACTGGTTCATGGTGTTGTCTTTACCAGCCGCCTTCAGCGCCGCTTCGCCGCTGAAGTAATCCTTGTGATCGTCGCCGATGTCCGAGCCGGACATGTTTTGATGTTTCACGCAGGCGATGCCCTGGCGGATTTCCTTGCGCTGCACGCCGGCCACGTAGCCCAGCATGCCCTGGTCGCCGAAGTATTCCTTGGCCAGGTTGTCTGTCGACAAGGCTGCCGTGTGATAGGTCGGCAGGGTGATCAGGTGGTGGAAGATGCCGGCTTCGCGGGCCGAGTCGGCCTGGAAGGTGCGGATCTTCTCGTCGGCGGCGATCGCCAGTTCCGTCTGGTCGTACTCCACGCTCATCAGCTGGGCACGGTCATAGGCGGACACGTCCTTGCCTGCCGTTTTCATGCCGTCGAAGATTTGCTGGCGGAAGTTCAGGGTCCAGTTGAACGACGGGCTGTTGTTGTACACCAGCTTGGCGTTCGGGATGACCTTGCGGATTTCGCTGACCATGCCGCCAATTTGCGCGATATGCGGTTTTTCCGTTTCGATCCACAGCAGGTCGGCGCCGTTTTGCAAGGAGGTGATGCAGTCGAGCACGCAACGCTCTTCGCCGGAACCGGCGCGGAACTGGAACAGGTTGCTCGGCAGGCGTTTAGGACGCAGCAGCTTGCCTTCGCGCTTGATGATGACGTCGCCATTGCCCAGCGCGTCGGCCGACACTTCTTCGCAGTCGAGGAAGGAGTTGTATTGGTCGCCCAGGTCGCCTGGTTCATTGGTAACGGCGATCTGCTTGGTCAGGCCGGCGCCCAGCGAGTCGGTGCGGGCGACGATGATGCCGTCGTCCACGCCCAGTTCCAGGAAGGCGTAGCGGATGGCGCGGATCTTGGCCAGGAAGTCTTCGTGCGGCACCGTGACTTTACCGTCCTGGTGGCCGCATTGTTTCTCGTCGGACACCTGGTTTTCGATCTGGATGCAGCAGGCGCCCGCTTCGATGAATTGTTTCGCCAGCAGATAGGTCGCTTCGGCATTGCCGAAACCGGCGTCGATGTCGGCGATGATGGGCACGACGTGGGTGACGTGGCCGTCGATCTTGGCCTGGATGGCTTGCTTCTCAGCACCTTGAGCCGCGTCCAGCTGGCGGAACAGGCCGCCCAGTTCGCGGGCATCGGCCTGGCGCAGGAAGGTGTACAGCTCGCGGATCAAGCTGGTGACGGCGGTTTTTTCATGCATCGACTGGTCTGGCAACGGGCCGAACTCGGAGCGCAGGGCGGCGACCATCCAGCCGGACAGGTAGAGGTAGCGGCGGTCGGTGCTGTTGAAGTGCTTCTTGATCGAGATCATCTTCTGTTGACCGATGAAACCGTGCCAGCAGCCGAGCGATTGGGTGTACTTGGATGGGTCCGCATCGTAGGCGGCCATGTCGTTGCGCATGATCTTCGCCGTGTACTTGGCGATGTCCAGGCCCGTCTTGAACTTGTTCTGGGCGCGCATGCGGGCGGCGGACTCGGGATTGATGGCGTTCCAGGCGCTACCTTGTTGGTCTTTCAAACCGGCAACAGCCTTGATGTCGTCTTGATATTGGGACATGTGTATCTCCTAAAGAAAAACTAAGTTTGAGAAAATCGTCGAGTGCGCCGCTGTGTCGATGCGAACTGCATGACTAAATAGTAGGCTTATCCGTGTCGATGTTCAAGTCTTATATAAGACATATAACTTAAATTAAGTCTTTGTTTTTAATGGTATTAATTATTATTTTTCATGATATGAAATGAATTTTCAAAAAGTGAGAGCATTGCTGGCTGAGTCTGCTGTCGGAAATTCCGCGATGTGAAACGTCTTTTCAGAATTTGGTGCAGCGCGACAAATCGGGACGAAAAAAAGCCACCCGAAGGTGGCGCAAGCTTGTGCATGTCTGCAGGGAATGGGCGGGAGGCCTTGCGGGGAAGGCTGTTCCAGCGTGAATGTCGTGTGCCGGCAACAACCTGGTAGTCAAGATGGGACGCCGGCGCAGGTCAGGGGCGGGACAGTGCATCGATTACGTCCGCAGCTGTCACCACTTGCGCATACTCGCCTTGCAAATTGGCCAGCGCCATCGCATGCACCTCGTCCGCCGTTCTCGGCGTGCCCGCATAATCGACTTGCGCAAATGCAAAACACGCATCGGCGACAACTTGCGTGGCAAAGCCCAGATTGCCCGCCGTGCGCGCGCTCGACTCCACGGAATTGTTGGTGCTGACGCCTACGATGACGAGCTTGCTGATGCTGCGCACGCGCAGCCAGCGTTCCAGTCCCGAGTGGATGAAGGCATCGGGCACATTTTTCTCCACGACATGCTCCTCCGGCAAAGGCGCCAGCGCTACCTGAAATTCCACGCCGGGCTGGCCCGGCCAGAAGGGCGAGCCTGGCGTTCTGGAAATGTGGCGCACATGCACGACGGTGGCGTCCGCCGCGCGCCATGCTTGCAGCAGGGTGGCAATCTGGTGTTCCGCAGCGGGATTGTTGCGGCTTCCGGCAGCGGGGCTGGCCATGCCTTGTTGCATGTCGATGATGATCAGTGCGGGATGGTGGGCATGCATGTTGGTAGCCTGGAATGGATGGCAGGCGCACTTGGCGCCTGCCTGGGGGATAGTGCCGGAGTGATTGCCGGAGGCTAGCGGATCTAGCGCCCCACGGTCTGCCGTTGATCCTTGATGAACAGCGCCGTCAGCATGCCCACCACGCACACGCCGATTACATAATAGGCAGGGCCCAGCACGTTGTTCTTCAGCATCAGGGTCACGACCACGGGCGTCAGGCCGCCAAAAATCGCGTACGACAAATTGTAGGAGAACGACAGCCCGGAGAAGCGCACCTGGGCCGGGAACGCTTGCACCAGCACGTAGGGCACGGCGCCGACGACGCCGACGAACAGGCCCGTCATCGCGTACAGGGGC
Organism: Massilia sp. LMS1-1-1.1; assembly: GCF_040815535.1. NCBI lineage: Bacteria > Pseudomonadati > Pseudomonadota > Betaproteobacteria > Burkholderiales > Oxalobacteraceae > Massilia > Massilia sp. LMS1-1-1.1. The sequence continues at coordinate 394,939 of NZ_JBFPNG010000045.1, read as the reverse complement.
AGCAGCAGGTCGGGGCGGGTGCCGACGGTGGTGTAGAAGATATACGTACTGATGGCCAGCAGCACGGAGCCGACGAAGATCACGCGTTTGCCGCCCAGGCGGTCGGCCAGCATGCCGGCGATGATGCAGCCGAAGGCCAGGCACAGTGTTGCTACGGTATTGGCGACCAGGGTGGTGCGCGGCGCGATGTGGTGGATCTTTTGCAGCAGGGCAGGCGTCATCAGAATGACGACGACGATGCCGGCCGACAGCATCCACGTCAGCAGCATCGAGACGACGACGGCGCCGCGGTGGCTGCGCAGCACGGATTTCAAGGGCATTTCCGTGGCCAGTGCCTTGCGCTGCTGCATTTCCGCAAACACCGGTGTTTCATGCAGCCAGCGGCGCAGATACATGGCGCCAAAGCCGAAGATGCCGCCCAGCAGGAATGGATAGCGCCAGGCGCCATCGGTGATTTCTGCCGGCGTGTAGACGGTGTTCAAGCCCGTCGCGACGAGCGAACCGAGCAGGATGCCGACGGTCAGCCCGGCCGTCAGCACGCCGCAGGCAAAGCCCGTGAAACGGCTCGGCACGTGTTCGGACACAAACACCCAGGCGCCCGGCACTTCGCCGCCCACGGCCGCGCCCTGGAAGATGCGCATCAACAGCAGCAGCAGCGGGGCGGCCAGGCCGATGGTGGCATATGTTGGCAGCAGGCCGATCAGCAGTGTCGGCACGGCCATCATCAGGATGGAGAGAGTAAACATGCGCTTGCGGCCGAGCAAGTCGCCGAAGTGGGCCATGACGATGCCGCCCAGCGGACGCACGACGTAGCCGGCGGCAAAGATGCCGAAGGTTTGCAGCAAGCGCAGCCATTCCGGCATTTCCGGTGGGAAGAACAACTGGCCGATGGCGTTGGCAAAGAAGACGAAGATGATGAAATCGTAGAATTCCAGCGCGCCACCGAGGGCGGCCAGCGACAGGGTTTTGTAGTCTTGCTGGGTGAGGGGACGGCTTGCGGCGTTGATTGCGGCGGTGTTGGAAGTAGGCATGTGTCTCGTTCTTGTGTGTTATCGGAGATTGCCAGAGCTAGCATACGCATTTCCGCCGCGTGAGTAAATGCTGTGACAGGCGCGCGGGTAGGGGGAGCAGCCTCAGCTGTGCTTAATACAACGCCGCTATCATCAGCGTTGACTTCATTGGAAAGGATACTGCATGAACATCATGATCGTGGGCGCCAGCCGGGGCCTGGGACGCGCACTGGTCGACGGTTTGCTCGTGGACGGACATGCCGTCATCGGCGTATCGCGTCAGCAACCCGCCGACTTGCCTGCCGGCCAGGGTACGCAGCTGCAATGGATCGCGGCGGACCTGGCGGCACCCGCCGAGGCCGTCGAACGCATCGCGCGCGAAGCGCCTGCCGCCCTGGACGCCGTGATCTACAACCTTGGCGTGTGGGAAGAAAAGGCGTTCAGCGATGACTACGCTTTTCTCGGCGATGCGGACGATGCCATCGTCGACATGGTCAATACCAACATCACGGCAACGATATTGCTGCTCAAGCGCCTCGTGCCCCGCTTGCTGGCCAGCGACAAGCCGCAGCTGATACTCACGGGGTCGACGTCCGGCTTGCGCCAGAGCGGCCGCCCGGAAGTGACGTTCAGCGCGTCGAAATTCGCGCTGAACGGCATTGCCGACGCCTTGCGCGAAGGTTTCCGCGAACAGGGACTGGCCGTGACGGCGCTGCAGCTGGGCTACCTGAATACCTATGATGGCTTGGCCGTGCCGCTGGCGGACGCTGCCGCGCGTGGCGAAGGCGAGCTGATCCCCGTGCATGACGTTGTCGCCGTCGTGCGCATGCTGCTGAGCCTGTCGAATGCCTCGTTCGTGCGCGAACTGGTGATGCCGGCGCTGCGCGACGAGCGCTTTTAGGATTTACGCGCCCTCGTCGTTATGCCGGGCGTGCATAGGCAAACATATGCTGTACATACTCGGCCTTGCCAAGCGGCACGCCGTTATGGCGCAGGATGTTGTAGGCCGTCACCATGTGAAAATAGAATTGCGGCGTGGCCCAGTTGACGGCGTATTCCTGGCCCGTCATGTCGAAGGTCAGGTCGCCGGCCAAGGTGATCGATACTTGCCGCTCTGCGCCAGCGTCGACCGCTGCACGGTCCGCCGCAGCGAGCATTGCCAAGGTGTCGTCGATCAGTGCCCTGGCTTGCGGCAGGTTGGCGGGCGTGGCGAGCTGGGGTAGTGCTTGCCGCGTCAGCCGGCACACGGCTTCCTGTGCCTGGGTGCACGTAAATTCCACCTGGCGCGCCAAGGTGTGCATGTCGGGCGCCAGGCGCGCATCGAGCAGGTTTTGCGCATCGAAACCCAGCGCCTGGGCGCGTTCTTCGCCTTTGTTTAACAGCGTCGTCAGGGAGCGCAGCATCTGTGCAAAGCAGGGGATGGTGATGGCGTAGACCGACATGGATTTCCTCAAGTAAAGGGCGAGAGCGATGCCGGCATTATGCCCGGGCCAGCCGTGTTTCAGCGTGCCGGTTGAACATGCTACAGTCCGCCTTTGCCGCCAGCCCAGCGCGGCTTTGCCTGGATCATGCGCTATGCCCACCTGGACTCCCCCGCCCCAACTCGTCGCCTTGGCCGCCTTTTATGAACAGGCGCAAGCCCATCCGGAAACGCTCAGTGATGCTGTCTTCCTGGACACCGTGAAAGCCGCCCACTGGCCCACCAATTGCTGGAGCTATGTGGAAGCGTCATTCGCCATCATCGCGCCCGCTTGCCTGCTGCGTCCGCATTTGACCACCGAGCTGATCGCCTTGCCCATCGCCGCCATGATCGCCGGCGGCCTGGAGGATGCGGAACAAGTCATCGCGATCGGCCTGGCCTGCGCCACGCGCGACGCGCCGTATGTGGAGCCGAGCGAGGAGGGCAGGCGCTGGCTGACGCAAGTGTGGCCGGGACTGGGCGAGATGGCTGGGGCGGTATTCCGGGCCAAGCTCCAGGCGGCGATGGAAGAGGACTAAGCCTGCGCTTGACCTGCAAGACCGGTTTACGTTACGGTATACGTAACTACTTACATATATCCTGTTAAACATGTCCTCCACCCTGCAAACCTACGGCTCCCTGATGCTGGCCAGCCGACTGCGCCGTCTTTCCGATCAACTGTATGCCGGTGTCGATACCAGTTATGTGGCGGCTGGCGTCGAGCTGACGTCACGCTGTTTCCCTTTGTTATTGCTGCTGCGCGACAACGGCCCCACGTCAATCACGGTCCTGGCCGCACAGATCGGGCAGACGCATCCGGTGGTGGTGCAACTGGGACGCAAACTGCTCGATGCGAGTATGGTAGTGGAGATGCCGGACGCCAAGGATGAGCGGCGGCGCCTGCTGGCGCTGTCCGACGCCGGGCTAGCCTTGCTGCGCGATATGGCACCGCTGTGGGACGACGTGCGCGCGGCTGTCGACACCGTGTTCGAGCACGATACGCCGCAACTGATGGTCAGCCTGGACCGGGCGGAAGCGCGCCTGCAGGCGCAAGGTTTCGGCGAGACGATCGCCGCCTGCCGGCGCCAGCGCGAGCGGGCCGCCGTGGAGATCATCGATTACGCGGCACCCTATGCTGCCGACTTCAAGCGCCTGAATATCGCCTGGCTGGAACGCTACTTCTATGTCGAGGCGCTCGATGACAAGGTGCTGTCCGATCCGCAAAGTTCGATCCTTGATGCTGACGGGCAGATTTTCCTCGCGCGCCTCGATGGCAAGATCGTCGGCACGTGCGCCCTGATCCGCGCCGATGGCGCCAGCATCGAGTTGTCGAAGATGGCCGTCACGCCAGAGTGCCAAGGCCTGGGCATCGCGCGCCGGCTGATCGAACGGGCTTTCGACGCCTTCGAGGCCAGTGGTGCGCAACTGCTGTTCCTGGAGTCGAACAGCAAGCTGGCGCCCGCCATCCGCCTGTATGAAAGCAGCGGTTTTACGCACGTGGCGCGGCCGGCCGGCGACGCCCATTACCAGCGCGCCGACGTCTACATGGAGTGGCAGGGCCGGTAGCACATTTGAACGCACCCATCGGCCGTCTCCCGCGTTACAATACGCGCACCCATAACGGAACCACGGTTCCACTATCGAGAGACGCCGACGCCGCATGCCTTCCTTTCCGATGCCCTTCCCGCAGATGATCGTTCCCCCCGAGCCCACCCAGGCGCGCAGCAAGCAAGCGTTCGAGCGCTTGCTGCAGGTCGGTGAACAGTTGCTCGCGGAAAACCGTTTCGATGAAATCGGCGTGGCCGACCTGGCGAAACTGGCGGAAACCTCGGTGGGCACGTTTTACCGTCTGTTGGGCGACAAGGACACCTTGAGCCGTTTGCTGCTGCAGCGTTTTTTTTCCGACATGGTGGAAAAGGTCGAAACCCTGACGGAGCTGCGCCAGTGGGAAGGGCGCAGCCTGGAAGAGTTTATCCGCGCCATGGTGGCCATGTTCGTGGCCGTGAATGGCGGGCGCAGCGGCGTGCTGCGAGCCCTGATCACGCGGGCGTCGCAGGATGCGCAATTTCGCGACAGGGTGCACCAGATCAATCATTTGATTTCTCAACGCACTGTCGCCGTGCTGGCCAGCAAGTCATCGAGCATCCGCCACCCGAATCCGACAAAGGCGATGATGGTGGTGCCACCCGTGCTGCTGGGCATCCTCAACCAGCACACCCTGACGGGCTCGCTGTCCTTTTTGTCGGGCGCGGCGCTCGAGGATGAACTGGTGCGTGTTGCTTTAAATTACCTGACTTGAACTATTTAGCGATTTAACTTGAAATCGGAATTCGGATTCCGTATTATGTTTTCCAACAGCGGGAAAACATATTCCTGCACCTGAACACAAAGCATGTTCAACAGCAAGGAGACAGAATGCGGCGTCACACGACATCCGATGTTCCATTGCATTACCTCGACCTGGGTCTCGGCACTGAGACGGGGAAGGGCGAGCCTGCGCAGTCAGAGCCCGTTTTCTTGCTGCACGGCCTCGGTTCCTGCGCCGAAGACTGGCGCCCGCAAATCGACGCCCTTGGCGGTACCTTTCGTCTGATCGTGCCCGACCTGCGCGGCCATGGCCGCAGTCCCGCGCCCAATGGCGACTGGCAGATCGGCGACTTCGCCAACGACCTTTTCAACCTGATGGACCAGCTCGACGTGCCGCGCGCGCACATCGTCGGCTTTTCCCTGGGCGGCATGGTGGGCCTGGAGATGGCCAACCGCGCGCCGGGCCGGGTGGCCAGTTTGTGCCTGATCAACTCTCAACCGTTCCAGGGCAGCAAACCTGCCGCGCTGCTGTTTGCCTACTGGCTGCGCCGCACCGTGATCGCCACGTTTGGCCTGAAAACCATGGGCAAGATTATCGGCAAGAAATTGTTTCCCGACCCTGCCCAGCACGCGCTCGTCGAGCGCTTCGCCACGCAGATGGCGGGCATGGACAAGCGCGCCTACCTGGCCGCGCTGGACGCCATTTTTCACTGGGATATCGACATCCATTTCCAGGCCCTGGCCATGCCCGTTTTCATTATGGCGGCCGACCAGGATTACACGCCCGTCGCCAGCAAGCGGGTCTTTGCCGCACAGTTTCAGCATTGCGAGTTCGAGGTCATTGCGAATTCGCGCCACGCCACGCCCCTGGACCAGGCGCAGCGTGTGAATACCTTGTTGCAGTCCTTCCTTACCATAAATTCAAAATAAACAGGCCACTCGCCGCACGGGCCGAGGGCCGGGAAACAGTCATCGCAGGGCAGGTGCTCGCATTGCGCGCGCGGGTACCGTTACGTCTTGCGATCCTGGCATCCGGCCGTCTTCCCTGGCAGTAAGCAAGCCTGACATTGGAGACGCTATGAAACTTGCTTTGAAATTGATGCCCGCCGCCCTCGCCGTTGCCGGCGCTTTTGCCACCCAGGCCCAGGCGCAGGAAGCCAGCCCGGCTACTGCCATCACCACCCAGGAAGCCAGCGACGCGAAAGAACGCATGGAAACCGTGACGGTCTCCGCCCGCCGCCGCGAAGAACGCCTGCAGGACGTGCCGCTGGCCGTTACGGCGTTTTCCGCCAAGGCGCTGGAACGGGCGAATATCCAGAACCTGGCCGACTTGCAGGAGCGCGTGCCGAACCTGACCGTGTACGCGTCGCGCGGCACGAACACCACCTTGACGGCCTTCATTCGCGGTGTGGGCCAGGCCGATCCCGTCTGGGGTGTGGACCCGGGCGTGGGCATATATTTCGACGACGTCTACATGGCACGTCCGCAAGGCGCGCTGCTCGACGTGTTCGATGTGCAGCGCATCGAAGTGCTGCGCGGCCCGCAAGGGACCCTGTACGGCAAGAACACCATCGGCGGCGCCATCAAGTACATTTCGCGCCCCTTGGCGAAGGAAAACGGCGCGTCGGCGGAAGTGGGTATCGGCAACTACAACCAGCGCAATTTCAAGGCCGCCTTCAATCTGGCCAACGAGAGCGGCACCTGGCGCGCGCGCCTGGCGGCCGCCAAGCTGGACCGCGATGGTTTCGGCCGCAACACCTTCAATGGCGAACAGGTCAGCGACCAGGACAGCACCGCCGCGCGCCTGTCTGTCGGCTATTTTCCGCAAGACATCCCTTTGACCGTCGTGCTGAGCCTGGACGCCACGGACGACAAGTCCGGCGTGCGCGGCTTCCAGCGCATGGGCGTGAGCGCGTTCGACCCGCTCAAGCGGCCGGCCAGCACAGATGCGTACGATATCCAGAGTGGCATGCCGGGTCATAACTTCACGCACAACCGGGGCGGCTCGCTGGTGGCCAACTACACCTTGTCGAACGACTGGTCCGTCAAAGTGATCGGCGCCAAGCGGCGCAGCACGTCCGAGCAAACCATCGACTTCGACGGCTTGCCGCAGCCGATTGCCGACGTGTTCGGCGACTCGCGCGACGAGCAAAAGAGCCTGGAATTGCAGGCGTCGTACAGCGGCGATTACGGCGCCGGCGTGATTGGCCTGTACCGCTTCGAAGGCACGGCCGGCGGCGGCATCTACAACAATTTCCTGGGACGCCAGTTCACGGCCGCCGTCAGCACGGTGGAGACGGACAGCACGGCGCTGTACACGGACTGGACCTGGCCGCTGGGCAAGGTGTGGAGCATCAATGCGGGCTTGCGCCACACGCGCGAGGAAAAGCGCGCCATCGTGCTCAACCGCGCCTTTGCCGACGTGGGTTTTACGCGGCCCATTCAGACGGCGGCCGATTTCGATAAATCACTCTCCGTCAGCAATACTTCGCCGAAACTGTCCGTGCGCTACGAAGCGTCGAAGACAACGAATTTCTACAGCAACCTGTCGCGCGGTTTCAAGTCGGGCGGCTATAACGTGCGCGCCAACAACCTGGTGGTGCCGGACTCGGCGCGGCCGTACAAGGATGAAAAACTCGACGCGCTGGAAGTGGGCATGAAATACGCGGCGCCGGACGACACGTTCGACGCCAACGTGGCCCTGTTTTACAACCGCTACAAGGATATCCAGTTGTCCGTGTTTACCAGCTATGTGCAGCCGGGCGGCGTGCCGGGCTTCTATGGCGACTTCACGAATGCGGGCAAGGCGACCGTGAAAGGCGCCGAGTTCGAATTTTCGTGGCGGCCCAATCGCCAGTGGGAAGTCAACGGTTTCCTCGCCCTGCTGAACGCCAGCTATGACGAGTTCATGAGCGGTGGCAAGAACATCGCGGATACGCAAAAGTTCAGCAACACGCCAGCCCGGCAAGTGGGTTTGAACCTGACGCGCACGGACCGCGACGTCTTCGGCGGCGCCTTGCGCAGCATGGTCGGCTATGGCTACCGCAGCAAGGTCTACCCGACCACGGACTTGAGCGAAACGCTGGCGCAGGGCGGCTACAGCATCTGGACGGCTGGCGTCGTGTGGGAAGCGCCGAAGAACTGGACCTTCAGCCTGCACGGCAGCAACCTGGGCAACAAACGCTATCGCACGGATGGCTACAACATTCCGGCCGTGTTCATTCTCGACGGTTTCTACGGTCCGCCGCGCCAGATCATCGCCAAGGCCGGCTACAAGTTCTAAAAGGTTGTTGAAGTGCCAGCCTGGTTAGCGCCAGGCTGGTTTGTTGTCGCTGTTTTCGTCGTGAATAACAATCAGGAGACTGGCATGGCACATCTGAATCATCAACTGCGTCACTACTTATCTGCACTCATCGCCGCCTGCGGCTTGCTGGCCGCGCTGCCGGCTGCCGCCGGGCAGTGGGACTTCGGCCTGTATGCGAGCCTGTGGGGATCGCGCGAATACCAGGTCTGGCTACCGAGCAACTACAATCCAAACACGCCGCTGCCCGTCGTGCTGATGCTGCACGGCTGCGGTTCCGAGCCCAACAGTATGGCCGCCGTCAGCCGCTACAACCAGCTGGCCGACAGTGAAAACTTCATCGTCGTCTATCCGCGCCAGAACGTCACGGCCAACCCCATGCGCTGCTGGAATTTCATGTTGCCGCTGAACCAGGAGCGGGGCACGGGCGAGCCCGCCGTGCTGATGGGCATCTTGAACAAGGTCAAGAACCAATATGCGGTGCAGGATAGCCGCGTGTATGTGACGGGCATTTCGGCGGGCGGCGCCATGGCTTCCATCATGGCCGCCTGCTACTCGGACGTGTTCGCCGCCGTGATGGTGCATTCGGGCGGCATGTACAAGGGCGCCACCGGCCTGGTCACGGCCGCCGACTCGCTGTTCAACGGCAGCTCGTTCGATCCGAAAGTACGGGGCAAGGATGCGTGGCGCTGCTCCGGCTCGCCGCGCCGCCTGATGCCGACGATGGTGTTCCACGGCACGTCCGACATCGTCGTCAATCCCGTCAACGGCGAGCAAACCATCGAGCAATTCCTGCAGACCAGCGACTATGGCGACGATGGCCTCGACAATGACAGCGTGCGCTACCGTGCCGACAGCATCGTGCGCCAGACGGTGCCGTACGGCCGCAGCTACTCCATCGACACGTATCTGCGCAACGGCGCCGTCATCGCGCAAAAATACACGGTCGAGGGCATGAATCACGCATGGAGCGGCGGCCCTCCCGGCTGGCCCTTCAGCGATGAACTGGGCCCGGACGCCACCGTGATCAGCTGGAATTTCTTCAAGAATTACCAGCGCTGATGGCGTGAGGAAGTTGCAGCTTGGAGCATGGGGCGCTGCGATGGCGCCCCATTGTGCTGCTCAAGGCCGGCCCTGCTGGCCAAGCGGAAAAGGTTGATGGAAGTATTGGACACCTTGGCGGATTCTTACTAAATATCAAGTATTTCCCTGTCATCCCATGGCATTGTCGGTTCTCCAGCTTGATTAGAGGCAAGTGTGAACGAGGAGAACGCCATGGACGGTGACGAGTTGATATCGGGTACCCAGCGTCCCTTGCGCCTGCGCTTGGGTGTCTCGCCCAAGGTGCCCGCCGGTGTGCTGATACCGCAGCGTATTGCCGGCAGAGAGGCGATATGTGGCGGCCTCGAATACCGCGTGCTGTGTGTCTCGACACATGCCGACTTGCCGCTCAGTAGTTTGATTGCCTTGCCCGCGGCTCTCGATATCGTCACCGACCAGGGTCAGCTGCGCAGCATCTGCGGTCTTGTCACGCAAGCGAGCGCCGGCGACAGCGATGGCGCGCTGGCCACCTACCAGCTGGTGCTGACGGATGCCTTCGCCATCATGGAAAAGCGCTGCAATACGCGCGTCTTCCGGCGTTTGACGGATATCGAGATCGTCAAGACTTTGCTCGACGAATGGATACGCAGCAATACCGTGCTGGCGCATGCGTTTCAGTACGCGTTTGCCGATTTCTTCGAAGCGCAGACATATCCGCAGCGCGAGTTTGTCATGCAGCACAATGAGTCGGATGCCGCCTTTGTGCGGCGCCTGCTCAAACGCAGTGGCGTCGCCTGGTTTTTCCGTGCGGAGGGCAATACGGATGCACATGCCGAGCCGGCGCATACCTTGGTGCTGTTCAACCATGCCGACGGCTTGCGAAAAAACATGGCGGACACCGTGCGCTATCACGCGGACCGGGCAACGGAAGAACGCGACACCCTCACCTCGTGGAGCGAAGTGCGCAAGCTGCAGGCGGGCAAGGTAACGCGCCATAGCTGGAATGAAGAACACCCGCGTGCGCGGCCGTTCATGGCTGCCGATGCCTTGGGACGGGGGCAGCAGGGCATGCATGGCAATGCCATTGCCGCCACCCTTGATGATTACCGCGTGCTGCCACCGCGCGCGGGCGTTGACCATGAGGCGTTGTGCCAGCTGGGCCTGCTGGCCATGCAGCAGCACGATTACGAGAGCCATTGCTTTCACGCCGAAGGCAGCGTACGCGACCTGTGTCCGGGTGAATACTTTACTCTGGCCGAGCACCCCGACATCGACGCCTTGCCAGCGGCCGAGCGCGATTTTGTCGTCACGTCGCTGCAGGTGGCGGCGCAAAATAATTTACCTAGGGAGCTAGCCGCCAGGGTGGCACGCCTGTTTGCGCGCAACCGTTGGCTGGACGATGAGGGCGTGCACAAGCAGCGTGATCTGGCGGCCGAAGTGGACGGCGGCCCCTTGCGCATGCATATTGAACTGACTGCCGTGCGGCGCGGCGTGCCCATCGTTCCGGCCTACGACACACGCATCGACCTGCCGCCAGTTCCCATGCAAAGCGCCGTGGTGGTGGGGCCGGCCAATGAGGAAGTTCATTGCGATGCGATGGGCCGTGTCAAGGTACGCTTCCCCGCCACGCGCAAGGTGGACCACGAGCATGCCGGCGGAACGGGCGCTTCCGACACGGACGCCGATTCGGCCTGGGTAAGAGTCGCGTCGAGCTGGGCGGGAAGCGGACCCGGCAGCATGCTGCAATGCGGCTATCTGGGTTTGCCCCGCGTGGGCAGCGAAGTCTTGCTGGCCTTTCTCGGGGGCGACCCGGACCGGCCCATCATCGTGGGACAGTTGTACAACCATAGCGCGCAGCCGGTTGCCTTGAGCAAGGCAGGCGACCTGCCCGGCAACCGTTATTTGTCCGGCATCAAGAGTCGCGAGATCAAGGGCACGCGTGGCAACCAATTACGCTTTGATGATGTCCATGGACAAATCAATGCCCAGCTTGCCAGCGATCATGGTTCCACCCAGCTCAACCTGGGCTGGCTGACGCAGGACCGGCGCAACGGCCAGGGCGACGCGCGCGGCGAAGGCGCCGAACTACGCACCGACGAGCAGTTGGCCATGCGGGCGGGCAAGGGCATGCTGATCTCGGCCTGGAAGCGCCTGAATGGCGATGGTAGCCACATGGCGCGCAGCGAATATCTGGGCCTGATGGAAAACTGCCTGGAATTGTTTCGCTCGCTGGGCAGCTATGCCGCGACGTATCAGGCACTGGAGCAGGACGAGCAGGCGCAGCAGGAATTGCAGCACAGCTTGAAAGGCTGGGAAGGCGGCAGCAATACGGAACCCCGTGCCGAACTGGGCGGTGCGGCGGCGATCACCATGACGGCGCCCGCGGGCATCAGCTTTGCCAGCTCGAAAGCCATCGTCAGCTATGCCGTCAGCAATATCGATACGGTGGCGCAGCAGCACCTGCAAGCGGTGGCAGGCCAGCGCTACAGCGTGAATGCGGGCAAGGGCATTTCGCTGTTTTCCCACGCAGACGGCATCCGCGCCATCGCGCACCATGGCAAGTTCCTGCTGCAAAGCCAGCATGACGACATGGAACTCAATGCGGGGAAAAACCTGAAGCTGACGGCCAGCGACGGCAAGCTGACGGGCATGGCCGATGAAATCGTGTTGATTTCCAAGCACGGGGCTTTCATCCGCATCGCCGATGGCATTACCTTTGGCAGCAAGTCGCCGCTGAACTTCAATGCGCCCAACTTCGTCTTCAACGACCCGCAAAGCATGGAGGTGCAATTGCCAAGTTTTGCCGAGGGCAAGGCCGATCAGCAGTTCATCTTTCAATATGAGGGCGATGACCATCCCGCCGATGGCGTGCCGCCAGCACCGCAACTGGCGCCGCAGGCGCACTTTGCCGTGAAGCTGGGCGATGGCTCGTCCGCCGATGGACGCAGCGACGGGGGCGGCAAGACGGTCGTGCTGGAGCGTGCAGCGATGCACCTGGCCGCCATCGAAGTGTTCAACAACAAGGATTGATGACGCCAGGAGAGTGCGATGGGTAGCTATCCGAAAATACCGTACGTCGTGGGCGAGGACGTGGCGATCCTGCATTGCGAACGCAGCGTGTGCAAGAAGGTCAAGATACGCCGCAATTTGCCGGGCAATATCATCGTCATTCATGGCGTCAACGATGTTGGCGTCAGCTACAAGGCGGTAGAGGACGGCTTGTGTACCGGCCTCGCTGCCAGGCTGGGCCGTTCATTTACGCCTGCCACCTACCGCATGCCTGTGGCGGCGGACAAGGACAAGCTGGAAGACGATCCAGACGCCGTCTTTTTCAAGCGCACTGTTGCCAAGGATACCAACAGCCCCGTGATTCCGTTTTACTGGGGCTGCCGTGAAGTCGAAGGCAAGAGTAGCACCATCAATGGCCAGTTTGTCGACCGCTACGGCAACCGTCTCGACAAGGACTTGTCCAAGGAAGGCGGCCCCTTCGGTAACGCTACCAGCAATTTGCCCGACATGTGGCGTCCGGGAATCTATGCGCCAGTCGATCCCATGGGCGATGCCTTGCGTCCATTGAGGACTGCACCCGGGCGCATGTACATGGTACTGGCGGCCCAGCGGCTGGCCGCACTGATTTCCATGATCCGCGATTACGACGCGGATGATACCGTCAGCATCGTTGCGCACAGCCAGGGCTGTCTGCTGTCGCTGCTGGCGCAAGCGATGCTGATGGAAAAGGGCTTGGCGCCGGCCGACAATTTGATACTCACGCATCCGCCTTACAGCCTGGTGGACAGTCTGCCTCTGTTGATGCGCGGAGCCGCCTGGTTCGATGGCGGCGAAGATGCGGCGATGAAGCCCTATTACCATTTGCTCAGTGGCGCGCAGACGCTGGGTGCGCGCCTGAAGACCTTGGTGAATATCGTGGCTGGTGTGGCGAAAGGCAACGGCCAGGCTCGCCAGCCGCCGTTTGTCGACTTGAAAAAGGATGAGCATCGCGGCATGGTTGGCAGCCGTTGGCAGAGTGCAGAGGACCGCGATAACCGCCGCAAGGTTTATCTATATTTCTGCCCGGAAGACATGACGGTGGCACTGGATAACATCCAGGGAATAGGCTGGGATGGCGTGCCCGATTATGCATCTGGAAGCGAATTGGTTGAAGAAGAGGAGACATCCAGTCTTGATGGGTACAGTGTCTCATCCGGGCACACCAAGATAGTGGAACATAAAAAGGTGCGCAGCGCGCTGGCGGAACTGGGCGGCAGATTTTATCAGCGGGTATTCAGCAACAAGACCAGACTGGATCCAGCTACGGGAAAAACCACAGCGTCGTTGGTTGGAAAGCCGCCGCCTTTTGATTTTCCATTAAGGCTCATGACAGAAAGCGAACAGTCCCATGTGGAGCTTTCCTTGCGTAGTCATCGTGCACAACACAAGGCGGTGGTTTGGCCTGTCAATACCAGGTTGAGCAAAGTGGAACAACGTAATGGCGTACGCACCATCAATGGGGAAGCGTTGAAACAGCCGGTGTTGGCTGATTTGCGTGGCACTTCGCAAATCGATCCAGCCAATGTTCCCACAACGTCCGTGATGAGAAACCGTAATGTGGCAGATCAGGGTCCTGCAGAGGAAGTCGATTCCTGCGACGCTTCGGTAGCACCGACCAGCGGAAGTGGCATGCAGCTACGCAGCGAATATCGTCCTGACCCGGGAGGCTATCAAAAGTTTCCTGAACGGGAAGAGCATCTCAGCCCTCGGGAACTGGCATTGATGACGGCAAGCTACAACAAGGAAAAAGGACTGGACGTGAAAGACAAGTTGGATCAACGCGAAGTTGTTTCCGCGAAACGCTACCCAGACAGCAAGGTCGTGGCTCAGATTCAGGAAAGTCCGAATGAGTCACGCTTGCGTTGGCAACGCGAAGTCAGTCCCAAGTCTTTTCATAGTTCGATTATCGGTAGTGCTAAAAATCACAGCCAGGTAACTGCGTATGACGTGGCGATTGGCAGCGGAAAGGCATCATCCGATCCGCTGTTTTATGCGTATCTGTGTGCGGTGGCGGATTGGCGGGTGAAGATGCTGAAGAAAGGTGAGCAACCGAGAGACGGAATAATATTAATGCATCGATTTCGTGCTTTGTATTCTTCTTATCTGGATGTCGAACCAGCATGGCGGCAATCAATTATTGAAGGAAATATTGCCTATTACAACAGCGGAAATTTGCCTGCTGGCCTACCATTATTGTCGGGCGCTTTATGGAAGATTGTTGTATCGCAAACAAAAAATATGAAAATAGTGGCTGAGAAAACGATAAGTAGCGTGTCCAAGATGCATCGATAACAGCTTATTTGGACTGATTGTGCTTCCTTCGGAACTGCAGACTCAAAAGGTGAAAAACATGTTGATGCTTCGTTGGCTGGGGATATCGATAGTTGTTGTAATTTTATTTGCCGGCTGGTTATGGCTAGGCGCCGCATCTAAGAGTCAGGCACGTGAAATTGCGTCACAGTTGCAGGCGCAAAAGCCAAAGAAACCTGTGGAGCCAGGGCAAGAGTACGTGCTGGAAGTGATCGGATTGGGTGTGACGCTGGATAAATACCGTCAGGGAAAACTGTGGGAAGCCTTGCAAAAAGGAAGTGCTTATACCAGCATACGTGAGAAGGATCCGACGAAGTATCCGTGGAAAGGAATGGATAAGGATGGGCAGGGGGGAGGCCGAGCGTGCGACGCATTGGAAAACGGCGTTAATTTCACACCTATGTATTGGGGCTTGCCATCGTTTTATGCTGGTTCTCCTGTTCTTGATCCTGATGAGCAACCCAGTTTGTACGGGCCAATGGCTGGACTGGTAGCTGGTGCATCGACAATTGGCCTGCCAGCACATTTATTTTCGATAGGTCCTTGGAAATTGGATGAGAGACCGGATCGCTTGTTGATTGAAGTCTTTGAATTTTTCGACCAACATCCAGAGCTGCCTTATGTTGTCGTACATTCCGAAGATAGTATGGGTACGCGCGATGGGAGTCGCAAGCCGGGTGATGCGATGAGACTAAAGGATGGCTATTACATCCCTGAGATGCCCGATGCCACTGCCGTGTTTGTGCTGGCGCGCCGCGAAAGAATAGATCCTTTGCGCTCTTACGTATGGGAGGATCCCGAGAATAAGTTTGTACAGGGGTACTTCAAGGCCATGTATTACGATTTGAAGAGTTCATTGGCCAGGCCAGTCAAATCAATATGGTCCAGTTTTAGTATGCCTCGTCAACCCACCGTCGCAGAATGGCTCGCCGCTGCTGCCGCCTTCGCCCAGCGCCCCGATATCCGCGGCGTGGGCTTGCATACCTTTGACAAACTCAATCCCTGGGAAAATCGTCCCCCGCGCGACTGGAAGCCGACGCCTTGGTTTCCCATTCCGTGGAATCGGGAACAGATGGAAACCTTCGACCGCTTGCCCTCGTTCGGTTTCGTGCACCGGCCCGTCTTTGTCAAATTCGCGGATGAAGAGGGCAAGCCTGTCACGCGGCGTGACCAGCGCCAGAAGATGTTCAATGCGGGCTGGCAGCAGGCGCTGCAAACCTTGCCGGTGGCGGAGCGCGGCATGGGGCCAGCGCGCATCGTGGCCGGCACGGGAAATCAGCCGGAACAGTTGCTGATGCTCGAAGGTATGTTGCATGACTATGCGTCACAAGGCGGTCCGGAAATCGACAGCAGCAAGAGCACGCAGTTCATCAATACCGATCATCGCCTGGGCAACACGGGCGCGGCCACCTGGTTCATGCAGATGGCTATCGGTGTGATGGGCAGCTATCGCGATGGCGGCGCCAGTGCGGCGATTAATTTGCGCGACGGTAATGAGGCCAGCATCATCTTTATCACGCCGCCATCGGATGCCAAACGCCAGCAGCAGGATGCCAATGGCGATATCTTCCGCAGCCGCGTCACGCCGTCCGTCGATCCGGCCAACTATGCGGCGCCATCGGTGGAAGCCATCCTGGAAAGCCAGGCGGGACAATAATTCGGGAGGCAGCATGCGCAAAGTCATCCGGTTGGGCGACGCCACGTCGCACGGCGGCAAGGTGCTCAGTTGTGCCGCCACGCATTTTACGGTCAATGGCATTGCCGTCGCTTGCGTCGGGGACTTGTGCAGCTGCCCCATCAAGGATCATCAGGGCTGCAAGATCGCCAGCGGCTCGTCCCGGCACAGCATCAACGGTATCGCCATCGCCTTCGAAGGCGATACTACCACTTGCGGCGCCAGGTTGCTCGCTGGCGGCGTCAACTTCCGCACCTCCTGACGCCGTACGCTCCCGGTATTTCCTGCTAACTATATAATCTGCGCTTGGGCGATACCCGCCCTTGAACGTCGATTGAAGGAATGCCATGCCAGGATACATGCCAGCTTATTTCGTGCGCCCCTTGGCGCTGTGTGTCGTGTCGGCACTGTGCCTCTCTGCCAGTGCCGCCGAGGCGGTGGCGGTCGATGCGCAGCAGCGCGCGTCCTTGCTGGAATTTTATGCGCAGCAATATCCGGGCGAGCCGGCTGCACGCACCGTGTTCGAGAGCGTGCCCGTGGTGGGCGGACGCGGCAGCGAAGTGGTGGGCAGCGTGGAAACGTCGCCGTATCGCGGCCATGGTGCGCTGTGCCGGACGCAGCGCACCAAGTTCGTGCTGCACGGCGAGGGCAAGCAGGCGCGCTGGCAGGAGGCGGGGATGGAGTATTACGCCTGGCTCGACCGTGGCACCTGCCGCGCGGTGGCAGAACCCGTGCGCATGCTGCAGCGTGTCCCTGATGGGGAACTGGAAGGCGTGTTGCTTTATCAAAAGTCGCTGCTGGAACGGGCGCGCTTGCTGATGGCTGGCAATACGGCCTGCGCCCCGTTGCGGGCGCTGAAGTTTTCGCTGGCGGCCGTCGATGTGGGCGCCGCCGCACCGCGTGCCGAAGAGCGCTATGCGCTCGTGTTCAAGAGCGAGCGCGACAGCTACGCCCGTGTCTGGCTGCGCAAGAGTGGTGCCCAATATGACGCATGGAATGTGACTTGCCCGCCAGTGCTGTAAGCTGCGCACCCTCGATTTATTTTTTTGACTGTTGCAACCATGAACGAAAATTCCACTTCCGCCCGCAGCTGGGGCACCATCGTCACGCATAGCGACGAGATGGCCATCATCTACCGCTATGTCGACACCTTCCATGACGACTGGGACCTGTCGTCGCAGCCGGACCGCATCATCATTGCCTGGCGTTACGAGGACGAAACGGGCATGCCCGCACCGAACGAGCGCGAGCACATGGAAGAACTGGAAGCGGCGCTGGCGCCCGTGGTGGAAGAAGACGGCTTCGCCACGCTGGCGCTGGTGTCCACGGGTGAAAACTTGCGCGAATGGATTTATTACACGCAGTCGGGCGAAGAATTCTTCAATCGCCTGAACACGGCGCTGGCGCCGCGTCCAAAGTTCCCGATCGAAATCCGCAGCGCGGCCGACCCCGCCTGGTCCACGTATGCGGGGTTTATGGCGGCGTTACCGAAGTAATTACACCAATGCGGCCGTCACGATGCGTGTGGCGGCCGTGATGATGTCCTGATTCGTGTCCGCTTTTTTCTGTTCGCGCGTGTAATACACGGCGATCACCAGCGGTGCGCCGCTGGCCGGGTAGGCGACGCCGATGTCGTTGACACTGCCATACGCGCCCGAGCCCGTTTTATCGGCCACTTGCCAGCCGGCCGGCACGCCGGCGCGGATGCGTTTGTCTCCCGTCGTGTTGCCGCGCATCCAGGTATCGAGTTGCTGGCGCTGCGGTGCCGGCAAGCTATTTCCCAACAACAATTGCTGCAAGCTGTGCGCCATCGAAGCGGGGCTGGCCGTGTCGCGCACTTCGCCTGGGATGGCGCTATTCAATTCCGTTTCCCAACGTTCCAGCTGGAACACCGTATTGCCGATGCTGCGCGCAAACGCCGTCACGGCTTGCGGCCCGCCTAATAATGTCATCAAGAAATTGGCGGCGCTATTGTCGCTGTACTGCAAGGTGGCGGCGCACAGGTCGGCCACGTTCATGCCGTCGGCCAGGTGCTTTTCCGTGATGGGCGAGTAGGTGACCAGTTCTTTTTTCTCGTAACGCACATGCTGGTCCAGCAAGCCCGGCTGGCTGACGCTGCGGGCCAGCACGGCACCCGCCAGCATGGCCTTGAAAGTGCTAGCCAGGGGAAAGCGTTCGTCGGCGCGATAGGCAATGCGCAGCTCGCTGCCCTGGCGCCAGGCGGCAACGCCGAGGCGTCCGCCTGCGGCTTGTTCCAGCGCGGCCAGTTGCGTCTGGGCGGTGGCGATGCTGGTGGCGGGTGCGGCAAACAGCAGCGGTGCCGGGCACAGCAGGGTAGCGCCGCCGGCCAGCAGGAGGTTGCGGCGGACGTGGTTCAGGGATTCAGTCATGGTTTGTCGATGCTTTCGGAGTGGAAAGGGTGGCCAGCAGTTCGCCGATGGCGAGCAGGTTGGCCGGTTTGGTCAGATGGTGGTCGAAGCCGGCCGCGCTCGATTGGCTGCGGTCGTTTTCGGCGCCCCAGCCCGTCAATGCGACGAGCACGACGTTGGTGCCGGCCGGTATCCGGCGCAACGCGCGCGCCACTTCGTAGCCGTTCATGCCGGGCAAGCCGATGTCGAGGAAGATGACGTCCGGTAAAAACTGCGGCGCCACGGCCAGGGCCTGTGCGCCATCATGGGCCACTTGCGTGGCATGGCCCATCATGTCGAGGACGGCAGCGAGGGTAACGGCCGCGTCGACATTGTCGTCGACCACCAGCACGCGGAACTGCGGTCCGCTGGCGGTGACGGTGGGCACGGCAGGCGCGACGGAGGCGGCTGGCTGCGCCGCCAGCAGGGGCAAGCGTACGCTGAAGGTACTGCCCAGGCCGGCGCCGGGACTGGCCACCGCGGCACTGCCGCCATGCAACTCGGCCAGGCGACGCACGAGCGACAGGCCGATGCCCAGGCCGCCCTGAGCCCTTCCCATGTTTTGCCCCACTTGCGTGAACATGTCAAACACGGTCGTAATCGATTCAGCGGGTATGCCCACACCGCTGTCTTCCACCTCGATCAGCGCCGCGTTGCCGTCGCGCCGCGCGCGCAAGGCGATGTGGCCGCCGGCCGGCGTGTACTTGGCGGCATTGTTGAGCAAATTGCCCAGCACTTGCGCCAGGCGCGTGGGGTCGGCCTCGAGCGGCAGCGCCTGTTCGTCGAATTCTACACGCAACTGGTGACGGCCCGCTTCGATCAGCGGCATGCTCGTCTCCACGGCGCAAGCGATGATGGCTTTCAAGTCCGTGCGTTCGAGCTTGAGTTCGATCTGGCCCCGCGTGATGCGGGCCACGTCGAGTAAATCATTGACCAGATGCACCATCTGATTGACTTGCCGCTCCATCACGTCGCGCACGCGCGCCACGGTGGCGGGCTTGTCGGCGGCCAGGCGCATGATCTGCAAGCCGTTGCGGATCGGCGCGAGCGGGTTGCGCAGTTCGTGCGCCAGGGTGGCGAGGAATTCCGTCTTGCGCCTGTCCATTTCGGACAGATTGTCGGCCAGCTGGCGCAATTGCTGCTCCGAGCGCTTGCGCTCGCTGATGTCGCTGAACAATACCGTCAGCAGGCGGCTGCCGGGGCCGCCAAGGCGCGCGGCGAAGACCTCGAACCAGCGCTCCATGGCCACGGCTTCGTTTTCATAGCGCACGGGTTCGCCGGTCTTGACGACCTGGTCGTACAGGTCAAACCAGTGCTGGTCGTGGTCGGGCACGAAGCTGCGGATGGTCTTGCCGATGGCATTTTCCAGTCCCGACTGCTTGACGAAGGAGGGATTGCCTTCGAGGTAGCGGAAATCCACGGGGCGGCCCTGCTCGTCGTACAGCATTTCGATCACGCAAAAGGCCTGGTCCATCAGTTCGATCAGGGTGCGGTAGCGCTCCTCGCTGCGGCGCAGCGCATCTTCCACCTGCTTCTGGCGCGTGATGTCGAGCAGGACACCGGGCAATTGCAGGGGCGTGCCATCGGGCGCGTATTCCGCGCGGCCCCGCGCGATGACCGAGCGGTACTGGCCATCGCCGGCGCCGACGCGATAACTGGCCTCGAACGGCGTGTGCGCCTGCAGCGCCTCGGTAATCTGCGCGCTGACTTGCTCGCGGTCATCGGGATGGATGATGTCCATGTAGCGCGCCAGCGGCGCCGCCGTGGCCGCATCGGCATTGACGGGGAACAAACGCGCCATATTGCTGTCGGCTGTGACCCGGTCGGCAACGATGTCCCAGTTCCAGGTGGCCACTTCGCCGGCCGCCAGGGTCAGGCGCAGGGTTTCCTCGTTTTGCTTGCTGGCCGTCAGGTCGAGCGAGATGCCGGACAGGGCGATCACATTGCCGGCGCCATCGCTGGCGCAGGTGCCGCGCATGTGCGCCCAGTGCAGCGAGCCATCGGGCCAGCGCACGCGGATGTCGATTTCGAAATCGCCGGCGCTGGCGATGGCCGCGTGCACTACCGCCTGCCAGTGCTGCAGGTCGCCGTCGAGCATGGCGCCCGTCAGCTGCGCGTAATCGATGTGGTTGTCAGGGGGCAGGCCCAGATTGGCCTTGAAGGCATCGGAGCCGGCCATGCTGCCGCTGCCCAGGTCGATTTCCCACGTGCCCATGCGGCCACCTTGCATGGCCAGGCGCAGCCGTTGTTCCGTCTGCCGTTGCTGCGTCACGTCGCAATGCGAGCCCAGCCATTCAACGATGCTGCCATCGGGCGCCAGCACGGGCAGCATGCGTACGAGCATATTGCGGTAGGCGCCGCTGACGTGGCGCAGCCGGTATTCCGCTTCGAACACGCTGGTCAGGTGCGAGGGCACGACGTAAGGCAAGTTGCGGTCATCCGGATGCAGGGCATTGACCCAGCCGCGGCCCAGCAGTTCGGCCTCGGTCTGGCCCGTGAAGGCGCGCCACGTGGGCTGGTCGGCATCGAACTGGCCGAAGGTTTTTGTGCTCCAGACGATGTCGCAATGGGCGCTTAGCAGTAAATGCGCCGCCTGGGCGGCGACGGTGGAGGACGGGACGGCATTGCTGGGCAGGCTGGGTTCTGGCATGGCGGCGATCAACGATGGTGCAGGGGGCCGCCGCCGCACTGGAATGGGGCGGCATGGCAGCGCAAGTCTGGCGATATTACAACTATTTTTACCGTCGGGGCTGTCTTGCAGGATGCCAATTCCGCTTTCGTCTGGCCTGGCGAAAAAGGCATGCCATACGGAAAGTCATCAGGGCAAATTGCAAGGCAAGGGCGTTATTGTGGCTGAATAACCACTAGTGGGCCCTTTATGTTGATGAATGAATATTTTACATAACAATATTCTTGCAGCGCATAAGGCGCTTGAATTAAATTGGCGCCTTACTCAAAAGTTGGTGTTCATCAGACATCCCGGAGATGCGGCCGCTACCGCTGTCAGCCAGCACGACAGCCAGGGCAGAGCCAGTGACGCCAGGAGCGGAGAGACATCCGCTCGCGCTGCTGCACCGTGATGGTGCACACGATCATCCAGCGCCGTACATAAGCCGGAGACAGGTTTCGCAATTCTTTTTTTAAACTTCTGGGAAACAACATGATCAAGATGTCCAAGATGCACAAGCGGTTGTGCGCCAAAAGCGCCGCCATGCTGGCACTGTCCGCTGCCCTGCCTATCGGCTCGGCTTATGCAGATGAAGTCGCTGCTGATACGGCGCCTGCCGCCAGCCAGCTGGAAACCGTGACCGTGACGGCGCAGCGCCGCAAGGAAAATATCCGCGACGTACCCGTCTCTGTCTCGCTGCTGCGCGACGAGAAGCTCGACGTGCTGGTCTCCAGCGGTCAGGATATCCGCGTGCTGGCCGGCAAAGTGCCGAGCCTGAATGTGGAATCGTCGAACGGCCGCACCTTCCCCCGCTTCTACATCCGCGGCTACGGCAACACCGATTTCAACATCTTTGCATCGCAACCTGTTTCCCTGATTTACGACGATGTCGTGCAAGAAAATCCTATCCTCAAGGGCTATCCGATTTTCGACGTGGCTGGCGTGGAAGTATTGCGCGGCCCGCAAGGCACCTTGTTCGGCCGCAATACGCCTGCCGGCGTGGTCAAGTTCGAATCCGTCAAGCCGAACCTGGACAAGGTTGAAGGCTATTACAACGTTTCCGCCGCCACGCACAACACGACCAACTTCGACGGCGCCGTCAACGTGCCGCTGAGCAAAGAATGGGCGCTGCGCTTCTCGACCCTGCGCCAGCACCGCGACGATTACGTCGACAACACGTTTACGGGCCAGAAAAACGCGCTGGACGGCTACGACGAACACGCCGAACGCGTACAACTGCTGTACGCACCGAACACCATGTTCAACGCCCTGTTCAATGTGCACCAGCGCAGCACCACGGGCAGCGCGCGCATCTTCTACGCCAACATGATCAAGCAGGGCACGAACGATATCGTTGACGGTTTCGACCCGAACAAGTCGTTCACGAATGCACCGAATTTCCAGCGCCTGCGCACCAACGGCGCCAGCGCCCGCCTGAGCTGGGACCTGGACGGTATTAAACTGTACTCGATCACCGGCTTTGAACAGGTCGGCAATTACGTGTCGCATGGCGACATCGATGGCGGCACGCCGAACGGACTTGGCCCGACCAGCCCCAACTTCATTCCTTTCCAGGTTGAAACGGCTGGCGGCATCACCAGTGTGAAGCAGTACTCGCAAGAATTCCGCGCCGAATCGAAAAATGCCGGTCCGCTCAATTGGCAGGCTGGCGTGTACTACTTCAATGAAGATGCCAACGGTTTCACCGACAACTTCGATACCAACACGCATGTGCTGACCACGCATCTGGCCAGCCGCCAGAAGAACTCGGCCTGGGCAACGTTTGGTTCCGTCAACTACGCCGTCAACGATGACTTCATGCTGCGCGCCGGTTTGCGCTACACCAAGGACAAGAAGGATTTCAACACGGTGGAAGCGACCAACATCGTGCAGGTCAGCCCGACCAGCGCCGATGTCAGCAAAGCCAAGGTCAACTGGGACTTGAGCGGCACCTATAAATACAACAAGGACGTGAACTTCTACGGCCGTGTCGCCACCGGTTTCCGCGCGCCAAGTATCGCTCCGGCCAGCACCAGCGTGCCTGTCACCGTGGCCGATGCCGAAACGATCACCTCGTTCGAAGCCGGCATCAAGGCCGACCTGTTCGAGCGCCGCGCCCGCGTGGCCTTCAGCCTGTACAACTATCAGGTGAAGAACCAGCAGTTGACAGTCGTTGGCGGCACCTCGAACGTGACGCGTTTGATCAATGCAGCCAAGACGAACGGCCGCGGCGCGGAACTGGAACTGGAAGGTTTTGTTACGCCGAGCCTGAAGATGTCCCTGGGCGGCAGCTACAACTTCACGGAAATCAAGGATCCAAGCCTGTCGATCGCTACCTGCGCCCAAACGCGTTGTACCGTGACCGATTCGCTGACCACTGGCAACCGTGCCATCATCGACGGCAATCCATTGCCGCAAGCGCCGAAGTGGACGATCACTGCCACGGGCCGTTATTCGATCCCGATGGAAAACGGCGAATTCTTCGTCTTCACGGACTGGGCTTACCGCAGCAAGATCAACTTCTTCCTGTATGAAGCAACCGAGTTTACCGGCAAGGCAATGGTCGAAGGCGGCTTGCGCGTGGGCTACACCTGGGATGCCGGCAAGTATGAAATGGCCGTTTTTGGCCGCAACATCACCGATACCCAGCGCATCACGGGCGCCATCGACTTCAACAACCGTACGGGCTTCATCAATGAGCCACGCCAGTTTGGGGTACAGTTCAAGGGCAACTTCTAATTGCCTGATACCAGGCGCCGGCCCTTGCGGCTGGCGCCTGCATTGCTACCCGCCGACGGTTCGCCGCGGCGGGTTTTTTATGCCCGCTCGGGAAGTTGCCCCAGCCGTTGCGCCCAGGCGGGAATGGCTTGCCGCCAGAAATCTTCCACGTTGTCGGCACGCACATCAAGGCCGAGGAAGCGGGCGGCCGGCAGCAGTGCCGACGCTAGCAGTTCGGTGGCTTGGGTTCCTGTATCGAAGGCGAGGGCGCCCGTCTGCTTGGACAGCTTTTCGCCGCTGTCGTTCGTAACGACAGGCACGTGCAGGAAGCCGGGGTGCGGCAAGCCCAGCACATCCTGCAGATACAGCTGGCGCGGTGTGGAGTCGAGCAAGTCCGCCCCGCGCACTACCTGCGTGATACCCTGCGCGCCATCGTCCACCACCACGGCCAGCTGGTACGCCCAGTAGCCATCGCCGCGCAGCACGATGAAGTCGCCCACCTCGCTGGCCAGGTCCTGCTGCTGCGGACCCGCCCAGCGGTCGGCAAAAGCGTACATCGCATCGGCCCCCTGCGGCACCCGCAACCGCAAGGCCCGCGCCACCTTACCCGGCGCCAAGCTGTGACGGCACGTGCCCGGATACACGGCGGCCCCATTCTTCGGCGTTCCCGCCTGCAAGTTCGAATCCTGAATCTCCTTGCGCGAACAGCCGCACGCATACACGAGCCCATCGTCCTGCAATTGCTTGAGCGCCGCCTCGTACAGCGGCAACCGCCGGCTCTGCCACGTCGCCTCGCCATCCCAATGCATGCCGCAGCGCTGCAGGCTGGCCAGGATGCCGGCGTCGGCACCTTCGACATTGCGGTCATAGTCCAGGTCCTCGATACGCAACAGCCACGTGCCCCGATGCACCTTCGCATCAAGATAACTGGCCATGGCGGCAACGAGCGAGCCCATGTGCAGGGGACCGGAGGGGGAGGGGGCGAAGCGGCCGATGTAGGGAAAATTGAGGGAGGGCATGCGGATGGATATTGATGGAGATCTGGTGTATTGGTATTGCGTTTACTGAATAACTTGCCAAAGGCGTGCAAGGAGAAGTATGGTTCAGAGTGAAAGCCAAGTCAAATGTGGAATATTTACTGGTGAAAATTGCAATAAATGCAAGATAAATATTCTATTTTTTTTAAGCTCTTTCATAGAGGCAAATATTATTTCCCATTGGATCTTCTACGGTTAGAAAGCTGGCATATGGTGTCTCTATATAGTTTATGAAAAATAGAGTGTTCTCTAGCTTATTTTTCAGTGAGTCTATATTGTGTGTTGGTAGAGTTAAAAGATTAATTGTTCCTCCACTTTTCCCAATTCTGTTAGCCTCTTCGAGGCATGTTGGTGCGATAAATTCTATTTCTAAATTAAGTGCCAATGCGTGAAGAAGAATTGTTCGCCTACTTTCCTCTGATTGAATTTCAGTTTTTTCATTGAATTTAGATTTGAAACCAAGGTTTTCGATGTAGAATTTTTTTGCCTCATCAAAATCAAGACAAAGTATTCCAATATAAATATTCTCGTCCATTTTCATTTCATCGTTATTTTGTAGATATTTTTATAGTTTCTTGTTTTTATTTCGTTTAATTCCATTATGTAGAATTTACTTTCTGGCGTCTTACCTTTAGGTCCTATGTCATATATGGTACATTTTTGATCCATTTTTTCATTGATCCATTTTCGATTAATTCAATAGATTTTTTCTCATGCAGTTCTTCAATGTATGGGGAATAAATGAGGTGTTTTGGCCACTCATCTGTAATAACAGTTGCGCCCAATTTTTTTGCAGCAGGATTTACTCGCCTTCTTTGATCTTCCCCAATGTCAGGTATCTTGCTACATCCGGATCATAGTAGCGGTAACGGTTATAAAACAGCCCAGTCTCTTGATCCTCATACTGCCCCTGAAACCGCAGCGGCTGCTCGATTTCTCCCTCTACTTGCAGCAAACGCCCCCCAAGCCTTGTAGCGCCCGCTCCAGACCACGTTCCCTTGCGCATCCGTCAGCTCGCGCGGCGTGCCCAGGTGGTCGCAGTGGTAGTGGGTGATGTGGTCGTGTGCTGCCGCATCATCGGCTGCTGTTTGGGTACCTTGCCATGCCGATGCATGAAGCGCTTCGGTGTCCGCTTGTTCTTGCGCAATCGCGGCCTGCAGTTCGGCGTCGTGCCGGGTTGCGGGTAAATTCCACTGCGAGGAACTGACTCATCGCGCGTCGCTTTACGGTGGGAATCGTTGGCCGACTGTAAGCAATAGCGAACACAAGCGTGTTGCGCGGCCGCAAGTATTAATCGTTGAATGAGGGCATCAATTGCATTTCATAATGTTTGTCATCGCGGTGGCGTGGCGTTGCCGCATCGCCAAGGAAACTGTTGCAGCCTAAGCCGCCTTGTGGCGCGGCCGTCAATGTCATTCCTCGCACATCGCTGGCGCGCAGCACCAGCACGATGTCGTAGCGCACGAGCGGCTGGCCGAACAGCATCAGCATGCGCCGAAGCGCTTGGCTGCCAGGGGCGCGCGGCAGGAAGCTGGCGTGCTGCTTGGCGGTGAGCGGGCCCAGGCGCAGGCGCACGGCCAGGTCGGGGCGGCGGCAGCGCTCGCCGACGAGGGCGCGCTGGCCCAGCACGGCATTGTCCGCGCCCAGCGTCGTTTGTTCGCGCGGCGCGAGCGCGTCCATGGCGCCCGTCGCCTCGTCAATGTGGCAGGGCACGCCGAAGTGGTCGGCAAGGATGCGCGCCATGACGATGGACGAGATGTTGCGCTGCTGCAGCAAGCCGCTGTACAGGCCGGCGGCCGCCTCGTCCTGGCCCGGGTGGCATGCGGCCAGAGCCAGCAGGCGCGACAGGAAGTCCCCGCTGTGGCCGGCCTGTTCGATGCGGTATTTTTGCCAGGCCTGGTAAAACAGGGCCACGGCGCGGCTGGAAAACAGGTCGAGAAAGGCGCGTGCGCTGTTGTCGCGTTCGCTGTATTGGTGCGCGGCGATGCGCTCCGAATAGTGGCTGGGCAAGCTGCCCTGGCAACCCAGCAGGCCCATGAAGGCGGGCGTGAGGTGGATGTGCTGGCCGTGGCCGGACAGCAGCGCTTGCAGCAGGGAATCCGCATCGTCGGCGCCGCCTGTCGTGAGCGCCTCGAGCTGGCTGGCGGGAAAGCGTAGCGAGACGCTATTGTCGAAGCGCACGAGCTTTGCCAGCGCCGTGTGTTCGTCGACGCCGTGTTCGGCCAGCCAGGCCAGCAGCAGGCGCAGTGCCTGGAAGCACTCGAAGCGCTGCGGCGCGTCGAGCAATTGCTGGATCACGCTGGCGTGGCGTCGGCGCTGCGTTCTGGGCATCGGATGAGTTCCTCGCCGCTGCGGTGCGACAGCAGCGTCAGTTGGCTAAAGCAGTTGAGCTGGCTGTTCAGGGCGAAATAGCGCTGCAGCACCTGGGCAAAAATATAGATGCTGCAGCCGACGAAGGCTTGCTCGTCGATGCCCAGGCGGATGGCGATGCCGGGCATCAGGGTGGGAAACGGCACGGTGGGCATCCACGCGCGCGTGCTGCCGTGCTCGAGCATGACGATGCCCTGGATCAGGCGTTGCGTGGTGGGCGAGCGGGGCAGGTCGTACAGGCCCAGCATTTTCTGGAATTCGCCCAGGCCCGCTTGCGTCAGGCTGGAATAGTTGAGCGACAGGTGCGCAATCAGCCGCCAGTGCGCGCTATTATCGGCCAGGAAACGCACGCTGGACGTGGGCTTGCGCAGGAAGCGCGCGGGGATGCCGTCGGGCACGTCTTCGGCCAGCAGGTCGCCGCCGGGCAAGCCGTAGTGCAACTGCGTGGGCAAGTCGCGGTTGCTGCACAGCAGCTGCGTCGAGACGGTGGCGCAGGCCGCGCTGCTTGGTGAAAACTGCGGGTCGATCAGGCTCAACCGCGTTTCATGACCGGGACTGATGGCCGCCACGGCGTCGTCGCGACGTGCCAGCCAGTACTGTCCATGCTCTGGTCCATGCTCTGCCTGGGCGCCTTGCAGCGAGGCATACAGCGGCATGAAGGTGCTCAGGCGCTCGCCGGTCTCGTCCTTGCGCACGAGGGTGACGGCCTCGATGCTGTGGATGTCGTAGGCAAACGCATGCGTGGCATCGGCCACCAGGGCGTAGTCGGGCTCGGTATGCGTGAGGCGGATCGGCACGCCGGACTTGGCAAACAGGTTGACGACGGGCGTGCAGCCAGGCAACAGGTTGTCGCGGCTGACGCCGGACAACAGCCGCGCTTCGTGGCTGTCGCTGCGCACGCTCTTGAGCGGCAGGTGCAAGGTGAACTGGCGGCACTGTTTCGGCAGCAAGGGCGCCAGCAACGACCAGGCGATATCGATGAAATGAAATTTTTCCGGAAACGCGAAATACTCGGTCAGCAGGCGCAGGGCCGGGTGCGAACGGGCGGAAACGGGGATCAGCGCCTCGTCGTCCGCATAGCCGGCCGGCGCCAGCAACGCGCCATCGACGGCTTGCCATGGGCCGTGTTTGTCCAGCGCCACGTACGCGCCCGCGCCGTGCAGGAACAGGGCGTCGAGCAGGGCCGCGCGCACCGATGGTTCGCCATCGGCAAACAGGCGCAAGCTGGCAAAGCCGGCCTGGTCAAGGTGGTAGTTGTCGCTGCCGCTGGTGAACTGAATGCTGAGCAAGGCGCTGGCGCCATCGGGCAGGCGCAGGCCGGGCGGGGCGTCGATGATTGGTGAGAAATGCAGGCGAGAAATGGCCAGCGGCGCCAGGGTCACGTCGTATGCGCTCGTGAATTTGCAAGCCACGCCCTGCACCGGCTGCGAGCGCAGCACCGTGCCGCGTGCA
Source organism: Massilia sp. LMS1-1-1.1 (assembly GCF_040815535.1). Lineage (NCBI taxonomy): Bacteria > Pseudomonadati > Pseudomonadota > Betaproteobacteria > Burkholderiales > Oxalobacteraceae > Massilia > Massilia sp. LMS1-1-1.1. The sequence continues at coordinate 366,135 of NZ_JBFPNG010000045.1, read as the reverse complement.
ATGTGGGCCACTTGGGCCAGCTGGTTGCCGGCTGGCGCTTCGTCGGCGGCGATGCGCATGATGGAGCACGATGGAAAGGGCCGCAGGTAGTGCGGGTACAGGGTTTCGAGCAGGGAATGGGTAAATTGCGGATAGGCGTCATCGAGGCGCTTGGCGACCCTGGCAGTGAGCAGGGCAACGGACTGGATCAGGCGCTCGACGTGCGGGTCTTCGCACGTCTCGCCGGCGATCAGCAGGCGCCCGGCCGCCTTCGGATAACGGCTGGAAAACTCGCGCGTGTACTGGCGGAACAGGCCCAGCTCGCGCTCGTAATACGGTAATAGTTGTTCCACGGTCGCGCTCTCCGCCAGCAGGAAAGCTTCATGCTGGCATCAGGCGCGACCGTGAGTGTTGATACGAAACAATGAATTTTAGAAATGATACTCCGCACGTATCATCGGCGTCTTCGCCGTCTGGCCCACGTTGCCCGTGGTGGCGGGCGAGTTGCCGAACTTGTTCTTCCAGTACTGGTATTCCAGGCCCACGCGGAAGGTGTTCTTGGCGCTGCCCAGGGCCGCGCCCACGTCGAACATCACTTGCATGTCGATGTTCGTTTCCACCGCCGTATCACGGCCGACTTCATCCTTGCCTTTCGAATCGATGAGGTTAAAGAAGCCTTCGAACGAGAACAGCGGCGACAGGGGGATGGCCCAGGCGCCCGTCAGCATGGCGTGCGTTTTATAAGTGTAGCGGCCCGTCACTTGCGAGATGGGCGGGAAGGCGCCGCTGGGGGCGTTGCTTTCGCGCAGCAACAGCAGGCTGGTGTTGAAGAAGCCGGGCACGTCCCACATCAAGGTGGGGCCGGCTACCAGCATGCGCTTGCGCGAGTTGTAGCCGACGTCGTTCTTGGTGTTGACGTCAAAGCCCAGGGTGACGCCGACACCGCGCACGGGGCCGAACTTGATGTCGCTGCCGCGCACCTTGCCGATGTCGATGGTGTTGCGGTACACGAGATACGCTTCCTGCGCGCCGGATGTTTTACCGAGCGCGCCAGGGTCCTTGCTGTCGGACATGAGGAAATCGAGGTTGACGAAATTGCTGCCGTATTTGTAGCCGCTGGCGTGCGTGATGGCGAAGATGTTTTTCTTGATGTCGTCCGGATTGAACGGCTCGCGGTAGTCGTTGCCGGCGCGCCAGCTCAGCGCGGTATCGCTCCATTCGGCAGCCTGGGCGGTTGCGCCCGCGCCGAGGGTGGTAGTGAGGCAGAGCAACAGACACGGTAGGGTTTTTGGCACTTTCGGCTCCTGATGGTGTGAGAAAACGGGAACGGGAATAGCAGGGTGCGTAGTGCGCACGAAGCGTTGCGATGAGGAAAATTGCGCACCGTTCAATCCATGATGCGAGAAGCGCCGCGTCGGGCGATATGTCTTGTCTGCATACTTACTATCAGTTCTTGCATATAATCATCGCACCTTCCCACCCTTGCGGGGCAAGGCGGCCGCTGTAAAGCTGATAATTTTTTTCAAAATTGTATACAGGTGTTGTTTTTTTGCGGAAATAGAAATGCGCGCCGCGGCGCCCGCTCCCCAAGCGCCGCGGATGCCGATACGATAGAGACAGAGTGTTGATTTTTTTCACCGATCAACATCCCGCATACCACGCAGCGAGGCACGAAAAAAACAATGACGGCACGCCTGGAACTCCTCGATATCAGCAAGCGCTATCCGGCCGTGGTGGCCAATGACGGCATCCATTTGACCGTCGCGCCCGGGCAGATCCATGCCGTGCTCGGCGAAAACGGCGCCGGCAAATCGACCCTGATGAAAATCATCTACGGCGCCGTGCAGCCCGATGGCGGCCGCATCCTGTGGAATGGCCGCGAAGTCGAGATCGCCAACCCGTCGGCCGCGCGGGCGCTCGGCATCGCCATGGTGTTCCAGCACTTTTCCCTGTTCGACACCTTGACCGTGACGGAAAACATCGCCCTCGGTTTGCCGGCCGGCACCAATATGGCGGAGCTGGCGCAGCGCATCGAAGACACGGCGCGCCAGTACGGCCTGGACCTGGAGCCGCAGCGCCACGTCCACACCTTGTCTGTCGGCGAATGCCAGCGCGTGGAAATCGTGCGCGCCTTGCTGGCCAAGCCGCAACTGTTGATCCTCGACGAGCCGACTTCCGTGTTGACGCCGGGCGCCGTGGAAAAATTGTTTATGACTTTGCGCCAGCTGGCGGCCGAAGGCTGCAGCATCCTCTACATCAGTCACAAGCTCGACGAGATCCGCGCCCTGTGCCATACGTGCACGGTGGTGCGCGCCGGCAAGAACGCAGGGGTATGCGACCCGTCGCAAGAGTCGGCGGCCAGCCTGTCGCGCATGATGATCGGCGCCGAGCCGCCCGCCGTCACGCGCGTGGCGCGCACGCCCGGTGCGGCCATGCTGAGCGTCAGGGGCCTGAACTTGCCGAAGAGCCACCCGTTTGCCACGCAATTAATCGATATCCATTTCGACGTGCGCGCGGGCGAGATCGTCGGCATCGCGGGTGTGTCCGGCAATGGCCAGCAGGAATTGCTGGCCGCCCTGTCGGGCGAGGACATGCGCGCGTCCGCCGACAGCATCGTGCTGAATGGCACGCCGGCCGGACGCTTGCCGCCGGGACGCCGGCGGTCCCTGGGCTTCGGCTTCGTGCCCGAGGAAAGGCTGGGACGCGGTGCCGTGCCCGACATGGCGCTGGCCGACAACGTGCTGCTGAGTTTGCAGACACCGGCCACCATCCGCCACGGCTTCGTGCGTCATACCGTCATCGCGCAGCGGGCGGCCGCCATCATCGCCCGTTTCCAGGTGAAAGCAGGCGGGCCGCAGGCGCTGGCGCGCAGCCTGTCGGGCGGCAACTTGCAGAAATACATAGTTGGCCGCGAAGTCATGCGCGAACCCACGGTGCTGGTGGTGGCACAGCCGACCTGGGGCGTGGACGTGGGCGCGGCCGCGCAAATCCGCGCCGAATTGCTGGCCTTGCGCGACGCTGGCTGCGCGCTGCTCGTCGTATCGGAGGAGCTCGATGAATTGTTCGACATCAGCGACCGCTTGCTGGTGATGGCGAAGGGAAAGATTTCGCCGTCGCTCGACGTGGCCGAGGCCAGCGTGGCGCAGGTGGGGCAATGGATGAGCGGGCTGTGGCCGCAGGAGGCAGCCCATGGCTAAGTTTGCCTTGCGCCTGGAAGCCCGTCCGTCCCCGTCGCGGCTGATGTCGTGGCTGTCGCCCGTGCTGGCCGTGCTGCTCACCGTGCTGTGCGGCGCTTTGCTGTTTCTTGCGCTGGGACACGATCCGCTGGCGGGACTGGCCGTCTTCTTTGTCGAACCCTTGCGCGACGCGCACGGCTGGTCCGAGCTGGGTATTAAAGTCGCCCCTTTGCTCTTGATCGCCGTCGGCCTGGCCATCTGCTTTCGCGCCAACATCTACAACATCGGCGCGGAAGGGCAGCTGACCCTGGGCGCCATCTGCGGTGGCGCGGCCGCGCTGTACCTCGATGACGGCGTCGGCGGCGCGGCCATCATCGGCGTGTCCTTACTGGCCGGCATGGCGGGCGGCATGGCGTGGGCGGGCCTGGTGGCGTGGCTGCGCGACCGCTACAACGCCAGCGAAATCCTCGTTTCGCTGATGCTCGTCTACATCGCGCAATTGCTGCTCAGCTATCTTGTGTATGGCGTGCTGCGCGACCCGGAAGGATTCAACTTCCCGCAGTCGAAACTGCTGTCCGACGGCTTGCTGTTGCCGATGGTCATCAGCGACACACGCTTGCACGTGGGTATCGTGTTTGCCTTGCTGGCCTCGCTGGGCGGCTGGCTGTATTTATCCCGCAGCATCGCTGGCTTCCGCCTGCGCGTGGGCGGCATGGCGCCGGCCGCCGCCCGCTATGCGGGCTTTTCCTCGCGCAAGACCTTGTGGTCGTCCTTGCTGATCTGCGGCGCCCTGTCGGGCCTGGCGGGCGCCTGCGAAGTGCTGGGACCGATGGGGCAGTTGACCCCCACGGTCTCGCCCGGCTACGGCTTTGCCGCCATCATCGTCGCCTTCGTGGGCCGCTTGCATCCCGTGGGCGTGATTTTTTCCAGCTTCGTCATGGCCCTGTTTTATATCGGCGGCGAACTGGCGCAGTCGCGCCTTGGTCTGCCCAGCGCTATCACGGGCGTGTTCCAGGGCATCTTGCTGTTCGCCTTGCTCGCTTGCGACGTGCTGATCCAATACAAACTGCGCTGGAGAAAACATGGATAACCTGCTGCTGACCATCGTGCCCTTGATCGCCGCCAGCATCAATGCGGGCACGCCGCTGATGCTGGCCGCGCTTGGTTTATTGGTGAACGAAAAGGCGGGCGTGGTGAACTTGGGCGCGGAAGGCATGATGCTGGTCTCCGCCATCACGGGCTTTGCCGTGGCCGTCAACACGGGCAGCCCCACCCTGGGCTTCCTGGCAGGAGCGGGCGCCAGCATGGTGCTGTCCGGCTTCTTTGCCTGGCTGACCGTGTGGCTGGGCACGAACCAGTATGCGACGGGTCTGGCCTTGTCGCTGTTTGGCGCGGGCGCGTCCACGTATATCGGCTTGAAGTACGTGGGCAACAGCTTGCAGAACGGCCGCTTCGGCATCCCTGTATTGGAAGACATTCCCGTGCTGGGCCCGGCCGTGTTCCGCCAGCATCCGATGGTGTATCTGTCCTTGCTGCTGTGCGTGGCCATCGCCTGGTTTTTGTACCGCACGCGGGCAGGATTGGTGCTGCGCGCCGTGGGCGAGTCGCCCGCGTCCGCGCATGCGCTCGGCTATCCCGTGCGCCGCATCCGCCTGGCGGCCGTGCTGTTCGGCGGCGCCTGCTGCGGTCTGGCCGGCGCCTTCTTGTCGCTCGTCTACACGCCGCTGTGGGTCGAAGGCATGGTGGCAGGACGGGGCTGGATCGCGCTGGCGCTCACCACGTTTGCCACCTGGCGTCCCGCGCGCGTGGTGGGCGGCGCCTATCTGTTCGGAGGCATCACGATTCTGACGTTCCACGCACAGGCGCTGGGCGTACCCATCGCGTCGCAACTGCTGTCGATGCTGCCGTACGTGGCGGCCATCGTCGTGCTCGTGCTCATTTCCAGCAATGCCAATTACATCAAGCTCAACATGCCCGCTTCGCTGGGGAAAAATTTCAATCCCGGAAATTAATCACTGACCACAAGGAAAACCATGTCCAAGAAACTGTTGTGCGCCGCCGTTTGCAGTGTTGTTTTGATGCCCGCCATGGCCGCCGCGCCCGCGACTGCTCCGCTGAATGTCGGCTTCGTGTATATCAGCCCCATCGGCGACGCGGGCTGGACCACCCAGCATGATCTGGCTCGCAAGGAAATGGAAAAGGCGCTGGGCAGCAAGATCACCACCAGGTACGTGGAAAACGTGCCGGAAAGCGCCGATGCGGAACGGGTGATCCGCGACCTGGCGCAGACGGGGAGCAAGCTGGTCATTACGACCTCGTTCGGCTACATGAATCCCACCTTGAAAGTGGCGAAACAATTTCCTAATGTGAAGTTCATTCATTTGACGGGCTACAAGACGGCCGTCAATGTGGCCAACACGAATGCCCGTTTCTACGAGGGCCGCTACCTGGCCGGCGTGTTGGCCGGCAAGATGAGCAAGACCCACGTGGCCGGGTATGTGGCGGCATTCCCTATCCCGGAAGTGTTGCAAGGAGTCAACGCTTTTACGCGCGGCATGCGCAGCGTCGACCCGAAGGCGGAAGTGAAAGTGGTGTGGGTCAATAGCTGGTTCGACCCGGGCAAGGAACGCGACGCGGCCATCACCCTGATCGGCCAGGGCGCCGACGTGGTCACCCATCACACGGACTCGACCGCCGTGGTGCAGGCGGCCGAAGAGAAGGGCAAGTATGCGATCGCCTACCACTCGGACATGAAAAAATACGGACCGAAAGCGCAGCTGGCCGCCGTCACTCACCATTGGGGCGACTACTACACGAAGCAGGCGCAAGCCGTGCTGGACGGTACGTGGAAGTCCAGCAGCACCTGGGGCGGCATCAAGGATGGCATGGTCAAGCTGGAAGGCATCAACGCCGCCGTGCCCTCCGACGTGAAACAGTTTGTATTGGCGCGTGAGAAAGAGTTGGTAGCTGGCAAGCTCAATCCTTTCAGTGCGCCGATCAAGGATAACGATGGCAAGGTACGCCTGGACAAAGGCGTGCTGGACGATGCGGCGCTGACGAAGATGGATTATTTTGTCGAAGGCGTGGCCGGGAAAGTTTCCGGAAAGTAATAGGTTTGAGTATGAACTTGCTGTAATATTGCCGGAAACGGGAGCCGGGCCGGGAGCGCATTCCCGGCCCGTCCAACACAGCAGCGCCTGAACAGGCCCGTACCGGAGATTGACCCATGGACAGACTGGAAGTATTCAAGATTATCGCGTTGCAAGCGAGCAAGGGCGAGCTGACGTTCCCCGCCAACGTCAAGGCCACCTTGAAGCTGCAGGAAGCGCTGGACGACCCCGATTGCCATATCGAAGCGGCCGCTCGCATGGTCATGGCCGAGCCGCTGCTGTCGGCCCGGGTCGTGGCATTGGCCAACTCGGCCGCCTACAACCGTTCCGGCAATGAAATCGCCAATGTGCGCGCGGCCGTCTCGCGCCTGGGCTTTGCCACCCTGAAATCGATGGTGGCATCCGTCATCGTGCGCCAGCTGGGCAGCCAGATCACGGACCCGCAATTGCGCGCCAAGGCGGCCCGGCTGTGGGAACACACGGCCCATGTGGCCGCGCTGAGCCAGGTGATCGCCAAGAAAGTTACGCACGTGGACGTGGAAACGGCCATGTTTGCCGCCATCGTGCACGAAGTAGGCGGCTTTTATCTGCTGTCGCGCGCCGAGGAATATCCGGGTTTGCTGGACGACAATACCGAAGACTGGATCGAATACGGCGAAAAACTGATCGGCCGCGGCGTGCTGCGCCAGCTGCAAGTGCCGGACCTGGTCTTGCAAGCCGTGGAAGGCATGTGGCACGGCGGCAGCACGTTCCCGCCCCGCACCTTGGGCGCAACCCTGGTGCTGGCCAACGACTTGTCGCCCGTCGGCTCGCCTTTGCACCCGCCGGAAAGCGCCGCGCGGCGCCAGGCGGCGGCCAAGATCGATTTCGGCATCGGCGGCAGCACCTTGCACACCATCCTCGAGGAATCGGCGGAAGAGATCGAATCCCTGGCGGCGGCCCTGCTGGTCTGAGCGTTCTTCCTGGATCATCCCCGCCCTTGCCGCGGGGATTTTTTTCGTCCGCATTTTGATGCGCCTTTCCCATGGCATACAATCGCCGGCTCGGCTATCCGCCGTTCCGCTTTCCTCCTCTTACCCAAAGGATCTTATGCAGAAGCTGTTTTCTTCCCTGACCTTGACCGCGCTGGCGTTTTCCGCCCACGCCGCGACCGGTTTGCCCGTGGTGCAGGAAGCGCCCTTGCGCGCCCACCTGGCTTTCCTGTCCAACGATTTACTGGAAGGCCGCGGCACGGGCCAGCGCGGCGCCGACCTGACGGTGGCCTACCTGGAAACCCAGGCGCAGATGGCCGGCTTGAAACCCGTGCGCGGCAACAGTTACCGCCAGAGCGTGCAAATTGCCGGCGTGAAATCCTTGCCGCAAGATAGCAGCCTGCAGGCGGTGGCCGGCGGCAAGGTCGTGCCGCTGGCCTTCGGTCCGGACTGGGTCTGGGCCACGGGCGACTCCGTTGCCGCGCACACGTTCGACGCGCCACTGGTATTTGTCGGCTACGGCATCACGGCGCCGGAAGAGGGTTGGAACGATTTCAAGGGTGTCGATGTCAAAAACAAGATCGTCGTCATGATGGTCAACGACCCCCAGCCGACCATTGCCGAGCCGAATCGTTTCGCCGGCAAGGCGCTGACCTATTACGGCCGCTGGACCTACAAATTCGAGGAAGCCAGGCGCCAGGGCGCGGCTGGCGTCTTGCTGATCCACACGAAACCGTCGGCATCGTACGACTGGAGCGTGGTGCAGAACAGCTGGAGCGGCAGCGAGCGTTTTCAATTGGCGGACCGCACGGCCGGCACGCCGCTGCAAGGCTGGATCGCGGAAGACGCGGCACGCCGCCTGTTTGCGGCCGGCGGCCAGGACCTGGACGCCTTGCGCGCCCAGGCGGAAAGCAAGGATTTCAAAGCCGTCGCATTGAACGCCAAGCTGTCGGGCGAGATGAAGTCCATCGTGCGCAAGGTGGAACAATTCAACATCGCCGGCATGGTGCCGGGCACCGACCCGGCATTGAAGGATGAAGCCGTCATCTACAGCGGCCACTGGGATCACCTGGGCAAGCAGGGAGATACTGGCGATACCATCTACAACGGCGCCGTCGACAATGCCTCGGGCACGGCCGGCTTGTTGGCCATGGCGCAGGAAGCCGTGAAAAAGCCTGCGAAGCGCACGCAGATTTTCCTGTGGGTGGCGGCCGAGGAACAAGGCTTGCTGGGCAGTGCAGCGTATGCGGCCGATCCGCTGTGGCCGTTGAACAAGACGGCGGCCGCGCTGAATCTGGACAGCCTGAACTTTGTTGGCGCCACGCACGACATCGGCGCGCAAGGCAGCGAGCGCACGGAGCTGGGGGCCATGGCCGCCACGGTGGCGAAATCCATGGGCATGCACATCGCGCAAGCGCGTCCGGACCTGGCCGGCGGCTACTTCCGCAGCGACCATTTCAGCTTTGCCAAGGCGGGCGTACCCGCGTTTTCCATCAATGGCGGACGCGAGTACATCAAGGACGTGGAAAAGTCGAAAGCCAAGGCGGCCGCCTATGGGCCCCGCTACCATCAAGTGACCGATGAGTACGACGCCAGCTGGGATTTGTCCGGCATGACGCAGCAGGCGCAATTTACCTTGAACCTGGGTCTAGCCGTGGCCAATGCGGTGAAGATGCCGGCCTGGAAGGCAGGCGATGCGTTCGGCAAGGCGCGCGAACAGGCCAGCGCCAAATAAGCGAAGTAAGCCAGGTCGCCGCTTAGTTGGCGACCTGGATGACGACCTTGCCAAAGGCACCGCGCGACAGGTGTTCATAGGCTTGTACGGCTTCTTCGAACGCATACACATGCTCGATCACGGGCTTGATGTTGTGCTTGTCCAGGAACGGATTCATGCGGTCGAACGAAGTGCGCGGCGCCACGGCGATGCCGCGTATCGTCGTCTGGCGGAAGATCAGTGGCATCAGTTTCAACGCCGTGGTCTGTCCCGTCAGGAAACCCACCTGTGCGATCACGCCGGCCGCCTTGGTGGCGGCAACGGACTGGTTCAGGCCATCGCCGCCGGCCACGTCGATGGTGATGTCGACGCCTTTGCCATCCGTCAACTCCAGCACCTTCTGTTCCCACTGCGGATACGTCCGGTAGTTGATGCCGTCTGCCACGCCCAGCGCCTTGATCCTGGCCAGGTTGGCATCGCTGCTGGACGTGGCGATCACGCGCGCGCCATGCGCCAGGGCGATCTGCGCGGCAAAGATCGATACACCGCCCGTGCCTTGCACCAGCACTGTCTGGCCCGGTTGCAAGTTGCCCACATCCATCAGCGCATACCAGGCCGTGAGGGCGGCGATGGGCAGGGTGGCGGCCTCGGCGTCGCTCATCATGTCCGGCGCCCTGACGGCGCTGTCTTCATGGATGATCATGAATTCGGCCAGACCACCTGGCAAGGGCGAACCGAAGCAATAGTTGGGCTCGTTGGGGCCTGGCGGGCCGTCGATCCAGCGCGAATACAGGTGGGAATTGACGCGCTCGCCCACCTTGAAACGGCTCACGCCGGCGCCCACGGCCACCACCACGCCGGCGGCGTCGGACACGGGAATCAGGGGCTTGGGCACCATGTGCGGCTCGTAGATGCCGTCGACAATCGCCTTGTCGCGGAAGTTGAGCGAGACGGCGCCCACTTTTACCAGCAGCTCGCCCGCCTGCGGCACGGGCGTCGGCACCTCTGCCATCTGCAAATTGTTCAAGCCGAAATCCTGTAACAGCCATGCTTTCATGTTCTTCTCCAGTGAACCATGCCGGGCAAGTGCCAGGCCGTGCAACGATGAAGACAGTGTAATTGCATCCTTTGGTGAGAGTTAGGGGGTAAAAGGATGGGCACTGCATCCTGTAATTCCAGAATTGGCTATACTGGGCACGATTGCATTGAACACTTTTGAAATGGCGATGACATGGAAGATCGTTTTGCAGGCATCCGCGAGTTTGTCGCGGCCGTTGACGGCGGCAGTTTTACGGCGGCCGCGCAGGTGCTGGGTGTGACCGGCTCGGCGGTCGGCAAGAGTATTTCGCGGCTGGAAGCGCGTCTGGGCGTGCAGTTGCTGCATCGCACGACGCGCCGCATCGACCTGACGACGGAAGGGGAAGCATACCTGGGCAGTTGCCGGCGCGTGCTGGAAGAGCTGGAACAGTCCGAAGCCTACCTTGCCACCGGCCACCAGCAGCCCGTCGGACGCCTGCGCATCGACTTGCCGACCACCTTTGGCCGGCGCCATATCTTGCCAGCCCTGCTGGCGCTGGGCGAGCGCCATCCCCGGCTGGACCTGTCCATTTCCCTGCGCGACAGGGCGGTGGACATGGTGGGTGAAGGCATCGATATCGCCGTGCGCATCGGTACCTTGGGCGATCATGCGGACCTGGTGGCCCGCCGCCTGGGCGAGCAGCATCTGGTGATCTGCGCCTCGCCCGCCTACCTGCAGCGGCGCGGTACACCCTTGACGCGCGCCGATCTGGCCAGCCATGCTTGCCTGGCCGGCTGGCGCCGCGGCAACCGGCCGGCATGGCTGTTAAGAAATGAACTGGGAGAAACCGCGCTGCAGGAAATCCATGCCCGGCATGAACTGGCCGATGGCGATGCCTTGCTGCAGGCTTGCGTGAGCGGCAGCGGCCTGGCGCAGCTGCCGACCTGGCTGGCAGGCGAGGCCTTGCGTAGCGGCGCCTTGCTGCCCGTCTTGCCCGACATTGCCGGCGCCGCCATGCCCATCCACGTGCTGTGGCAGAAGACCTGGCATATGCCACCCAAGGTAAGGGTCACGGTCGATGAATTGCTGCGCCTGGCTGCGGCCGACAGCGCCGTCTTCGCGGCCGCCGCTTAGTTCACGCCAGGTCAGGCTAGCCCTTCGAGCCGCCGCTGCGTGTGCCGGTACTTGCTCCACACGATCAGCATCAGCAGCGGCATGGCGCCGCCCACCATGCACAGGGCGGGCCAGCCGCCGGCGGCAAAGCTGGCGCTGGCCAGGGCCGAGCCTGCCGATGCGCCGATGAAGCCGCCCGCGATGAACACGGTGGTCACCCTTGCGCGTGCATGTGGCGCCAGTTTATAAATGATGGACTGGTGCGTCACTTGCAGGCCCATCACGCCCATGTCCAGCAGCACGATACCGATCAACAGCAGCACGAGCGAATGAGCGCCAAAGCCGATCAGGGCCCAGCCCGCGATTGAGGCGACGGCCAGCAGCCACGTGGCCTGGCGCGCGTAACCGCGGTCGGCCATGCGGCCCGCCGTGTTGGCGGCAAACGCGCCCGTGGCGCCGGCCAGGCCGAACAGGCCGATCTGCATTTCCGAGTAGTGATAGGGTTCGCCGCTGAGCAAGAAAGTCAGGCCCGTCCAGAACACGCTGAAGGTACCCAGGCCCAGGCCAGAGAACAGGGCGCGCTGGCGCAGCAACGGTTCCTGGCGGATGATGTCGGCCAGGGAAGCCATTAATTTTCCGTATTGCAGCTTGCCACGCGGCGCCTCGTTCGGCAGGATGCGGCGCAGCATGACGAGCAGGGCGGCCACGACGATGGCGGCCAGCACGTAGACGGTGCGCCAGCCGCCGCTGATCTGCGACACCGTGCCGGAGACGGTACGCGCCAGCAAGATGCCCAGCAACAAGCCCGTCATGACGGTGCCCACCATGCGGCCCCGGCTGTGATCGGGCGCGTACGAGGCCACCATGGCCGTCACCACCATCAAGGCGCTGGACGTGATGCCCATCAAGACGCTGGCGATGGCAAAGACGATGATGTTCTGGCTGGTGGCGGCCAGCAGCAGGGCGGCTATCTTGGCGATCAGCATCCACGTCAGCAGCTTGCGGCGGTTCAGCACGTCACTGAGGGGGACCAGGAAGACGATGCCCAGCACATAGCCGATCTGCGTGGCCGTGACCAAGTAGCCCGCTTGCGGCACGCTGACGCCAAACGAGGCGGCCAGCATGGAGGTGAGCGGCTGCACATAGTAGAGGCTGGCGACGAGCACGCCGGCGGACAGGGCGAACAGCAGGATGCGGGTCGACGTCAGCAGGGCGCTGGTATCGACATTCGATGGTGCGGATTTCATGCGATACAACTTTCTTCAGTGATGCTTTTGGATAAGCATGATAACGGGGCTGCGCATTTCTTGCCGGACAGGCAAAAAAAATCCCGGCGATCGTTGCCGACGGCCGGGAAAAGGGTATATGGGGATATACCGAGGGAGGAAAGTTTACTGCTGCGCAAGCTCCGCATGCACCTGCGCCGTGATTTCATACGAGCGCAGCCGGTGCTGGTGGTCGAAGATCTGCGAAGTGATCATCAGTTCGTCGGCGCCCGTTTCGGCAATGAAGGCGGCCATCTTCGCCTTGACGGTGTCCGGGGCGCCGATGGCCGTGCAGGACAGGACGGAATCGAGCATGGCGCGTTCCTGCGGACCCAGTTGCTCCAAGTAGCCGGGCACGGGCGGCTGCAGACGCGACGGGCGGCCCGTGCGCAGGTTGACGAAGGCCTGCTGCATCGACGTGGCGCGCAAGTGCGCCTCGGCATCCGTATCGGCGGCAAAGACGTTAAAGCCCAGCATCACGTACGGTTTCGCCAATTGTTTTGAAGGCTTGAAATGTTCGCGGTAATAGGCCACGGCTTGCATCATCATCTGCGGCGCGAAGTGCGAGGCGAATGCATACGGCAAGCCCAGGTGGGCGGCCAGCTGGGCGCCGAACAGGCTCGACCCGAGTATCCACACGGGCACTTTCGCGCCCTTGCCGGGCACGGCCAGCACGCGCTGGCGCGGCTCGTCGGACATATAGTCGATCAATTCCAGCACGTCCTGCGGAAATTGTTCCGCATCGGACTGCAAGTCGCGGCGCAGCGCGCGCGCCGTCGTCTGGTCGGAGCCGGGCGCGCGGCCCAGGCCCAGGTCGATGCGGCCCGGATGCAGCGCTTCCAGGGTGCCGAACTGTTCCGCGATGACGAGCGGCGAGTGGTTCGGCAGCATCACGCCGCCCGCGCCCACGCGGATGGTTGTCGTGCCGGCCGCCACATGGGCGATGACGACGGCCGTGGCGGCGCTGGCGATGCCGGGCATGCCGTGGTGTTCGGCCAGCCAGTAGCGGTTGTAGCCCCAGCGTTCGCCATGCTGCGCCAGGTCGAGCGTGTTCTTGAACGACTGGCTGGCGTCGCTGCCTTCGGCGATGGGGGCCAGGTCGAGTATGGAAAATGGAATCATGGTAGCGATATCGGGACGTGGTGGAAAATCACAATGGACGATTTGTCTATCCCCTGACGACAATAGGGTCGGCCTTGAAAGCGGCAGAGATGACAGGCTGTGCACATGATAATGCGAATCGGGAATTTGCGTACTGATCGGTAAAAAACTCGTGCCGGTCGGGATCGGTGCTGCTTGAACTGACGGAGTCGCCGCAAACTCTGGAACTTTCCTTGCCAGCCCCAGTCTTAAGAATTCGTGCCTTAAGATTGTGAAACATCATGTATTGCGAGCAACTCGTCAAACCCGACGGGCGCCAGCTGACCCTTTACAGTAGGCGTCCCATCGTCGTCGCTGGCGTTGCACCGAGCCCTTTCCCCTTGCCGCAGGAAGCCAATCCGCACTTGCGCTGGCATCCTTTGCGCGGCGAGTGGGTGGCGTACGCGGCCTATCGCCAGGGCCGCACCTTTCTCCCTCCGGCGGAGTACAACCCGCTGGCGCCCACGCGCGATCCCGCGCATCCGACGGAGTTGCCTGCAGGCGATTACGATATCGCGGTTTTCGACAACCGCTTTCCCACCCTGGCGCTGAGCGCCCACGACCCGCCCGACCTGACGGTCGCCACGGCGCCTGCCAGCGGCCAGTGCGAAGTGGTGGTGTTCGCCCAGGATGCCGGCGCCTCGCTGGGCACCTTGCCAGTGAGTCACATCGTCTTGCTGCTGCAAGCGTGGGCCGGGCGCACGCAAGAACTCGCCAAGCGGCCCGGCATCGCCTATGTGCTGCCGTTCGAAAACCGTGGCGCGGAAGTGGGCGTGACCCTGCACCATCCGCATGGCCAGATCTACGCCTATCCTTTTGTTCCGCCGGTGCCGGCGCGCATGCTGGAGCAGGAACGCATGTATTTCGCCGAGCATGGCCAGGCCCTGCTGGTGGACATGGCGCGGCGCGAAGCCGATGGCGGCACGCGGGTGCTGTACCTGGGGCCGGAGGCCATCGCCTTTGTTCCCGCCTGTGCCCGCTACCCGTATGAAGTGTGGGTGATGCCGCTGCGGCAGACGGACAGCTTTGCGGCCTTGTCGCTGGAGCAGCGCGAGGATCTGGCGCGCGCCCTGAAGACCGTCCTGCTGAAATACGACGGCCTGTGGCAACGCGAGATGCCCTACCTGATGGCCTGGTACCAGGCGCCGACAGACGGCCGCGCGCATCCGGAAACGCAGCTGCACGCACAGTTTTATCCGCCGTACCGCACGCGCGAACGGCTCAAATACCTGGCCGGCACGGAGCTGGGCGCCGGCATGTACGCCATGGATGCCTTGCCCGAGGAGTCGGCGCGGCAGCTGCAGGAAGTGCGCGTGGCATGGAATATGGCAGAGGAAATCGCATGAACTGGAATGTCGAACTGGAAATTGCACATAAGCTGGCGCAGATGCGCGGCTGGCTGGAACAGGAAAGGGCTGGCGCGGTGCGCTTGCGGGGCGTGGACTGGTTCGCCTGGGCCACGGCGGGGGCGTCGGGCAGCGCCGGCCACTCAGCCGAGTGCGGCTGTGCCGAGGTGCTCGTCACGCGCGATGCGGCCTACATCCTGACGGATGCGGCCGAGGCGCAGCGGCTGCGCCAGGAAGAAGTGCGCGGCAGCTGGACCTGGCAAGTGACGCCGTGGATGCAGCCGCGGCTGGCCGAATTGCGCGAGCATTTCGTGCAGCATGCGGCGGCAGGGCGGCCCGTGCTGTGCGACCGGCCCGGCCTGCAAGAACGCTGCTTGCCTGTTGCCCTGCGCGAGGAGCGCCTGCCCCTGCTGGCGCCGGAACAGGCGCGCTACCGCGAAGTGGGGCGACAGGCCGCCGCGGCCGCCAGCGAAGCGCTGCGCGCCGCGCGTCCCGACTGGAGCGAGCAGGACCTGGCCGGCGCCTGTGCCCGTGCCCTGTGGTCGCGCGGCCTGCATGCCGTGTACGTGCTGGCGGCCGGTGCCGAGCGCTTCGAGCGCTACCGGCGCGCGCCGCCGGCCGCCTCGCCGCTGGGCGAGCGGGCCGTGCTGGCGCTGTGCGCGCAGCGCTTCGGCCTGTGCGCCAGCCTGAGCCGCCAGCGCCGTTTCCGCCCCGCGCGCGACGGCATCGGCGAAGCGGACGCGGCCATCCTGGCGCTGGAAGCGGTGGCGCTCGACGCCTGCGTGGCGGGGCATGCGCTGAGCATGGTTTATCACGCGCTCGACAGCGCCTATGCGTATGCGGGCCAGCCCGACACGGTGCAGGAGTTCCGGCAGGGCGGCATCGCCGGCTACCGCGCGCCCGAGGTGGCCGCCGGCGCGCACACGGAAATCACCCTGAAGGACGGCATGGCCCTGGCCTTCCATCCCAGCTTGCCCGGCAGCATGGTAGAAGACACTTTCCTGCTCAGCGGCGGGCGCCTGCACAACCTGACCTGCGACCCGGACTGGCCAGTTACCCCGGTGCAGGGACGGCTGCGTCCGCTGACCCTGGAGTTGCCATGATCACCCCCGACGCGTATTTCGGCACCGTCCCCGTGGTGGTGGCCTCGGCCCCCGGCAGGGTCAACCTGCTGGGCGAGCATACGGATTACAACGATGGCTACATGCTGCCGTGCGCCACGCCGCAGCGCACGCGCGTGATGCTGGCGCTGGCCGCCGATGGCCACCATCAGTTCTATTCGGCGACCCTTGACGAACTCGTGCGTTTCGAGCGCCAGTGCGCCGCGCCGCCCGGTTTCGGCCGCTACCTGGAAGGCTGCATCCGCCTGCTTGAGGAGCGCGGCGTCGCGGTACCGGCCGTGCGCGGCCATATCGATTCGGACGTGCCGCCGGGCGCCGGCCTGTCGAGCAGCGCGGCGCTGGAGATCGCCATGCTGCGCGCGCTGCGCCAGCTGCTGGGGCTGCAGATTGACGACGTGTCGCTGGCGCTGATGGGGCAGCAGGCGGAAATCCGCTACGCGCAAGTCAATTGCGGCGTGATGGACCAGATGGCGTCCAGCCTGGCCGACGAGCGCCACATGCTGCTGCTCGATGCGCGTACCCTGCGCCATGAACTGCTGGCGCTGCCCCACGACAGCGAGGTGCTGGTCATCGACAGCGGCGTGGCGCGCACCCTGGCCGGCAGCGCGTACAACGTGCGGCGCGCCGAGTGCGAACAGGCGGCGCGCCTGCTGGGCGTGGCGGCGCTGCGCGACGTGCGCGAGCCGTCCGTGGTGGAAGGCTTGCCCGAGCCGTACCGCCGCCGCGCGCGCCACGTGGTCAGCGAAAACCTGCGCGTGCTGCAAGCGTGCGGCCAGCATGGTCCCGTGCTTTTCGGCCAGTTGATGGCGCAGTCGCACGCCAGCCTGCGCGACGATTACGAAGTGTCGCTGCCGGTGCTCGATGCGCTGGTGGCGCTGATGTCGGCGCAGTCGGCCGTGTACGGCGCGCGCCTGACGGGGGCCGGTTTTGGCGGCGCCTGCGTGGCCCTGTGCCGCAAGCAGTGCGCGGCCAGCGCGGGGCGTACGGTGGTGCAGCGCTTTAATGCGGATGGACACAGCGCACGCATGGTGGTTCCCTTGAATTGAGCGTGGTTTGATCTTGCTCATGCGTGATAAAGCAAGCCTCTTTCTTCGGAACTTGGCCTGTGCAGCATGCCTCCAACACACATGCTCAATGACCATCTCCCCCCATCCGATACCGATGACGGCCAGGCCGGGACCGCCCTGCCTGCTGGCACGGTCACCTTCGCGTATCCGCGCCCGCAGATGGTGCGCGAAAACTGGCAATCGTTGAACGGCGCCTGGCGTTTTACCTTTGACAATGAGCGGCGCTACCGGCTGCCCGATGACGGCATCGACTGGACGCACGACATCATCGTGCCGTTCCCACCGGAATCGCAGGCCAGCGGCGTGGGCGACCGGGGTTTTCACCGCGTCTGCTGGTACCAGCGCGAATTTTTGCTGCAGCCGGGTGGTCCTTGCGTGCTGCTGCATTTTGGCGCCGTAGACTACCATGCGAAGGTATGGCTGAACGGACACGTGGTGGCCGACCACGAGGGCGGCCACACGCCGTTTGTCGCCAACATCAGCCATGCGCTGCTGCCCGACGGTCCGCAGGTGCTGACGGTGCGCGTCGAGGACGATCCGCACGACCTGGCCAAGCCGCGCGGCAAGCAGGACTGGCAGCTGCTGCCCCATTCCATCTGGTATCCGCGCACCACGGGCATCTGGCAAAGCGTGTGGATCGAGCGCGTGGCGGCCACCTATATCGGCAAGCTGCGCTGGACGCCCGTGTTCGAGGGCTACGAGATCGGCTGCGACGTGTTCGCCATGGGCGACTTGCAGAGCGACCTCACCGTGGCCGTACGCATCTGGCATGGCGACAACCTGCTGGCCGACGACCAGTACAAGCTGATCGAAAACGAAGCGAGCCGCAAGATCGCCCTGTCCGACCCCGGCATCGACGATTCGCGCAACGAACTGCTGTGGAGTCCGGAACGGCCCATCCTGCTCGATGCCGAAGTGACCTTGTGGCATGGCGACGCGCTGCTCGATACCGTCAAGTCGTACACGGCGCTGCGTTCGGTGGCCATCAACCGCGACCGTTTCATGCTCAATGGCCGGCCGTATCCGCTGCGCCTCGTGCTCGACCAGGGCTACTGGCCCGACACCCTGCTGGCCGCGCCTTCCGACGACGCCCTGCGGCGCGACGTGGAACTGGCCAAGGCCCTGGGTTTCAACGGCGTGCGCAAGCACCAGAAGATCGAAGACCCGCGCTACCTGTACTGGGCCGACCGCCTGGGCTTGCTGGTGTGGGAAGAAATGCCATCGACGTACCGCTTTTCCAGCAAGGCCATCACACGCATGGTGCGCGAATGGACGGACGTGATCGAACGCGACTACAGCCATCCTTGCATCCTCGTCTGGGTGCCGTTCAACGAATCGTGGGGCGTGCCCAACCTGACGGCCATCCAGGCCCACCGCAACGCCGTCGAGGCGCTGTACCACCTGACGCGCACGCTCGATCCCACGCGCCCCGTGATCGGCAACGACGGCTGGGAAGCGTCGGCCACCGACATCCTCGGCATCCACGATTACGACTGCGATCCGGAACGGCTGCAGGCGCGCTATGCGATCAGCGATTCGGCCCGCACCACCTTGTTCGACCAGCGTCGGCCGGGCGGACGCATCCTCACGCTCGACGGCTTTCCGCACCGGGGCCAGCCCATCGTCCTCACGGAATTTGGCGGCATCGCCTTTGACCGGGAACAGAGCGAATCGGCGGAAACCTGGGGCTATGCGCGCGTGGGCAACGAGGCGGCCTTCCTTGATATTTACCGGCGCCTGATGAACGTCGTCAACACGGCGCAGATGTTCAGCGGTTTTTGCTACACGCAGTTTGCCGACACGTTCCAGGAAACCAATGGTCTGCTGACGGCGGACCGAACGCCGAAGGCCGCGCTGGAGCTGCTCAGCGCGGCCACCCGCAATATCCGGCTCAATTGAACGCAAGCCGGGCCCGGCACGTTTCATCTGGTTCATCACATCAAGAGGAGCAGGCATGGCCGATACCGATGGCGCGGCAGCGCCGTTCCTGACTTACTGGCAGGCGGGCTACGAGGGCGCCGACCACATCACCCATGGCGGCCAGGCGCTGGACATGAACCGCGCCACGGGCCACCTGGACCGGGTGCGCGAAGACTATTTGCTGCTGCGCCAGTTCGGCATCCGCAGCGTGCGCGAAAGCATAGGCTGGCGCCTGGCCGAGCGCGACGGCCAGTTCGATTTTTCCTTCATTGAAGAGCGCGCCGCCGTGGCGCAGGAGCTGGGACTGCAGATCAACTGGACCTTCTGCCACTACGGCTGGCCGCCCGAGCTCGACCTGTTCTCGCCGGACTTCGTGCCGCGCTTTGCCCGCTATTGCCGGGCGGCAGCGCAGTTTCTCGCGCCATATGCGGGTCGCGCGCCCATGTATTCGCCCATCAATGAAATCTCGTTTACCAGCTGGGGCTTGTCGGTGCACATGTTCCAGTGCCTGAATATGTACCGGCCCGATGCGGGCGAGGAAGGCAAGCGGCAGCTGGTGCGCGCCACCGTGGCCGGTTGCGACGCCATCCGTGCCGTCAGCCCGCAGGCGCGCTTCCTGCAATGCGATCCCCTGATCCACGTGACCGCGCCGCCCGGACGCACGGACTGGGTTGCGCAGGCGGCCGCCTGGCGTGCCTCGCAGTTCGAGGCGTGGGACATGCTGTGCGGCCGGCAAGCGCCGGAACTGGGCGGCGCGCCGCGCTATCTGGACTTGATCGGCCTGAACTATTACCACAGCAACCAGTGGGAAAGCGGCAGCAACCTGCGCCTGTGGTGGCACCTGGGCGAACCGCGCCGCATGCCCCTGCACCAGTTGCTGCTGGAAGTGCAGGCGCGCTACCAGCGGCCGCTGCTGCTGGCGGAAACGAGCCACGTGGGTAGCGGGCGCGGCACCTGGATACGCGACGTGGCCGTCGAGGCGGCGTTGGCCGTCCAGCATGGTGCCGCGCTGCGCGGCGTCTGCATCTATCCCGTGATCGACCGTCCCGACTGGGACGATGCCAGCCACTGGCACCGCAGCGGCCTGTGGGATGTCGGCCTGGACGGCGAAGGGGGAGAGCGGCTGCGGCGCATCCTCGTGCCCCCTTACGCGGCGGCACTACGGCAGGCACAGAGCCTGACCGGACAACTTTGTTCAACGTTTGCCCTGGCGGGGCAGAAAGGAACTGGCATGCGAACCATCATCGTTTTTTCCCATTTACGCTGGAATTTCGTGTATCAGCGTCCGCAACAGCTGCTGTCGCGCCTGGCGCAGTTCTACCGCGTGGTCTTCGTCGAGGAGCCCGTCTGGCACGACGGGCCCGGCACCTTGGAACTGTCCACTCCGGCGCCGAACGTGACCGTGTGCCAGCCCCGCACGGCCGTGCAGGCGCCCGGTTTTCACGACGACCAGCTGGCCGTGCTGCAGCCCCTGCTGAGCCAGATCACGCCTGCCGACGATCCCATCGTGTGGTTCTATACGCCGATGGCGCTGCCGCTGCTGCCGGCCCTGCACGCGGATCTGGTCGTGTATGACTGCATGGATGAACTGGCCGCATTCAAGAATGCGCCTCGGCAACTGCTGCAGCGCGAAACGGCCTTGCTGGCGCGCGCCGACCTCGTGTTTGCCGGCGGCCCCAGCCTGTTCGAGGCGAAGCGCACGCGCCACGCGAACGTCCATTGCTTCGCCAGCAGCGTCGATACCGTGCACTTCGAACAGGCGCTGGACCGCCACAATGGCCATCCCGCGCAAGCGGAGATCGGCCGGCCCAGGCTTGGCTATTACGGCGTGATCGACGAGCGTTTCGAGCCGGCCCTGGTGGCGGCGCTGGCCGATGCCCATCCCGAGTGGCAAATCGTGCTGGTCGGCCCCATCCTCAAGATCGACCCGGCCAGCTTGCCGCAGCGGCAGAATATCCATTACCTGGGCCAGCAGCCGTACCAGGCGCTGCCGCACTTCCTGGCCGGCTGGGACGTGTGCCTGCTGCCCTTCGCCAGAAATGAAGCGACCCGCTTCATCAGTCCGACCAAGGTGCTCGAATACATGGCGGCGCAGCTGCCCATCGTCAGCACCTCGATCACCGATGTGGCCGTGCCGTATGGCGACATCGTGGCCATTGCCGATACGCCGGAAGCCTTTGTTGCCGCTTGCGAGGCGGCGCTGGCGGCAACGCCGGAACAGCGCGCGGCGATGGCCGCCAGCATGCGCGCCATCGCCGAGGCTACCTCCTGGGATGCCACGGTGGAGCAGATGCGCACCTTGCTCGACACGACGCCGCCGGGGCAGGGCGCACGCCAGGCGGTGCCCGCCGCCGGCACGGCACAGGTCGCCACACCGGGCGCTGGCGTCAACCTCCTGCATCCCCCCGGTGCGCCGCAAGCCGTGGCCTGCGCCATCATCGGCGCCGGCCCGACGGGCCTGAGCGCCGCCTATCACCTGGGCGCCGATACCTTGCTGCTGGATAAAAATGCCGCCGTGGGCGGCTGGTGCCGCTCCATCCAGGACCGGGGTTTTACCTTCGATCACGCGGGCCACATCATGTTTTCCAACGACGACTATGTGCTCGAGATGTACCGCACCTTGCTGGGCGCCAACCTGCACTGGCAAAACCGCGAAGCCTGGGTCTACAGCAAACAGTTCTACACGCGCTATCCATTCCAGGGAGCGTTGTACGGCCTGCCGCCGGCCGTCATCAAGGAATGCATCGTCGGCGCCGTCGAGGCGCGCTACGGCAAGACACCAGCGGCCCCGGGCCATGCAGCGGCTGCGGCTTGCGCCGTTGAGGATTGCTGCGCCGACGGCGGCACGGGGCTGGAACAGGTGCACGACCCCGTGGCGGCGCCGGCCCAAGCCCAAGCTCAGACCGCGCCCAATTTCGAGCAATTCATCCATCAGGTGTGGGGCAGCGGCATCGCCCGCCATTTCGCTATTCCCTACAACAAGAAATTGTGGACCGTCCCCTTGGCCGAGATGGAAACGTCGTGGCTGGGCGGGCGGGTGCCCTTGCCGAACCTGGAAGAAATCATCGAGGGCGCGCTGGAACCGGTGGCCAAGCCGATGGGCCCGAATGCGCGCTTCGGCTATCCCTTGCGCGGTGGCTTCCAGGCATTGATGTCGGGTTTCCTGCCGCACCTGCAAGGCAAACTGGAATTGAATGCCGATGTGGTGCAGGTCTTGCCGCGCCAGCACGTGGTCGTGCTGGGTGATGGCCGTCGCTTCCGCTACCAGCACTTGCTCAGCACCATGCCATTGCCGCAGCTGGTGCGCCTGATCGGCGAGCAGGCGCCGCCGCAAGTACAGGCGGCGGCGCGCGCCTTGCGGCATATTTCAGTGCGCTGCGTCAACCTGGGCGTGGCGCGCGAAAACATCAGCGAGAAACACTGGATTTACTATCCGGAACAGACGATATTCCACCGTATTTTCCTGCAAGGTAATGCCAGCCCCCACTGCAATGCGCCGGGCGGTTTCGGCCTCACGTGCGAGATCAGTTATTCGCCCTGGAAACCGTTGCCGCTCGATGGACAGGCCCTGATTGACCGCTGCGTGGCCGATTGCATCGCGGTGGGTTTGCTGCGCGACGATGACCGCCTGCTGGTCGCCAACCAGGTGGACATGCCCTACGCCTATGTGGTGTACGACCACGCGCGGGCCGCCAACGTGGCGCTGGTAAAGGCATGGCTGTCCACGCAGGACATCGTGCTGGCCGGACGCTACAGCGAGTGGGAATACTACAATTCCGACCACGCCTTCCTGGCCGGGAAAAAGGCGGCGGAACTGATCGCCGGGCTGGCGGCAAGCCAGCGCAAGATAGGCATGGTGGAGTAGGTGCTTGTGCCGGGAGCACAGGAATGGCGCTCCCGGCGCCGATTCAGCGAGGAAGCCGGCAAGAGGCAAGAGGCAAGAGGCAAGAGGCAAGAGGCAGGAGGCAAGGAACTGCCGAAGATCATCATGGCACGTGAAGGCATGGCAAGGCAGACGGCATGGCAAGCTGCAGGGCTTAGCTAGCAGGAGATGCTAGCAGGAGACATGGCAAGGCTAAGGCATGGCAAGGAAAAGATAAAGCAAGCTATGACAAGGAAAAGGCAAGACAAAACAAGGCAAGACAAAACAGGGCAAAACAAGGCAAGGCAATGCAGGCAAGATGCCTGTCTTGCCTTGCCTTGCAGGCTTGACTGCAGTGAATGTACCTGTCCCCTGGCGTTCAGTACCCCGAACGCCAGTGGCCAGGCGTAATCAGTGCATGCCGCGCTGATCCCCTGCGCTGATCCCCGATAACGTCATCAATAGCGCTGCAGCAAGCCGTTGACTACCTTGACCCTATCGCCGATCTGGTAGCTGGGCTGGGAGTTTTGCATGATGGCCCGCGTGCTGCCGTCGTCCAGGCGCAGGGTGACCCGGTACTGCGTGTTGCCCGAGGTGGTGCCCGCCGTGCCGGAACTGCCCGATTGCATGTCGCTGCTGCCCTGATCCATGCCGCGCGGCACCGGCTCGATCGATTGCACCGTGGCGGAGGCGATGCTCACACCGGTCTGGCTGCCGTCCATGTTCATGGCGTTGTTGGCCGTGGAGGTGCGCGCGTCGGCGCTGCCGGTGCCTGCGGTGCCGCTGCTGCCCGTGCTGGTGTCGCTCATGGTGCTGCTGGTGCCGGTGCTGGTCCCGGTGCCGGCCGACGTGTTGCCAGTGCTGCCCGTCCCGGCCGTATTGCTGTAGCTTTCACCGCTGCGGCCGTTCGTGCTGCTCATGCTGGTGCGGTTCGGATCCGAACTGCAGGCGGCCAGCGTACACAGCAGGCCAGCCAGCGCCATGGTTTTTTTTACTCTCATCTTGTTCTCCTCTTGGTCTGACAAAGTGTTAACCCGGTTTCCAGGGTGTGGCGGAGGTCAGCGTCAATGGCGCATGCCAGGCATGGCCGCAACTGCTGCTAGTAAGAGAGCAGGAGGACTGAGATGTTCGGTACTTGTTATTTCACATTGAGGTACATCAAGTGCTTCAATTGTCGAGCTTGGTATAAAAGACATTCTTGCGCAGGGCGGGCACGGCGTTCGCGCATTGCCTTTTTCCCCCATTGCCTTGTTCCCCGTTGCTTATCTCAGGAGAATAAATGTCTGCCGATTCCCATAGCGTCAAGCTGATCAATGAGTTGGTGATTGCCGTGTACGGCGCCCCGGGCGCAGCGAACGGGGCGCGCGCCCGCTATGCGCTGACCCAGGCCCTGCATGCATTGACGAGGCTGTCACGGTCGGAACAGTTGATGGAGATGCAGCGCGATGCGGCGCGTGCGGCGGGAGCGGCCAGCCGGCGCGAGATGCGCACGGTGCTGCGCCGCATCGCCGGGCGGGCGGCAGCGGGCCAGGGCCAGTTGCCGCTGGCGCTAGGCGCCGGCGATGACGCCGCGCCGTGATCAGCCCTGCTGTTTTTTCAGCGCGGCGGTGGCCATGCCGGGCCAGATGAAAGCCAGTGGCAGCACCACAGCCACGGCGGCCGTGATATCGACCACCCAGTCGCTGACGGCGCCCCGGCGGTACGGCAGGAAACTCTGGATGAATTCGTCCAGCGCGCCCATGGCCGCCACCATCAGTACCGACAGCAGCGCCCGGCGCGCCATGCTGCCGGCCGTGCCGCTGAACAGGATCAGTGCCAGCACGCCATAGCCGAAGGAATGCAGCACGCCGCCCGACGCATATTGGCCCACGTCCGCGCGCACGCCGGGGATGTCGCCGATCAGGATTACCAGGGCATACAGCACCAGCGCGGTGCGGTAGCGCAGGCGTTCGTAGCGGTCGGAAAAACAGAGTTCGGGCAATGGAGCGGGCATGATGCGTGAGGACGGTTGGAAAGGCAGTCACAATATCATGTGCGTGGCGGGCCACCGTGTTTTTGCGCAAGAGCTTGCCGTGCGGGCAAAAAAAGGCCCGCGGGGGGCGCGGGCCAAAAACCCAAATGAAATGGGTCAAGAGTTGAGAGTTGCTCGGTACTCACCATCTCGCGCGCCTTGCCGGCGCCCGCCATGGTCATGAAAGGGGAGTGGTGTGCCATCGCGGCACACCTGTCTGTAGTCAGGCATATCGGTTGCCTGTACAGCAGATGAAGCAAGTATAGGGGGCGAAAATGACGGCCTGATGACACGCCGCAACATTTTTTTGCGGCAGGCAGAATGACCGAAAAAATTGTGCGTCGTGGCAGGAATGACCATGTTTCAGCATTGATAGCAAAAAAAAAGCCCGCTGGTGAAAGCGGGCTTAAAACTATTTTCTTGGAGGAGAATAGTGGAGACAGGTGCATTATGCTGCGTCGCACGATATGTGTCTAATGGTCTTTTCAGATAACCATTATCGTTTTTTTATATAACTGCCGTTTTTTGATATAACTTCCTCCTCTTGCCCTCATTCCTTCACGGCCACCGTGTAGTTGAGCGCCATGCGCCCGCCATCGACATAGATGGTCTGGCCCGTCATGTAGGTGGCGTCGTCGCTGGCCAGGAAGGCGGCGATGCCGGCCACTTCCTCCGGCTCGCCGCAGCGGCCCAGCGGCGTGCGCGACAATATCGTGTGGCGCGCCTGCGGGCTCGACAGCACCGCCTGCTTGGCCAGTTCCGTCAGGATGGTGCCCGGTCCGATGCCGTTGACGCGCACGCCGTGCGGTGCCAGGTTCAGGGCCATGACCTTGGTCAGCTGGTTGATGGCGCCTTTCGACACCACGTATGGCACCTGGTTCGGGATCGCCAGTTCCGCATTCACGCTGGACATATTGATGATGCAGCCGTTGTTGCGCTTGACCATCTCGCGCGCCACGGCCTGGCCGCACAGGAACATCGATTTCAGGTTGATGCGCATGACCCGGTCGAAATCGTCTTCGCACACGTCGAGGAAATCGGCCGCGTGCGTGACGCCCGCATTGTTGACGAGGATATCGATGTGGCCGAACTGGGCCAGCGTTTCCTTCAGCATGGCGTCGACGTCCGCCTTCTGGCTGACGTCGGCGCAAAAGAAGCGTGCCTGCGGTCCGAGGGCGGCGGCCGCCTGCGCGCCTTCTTCCTTGATGTCGACCAGCATCACTTGCGCCCCTTCGGCGATCAGGCGGGTGGCGCAAGCCAGGCCGATGCCTTGTGTGGCGCCCGTGACGATGGCGGTTTTATTGATCAGTTTCATGTGTGCTCCTCGGCGAGTAATAGGGGCGCTGCCCAGGCCACGGGCTTGCGCGGCAATGGGCAGATTTTAATCCCTGGACAGGAATCAGAGGAGGATGGGTTCGTTGGGCAACTGGTTGCCGCGCGTACCGTCAGCGGGGAAGTGGCTTTGCAGCAAGGTATTCAACTGCTGCAAGGCATCGAGCGTGCTGTCGTGGTAATTGCCGTCCTTGAAACCCTTGGTCATCGTGCGGCACACGGTTTGCCATTGCTCCGGCGTGATGCGGCGGCCCACGTTGCGGTCGGCAACGATATCGACCTGGTGTTCGGCCAGGTTGATGTAGATCAGCACGCCAACGTTGTCTTCCGTATCCCACACGCCATACTGGGTGAACAGTTCGCGCGCCCGCTCGCGGTTGCTCACGCCCTGGTAGGCCATGCCTGGCGTCAGGGCCGCTTCGACGATCAGGCGCACTTCCGCCCGGTGCATCGTTTCACCGTCGGCGATGGCCGTCTCGATGGCTTTCAGGGTGCGTTCCGGAAACGCCTGGCGCGCCGTCGCCGGCGTGCCCCGCAAATGTTTCAAGGCGCGTCCGCAGCGCTGTCCGAATGTCAGTTGTTTCGTCATTACCAATCTCCCGAGGCGCCGCCGCCGTCAAATCCGCCGCCGCCGCCACCGAAACCACCGCCGCCACCGCCACCGCCAAAACCACCTCCGCCGCCGAAGCCGCCACCGCCGCCCCGGTTGTTCAGGGCCTGGCTGAGAATGCTGCCCAGCACGACGCCGGTGGCGCCGCTGGACCAGTTGCTGCCGCGCTGCAGGCGGTTAGGCCCGCCGCGCGAACGGAACAGGGTCAGCATGACGAGAAAGCCGAAGAACAGCAGCGGCAGCCAGAAGGTCATGCCGCCCGCGTCCACCGTGGCCGGCGCTTTCTGCTGGGCCGGGGCGGGGAATTGCTCCTGGTTCAGCAGGGTGGCAATCGACCCCACACCGGCGACCAGGCCGCCGTAATAATCATTCTGCTTGAAATGGGGGGCGATCACGTCCTGCAAAATGCGTTTCGATTGCGCATCCGTCAGCACGCCCTGCACGCCGCGGCCCGCTTCGATGCGCAGGCGGCGCAGCGACGATGGATTGTCCTTCGCCACCATCAGCAGCACGCCGTCATCGACGCCCTTGCGGCCCAGCTTCCAGGCATCCGTCACACGGATGCTGTATTGCTCGATGGCTTCCGGTTCCGTGCTCTTGACCAGCAGCACGGCGATCTGGCTGCCCGTC
This sequence comes from Massilia sp. LMS1-1-1.1, assembly GCF_040815535.1. Lineage (NCBI taxonomy): Bacteria > Pseudomonadati > Pseudomonadota > Betaproteobacteria > Burkholderiales > Oxalobacteraceae > Massilia > Massilia sp. LMS1-1-1.1. The sequence goes on along the minus strand of NZ_JBFPNG010000045.1, from coordinate 338,750 downwards.
TTGGCTTCGTAATCGGCCAGCACGCCTTCCAGCGCCGCTTTCTGCTTGGCGTCCAGCATGCCGGCGTTGTCCGTCACGCGCGCCGCCAGCGGCGGCACGGGCTGCAAGCCCTGTGCGCCGGCTGGCGGCATCGTCCACAGCAGCAGCGCCGTCGCCAGCGCCGCCAGATAAGACCAGGCTTTCATCTTATTTGCCAAAGTTGACGGTCGGCGCGGTCGAGATGGCTTTTTCGTTTTCCACCGTGAACGATGGCTTGACCTTGTAGCCGAAGACCATGGCCGTCAGGTTGTTCGGGAAGCTGCGCGCATGCACGTTGTAATCCTGCACGGCAACGATGTAGCGCTGGCGCGCCACGGTGATGCGGTTTTCCGTGCCTTCGAGCTGCGACTGCAAGTCGCGGAAGCTGGTGTCAGCCTTCAGGTCAGGGTATTTCTCGGACACCACCATCAGGCGCGACAGGGCCGACGACAGCTGGCCTTGTACTTGCTGGAATTTCTCGAACGCGGCCGGATCGTTCAGCACTTCGGGCGTGATCTGGAAACTGGTGGCGGCGGCGCGCGCCTTGGTCACCGCTTCCAGGGTTTCGCGTTCGTGCGTGGCATAGCCCTTGACGGTGTTGACCAGGTTGGGAATCAGGTCGGCGCGCCGCTGGTACTGGTTGACCACTTCGCCCCAGGCGGCCTTGGTGGCTTCGTCCTTGCTCTGGAATTCGTTGTAGCCGCAGCCCGTCAGGATGCCGGCCAGGACGGTGACGCTCAGGGCCAGGCGCAGCCATTTGGTGAATTGATTGATGATTTGCATGATGGGTTCCGTGCAGAGTAAAGGAGGTGAGGCAAATATACCTGAAACGGCCCGCAATGTCGGTTTAATAAGCGCCGGCCGCGGCCCCTGGCTGCCTTCCCAGGTCCATGCCGCGTTACAATACGGGGTTTGCAACTGAATATAGAGAAGGTGTGCCGTGAATTTCATCAATAAATTATCCGCCGCGTGGACGGCCAATAATTCCCTGCTGTGCGTGGGCCTGGACCCGGACCTGGCGAAACTGCCGGCCGAACTGCGCGACTTGCCTGATGGAATCACCACCTTTTGCACGCGCATCATCGACGCCACGGCCGACCTGGCCTGCGCCTTCAAGCCGCAGATCGCGTATTTTGCCGCGCTGGGCGCGGAAAAGCAGCTGGAAGACATCTGCCGCTACGTGCGCGAGAATTACCCGCACATCCCGCTGATCCTCGACGCGAAACGGGGCGACATCGGCGCGACAGCCACGCAATACGCGCGCGAAGCGTTCGAGCGCTACGGCGCCGACGCCGTCACCGTGAACCCCTACATGGGCGAGGATTCGCTCGATCCCTACCTGGCGTGGAAAGACCGCGGCGTGATCATCCTGTGCCGCACCTCGAACCCGGGCGGCTCGGACCTGCAATTCTTGAATACGGATGGCGAACCGCTGTACCAGCGCGTGGCGCGCCTGGTGGCCGACAAATGGAACAAGAACGGCCAGTGCGCGCTCGTCGTCGGCGCCACATTCCCTGAAGAACTGGCGCAAGTGCGCGCCATCGTCGGCGACATGCCGCTGCTGGTGCCCGGCATCGGCGCCCAGGGCGGCGACATCGCCGCCACGGTCGGCGCGGGCCAGACGGCCAAGGGCATGGGCATGATGATCAGCTCGTCGCGCGCCATCATCTACGCCACGCCGCAAGCGGATGAAGACTGGGCCGACGCTGCCCGCCGCGTGGCGATCGAGACGCGCGATGCGATCAATCAACACCGTTCGGTTTAAGCGCCATCCATAAAAAATGTAGGTCGGGTTAGGCCAGCGGCCGTAACCCGACAACACCGGTAACGTCAACAATGTTGTCGGATTACGCGGGCCTTCGGCCCGCTAATCCGACCTACGGCTGCAAATTGAGCGCGCGATGTGATCAAAGCGCACCGTGCGGGCTGAAAAATTACATTCAGCAGGCCTCACAGCGCCTAACAAAACCGACGCGCAGTAGGTTTAGTTAGGTGCGACTAATCGCGCATGGGCGCCACCATCTCCGCGTAATCGTACAACTCTCCCAGAATTTCCTCACCCCGCTCATCGACCGATTCCGACAGCCCGTCGATTTCCGTAAACAGCATTTCGATGGTGCGGGCGCCGCCGTCGCCGTCGAACAGGCGGGCGGCGCGGTGCTGTTCCCAGCGCAGGCTTTCCGCTTCGCTCAGGGTTTGCGGGAAATTGCGGGCGCGGTAGCGGAACAGCAATTCCTGCAGGCGCTCGTCGGCAAACGAAGGGCGGGCCGTGGCCAGCTTGGCCGGCGTTTCGCGGCGCAAGGATTCGAGCAGGCGGCGGTCGTCGTTGCTGACGAAACCGTTATACAAATCCTCATCCACGTCCAGCGCGACATTCGCGCCAGGGCGCTGGAACACTTCGGCCCAGATCGCATCCATGTTCGGCGCCGTCGCGGCCAGCTGCGCGTTGACCTTCGCGGCGTCCACGTCGATGCCCCATTGCGCGGCCATGGCCGGCGACAGGGTTTTCAGGTTGCCGACCAGCATGGGCGATTTGTTCAGGTGCACGCTTTTCACAGGCAGGCGCGTCATGCCTTCGGGCATGGCTTCCTTGCGCGTGAACAGCCGCGTGCGGATGGTGTCGGCGTCCAGCTGGAACAGTTCGCGCGGGTCGTAAGCGCAATCCCAGACGAGGATCTCGTTCTTGTTGCTCGGGTGCGTGGCCAGCGGCCAGACGACGCCCACGCAGCCCCGTTCGGCGGGGAACATGCCCGACACGTGCAGGAAAGGCTGGCGCTCGCCGGCGGCCAGGTGCATGCCCATTTCGCTGGCGACCCGGTCCTTCTTGTGCAGGGCCAGGCAGAATTCGAACAGTTTCGGCTGTTTCTGCTTGATCAGGCGGGCCAGGGCGATGGTCGCGCGCACGTCGGACAACGCATCGTGCGCCGCCTCGTGGGCCAGGCCGTTGGCCTTGCTCAAGTGTTCCAGCTTAAAACTGGTCTGGCCATCGTCGCGTTTCGGCCATTCGATGCCTTCCGGGCGCAGCGCATGCGTCATGCGCACCACGTCGAGGATGTCCCAGCGGCCGCAATGGTTTTTCCATTCGCGCGCGTACGGGTCGATCAGGTTGCGCCAGAACAGGAAACGCGTGACTTCATCGTCGAAACGGATGGTGTTGTAGCCCACGCCGATGGTGCCCGGCTCCGAAAAGGCCGCTTCGATGGTGGCGGCGAACTGGTGTTCGGGCACGCCCAGCTGCAGACACTGCTGTGGCGTGATGCCCGTGATCAGGCACGATTGCGGGTCGGGCAGGAAATCATTGGCAGGCTGGCAATACAGCATGATCGGTTCGCCGATCTCGTTGAGCTCGGCATCCGTGCGGATGGCGGCGAACTGGGCCGGGCGGTCACGGCGCGGCTGGGCGCCAAAGGTTTCGTAGTCGTGCCAAAGAAAGGTCTGGTTAGTCATTGATGGTCAATACTTGGTTACTTGATTGGTTATCCGGGCCGTAAACGCGCCGCTGCTACAGTTTTCTGAAAACCTGCCGATACTACACGAGAGGATGGTCATCATCGAGTTTCCCGCATGGTGGCATACATTGCCCGTTCAAGGAGGTCTATCGTGTCAATTCCCATCGCCGCAGGCGGCAATTCCAACCCTTCCGTGACTTCCGTCAGTACGGGTGTTGCCGGCAAGGACGAGAAAGTCCAGCAAAAGGACGGCGTCAACGCTGAAATGAGCGTCAACGACCGGACGAAGCTGCAATTGAACGCTTCCATCATGCAGGCGTCGCTGAACGTGTCGATCGGTTCCGAGAATGAGCCGCTGGCGCTGCTGTACAAGACGGCCATCACCAACATCAATGAAGCGCTGAAGGGCCAGTACGGCGACGATGCAATCCAGAACGCGGCGTCGCAGGACAATAGCGCCGAAGCGACGGCGAGCCGCATTGTATCGCTGTCGACCGGTTTTTTTGACGCCTTCAAGAAACAGAATCCCGACCTGGATGACGATGCGGCCCTGACCAAGTTCATGGATACCATCAGCGGCGGCATGGAAAAAGGCTTCAAGGAAGCGCGCGATATCCTGGAAGGCTTGAAAGTGCTGGGTGGCGATATCGCCGGCAATATCGACAAGACCTATGAACTGGTGCAGAAGGGCTATGCGGATTTCATCGCCGCGCACAGCAGCAAGAAGGATGAGGCTGCCAAGCCTGCCGACAGCAAGGTCGCCTGATCTACAGCATGACCTGGTTGCGTCCGCCTGCCTTCGCGCGGTACAGCGCCGCGTCGGCGGCCGCGATCAGCGCATGGTCGTCCTGTTCGGCCGCCAGGCTGGACACGCCGAACGAGCCCGTGATGTGCGGCAGCGCGCTGCGCATGTCGGCGAAGATGACGGCTTGCTGCATCCGTTCGCACAGGCGTTCGGCCACCCGCAGGGCCACGTGTTCGTTGGTATCGGGCAAGATCACCATCATTTCCTCGCCACCATAGCGCACGGCAAAATCCGTGGGCCGCAGGGCCGCGCCCAGCACTTGCGCGGCGATGCGCAGCGCCTGGTCGCCCGCCTGGTGGCCGTGCGTGTCGTTGAAACGCTTGAAATGGTCGAGGTCTATCATCACTAGCGACAGCGGCGAGGCACTGGCGTGGGCGGTGACGATCATGTTCGGCAGTAAATCCGTCAGCCAGGCGCGATTGTACAAGCCCGTCAGGCTGTCGACCATCGACAGCTGGCGGTAGAATTCGCCCAGTTTCTGGCGGCGGCGCAGCAGGGCATTGGCGGCGCGGATGCGGAAGGACAGCAGCCGCAGCAGGTTGCGTGCCAGGCCGTTCGATTGCTCGATCAATTCCCAGACGACGGCCGCGTCGATCACCAGCAAGTCGGTTTCTTCCAGGGCGGAAATGGCGGCCAGGTTGCTCGCTTCATCGAGCACCGATTGTTCGCCCACGCTTTCGCCGGGCAAGACCTTGCTGACGGTGCCGTCATCCATGCCCGTGTGGATGTCGGCGGCCACGGCCAGCGAACCGCGCAGGACGATGTACAGGCAAGTACCCTGTGTGTCGGCAATGGCTTCGCCCGCTTCGAGGCGCATGACGGGGCAGGGCGCCAGCATGGCGGCCGTCTGGCTATCCGCCCCATCGCGAAATAACTGTAAATCGCCGATGTTGCAGCCTGAAGCGCCGAAGTTGCCGATCTGTTCCACAATCACACTTTCAAAAAGCCGGCGCGCGCGAGCAGGGGGCCGGTAGCTTCATGATAGCGTAAAGCGGCCTTGGCTGTAACGGCAAATGCTTGCTTGATGTCACTTACTGTGAGAAATACGACAATTATTTCATTGCGGTGTTAATGCGCCGGAATGCTTGCTGTTTTGCTATGGGTGTTGTCGCGCAGGAAGGTGGCCCAGATGTGCAAAGGCAGCCTTGAACGGCTGCCTCAGTCTCTGGAAATCCTGCGGGTGGGGAGTTACTCGGCGGTTTCTTCCGCTTCGGCCGTATCGATCACGGCATTCTTGCCGGTGGCGTGGCGCTTGCTGTCTTGCAGGCGGCCCAGGGCGCTATCGATGGCGCGTTTCAGTTTGTCGGTGGCGCCGGCAACGGATTGATGCACGGTGGCGTTCTGTTCGGTCACGGCAATCGGTTGATAGCCAGCAACGCGTGCTTCCATGACGCAGCGAATATCGTCTGCGCCGCCTTTCGGGCCATTCGTGTCGCTGATGTGGACTTCGATGCGGGTCAGGTTGTCGCGGAAGCGGTTCAGTGCGCTTTCAAGTACGGATTGCACATGTTCGTTCAGTCCAGCGGTGTTGGCGATGGTGCTGTCGGTATGAATATTGATTTGCATATGCTTACTCCTGTCAATTCAAAAAAAACCCATCTCAGGCGTGCTGCGGCCTGGTTGCTGCCCCATGCACATGACCTCTGTGCATGGAACTTATCTTACTCCTCTTTCCAGTATTTCAAGAGGGTGCGCACGATTAAGATGAGCTTAACCCTTCAGCCAGGTCAAGTTTCCACTACGAAATTATTTCAACCATTGATCAGGCCGGCGGCGATATTGATCGACAGCCCCAGCACGACCAGGTTGAAGAAAAAGCTCAGCACGGATTGCCCCAGCACGATCTGGCGCATCATGCGCGTCTGCACGGAAACGTCCGACGTTTGCACGGCCACGGCGATGGTGATGGCGAAATAGAGAAAATCCCAGTAATCGGGGTTTTGCTCGTCGTCGGGAAACTTCAGGGGGCGCAGTGCGGGATCGGCCTGGTAATACAGGTGGGCATAGTGGAAGCAGAACAGGGTGCCGACGAGGAACCAGGAACCGACCAGGGTGAGTATCGTCAGGCCGTAGTGCAGCGCGCGCTCGTCCGGCGCCAGGTCTTTCATCGAAGACAGCTGCGAGACGATGGCCACCAGGCTCATCACGGAAGCGACGGACAGGGCCGACAAGACTGTTGCCGCCCGCTCGTCCTGGCGCGCCGCCATGGCTTTGACCTTGTGATGGTTGGCGCGCATCATCATCCAGGCCATCGTCGCCAGGTAGAACCAGACGGCCACGTTCCACGCCGTCAGCAAACGCGTCATCTGTTGCCACGATGCGGGCAGCAGCAGGCCGGCCGCCACGCCGATGACCGTGGCCATGCTCAGGTGGGGGCGGCTGCGGATGAAGCTGCGGAACGGAAACGTGATTTTCATGGTACGGGTTCGTCAGTGGCGATAGCGCATCTTAGGCCTTATGAACTTGCCGTGGTAGCCGTCCTGGCGGCCGCTTCCTTCTCGTGGTGGGGGAAGCGGTCCATGCGCGACAGCACGGGGAACAGCACGGCCCAGATGCCCGTCACGGCCAGGGTGGCGGCGCCGCCGAAGAGTACGGCGCGCACGAGGCCGAACCAGCCGGCCGTCAATCCCGATTCGAATTCGCCCAGCTCGTTCGAGGCGCCGATGAAGACGGCATTCACGGCGCTGACCCGGCCGCGGATTTCGTCGGGCGTCTCGAACTGCACCAGCAGGTGGCGGATGTAGACGCTGACCATGTCGCCGGCGCCCATCAGGAACAGCGCCGCCAGCGCCAGCGGGAAATAGCTGGTGCTGCCCAGCACCAGGGTGCCCAGGCCGAAGACGGCCACGCCGCCGAACATCCATGGGCCAACCCTGCGCGTGATGGGGAAGATGGCCAGCGCGATCGAGCACAGGGCTGCGCCGGCCCCGGGCGCCGTGCGCAGCAAGCCCAGGCCGCTGGGGCCGATATGCAGCACGTCGTGCGCGAGCGCCGGCAGCAGCGCCGTGGCGCCGCCGAACAGGACGGCGAACAGGTCGAGCGAAATGGCGCCCAGCACGATGGGTTTCGACCAGACGAAGCGCAAGCCTTCGAGCAGGGTATGCCAGCTGACGGGTTCGCGCTTGACCACCTGCGGCGCCGGCGTGGTGGCGCGCATCAGCAGGACGGACACGACCAGCAGCGCGGACGAGATCAAATACACGACCTTGGGGCCGAAGTAATACAGTAAGCCACCCAGGGTAGGCCCCAGGATGATGGCCACGTGCGAACTCGACGAGCTGAGCGCGACGGCGCGGCTGAAGTGTTGCGTGGGCACCATGTTGACGAGCACGGCCTGCGTGGCCGGCATCATGAAGGCGCGCGCACTGCCGAACAGCACCAGCACGGCAAACACGGGCCAGACGATGGAGAGCCCACTCAGAGTGAACGCCAGCAGGGCCAGCGCGCAAGCGAGCTGCGCCGCCAGGCACCAGGCGATGATGTTGCGGCGGTTGTAGCGGTCGGCCACATGGCCTGCCGGCAAAATCAATACGAGGAAGGGCGCGAATTGCGCCAGGCCGATCAAGCCCAGGTCGAACAGGCTGCCCGTGATCTGGTACACCTGCCAGCCGATGGCCACGCTTTGCATCTGCACGGCCACCGTGCCCAGCACGCGGGCGGACAGGTAAAAGGCGAAGTTGCGGTGACGCAGGGTACTGAAGCCGTTGCCGGCGAAAGCGAGAGACATGAAATTTCCAGGAAGCAGCGGGGTAGAGCGGTGGTGGCAGCGGGCGCCGCACCAGCCGCGCCCCGCTGTCTGGACGGTGACGCTTACTTGGCCAAGTCGGCTTCCGTGGTGAAGGCGTCCGCGTAAAACTCGTCGTCTGGCAACTGGCACAGCTGCACGAAGTCGCGGTGGGCCGAATCGACCATCACGGGCGCGCCGCAGGCATATACCTGGTGGCCCGACAGGTCGGGCAAGTCGGCGATGACGGCCTGGTGCACGAAGCCCGTGCGGCCGCTCCAGCCGTCTTCCGGCAAGGCGTCCGACACGACAGGCACATAGGTGAACTGCGGCAAGTCGGCGGCCCACTGGCGGCACAGCGCATCCATGTACAGGTCGTGCGGACGGCGCCCGCCCCAGTACAGGGTGATCGAGCGCGTGGATTGCTCGTTGATCATGTGCTCGACGATGGCTTTCAAGGGTGCAAAGCCCGTGCCCGAGGCCAGCAGCACGACGGGCTTGTCGGAATCTTCGCGCAGGAAGAAGGTGCCCATCGGGCCTTCGAAGCGCAGGATGTCGCGCTCCTTCATGGTGCCAAATACCTGGTCGGTAAACAGGCCGCCCGGCAGGTGGCGGATGTGCAGGGTCACGGGGCCGCCGTCGGCGGGCGCGCTGGCCATGCTGTAGCTGCGGCGTTTGTTGTCGCGCAACAGGATTTCGATATACTGTCCGGCGCGGTAGTTGAGGCGCTCGCTGGCCGGCAACTGCAGGGTCAGCACGACGACGTCGGGCGCGACTTTTTCGATGGTGGTCACGCGCGACGGCATTTTCTTGATCGGGTAGTCGCTGCTGCCCGCCACTTCGCGCGCTTCGATGACGAGGTCGGCGTCCGTGGTGGCGCAGCAGAACAGGGAAAAGCCGGCCGCTTCCTCTTCCGGCGTCAGGGCGCGCTGCTGGTGCGCCTTGTGTTGGACGGTGCCGGAAACCACTTTGCCCTTGCAGGAACCGCAGGCGCCATTTTTACAGCCATACGGCAAGCCCACGCCGGCGCGTATCGCCGCCGCCAGCACGGTTTCGTCCGCTTCGCAGCTGAACTGGTGGCCGCTGGGCTGAACAGTAACTTGAAAAGTCATACAATCCTTGAGATGAAAAATATGTTAATGCACTCTTTGCGCAAGCCGTCAGGCTTGCCGCGCCTGCTGATCCTGGGCTGCGGCGACGTCGGCATGCGCTTGCTGCCCCTGCTGCGCGCGCGCTTTCGCGTCTTTGCCGTCACCAGCCAGTCGGCGCGCTGCGCGCAGTTGCGGGAAGCCGGCGCCGTGCCCATCGTGGCCAACCTCGACGACCGGGCCAGCCTGAAACGGCTGGCGGGACTGGCGACGATGATCGTGCACCTGGCGCCACCCTTGTCGTCGGGCTTGCTGGACCGGCGCACGCGCAATCTGGCCGCCATTTTACCCGAGCATGCACGCATGGTGTATGTGAGCACCAGCGGTGTGTATGGCGATTGCGCTGGCGCCTGGGTCGATGAAACGCGGCCGACGGCGCCAGCGAATGCGCGCGCGAAGCGGAGGGTGGACGCCGAACAGGTCTTGCGCGGCTGGGGCGCGCGACGCGGCGCCAAGGTGGCCATCCTGCGCGTGCCCGGCATCTATGCCGACGACCGCCTGCCCTTGAAACGCTTGCGCGAAGGCACGCCGGCCCTGGCCGCGGATGACGATGTGTACACCAACCATATCCATGCGGACGACCTGGCGCGCATCATCGAGCGGGCCTTGTGGCGCGGCAAACCGGGACGCGTATATCACGCCAGCGATGACAGCGAACTCAAAATGGCCGAGTATTTCGATGCCGTGGCCGACACGTTCGGCCTGCCGCGCCCGCCGCGCCTGCCCCGTGCCGCGCTGCGGCAGGTGGTCACGCCGATGCTGCTGTCGTTCATGTCCGAATCGCGCCGACTGCACAATACGCGCATCAAGCGCGAGCTGGGCGTGCGCCTGCGCTATGCGCGCGTGGCCGATGCCTTGCGGCCGCTGTCCGCCGATGGCGCCGGCATCGGGTAAAATGGCCGGTTATCTGCGCACTTTGCTGGGCCGGCGCGCAGCGCGCCGTTCCCGCGCTGCGCCACTCACTTAAGGAAGACAGCATGAGCACCCTCACTTACGAAGCATACCTGGACGAGGTCACCACCGTCCTGACGGAACTGTACGACCTCGACGACGAAGCCGCCATCAAGCTGGTCGTGGCGGCGCAGGACGCCGAATTTTTCGTCCCGCACGATGCGCATGAAGAAATGCGTACTGTCGAGCAAGCCAAGAAAGATGCGGTCACCCTGTTCGAGCGCAAGCAGAACCGCCAGCAAACGCAGGAAAAACAGCAACAGCGCGTGCGCCAGCAAAAGAAATAAGACGGAAGCAGGCCGTGGGGCAGTACGGGTTCCGGCGCAACACCGGGGCCGTGCCATTTGATGCACCGCAAACGCGCCATGGCGCGCTGGCGATATGGTGAGCAATGTCGTCACGCGTCTGGGCTCTTGTGGCGGGCTCTGCATCTACAACCAGCGTGACGTTGTTTCCCGTCAGCAGGAGCGAGCCATGCGAGCAACGAGTCACCCCAGCAAGGAGCAAGTGCGCGCTTATATGCGCCGGCGCGAACATGCGCTGCAACCCCCACCACCGCCCGATGAAATTCGCCGGCAACTGGCCTGGTGCCGCGCGGACGATTCCCCATGCACTTGCCCGCTTGCCACCCCGGCCGGCGTGGCCGTGCAAGGCTGGCATTTATCCGCAGAAATGGCCCGCCTGGGCACCCTCATGGCCATAGCCTGGCTCATGCATAGCGGTGTTGCTCATCGTAAAAATTGATGACGTGCAGCAAATTTTTCCGATTTGAGTTATCCTCTAGCACATTCCAAGTGCGTCAATTCTCTTCAATTATCACAATTTTGCTCTAAGTTACGCAAAAATCAACAATAGCGTGTATTATATTGTTTGTGGCGTAAAAGCCGCATAAGTGATGGCGCTTTTTAGTGTGTTTACCCTGAATTAGTGCAGAAGAGACATTCTGTTTTTTCTTGCTCTAATACAACAAGTACGGATTTTTGATCATGTCTCTCAAACAAATTACCTCTTTGCCTACCTACAACCCGAATCGCGTCCTCGATGCGATCATCGACAAGCTGCAACTGAAAAACGATGCCGCCTTGTCGCGAGCTCTGGAAGTGGCGCCACCTGTTATCAGCAAGATTCGTCACAACACCTTGCCGATCGGCGCCACGATCCTCATCCGCATGCATGAAATCAGCGATTTCAGCATTCGTGAACTGCGCGAGTTGATGGCTGCCTAAGAGCGCCTGACAGACGGCAAACTGAGAGGTGCCGTCTGGGTAAGTCAGGCTTGCCGCGTGCGGCAGCCACATCTGTTTTCCGCTTTTCTATTGCGGATCGCGGTTCAATACCGGACGATCAACATAGAAGCGCCCCATTTCCAGGCCAGTCGAAGACGATTTGACCACCGCTGCGGTAAGTGAGGCAGGCGCGCTGGAAAATGCGGTGCTGGCAGCCCCCGTCGCGCGGCCCGAATACGCCGTCGCCTGCACGGCCGCACTGGAAAACGCCGTTTGCACGGCCCGGCCCGAGTATGCCGTTGCCTGTACTGCCGCACTGGAAAATGCTGTTTGGACAGCCCGTCCTGAATACGCAGCCTGCACCGCCCGTCCCGAATACGCCGCCTGTACGGCGCGCCCCGAATACGCCGTCTCCGCGCGGATATAATCTTCTCCGAACGTTTGCTCATACAGCTGCTTCATGCGCTCGCCCACGCGATGGTGCGCTGCTTCGTCGTCTTCGCCGCGCAGGCCGATGTAGGGGAAGTGATGGAGGAAGTAACCGAACACCTGTTCGCAGTCGGCCGCATATTTCAGGGTGTCGAGGATGTGGTAGTGCCAGAAGGTATCAACGTCCATCAGCGGCGCTGTTTCTTCTTCCGGAAACTGTTTCATCAGGATCAGGAAGCGGCGGTATTCGAATTCCACCGCATTTGCCTTTTCCAGGCTCCATCCTTCGCCTGACTCCCGGTGCATCAGCTTGACCTTGATCGCGTCCAAATCCAAATCGGCAATTGCCTTGAAACTGTCGTTCGTATCCATGAATGTCCTTTTGTAAAGAGCGTTGTGGGAAATACGGTGAAACAAGGGAAAGCGGTGGGATGTACTCCTGGCAAATGGTCGAGGAATGCCTGGCCCATGGCGGGCGGGCGCTGAGTTGTTCTACACCAATATTGCATCTAATTACAAAATATGCAAGCTGAGCTTGCTCCATGCGAACGCGCGCCCGTCAGTTGCTGACCCGGCTTTCTTCCTGGTAGGGAAACGCGGTGGCGTCCGCACCCAGCGGTACGCTGACGTGCACGCTCATGCCGGCGCCGGGGCTGCTTTCGATGTAAAAAGTGCCGCCTAGCAATTTTATGCGCTCCTCGATGCCCACCAGGCCAAACGAGCCCAGCTTGTTGCGCCCGTCGATGGCGGCGCCCACGCCGTTGTCGCTGATGCTCATCGATACCGTATCGCGGCACTTTTCCAGTTTGACTTGCACGCGGCTGGCATGGGCATGCTGGGAAATGTTGCTGAGCGACTCTTGCAGGATGCGGAACAGGGCCGTCGCGCATTGGTCGCTGAGGCAAATGTCGTCATGGCTTTCGCTCACTTCGCAAGCGATGCCCGTGCGCTGGCGAAATTGCGCCACCTGCCATTCGACGGCCGCATTCACGCCCAGGTCCAGCACGGTAGGGCGCAAATCGTTGATGATCTGCCGCACGCTCTTGATGGTGGCGTCGATCTGCTCCAGGGTCGAGCGGGCGCGGGCGTTCAGGCGCGGGTGGCGGCGATGCGTGCGCGAGGCCAGCATGTCGGCGTCGATGCGCAAGACCAGCAGGTTCTGCCCCAGGTCGTCGTGGATTTCGCGCGCGATGCGCTTGCGCTCTTCTTCCTTGATCTGGTCGGCATGGGCCGCCAGGCGGCGCAGTTTCTGATGCGACAGCTGCAGACGGATCTGGCTGGCGCGCAATTCCTCCGTCATGCCGTTCGCCATCTGGATGGCGCGCTGGCGCGACGATGCCAGAGTGTGGAACAGCATGTATAGCAGCATGGTGCTGGCAAAGCCTATCAGCAGGGCCAGCCATGGCAAAAAGACGTCGAAGCGCGTGTACAGGTCGCTCTTGCGCACGCTGAACAGCGCTTGCCACACGCGGCTATTGTGTTCGATCAGCATCGTGCTGCTCAGGTAGCGGCCGGAATTGCCGGGCAGCCACCATGGCGCATGCATGCCCGCCGTCGTGCTGTCGAAGATGGGACGCATGTCGTGCGGTAAGTCTAGCGGTGCGCGCGCCTGCGGGCCGATATCGAACAGGGTCAGGCGGACGTTGCGCACCGGCATGTCCGCCAGCGCGCTGCGCATCATCGTTACCAGGTCGTAACCGATTCCGACGGAACCCTGGTACGCCGCGCGCCGCTGCTCCACCGTATCGACCGGCATGCCAAAGTGGTACACGGGCAGGCGCATGGCCATGCCCGTCAATTGGGGACGGCCTTGCATAGGCACGGGCACGCCGGAATTGCTGATGTTGCCGGAATCGCGTGACTGCGCCAGCATTTCGGCGATCAGGGGGCGCGAGGCGATGTCATAGCCATATTTTTCAGGGGCGCTGGCAATCGGTTCGATATACACCAGCACGGAATAGTGCGCGCGCGGGGCGGGTGGATGGATGGCAAACGCCGGATAGCCGTCGCGCCCGGGCGGATAGTCGCGCTGCATGGCCGCTTCGAAGGCGGCACGCTGCGTCTCGTCCAGTTCCTGGCTGTAATTGAGGTTCATCACCCCCGGATAGTTCTGTTGCAGGGCGATGTTCGCCACGTAGCGGTGGAATTGCTCACGGCTCACGTGTTCGTTGGCGTGGAACAGGCTGGCCGTGCCGCGCAGCAGGTTGGCATACGACTTGACGCGCGATTCGATGTTTTTCTGGGTATTGCGGGCCAGATTGTTGAATAGCTCGCTGGCATCGTTTTCGATCGACAGCGAGGCGGCCATATAGAACAGCAGGCCCACCATCGTCGACATCACGAAGCCGAGCAGCCACTGCGGCCTTTTTTCAGCAGATAAGGGGTGTTCGCCGGCAGTAGAAGACATCGCCATCCGCATCAGGAAGAGGAATCGGGTGCCGCCTGGGCGACGGAGGCTAGGCTGCGTTGTACAAGCACTATTAAAATTGTAAATTGCTCAATAGCTGCCTAATATACAAAATTATCGTTATTATAGTCAACAAGCAATATTTCTCGTTGAAACGAAAAAAAACCGCCGCAGCGGTTTTTTTTGTGTGCCGTCAGCCTTTATTTGGCGGGCTGCCAGCTGTCTTTCAGGGTGACGATGCGGTTGAAGACGGGCTTGCCAGGCTGGCTGTCGACACGGTCGGCCGCAAAATAACCGTGGCGCTCGAACTGGAAGCGTTCTTCCGGCTGGGCCAATTCAGCGCCCGGTTCCAGCCACGCTTGCACCACTTCCTTGGCCAGCGGATTCAAGGCCAGCTTGAAGTCCTTGCCGCCCGCGTCCGGCTGCGGGTCCGTAAACAGGCGGTCGTACAGGCGCACTTCCGCGGGAATGGCCGTCGGTGCGCTGACCCAGTGCATATTTCCCTTGACCTTGTAGTTGGCGCTGCCTTCCGTGCCCGACTTGCTGTCCGGGAAGTAGGTGCAATGCACGGCGATGACCTTGCCGTTTTCATCCTTGTCGTAGCCCGTGCACTCGATCACGTAGCCGTAGCGCAAACGCACGCGGCTGCCCGGCTTGTCGTCGATCGGCGGATACAGACGGAAATAGCCCTTGTTCGGCACTTCCATGAAGTCGTCTTCCTCGATCCACAGCTCGCGCGAGATGGGGAAGGTGCGCAAGCCGCGCTCGGGAAAGTGCGGGTGCACGGGCGCCGTGCATTCCACGCTTTCGCCTTCGGGGAAATTGTCGATGATCAGTTTCAATGGACGCAGCACGGCTACCGAGCGCGGCGCTTTCGGGTCCAGGTCTTCGCGCAAACAGCCTTCGAGCACGCTGTAGTCGATCCAGCCGTCCGATTTCGTCACGCCCGTGCGTTCGCACATCAGCTGAATGGCTTCCGGCGTGTAGCCGCGGCGGCGCATGCCCACCAGGGTCGGCATACGCGGGTCGTCCCAGCCGTCGACGATTTTTTCTTCCACCAGCTGGCGCAGCTTGCGCTTGCTGGTCACGATGTAGGTCAGGTTCAGGCGCGAGAATTCGTACTGGTGCGGCACCGGCTTGGCGAAGAAGCCGCCGGCCGACAGCGTTTCCAGCAGCCAGTCGTAGAACGGGCGGTGATCCTGGAATTCCAGCGTGCAGATCGAATGCGTGATGTTTTCCAGCGCGTCCGAGATCGGGTGCGTGTAGTCGTACATCGGATAGATGCACCAGGCGTCGCCCGTGCGGTGGTGGTGCGCGTGGCGGATGCGGTAGATGGCCGGGTCGCGCAAGTTCATGTTCGGCGAACTCATGGCATCTTCGCTCATCTTCGCGCGCAGGATGTGTTCGCCATCCTTGAACTGGCCCGCCTTCATGGCGCGGAACAGGGCCAGCGATTCGTCGCGCGGACGGTCGCGGAAAGGCGAATTCTTGCCGGCCTGGCCGAAATTGCCGCGGTTGGCGGCCATGTCTTCGGCGCTCTGGCTATCCACGTAGGCAAAGCCGGCCGTGATCAGGTATTCGGCCATCGCGTACAGCTGGTCGAAATAGTCGCTCGCATAGTGCAGGTGGCTCTGGCCATCGGCATGCTTCGGTTCCCAGTCAAAGCCCAGCCATTTCACGCTGTCCATGATGGTGTCAACGTATTCCTGCTCTTCCTTGGCCGGATTGGTGTCGTCGAAGCGCAGGTTGCACTGGCCGGCGTAATCGCGCGCCAGGCCGAAGTTGACGCAGATCGACTTGGCGTGGCCCACGTGCAGGTAGCCGTTCGGCTCCGGCGGGAAACGCGTGATCACCTGGGGCAGGCCGGGACGCACATGGGCGCCGGCAGCCAGGTCGGCTTCGATGATGTTACGCAAGAAATTGGGCGCCAGCGCTGGCGCGGCGGTATTCGGTTTATCGTTGCTCATTGATCAATGCGGAAGAGTGACAGTAAAGAGCATTTTACCGTACCGCAAGCGCTTTATAAGCACGTATTTGGCCCCATATCCGAGCATGCAAGCGACGCCGACGCCGTTCTATAGGATAATTCGCCTTTAATTAGTAGAAAAACGTGACCCCGGAGCCTTTTATGGAAAATTTATATAACGTCCTCGGTGTCGCGCCCAATGCCAGCGACGATGAAATCAAGAAGGTTTACCGTTCGCTGGCCATGCGCTTCCACCCCGACCGCAACCAGGCCCCCGGCGCCGAGGCGCGCTTCAAGAGCGTCACCAAGGCCTATGAAATCCTGGCCGACCCGGCCAAGCGCGCCGAATACGACCAGAGCGTGAACCACCGCATCATCATCGACCCGGAAGCGGAAGCGTATGCGCTGTGGTGCGGCGTGTTTCGTTTACATGGCACAGTATTACCTGCCGACTAAACCGCTGCGGCCCGCTTCAGCCGGCCCGAATTACTTGAAAACAACAACAACGGCGCTTTTATCAGCGCCGCGCATTACATTGGAAAGCACAGCATGAGAAGAGTACACCCTGAATTCGCGTATCAGTCGCGTGAGCTGGAAGGCCAGATCGAAGGCATCCTCGGCGATCCGCCGAACCGCAAGAACTACAAGAGCATGGTCGATGCATTGGTCGGCGAATATGCGAGCGGCGGCGGCATCGAAGACGTGAACATGCTGGCCTTCGCGCTGGTCGACCACATCACCTTCAGTGACCCGAAAGGCTTGCTGGCCGAAAGCGAAGACTACGAGTTCGGCGACCCGGCCCGCGTGTTTTCCATGGCCGCGTGCGCCGCGCCGGAAGCGGCGAAGATGTACGCCGCCATCGAAGAGAGCTTCCCCGACCTGGCGCGCCAGGCCATCATCACGGCTTTCCTGCACAAGAACCCGCGCCTGTGGGACGACGACGACCAGTCGCTCGACCAGCTGGCCGCCAATGACGATGGCGACGACGATCACGACGAAGACGAAGCCACCGACGATTTCGCCCAGATGTTTGACCAGGATGGAGATGACCATGGCCGATAATGAACAAAAGAGCAATCTTCCCGCGCTGACGAAACAGGTCACGGAATTGGTGTTGTCCGGTTCGCTGGGCCACGCCGAGCAGGCGTTTGCCGATGCGGCCGACCAGTATGGCGATCTGGCCGTGGTGGAAGTGCTGAGCGCCATCCCGCCACAGGTAACGGCCCTGCATCTGGCCGGCTTTGACGGCGGCAAGATGTCGCTGGCAACCTTGCTGGTACCGCCGAAAGCGTGGGCCGACAGCCTGGCCTTCATCGCCGCCACCTGGAGCGACGACCAGATCGAGGATGATCCGGAACGCATCGCCGAAGCCCTGTTCGCGCACATCCACGGCGTGGTGTTTTCCACCGACGACGCCGAGCGCCGCCGCGAGCTGCTGCTCGAAGCGTCCGCCACCGACTGGGGCGCCACGGCGTTCGCCATTTTGTTCTCGATGGCGCCGAAGGAAATCCTCGAAGTGGCGGGCGAAATCGTCATCAAGGGACCGTACGTGACGGGCGTGACCTCGTCCGACAACGACGTCGTGCCGCTGGCCATCGAGCTGGCGCAAGCGAATGAAGACGGCTGGGACCGCTCGTTGTTCGAACTGTTCCCCGACTTCCGCCACAGCGCCGACCTGGCCGACGCGGAATACTCGGACGACCCGGACGAAGAGCCGACTATGTTGCAGCGTAGCACCAAGGAATTGCTGTACCGCTTGCGCAAGCAAGTGCCGAGCACGCGCAGCGCGCCACGCTCCAGCACGCGCCGCAGCCTGGGCACGGGCATTTTCTCGTAATGAAAGCAGGGAACGTCTAATGCTGCCAGCAATTGTTGTAGAGAATCTTCCGCGCCTCGTGCGCGCCATCAAACTGTTGCAGGGCGACCCGCGCGAGGACGCGGCCCTGAACCTGGCCGACGAATTGACGGGTATCACGGCCATGGTGGCCGAGAAGTTCACGAATGAACGCACGGCCGACGGCATCCAGAAAGCGCTGTACCTGACGGTGGGTGGCGTGTCCCTGGGCCTGGAACAGGCCGTCACGCATGAAGGCGACCAGGCCGCGCTCGATTTCCTCGTCGAGCACGGCGCCGAGCACGCGTTCCAGGTGGGCTTTCGCCTGATCAAGGAACTGTCGCAGCTGCCCGAAGACGCCCTCGTCGGCGAATATGATCAGGACCCCGTGTACCTGCAGCGGCGCCTGCGCGAGCTGTTCATCGATATTTGCCAGGCCGACCCGAACCAGAACTGGGCCGGCTATGAAAAGTATGCGGTTCAATTGCAACAGCGCAAGGAAGTGCAAGCCGTCGTGCGCCTGGCAAGCTGGCTGCGCCGCCACCACGACAACGGTCCCGTCAGCGACAGCGACTTGAATGCCGAGGGCGTCATCGCCCTGGCCATCATCTTCGCCATCGAAGGCGGCGGGCGCATCATCGCGCGCACGGGTCAAAAGGAATTCGAGCGCTTCGTGCGTTCCGTGCGCAAGAACAAGCCCGACTTCGAGGAAGGCTGGGCCGCCCTGGTGGCCAAGGTGCCCGTGCAGCACCATCCGGTATTGCTCGACCGTATAGAGTCGTACCGCCGCAGCTGCACCGTCGTGCATAAAATCCTCACGCGGGCCAGCATGAAAAGCCTGTTCGAGGACCTGGAAAATTATGCGGGTTCGGAGCTGGACGCGGATTATTCGTGATGCGAGCAATTGTCGGCTTACGCCCTTTGGGCTAAGCCGACCTACGCAGACCTACGCCGGCCTCATCGGCCTATTCTTTCTCTTCCATGGCCGCTTCCTCGGCCAGTTTCACAAACGCCGCGACCAGCGGCGACGTCTCTTCTTCCCGTTGTGCAAGCAATAAACTGGTCGTCGCCTGCGGGTCGGCGATGGGGCGGTAGCACACGCCATCCATGCGGATGCGGTCGAATGAGGCGGGCAGCACGGAAATGCCGCAGCCGGCCGCCACCAGGCCGATGATGGTCGACGCTTCGCCCGCTTCCTGCGCCACCTGGGGCACGAAGCCGGCCGCCTTGCACAGGCGGAAGATCTGCGGATAAATCCCCGTGCCCGCATCTTTCGGGTACATGACAAAGCCTTCGCCTGCCATATCGGCAATGGCAATCGCGTCCTTGGCCGCCAGCGCGTGGTCGACGGGCAAGACGAGGAACAGCGGATCCTGGCGCAGTTGCGTCAGCTTGATATCGGATGGATACGTTGTTTCCGGCGGACGCACGAAGCCCAAGTCCATCGTCCTGCCCGAGATCGCTTCGAGCTGGTGCAGGGTCGCCATTTCGTGCAGGGTCAAGGTGACGTGCGGGAATTGCTGGCGGTAGCGGTTGATGACGGTGGCGAAGTAGGGCGTAAACGGCGTGGAAAAGGTAAAGCCGATGCGCAATTCGCCCGCTTCGCCCCGCTGGGCCCGGCGCGCCGTGACAGCCGCTTGTTCTGACAGGGCCAGGATGCGCCGCGCATCGTCGAGGAAAAGACGGCCTGCTTCCGTCAGCCGCACGGAGCGCTTGTTGCGCTCGAACAACTGCGCGCCCAACTCCGCTTCCAGCGCCTGGATTTGCTGGCTCAGTGGCGGCTGGCCGATGTGCAGGCGCTCGGCCGCGCGCGTAAAGTGCAATTCCTCGGCGACGGCGACAAAGTAACGGAGGTGGCGCAGTTCCATATTCGTCCAGTAATCGTTTTAAAGTATGAGTTGGGCCTTGAATATATATTGGACGATATGAGTTGGCAATCCTAAGATGAAGACTCGCTCCTCTTTGAAACATGGCCATGTCTGATTCATCGCTTGCTTACGCCTCTGCCGCCACCCCGGTCCTGTCTCCTGTTGCCCCCGCCGCTCCCGCGCCCCGCACGGCCATCGCCAAAGGTACGGCGGAATTCAAGCGCAGCAACCGCGCCCTGTTCTTTGGCGGCTTTTCCACCTTCAGCTTGCTGTACTGTATCCAGCCACTGTTTCCGCTGCTGTCGCACCAGTTCCATCTGACGCCCGCGCAAAGCAGCTGGTCGCTCTCCGTGTCGAGCGGCTTGCTGGCGATCTCCTTGGTACTGCTCAGCGCCGTGTCGGACCGTGTCGGGCGCAAGCCCTTGATGGTGGCGTCGATGTTTTCCGCCGCGATACTAACCATTTTGTCCGCGTTCGCGCAGGATTATGCGCAGTTGCTGGCCATCCGCGCCGCGCTCGGCATTGCCCTGGGCGGCATGCCGGCCGTGGCCATGGCTTACCTGGGCGAGGAAATCGAGGGCCCGTCCCTGGGCCTGTCGATGGGCCTGTATATTGCCGGCAGCGCGTTTGGCGGCATGTCGGGACGGCTGGTCGCGTCCATGCTCAGCGATTTCCTGTCGTGGCGCTGGGCCTTGGGCGTGCTGGGCGTGGCCGGCGTGCTGGCGGCGGCGGAGTTCTGGCGCAGCTTGCCCGCGTCGAAAAATTTCGTGCCCAGTACAAAGGGTTGGAACGCCTTGCCGCACGCCATCCGCCAGCATTTTTCCGACCGGGGCTTGCCGTGGCTGTTCTGCCTCGCGTTCGTGCTGATGGGCTGTTTCGTCAGCCTGTATAACTACATCGGCTACCGCCTGCTGGCTGCGCCATTCGGCTTGCGCCAGAGCACGGTCGGCTTGCTGGCCTTTTTGTACCTGATCGGCATCTTCAGCTCCGTCTGGGCGGGCCGCCTGGTGGACCGCCTGGGGCGCCGGGGCGTGCTGTGGATCATGCTGTCGCTGATGCTGTCCGGCATTTTATTGACCCTGTTCGATTCGCTGCCGCTGATCGTCATCGGCATGGCGCTGGCCACCTTCGGCTTCTTCGCCTCGCACTCGATCGCCAGCAGCTGGGTCAGCCGCCGCGCGCGCGCGCCGCAGGCCCTGGCCTCGGCCTTCTACCTGCTGTTCTATTACCTGGGTTCGAGCCTGATCGGTTCCGCCTCGGGCATGATGTGGGGCTTCGACGGCTGGACGGGCGTGGTCATCATGCTGGGTCTGTGCCTGGGCGGCGGCGTGCTGATCGCCTTGCGCCTGCGCCATTTGCAGCCGCTGGGGGCGCGCGAAGCGGCGGGCTGAGTCCGGCTATTTGAGACACATGCCGATCATCGTTTCCCCGTTCTTGCCGGCGCGCCGGTGATCTTGTCGATGCGGCTGCCCTTGGCCTCGTTCGCACCGATCTCCTCGATCATTGACGCCTCATACCATTTCGACGCGATGGCCGCTGGTGGGGAACCCTGTGCCGGCTTGACGATCCAACTACAGACACTGTGGGAGGACACATCATGATGCAGGTTAAGGAAGTGGCACGGCGCTTTGGCGCCATCGAACACGCGATCGGCCAGGCGGCCCAGCTGTGCGGCAAACAGCAGGGCATGCCGATGGACTTGAAGGATTGCATCAACCAGCTGGACCAGCAAAAGAGCGCCGTGCGGCAAGCCATCGACACGCAAGACGATGCGCGCATCCGGCAAGCCGTTGACCAGATGGAATCGCTGGGCGACCGCGCCAAGCGGGCGTGCGGTGCGGCGACCAGCGTGACGCCGGAAATGAAGAGCGTCGTGCTCAAGGTCCACGATGAGTTGTCTGACCTGAAGCACCAGATGCACTAGGCCTTGGCTCTTGCGCGTCTTACATCTGGCGAAATAGATGAGCATATAAAGGGCTGACGCGCAGTTGCGCCGGGTGCTGGCGCAGGGTCAGCGACAGCTTGCCCGCCTCGTCGCGCACGGCCGTGGCGATGGCGCTGGCGTTGACGATGGTGCCCCGGTGGATTTGCCAGAATTGTTGCGGGTCCAGCTGGGGCAGGAGTTCCTTCAGGCTCGTGCGTATCAGCGCTTCGCTGTCCTGGCACACGACGTTGATGTATTTGTCCAGCGCTTCGAAATACACGACGTCGGCCAAGGCGATCATGCGCACGCTGTTGCCCACGGCCGCCCGTATCATTTGCAGGCGCGGCGCGGGCGGCAGCATGGCTTGCAGCTGGGCAAGCAGGCGAGCCATATTGTCATTGCTGGCGGTTCCGGCTGCCGGCGCTGCTGTAGCGGTCGTCGCTGGCGCTGAGGTTGCTGTTAATGTTGCTGCTGCTGCTGCTGCTGTTGCTGCAGCGGTGCCGTTGCCAACGCCTTTGCCAATGCCGCTGTCGCGCAAGCGCTGCTGCAAGCGTTCCACCGTCTTGGCCAGGCGCGCATCGTTGACGGGTTTCAAGACGTAATCGGCGGCCGCGTGCTCGAAGGCGGCCAGCGCATATTCATCGTAGGCGGTCACAAACACGATGTGGGGGAACGCGATGCCGTCCGGCCATTGCTCTGCCAGCTCCTCGGCCGCTTCCAGGCCCGTCTTGCCTGGCATCTTAATGTCGAGAAACAGAATGTCGGGCTGCAGCGCCAGGCCTTGCCGCAAGGCTTCCACGCCGTTGGGGCAGGTGGCGACAATGTCGAGTTCCGGCCACAGTCGCTGCAAGGCGTGTGCGAGGGCGGCGGCGAGTATGGGTTCGTCTTCGGCGATCAGGGCGCGCGGGGTGGGGCTGGTCATGGCGTGGGGCTCGCGGTGGTGGAGTGAATCGGTAATTGAAGGCGGGCGACGGCGCCTGCCGCCGGATTGGCGTCCAGTGACAGGCTGGCTGCATCGCCATGCATGCCGCGCAGGCGTTCGCGGATATTTTCCACGCCCAGCTGCGTGCCCTTGGTCTGGCCCGGATGGTCGAGGCCCAGGCCATCGTCGCTGACGGTGAGCAGCAGCACGCCACCGTCCGTGGATGCCTGCACGTGGATATGGCCGCCTTCGATCTTCGGTTCCAGGCCGTGCTGGATGGCGTTTTCCACCAGCGGCTGCAGCAGCATGGGCGGTACCTTGATCTGGCGCAAGGCCGCGGGCAAGTCCAGCGTAAAGCGCAGGCGCGCGCCCATGCGTATCGACATCAGGCCCAGGTAGGCTTGCATCAGGGAAAACTCCTGTTCCAGGGTGGTGGATTCGGCGCGCGAGGAAGAGAGGGTGGCGCGCAAGTACTGGATCAGCTGGTCGAGCAGCAACTGGGCACGGTCCGGGTCAAAGCTGATCAGGCCCTGCAGGTTGGCCAGGGTATTGAACAGCATGTGCGGCTCGATTTGCGCCTGCAGCAACTGCAGTTGCGCCTGCATGGCCTGGCGCGCCACGGATTCGGCGCGGGCTTTTTCCTCGGCTGCTTCCATTTGCAGGCGCGCAATTTTTTCGCGGCTGCCAAAGAACAGGATGGCCGCCCCGGCCGCCGCCAAGGTGAAAACCGTCATGCCGACATTGCGTGGCGACATGGACACGGGCGCGGGAACGTCGATATTGGCCAGCCAGCCGAACAGCATGGTGCCGCCGACTTGCGCCACGGCGGCACTGACGATGATGAGGGCAGTGAAGGGCAGCCTTGGGGGGCGGCGTCCCTCTCCCCACCATGCCAGGCGGATGCCGTCGATGAGCAGGAAGGCGATGCCGCCGATGCACATGGATGCAAGCAGGTTGAGCCAGAAGCTTTGCCCACCGTTCATCACGAAGGTGATGAAGAGGGCACACAGGACATTGAGCAGCAGCGCATAACGGGCGTCGCCCAGCAGGCGCCGGTAGGGAAAGCCCGTCTTGCGGGGGGCGGTGTCGGTAGTGTGCATGCGGGACCGCTTTCGGGTGGGCGTTCGGTTGGCAATGCGGCAATTATGGGCGGCTCTGCAAGCGGGCGCAACGCCGATGCGACGAAACAGGGAGCAGACGGCGCCAATCGCCTGATCGCGTCCTTTACATGGCGGCCCTTGCACGCGATGATGGCAAGATGTCTTGACCGACAACCTCCTCATGATAAAGGAATACCATGTGGCCTTACCCACGCACCCTCGCGCACCGCGGCGGCGGCACCCTGGCGCCTGAAAATACCGTGGCCGCCCTGCGCTGCGGCCTGGCCTACGGCTACCGCGCCGTGGAATTCGACGTCATGCTGGCGTCCGATGGCGTGCCCGTCGTCGTGCACGATCCCGAGCTGGGCCGCACCGTGGCGGGCAGCGGCCGTATCAATGACTACACGGCCGCACAGCTGGGAACGATGGAGGCGGGCGCCTGGTTCGGCCCGCAATTCGCGGGCGAAGGCGTGCCTACCTTTGACGCCGTGGTGGCGTATTGCAAGGCCCAGCGCATCTGGATGAATATCGAAATCAAGCCGGCACCCGGTTTCGACGCGCCCACGGGCGAGGCAGTGGCGCGGGCCACGCGTGGCTATTTTGCAGAGGAAATCGCCGCTGGCGAATTGCTGCCGCTGCTGTCGTCGTTCAGCATTGACGCGCTGGAAGCGGCACGCCAGACGGCGCCGGAACTGGCGCGCGGCTGGCTGGTCGAAGAAATACCTTCTGATTGGGCGAAAAAGGCAAAGGAACTGGACGTCGTGGCCATCCATTGCGACCACCAGCCACTGACGCCGGAACTGGCGCGAGAGGTCAAGGAGGCGGGATACGGGCTGTTCTGCTACACCGTCAACACGCCGGAGCGGGCCAGCGAATTGCTGGCCTGGGGCGTGGATGGGTTTTGCACGGACAGGATCGATATTATTCGATCCATGGCGTAGGTCGGATTAGGCGCGCAGCGCCGTAATCCGACAACATTGTTGGCGCCGCTGGTGTTGTCGGCTTACGCGCTTGCGCGCTAAGCCGACCTACGTTTCAAACAGCTTAGAAAGTTACCCGCATGCCGACCGTCAAGTTACGCCCCATCAACGGCGCCGCATTCTTGATGAACGAGGTATGGCTGTACGCCAGTTCATTCGTCAGGTTGTTCGCCTTGATGTAGAACTGGGCTGGCGTCGTGCCGATGCGCGTGTCGTAGTTGGCGGAGAGGTTCAGCATGTTGTAGCCCGGCGTTTCCGTTTCAAACGCTGCCACTTTACCCTGCTTGCCCACGCGGTAGAACTCGGCCACGCCGCTCCATGCCTGCCAGTTGGCGTCGAACTTCACGCCGAAACGCTGGGCCGGGATGCGCGGCAAGTTGCCGCCGCCGTCGGCCAGCTTGGCCCGCACGTAGTCGCCGAACACGCTGGCGCCGAACATGGGGTTCAGCTGCTGGCGGATCTGCCCTTCCACCCCCGTAAACGTGGCGTCGCGCTGGGCGTACTGGATCAGCTGGAAGCCTTCGTGGCTGTCCAGGGTGGAGCCGAAGATGTAGTTGTCGACCTTGTTGCGGTAGGCGCTGGCCGAGAACGTCGTGGCGCCTGCATATTTGCGCAAGGTCAAGTCGATATTGTTCGACGTTTCCTTGCCCAGGTTTTCATTACCCAGCTCATATGTGGCTGTGGCCATGTGCACGCCGTGCGCATACAGTTCCTCGGCGCTGGGCAAACGGTGCGTGCGCGAGATGGTCGAACCGAGCGAGTACTGGGGTGCAAATTTCCACACGGCACCCAGGGAGACCGAGGTGCCCTTGGCGCTGCGGTCCTGCAAGGTGGCGCTGTCGACCGTAATGTCTTGCCATTCGTGGCGCAAGCCCGCTTCGAAGCGCCATTGGTCGAGCTTGTATTCCTCGACCAGGAAGGCCGCGTGTTTCTTCGTTACCGTCGGCGCCACGTACGCTTCCTCGCCCAGGGCGGAGAAATCGCGCTTCGACGTTTGCAGGCCGACCACGCCGCGCCAGCCGAAGACGGGATGGTGTTCCATTTCCAGGCGTGCATCGTGGCCCTTGTTCTTGAAGGTGGTGGCGATTTCCGTGCCTTCGATTTCATCGTGCTTGTAGTCGGTGAACGAAGCGCGCAGGCGCAGCTTGGCGAAGCCGGGCACGGGATCACGCAATTCGCCGCGCACGTCCCAGCGTTCGCTTTTCAGTTTCACGTAGGGAACGGCACCATCTTCGTGGTCGTGGTCATGTTCTTCTTCATCACCGTGGTCGTGGCCTTCGTGGCCGCCGCAATGCAGGTGCGTGCCGTGCGGGTGGCAGCTTTCGAATTCATGGTTGTGGCCGGGCAAGCCGTATTCCGCGTGCTGGCTGGTGAAGGCCAGGCCCAGGAAGCCCCGCTCGCCCACCCACGACACGCCCACGCTGCCCGTGTCCGTCTTGTTGTAGCTGCCGCCTACTTTCGAGCCGCCTTCCCAGCCGCTGCCGACCTTATATTCTTTTGCATCGCGCTTGACGCCTTCCGCGTGGAAGGCGATGTTGCCGGAGCCGCCGGTCACTTCAAAGGCGCCCGCCTTTTCGCGCGCGGCCGAGTTGGCGCGCACTTCCGCACTGCCTTCAAAACCTTTCGCCGGCACGCGCGTGGGGATTTTCTTGTCGATCACATTGACGACACCGCCGACGGCACCACCGCCGTAGGCCAGCGCGGACGGGCCGCGCAAGACTTCAATCTGTTCCGACAGCATCGGCTCGGCCGCGACGGCATGGTCGGGGCTGATGGTCGACGCATCCTGCACTTCGGCGCCATCGGACAGCACCTTGACGCGCGGGCCATCCATGCCGCGGATGATGGGACGGCTGGCGCCGGCGCCGAAATGGCTGGACGTGATGCCGGGCTGGCCGGCCAAGGTTTCGCCCAGGGTCGCTTCGCGGGCGCGCACCAGTTCCTCGCCTTCGAGTACGGTAACGGGCGTGCTCATGTCGTCGCTGCCCAGGGCCAGGGCGCTGGCCGAGACGGTGACGGCGGGCAAGGTTGTCGCCTGCTGCGCCAGTGCGCTGGCGGGAGCGGCAAAGGCCAGCATGATGGCCAGCGCGAGGGGAGTGGGTTGGTGAGGGCGGACGGACATGGGTAAAAGTTCCTTATCGGCTATCGGTGTTGGCAGGGTTGGGGCAGTGCGTGAAAAGGAAATAGCCTGCCCTAAGTTGATAATGATAACCCATTATCATTATAGTGTGACAGTTTTTCCGGACAGTAGATACAGGTGGATGGTGTATTCTGTCGGCTATGGAACGCACAACACGTCAAAAAACCGCTATTCAAGCCGCCATCGAGTCGGCCCAGCGCCCCTTGTCGGCGCAGGAAATCCTCGAACAGGCCAGCTTGCAAGTGACGCAGCTGGGCATCGCCACCGTTTACCGCAACTTGAAGTCCCTGGTGCTGGAAGAAAAGGTGCACGTGGTGACCTTGCCGGGCGAAAACCCTCGCTACGAGTCGAACACGGCGGCCAATCACCACCACCACCATTTCCAGTGCACCACGTGCCAGCGCGTGTTCGACGTGCATGATTGCCCGGGCGACTTGAAACGCATGGCGCCGCAAGGCTTTGTTGTCGAGCGCCACGAACTGACCCTGTACGGCCGCTGCGCCGACTGCAATGCCGCCGCTGGCGTCACGGGGGCCGCGGCCGCCAAGGCCAAGCCCGCGCCACACGCCTGCGCCAGCCACCACGACCCGGCCTGAGCGGGCGGGGCGGCATGCGTGGGCAGGCTTGCAACAATGCTGGCTGCCCGGCGCCAATTCCCGTACCTAGATCACGTATAATCTTCCCTTTAAAGCTGCCGCCACTCTTTGCCAAAAAAACATGAAATCAACTGAAATCCGCGACAAGTTCCTCAAATTTTTCGAGTCCAAGGGCCATTCCATCGTCCGTTCCAGCTCCCTGGTGCCAGGCAACGATCCGACCTTGCTGTTGACGAACAGCGGCATGGTGCAATTCAAGGATGTGTTTACGGGCACGGACAGCCGTCCCTACACGCGCGCCACCTCGGTGCAGCGCTGCGTGCGCGCCGGCGGCAAGCACAACGATCTGGAAAACGTCGGCTACACGGCGCGCCACCATACTTTCTTTGAAATGCTGGGCAACTTCAGCTTCGGCGACTATTTCAAGCGCGACGCGATTCAATACGCGTGGGAACTGCTGACCAAAGTCTATGGCTTGCCGGCTGACAAGCTGACCGTCACCGTCTACATCGAAGATGACGAAGCGTACGATATCTGGGCGAAAGAAATTGGCGTGCCTGTCGAGCGCATCATCCGCATCGGCGACAACAAGGGTTCGCGTTATGCCTCCGATAATTTCTGGCAGATGGCGGACACGGGCCCATGCGGTCCTTGCACGGAAATCTTCTACGACCACGGCGCCGACATTCCTGGCGGCCCACCGGGCTCGCCTGACGAAGACGGCGACCGCTTCATTGAAATCTGGAACCTCGTGTTCATGCAGTTCAACCGCGACGAAGCGGGTGTCATGCACAAGCTGCCGAAGCCTTGCGTCGACACGGGCATGGGCATGGAGCGCCTGGCCGCCGTGCTGCAGCACGTGCATTCGAACTATGAAATCGACCTGTTCCAGCATTTGATTCGCGCCGCCGCGCGCGAAACGGGCGCCACGGACCTGGAAAACAAGTCGCTGCGCGTGATCGCCGACCACATCCGCGCCGCCGCCTTCATGATCGTCGACGGCATCATCCCGGGCAGCGAAGGCCGCGCGTATGTCCTGCGCCGCATCATCCGCCGCGCCTTGCGCCATGGCCACAAGCTGGGCCAGACGAAACCGTTCTTCTACAAGCTGGTGGCGGATCTCGCCATCGAGATGGGCGGCGCCTATCCGGAGCTGGAAGAAGCGAAAGACAACGTCGCCAACATGCTGAAGGCCGAAGAAGAGCGTTTCGGCGAAACCCTGGAAACGGGCATGAAAGTGCTGGAAGCGCAGCTGGCCAAGGATGCCACGGGCATCGATGGCGCCACCGCTTTTACCTTGTACGAAACCTACGGCTTCCCGCCGGACCTGACGGCCGACATCTGCCGCGAACGCAACATCATTTTCGACCAGGCCGGCTACGACGCGGCCCTGAAGGAAAGCCAGGAACTGTCACGCAAGGGCGGCAAGACGCACAAGGACAGCAAGGTCGAGTACACGGGCGAGAAAAACACCTTCGTCGGCTACGATCAATTGACGTTCAGCGGCAAGGTCGTCGCGCTGTACGCGGCCGGCACGCAGGTCACGGAATTGAAGGCGGGCCAGGAAGGCATCGTCGTGCTCGACACGACGCCGTTCTACGCGGAATCGGGCGGCCAGGTGGGCGACCAGGGCGTGATCGCCTCGGGCGCTGGCAGCTTTGCCGTCAGCGACACCCTGAAAATCCAGGCTGACGTGTTCGGCCACCACGGCGTGCTCGAATCGGGCGTGCTGAAGGTGGGCGACGCCGTCTCGGCGCAAGTCGATACGGCCAAGCGCGCGCGCACCATTCGCAACCACTCGGCCACGCACTTGATGCACAAGGCCTTGCGCGAAGTGCTGGGTAGCCACGTGGCGCAAAAGGGTTCGCTGGTCGATCCGGACAAGACCCGTTTCGACTTCAGCCACAATGCGCCGATGACGGCCGAGCAAATCGCCGCTGTGGAAACCATCGTCAATAAAGAGATCCTGGAAAACCGTGCCACGCAGGCCCACTTGATGTCGTTTGACGATGCCGTCAAGCATGGTGCGATGGCTCTGTTCGGCGAGAAATACGGCGATGAAGTGCGCGTGCTCGACATCGGCAGCTCGAAAGAGCTGTGCGGCGGCGTTCACGTGCAGCGCACGGGCGACATCGGCCTGTTCAAGATCATCGGCGAAAGCGGCGTTGCCGCCGGTATCCGCCGCGTCGAAGCCGTGACGGGCGAGGGCGCGCTGGCGCTGGTGCAAACCATCAACCGCCGCCTGGTCGAAGCGGCCAATGCACTGAAGGCGCAGCCGGAAGAACTGACTGCCCGTATCGGCCAGGTGCAGGACCACGTGAAGGCGCTGGAGAAGGAACTGGCCGCGCTGAAATCGAAACTGGCCTCGGGCCAGGGTGATGAACTGGTCACGCAAGCCGTCGACGTCAATGGCATCAAGGTGCTCGCGGCCGTGCTGGACGGCGCCGACGTGGCCCGTTTGCGCGAAACCATGGACAAGCTGAAGGACAAGCTGAAAACGGCCGCCATCGTGCTGGCCAGCGTGGCGGACGGCAAGGTCAGCCTGATCGCCGGCGTGACGGCGGACGCGACTTCCAAGGTCAAAGCGGGCGAGCTGGTGAACTTCGTTGCACAGCAAGTGGGCGGAAAAGGCGGCGGACGCCCCGATATGGCGCAGGCTGGCGGTACCGATCCGAGCGGTCTGGCGAACGCCCTGGCTGGCGTGCCGGCCTGGGTCGGCGAGCGCGTGAAATAAAGCGTAAGCTAGCAGGCATGCGGGGTTTTCGCTCCACAGCCCCTTGAAAACGGCCCGCAGACGGTGTTTGCGGGCCGTTTTGCCGTGTGGAATCTCGTTGTGACACCACAACAGCCGATGAACTATTTTGGTGCAGCGCGTCAATGCCCCTGATTTAGAGTAGTATGTCGAAAATCAGTACAACAAAACAATGGTGGGATATTGATGATGAGCGACACACTACTTGATACCGAGATTATGGAATTTCACAAAGAACTCGACGCGCGGGGCTTGAATTGCCCGTTGCCGATTCTGAAGGCGAAAAAGGCTTTGTCAGAGCTGCAGAGCGGGGAAGTGCTGCGCATCATGGCAACCGATCCCGGTTCCGTGCGCGACTTCCAGGCTTTCGCCAAGCAAACGGGCAATGCCCTGCTGTCGCACGTGCAGACGGGTACCGAATTCGTCTTCCTGATGCAACGCAAATAATTCTGCCAGCCGGGGCCGCCGTGGCGCGGCCTGGTTTTCCTTCCCGAGCCAGCCCTTTTGCTGCCCTGCAGCGTAGCGGCGGACACCCCTGAAATCCCCGAAGCTGGACAGTTTAGATGGATTGCTCTAACAAAAAATCGCACGATCGTGCTTAAATTCGGTTCAAGATTCAAATTTCTCTTATAATCGAACGCACAATCAGCACTTGATCCGTCATTTTTATAATTTCCCAAAGGCATAGCTATGAAAGTCTTGGTACCCGTCAAACGCGTGGTCGACTATAACGTCAAAGTCCGCGTCAAGAGTGACGGCACTGGCGTCGATACCGCCAACGTCAAAATGTCGATGAACCCTTTCGATGAGATCGCGCTGGAAGAAGCGATGCGCCTGAAAGAAGCCGGCAAGGTCACTGAAGTGGTCGCCATCTCCTGCGGCGTGACGCAGTGCCAGGAAACCCTGCGCACGGCCATGGCCATCGGCGCCGACCGCGGCATCCTGGTGGAAACGACGACCGAACTGGAACCGCTGGCCGTGGCCAAGCTGGTGAAATCCCTGGCCGAGAAAGAACAGCCGCAACTGATCATCCTGGGCAAGCAAGCCATCGATGACGACAGCAACCAGACCGGCCAGATGCTGGCAGCCCTGCTGGGTTGGCCGCAAGCCACGTTCGCCTCGAAAGTCGTGCTGGAAGACGGCAAAGTCACCGTCACCCGCGAAGTCGACGGCGGCCTGGAAACCCTGGCATTGACCTTGCCAGCGATCATCACCACCGACCTGCGTTTGAATGAGCCACGCTATGTGACCCTGCCGAACATCATGAAGGCAAAGAAAAAGCCGCTCGAGACCGTCAAGCCGGAAGACCTGGGCGTCGACGTTGCGCCACGCCTGAAGACCCTGAAAGTCGTCGAGCCAGCCAAGCGCTCGGCCGGCATCAAGGTCCCGGACGTCGCTACCCTGGTCGCCAAGCTGCGTACCGAAGCCAAGGTTATCTGAGCGGTTTGCCGCCAAAACATAAAATCTGGGGTCAGACCCGGCGGGTCTGACCCCGGCACTTGCTAACTATTAGGAATAATCATGGTCGCATTAGTTATTGCTGAACACGACAACGCTACCTTAAAGGGCAGCACCCACCACACCGTGACCGCGGCTGCCCAGTGCGGCGGCGACGTGCACGTACTGGTCGCAGGTTCGAACGCATCGGCTGCCGCCGCTGCCGCCGCGCAAATCGCCGGCGTGACGAAAGTCATCGTGGCCGACGCGCCATATTTTGCCGACGGCCTGGCCGAAAACGTGGCCGAGCAAGTGCTGGCCATCGCCGGCAACTACAGCCACATCCTGGCGCCAGCCACCGCCTACGGCAAGAACATCCTGCCGCGCGTGGCCGCCAAGCTGGACGTGGCGCAAATCTCGGAAATCACCAAGGTCGATTCCCCTGACACCTTCGAGCGCCCGATCTACGCCGGTAACGCGATTGCCACCGTGCAATCTGGCGACAAGATCAAGGTCATCACCGTGCGCACCACCGGTTTCGACGCGGCTGCCGCCACCGGCGGTTCGGCTGCCACCGAAACCGTCGCCGCCGTTGCCGACGCCGGAAAATCGGCCTTCGTGGGCCGCGAACTGGCCAAGTCCGACCGTCCTGAACTGACCGCCGCGAAAATCATCGTGTCGGGCGGCCGTGGCATGGGGTCGGCCGAGAACTTCCACATCCTGGAACCGCTGGCCGACAAGCTGGGCGCCGCCATGGGTGCGTCGCGCGCCGCCGTCGATGCCGGCTTCGTGCCGAACGACTGGCAAGTGGGCCAGACGGGCAAGATCGTCGCGCCATCGCTGTACATCGCCGTCGGCATCTCGGGCGCGATCCAGCATCTGGCCGGCATGAAAGACTCGAAAACCATTGTCGCCATCAACAAGGATCCGGAAGCGCCGATCTTTGCCGTGGCCGACTACGGCATCGTGGGCGATCTGTTCGAGATCGTGCCGCAACTGGTGAAAGAACTGGGCTAATTTAAACCCACACAGGTTTTGTATATTGCAAAGCCACGCCGGCCCGCCCCACACGGCGAGCCGCGCGTGGCTTTTTTCTTGGAGAAAAGAAGATGAGCTATCAAGCCCCGCTGAAAGACATGTTGTTCGTGATGAACGAACTGGCCGGCCTGGCCGAAATCCACACCTTGCCGGGCTGCGAAGACGCCACGCCCGACACGGCTGAAGCCGTGCTGGAAGAGAACGCCAAGTTCTGCGGCGGCGTGGTGGCCCCTTTGAACGGCCCCAGCGACAAGGAGCCGAGCTTCTGGCATGACGGGCAAGTGACGACCTCGAAAGGCTTCAAGGAAGCGTTCAAGGCCTACGGCGAAGCGGGCTGGCAGGGCGTGCAGCATCCGACCGAGTTCGGCGGCCAAGGCTTGCCCAAGCTCCTGGCCACGCCGTGCATCGAAATGCTCAACTCGGCCAGCATCTCGTTCGCCCTCGTCGCCCTGCTGTCGGACGGCGCCATCGAAGCACTGCTGACGGCCGGCAGCGACGAACAGAAAGCTGTCTACCTGGAAAACCTGGTGTCGGGCAAGTGGACGGGCACCATGAATCTGACGGAGCCGCAAGCCGGTTCCGACCTGGCCGCCGTGCGCACGCGCGCCGTGCCGCAGGACGATGGCACCTATAAAGTATTCGGCACGAAGATTTTCATCACGTACGGCGAACACGACATGGCGGAAAACATCGTCCACCTGGTGCTGGCCCGCACGCCGGACGCGCCCGCCGGCGTGAAAGGCATCTCGCTGTTCATCGTGCCGAAATTCCTCGTCAACGCGGACGGCAGCCTGGGCGCGCGCAACGACGCGCACTGCGTGTCCATTGAGCACAAGCTGGGCATCAAGGCCAGCCCGACAGCCGTGCTGCAGTTCGGCGACCACGGCGGCGCCATCGGCACCCTCGTGGGCGAGGAAAACCGCGGCCTCGAGTACATGTTCATCATGATGAACGCGGCCCGCTTCGGCGTGGGCTTGCAAG
Source organism: Massilia sp. LMS1-1-1.1 (assembly GCF_040815535.1). Lineage (NCBI taxonomy): Bacteria > Pseudomonadati > Pseudomonadota > Betaproteobacteria > Burkholderiales > Oxalobacteraceae > Massilia > Massilia sp. LMS1-1-1.1. Next base: position 305,055 of record NZ_JBFPNG010000045.1, on the reverse strand, counting down.
GCATCGGCCTGGCCGAGCGCGCCTACCAGCAGGCCGTGGCGTTCGCCAAGGACCGCGTGCAGTCGCGCGACCTGGCCGGATCCAGCGGCCCCGTTTCCATCATCCACCACCCGGACGTGCGCCGCATGCTCATGTCGATGCGTTCGCAAACGGAGGCGGCGCGCGCGCTGGCCTACGTGGGCGCGGCCATCAGCGACGTGGCGCACCACCATCCCGATGCGGATGTGCGCGCGGAAAGCCTGGCGACGTATGAATACCTGGTGCCCGTGATCAAGGGCTGGGCCACGGAAATGTCGCAGGACGTCACGCGCGATGGCGTGCAAGTGCATGGCGGCATGGGTTTCATCGAAGAAACGGGCGCCGCCCAGCATTACCGCGACGCCAAGATTCTCACCATCTACGAAGGCACGACGGCCATCCAGGCGAACGACCTCGTGGGCCGCAAGACGGTGCGCGACGGCGGCGCCGTGGCGAAAGCCATCATCGCCCAGGTGCGTGCCACGGAAGCCCAGTTGGGCGAGCTGACGGGCGCCGACTTCCAGGCCATGCAGCGTCACCTGGCCGAAGGCAGCGCGGCCCTCGAAGCGGTCGTGGAATACGTCGTGGCGAACATGAAGACGGACATCAAGGCCGTGTTTGCAGGCAGCGTGCCGTACCTGAAACTGGCCGGGATCGTGCTGGGCGGCTGGCAAATGGCGCGCGCGGCCGTGGTGGCGCAGCAAAAGCTGGGCGAAGGCAGCGGCGACGCCGCGTTCTACAAGGCGAAAATCGCCACGGCCCGCTTCTTTGCCGACCACATCCTGTCGCAAGCGCCAGGACTGCGCGCCACCATCATCGACGGCAGCGCCGGCGTAATGGCGCTGTCGGAAGAGCAGTTTTAAGTTGCATCCTTGCCGGTGACTGCCGGCTGAATGCAAAAAAGCGCTGGAGATCACTCTCCAGCGCTTTTTTTAACCCCAAAAGCAAATTCCGGGGTCGTACCCTCAGGGTACGACCCCGGCCTTTCTTGGGTTCAGCTTACCTTCTGGCAATGCCATTACCCGAATTGCGCACGAGGTCGCCAGCAGCCAGCCCTGGATCCTGATCAAACGCGAAGTCAGCCTTGGCGCCCGTCTCGTATTGCACGGTGACGGTCCACGTCTTGGCGTTCTTCATGTGGCCTTCGACTTGCTTGCCGGCATACGCGCCGCCAGCGGCGCCGGCCAGGGTGGCCAGGTCCTTGCCGCGTCCGCCGCCGACCTGGCGGCCCAGCAGGGCGCCGGCCACGCCGCCGCCGATCATGCCCAGGGCGCCGCCTTCGCCGGCTTTTTCAGTGACGTTGACTGCCAGCACCTTGCCGCACTCGGCGCAGATCTGCTGGGCTGGCTTGCTGTTCTGGCCTGCATACGAGTTGCCGGCCTTTTGCGCGGCCTTGGCGTTGATGATGGCCTGGTCGTATTCGCCCTTGGCGTCGCGCAGGCATTGCATGCGGGCTTTCGAGCTGGTTTCTTCTGCGCACAATTTCTTGTCGTCCGCGTAGCGGGTGCTGGCTTGCTTCGTGTCGTACGCGTATTGCGCCTTCGGCGACAGGTTTTGCGCGAAGGCGGAGGTGCTGAACAGGGCCGTGACGGCAACTGCGAGGATGAGTGGGCGACGAATCATGATCTTCTCCTAGGGGGTGTTAAATGAACCAGTAATGTCGGCATTGTGAATGCAGTATAGAGGAAAATCATGATTGCTTACCAACACTTACATGTCCGTGCGGTGCGCCTTGATGGTGGTGGTTGCCACATGGAAATTAACCGTAGGCGCCGCCTGTGTACAGCAGGTCGAACAGGCGCGCCATGGTGGCGATCAGCACGCCCGCGCCTAGCATCAAGGTAGCGACCAGCACGACGGCCAGGGGCCAGCCCGTGTCGGACGCGCGGCCGGAGGCGGCGTTGTAGCGCGCATCCCATTTGTCGTCCGGCATCAGGCCCAGCACCAGCGCTTCCAGGAAGCCGCCCAAGGCGGACAGGGTCAGCGGCAATATCTGGTAAAACCAGTCCGCGTCGGGAAACAGCTGGCGCAGCAGCAAGCTGGCGGGCAGGGCGGCCAGGTGTAGCCAGCCCCAGCGGTCCTTGGCGCCGTGCAGGTAGAAGCGGTGGGCGCCCAGGCAGCCCAGCAAAAAAGCCAGCAGGCTGGTGAATGCCTTGTTCTTGTGCGACTGTTGCAAAATGGTAGCGGTGGTCATGGGACTCCAGAGTTGCTCATCGGTAAAGATTGTCAGTATCGGTCATTCCCTGCCGCAACGATAGCACTTTCGTGCCGTGTTCAGGCGATGCTGACGCGTGCCGGCGCCGCCTGGACGTGGCATCGGCGGCACGATACACGCACGCGCCTATTGCGTCTTCGGCCATGACTGGTCATAATGTTTGATTAGCCCAAATTACACGCCCGTCATCATAACGCTTGCTGCCTGGCGGTAAAGCGCGCTATAATTTGCGGCTTTTTCCGCCTCAGCACACTTTTTGGAAATATTATGGTCGTTATTCGTTTAGCTCGTGGAGGCGCCAAGAAGCGCCCGTTCTTCAACATCGTCGCTACTGATTCGCGCAATCGCCGCGATGGTCGCTTCATTGAGCGTATCGGTTTTTACAACCCGATGGCGCAAGGTGGCGAAGTTCCACTGCGTATCACCGCAGACCGTCTGGCCTACTGGCAAGGCGTTGGCGCACAATTGTCGCCAACCGTTGCTCGCCTGGTAGCTAGCAACAACAAAGCAGCAGCTTAATTAGATCACTGGTTTGACGGTCAAGACTGCATCCGGGGTGAAAGTCCCCGATGACCTGGTACAGGTAGGCTATGTCTCCGGTGCCTATGGCATTGCTGGCGGAGTCAGGATCACTCCTTTCTCCGACGATGCGGATGCATTATTAAGCGTCAAAACCTGGTGGTTTGATAAACCGACCTTGCATGATGTTCAAGTCAGGCAAGCGAAGTTACACGGCGGCGACGTCGTGGCCCAGCTGGTGGGTGTGGTCGGGCGGGATGCCGCAGAAGCGCTGAAAGGCGTCTCTGTGCAAATTCCGCGTAGCCATTTCCCGACGCTGACGGCCGATGAATTTTATTGGTCCGATCTGATCGGACTGACAGTCGAGAATTTGCAAGGCGAGTGCCTCGGCACAGTGCACGACATGATGAGCAATGGTCCGCAGTCGATCTTGCGCGTTACGCCCGTCGCCACTGCTGATGAGACCGTTGAAAAGGCGCCTGAGCGCCTGATCCCGTTTGTTGGCCAGTTTGTCATTAACGTTGACAAGGCCGCCAACAAGATCACGGTCGACTGGGGCCTCGATTATTAAACCGCCTGCGCTTAACAATGCGCCGGGCAAACTTTGCAGGATGGTGAGCGATGCAATTTGATGTCGTGACCCTGTTCCCGGAAATGTTTGCCGCGCTGACGCAGTCGGGTGTGACCCGGCGCGCCTTCGAGCAGGGGAAATGTGGCTTGTCGCTGTGGAATCCCCGTGATTTCACGACCGACAATCACCGTACCGTGGATGACCGCCCGTATGGCGGCGGCCCCGGCATGGTGATGATGGCCCGTCCCCTCGAAGCGACAATTACTGCCGCGAAGCAACGCCAGACCGCATTGGGACTGGCGGCGCCCCGCGTGGTGTTCATGTCGCCGCAAGGCCGTCCGTTGACGCACGAGCGCGTCACGCAGCTGAAAGCCGAACCTGGTTTGGTGATCCTGTGTGGCCGCTATGAAGCCGTGGACCAGCGTTTGCTGGACCGTTGCGTCGACGAGGAAATCAGCGTCGGCGACTTCGTTTTGTCGGGCGGTGAATTGCCTGCCATGGCGCTGATGGATGCGGTGATCCGCCTGTTGCCGGGTGTCTTGAACACCGAGGCATCGGCCATCGAGGACAGCTTCGTCAATGGCTTGCTCGATTCGCCGCACTACACGCGGCCGGAAACATATGAAGGTATGGCCGTGCCGCCCGTCTTGATGGGTGGCAATCATGCCGAGATCGTCAAGTGGCGCCGCCAGCGCATGCTGGAAGCGACCGCGACAAAGCGGCCTGACCTCTTGGTCAGTGCGCGCGCCGCCGGCTTGCTCAGCAAGACCGACGAAAAATTCTTGGCCAGCCTGTAAGCCGTCTCCGGACGGCCGGCAGGGTGGCCAGTAGTGCCGGGCATGTTGCCCATATTGTGTTACCCATCCTCTACCGGGCGGATACTTGCTATCCACAGTGCGCCGGCATGATGGTTTTCGGAGTGTTAAAAATGGACTTGATTCAACAATTAGAGCAGGAAGAAATTGCTCGTCTGGGTAAAACCATTCCTGAATTCGCACCAGGCGATACCGTTATCGTCAGCGTCAACGTAGTCGAAGGTACGCGCAAGCGCGCCCAGGCTTACGAAGGCGTCGTTATCTCCCGTCGTAACCGTGGCCTGAACTCGAACTTCATCGTTCGCAAGATCTCGTCCGGCGAAGGCGTTGAGCGTACGTTCCAACTGTACTCGCCGCTGATCGCTTCGATCGAAGTGAAACGCCGTGGTGATGTTCGCCGCGCCAAGCTGTACTATCTGCGTGAGCGTTCGGGTAAATCGGCGCGTATCAAAGAAAAATTGCCAAATCGCCGCGTTGTGGCGAAAGCAAGCGCGTAATATCAGCGTCTGCGTTGGGAAAAGGGTGCCTCAGGGTGCCCTTTTTTTTATGGTGACACCTGGCCAAACCTGCTGCGCGTCGGTATAGGCAGCCTGCGATGCTCACCGTGCTAGAGCACGGTTGCGCGTCTCGGCTACCTCTTCCTTCCGCGCGCGACGCTTTTGCCAGGTGCTTTTAATCATGAGGGAGGGGCAATGGCCACCATCGCATTTGATCCCAAACAACTTGCCATCGATTCGATCGCCGGCGAGGCGGCGCTGGACGCCGTGCGCCTGACGCCGGACTGGCTGCGCCAGCGCCTGGCAGAACAGCCCGACTGGCAGCCCGAGATTACCCAGGATTTCCTTTCCGCCCGCGCCGTGCCCGTGCGCGCCGCCGTACTCATTCCCCTCGTGCAACGCCCGCAAGGCTTGACCATCTTGCTGACCATGCGCACGGACCACCTGAGCAGCCATGCGGGGCAGGTCAGCTTTCCCGGCGGGCGCAGCGAAGCCTTCGATGCGTCGCCTATCGCCACGGCCCTGCGCGAAACGGAAGAAGAAGTGGGCCTGGCGCGCGAGCACATCGAAGTGCTCGGTTGCCTGCCCGACTACCTGACGGGCACCGGCTACCAGGTCACGCCCGTGGTGGGCCTGGTGACGCCGCCGTTCGAGCTGCGCGCCGATCCGTCGGAAGTGGCGGAAATCTTCGAAGTGCCGCTGGCTTTCCTCATGGATGGCATCAACCATCAGCGCCTGTCGGTGGAATTGCCGGGCGGACGGCGCTCGTTCTACGCCATGCCGTACGAGCGCTTCTACATCTGGGGCGCAACCGCCGGCATGCTGCGCAATCTGTTTCACCTCTTGCGCGCGTAAAATGGCCTCCTGCACGTAATAAGTTTGATTCCAGCACTGCACTGCGCTATCGTAGCGGGCATTGCGGTATTGCTGAAAAAGACAAAAAGGACGTTTGATGACATTTCTCTCCATACTTTGCGCATTGCTGATCGAGCAGCTCAAACCTTTGCGCGCGGACAATCCGATCTACGCCGAAATCAAGAGCCTGGCAATGCGCATGGAGACCTGGTTCAATGCCGGCCATGCCAACCACGGCCGCATGGGCTGGTTCCTCATGATTGGCGTGCTGATGGTGCCGACGGCAGGCATTTACTGGCTGTTGCAGCATTATCAGCTGACCCTGCTGGCCTTTGCCTGGAACGTCCTCATCGTCTACCTGACCCTGGGCTTTCGTCACTACAGCCATTACTTTACGTCGATCCAGCTGGCCCTGAGCGCCGGCGACGAAGCGACCGCGCGCACCTTGCTGGCCGAGTGGACCAAGCTCGACACGGTGGGCATGGAAGCGAGCGAAATCGCCCGCATCGCCGTGGAAAAAGCCCTGGTCACCACGCACCGCAACGTGTTTGGCGTGTTCTTCTGGTTCCTCATGCCGCTGGGCCCTGCCTGCGCCGTGATGTACCGCGTGGCCGAATACCTGGCGCGCGCCTGGAACGAGCCCGAGCACATGCGCAATGAAGCGTTCGGCCAGTTCGCCGCGCGCGCCTTTTACTGGATCGACTGGATCCCCGTGCGCCTGACGGCCGTGGCGTTTGCCGTGGTCGGCAATTTCGAGGATGCCATCTATGCCTGGCGCAATTTCGCCCAGCGCTGGCAGGACGAGGCCATTGGCATCATCCTGACGGCAGGCGGCGGCGCCATGGGCGTACGCCTGGGCACGCCAGCGGAAACGGCGGCCCGCGTGCTCGTCACGCCGGACATGGCCGTCGATGACAGCGACAGCGAAAGCGATATCCTGCCTGGCGAAGAGCCGGGTGCGCGCGCCTTGCAGAGCACGGTGGGCCTCGTCTGGCGCGCCTTGCTGCTGTGGATGCTGCTGTTGTTGCTGATGTCGGGCGCCGTTTTCCTCGGCTGACGCGGGCGCACACGCGCCATCCATGCGCCTTGCGCGTGGAACAAGGTTAAAATAGGGGCTGGCGCGTGATGCGTGCCGGCCCCTGTTTGCATCGTCAGGGCAGATCGAGGTAGAACCCAAGTCTTCTATAAGATATAATACTGGCTTACCGCAGCAAACGTAGTTGAATTACCAGCCCGGCCTACCCGCCGGGGCCATTCACGCAATCCAGTCCCGACAAGCCACATGGCCGAGTTATCTCAAAAAACAGGGGAACTCTCAGACGAGTTCTTCATCCTTGGTCTCACCAGCAATGGCAAGCAATTCCGACCCAGCGATTGGGCCGAGCGCCTTTGTGGAGTGATGTCCTGTTTCAATCCCGAAGGCGGCGGGCGCAATGCGCACCTCCAGTATTCGCCCTACGTGCGCCCGACCGTCGTCAATGGCGTCAAGTCGGTGGTGGTCAACACCAAGCTGCGCGAGATCGAGCCGATGGCGTTTCACTTCGTGCGCGAATTTGCCAAGGATAACGACCTGCAAATCGTCGAAGCCTGCTTCCTGCCGCCCCCCGAAGAAAAGTAAGATCGTTTCAATTGATGTGCCTCAAACCCGCCACGGCGGGCTGGCGTAGCGTGGACACTCTGCCTCAAACGGAGTGGCGACATGCGTATCGGCGACATCTGTACCCTGCACACCATCCATTGCCAGCGTGACACCAGCGTGCAGGACGCGGCGCTGCTGATGCGCCAGCACCATGTGGGCGACCTGATCGTGGCCGAACAGCCAAACGGCGAACGCGTGCCCATCGGCATCCTCACCGACCGCGACATCGTCATTTCCGTCATCGCCCTGGGCCTCGACCCGGCCAGCCTGCTGGTGGGCGACATCATGAGCGCGCAGCTGCTCACCGCCAGCGAAGACGAAGACGTCTACGACATCATCGAACGCATGCGCATCAACGGCATCCGCCGCCTGCCTGTGGTCAACAGCCTGGGCGCGCTCTCGGGTGTCGTCAGCATCGACGACCTGCTGGCCTTCCTGGCCGAAGAGATGGCCGAGCTGGCGCGGATCAGCAGCGGCCAGCTCGTACATGAAACGCGCACGCGCAAATAAGTCCGCATTGCGCAATTCCAATCAAATCCTCGTTACTCGAAAATGCTACAGTCGCTGCTCGTTCAACGGGAAGCGTTCATGCATTATCTGGCCAAGGCACTCTGGTATATCGAATCGCATTATGCGCAGAATCTCTCGCTCGGTGACATCGCCCGCGTGGGCGGCGCCTCGCCGTATCACCTGACGCGTGCGTTTGGCCTGGCCACGGGCCACTCCGTGATGCGTTATGTGCGGGCCCGCCGGCTCAGCGAGGCGGCGCACGCGCTGGCCCAAGGCGCGCAAGACATCCTCGCCGTCGCCCTGGAAGCAGGCTATAGTTCCCATGAAGCATTTACGCGGGCCTTTCGCGACCAGTTCCATGTCACGCCGGAAAAGGTGCGGGCCCAGCGCCACGTCGCCAACCTCGCGCTGGTGGACGCCATCAAAATGGATGTGGCGCCAGGCGTTCCCCTGGAAGCGCCCCGTTTCGAGCAGGGACCCGCCTTGCTGGTGGCGGGACTCGTCGAACGCTATCGCGCAGAAACGGCTGCCGGCATCCCCGCCCTGTGGCAGCGCTTCCTGCCCCATGTGGCGCCCGGCCAGCTGGTGTATGGCGTGTGCTGCAACAATGACGACGCAGGCAATTTCGATTACCTGTGCGCCATGCCGGTCAGTGACTTTTCCCAGGCACCCGATGGCTGGACGCGGCTGCGCATCGCCCCGCAGCGCTATGCCGTGTTTTATCACCGCGGGCATATTTCCACCATCCGCGCCACCTGGCGCACGGTGTGGAACGAGTGGCTGCCCCGGTCGGGGCTGGAAGTGGCCGACGCGCCCGACTTCGAACGCTACGACCGGCAATTCGATCCCGCCAGCGGTGTTGGTGGCGTGGAAATCTGGCTCCCCTTGAAAGCATGAGCATGCTCAATACCTTGTCTGCACCAGCCCTGTTCGCCGGTGGCGCCTCGCTGCGCCAGCGCCTGCTGCAAATTGCCGCCGCGCTGACGGCCGGCCTGCCCCTGTACTGGGTGCTGGGGCCGCAGCCGCTGGGCCCGCTGGCCTGGTGCGCGCCGCTGCCCGTCCTGTGGCTGGCCCTGCGTTCGTCGCGCCGCGATGCGGCCTGGATGACGTTGCTGGCCGCCATGCTGGGCTTGTCATCGAACCTTACTTATTTCCGCCTGCTGATGCCCTTGCCGGCCGTGCTGGCCGCGATCACCGTCAAGGCGCTGCTGTGGCTGCTGATGGTGCTGGCCACGCGGCGCCTCGTGCTGCGCTATCGGGCAAACTGGACGGTGCTGGCGTATCCCGTGCTGTGGGTGGCCATCGATACGCTGATGGCGGCCTTGCTGCCGGACGGTAACTGGGGCAGTCTCGCGTATTCGCAGGCGGATAACCTTGCCGTGCTGCAGGTGGCGGCCCTGGCGGGCGTGCCTGGACTGCTGTTTTTGCTGTGCCTGGTGCCCTCCGCGCTGGCCTTGCTGCTGGCCGGCGGCCGCGCGTATACGCCAGCGGCGGGTGCGGCCGTGTTGCTGCTGGCAGCGGCGTTCGCCGGTGGCGCCTGGCGCGTGCACGGTGCCCCGGTATCTGGCGGGCCGCTGGCGGGGCTGGCGGCCATCGATGACTTTATCGGCCCGGCCACGCCGTCGGCGCGCGCGCAAGCCATCTGGGACCAGTACGCGCGCCACGTCGAACAATTGGCCGGGCAGGGCGCCAGGCTGGTGCTGTTGCCGGAAAAGATAGCGGTGCTGGCGCCTGAGCAGGCGGATGCCGTGCGGCAGCGTTTCCAGGCGCTGGCGCGCAGCACGGGCGCGTGGATCACCGTGGGTGTGGGCGTGCAGGACGCTGCCGGCCGGCGCAACCTGGCCTGGTTGTTCGCGCCCGATGGTGCCGCGCCCGTCAGCTATCAGAAACATCATCTGGCGCCGCCCGAGCGCGAGTTTCTTGCCGGCGGCGCGTTTGCCGTGCAGCCGGTGGCGGGCCAGGCCATGGGCCTGGCCATCTGCAAGGACATGCATTTTGCCTCCCTGGGGCAGGCGTATGGCGCGGCCGGGGCGCAAACGATGCTGGTGCCGGCCTGGGACTTCCAGTTGGACGCCTGGATGGGGGCGCGCATGACGGTCGTGCGCGGCGTGGAAAACGGTTATGCCGTGCTGCGCGCGGCGCGCGAAGGCAAGCTGACGGTCAGCGATGCGTATGGACGTGTGCTGGAGGAGCGGGCCAGCAGCGCCATGCCCGGCAGCACCTTGCTGGCGCCGCTGCCGGCGTACCCGCCCATTGCCACCTGGGCCGGGTGGCTGGGGCCGCTGTTCGGCTGGCTGTGCGTGGTGCTGGGTGTGATGTTGCTGTGCGTGGGCCGCCGCGCCAGCCCTGCTGTCTGATGGGTGGTGCACCGTTTTGCTGCAATGCGCAAAACCGCATTGCGCGGCCTTTTTTATATTCCCGCGCAGGCCGCCGCATAATCGCCGACTATGATTGCACCATTGCCCTGCATATTGAAACGCGATGCCGGCATATATATTGCACCGCAATAAGTGGTGTTATCTGGTATTGCTGAAATGGAGTGGCTGGTATTAATTGGTACTTAATTCAGCCACGAAGTCATACATATCGCCGCGGAAGTAGGAGCGGCAAAATTCCACGGCGCGGCCATCGCGCAAAAAGCCCAGCCTTTCCACCGACAAGCCCGCGTCGCCTTCCTCCGCCTGCAGCAGGCTGGCCTGCTCCCCCGTCAATAAAAGCGCGCTCAGCCGCTGCAAGGCGCGCACGGGCCGGTTGCCCGCCTGTTCCAGCGCGTCGTACATCGATACGTCGACGGCGTCGAGCGCCGGCAGGCAACTGGCGACGATGGTCGCGTATTCCAGGCACATCGGCACCTCGTCCGCATAGCGGATGCGGTGGAAGCGGTACACGGGCGCGCCCGGCGACAGCCGCAGGCGCAAGGCCTCTTCCGGCGTCACGGTACCCTCTGCGCGCTTGAGCCACACGCTGCGTGGCGTGCGTCCGCGCGCGCGCATGTCTTCGGAAAACGAGGTCAGCTTGGCGAAGTTTTTCTCGATACGCGTATTGATGAAATTGCCCGAGCCGGGACGGCGCACCAGCAAGCCCTCGTTGACGAGGCCATCGATGGCCTTGCGCACGGTGATGCGCGAAACGGCCAGGTCGCTGGCCAGCTGGCGCTCGGCCGGCAGGGCTTCGTCGGGGCCGAGGATGCGCTTGTCGATCGCTTCGCGCAGCGCGCGCTGCAGTTGCTGGTACAGGGGCAGGCTACTCGTCTGCCCCAGGCCTTGCATGATGTGAGCCAGGGTTGTCATACGCTGAGGGTCTCCGTTACGGCGCGTTGCAGACGCGCTCTGTATCTGTTTTGTGTCGCTGGATAATACCAAAAAAGACCGTTGTAAAACCAATTTGAATTATCAGGCCGGCAATTTATGCATGGTCCCGCTGGTATTTAACGCGCCCACACGGGCTACAAATTGATTTCGGTGAAGTGGTCTGTGTGATTCAAACAACGTTATAAAAAAAAAGTTGCAACTGGTAGTGTTCTGGTATTGGATAGTAGTATATTGGCGTTGAATTGGTTTTGTAAGTGGTTGTGCCGAAGGGTCTGCAGCATGCCGCGAGAGTGGGCGGGCTGGAAAGAAGACCTACGTTAAAAATGAAAAGGTTCCAATCCTGGGACCTAAATCAAGGGGGAGTACATGAAACGCAATTTGACAGCTAGCTCTGCAGCACGCAATTTGACGCCTATCGCCGCTGCTGTGGCTATGTTGATGGCAGGTGCGAGTTTCTCGGCGCATGCGCAGGAAGCCGTGACAGCCAAGCCGGCAGCAACGGCTGAAGTTGATGAAGGCCAGACCGTCGTCGTGACGGGTATCCGCGCATCGCTGCAACAATCCTTGAACCAAAAACGCAATTCCGACAGCCTGGTCGAAGTGATCACGGCTGAAGACGTGGGCAAGATGCCTGACAAAAACATCGCCGACTCGCTGCAACGCGTGCCAGGCGTCAGCGTCGCCGCTGCGGGCGGCAACGAAGGCAGCTTTGGCGAGAATGACCGCGTGGCACTGCGCGGCACACCGTTCGGCCTGACCCTGACCACCTTCAATGGCCACTCGGTCAGCAGTGGCGACTGGTTTGCCGACAACATCATTGGCGGCGGCCGCAGCGTCAGCTTCTCGCTGTTCCCATCCGAACTGATCGGCCGCGTCACCGTGCATAAAGGTTCGCAAGCGAACCTGCTGGAAGGCGGCGCACAAGGCGTGATCGATATCGAATCGCGCAAACCGCTGGACTTCAAGAAACAAATTACGGGCCAGGTCAGTCTGGGCGCCGTGTACTCGTCCAACTCGGGCAAGAAAGATCCGCAAGTAAGCGGCATGCTGAACTGGAAGAACGATGCCAACACCATGGGTGTGATGGTGCAGGGCTTCTATCAGAAGCGCAAACTGAGCCGTGTCGGCCAGGAAAATGGCGTCTGGTATGACGGCGTTGCCGCGGATTCGGCAGTCGCTGGCGCCTTGCCGGGTTCGGCCGGTGGCCGCGTCAACTACATGGGCGGCACCGCCTGGTTCGAACAGGAACGCACCCGCAAGGGCGGCCTGATCGACGTGCAAATCAAGCCTACCAGCGCGCTGACCCTGGACTTCACCCTGTTCCATTCCGAACTCGATGCGCCGAACATCAACCATAACTTCATCCAGACCGTAGGCCTGGAAACGGGCAGCAAGGGTGGTTACCCTGTCGGCAACGTCAGCGGCACCTACAAGGGCGGTATCGTCACGGGCCTGCACACCACCGTGCCAGCCAATTGCGGCGCCGTCTGCGCCGGCTATTCCAGTGCCGTGCAGGAAGAGTTCAGCCGTCCTGTGGCGGAAAGCAAGTCCGACTTCTTCAATATCGATGCCAAATACCGCGTCAACGACCGCCTCACCTTCTCGGGTAAAGTCGGCACGACCAAGGGCGTCGGCAACACGGAAAGCGGCGCACTGGGCGTTTGGATGCCTTGGACGGGCGGCGGCTACACCCAGAACGGCGCCAGCCATGGCGTGATCTACGATACCCCGGGCGCGAACAAGTTCTCGATCGGCGGCCGTCAGGCAACGCCTTACACCTACGGTTCGCACGTCACCGCGAACGACAAGGAAACCTATGGCCAGATCGACGGCATCCTGAAACTGGACCTGCCAGCGATCTCGTCGGTGGAATTCGGTGCCCGCGTCGCGGAACACAAGCGTGACCTGACCGCCATCGGCATCGTCGCCAAGCCTTCGCTGGGCGTCACCGCCAATCTGCCGATGGATGGCCTGACCTCGTTCCCAAGCAACTTCAAGGACCTGGGCGTGAACGGCGCCGGCTACTGGACGTTCTCGCAAGCGAGCGTCAACAAGTGGCTCAAGGATAACGCCACGTACCAAGGCAACCTGCGCCAGTCCGAGTTCAACATCAAGGAGCCGACCCAGTCGGTGTACGCGATGGCGAACTTCGGCACGGAAGGCTTGTCGGGTAACTTTGGCGTGCGTTATGTACACACCAAGGAAGACGTCAACCGCTATGAGCTGAACCCGGCTGCTCAGTACGAAATCAAGAACTACACCAACACGTACAATGATTTCTTGCCTAGCGCCAACTTCCGTCTGGATGTGACGAAGGATATCATCGGCCGTTTCGGCATCAGCCGCACCATGGCCCGTCCTGAACTGGGCATGATGGCAGGCCTGGATCTGCGCGACAACCAGCTCGACGGCAACGCCGGCAATCCTAACCTGCGTCCTATCCGCTCGAACAACGCCGACATCGGCGTGGAATGGTACTTCGCGCCGAAATCGATGGTTTCTGCTGGCATCTTCTACTCGTCGCTCGATGGCTATGTAACCTACGGCAAGGGTGTGACGACGTTCTACAACCAGTTGCAGAACAAGTTCACCCAGTATGAAGTTGGCACGCCAACCAATACCACGGCGGAAGTCAAGGGCCTGGAACTGTCGTATGTACAAGCGCTGCCAGCAGGCTTCGGTGTGAACGCCAACTACACCTATACCGATGGCAAGGAAACGGGCAACGTCAAGGGTTCGCCATGCGGTGATTTCGGCGAATGCACGATGATCGGCACCTCGAAAAACGCGTATAACATTGGCGCGTTCTTCGAGAACGACAAGTTCAGCGCACGCCTGACGTACAGCTACCGTTCGGAATTCCTGAACGGTACCTCGCGCCGCAGCGCCGCCTACCAGGCTGGCATCGGTGGCCTGTCCGCATCGATCGCCTACCAGCTGACGGAGAACCTGGCCATCACCCTGGACGGCAAGGACCTGAACAATCCACTGTCACGTTCGACCATCAAGACCCCTGGTTCGGATGACATGCCAGGCGCGTTCTACAAGAACGGCCGTCAGATCTACCTGGCACTGCAAGGCAAGATGTAAGACGTTTTATGTAGTTGATGCCCCCCGGCGGACACCCGGGATGGCATGACAATGGCGGAGCGCAGCTGGCTCCGCCATTTTTTTTATTGCAAGATGCTTTTCTTTACATGGTGGGATACTTCCGATGACTTTACACGCAATGCTGGCTTGCTTCGCCTGCGCGCTGCCGCTGGCCGCCTCCGCCGCTCCCGCCGCTCCCGCCGCACCCATCTTCGCGCCGGAAGTGGTGGCCTACTATCCCGGCTGGAAATCGGCCGATTTTCCCGTTAACGAACACAATATTCGCGCTGGCAATGTCAGCCTGATCCAGTATGCGTTCGCCGACATCTGCTGGGATGGCGAACATGGCAACCCGGCACCCGATGGCGGCGGCGTGAGCGTTTGCCTGGATGCACAGGGCCAGCCTTCCCGGCCAGCCAATGGCAGCATCGTGCTGCCGGCACCGCAAGCCGATGCCGACAACTTGCGCAAGCTCAATGCACTCAAGCAAGGTCATCCACGGCTGCGCGTCCTGCTGTCAGTGGGCGGCTGGATCTGGTCGAACCGTTTTTCGGACGTGGCCGCCACGCCGGCCGCACGCCAGGCATTCATCGCTTCCGCGCTGGAGCTCGTGCGCCGTCACGGTCTCGACGGCATCGATATCGACTGGGAGCATCCGGCCACGGGGGGAATCCCCTGTATCGAAGGCAAGGTCTGCCACCGTAGCGGCGACAAGGAAAACTATGTGCGTTTGGCTAGCGAACTGCGCAGCGCCTTCGAGCAGGCGGGCAAGCAGGATGCCGGCCGCCATTACCTGATCACCATCGCCGCCGGCGCGCATGCCAGCCTGAGCGACGACAGCGATGCCGCGCCCGGCTGGATGGCCCGCCTGGCGGCGCAGCTGGACTGGATCAACCTGATGACGTATGACTACCGCGGCGTGTGGGATGCCGAGAATGGCCAGCTGGCGCCCTTGTATGCCGACCCGGCCGATCCGCAGCGCGACAAGGCTTTGCATGCGGACGCCACCGTGACGCGTTTCCTGCGCGCCGGCGTGCCTGCTGACAAGCTGGTGCTTGGCGTGCCATTCTATGGCTATGGCTGGAAACAGTGCGCCCCCGGTCCCCACGGCGACGGCCTGTACCAGCCTTGCCAGGGCGCGGCCAGCGGTAATGACGGTACGCCGACCTTCACTTACCGGCACCTGATCGAACACGGCTACCTGGCCGATGGCAAGGGCGCGCGCGGCTTCCAGCGCCATTGGAATGCCGGGTCGCAAGTACCGTATCTGTACAACCGCGACAGCGGCGTCTTCATCAGCTATGAAGATGCGCAATCGCTAGCCCATAAAGTGCGCTATATCCGCGACAAGGGTTTGCGCGGTGGCATGTTCTGGGAATTGAGCGGCGATGCGCAGCACGTGCTGGGTACGGCCCTGGTGCCCATCCTGAAAGGGGCGCAGCCATGAACCAGCGCTACCTCGCCCTCGACGTCCTGCGCGGCCTGACCGTCGCCCTGATGATCGTCGTCAATACACCGGGCGACTGGGGCAGCGTGTATGCGCCGTTCCTGCATGCCGAATGGCATGGTTTTACCCTCACGGACCTCGTCTTTCCCAGCTTTCTGTTTGTCGTCGGCAATGCGCTGGCCTTTGCGCTGAATAAATATGAAAACCTCGGCCATCGCGCCGTGCTGGGCAAGCTGTGCAAGCGCAGTGCGCTGATCTTTTTACTGGGTTTCTTGCTGTACTGGTTCCCCTTCTTCAAGATCGACGATGCGGGCCAGTTCGCCTGGTCGCCGCTGTCGCACACGCGCATTCCCGGCGTGCTGCAGCGCATCGCCGTGTGCTACCTGGCCGCGGCCCTGATCCTCCATTACTGGAAGACGCGGGGCGCGCTCGTCTTCAGCGCCTGTGCCTTGCTCGGCTACTGGGCCATCCTCGCGGCTTGGGGCGACTACAGCTTGCACGGCAACGCGCCGGCCAAGCTCGATTTGATCTTGCTGGGTGACAGCCATTTGTACCACGGCGAAGGCATCGCCTTCGATCCGGAAGGTATCCTCGGCACCTTGCCAGCTATCGTCAATGTGATTGCCGGCTATCTGGCGGGCAGCTTCGTGCGCCGGACGGCGCCGGCGCAGCTGCGTGCCGCGCTGTATCGGCTGGTGGTGGCCGGCGTCATCTGCGTGGCCGTGGCCCTGTGCTGGAACGAGGTATTCCCGATCAACAAAAAGCTGTGGACCAGCTCTTACGTGATGCTCGGTATCGGCCTGGACTTGCTGCTGCTGGCGCTGCTGATGTTCGTCATCGACGTGCGCAAGGTCACGGGCTGGACCTACTTTTTTGAAGTCTTCGGCAAGAACACGCTATTCATTTATCTGGTGTCGGAAGTGCTGGTGATCATCGCGTTTACCGTGCGCACCGGTGGCGGCAACCTGTATCAGTGGCTGTATCAGCACTGGTTTACGGGCTGGGCGCCGGCGCGCGTGGGCTCCTTGCTGTTTGCCGTCAGCTTCATGCTGCTGTGCTGGCTGATCGCCTATTTCATGGACAAGCGCAAGATCTACATCAAGGTCTAAAACTTTAACTTCAAGCCGTAACGCGTGGCCACGGCCGTCAACAGCAGCATCAGGGCGGTGACGGCGGCCGCGTTCCACAGGCCGGCCGCGCCGCCCGTCTCCCAATACGGCCACCAGAAGCGCGGCAGGTGCAGCACGGCCGCCAGTTGCTGCCACAGGTCGGGCACTATGTAGGCGAACAGGGCATTGGTGCCGGCGGGCAAGAGCACCACGGCCCAGGCACGCCAGCGCCACACGTCGATGACGATGTAAAACACGAGGAACAGGGCCAGGATGAGGGCGCTGCACACGAGTGTGTAGGATTCCGTCGCCGCGATCTTGTTGATGTGGTGATACGGCCGCAGCAGCATGCCGGCCGCGAACAGGCCCAGCGCGAACCATGCCATGAAGCGGATGCGCTGCCCATGGCTCAGGGCGGCGCCCCGCAGGAACAGCTGGCCGACCAGGGTGCCGGCCAGCACGTTGGCCGCCGTCGAACCGAGCACTTGCGGCACGTTGACGAAGGTGTTGATGCCTGCCGGCAGGAAATCGAGGCTGCCCGCCGTGCCGCCCATGTACAGCGCGAGCAGCAGGGCAAACATGCCCATCAGGGCCATGCCGTTGCCCCGGCACGCCAGGTACAGCAAGCTGCACAGCAAATAGGACCAGCCTATCATGCCGAGGATGCCCCACCACGACGGTTGCAGCCAGGTGCTGGAAAATTCCGCGTTCAGTTCGCCGCGGAACGTCGCCAGCAGGAACAGCATCAGGACGCCGCCCACAGCCAGCTCCAGCTTGCCCGCGCCCTGGCGCCACAGCAGGATCATGGCCACATAAAACAGCAGGAAGTACAAAGCCTGCGGCAGCGGCGCCGCCTGCGCATCGTAGCGGTAGGCGTTGGCCAGCACGACGCCGGCCAGCATCAGGCTGGCGGAGCGCCACAGCAGGCGCCCCAGCAAGGTCGGCGTGACGTGGCCGCAATGGCGCTGCAAGGCCAGCGGTATGGCCATGCCGACCATGAACAGAAAGCCGGGAAAGACCAGGTCGGGCATGGTGATGCCGTCAGCGCGGGGACCCGCATGTTCGAGCCACCAGGCAATGCCGGGCATGCCGGCCAGGTAGTTGACCCAGATCATGATGACGATCACGCAGCCGCGGAAGGCGTCCAGGCTGGTCAAGCGTTCGGCGGCGGTGGCAGTGGCGACAGTGGCTGGCGGCATGGAAGAATGAAAAAGGTCGAAAAAAAAGCAGCCCCGGCGTGAGCCGGGAACTGCCTTGCGCATGCTGGCGGGAGCGGGAATTACTGTGCCGCTGCTGCCGGTGCCGCCGCTGCCGTGGCAGGACGGTTCAGCCACAGGATCCAGTAGCGGGCCAGGTCGCCCACGCCGTCGCCGCCCTTGACTGTTTCCAGTACCTTTATGGCATCGTCTTTCTTGCCAGCCATGGCGTAGGAATAACCGAGGCGCAGCTTGGCGTCTTCTGGACGCTTCAGGCCGCCCTTGGCGATGCCTTTCTCGATCAGGTCGATACCTTTGTCGAACTGGTCCATCGTCACGAAGGCGTAACCGAGGTTGATCAAGCCCGTGCCATCCTTGCTCTTCATGGCCGATGCTTCGCCGCTGGCGATGTTTTTCGCATCGTCCGCGGCAGCCTTGCTGGCCTGGTCACGCAGCTTCTTGTGCTTGGCGGCACTCGCGCCCGTACCCAGCACGCCTTTGGCAAAGCCCGCGTCCAGCACTTTTTTCGCTTCCGTCGGGAAGGCGTTTTGCAAGGCGATTTCAGCCATGTCGCTGTAATCTTGCGGCGGCATGGTGCCCACGGCCTTGAATTGCAGGCGCAGCACGTCGAGTGCGAAGCGGTCGGAATAGCCGGCCTTGCCTTGCAAGCGGCCCAGCAGGTCGCTCCAGTAGTCGTCCGACGGGTAGTAGCGCACCAGGTTTTCCATGGCGATCAGATAGGTGGCCGGATCCTTGCTTTTCGAGCCCGTGTTGGCCAGTAATTGCAGTTCTTCGATGGTCGGCGTCTTGCCCGCTTGCTGCTTGGCCGTCACGTCAGCCATCAGTTCCTGTTTCGCGCGCGCGAAATCATTGCTGAAGTAATAGGCGCGGATGATGTAGGGACGCACGGTGGCCACGTCGCCTGTTGCCGTCTGGTAACGGGTGAACCATTTGATGGCGTTCGGGTAATCTTTGGCGTTGTAGTGGTAGTTGGCCAGCGCCTGGATGAAGTCGCCTTCCGATTTCTTGTCCAGCTTGCCCGATTCGATGACCGCTTCCAGCGCCGTCATGGCCATAGGCGCATTGTTGGTGGTCGAGGCCAGCGCCACGCGCAGGCGGTTCAGCACGAACGTTTCATACGGCGTCAGGGCCGGAATGGCGGCAGCCTGGTCGATGCGGCTTTGCACGTCGGCGTAGTTTTTGGCATCCATCGATGCCTTTACGGCGGTCGGATCGAGCAGCTTGAACACTTCAGGGCGTACCGAATCGGCCGGGGCGGCGGCGGCGGCGGCGGCCGGCTTGGCATCCTGCGCGTGCGACAGGGATGGCAGGACATTGAGGCCGATGGCGGCCAGGAGCAGGCTAAGGCGTGCAAGACGGAATTGGGACATGGGTTATCCTTCAATCAATAACAAAAATACGCACCGGCACTGGCAGCCGCAACATCGTGTAGTAGCATTGCCAGAGGGGCAAGGAAGCTCGAAAAAATACATTTCTGCCAGTCTGTCTGCACAAGTCAAACAGAAGCGGCATGATACAAAACGGCTATTGTCACATAAACGGCTGAGCGGGTGCGGCAAACGTGCGCGCCAGGGCTTGCCCTTTGGCATCGAACAGCAGGCAGCGCTGCGGCGGCAGGTGCAGGCGCATGGCGTCGCCTGCGTGGCGCAAGCCTTCTTCGGCCGGCAGCTTGACGGCCAGCATCTCGTTCACACCCGGCATGCTGGCGTAAACGATGGCCACGTCGCCCAGGTATTCCACATGGCTGACGGCCGCGTCGACGACGTTGCTGCCCGGAGTGCCCCCGTGCTGCAGGCTGACATGCTCGGCGCGTACGCCCAGGGTCAGCTGGTCGCCCGGCGCCACGCCATCGCCGTGCGCATCGACGTCGATGACGGCGCCGCTGGGCAGGCGCACGGCCACGGAACCGGGGCCGCAGGCGACGGCCTCGCAAGTGATGAAGTTCATCTTCGGCGCGCCGAGGAAGCCGGCCACGAACAGGTTGCCGGGATTGTTATACAGTTCGTGCGGACTGCCCACCTGCTCGATGCGCCCGCCGTTGAAGACGACGATGCGCTCGCCCAGGGTCATGGCCTCGACCTGGTCGTGCGTGACGTAGATCATGGTGGTTTTCAGTTCCTGGTGCAGGCGCGAAATCTCCACGCGCATCTGCACGCGCAACGATGCATCGAGGTTCGACAGCGGTTCGTCGAAGAGAAAAACCTTGGGTTTGCGCACGATGGCGCGGCCGATGGCAACGCGCTGGCGCTGGCCGCCCGACAGGTCTTTCGGCTTGCGTTTCAACAGCGGCGTGATCTGCAGGATGTCGGCCGCGCGCTCGACGGCGGCGCGCACCTCGGCCTTTTTATGTCCTGCCAGGGAGAGGGCGAAGGCCATGTTTTCGAACACCGTCATGTGCGGATACAGGGCATAGCTCTGGAAGACCATGGCCAGGCCCCGCTCGGCCGGCGCGATATCGTTGGCCAGCTGGCCGCCGATATGCAGCTCGCCGTCCGTGATGTCTTCCAGCCCCGCGATCATGCGCAGCAGCGTTGATTTGCCGCAGCCGGACGGCCCCACGAAGACGACGAATTCGCCGTCGCGGATATCGAGGTCGATGCCGTGGATGACGGGGTGCTTGTCGTCGTACAGCTTGACGATATTTTTTAATGCGATATGTGCCATGAAATGCTTCTATCCTAGCTTGCGCTGGCCGGCGCGGAGGTGGCGCCGGCGTCAGATGGGTCGGAGGTATCCTTCGGGCCGATGCGCATGAAGCGCGACAGGATCAGCACGGGCACGGCCGACACAAGCACCCACAGGAAAAAGGTCTTGTAGCCGAGCGCCGTCTGGATGTCGCCGCTGATCATCTTGAACAGCACGAAGCCGAGCTGCATCACGCCGGTGGCGAACGCATAGTGGGCCGTCTGGTACTTGCCCACGGAGACCACCTGCATCATGAACAGGATCAGGCCGACGAAGCCGAAGCCGTAGCCGAACATCTCGACGCTGAGCGCGGCCGTGATCAGGGGCAGGTCGGTCGGCATGCTGTGGCTCAGGTAGTAGAACACCAGGTTCGGCAAGTTCATGGCCAGGATCAGGAAGAACATGGCGCGCTTGAGGCCCAGCCACGACGTGAAGTAGCCGCCACCGATGCTGCCCAGCAGGAAGGCGACGGTGCCGGCCGTGCCGTACACGGCGCCCACTTCCGTCGTCGACAGGCCCAGTCCCCCCAGTTCGCGCGCTTCGCGCAGGAACAGCGGGCCGATGGTCTGCACTTGCGCCTCGCCCGCGCGGAACAGGATGATGAAGGCGATCATGCCCCAGATGCCGGGCTTTTTCAGGAAGTCCACCAGCACGTCCCACAGGGTGCGGCTGATGCCAGCCACGCTCTTGTCGGCCACGGTCGCGTTGCGCACCTGCGGCAGCGCCCACAGGTGGTAGGCGGCCAGCGACAGCATCATGGCGCCGATGATCAGGAAGATCACCGACCAGGCGGGCTTGATACCGATTTTCTTCTCCAGGTAGCCGGCCAGGATCACCAGGCCGCCCAGCGAGATGAACTTGCCCGCATTGAAAAAGGCGCCTTGCCAGCCCGCGTAGGCCGCCTGCTGCTTGTCCGACAGGCTGGCGATATACAGGCCGTCGCAGACGATGTCGTGCGTGGACGAGGCCAGCGCGGCGACGAACAGCACGGCGATGCAGGCGGCGAACCACAGCGGCGTTTGCAGCGCCAGCGCGATCTGGCCCAGGCTCAGGCCGCCAAGGAACTGGAACAGCACCACCATGGTCTTCTTGCTCGACGCCAGTTCCAGGAAGGGGCTCCACAGCGACTTGAAGACCCAGGCAAAGCCGATCAGGCCCGTCCAGCGGGCGATCTGGTCGTTCGGCACGCCCATGCTCTTGAACATCAGGCCGGCCACCAGGGCCACGGCGTAGAACGGCAAGCCCTGGGCGAAGTACAAGGTGGGCACCCAGGTGATCGGGCTGCGTGCTTTTTTACTGATGCTGATGCGCTGGTCGTGCATGGAGGCTTCCTTATCGAGAGACGTTTTCATTTGACTGCGCCGTCCATGCCGCGCATGAAGAAGCGTTGGGTAAACAGGAAGGCGAGCAGCGTCGGCACGATGGTGATCAGAGTGCCGGCCGCGATCACGCGCGTGCTGCTGCCGAAGGTGCCGCGCAAGTACAGCACGCCCACCGACAGGGGGAATTCATCGGGTTTGCTCATGACGATGGAAGGCCAGATGTATTCATTCCACGATTCGACGGCCGTCAGGATGCCGACGGTGGCCAGCCATGGCGTAATCAGCGGCAGCATGATGCGGCTGAAGATCACCCACTCGGATGCGCCGTCGACACGCGCCGCGTCGATCAGGTCTTGCGGCACTTCCTCGAACGCCTGCTTGAGCAGCAAGATGGCTACGGCCGTCACCACGTTGGGCAGGATTACGCCCGTGTAGGTATCGACCAGGCTCATTTGCGTGATGGTGATGAAGTTGACGAGGAAGTTGACCTCGGACGGCAGCACCAGGGTGGCCAGGATCAGGCCGAACACGAGTTTGCGGCCGCGGAATTTCAGGCGCGCCAGCGGATACGCGGCCAGTGAACACAGCAGCAGTTTCCAGAACACGGTGAACACGGCGATCAGCACGGAGTTCTTGAAGAACGACCAGATCGGGATGGCATTGAACACTTCGATGAAGTTGTCCAAGGACGGCGCCTTCGGCCAGAAGGTGGGCGGAAAAGCGAAGATATTGCCTTCCGTGGAAATGGCCGTCACCAGGGTCCACCAGAAAGGGAAGACGCAGACGACGGCGATGGCGCACAGCACGGCGTAGTGGCCAGCGTATTGGCCAATGAGCTGCAGGCGCGTTTTCAGGGGGCGGGAGCGGAGTTTCATGGTCATTCCCGGTTAGCGGTGCTTCGGTTTCAGATAGCGCAGGCACAGCAGGGCGATGGCGATGCAGAACAGCGAGACGACGAAACTGGCCGCCAGCGCGCGCGGCAGTTTCAAGTGTTTGAGGCCCTGGTCATACGCGTAGTACAGCGCCGTGAAGGTGGAATTCATCGGCCCGCCCTGGGTCAGCACGTCGACTTCCTGGTACGCCTTCAGGGCCGCCAGTACGGACAGGATGGAGCACAGCATGATGGTGGGGCGCAGCATCGGCACGGTGATTTTCCAGAAACGCTGCCAGCGGTTGGCACCATCGAGCATGGCCGCTTCCTGCATGTCCGACGGTATCGATTGCAGGGCCGCCAGATACATCACCATGTACCAGCCCAGGCCGCGCCACAGGGTCACGAACATGACGGCAAACAGGGCCAGACTGTCGTTCGACAGCCAGCCCACGGGTGCATTCACCAGTTTCAACGTCATCATCACGTAGTTCAAGGCGCCCTGTTCATGGAACATGAAGCCCCACATGATGCCGACCACGGAAACGGTGGTCACCACGGGCACGTAGAAGGCGGCGCGGAACAAACGGATGCCGGGCAGGCGGTTGTTTACCAGCACCGCCAGCACGATGGCGCCCACCTGCACGAAGGGCACCATCAGCAAAAACATCAGCGAGTTTTTCAGGCCCGAGACGAACATCTCGTTGTTGAAGATGTAGCGGAAGTTGTCGAGGCCGACGAAGCGCGTCTCGCGTATCAGGCTGTAGTCGGTAAACGCCAGCACGGAGCCATAGCCGACGGGCCAGAAGGAAAAGGCGGCCAGCAGCAGCAGGGCGGGAGTCAGGAACAGCCAGGCTTGCACGGTGTGGCGGTGGGCGAGTTTCATCATGTCCTTAGTGGCGCGGCAGGGTGGCCAGCTTGCGGTTCCAGATGGCGACGGCCTGGTCCAGCGCCTGCTTGACGTCCTGCTTGCCCGTCACGCCCGCTTCGACGGCTTTCACGAGCGAGCGGCGCAACTCGTCGTAGTCGTCGATGCCGGCCACGTACAGGGTGCGCGAGTGGCCCATCGACAGGGCGCCGGCAGCCACCGCTTTTTCGGCCGCGCCCGCGTTTGCTGGCGTGGCGAGGAAGAACGGATCGGCCGCCGCTTTCACGGTGGTGGGAAAGACGCTGGCCTGGCGCGCGAAGGCCAGCTGGTTCTCGTCGTTCGTCAGGAAGCGCGCGAACTTGCCGACCGACGGCAGCTGGCGCGCCGGCACGCCTTTCGGGATGGCGAAGTGCACGAGCCAGCCGCCGTCGGCGATGCCGGTGGGGCCCAGCGGCGCGGGCGCCACGTCGGTGATGGCGTAGATGTCTTTCGCGTCGCCGCGAATGCGCTGCATGGCCGTCGGCGGCGCCAGCAGCATGCCCAGGCGGCCGCCCTTGTAGGCGTCGATCACGGCCGGGAAATTGTCTTCGGCGAACAGGCTTTCTTTCAATAAGCCGCCGGCCTTGTAGGTGTCGGCCAGTTTCTGCACCAGCGCCACGTGCTGCGGCGAATTGAAGACGGCGCGGTTGTCGGTGATGACGGCCAGGCCCTGCTGCATGAACAGGCCGTCGATCTTGGACAGGGCCGGGGCGATGCCGGCCTTGCCCGTGCGTTGCGCGATCTGGCGCGCGTACGCCAGCTGTTCATCGAGGCTGGCGGGGCCACGCTTAAGGCCCGCCTGCTTGAAGATGGCGGTATTGAAGGCGATCACCGCGACATTGCTGTACATGGGAAAACCGTAGGTGCGGCCCTTGAAGCGCAAGTCGTCCAGGGCGCTGGGAATGTAGCTGGCGCGCGCTTCCTTGATCAGGCCATCGACGGGTGTGAGCAAGCCGTCGCGCGCAAATTCGTCGGCCCAGGGCACGTTCAGGCTGACCAGCGCGGGCGGCGTGCCGGACACGATGCGCGTGACCAGCTTGGTCTGGATGATGTCCCACGGGAAGTCGATCCATTCGATCTTGACGCCGGGATTCTGCGCCTCATAGCGCGCCACCACCGCATGGAAATACGGTGTGAACTTGGGCTTCATGCTGAAGGTCCAGAATTCGATTTTCTCGGCAGCCCATGCCTGCGGCGCGAGCAGGCCCGCGCAGGCAACAACCGCCAACAGTCTCTTGATCGTCATTTTTATCCTGGAGCGTGGCGCTCCAATGTCCATGAGTCCGCGGCGCGGGTACATGCCCTTGCCGTCGCTTATATTCGGGTGCTTCTGACGGCAGCCGCGCCCCGTGCCGGGGGCGAAGCTGCCGGGTAGTGCCTAGTTGGTCTTGGTGACCTTGCTCAAGTGACGCGGCGCATCCGGATCCATGCCGCGCGCGGCCGACAGTTTTGCCGCCATCACGTAGAAGGACTGGATGGCGACGATCGGATCGAGGTCCGGCGTGGCCGCCACGGGCAGGGTCAGGTCGCGCTCGGCCACATCGGCGGGCGCCGCCAGCAAGACCTTGGCGCCGCGCCCGCGCATCTCAGTTGCCAGCTGCAGCAGGCCGGCCTGGGTCGGGCCGCGCGTGGCGAAAATCAGCAGTGGGTAGCCGTCTTCGATCAGGGCCATCGGGCCGTGCTTGATTTCGGCGCCGCTGAACGCTTCCGCCTGCAGGGCCGAGGTTTCCTTGAATTTCAGGGCCGACTCCAGCGCCACGGGGAAACTGATGCCGCGTCCGACGACCATGATGTTGCGGGCCGGGGCCAGCACGTCGATCGCCGGCGACCAGTCGACGCGGGTCGCTTCGAGCAGCGCCTCGGGCAGCGCTTCCAGACCGCCCAGCAGCTCGGGGTCGTTCTGCCACTGGGCCACCATGCGGGCACCGGCGACCAGGCTGGTAATAAAACTCTTGGTGGCGGCGACGCTTTGTTCCTTGCCCGCGCGCAGGGGCATGGCCCACTCGGCGGCGTGCGCTAGCGGCGAATCGATGTCGTTGACGAGGGCCACGGTGGTGGCGCCGCCGTCGCGGAAGTAGCGGATCGGCTCGACCACGTCAGGGCTCTGGCCCGATTGCGAGATCGAGATGGCCAAGGTGTCGCGCGTCACCAGCGGCGACTTGTTCAGGGTGACCAGCGACATCGGCAGCGAGGCCACGACACGGCCCAGGCGCGCCATGATCAGGTAGGCGACGTAGTTGCAGGCGTGGTCCGAGCTGCCGCGCGCGATGGTCAGCGCGGTCGAGAACGAGGTGCTCCTCAATTTGCGGCCCAGTTCCGCGTAGCGTTCCGTGTCGCTGGCCAGTTGCAGGGCGACGCATTCGGCGGCGGAAATGGCTTCTTTAAGCATCATTGAGGTCACAGATTTCTCCTTCTATATACACAGCTTTGAGTTTGAGATCGCGATCGAGTACCACCAGATCGGCGTAAGTACCGGGGGCCAGCCGGCCGCGTTCTTCCAGGCCCAGGTAATCGGCGGCGTTGGTCGACACGCGCTTGGACGCGTCGGCCAGGTCCAGTCCCAGTCCCACCAGGTTGCGCAGCGCCTGGTCCAGGGTCAGGGTGCTGCCCGCCAGTGTGCCGTCGGGCAGGCGCACGCCGCCCATGCATTTCTGCACGGCGTGGCGGCCCAGCATGTATTCGCCGTCCGGCATGCCGGTGGCGGCCGTCGAATCGGTGACGCAATACAGGCGCGGGATGGCGCGCAGGGCCACCTTGATGGCGCCCGGATGCACGTGCAGCAGGTCGGGGATCAGTTCCGCGTATTCGGCGTGCGCCAGGGCGGCGCCGACCATGCCCGGCTCGCGGTGGTGCAGGCCGCTCATGGCGTTGAACAGATGCGTGAAGCCCATGGCGCCGTGCTCGAGCGCGGCCACGCCGTCTTCGTACGAACCGAGCGTGTGGCCGATCTGCACGCGCACGCCGGCGTCGGCCAGCGCGCGCACCAGGTCCAGGTGGCCGGCGATTTCCGGTGCCACGGTGATGACGCGCAGCTTGGCCAGCGTTTGCAGGCGTTCGATTTCAGCCAAGGTGGCGGCGCGCGCGAAGTTGGGCTGCGCACCGAGCTTGCCGGAATTGATGTACGGGCCTTCCAGGTGGGCGCCCAGCACGCGCGCCGTGTTCGGGCGGCGGTGGTTGGCGGCGATGCCGATGGCCGTCAAGGCCATGTCGATGTCTTCCGGCGGCGCCGTCATGGTGGTGGCCAGCAGGCTGGTGGTGCCGTGGCGCGCGTGGATGGCCGCGATGGTGTAGACGGCTTCGCCGCCCTCCATGATGTCCTTGCCGGCGCCGCCATGCACGTGCAGGTCGATAAAGCCGGGCAAAATATAGTCGTCGCTGTTGCCCGACGGGTGGAGGGAATTGCCCTCGATGCTGTCGACCCGCTCGCCGAAGGCGATGGCGCCGTGGATCCAGCCGCCTGGGGTAAGGATATTGCCTTTGATAGTGCTGCTCATCTGCGCGACTCCGCTACGAATTCATAATAATCACTGCGGCAATACGAGTGGGTCAGTTCCACCGCTGCGCCGTTGTCGAGATAACTGACACGGGTGATGTGCAGCATGGCTTCACCCGTCTTGATATTGGCCAGCTTGGCCTGTTCCGCCGTGGCGTTGACGGCGCGGATATGCTGCAGCGCGCGCATCGGGATGGTGCCGCGCGACTCCAGGTAGCCATACAGCGAATCGGTCACCTGCTGCGGATCCGGCATGTACAGCGCGGGAATGGTGGTCGTCTCGATCGCCATCACCACTTCGTCTGCCGTGCGCAGGCGGCGCAAACGCGCCACCGGCATGTGCGGCGACAGTCCCAGCGACAGCAGTTCCAGCGGTGCGGCCGAGCCGATGTCGCGCTGCAGCCAGCGCGAGCCGGCCGTAAAGCCCCGCTGGCGCAATTCTTCCGAAAAGCTCGTCAGGCGCGACAGCGGCTGTTCCAGCTTGGGCGTGATATAGGTGCCCGAGCCGCGCTTGCGCGTCAGCATGCCCCGGTCGCACAGCATGTCGATGGCCTTGCGCGCCGTGACGCGCGAAATTTCCAGGATGTCCGACAGCACGCGCTCGGAAGGCAAGGCCTGGTTGGCGCGCCAGTCGCCGCTGGCGATGCCGTCCGACAGCATGTTCGCCAGCTGCATGTAGAGCGGCGTGTCGCTGGCCGGATTGGGTTTGAAGGTGGACAGTTTGGCCAGCATGGTCATTGCTCCTGCAAGTGCTTGCGTATCAGGCGCAGACCGCCTGCGGCCGAGTCGCCCTGTGCCGGCACGACCAGTTTCAACAGTTCCGCCGGCAGATAGCCCGACAAGGGTGCCGCCAGGCCGCCGCACAGGGCCACGGGCAAGGCGCCGGCCGGGTCGAGCGCCCTGGCGATCAGCGCGATCTGCCGGCCCGCGTCGACCAGGATGGTGTGCGCCACGGCGTTGCTGGCCGCGTGTTCGAGCACCAGCCGTGCCAGTTGCGCAAAATTGGTCTGGCTGGCTTCGGCCAGCCACACTTGCATGGCGTCGCGCTGGCCGCCGCAGGCGTCGATGACGGCCGTGGCGAAAGCGCTGCCGGGCACGCGCCCGTCGACCACTTGCTGCGCGTGGTTGATGGCGCGCATGCCGATCCAGGCGCCGCCCGCCTCGTCGCCGGAGGGGAAGCCCCAGCCGCCCACTTCATGGCGGCTGCCGTCCGCGTGCAGCACTTCGCCCACGCTGCCCGTGCCGATGGCAACGATGGCGCCCGGCTGGCCCGCATGCGCGCCCAGCAGGGTGGTCAGGGCATCCGATTCCAGCGCCACAAAGGCGTAGCCGGGATTGTGTTCGACGAAGCTGGCGGCCCACTGTTTGTTGTGCACGCCGGCCAGGCCCAGGCCGATGGCCATGCGCTGCAATGACGGCTGTTCCAGGCCGACCGTGCGGAAGGCCACGGTGACGGCATGCGCCACGGAGGTCCAGGCCCGTTCGATGCCCAGCCCTAGGCCGGAGGGGCCGCTTTGTCCCTGTGCCAGCTCCTGGCCGTCGAGGCGCGCCAGGCGTACGCGGGTACCGCTTCCCCCGCCGTCGACGCCGATTATGTATTCGATCATGGTGTGCAGTCCCGCGTTTGGTTGAGTGCGCCTGTCTCGGTTCTTTTATTTGTCGGGCGGCGAAAAAGCTGAAGGCACTATATTGTCGCCCCGATGGCTTGTCAACAGGTATTTAAGTGGTATTGATAATTGCGTTGCGCGGCGTCGCGCCATGCCCGAGGATGTGATGGCAAGTTATTGTTATTAAAGGAGTTTTTGTGGATGTTGAATGGTATTGAAATTGGCCTTGTTTAATGCCAATTTTTTGCAACTGGTCTGTTGTTGGGTGTGTGATATTGCTTGTATGCATGCTTGGCAAGGGGCGCCATGAAGAGTAAAGTCCGCCTTTTACACCTGAGTTGGAAGAGCATGATGAACGACAAGGCAGCAAAGAGCGAGTACTGGGACGACTGGCAGCAAGAGGCGCTGGCCGCCGGTGTGTCGGCGCCGCTGGCCGCGCTGGGCATGGAAATGATGCGCACGCACCGCAAGAACCGCTGGCCGAAGGATTTCCTGGGCCGCGAAAGCGATGGCCCGGTCATGATCGAAATGTGCCTGGAAGATGAAGCGGAAACGGAATTGTTCTTTATCGAGAACCTGTATCCCTACGATGCGGCGCTGATCGAAAAGACGCGCCGCCGTCTGTGCCTGCACTGATCGTGCGCTGACGTGTGACTGGAACGGCCGCCTTGCGCGGCCGTTTTCACGTCAGGTGCTGAATTTTTCGCTGCTGGCGCGCACGCGCATGCGCAGGCTCAGCAGCATGATGGTGACCAGCAGCAGCGAATGCGGGCCCGGTTCATGCGAGCCAGGGACGCGCCGGCTGGCGTCCGGCGAATGGAAATGGGCCAGCCGCGTGGCGAGGGTGGCGGGCGCCGTCTGGTAGGCGGCCATCTGAAGCGGCGGCGTGCCTGCCGCATGCGCGTTGCCAGCGGCCCAGAGCGACAGGGCCGCGCCCAGCAAAATCATTGTTCTCATCATATTGCCTGTTTCCGCCGAGGGCTGTTCTAAGTTGATTACACATGGTCGTGCCGTATGCCGGCCATGTCCTGTCCCCAGTTTGTATGCTTGTTTCCGTGCTGGTCACGCCGCACCGGAATGATATCTATTTATAAATTGCGTGTATTAAAACACAATAAAATAAAAATGCAAACGTCTTTTTGCAAATAAGCGCATGCGCTGCCCGTGCTTGCCGGGCGCCGTCTGTCAATTGCATGGGGGAAATGACGTGGCATTTTCATGGGGGAGTGTCATAATGGCCCAGGCATTTCCGCCCAGGCATGGAGTAGATGATGAGCAAGGCACAGGACAGCAAGAAAGAAGCCAAGAAGGAACCGGCCAAGACCATGAAGGAAAAGAAGGAAGCCAAGAAGGTCAAGAAAGAAGAGCGCAAGCGCTGATCATGCGCGTGCGCCGTTCATTGATGCGCCCGTGGCGTGCGCCGGCCCTGCTGGCGGCGTTCGCCCTGCTGGCCTGCGGCGTGCCCGTGTCCGGCGTGCTGGCGCAGCAAAAGCCGCCGCCGTCCACGTTCGGGCAAGTGGTGGGCAATGCCGTGCTGTGCATCGACCAGATCGACAACAAGGCCTTTTATGCGTATCTGCTGACGGCCTTCGGCCCCGCCTACAAGCATGAAGGGGGCGCCTACTGGTTCCGCACGGACGCCACCTTGTGGGGCGCGCCGATTACCGACGTGATTGTCAGCGACGATACCAGTCCCCTCGTCTTCATGGGCGTGGTGGCGGACTCGACGCCGGAAAAGCTGGAGCCGGCCATTCGCGGCGTCTCGGGCCTGCGTTTCAATAAACTCGACAATTCCGCCTTTCCTGTCCGTGGTTCCGTGCCTGGCAGTAAAATCGTCTACTTCCGTAGCAAGGCGAAAGTCTATTGCGCCAAATACAAGCCGTTGCCGCCCGCCCGCACCCGATGAGGGTATCGGCTTGCCGCCGCGCATTTTGATCGTTTCATCCGCAGGGTCTCCATGTACACGCATTATTTCCAGCTCAAGCAATCGCCGTTTTCGATCGCCCCCGATCCGCGCTACCTGTTCATGAGCGAACGCCACCGCGAAGCGCTGGCGCATTTACTGTATGGCGTGGGCAGCGGCGGCGGCTTCGTGTTGCTGACGGGCGAAATCGGCGCCGGCAAGACCACCGTGTGCCGTTGCTTCATGGAACAGATTCCGGAAAACTGCCAGCTCGCGTATATCTTCAATCCGAAACTGTCCGTCGAGGAATTGCTGCTGTCGATCTGCGAGGAATTCCGTATCGCCCTGGCGCCCGGCGTGGCCAGCGTGAAAGGCTATGTCGACGCCATCAATGCGCACTTGCTGGCCAGCCATGCGCAGGGCAAGAACAATGTGCTGATCATCGATGAAGCGCAAAACCTGTCCGCCGCCGTGCTGGAACAATTGCGTTTGCTGACGAACCTGGAGACGAGCGAGCGCAAGTTGCTGCAGATTATCCTCATCGGCCAGCCGGAATTGCGCGCCATGCTGGCCCGGCCTGACCTCGAGCAGCTGGCGCAGCGCGTGATCGCCCGCTATCACCTCGGTTCGCTGACGGCGGACGAGACGGCAAGCTACATCCGCCATCGGCTGGCCGTGGCCGGCTGCACGGCGCAAACGCCGTTCGCGCCGCGACTGATGGCGCACATTCACGCCATGAGCCACGGCGTGCCGCGCCGCATCAACCTGCTGTGCGACCGTGCGCTGCTGGGCGCCTACGTGGAAAACCAGCCGCAAGTGACGCGCCAGATATTGCACCGCGCCGCCGAGGAAGTGTTTGCGGAAGAGGGCAAGCCGGCTGCCGGACGGGGCTTGCGCTGGCCGCAGGTGGCGGGCGGCGTGCTGGCCGGCGCCGTGGTCACGGCCGCGCTGGCCTGGCATTTCATGCCGCGCCCGTCCGCCGTGCCTGCTGCGCCTGTCGTGGCCGCCTCAGTGCCGGCCTCCGCCTCCGCCGTGGTGGCTGCCGCCGGATCCGCATCAGCATCCGCGCCAGTCAGCGTGCCGGACCGCAACGCCGTGCTGCGCCAGCTGGCCAGCCTGTGGGGCGAGCAGTTGCCGGCCGGCGATGCTTGCCAGGCGGGCACCCGCGCCGGCTTGCGCTGCCTGCACAGCCGGGGTGGTATCGCCGAGTTGCGCGTGCTGGACCGTCCCGCCATGCTGGCCTTGCGCGATACGGATGGCAGGGAACAGCTGGCGCTGCTGACGCGCGTGCAGGACGGGAGCGCCACCTTGATGCTCGATGGCAAGCAGCAAAGCCTGCCGCTGGCCCAGCTGGCGCAGCGCAGCGATGGCAGTTTCACGACCTTCTGGCGCGCCCCGCGCAGCTGGCGCGATGAAGTGCCGCTGGGCGCGCGCGGTGCCGACGTGGACTGGCTGGCGCAGCGCCTGGCGCAACAGCGGGGCTTGCCGGCGCCGGCCGCCAATCTGCCGCTCGATGCCGAGATGCAAGGTCAGCTGCGCGCTTTCCAGCAAAGCCAGAACCTGCGGGCCGATGGTCTGGCAGGCCCGAAAACGTATATACGCCTGATGCAGCTCGGTGACAACGCGGAGCCGCGCCTGAGCAGTGCAGCTCCTGCCGTGGCAGCGCCCGCTGCGACGGCGATGGTGGCGGGGAAATAAGATGTCCTACATACTTGAAGCACTGAAAAAATCGCAAGCCGAACGCCAGCTGGGCGAGTTGCCGTCTATCCACGCGCCGCAAGTGCAGTTGCACGATGGCGCAGCATCGGGCGCCGCGAGTCGCGCGCCCGTCTGGCTGGCGCTGGGCGGCGTGGCGGTGGCCGTGGCTGTCGCGCTGCTGCTGTGGCAGCCTTGGCAGGTGGCGGCCACGGCACCTGCGGTTGCACCTGCCGTGCTGGCCCAGGCCGTGCCCGCGCCGCTGCCGGCAGTCGTCCCGCCAGCAGCGCCCGTGCCCGCGCCAGTGGCCGTGCCCGTTCCCGTGCCGCCAGCGGCCACCGCCGCGCCCGTGCACCATGCCAAGCCCGTGGCGGAACCGAAGCCGGAGGCGCCAGTCCCCGCTCCGGCGCCGGCCGTGCCCGTACCTGCGCCGGCGGCCGCGGCCGAAGAGGCCGTGCCCGGCATGCGCGACTTGCCCGAGCCGATACAGCGGCAAATCCCCCCGGTCGCCATCGGCGGCTATATCTATTCGAAGAATCCGGCCGACCGCCTGCTGCTGATCGACAAGGTCCTGCGCCACGAAGGCGAGGAGCTGGCGCCCGGCCTCGTGCTGGAAAAATTGCAGCCGAAGGCGGCCATCTTCAGTTTCAAGGGCTACCGCTACCGCGTGCCATACTGAGTTGTTGTGCATCAAGGCCGGGTAACAGTAGCTGAACCATACTGGCCTGGCCTGGTCGAACCAGGGTCGCTGCGACCGTGTGCGCGGCCGGGGAGTTCCGATGATTGCTGCCGCAGCTGGTGAGGGTGCTTTTGATGCGCATGGCCTGGGAAACCTGGCGCGCATCGACCATATCGTCGTGCTGATGATGGAAAACCGATCGTTCGATCACATGCTCGGCTACCTGAGCCTGGAAGGCGGGCGCACCGACATCGACGGTTTGCAGGCCAGCCATGCCAACGTGCATGCGGGCGTGAGCTACCCCGTGCACCATTTGCGGCGCACGGCCTTTGGCCCGCAGCAAGACCCGTCGCATACGGGCATGTCGGTGGCGCAGCAATTGCAAAACAATAATGGCGGCTTTGTCGGCGATTATGCGCAAACGCATCCGGGCGACCCCGACATCGGCCTGGTAATGGGCTACTACAATGGTGCCGACTTGCCCATGTACGATTTCCTGGCGCAGCAGTTCTGCGTTTGCGACCGCTGCTACAGTTCGGTGCCTGGCGCCACCTGGCCCAACCGCCTGTATGCCATCAGCGGCAAGGCGGCCGGCAGCCGCGACAGCAAGCGCGTGCCCCTGTATACGAACAAATCCTTCGTGCGGCACCTGGACCGCGCCCAGGTCAGCTGGAAATTCTATTCCGCCTGGAAGCCCTGGAGCCTGGCGCTGACGGACGACCATTACCGTTCGTCCGAGCTGTACGAACCGTTCGGTTCCAGCGCGCGCCGCTATGGCTTCATCGGCGATGCGCTGGCGGGCGCCTTGCCCTCGGTCAGCTGGATCGATCCGCATTTTTTTGAGGGTGACGATCACCCGCCGGGCGATATCCGCGCCGGCCAGGCGTTCGTGGCGCAGGTCTACCAGGCCCTGTCGCGCGGGCCGGCCTGGGCGCGCACCTTGCTCATCCTCAGCTATGACGAGCACGGCGGGTTTTTCGACCATGTGCCACCTGGCCCCGCCATCGATGACGATCCCGCGTTTCGCCAGTATGGCGTGCGCGTGCCCATGCTGCTTGTGTCGCCGCTGATCGCACCGGGCAGCGTCAGCCACGAGGTATACGACCACACGTCGATCATCAAAACCATCTTGCAGCGCTTTTGCCGCAGCGCCGATGGCGCCTTGCCCCAGATGGGTGCGCGCGTGGCGGCCGCCAGCGGCCTGGGCGCCGTGCTGACCCTGGCGCAAGCGCGCGCGGCGCCCGCCGTACCCGCTGCTGTGCTGGCGCAGCGCGCCGCATGGGAAGCGGATGTGCGGGCGCAGGATTTTACTCCGCTGGCGCCCGCTTGCCAGCCTGATGGCGAAGTGGCCGTCGCTGCCGCCGTACCGTTCCAGTCCGATGCCGAGGCGGGCGCGATCGCCGCCCACCGGCAATTGGCGCGCACGGCCAGAAATGCGCAGGCGGCAAATAATAAAACAGCGGGCAAAACGGCGGGCGCGACAGCGCCGAAGCCGGCGGGCAGACGCCGGCGGCAGGGCGGCAAGACGGCGCCCGCCGGTGCCGTGAATGGCGGAAAACCTGTGCTCGCTTGACCTTGGCGATGCGCCGGGCAATGCGCGGCGCCTGCGCCGGCGGTCGCGCCCGTGGGGCTGCGTATAATCATTCCTTCTCAAACAAGGAGTGACCATGCACGATGCGATGCCCGCCCACCCGGTACTCGGTGTGATCGGCCGTTCCGGTAGCGGCAAGACGACCCTGCTGGAATTTGTGGTGAAGGAACTGGCGGCGCGCGGCTTGCGCGTCAACCTGGTCAAGCACAGCCACCATGACCTGGCGCTGGAGCCGCCGCAAAAGGACAGCGCCCGCCTGCGCATGGCGGGGGCGGCGGAAGTGCTGGTGGCGTCGCCGTACCGTTTTGCCATCGTGCACGAGCTGCGCGGCGCGCCCGAGCCCAGCCTGGCGCAGCAACTGGCCCGCATGGGATCGGCTGACCTGACCCTGGTGGAGGGATTCAAGACGGATCCCATTCCCAAGCTGGAAGTGTTCCGCCCGGAAGTGGGGCAGGCGCCCCTGTATCCGCATGACCCGCATGTGATCGCCGTCGCCTCCGACAGCTCGGCGCCGGCCGACCTGCGCGAGGGCGTGCAATGGCTGGACTTGAATGCGCGCGAGCACGTGCTGGCCTGGTTGCTGCTGCAGTTGGAAAATAAGCTGGAAAAATAAGCTAAAGGTTTGCCGCGGCCATCCGTTAATACTGGTAGAACCTCATTGGAGAAACGTATGGACGTCGGAAGCATTGCTCAACTGTCAACCACGATGGCGGAGACAGGCACGCGGCAAGCCGTTGGCTTGACTGTCCTGAAAAAAGCCCAGGATATCCAAAGCTCGACTGCCACTGCCTTGCTGGCAGCACTGCCACCGGTACAGGCGGCACCCAGCCTGCCGGCTCACCTCGGCAACCGCATCAATACGACTGCCTGAGCGCAGTCCTGCGGCGCCCGCTTGGCGCTCGCCATCGATACGCCCACACCACCGTCATCAACGGTGGCGCGTGGGCGTTTTTGTCTGCCTTCCTGTCCCTGTGAAATGCAGTAATTGAGCCTGGTTCGCCATGGCGCGGCCGATTCAGTAGAATGGCGTCCATCGCCTCGCGTTGCCCATCGTGCAGCCCGGGGCGTGCCCACTTACCGATTACTTTGACCCAGCAAGAGGAATCCCATGAATAAACGTCAAGCTCTCATCGCCGCTGCCCTGGCGGGCATCTGTGCCGGCGCCACCATCAACGCGGTCGCGCACGACGGTCCCGCCCCTGG
Organism: Massilia sp. LMS1-1-1.1; assembly: GCF_040815535.1. NCBI lineage: Bacteria > Pseudomonadati > Pseudomonadota > Betaproteobacteria > Burkholderiales > Oxalobacteraceae > Massilia > Massilia sp. LMS1-1-1.1. The sequence continues at coordinate 269,286 of NZ_JBFPNG010000045.1, read as the reverse complement.
CGACAAGGAAAAATGCTATGGCGTAGCCAAGGCGGGGCAGAACGATTGCGCTTCGTCCGATGGCGCGCATTCCTGCGCGGGCCAGGCGGAGGCGGACAACCTGCCTACCGAATGGGCCTATGTTGCCAAGGGCACGTGCGAACAGGCGGGCGGCTCCGTCAAGCCCATCAAGGCCGGCAAGGCTGCAAAACCGGCCACGCAGCCGTAAGCACCCGCCGCCCGCCCATGCCGCCGCCCATCCAGACGCTTGCCGGCGTCGGCCTGCGCGCCGCGCATTACCGCGATTTTCTGGCGCGCCGGCCCAGGGTGGGCTGGCTGGAAGTGCACACTGAAAACTATCTGCAGCCGTCCGGCTGGGACTGGCACGTGCTGCAGACCCTGCGCGAGGATTACCCGATCAGCCTGCATGGCGTGGGCCTGGGCCTGGGCTCCGCACACGGCTTTTCGGAAGCGCACCTGCAGCGCGTGCGCGCCGTGGTCGAGCGCATCGAGCCGACCCTCGTGTCGGAGCACCTGTGCTGGGGCGCCGTAGCGCAGCAGCAACTCAACGATCTGTTGCCGCTGGCCTTGAATGGCGCCGCCCTCGATTTGCTGTGCGCCAGAGTGGGGCGCGTGCAGGATGTGCTGAAAAGGCCGATCTTGCTGGAGAATGTTTCCACTTACCTGCGTTTTGCCGACGATGCCATGAGCGAGGCGCAATTCCTGGCGGAACTGGCGCGCCGCAGCGGCTGTGGATTGTTGCTCGATATCAATAACCTGTATGTGAACCAGTGCAACCACGGCGAGGACGCCATGCTTGCGATGCAATCCATCGCGCCGGGCAGCGTGGGCGAACTGCACCTGGGCGGCCATCTGCTGACGCCGCACGCCGTGGTCGACCACCATGGCGCCGCCGTGGCCGAGCCCGTCTGGGACTTGTATGCGGCCGCCTTGCTGCGCTTTGGTGCCATTCCCACCCTCGTCGAATGGGATACGGACTTGCCCGCCCTCAATGTCTTGCTGGGCGAGGCGGACAAGGCGCAGGCCATGCTGGCGCGCCATGCGCCGCAAACGCCCTGGCAGGGGGCGGTACTGGCTGCGCCGCCACCGCCCGCGTCGCTTGACGCGCTGGCAGCTGGCCAGCAAGTGTTTGCCACGGCCTTGCTCGATACCGCGGCAGCCCTGCCATCGTTCGCGGGAGAACCGGTGCCGCAGCGTTTCGCCTTGTATCGCGGCAGCTTGAGCGCCACCTGGCGCCGCACCTTGGGCCACGTCTATCCAGTCGTGCTGGCGCTGGTGGGCGAGGCATTCTTTGCCGGACTGGCGCGCGCGTATGGCCGGCAGATGCCATCCGATAGCGCCGATTTGAATCAGTTTGGCGCGCGTTTCGCCGACTTTCTCGCCGTGTTCCCGCCCGTGGCCGACTTGCCCTACCTACCGGACATGGCGCGCCTGGAGTGGGCCTTGCACCTGGCCCACTACGCGGCCGATGCGCAGGGCCTGGCGCCCGAGTCGCTGGCCGCCCTGCATCCCGATCAATTGGAAACGCGCTGTTTTGCCTTGCATCCCGCTTGCGCCTTGCTCGCATCGAACTGGCAAGTGGCGGCCCTGTGGCAGGCGCATCAGGAAGGGGAAGGGCAGGGGATGTTTCCGCGGGATATGCAGGTGGCCAGCTGGGCACTCGTATGCCGGTCGCGCTGGAAGGCGCAGGTGCTGGTACTCGATGCGGCGGCGCATGCGGCCTTGCTGGCCTTGCGGCAGGGACAGACGTTTGGCGCCGCGCTCGATGCGGCATTCGCGCTGGACCCGGCATTCGACCTGGCCGCACACTTGCGCCAGTGGCTGGCGCATGCGGTGTTGACGGCGTAACGGTTTATTCGAAGGCCCGCAGCAGGCGCGCTTCGCCCGTCTGATCGCGGTACAGGGCATTCGCGGCCAGGGTGGCGTCCATCATGCGCGTCACTTGCTCTTCTTCAAAGCGGGCCAGTTCGGCAGTGGCCGCGACGAGGGCCAGTTCCAGTCTGGCGCGCGCGCTCTGGTACAGGCTGCTGGTGTATTTGTCTGTGTTACGCAGCAATTCTTCCGCGTTTTCTATGACCTGGCGCAAGTCGCCGATCAGGCGTTCCTGGCTGCGCGTACCTTGTTCGGGATGGTCCATGGCGCTCCCCTTCTGCAATCGATATTTTTCTGGCAATAACGACGTGTTTGCAGCTTGACAAAGGCAGCCGGCTGGCGGGGTGCTGGCTGGACGCATGGGGCCGCTTTCGCGCCCCATGCCGGGGTCAGACTGGAGCGACGACCGTGATACGGATATCGCCCACGCTGACGACCTGGCCGGCGCGGATCTTGGCGGTCTTGCGCAATTCCTTCTTGCCATCAACCTTCACCACGCCGCTATCGACCATGACCTTGCCTGCGCCACCACTGTCGCACAAGCCGACCAGCTTCAATAGCTGGTTCAGCTCGACGAATTCGGATGTTAAATCAAAGCTTACTTTTTGCATTGTATCCCTTATTGCAATGATGTGTTTTCAACACTTGATGACGACCTCAACTAACTCGTAGTTTACCTGAAGCCGCCAGCAATGCAGGGTGGAAGTCAGCTTTTGTTGGGGCGCGTCATCTCCAGGGGCACGATCCACGCACTGAATTGCTCTTCCGTTACAAAGCCCAGGGCCAGCGCCGCTTCCTTCAAGGTCGTGCCTTCGTGCTGGGCCTGCTTGGCGATTTGCGCCGCCTTGTCGTAGCCGATGTGCGGCGCCAGCGCCGTGACCAGCATCAGGGAACGCTCCATCAGTTCGGCGATGCGTGCGCGGTTCGGCGCGATGCCGTGCGCGCAATGCTCGTCGAAACTGCGCATGCCGTCGCCCAGCAGGCGCGCGCTTTGCAGGAAGTTGTGTGCAATCAAGGGTTTGAAGACGTTCAGCTCGAAATTGCCCGAAGCGCCGCCCACCGTGATGGCCACGTCGTTGCCGAACACCTGGCAGCACAGCATGGTCAGCGCTTCGCACTGGGTGGGGTTGACCTTGCCCGGCATGATGGAGCTGCCCGGCTCGTTTTCGGGGATCGTGATTTCGCCGAGGCCGGAGCGGGGGCCGGACGCCATCCAGCGCACGTCGTTGGCGATCTTCATCAGGGCCGTGGCCAGGGTTTTCAGCGCGCCATGGGCGGCGACGAGGGCGTCGTGGGCGGCCAGCGCGGCAAACTTGTTGCTTGCCGTTTCGAACGGCTGGCCCGTCAGGCACGCCAGTTCTTGCGCGATGCGGCCGGCAAATTCCACGTGGGCATTCAAGCCCGTGCCGACTGCCGTGCCGCCGGCGGCCAGCTGCAGCAGCGGCGGCAGCGATGCCGTGATGATGTGTTCGGCGAAGTCCAGCTGCGCCACGTAGCCGGAAAATTCCTGGCCCAGGGTCAGCGGCGTCGCATCCTGCAAATGGGTGCGGCCGATCTTGACGATGTCGGCAAATTCCGTCGCCTTCGCATCCAGGGTGGCGCGCAGCTGGCGCAGCGGCGGCAAGACCGTGTTGGCGACGGCCAGGGCGGCGGCCACGTGGATGGCGGTCGGGAAGATGTCGTTCGAGGACTGGCCCAGGTTGACGTCGTCGTTCGGATGCAGCAGGCGCTCGGCGCCCCGCAAGCCGCCGATCAGCTCGGAACCGCGGTTGGCCAGCACTTCGTTCATGTTCATATTGCTTTGCGTGCCAGAGCCCGTCTGCCAGACGGCCAGCGGGAATTCCGCGTCGTGCTTGCCAGCCAGTACTTCGTCGGCCGCCTGCGTGATGGCAACGGCTTTCTTGCCATCCAATAATCCCAGGTCCAGGTTGACGTGGGCGGCCGCGCGCTTGACGGTGGCCAGGGCGGCGATCAGTTCAGGCGGCATCTTTTCCGTGGAGATATGGAAGTGCTCGAGCGAGCGCTGCGTTTGCGCTCCCCACAGCCGGTCGGCGGGTACGTCGATCGGGCCGAAACTGTCGCGTTCAATTCTGCTACTCATGACATCCCTTTCATCGATAGAGGTGGATCGAGTGTACTCCAGGCGTCAAAAATGCACAGGGTGATGCTGTATTGCATCATTTTTACCCTGGGCCATCTATATTTTTGCGATTTCCTGCCGTTAAAGACAGGCGAGTCCCGATTATCTATCCTGTTATCAAAGCGATCAGTCCATGCAGAGCAGCATCCTTCCCCGTTGGTCTTTGATCGCGTGCGCCGCCGCCAGCCTGGCCTTGCCGTCTGTGGCGGGCGCGGCCGAACTGGGCGAGATGGCCGTGCTGTCCCATGTGGGCCAGCCCCTGCTGGCCGAGATCGAACTGATGGCCCTGGCGCCCGAGGAGACCAACGGCGTGGCCGTGCGCCTGGCCTCGCCCGATGTGTACCGCGGTGGCGGCATCGGCATGGACCCGGCCCTGCAGACATTGACGATCAGCCCGCTGGAACGCGGGGGGCGCCACTATGTGCGCGTGAGTACCCGGCAAGCGATCCAGGCGGGTCACGTGCATCTGTATTTATTGCTGGGCAATGGCAGCGGCGCCGTCGTGCGCCTGGGGACCTTGTGGCTGACGCCGGCGCCGCCCGCTGCTGCCCCCGTCAGTGCGCCAGTCCGGCCTGCCGTTCAGGCGCCCGTGCCAGCGCCGTTGCCGTTACCACGTCCTGTGCCCGTCGCCCCGTCGCCCGACGCCGCCGCGCTGGCGGCCCGCGCGCGCGCCGAGGGCCTCGTGCGTCCGGCGCGCGTGTTCGTGCCGCCGCCCGTCGCGCCCACGCCTGCGGCTCCGGTGCAGCAGCGCCCGGCACCGGTGCGCCGCGCCACGGCGCCCGTGGCCGCTTGCGCGCCCCAAGCCGATATGGAGCAGGCGCAAGCGTGCGTGGCGCTGGATGAGAAAAACACGGCCCTGAATGCAAAGCTCGGCGAATTGGAGGGCAAGATCGGCGCCTTGCAAAAGGCGCTGGCTCTGCCGGCTGCCGCTGCACCGGTGGCGGCGGAAGTGCCGCATGCCAAGCCCAAGCCCCTGCATGCGGCGCCCGCCGCTGACAAGGACAAAAAGGCGGGCGGCAACGGCCTGTTGTGGCTAGGTATCGGCACCTTGCTCTTTCTGCTGCTGACGGCCGTCATCGTGTATGTCGTGCGCAAGCGCAGGCAGGCGCCTGGCGCGCCGTCGAAATACTGGGTCTTGCTGCGCAAGCCGTTTAGCCGCAAGAAGAAGGATGTGCCCGTGCTGACGGAAGCCGTGGAAGATGGGGCGGCCGAGGCGGAACCGGAGCCGTTCTCGCGTTAAAGAGATGGCAAGACGGCGCCGAAATTTGATGTAAAAAAAGATATTGAAAAAATACATGGAAACGCCGGCCAATCACGTTGCCTGTTTTTCAAAGATGGTGCTATGATGAATTCAGTGGACTTGCTCTACGACAAAACAGCCCCAGCCTGGCGCAGTCACCAACGATAGCGTGGCGCGGCAAACAGGTGTAGCGTTGCATAAACGCCTGGGTCTGGAAGCGGTTCGCGATGCCGACGATGTGCTCGCGAACGCCGGATGCAACCGGCAGCGAGGCGACGCCAGGAGATACCTGGGGCTCGCCTTCCAAATTCCCCCTCCTTGCTTTCCGGGTGCCGCAGATGGCGCGCTCCCTGGCATGGCGGCAGACGTAAAAAAAGCACCCGCGGGTGCTTTTGTCGTTTCTGGTGCGGCAAGCTTTACATGCGTGCGCGCGAACCCTGCATGGCGTTCGGCAACTGCGTCATCCATGGTTCCGTGATGGTGCGGATTTCGCGGTCGTTGGCCAGGATTTGCTTGAGCAAGTCGATCTTGCGCAGGCGCGAGGCGCCGGCCAGGGCGGGCACCTTGCCCGTCATGGTCGCGCTGGCGGCGCTGGCGCACTGGTTTTCCAGGGTATCCAGGCCATCCCAGTCGCTCGAACGTGCGGCTACGACCATTTTATTGGTCATTCCTGCAATATTTTCGTACATCGAGAGAACGTCGTTGGAGGTCATGAGCACACCCGTAACTAGTGAATGGATTACCGCTTGTCCAGATTAACGGCAGGTCCAAGGGGAACTTGAGGGTATTTTTGAAAAAAAGTGAAAATAATTTAGATGATTGCTTGGCGGCTGCCGGAGTCGCCCGTCAAGCCGCATGCCTGCTGGCGCCGTGGTGGCAGGGGAGTGTGTTGCGGTGCCTCAAAACGCGTTATGATTTTGCACACTACTGTCGTTACTTTGCCTGAAAGGATCACCATGCGCGTTGTCACTGCCGCCGCTTCCTCTTTCCCTGCTTCCTGGCGCAAGCGCGCCATGGTGCTGGCCCTGTCCGGCATCGCGCTGGCCGGGGGCGCCGTCCACGCGCATGCACAGGAGGCGGCCGCCAGTCCCGCCGCCGCGATGGCGGCGCCCACGGCTGTCTTGCCCGGCGACGACTTTTATGATTATGTGAATGGCGACTGGCTGCGCAGCACGGAGATTCCCGCCGACCGCAGCAGCTGGGGCTCGTTTGCCATCCTCGCCAACGCCACCAACGAGCGCATCATCGCCCTCGTCGAAGGCCTGGCGGCGGCGCCACAGGCCGATGCCTCCGCGCGCCAGGTCAGCGATTTTTACCGTTCCTGGATCGATGAAGCGGCTATCGAGGCAAAAGGCTGGGCGCCGATCAAGCCGCTGCTGAAGAAGATCGATGGCATACGCGACCAGGCAGGACTGGCCCGCGCGCTGGGCGAGAGCCTGCGCGCCGATGTCGACCCGCTCAACGCCACCAATTTTTATACGGAAAACCTGTTCGGCCTGTGGGTGGCGCAAGACTTGAACGACACCACGCGCAATGTGGCCTATCTGCTGCAGGGCGGGCTGGGCTTGCCCGACCGCGCCTTTTACCAGAGCGACAACGCCCGCATGCAGGGCTTGCGCACGGGCTATCAGGCGCATATCGCCGCCATGCTCAAGCAGGCCGGCTACAGCGATGCGCCGGCCCGCGCCGCGCGCGTGTTTGCGCTGGAGCAGCAAATTGCCGCCAGCCACGCCAGCCGCGAGGATTCGGCCGATGTCGCCAAGGGCAATAACGCGTGGCGCGCCGCCGACTTCGCCAGCAAGGCGCCTGGGCTGGACTGGAAAGCCTTCTTCCAGGCGGCTGGCCTGGGCAAGCAGACGGATTTCATCGTCTGGCATCCGACGGCCATGACGGGCAGCGCGGCCCTGGTGGGTAGCGTGCCGCTGGCCACCTGGAAGGATTTTCTGGCCTTCCACGCGATCAACCATTTCAGCACGACCTTGCCGAAGGCGGCCGCCGACCAGCGCTTTGCCTTCTATGGCAGCGCCCTGAGCGGCACGCCGCAGCAGTCGCCGCGCAGCAAGCGCGCGCTGGCCGCGACGAATGCGGCCCTCAGCGACGCCGTCGGCAAGCTGTACGTGGAACGCTATTTCCCGCCTGAATCGAAAGCGCGCGTGCAGGACATGGTGACGAATATCGTCGCCGCCTTCTCGCGCCGCATCGACAAGCTGGACTGGATGGCGCCGGCCACCAAGGCGCAGGCGCAGGAAAAACTCAAGACCCTGTATGTGGGCGTCGGCTATCCGGAACGCTGGGAGAATTATGCGGGCTTGCGCGTGGTGCGCGGCGATGCGCTGGGCAATGTGCAGCGGGCGGAGCAGTTCCATTACCAGCAGGAGCTTGCCAAGCTGGGCCAGTCTCCCGACCGCAAGGCCTGGGCCATGCCGGCGCAGCTCGTCAACGCCGTCAACCTGCCGCTGCAAAATGCGCTGAACTTCCCGGCCGCCATCCTGCAGCCGCCATTCTTCGATCCGACAGCGTCCGACGCGGCCAACTATGGCGGCATCGGCGCCACCATCGGCCACGAGATCAGCCACAGTTTTGACGACCAGGGCGCGCAGTTCGACGCCCAGGGCAAGTTGCGCGACTGGTGGACGCCAGCCGACCTGGCGCATTTCCAGTCGGCCTCGAAGCAATTGGTGGCGCAGTTCGCGGCCTACAAGCCGTTCCCCGACCTGGCCGTGAATGGCCAGCTGACCCTGAGCGAAAACCTGGCCGACCTGGCCGGCGTGGCGGCCGCGCATGACGCGTTCACCCTGTCGCAGCAGGGCAAGCCGGCGCAGCCGGGCGCGGACCGCGATTTCTTCACCGGCTACGGCGTCAGCTGGCGCAGCAAGGCGCGCGAGGCGGCGGCGCGCCAGCAAATCCTCACGGATGGCCACGCGCCGGCGCAATACCGCGCCGCTACCGTGCGCAACCTCGACGCCTGGTACCCGGCCTTCGACGTCAAGCCGGGGCAGCAGCTGTACCTGGCGCCGGAACAGCGCGTGCGCGTCTGGTAGCAAATGGTGACGGTGCCGGCACGCAGCGCGCCGGCACCGTAAAATGGCGGAACATATCGACAGGACCGCCATGAAGCCGACCCCACCGCAAGATCAGCAAGACCCCATCCACGCTATCACCGAACGCACCCTGGCCCATTACGACGCCAGCGCCGAGCAGTTTTTCGAAGGCACGCGCGACCACGACGTCAGCCAGAACATCAGCGCGCTGCTGAACGCCATCGGCCGCCCGGCGCCTGTGGAGATTCTCGACCTCGGCTGCGGCCCGGGCCGCGATCTGAAAGCGTTCACGGCCATGGGCCACCACGCCACCGGTGTCGATGGCAGCGCCCGCTTCGTCGAGATGGCGCGCGCCTACAGCGGCTGCACCGTATGGCAGCAGGATTTCGTCGACCTCGACTTGCCTGCCGCGCAGTTCGACGGCGTGTTCGCGAATGCCGTGCTGTTTCACGTGCCCAGCGCCGTCCTGCCCGGCGTGCTGCGCGCCTTGTACGCGTGCCTGAAACCGGGCGGCGTGCTGTTCAGCTCGAATCCGCGCGGGCAGAACCAGGAAGGCTGGAACGGCGCGCGCTACGGCAGCTATCACGACGAAGCGACATGGGCCGCATATGTGCAGGCGGTCGGATTCAGCCTGGTCGAGCAGTACTACCGTCCGCCCGGCTTGCCGCGCGAACAGCAGCCTTGGCTGGCGACGGTATGGCGCAAAGCGGGCTGATTTCGCGTAATTAGCTGATTTTTGGCATGTGTTAGGGACCGTACATAGTTTTTGCAACCTCAAGCGTAGTATGGACACATCGACACGCAGCAAGCAGTTTGCAACGGCGTGTGAGCCGCAGTACCGGCCCTTCGGGGCAGGACAACAGATGTACCAACTACAGTGAGGATCCATCATGAACAAAGATCAAGTCGAAGGTAAACTGAAGGAAGTCGGCGGTAAAATCCAGGAAGCCGCTGGCAAAGTCGTCGGCAGCGAAGAACAGCAAGCCAAGGGCCTGGCAAACCAGGTCGAAGGCAAAGTGCAGAAGAAGGTTGGCGACGTCAAGGATGCGGTCGAGACCGTCACGCGCAAACCGTAATCTGACGCACGCATAAAAAAACCGCCGCCTGTCGCGAGACAGGCGGCGGTTTTCATGTGTGGGCGCGCTTTACTTCGCTACGCCCAGGTTCTGCTTGAAGAACATCTCGATTTTCTTGTACACGTGGCGCTGGCCCGCGCGCGACGAGATGCCGTGCTTGGCGCCCGGGTACGTCATCAGGTCGAACTGCACGCCGCGGTTCACGAGCGCGTCGATCAGGCGCGTGCTGTTGCTGAACAAGACGTTGTCGTCGGCCATGCCGTGCACCAGCAGCAGCGGCGACTTCAGGCCGTCGAGGTGGGCGAACACGGTGCTGGCCTTGTAGCCGTCGACGTTTTCCTTCGGCATGCCGAGGAATTGTTCCGTGTAGTGGGTGTCGTACAGCGACCAGTCGGTCACGGGTGCCACCGAGACGCCCATGGCGATCTTGTCGGACGCTGCCGACAGCAAGCGCAGGGTCATGAAGCCGCCGTAGCTCCAGCCGAACACGCCGATGCGTTTGGCATCGACGAAGCTTTGCTTGCCCAGCCAGTCGATGCCCACCAGTTGGTCGGCCACTTCGGCCGCGCCCAGGTTGTGATAGATGGCGTCCGTGAACGCGCGCTCGCGGCGCGACGAACCGCGGTTATCGAGGCGGAAGACGACAAAGCCTTGCTGCGCCATGTACTGGTCGAAGTTGTTGCCCCAGCGGCGAGCCACGTGCTGCGAGTGCGGGCCGCCATACGTCGACAGGTAGACGGGATAGCGTTTGCTTGCGTCGAAGTTCGACGGCTTGACGATCGAATAGTACAGCGTCTGGCCATCGTTGGCCTTCAGGGTGCCGTACTCCGTCGGCAGGTGGTCCGCCTTGTATTTGGCGTACGGGTGGCTCGCGTTCAGCGCGTTTTCTTCCAGCCAGCCCACCATGGCGCCGTCCGGGCGGCGGATGCTCACTTGCGGCGGCGTGGCCGGGTCCGAATACGTGTCGACGAAGACTTCGCCATTGCGCGAGAACGTCGTGTCGTGCCAGCCATCGGCTTTCGTCACGCGCTGCGGCTTGTCGGCCGTACTGCCGTCGAGCGCCAGCGCGTAGGTCTGCTTGTCGATCACGGCGTCGCGGTTCGACGCGACGAATACTTTACCGGTTTTCTGGTTCACGGCCAGCACGCTGTCGATGCCCCATGCGCCGGATGTGACCGGGTGCAGCAGCTTGCCGCTCATGTCGTACAAATACAGGTGATTGCGGCCCGTGCGCTCGGACGACCACAGGAAGGTGCCGTTCGAAAGGAAGCGCAGGTCGTCATGGATGCTGACCCAGGTCTTTGACGTTTCCGTCAGCAGGGTGCGCTGTGCCAGCGTGCTTGCATCGACGGCGACCAGGTCGAGGGTCTTCTGGTCGCGTGACTGGCGCTGGTACACGAGCGACTTGCTGTCCGCGCTCCAGTCGGCGCGCACCAGGTAGATGTCCGGGTTCGTACCCAGCTCCACCTGGCGCTGCGCGCCCGTTTCCGGCGAGACGATCAGCAGCTGCACCAGCACGTTCGGGTCACCGGCGGCAGGGTAGCGCTGCTCGACGACGTCCGTGCGGTCGGCGAAGATTTCAAAGCGGCGCACGACGGGCACCGGCGCTTCGTCGTAGCGTTTGTAGGCGATGGCGGAATCGTCGGGCGCCCAGTAGTAGCCGGTGCGCTGGCCCATTTCTTCCTGCGCCACGAATTCGGCTTCGCCGTTGCGTATCGTGCCCTTGCCATCGGTGGTCAGCTGGCGTTCCTGGCCCGACTTCAGGTCGATCACATAGATGTTCTGGTCGCGCACGAACGAGACGTAGCGGCCTTTCGGCGAGATTTTCGGATCGAGCACATTGCCCTTGGCGACCAGGCGCGCCTTGTCCGGATGGGCCGCATCGACCAGGTACAGATTGCCGGCCAGCGGCACCAGCAGCTGCTTGCCATCGGGCGACCAGCTGTAGCTGAGAATGCCGTTCAGGCTGGCCGTGCGCTCGCGTTCGCGGCGCGCCTGCTCTTCGGGCGAAATCGTTTCATTCGGCACCAGCGCCTTCGAGTCGACGAGGCGGTGCGTGCTCTTGTCCTTCAGCTTGAATTCCCACAGGTCGAGCTGGAACTGGTTGTCGGCGCGGCCGCGCAGGAACGTGACTCGCTCGCCATCGGGCGAGACCTTCAGGTTGCGCACGCCGGGGCCGGCCAGCGCCGGATCGGCGTGGATGCGTTCCAGGGTCAGCTTTTCAGCCGATGCGGGAACGCTGGCCATCGCGGCCAGAAAACAAAGAATAAAACGCATGGATGTCTCGGTAGTTGGAAGGATGAAGGGCACTGCATGCATAGGCGAACTTGAGCGTTGCCTAAGCGTAAGACGATACCAGAGCGTGCTTCTTTATGCGATAGCGCTGGACACGGAATATGGACGTGCTGGCCGTATTTCCTTCGTGAAAAATATCCAAGCGCCACCCATTCCATGGCGCTTTACGCGGTTCAGGCCAATATCGACCCCGCGACGATGGTCAGGCAGGCGCCGCCTATCCAGGTGTGGCCATCGCGGAAGCTGACGGACACGCGGCCGTCGCGCTGCAGGCAGGTGCCCTGGCGGACAGTGTAGTCGCCGCCTGCCAGTAGGTGCGCGATGCAGGCGTTGGCGCTGCCCGTGACGGGGTCTTCCACCAGCGCGCCATGTTCGCTGAGCAGCGCGCGCACTTCGTAATCGGCTGGCCCGCCCGCAGCGTGCGGGCCATACAGCGCCAGGCCATCGGCCCCGGAGGCGGCCAGCAAGGCCGTCAGCGATGCGATATCGGCGCGCACGGCCAGGCAGGCGGCGGCGCTTGCCAGCGGCACGCACAGCCAGCGGATGCCCATGCCGACGACGGTGCCGGCAGCGGCTGGCGCGCCGGCCAGCGCGGTTTGCAGCAGCGGCAGCAGCGCCGGGTCGAGCGCGCGCGTGGTGCACGGCGGCGCCTGGAACGCCAGCACGCCGCCCGCCTGCCGTTCAATGTGCACCAGGCCCACGCCGCATTCCTGCACGATGCGCGCGTCTTTCGGCTGCATGCCGGAGTCGAGCAGGGCGTGCGCCGTGCCCAGGGTCGGGTGTCCGGCGAACGGGAATTCCATCTCGGGCGAAAAAATCCGCACGCGGTAGTCGGCTGCCGGGTCGCACGGCGCCAGCACGAAGGTGGTTTCCGACAGGCCCGTCCAGCGCGCAATCGCCTGCATCTGCGCGGTATCGAGGCCATCGGCGTCGAGCACGACGGCCAGCGGATTGCCCATGAACGGCACCTTGCTGAAGACATCGACCTGCTTGAAGGAGCGCGGCTGGGGCATGGCGGATTCCTTGAAAGTTTAGGGCGCTGCGCGCAGGCGCTGCAGCGACAGCCGGTTCAGATACCAGGTCAGCAGCACGGCGGCCACCGTCAAGCCCGTGACGAGGCCGATCCAGAAACCGGCGGCGGCCATCGGCTCGGCCGGCGACCAGATGAAGCCTTGCGGCGCGAGGCCCAGCACATAGCCGATCGGCAGCGAGAAGCCCCAGAAGGCCAGCAGCTGGATCAGCATCGGCTGGCGCGTCACCTTGTATCCGCGGATGGCGCAGGACGTGGCCACCTGCGTCGCGTCGGACAGCTGGAACAGGGCGGCAAACAGCAGCAGCTGCGCGCACAGCGCCTGCACCTGCGGGTCCGACGTGTAGGCTTGCGCGATCTGGTGGCGGAAGATGGTGATGACGGCGGCCGAGACAATGGCCGCCGTCAGCGACATGGCCACGCCCACCCACGAAATGAAGCGGGCCTTGCGCAAATTGGCTTCGCCAACGGCATGGCCCACGCGCGTGACCAGCGCGATGCCGAACGTGAGCGGCACCATGAAGACGACGGACGAGAAATTCAGGGCAATCTGGTGCGCCGACACCTGGATCACGCCGAAGCGCGCCACCAGCAGGCTGATGACGCCAAAGGCGCTCACTTCGGCAAAGTAGGTGACGCCGATGGGCAGGCCCAGGCGCAGCATGGGGCCGATGGACGACAGCTCGGGCCATTCCCAGTGCGTGAATGGATACGTGGCGCGGTAGGCGGGCGCGATCCTGATCCAGGCCAGCATGGCCAGCAGCATCATCCACACGCAGCAGGTGGTGGCCACGGCGCAGCCCACGCCGCCCAGTTTCGGCATGCCCCAGTGGCCGTAGATCAGCAGGTAGTTGACGAAAATGTTCAGCGCCAGCGCGGCCAGCGCGATCACCATCACGGGCTTGGTCTGGTTGATGCTGGTGCTGTAGCCGTACAGCGCGCGGTAAGCGGCGAACGGCGGCAGCGCGCAGCTGATGATGTGCACGAACAGCTTGGCCTTGGCTGCGACGGCCGGTTCCAGCATCAGATGGTCGAACACGAGCGCTGCCATGTTCGTCAGCAGGCAGGCGACCAGTCCCACGAGCAGCGCCTTCCACAGCGACTGGCGCACGATGTGCGGCACCCGGTCATGGCGCGCGGCGCCGATTTCATGCGCCACCAGGGTATTGATCGCCATCATGATGCCGCTCACGGTGACGAGCACGATGGACCAGATGGCCGCGCCCAGCGACACGGCCGCCAGTTCCTCGGGGTTCGTGTGGCCCGTCATCGCCACGTCCGCCGCGCCCATGCCGACGGTGGCCAGCTGGCCGATCAGGATGGGCCAGGCCAGCTTCCACAGCGACGAGACTTCAGTGCGGATGGCGGGCAGGGTGAACGAGGTAGTGTGTGGCATGGGTGGAAAGCTTGACTAAACACAAGATTCTACCGGCATTCGCCGTGCTTGTCCGCCGTGGCGCCCCGGGCGCTCGGGCACGGTAATCATTTGTTACAGCTAAGTGGGCCAGTCGCGGATAGACTGCGCGCTCTATTTGGCAAAATGACCAAATAGTCAACCTCAGTACCCTGACTATGGAGTAAGACCATGTTGAAGAAAGCCTTGAACTGCGCCCTGTTGCTGGGCGCCGCCATGACGGCCGAACTGGCCGGCGCCGGCGAACTGACCCTGTATTCGCGCGACGATTATCACGGCCGCTCGCAGACCGTGCGCGATGCCGTCGCCGACCTGGAAGACGTCCGTTTCAACGACACGACGCAAAGTATCCGCGTGCGCTCGGGCCGCTGGGAAGCGTGCGAGGAAGCCGATTTCCGCGGCGATTGCTTCCTGCTCGAGGCGGGCGAGTATCCGTCGCTCGATGACCGCGCCAACAAAATCACGTCGCTGCGCGAAGTGCGCGGTGGCTGGGATGGGCATCCGGGCCGCGATCGTGACCGTGACCGTGACCGTGACCGTGACCGTGGGCGAGACCGGGACGGCCGCTGGGAACGCGACCGGGAGCACGGCCATTTGCCAGGGCGCTCGCTGGGCGGCGAACTGACCTTTTACACGCGCGACGATTTCGCTGGCCGCAGCTTGAGCGTGCGCAACGCTTCAGCCGACTTGCGCGAGCGCGACTTCAACGACACGGTGCAAAGCGTGCGCGTGCGCTCCGGCTATTGGGAAGTGTGCGAGGACGTGGGCTTCCGTGGCCGCTGCCGCACCTTGGAACCGGGCGAGTACGCGAGCCTGGAGCGCATGAGCAACCGTATCTCGTCGGTGCGCGAAGTGCGCTGATGCGGGTCAGCTAGTACCTCAAATTGCAATAACCGGTTCGCGCAGGGCCGGCTATTGCTTTTGGTAACAATTTCTTGTGCTTTTTCCATACTTTGTTACACCGTTTTTTCTACGGATGGCTACACTGACATCAGTTGTCATGTCGATCACTTGCCTTTGCCTTGACCGGCCTTGGAAAGCGTCGCCGACCTTCCGCTCCGGCTGGCACTTGTTACAATGGCATCCTGGCGTTTTGGCCAGGCAAATCATCACCAAAGAATGAAGAATGGAGTTAATCATGACGGGCCCTTTCAAACACACGCTGGCATGCGCGGCCACCTTGCTGCTTTCGCTGGGGGCCCATGCGGCCGCCCATGCGGGCGATATCACCTTGTTCGAAGACGTTGATCTGCGTGGCCGCGCAGTGAACCTGCGCGAGACGACGGACGATCTGTCGCGCATGGGCTTCAACGACAAGGTGTCGAGCATCCTGGTGCGCTCGGGTACCTGGGATGTGTGTACGGATGCCGGTTTTCGCGGCAATTGCCGCACCCTGGGGCCGGGCGAATACCGCTCGATGCCGGGCATGAACGACGCCATCAGTTCGGTGCGCGAGTCGGGGCGCGGCGATGGCTACAATCCGGGACGTCCCGGACGCGATCCCGACCGTGGCCATGGCGGCGGCTATGGCCGTGGCGGCACCCTGGAAGTGTATTCTGGCGCAGGCCAGAATGGCGGCTCGGCGCGACTGAACCGCGACACGGACGACTTCGTCAATATCGGTTTCAATGACCGCACCAGCAGCATCGTCATCTATAACGGCTACTGGCAGCTGTGCAGCGATTCGAACTACAACGGCGTATGCCGCATCTTCGGCCCTGGCCGCCACGACGACCTGGGACGCGGCCTCGATGGGCGCGTCTCGTCGGCGCGCATGGTCGACGAGCGCGAAGCGCGCCGCCAGCAGCAGTACGATAACCAGTACCAGCGGCCGCAGTACGATCAGCCGCAATATCCGCAATACCAGCAGCCGCAGTACCCGCAGCGCGGCGCCGTGCTGCTGTTCCCCGAAGCGGGCATGCGCGGCGAACCGCTGGCGCTGGACCGCAATGCGGAAGACCTGGTGCGCTACAATTTCAACGACCGCGCCTCGTCCATCGTCGTCAACGAGGGCCAGTGGGAAGTGTGCAGCGATTCGAACTTCCATGGCCGCTGCGAAGTGATCGGGCCGGGCGAATACGGCCGCCTGAACGCCATGGAAAACCAGATTTCCTCGCTGCGCCGCGTACGCTGATTTTTTCTGCCACCAAGCAGACAGGCCGCCTGCCGGGTTGATCCCGCCAGGCGGTTTTTACATTCGCTGCCGTGCGCTGACATTTGCTTGCCCTTTGTTACACTCGCCGCCTGCCGCCTGGTCTACACTGGCGAAAATGTCATCAGTATTGGAGTTGTCATGGTTTTATCTTTCCGGCCCGCGCTGTTGTGCGCCGCCACCTTGCTCGCCCCCCTTGCCGCATCCGCAGGCGAAATCACCTTGTTCGAGGACGCCGGTTTCCGTGGCCGCCCCGTGACCCTGCGTTACGACACGGGCGACCTGTCGCGCATGGGCTTTAACGACAAGACCTCGAGCATCATCGTGCGCTCGGGCACGTGGGAAGTGTGCAAGGACGCCAATTACCGTGGCAACTGCCGTACTTTCGGACCTGGCCGCTACGGCAGCATGCCGGGCATGAACGACGCCGTTTCCTCCGTGCGCGAAGTGGGCCGCCCGGGTCATGGCGGCGGCGATCACCGACCGTATCCGCCACGCCCGCCGCGTCCCGAGCCGGATCGCCCCTATCCCGGTTATCCCGGTCACGGCCACGGCGGCGGCCACCGTCCCGACGCGAATGGCGCCGTGTTGCTGTTCCCCGATGCCGGCATGCGCGGCCGGCCCGTGCGCCTGGACCGCGAAGTGCACGACTTGAGCCGCTATGGTTTCAATGACCGCGCCGAATCGGTCGTCGTCAATTACGGCCGCTGGGAATTCTGCGTCGACGCCAACTTCCGCGGCCGCTGCGTGGTGATGGGACCTGGCAGCTACGGCCGCCTGCACGGTGGCCTCGACCGCCGCATTTCTTCGGTGCGCCGCGTGCGCTGATCCCGCCGCCGGGCGGCGCTGTATTGTGCGCACGCTGTCCTTTGACCAATTCGTGTACTCTTCCCATAGGCACTTCAACCATGGGGAGCAGGCACGGTGGAATACAAGGACTACTACAAGGAACTTGGCGTCGATAAGACGGCGTCCGAGGCCGATATCAAGAAAGCGTACCGCAAGCTCGTGCGCAAATACCATCCCGACGTGAGCAAGGAGCCGGACGCCGACAAGCGCACCAAGGCCCTGAACGAGGCCTACGGCGTGCTGGGCGACGCGGAAAAGCGCGCGGCCTACGATGAACTGGGCCGCAACCCGGGCGCACAAGGCCAGCCATTCCGGCCGCCGCCGGACTGGGGTGCCGGCTACGAATCGTCGGGCGCCGACGACAGCGATTTTTTTGCCGACCTGTTCGCCCACGTGGGCGGCCGGCGCCGCGCCAACAGCACCTTCCAGATGCAGGGCGAGGACAGCCACGCCGCCATCACCATCGACCTGCAGGACAGCTACCAGGGCGCCAAGCGCCACATTGTCATGCGCGTGCCCGAAGCGGATGCGCAAGGCCACGTGGTGACGCGCGAGCGCACCCTGGAAGTGACGATACCGAAAGGTGTCACGGAAGGCCAGCAGCTGCGCATGAAGGGGCAGGGCAATCCCGGCAGCGGCGGCGCGCCCGCCGGCGATTTATACCTGGAAATCCGCTTCCGGCCCGATGCGCGCTACAAGGTGGAGGGACGCGACGTCTTCGAAACGGTGCCTGTCACGCCATGGGAAGCGGCGCTGGGCGGCGACATCGACGTGCCTACGCCATCGGGCACGGTGACCGTCACCGTGCCGCCCAATTCGCAGACGGGACGCAAGCTGCGCCTGAAGGGGCGCGGCATTCCCGCCGCCCAGCCGGGCGATCTGTATCTGCTGCTGGAAGTGGTGCTGCCGCCGGCGAATGACGACAAGGCGCGCGAACTGTATGCAACCATGGCGCGCGAGATGGCTTTCAATCCACGCCAGAAGCTGGGAGGCTAAATCATGACAAACAAGGTAATTGGCGAATTGCTGGAAGACCGTGCCCTGAGCCTGGAAGAACTGGCGCGCGCCTGCGCCGTGGAGCCGGACTGGGTGGTGCAGCACGTGCGGACGGGTGTGCTGCTGCAGGACGGTCCGCCGGCGGGCCAGCTGACGGCCTGGCGCTTCACGAGTCTGGACCTGGTGCGTGCGCGCCGCCTGCATGAAATCGAATCCGTGTTCGACGCGAACGCCGAACTGGCCGCGCTGGTGGTCGACCTGTCGGAAGAAGTGGCGCGCCTGCGCCGGCGCCTGCGCGTGCTGGGCGTCGAGTAGTCCTCAGGCAGGATCGCCGTGCCGCTGCACGGTGATCCTGCCGATATAAAACTGCCCGTCGACGACGACGCGGTGCGGTATGCCGGCCACGTCGAAGCCGGGACCGCCGTCTTCCATCCACTCCTGAGCCAGCGAATCGAACTGCTGCGGCGTCATGCGCAGCATCTGCGCCGTGATGACGAAACGCGCGCCAGGTTTTTGTTTGTTGACGAAGTCGTCGATGCCGGCCATGTGAATCCTTGTGATTGAAAGTTGACTCCGGGTGACCCCGTTAACGGCCGGGGTCAGACCCCCGGAAACGTTGGCACTGAGCCTTGCGTTAGCGGTGTTGAGGGTCTGCCCCCAGACTTCCGCTGCGGGTCACTATCATACCTTCACTCTCACTTAACTAGAACCCTGCCTCTGGCAGCAACGGCAACTGCTCCGCAAACCGCTCCGTCAGCCACTTGCCCGCCTGCCCCGGCGGCGTGTCGGCGCGCTGGATCAAGTAAATCGGGTAATTCTCGCCATTGTCGACGGCCAGCGGCAGGTGCACCAAACGGCCTTCGGCCAGGTCCTCGCGCACCATCGCTTCGGGCATATTGCCCCAGCCCAGGCCCGCGCGCAGCAGCGCGTGCTTGGAACCGAGGTCGCCCAGGCGCCAGTTGCGCAATCCCAGTACGCCGAAATCCTGGCCCTCCGTCAGCACGCTGCGGTCGCTGAGCACCAGCTGCACGTGTTCGCGCGCCACGCTCGAGGCAATCGGCCCGGCCAGCTGCGCCAGCGCGTGGCTGGGCGCGGCCACGGGAATCAGGCGCACATGGCCGACGGCCATACGCTCGAAGACGCTGGCCGTGGCCGTCATCCAGCCACCGAGGCCGATGTGGCAGCTGCCATCCATCACCAGTTGCGCCACGGCGCCCATCGCTTCGATGCGCAGGCGCAGGGCGACGGTGGGGAACTGCGCCTGGAACGCCTCGAGCACGCGCACCAGCACGCAGGTGGGAAACATCACGTCGACCACCACCGACACTTCCGCCTCGAGCCCGCCGGCCAGCGCCTTGGCCCGCGCGCGCATGCCGTCGACCTTCAGCGCCACGGCGCGCGCATCGGCCAGCAGTGCCTTGCCCGCGTCCGTCAGCGTGGGCTTGCGTTTGCCGCGGTCGAGCAGCACCACGTTCAGCTGTTCTTCCAGGTTGGCGATGGTGTAGCTGATCACCGATTGCGTGCGGTGCAGCTGGCGCGCCGCATGGGCGAAGCCGCCCGCGTCGATGACGGCGACGAAGACGCGCAACTGGTCGAGCGATGGCTGGCCCGGTTCTCTCATGATAACTCCATATCTAAAAATTCGATGCTAACCATTTATATTTACATGGTTTCATCGATAGTAGACCCGAATTATGATGTGTGCAAGTGCAGCAAACGCCGCACCCCCATCTATCGTTCTTGAAGGAGTGCATCATGGCAAACGTACTACACATCAATAGCAGCGTGCGCAACAGCGGTTCCCTGTCGCGTCAATTGTCGGGCGAATTCGTCGCCAAACTGGCCGCGCAAGGCGACACCATCGTCGTGCGCGACCTGGCCGTGCAACCGGTGCCGCACCTGACGGAAGAAGTCATGGGCGCGTTCTTCACGCCAGCCGAGCAGCGCAGCGCGCAGGCGGCAGCGGCCGTGCAATTGTCCGATACCCTGGTCGATGAATTGCTGGCCGCCGACGTGCTGGTGCTGGCCGCGCCCATGTACAACTTTTCCGTGCCCTCGACCCTGAAGGCGTGGATCGACCACGTGGCGCGCGCGGGCCGCACCTTCCAGTACACGGCCAATGGACCAGTTGGCCTGGCTACGGGCAAGAAAGCCTATATTTTCACGGCCAGCGGCGGCGTCTACAGCGAAGGCCCGGGCGCCGCGTATGACTACCTGAGCACCTATCTGCGCACGGCGCTGGGCTTCATCGGCATCACGGACATCGAATTCGTGCAAGCCGAAGGCGTGGCCATGGGCGAGGATGCCGTCACCAGCGCGATCGCCAAGGGCCGCGCGTCGATCGAAGCCCTGGCTGCCTGAGTTTGCCGCCATCTAGTTCCAAAGAGGGATTGCCAATCTGTTATGGTTGACATAAGCTTGCCGGCGGCACGCCCCGTGCCAGGCCGGCGAGCCGTTCGCCATGAAAGTCCCTCATGCACAAGTTGGCAAGCGCAGTATTGTTCGGATGTTCCTTGTTTTCAGCTGGCATTGCGCTGGCGCAGACGGCACCCGTTGCGCCACCCCACGTGGGCCGCCATGCTTCCACGCCCGAAGATATCCGCGCCATTGAAAAAGTTGTCGCCGACTTCCAGGCGGCGCTGATCGCCAAGGATGTCAAGCTGCTGTCGTCGCTGATGCTGCACACGAACATCCTGTTCGCCTCGCCGGCCGATGACGCTTTCATCCAGAAAATGCGCGACACGACGGACGTCCACTTCGACGGCGTCGCGGCGGCCGGCTACGTCGGCTTCGCCAACTACATCAAGCGCGAACCCCTGCGCACGGAAGAAAAATTCTACAACGTCAAGATCACCCAGGACCGCCATGTCGCGTGGGTCAACTTCGACTATGAATTCCTCGTCGGCGACAAACTGTCCAACTATGGCGTCGAAGCGTGGCAGATGGTCAAGCGCGATGGTCAATGGAAAATCCTCAGCGTCGTCTGGTCCATGCATGCCGCAGCCGAGGCGGCGAAATAGGGCAGGCGCCTGCGGCGTTCCGTACAGAGTTGCCTTCTCATAATTTTTTCGCATCGTCTATACTTTCAGTGGGCGTGCCGCCATGCCTCAAGTGAGGCAGGCTTCCAAGTTTTTCCCTGTGCCGCGTAATAAAAAGCAGATAAGTGAGTCAGTATCCTGAGCAAGCGCGATTGCATGTATTCCAACCCTACGCCGGGTAGGGCCGTTGAGACAGGCTACCCGGGGATGTCATTTTTGGAGCAAACATCGTGCCGATAAAGTACGTTGATACGTATGAAATAAATTACACGGCGGAACCCTTACGCGGTTGCAAACTGTGGGGCGCCTATGTGTCCCTGTACACCCCCTCGAACAATCCCATGCACAGGAACAATATCGTCAAAAAGCACCGCGTGCTGGCCGACCATCCGTTTTCGACGGAAGCCGAAGCCGTCAGCGAGGCGGCCGAGGTGGCATTGAAGCTGGTCGAGCGGCGCCAGCGCCGTTATGTTTTCCATCCTTGATGCCACTGCGCCGCATCCTGCAGCGCGCGCCAGGGCAGGATCTGCACTCTGCCGGAATGCACGGCTTCCAGTTCCACGTGCGTGACGGGTTCATCCTGCGTGGCTGCGGCGCATACCTTGATGACGAGAAAATGTTTTTCCTTGTTGATGGGTGTCACCGCTGTCCATTTGCTGTTGAGTAATTTGTTTGGACGCAAGTTATTGCGATGTGGAAGGTGCATGACGGGCCCGGGATTGGCGTGATGGCGATGTTGCCATTATCATGCAAGTTCCCGCCACGCACGAGGATCGCCATGAAACGCCAGCTGCACCTGCTCGTCATCGACCCGCAAAACGATTTTTGCGACCTGCCCGCCGAATGGCTGCCTGCCGGCACCGCACCGGCCCTGGCCGTGCCGGGCGCCCACGCCGACATGCTGCGCGTGGCGCAGCTGATCCGTGAAGGGGGCAATGGCTTGACGCAAATCAGCGTGACGCTCGACGCCCACCACCGCTACGACATTGCCCACCCCGCCTTCTGGCGCACGGGTGATGGCGGCGCCGTGCCGCCGTTCACGCAGATCACGGCCCAGCAAGTGCGCGACCGCTTGTTCCTGCCTGCCGCCAGCGATGCCTTGCCGCGCGCGCTGGCTTACCTTAATGCCTTGCAGAAGGCGGGGCGCTATCAATTGATGGTGTGGCCCGTGCACTGCGAGATCGGCAGCTGGGGCCAGAATATCCACGCGGCCGTGCGCGCCGCCTACAACGCGTGGGAAGTGGATCACCTGCAAGTGGTTGCCAAGCTGAGCAAGGGTTCGAATCCGTGGACCGAGCATTACTCGGCCGTCATGGCGGAAGTGCCCGACGCACAGGATGCGGCCACCCAGCTCAACCTGGCCTTTCTCGCCACCTTGCTGCCGGCACAGCAGATTTATGTCACCGGCGAAGCGGGCAGCCACTGCGTGAAAGCCAGCACCGAGCACATCGCCGATTACCTGGAAGGGCAGCAGGGCAAGCAGGCCCTGTCGCGCCTCGTCTTGCTGACGGACTGCATGAGTCCCGTCACGGGCTTTGAAGCGCAGCAGCGCGACTTCCTTGCAGCCATGCACGAGCGCGGCGCGCGGCTGGCGACATCCGCCGACGTCTTGCCCGAGTTGTTGGCCAACGCAGGCGATTGAGGCTGTCCTGCAAGCGAACCCTGCTGAAATGCTTGCGGTGGCGTACTATTCTGGCTTCAGGAAGTTGGAGAAAACACACATGACCCCGATAGTGCGCAGTTTGCTGGAAACCGATCTGTATAAATTTACAATGTGGCAAGCCTTGCTGCACGGTCATCCGAATACCCATACCGAATACGAATTTGTCTGCCGCAACGCCACCGCCTTTCCCCTGGCCGAACTGAAGGGCGAGCTGGAAGAACAGCTCGACCACCTGTGCTCGATGTCGTTTGCCGACGACGAGCTGGCCTATCTGCGCACTTTGCGCTTCATGAAGAGCGACTTCGTCGACTTTCTGACGGTGTTCCGCTTCCAGCGCAAGTTCATCGACGTGAGCACGGACGGCGACACCTTGCTCGTGCACGCGGCCGGGCCGCAGGTGCATGTGATGGGCTTCGAGATTTTCGTGCTGTACATCATCAACGAACTGTATTTCCGCCGCTTCGATCTCGATGCGGCCATGCGCGAAGGGCGCCACCGCCTGGGCTTGAAAGTGGAAGCCGTCAAGGAATTCGGCAAGCTGCCGCGGCGCAAGCATCCATTTGAATTTTCCGACTTCGGCGTGCGCCGGCGTTTTTCCGGCGCCTGGCACGACGAGGTGGTGCAGCGCCTGGCACGCGAAGTGCCCGAGTATTTCAAGGGCACGTCGAATGTGTACCTGGCGAAAAAGCTCGGCATCGTGCCGATCGGCACCATGGCGCATGAATACATGCAATCGTTCCAGTCGTTCGGCGTGCGCCTGCGCGACTTTCAAAAGGCGGCGCTCGAGGACTGGGTGCAGGAATACCGGGGCGACCTGGGCATCGCCCTGACCGACGTGGTGGGCATGGATGCGTTTTTGGCCGACTTTGACCTGTATTTCGCCAAGCTGTTCGACGGCTTGCGCCACGATTCGGGCGATCCTGTCGAGTGGGGAGAGAAGGCGCTGGCCCACTACGCGGCCCTGCGCATCGACGCCAATACCAAGCGCCTCGTGTTTTCCGACGGCCTGGACCTGGACAAGGCGTTTGCCCTGTACCAGCATTTCGCCGACCGCATCATGACGGGCTTTGGCATCGGCACCAATCTCACCAACGATGTCGGCTTGACGCCGCTCAACATCGTCATGAAACTGGTGCGCTGCAATGGCCAGTCCGTGGCGAAACTGTCCGATTCGCCGGGCAAGACCCTGTGCAAGGATGAGACCTTCCTCGCCTACCTGCGACAGGTGTTCCACCACCCCGCAGTGTAGGTGCCTGTCTAGAACCCCGTCACCACTGTATCCATGTGCTCGACCTGTGGCGGTGCGGCGAAAAATTCACCGACCAGGCCGCGCCATGCCTGGAAGTCGTCGCTGCCGCGGAAATGTACGGTATGGTCTTCCAGGGTTGTCCAGCCCACGACCAGGCGGTAGGCATCGCCGTTTTCGATCGAGCGCTCCAGGCGCATCGACTCGCAGCCGCGTGCGCGCTGGAACAAGGGGACGGCTTTCGTCACAGCCGCTTCGAAGGCAGCGTGCGTGGCGGATTTGATCTGGATATGGGCAATTTCAAAAATCATGACAAGTTCCGGTTTTGAAAGAAAGAACGCAGATCTTGCCACAGATTGTGCCCGCTTGCGGATGGCGATGGGGCCGCTGCCGTTCAGCTCTCGCCGCCGTCCCTGTCCAGCGCTTGCTGCAAATAGGCTTCCAGCTGGGGCACGTTCATGCTGGCGACATCCCTGGCCAGGGCATGGCTGAGCCGTTTTTCCACCTGGGTATCGAGGCTTAGACGCAACTGCCCCAGGAACTTGGGCGCGGCTACCAGGCACAGCTTGTTGTAGCGCTGTTGCTGCAAGCCCTGTTGCAGCACTTGCGCGATATGCCGTGCAAACTGTGCGTTCGCATGCTCGACCGGCGTCACCTGCGGCTCGGTCGTGTGCGCCTGCGTGCCCGCCTGCGTCCCCGCGCGCATGCCGCTGCCGAAGCGTCCGCTGGCATCGCTGTTCAAGGCGTTCTCGTTTTCACGGCCCGCCGGATTGACAAAATCTTGCAGCTCGCCCAGCTGGTTTTGCTGTCCCAGCGCAAACAGCCGGGCCCGGCTGCTGTCGGCCACTACCACCCATGTGACGTCCATGCTTGTTCTCCTTGCTGTGCGCGCCGGCTAGCGCGACAGGGCCGCCATCGCGTCGTGCCTGTCCTGGTCGCAGCGGGCCGTGCGCTGTTCGATATCGCTGCCGCCACACGCTTGCACGATGGCGTGCGCGCGCTGCTGTTCCTCGGCGTGGCGCGTGGCCACCACCAGGCGGACCATGCCGCGGAACGCCGTCTTGCCGTAGTTGCGCCGGTACATATGGTTGTCGCCGCCGAACAGGGCATTGATCGCCCGTTCCAGCCGGCTGGTGAGGGTGTCGCAATTGCCGACCGTGAAATTGCCCTGCACGGGGCCAGCCTCGTCGTCGCCCGCGTCCAGCTGCACGGCGTGAGAAGGGAAACCTTCGGCCAGCAGCCGGTTGCGGGCGCGCTCGGCATCGGCTAAATGGTCGAAGATACGTATCAGTGTGCTGCTGTCCATGGCCCTGCCTTTCAACGAGGTGTGCTTGATTTGACCGGCAAGGCTGCAAATAATTCCGCCTCAGCCTGTAAAATCCTCGATCAAGGCGCAAAAGTTTGATAAATATCCAGTATGGCTGCCAAGTCGCGCTAAGATACGTCTTGCGGGATCAATCTTTCATAGGAGAACCAAATGGCAGCGAAAAAAATTCTGTTTTTGACCGGCGATTTTGCAGAAGATTATGAAACGATGGTGCCGTTCCAGGCCCTGCTGATGCTCGGTCATACCGTGCATGCCGTCTGTCCCGGCAAGAAAAGCGGCGAGACGATCAAGACGGCCATCCACGATTTCGAGGGCGACCAGACCTACACGGAAAAGCCGGGCCATCTGTTCACCCTGAACGCCAGCTTCGACGAGATCAACCCGGCCGATTATGATGCCGTGATGATCGCCGGCGGCCGTGCGCCGGAATACCTGCGCCTGAACGAGAAAGTCATCGCCGCCGTGCGCCATTTCGCCGAGGCGGGCAAGCCTGTCGCGGCCGTCTGTCACGGTGCGCAATTGCTGGCTGCTGCCGACGTCATCCGTGGCAAGCGTATTTCCGCCTATCCCGCCTGCGCACCGGAAGTGAAACTGGCGGGCGGCACGTATGCCGATATCGCCGTCACGGACGCCGTCACGGATGGCCAGTTCGTCACGGCGCCCGCCTGGCCCGCGCATCCGGCCTGGCTGGCGCAGTTCGTCAAGCTGCTCGGTACCGAGATTCATTTGTAACCTTCACCAGCCCGGCAGGCCGCAGCGCTTGCCGGGCGCCCCACTTTTCAGATTCGAGTTCGTCATGCATGCGCCGCGCAGTCAACCTTCCCGCAAACAACTTCCAGCGTCGCGCTGGCGCCAGCGCCGCCTGGCGCAAGCCGCATCGGGCCTGAGCGCCGCGCAGGAACGCCAGCTGGCCACCCTGCACGAGATTTCCACCTTGCTGGCGGGACAGCACGCCATCGATGCGCTGTGCCGTGGCTTCCTGCGCCACGTGATGGAGTTCGCGCAGGCCGAGGGCGGCACCGTGCGCATCCTCGATCCGCAGCAGGACACCGTGCACATCATCGTGCACGAGGGCATTTCCGAGGCCATGGTGGAAGAGGAACACTGCATCCGCAACAACGATTGCCTGTGCGGCGCGGCCGTGGCGCAGGGCGTGATCCAGATCCGCGATTTCCGCCAGGTCGAAGCCTTGCAGCGTTACCGTTGCCAGGACGAAGGTTTCATTGCCATCGCCGTCTTCCCCATCCTTGCGCGCGAGCAGGTGGTCGGCAGTTTTTCGCTGCACTTTGCGCGCCCGCAAGCCGTGCAGGCGCAGCAGCAGGGCTGGCTGGAAACCCTGGGCCAGAGCCTGGGCATCGCCATTGAAAACCAGCGCCTGATCGCGCGCGAAAAGGAATTTGCCGTCGCGCGCGAACGCAGTCTGCTGGCCGAAGGCTTGCATGACAGCATCGCGCAAAGCCTGAACTTCATCAGCCTGCAAGTGCAGATGCTCGACGACTCCGTGCGCCGCGGCCAGCTCGACGAAGCGGCCGAAGTGTTGCCGCTGATGCGCATGGGCGTCGAGCAAAGCTACCAGGACGTGCGCGAATTGCTCGTCAATTTCCGCACGCGCTGGCATGGCAGCGACCTGGAAAGCAAGCTGTCGGAAGTGCTGGCCAAGTTCGAGCTGCAGACGGGCGTGATCGGCACGCTGGAAATGAGCGGCAACGGCGCGCCGCTGGCGCCCGAGCAGCAGTTGCAGATCCTGTTCATCGTGCAGGAAGCGCTGTCGAATATCCGCAAGCACGCGCAAGCGAGCAACGTGGCGCTGCGCGTGGACAACGGGCGCGATTTTGCGCTGCAGGTGCGCGACGATGGCGAAGGCTTCGCCGCCAACCTGCGCGACAAGAAAACGGAATTGCAGATCGGCTTGCGTATCATGCAGGAAAGAGCCGAGCGGCTCGGTGCGCAATTTGCCATCGACAGCACGCCCGGCGGCGGCACGACGATCTCGCTGGCCTTGCCGGCAGCCCGGCGCCAGGCCGCGTAACAAATGAATCATCTTTATCAGGCAACAAACACGTGAACGCACCAATCAAAATCCTGCTGGTCGACGACCACACCTTGCTGCGCAGCGGCGTCAAGCTGCTGCTGCAGCGCAATCCTCAATTCCAGGTGGTGGGCGAGGCATCGAACGGGCTGGACGGCGTGCGCCTGGCGGCCGAACTGCAGCCCGACGTGGTGCTGATGGACTTGAACATGCCCGGCGTGACTGGCGTCGAGGCGCTGCAGCTGATCTTGCAGGACCTGCCGCAGATGGTGGTGCTGATGCTGACCGTGTCGGAAAACGCAGCCGACCTCGGTGCGGCCCTGCGCGCGGGCGCACGCGGCTACTTGCTGAAAAATATCGAAGCCGAACAGCTGGGCCAGGCCATTTGCCGCGCCGCCGCCGGCGAATCCGTGATCGCCGACGCCATGACGGCCAAGCTCGTATCGCAGTTCCGCGCGGGGCAAAACGCGCCCCAGGAAGACTATGACAAACTGACGCCGCGCGAACGCGAAGCCATGGCCTGCCTGGCGCAAGGACTGAGCAACAAGGAAATCGCGCGCCAGCTCGACGTGGCCGAAAGCACGGTGAAAATCCACGTGCAAAACATCCTCAAAAAGCTTAAGCTCAGCAGCCGCGTGCAGATCGCCGTCTACGCCGTCGAACGTGAGTTAAGCAAATAGAGATCAAACAAAGCGCAAATAGTGGGCAAGGAATCCGCGATTGTTTGATCTGCATGGCGTTCCGGCCTAGACAACCCTAGTTCCTTTGACGTATGGCCTTGACCGTGCCTGCGCATTACACTCTTAGTCATTCGCTAATCTAATAAGAGAGTGTCATGCATAAGGTCAACGTCGATGGCTTGCTGTCGAGCCAGGCTCTGTTCCGCCATATTTCCCCTTCGCAATTAGAGCAATTGCGCCAGGATGTCGTGCGTGTCGAAGTAGAAAAAGGCAAAGTGCTGTTCCGCAAGGGCGAAGTGGCGGAAGGCGCCTACGTGGTGGTCTTCGGCCTCGTCAAGCTGAGCGTGTTTTCCATGGAAGGTACCGACAAGGTACTGGAACTGATCCGTCCAGGCCAGAGCTTCGGCGAAGCCATGATTTTCCTCGATGAACCATATCCGTTCTGCGCCGAAGCGCTCGAGCACTGCCTGCTGCTGCGCATCCCGCCACACGCGCTGCTGCGCCTGCTGGACCAGTCGCCCCGCATCGCACGCCAGATGATGAACAGCCTGTCGCACCACCTGATGGGTTTCATCCGCAACGTGGAGCGCTGCTCCGTGCAGAACGCCACCCAGCGCGTGGTCGAGTATTTGCTGCAGGCCTCGGACCAGCAGCGTTCGAACGAAGTCAAGCTGGACCTGAAGAAAAGTTTATTGGCATCGTTCCTGAACCTGGCGCCCGCCACCCTGTCGCGCGTGCTGCACCAGCTGACGGACTTGCACCTGATTAAAGTCAGCGGTTCGCTGATCCAGATCCAGCCCGATGCCTTGAAAACCTATCGCCATGGTTCCGCCACGGCCATGCTGAATTAAGCGTTGATCACTCAGTTTTTTCAGCAGGCAAGGTCAGCCGCCAGAACAGCAGGGCGAGCAAGCTGACCGCCGCGCCCAGCGCGCATACCCCATGCCAGCCCGCCAGCGCATACACGCTGGTGGCGGCTATCGCACCGAGTCCGCTTCCCACCGCATAAAACAGCATGTAGCACGCCACCAGGCGGCTGTGCGCGTCGCTGTCCTGCTTGAAAATCAGGCTCTGGTTCGTCACGTGGATGGCCTGGCCCGCCAGGTCCAGCGCGATGATGCCGACGATCAAGGGCCACAGGGCAGCGCCCGCAAAGCCCAGCGGCAGCCACGCGGCCAGCAACAGCAGCAGGGCCGCGCCCGTCGTCCACTGCGCGCGGCCCTTGTCCGCCATGGCGCCCGCGCGCGCCGCGCCCAGCGCACCGATCACGCCAACGAGGCCAAACGCGCCGATGGCCGCATGGCTATAGCCTTGCGCCGTCAGGGGCAGCACCAGGGCGCTCCAGAAAATATTGAAGACGGCAAACATCAGCAGGGCCAGCATGCCCCGTACGCGCAACACCTTGTTGTGCAGCAGCATGTCCAGCATCGAGGCGAGCAGGGCGCCATACGCGAGCTTCTGGCCTTGCGACTTGGCCGGCGGCAGCATGCGCCACAGCAGCAGCAACAGGGCGCAAGCGATGGCAGCCGAAACAAAATACACGGCGCGCCAGTCCGCCACATCGGCCACCACGCCGGACAGGGTGCGCGCCAGCAGCAAGCCGATCACCACGCCGCCCTGCGCCATGCCGACGACTCTCCCCCGTTCATGGCTGGCCGCCGCGCTGGCCGCGTAGGCGATCAAACCCTGCGTCATGGCCGTGCCCAGCAAGCCGACCATCAGCATGCCGCCCAGCAAGGCTGCCGTGGACCGGGCGCAGCCCAGCGCCACCAGGGTGATGGCCAGCATGCCCAGCTGGAACAGGGTCAGCCGGCGCCGGTTCAGCATGTCACCCAGGGGCACGAGCAGCAGCAGGGCCAGCGCGCAGCCGATCTGCGTGGCCGTGATGACCATGCCGCTGGCCGCTTCCGTCATGCCGAACTCGTGCGCCAAGGTAGCGAGTAAAGGTTGGGCGTAATACACATTGGCCACGCTGAGGCCGGCCGCCGTGGCAAACAGCCAGACGAGGGTGGGAGGAAGTGTTGTCGTGATGGGGGAGTTCGTATCGCGCATGGTCTTGTAGATGGTTTCAAATTAAAACCAGTTGGAGTCTACGCCGAGAAGTTTTAAAATGCAACCACTCAATCCTGGAGAATGCCCGTGGCCAAGCGCAAGAGCCTGAAAACCGACCCCTGTCCCGTGGCGCGTGCGCTCGACGTGATCGGCGAGCGCTGGTCGCTCCTGATCGTGCGCGACGCTTTCGACGGCATGCGCCGCTTTGGCGAGTTCCAGAAAAGCCTGGGCGTGGCGAAGAACATCCTGGCCGACCGCCTGCACACCTTGGTGGAAGAGGGCATCTTTACGGTTGCGCCCGCCTCGGACGGCACGGCCTACCAGGAATACGTGCTGACGCAAAAGGGGCTGGCGCTGTTTCCCGTCGTCGTCGGTTTGCGCCAGTGGAGCGAGGCGCAATTGTTTGAAGCGGGCGAGGCGCATTCGACCTTGCTGCAACGTGATACGCACGCGCCCGTGCGCAGAATGGACGTGCTGGCGCCGGACGGCCGCGTGTTGCAGGCGGGCGACACGGTCGTGCACAAGGTGGAGCAGAAAATGGAATCTGAGGCATGAAGCGCGTGGTCGTGCTGGGCGCAGGCATCACGGGCGTGACGACGGCGTATGCGCTGGCCAAGCGGGGCGTGCACGTGACCCTGATCGAACGCCACCGCTATGCGGCCATGGAAACCTCGTATGCGAACGGCGGGCAATTATCGGCCTCGCATGCGGAAGTGTGGAACCACAAGGCAACGATACTGAATGCCCTGAAATGGATGGCGCGGCGCGATGCGCCCTTGCTGCTCCATCCCTGGCCCAGCTGGCACAAGCTGAGCTGGTTTGCGGAGTTTCTCGCTGCCATGCCGGCCTACGAGCGCAACACCATCGCCACGGCCCGCATGGCGATCGCCGCGCGCGAACATCTGTTTGCGTGGGCGCAAGCAGAAAACATCGACTTCGATCACCGCCGCGCCGGCATCCTGCACGTCTACCGTGACAAGGCCGGTTTCGAGCGGGCGGCCGGCGTCTCGCGCCTGCTGGCACAGGGCGGCTTGCAGCGGCGCGCCGTCACGCCGCAGGAAATGTGCGCCATCGAACCGGCTTTGCAGGGCGACTTCTACGGCGGCTACTACACGGACAGCGATTCCACGGGCGACATCCACAAATTCACCAGCGGCCTGGCCGATGCCTGCGTGCGCCTGGGCGTGGCCTGCCGTTATGGTGCGGAAGTCACGGCGCTGGCGCGCGAGCACGGCAAGGTGCGCGTCGCCATGAGCGAAGACAGCAGCCTGTTCGATGCCGTCGTCATTTGCGCGGGCACGGCCAGCCGTGCCATGGCGGCCAGCCTGGGTGACCATGTGAACGTATATCCAGTGAAAGGCTATTCGATCACCGTGCAATTGGATGACGCCGCCAGCCGCACGGCGGCGCCGAAGGTCAGCCTGCTCGACGACGCGACCAAGCTGGTCAGCAGCCGCCTAGGTGAAGACCGGCTCAGGGTGGCGGGCACGGCGGAATTCAATGGCGTCAACCACGACATCCGCGCCGACCGCATCCGCCCGCTGCTGCAATGGGTCGAAGAGTGCTTTCCTGGCGTGAATACGCGCAAGGTCGTGCCCTGGGCCGGCTTGCGTCCCATGCTGCCCGACATGCTGCCAAAAGTGGGGCCGGGCAAGGCTCCGGGCGTGTACTACAACACGGGCCACGGCCACCTGGGCTGGACCCTGGCGGCGGCCACGGCGGAGATGGTGGCGGAAGTGCTGGTGGCTAGTTCTTCGGCAGCAAATCGCTGAGCGCGGCGCGCCCTTTGACGGTGAGGAAAGGGCCGACCTTGTTGTATGGCAGTAAAAAGTCGTTTTCGCAGCCGCTGCCGTTCGGGTCTTGCCAGAACGATACGCCTTCCGGTTTCAATGACAGGTGGAAGCGGCCGCGGCCGTCGTAATCCGTGCCCTTGCATTCGGCATCGATCTTCACGTCCTTGAACAGGGCCTGGCGCAGGCGGTCCGGCAATTCGGCCTTGTCGTCGCCATCGCTGGCGCTGGCGCCAAACCAGTTCCACACGTCCGTTTCCTGGCCCGTTTTCACGTCCCAGGTGCGGAACTTGATGGAGATGCCGCTGGCGCCATAGCCGGCCGCCCAGCGGTAGAACTTGACCGTTACCCAGCGCGGCGACCAGTAGGTGGGATCCGCATACACTTCGTCTTCCGTCGTGAAACCGTTGCGGCCCAGGTATTCGCGGCGCGTGGCATAGAAGTCTTCCAGGTCCTTCTTGTTCTTCGCCAGTACGCCGCGCAGCTGCGCATTGATTTTCGCGATGCCATCGCCGGGCGCCATCAGTTCCACGGTGATGGTGTCGCCCACTTGCAGGTTGCGGTATTGCTTGCCTTCGAAGGTGACGGGTTTGCTTACCTTGGTGCCGGGAAAATCTTCCAGCGCCAGGTTGTAGGCATCGCTGGCGCACGACGGATGGTCGCGGTCGCCCGCCGCTTCCAGCAGGGTCAAGGCCAGGGGCAGGGTCTTGCCGCTTTTCGGATCCGCCCAGGTGCCGGTGACCTTCTCGCCTTGCGGCGCGTTCAGCGACCATGTGCCCGTCGTATTGCCTTTGGCGTCGAGTTCCTGCCACAGCGTCTTGCCGTTCGGTTTGGCCAGCATGATAGGCGTCTTGTAGCGCGTGTAGTAATAGCTGCCGCTGCGGTCCGCGCCTTGCGTGGTGCTGGGCTGGTTGAAGCAGGCGACGATATTGGCCTTGCCCACGGTGCCCTGCCACACCCCTTGCACGGGCGGCTCGGCGGCCATGGCGGCATTCAGGGCGGGCAGGGTCAGGCAAGCAAACAGAAAGCGGCGCATCGGTTAATCCTCTCGTGGGCGAAGGCCGATTCTACATGGCCGCGCCCACGAGATGCCACACCTGAACCTATGCGCCGGGGCGCTCCTGCGCCACGATCGCCATCGCCGCGCCCAGGTATTGCAACATGGCTGCGTCGACGAAGCTGCCCTCCGTCAGACGCGGTTCCTGCTGGTGCGCCTGGCGGAACTTCAGCTGCGTGGCCGGGTCTGTGCCCGCGTAGGAGCGGAACAGTTCCAGCCACTGCCGCGCCAGCTGCAGCACGGCCGGATCGGTGGGTGGCGTGCGCGCATCGATGGCGGCGCGCACGGCGGCGATCAGGGCCGGCCACTCGCCCGAACGCTTGCCGTAGTTGGCCACGAGGTGCGCGTATTCGTGCTCATCGAGGAAGGGCCGGTACAGCGCCATGCGCGAGGCATTGAAGGCGGCGAGGATGAACTGCATCAGGTCCGCGTCGATGCTGGTCGTCGCCTGCATCGATGGCTCCTGCGCATGCATGTCGTTCAGGCGCGCGAACAGGCCCGGGTGGGCACCCGTGTCGCGCACCAGTTTGACCATCCATTCCGTGGCCAGCGCCTGCGCTGGCGCATCGCCGGGACCTGCGCCCGCGTCCCTGACGGCGCGCACTCTCATTACCAGTGCTTTCCATTCCTGTTCCACGGCCGCATCGGATAGCAGCGGCAGTTGTTGCAGTTCTTCGTGACTAAAGTATTTGTCGTACATGGTCATCAACTCCATAGTGGTGAGCCACTCGGCCAGTTCCGGCGCCTGCCCCTGCGTCAGTTGCGTTTGCAGGGTGCGCAGGCGTTCACGCAGGGTGGAAGCCTGTGCGATCTGGCGCTCCAGCATGGCGATTTGCCGCGCCACGATGGAGGAGAGCGGCAGCTCCGGGCCGGCGAGGGCGTTGGCGATATCGGCCAGCGACATCCCGAACTTGCGCAGCGCCATGATCCGGTGCAGCCGGTCCATGTCGCCGTGCTGGTACAGGCGGTAGCCAGCTTGCGTGCGCGCCGAAGGCGAGAGCAGGCCGATGCTGTCGTAGTGGTGCAGGGTGCGGATGGTCAAGCCCGTGAGCCTGGCCAGTTCACCGATTTTCAACAGCATCGTCTTCTCCTTGTCTTCAGTGCGTGTCACCACGATGGAGCCTGACGTAACGTCAGGGTCAAGCAGGAATGTAGCAGAGGCCTCGAAAAAACCCGCAAAAGAATCCGTTGACCTTCATTTTTTTGTACGGTATATTTATAAAACCGAACGACAGCTACAGCAAAACAAACGGGTTCGGGCCAGGCGGCATGACGGAGTAATCGTTGTGCGGCGCAGCAAGACGCGCCATTGGCAGGGCTGGAAAGACAATCCGCACAGACGGATTTTTTTCACAGTTGGTTTGTACGTTAAATATAATATGCCACCGGCAAGATCCGGGCGGCGAGAGAGACGACCATGATGAAAAGTATCGTTTGCGATACCCCCGGCAGTTTGCGCATGGAACAGCGCCCCGTGCCCGTGCCCGGCGAGGGTGAAGTGCTGCTGCGCATACGCCGCGTCGGCATCTGCGGCACCGACATGCATATCTTCCGCGGCACCCAGCCTTTCCTCAGCTATCCGCGCGTGATGGGCCATGAATTGTCCGGCCATATCGACAGCGCGCCAGCCGGCTCGCGCCTGGCCGTGGGCGACCAGGTCTATGTGATGCCCTACCTGTCATGCGGTACTTGCGTGGCCTGCCGCCAGGGCAAGACCAACTGCTGCACCCGCATCGAAGTGCTGGGCGTGCACCGCGACGGCGGCATGACGGAATACCTGGCGCTGCCCGAGCGCTTTGTCTTCAAGACGGAAGGCATCTCGCTCGACGACGCCGCCATGATCGAATTTCTCGCCATCGGCGCGCATGCCGTCAAGCGCGGCGCGGTCGATGCCGGCAAGCGCGTGCTGGTGGTGGGCGCCGGCCCGATCGGCATGGCCGTGATGCTGTTCGCGTCCTTGAAAGGCGCCGACGTGACGGTGCTCGACGGCCGCGCCGACCGTTTGCAGTTCTGCCGCGACGCGCTCGGTATTACCCGCACGGTGCAGCTGGGCGACGGCGACAAGGAGCAGCTGTCGGACGCCACCGGCGGCGAATTCTTCGATGTGGTGTTTGACGCCACCGGCAATATCGCCGCCATGGAACGGGGCCTGGACTTTGTCGCTCACGGCGGCGCCTATGTACTGGTCTCCATCGTGCGCGACCGCCTGTCCTTTTCCGACCCTGAATTCCACAAGCGCGAAACGACCTTGCTGGGTAGCCGCAACGCCACCGTCGACGATTTCGAGGAAGTGGTGGCGGCCATGAAGGCGGGCAAAGTTCCCACCGCGCTGCTCAATACCCACCGCACCACGCTCGACGAATTTACGGGCGTGCTCGATCGCTGGATGCAGCCCGAGGCCGGTGTCATCAAGGCCATCGTCGAGGTCTGAGATGAACGATCTCAACCCCATACTGCAATTTGGCACCAGCCGCTTCCTGCAGGCGCACGCCGACCTGTTCGTCAGCGAAGCGGCCAAGACAGGCGAGGCGCTGGGCCATATCACCATCGTGCAAACGACCGGCAGCGCGCAGGGCGCGGCGCGGGTGGCGGCGTTTCGCCAGGCCGGCGGCTACCCGGTGCGTATCCGCGGCTGGCAGGACGGCGCGCAAGTTGACGAGGAGCGCCGCGCCGACACCGTCACGCAAGCGTGGCAGGCCGGCAGCGACTGGCGACAGGTGCGCGATGCGGCCGTGGCCGCGCGCGTGATCATCTCGAATACGGGCGATACGGGCTACCAGCTCGATGACGGCGACCACGCCGGCATGCTCGATGGCGTTACTGTTCCCGCCAGCTTTCCCGCCAAGCTGCTGGTGCTGCTGCATGAGCGCTTCCTGGCCGGCGCCGCGCCCGTCTCGATTTTTCCGTGCGAACTGGTGGCCGACAACGGTCATGTATTGCGCCAGGTGATCGTGACATTGGCGCAGCGGTGGCGCTGCGATGCCGCGTTCATCGGGTATCTGCAAACGGGCTGCCTGTGGATCAATTCCCTCGTCGACCGCATCGTTTCCGAACCGATCGAACCGATAGGCGCGGTGGCCGAACCCTATGCGCTGTGGGCCATCGAGGCGCAGGAAGGCATGCTGCTGCCGTGCCGCCATCCGCAGCTGGTGGTGACGGACAGCCTGCGCGAGTATGAGCAGCGCAAGCTGTTCCTGCTCAACCTCGGTCACACGTATCTGGCGCAGCTGTGGATGGAACGGGGTAGCCCGGCCGGCATGACGGTGCGCGAGGCGATGGACGATGGCGCCATGCGCGCCGCGCTGGAAGCCCTGTGGCACGAGGAAGTGCTGCCCGTGTTTGCCGCCATGGGCGCGCGGCACGGCGACGCCGCGCTGGCCTATGTGTCGCAGGTCAGGGAGCGCTTCGGCAATCCCTTCCTCGCGCACCGCCTGGCCGACATCGCGCAGCACCACGCCGGCAAGATCGAGCGCCGTATGGCGCCCGTGGCGGCGCTGGCGCGGCAGCTGTGTCCCGCCCTGGCGCAGCCTCGCCTGCGCGCCATGCTGGCGCCGGGAGCGCAGCCATGAACGCCCCGCTCAGCGCAGTTGTTTCTTTTTTAGCATGCCGATCCAATCCGATATCGACTAAAATGGCCCACTCATCCACTTTCCCTTTCGCTGGCATAGCGCGTTCATTCATCCATGTCCAAACCCGCCACCGTCTTCAAGCGCAGTACCAATCTGCTGTTGCAATTTCTCGCCGAGAATGTCGCAGTGGGCGAGATGCTGCCGACGGAGCAGTTCCTGACCACGATCTGCCAGGGCAGCCGCACGGCCATCCGCAGCGCGATCGCCTACCTGTCGACGCGGCGGCTGATCGCCAGTCCGGCGGACCGGCGCTTGCTGCGCAAACCCATACCGGGCGACTACTTCGATATCTCCGAATTGCAGTCGGGGGCCGAGCGCATCCAGCAGGTGCTGATGGAACGCGTGTACCAGCGCGACATGCCGCCCGGCGCGGAGTTTTCGGAAGCGGAACTGGCGCGCGAGGCGGGCGCCAGTACCGTCAGCGTGCGCGAATTCCTGATCGGCTTTTCGCGCTTCGGCCTGATCGAAAAGAAACCGCGTGGCGGCTGGCGCCTGTGCGCGTTCGACCGCTCGTTCGCCACCGAACTGGCGGACATGCGGCGCATGTTCGAGATGGCGGCCGTGG
The DNA here is from genome assembly GCF_040815535.1 of Massilia sp. LMS1-1-1.1. Taxonomy (NCBI): domain Bacteria; kingdom Pseudomonadati; phylum Pseudomonadota; class Betaproteobacteria; order Burkholderiales; family Oxalobacteraceae; genus Massilia; species Massilia sp. LMS1-1-1.1. The sequence continues at coordinate 232,105 of NZ_JBFPNG010000045.1, read as the reverse complement.
AGCAGTTTGCGCACCTGCCGCTTGGCGATCCGGCGTATGCGGAACTGGCGCGGCTGATCAGGCAGCACGAGAAGCTGGCAGCCAGGATCGACACGCGCCACAATGCGTTTCCGGCGCTGGACCGCGAGTTCCACACCTTCCTGATCGGCCTCTTGAACAACCGCTTCGCGCAGGGCTTCTACGATATCGTTTCGTTCGTGTTTCACTATCACTACCAGTGGGACAAGGGCGAGGAAAAGGGCCGCAACAAATACGCGGTGCAGGAACACCTGGCGATCCTGCGTGCGCTGGCCGAGCACGACGTGCCGAAGGCGCTCGAGGCCATGCGCTCCCACCTCGATTCCTCGCGCAGCACCATGCTGTCCTCGATCGGCACGCGGGAAAAACTGAGCCAGCCGGCCGCCTAGCCGTCTTTGCCGGGGAGGGTGCGCCATGAGCCTCGCTTCCCAGCCTAGCAGCCTGCTGCTGATGTCGCCCGAGGATAACTGCCTGATCGCCAGGACAGCCCTGGCCAGCGGCGACGTCGTCGCCATCGACGGCGTGCCCGTCACCCTGGCGCAAAACATCCACATCGGCCACAAGGTGGCGCGCCGCGCGCTGGCCGTGGGCGACAAGGTGCTGCGTTACGGCGCCCTGATCGGCAGCATCACGGCCCCCGTCGCCATCGGCGAGCATATCCACACGCACAATCTGGCAAGCGATTACATCCCCACGTTTACCCTGGGCCAGGACGGCCACCATTTCCTGGACAAGGACGACCAAGCATGAACGCTCCCGTAACGACACCCGCCCTGTCGGGCTACCTGCGCGCCGATGGCCGCAAGGGCATCCGCAATATCGTGGTCGTGGCCTATATGGTCGAATGCGCGCACCATGTGGCGCGCCTGATGGTCAACGCCTTTCCCGGCCAGCCCGTGCACCTGATCGGCTTTACGGGCTGCTTCCCCAATGAATACGCGGACCAGGTGATGCGCCGTTTGCTGACGCACCCGAACGTGGGCGCCGTGCTGCTGGTTTCCCTGGGCTGCGAAGGCTTCAACAAATATGGCCTCTCCAGCGCCGTGGCAGACAGCGACCGTCCCGTGCACACGATCACGATCCAGGAAAACAGCGGCACGCGCCCCAGCGTGAGCAGCGGCGTCGAGTGGATCAGCTGGGCGCTGGAACACCTGGCGCAGCAGGAGCGCGTGCCGATGGGGATCGATGAACTGGTCGTCGCCACCATCTGCGGCGGCTCCGACAGCACCAGCGGCATCAGCGCCAACCCGGCCGTCGGCGTCGCGTTCGACACCCTGATCGCCGCCGGCAGCCCCTGCATCTTCGAAGAGACGGGCGAACTGGTGGGCTGCGAATACCACATGCAGCGGCGCGCCGTCAGTCCGGATCTGGGCAATGCCATCGTCGAAACCGTGGCCAAGGCCGCCCGCTACTACACCATCATGGGCCATGGCAGCTTCTCGCCGGGGAACGCCGATGGCGGCTTGACCACGCAGGAAGAAAAGTCGCTGGGCGCCTACGCCAAGAGCGGTTCCTCGCCCATCGTCGGCATTTTGAAACCGGGCGACCAGCCGGACGGCGGCGGCTTGTACCTGCTCGACGTGGTGCCGGACGGTGAACCGCGCTTCGGTTTCCCGAATGTGTCGGACAACGCGGAAATCGTCGAACTCATTTCCTGCGGCGCCCACATCACCTTGTTTACCACGGGCCGCGGTTCCGTGGTCGGCTCGGCGATCTCGCCCGTCATCAAGGTGTGCGCCAATCCGCAAACCTTCGAGCGCCTGGCCGACGACATGGATATCAATGCCGGCAAGATCCTCACGGGCGAAGCCAGCCTCGAAGAAGTGGGCGCGGAGATCGTCGCCGCCGTGCTGAACGTCGCCAACGGAGAACTGAGCCGCTCGGAAGACCTGGGCCACCAGGAATTCGTGCTGACCTATAAACAATTCGACGCGGTGGGGCCAGGCTGTTTCCCATTGCGCGCCGCTTGAGGGCCGAGTCCATGGATGTCACGCAATTGCGTACCTTGCCGCGCGGGGGCCTGTCGCTGCCCTGCATCGGCATGGGCTGCGCGCCGATAGGCGGCTTGTACCAGCCCGTCAGCGACGCGCAGGCGCGCGCCACCTTGGATGGCGCCTGGGATGCCGGCGTGCGCTTCTTCGACACGGCGCCGTTCTATGGCTATACCCAGTCCGAACGCCGTCTCGGTGCGGCGCTGCGCGAGCGGCCCCGCCATGAATTTGTGGTCAGCACCAAGGTGGGAAGGCTGATGCGGCCCGACGCCTCCGTGCGCCCCGGCGACGACGGCTTTGCCGCGCCGCTGCCGTTCCGTCCCCATTACGACTACACGTATGACGGCGTGCTGCGTTCCCACGAGGACAGCCTGCAAAGATTGGGTCTGGAGCGCATCGACATTCTGTTCGTGCACGATATCGGCAAGGCCACGCATGGCGAACACGATCAGCAATACTGGCGCCAGCTGACGACCGGCGGCGGTTTTCGCGCCCTCGATGAACTGCGCGCCAGCGGCCAGGTGAAAGCCGTGGGCCTCGGTGTCAACGAGTGCGAGATCGTGCTGCGCGCGATGGCGGAATTCGACCTCGATTGCACCTTGCTGGCCGGCCGCTACACCTTGCTGGAACAGGCTTCGCTGTCGCCGTTGCTGGACGCCTGCGTGGAACGCGGCAACGCCATCGTGATCGGCGGCCCGTTCAACTCGGGCGTGCTGGCCGGGAACGGAAAATTCAACTACGCCGATGCGCCGGCCGCGATACTCAAGCGCGTGGCGCGCCTGGACGCCGTCTGCCGTGAATTCGGCGTGCCGCTGCAGGCTGCGGCACTGCAGTTTCCGCTTGCCCATGCTGCCGTCGCTTCCTGCATCCCGGGCGGCCAGGACCTGGCGCAGCTGCGGCAAAACCTGGACTGGTTCGCCACGCCGCTGCCCGACGCCCTGTGGCTGGCGCTGCGGGACGCGGACTTGCTCGATGCGCGCGCGCCGCTGCCTGCGGGAGTGGCCGCATGATGCGCATCGACGCCCACCAGCACTTCTGGCAGCTGGTCGCGCGTGCCGGCAGCTGGCCGCCGCCATCGTTGGCCGCCATCCACCGCGATTTTGCGCCCGCCGACCTGGCGCCGCTGCTGGCCGCGCACGGCATCGCCGGCACGGTGCTGGTGCAGTCGCTGCCGTCGGCTGCCGATACCGATTACCTGCTGGCGCTGGCGGCAAAGACCAGCTTTATCCGCGCCGTCGTGGGCTGGACCGATTTGCTGGCGCCTGACGCGCCGGCCAATATCGCCCGCCTGGCGTCGCAGGCGAAGCTCAAAGGCTTGCGCCCCATGCTGCAGGATCTCGACGACGATCAGTGGATTGCCAATCCCGCGCTGGCGCCGGCCCTGGCCGCCATGGTGGAACACGGCTTGCGGCTGGACGCGCTGGTGCTGCCGCGCCACTTGCCCGCGTTGCTGCAATGTGCCCGCGCTTATCCGCAGCTGGCCATCGTGATCGACCATGCGGCCAAGCCGCCGGTTGCCGATGCCGCCTTCGGCGCCTGGCGTGCAGACATGGCGCAGCTGGCCGCGCTGCCGAACGTGCGCTGCAAGCTGTCCGGGCTGGTGACGGAAGCGCGGCCCGGCTGGAACGTGGACGACCTGCGCCCCTATGCCGCCCATGTGCTGGACGTGTTCGGCTCCCGGCGCGTGATTTGGGGCAGCGACTGGCCCGTGGTGGACCTGGCCGGCGGCTATGCGGCGTGGCTGGCCGCCAGCGAGGCGCTGCTGGCGCACCTGGGGCAAGAGGACAGGAACGATATTTTCGGACGCAATGCGTGCCGGTTTTATGGTTTTGATTGAACGCTAGTGGTGCGCTTGTTGGCTTACGTCGGCCAAGGCCGTCTAAGCCAACCTACGAATTACCGCGATGCCAACTGTAGGTTGGCTTAGCCGGTACGGCGTAAGCCAACAAAAGGAGTCGCAATGCAAAGAATGGGCATGGTCATCGGCATCGCGCCGGAGCGCATCGCTGAATACAAAACCCTGCACGCCGCCGTCTGGCCGCTGGTGCTGGCCAGACTGGCTGCCGCGCATGTCGGCAATTATTCGATCTTCCTGCGCGAGCCGGAAAACCTGCTGTTCGGCTACTGGGAATACCACGGCGAGGATTTTGAGGCCGACATGGCAGCCATTGCCGCCGACCCGGAAACGCAGCGCTGGTGGACCTTTTGCGCACCGTGCCAGGAGCCGCTGGCTTCGCGTGCCGAGGGCGAGCACTGGGCGATGATGGAGCAGGTATTTCACGTCAGTTAGCAAAAATCCGGGGTCAGACCCGCCGGGTCTGACCCCAGCCGTTAAGGTGTTGGGTTAAAAAATAAAAGGAGACAACATGACCGCCAGACTACAAGGCAAAATCGCCCTGCTCACCGCCGCCGGCCAGGGCATCGGCCGCGCCACGGCCGAAGCGTTCGTGCGCGAAGGCGCCACCGTGATCGCCACCGATATCAACCAGGCCCAGCTCGACGCGTTGAAGGAAGCAACGGGTTGCGCCATCCGCCGGCTCGACGTGACCGATGGCGCGGCGATCACCGCGCTGGCCGACGAGATCGGCCCCGTCGACATCCTGTTCAACTGTGCCGGTTTCGTCGACGGCGGCACCATCCTCGACTGCGACGATGCGGCCTGGGATCGTTCCTTCGACATCAATGCGCGCTCCATGTACCGGCTGACGCGCGCCGTGCTGCCCGGCATGCTGGCACGGGGCGCCGGCTCCATCGTCAATATGTCGTCCGTGGCGTCGAGCGTGAAGGGTGCGCCGAACCGCTTTATCTACGGCACCTCGAAGGCGGCCGTGGTGGGCATGACGAAATCGGTGGCGGCGGACTTTGTCACGCGCGGCATCCGCTGCAATGCGATCTGTCCCGGCACCATCGAGTCGCCCTCGCTGAAGGAACGCATTGCCGCCCAGGCGGCAGCGACGGGCGTGAGCATCGATGAAGTGCAGGCGGCGTTTGTCGCCCGCCAGCCGATGGGCAGAGTGGGCAGGGCAGAAGAAATCGCCGCTCTGGCCGTCTACCTGGCTTCCGACGAATCCGCCTTTACCACCGGCATGGTCCATGTGATCGATGGCGGTTGGTCCAATTAATTACAACAACGAGAGACACACATGAAACTGATGCGATATGGCGCCAAGGGCGCTGAAAAACCTGCACTGATCGATGCCGATGGCGTCGTGCGCGACCTGTCCGACGTGCTGTCCGATATCACGGGCGCAACCCTGGGCAAGGATGGCCTGGCGACTTTGGCCGCCCTCGATATCGCCAGCCTGCCGGTGGTGGCGAATCCTGGTCGCATCGCGCCGCCTTGGAAGGGCGTGGGCAAGTTCTTGTGCGTGGGGCTGAACTATGCCGATCATGCGGCCGAATCGGGCATGGCCGTGCCGGCTGAACCGGTGCTGTTCATGAAAGCCACCAGCGCCATCATCGGCGCCAACGATGCCGTGGTGATGCCGCAGGACTCGAAGAAAAGCGACTGGGAAGTGGAACTGGGCGTGGTGATCGGCACCACCGCACGCTATGTGAGTGAAGCCGATGCGCTGTCGCACGTGGCCGGCTATTGCGTGGTGAACGATTTGTCCGAACGCGAGTACCAGCTCGAACGCGGCGGCCAGTGGGACAAGGGCAAGGGCTGCGATACCTTCGGCCCGATCGGTCCCTGGCTGGTGACGAGCGACGAAGTGGCGGACCCGCAAAACCTGGGCCTGTGGCTGGAAGTGAACGGCAAGCGCGTCCAGGATGGCAATACCAGAACCATGGTCTTCGGCGTGGCCAATCTGGTCAGCTACATCAGCCGCTTCATGACCTTGTACCCGGGCGACATCATCAGCACCGGCACGCCGCCGGGCGTGGGCATGGGCCAGAAGCCGTCGGCCGTGTACCTGAAGCCGGGCGACACCATGCGCCTGGGGATCAGCGGCCTCGGTGAACAGAAGCAGACCGTGCATGCGTGGAATCCGGAACTGATCGACAGTTAATACAGTAGCAGACCGGCGTGCCGCCAAGGTGCTCAGACATCGGCGCGCCGGCCTATGGCAGTGGAGTGGAGGAGACACACCATGAATGAATCCGAAGAGATACTGGCCCTGAACAAGGTCAGCAAGCGCTTTCCCGGCGTGCTGGCGCTCGATAACGTCAGTTTCAGCTTGCGCAAGGGCGAGGCCCACGCGCTGTGCGGCGAAAACGGCGCCGGCAAGTCCACCCTGATGAAGGTGATGAGCGGCGTGTACCAGGCCGACGAGGGAGAACTGGTCTACAAGGGCAAGGTGTGCAGTTTTTCCTGCAGCGTGGATGCGGAGGCGGCTGGCATCGCCATCATCCACCAGGAGCTGAACCTGATCCCGCACCTGAGCGTGGCCGAGAATATTTTTCTCGCGCGCGAACCGGTGCGCGGCATCTTCATCGATCGCAAGAAGATGCGTGCCGATGCGCAGGCGCTGCTGGACCGGTTGAAGCTGCGCATCGACCCGCGCCAGCTGGTGAAAAACCTGTCCTGTGCGCAGCAGCAGATGGTGGAAATCGCCAAGGCGCTGTCGCTCAATACGGAAGTGCTGATCATGGACGAACCCACGTCGTCGCTGACGGAAAGCGAGACGGGCCAGCTGTTCGACATCATCAATGAACTCAAGCGCAACGGCGTGAGCGTGGTCTACATCTCGCACCGGCTCGAAGAGATGCAGCACATCATCGACAGGGTGACGGTGCTGCGCGACGGGAAATTCGTCTGCACCGACGATTTTGCCGCCACTACCCTGGACGCCATCGTGGCGAAGATGGTGGGCCGCACCCTCGATGAAAAATTTCCCGACCGCGTCTCGACGCCGACGGCTGAAGTGCTGCTGCGCGTGACCGATTTGCACCGCAAGGATGTCTTCGGTCCGCTGAGCTTTGACTTGCGGCGCGGCGAGATACTCGGCTTTTCCGGCCTGATGGGGGCAGGGCGCACGGAAGTGGCGCGCGCCATCTTCGGCGCCGATCCTCTCACCAGCGGTGCCATCCACCTGGGCGACGTGGCGGTGACTATCGACAGCCCCATCGATGCCATCGGACACGGCATCGCCTACCTGTCGGAAGACCGCAAGAGCCACGGCCTGGCGATCCGCATGTCGGTGGCGGCCAACCTGACCCTGACGAATGTGTCGGGGCTGGCGAACCGTTTCGGCTTCATCGATTTCGCCAGGGAGGAAGCGGTGGCGCAGCAGTACATTGCGGCGCTGGGCATCAAGACGCCAACCTCGAAACAGATCGCGCGCAACCTCTCGGGCGGCAACCAGCAAAAGATCGTCATCAGCAAATGGCTGTACCGCGAATCGAAAATCATCTTCTTCGACGAACCCACGCGCGGCATCGACGTGGGCGCCAAGTTCGCCATCTACCAGCTGCTCGACAAGCTGGCGTCGGAAGGCATCGGCGTGGTGCTGATCACGTCCGAGCTGCCCGAGATCATGGGCATGACGGACCGGGTGGCCGTGTTCCATGAAGGGCGCATCAGCGGCATCGTCAACACGCGCGAGTCGTCGCAGGAAGAGATCATGCAGCTCGCATCGGGCCGCCAGGCAGCAATGCATTAACATCAGAAAGCCACAAGAAAATGAACAAAGAACTGATACAAAAATTCGCCGCGCTGGGCAGCCTGTCCTTGCTGTTGTTGGTGTTTTCCCTGACCAGCAACGCCTTTTTCTCCGTCAGCAACGGCATGAGCGTGGCCTTGCAAGTGACGTCGATCGCCTATCTGGGCATCGCCGCCACCTGCGTCATCATCACGGGCGGCATCGACTTGAGTTCCGGCTCCGTGCTGGCGCTGGCCGGCGTGGCCGCCGCGCTGCTGGTCAAGAGCGGCGTGCCCGTGCCGATCGCCATGCTGGGCGGCGTCGTGGTGGGCGCCATGTGCGGCGCCGTCAACGGCTTTTGCATCACGCAACTGAAGCTGCCTCCTTTCATCGCCACCCTGGGCATGATGCTGATCGCCCGCGGCCTGGCGCTGCAGGTGACGGGTGCGCGCGCGATTTCCGGCCTGGGCGAGTCGTTCGGCGAACTCGGTAACGGCGTGCTGTGGCGCATCGAGCGCGACACAGGCGGCACCTTTCCCGAAGTCGTGTTTCCCGGCATTCCGTATCCGGTGGTGCTGATGGTGGTGATCGCCGTGGCCGTCTCCATCATGCTCAGCCGCACCACCTTTGGCCGGCATATCTATGCCGTCGGCTCGAATGCGGAAGCGGCGCGCCTGTCCGGCGTAAAGGTGGGCCGCGTGACCCTGCTCGTGTACACCCTGTCCGGCGCCTTGTCCGGCCTGACGGGTTGCGTGCTGATGTCGCGCCTGGTGACGGCGCAGCCGAACGAGGGCGTGATGTATGAACTCGATGCGATCGCCAGCGCCGTGATCGGCGGCGCCTCGCTGATCGGCGGCATCGGCACCATTTCCGGCACCGTCATCGGTTCCTTCGTCATCGGCATCCTGCGCAACGGCTTGAACATGAACGGGGTATCGAGCTTTATCCAGCAAATCATTATTGGACTGGTCATCTTGCTGACCGTCTGGATCGATCAGAAGCGCAACCGCGCCTGAAGCAGCAAGCAGCACGCATGAAGTCAATCCACCAAATCTATAATTATTAAATGAGGACGACAATGAAAACCATCAAAGCCATGTCGCTGGGTCTGTTGACCGCAGCATTTGCCCTGAGCTCCAGCGCCGCCTTCGCCGCCCCGGGCGAGATCGCCGTGATCGTCAAGACGACCAATTCCAACTACTGGCAAAACGTCAAGAAGGGCGCCACGGCCAGCGCGGCAGACGCCAAGGGCTACAGCCTGACGTTCCAGGGACCGGCCTCGGAATCGGCCATCGCCGACCAGGTCAGCATGGTGGAAAACGCCGTCACGCGCAAGGTGGCCGGCATTGTGCTGGCCGCGTCGGATCCGGACGCGCTGGTGCCGGCCCTGAAGAAGGCGTGGGAAGCGAAGATTCCCGTCGTGCTGATCGATTCGCTGGTGGCCGAGAGCGGCAAGCGCTATTACCAGTCCTTCCTGTCGACCGACAATGAAGCGGCCGGCGAGCAAAGCGCCAAGGCTCTCATTTCGCAGGTCGGCAAGACGGGCAAGATCGCCGTGATGTCGTACGTGGCGGGCGCCGGTTCCGAGACGGGCAGGGTGGGCGGCTTCAAGCGCTATATCGAAAAGAACTCGCAGCTGCAGATCGTCGGCACGTATTACTCGCAGTCGCAGATGGCCACGGCGCTGAACCAGACGACCGACGTGCTGGCCTCGAATCCGGACTTGAAGGGTATCTTCGGCGCCAATGAGCCGACGGCCGTGGGCATGGGGCGCGCCATCGCGCAGGCGGGCAAGGCCGGCAAGGTGATCGCCGTGGGCTTCGATGGCAATGAAGACCTGAAAAACTTCGTCAAGGACGGCACCCTGTATGCGACCGCCGTGCAGGGTTCGTACTCGATGGGCGCGCTGGGCGTGAAAACCCTCGTCAGCCTGATCGAAGGCAAGAAGGTCGCACCGTTCGTCAACACGGGCGTGGTGATCGTTACCAAGGCCAATGTGGAACTGCCGGAAGCGAAGAACGTTTTGTATTGAGTTCCATATTGCGTATCAGCTGATCGTCAGGCGCTGCTTCAATTCATTGAGCAGCGTGCCGGTCTTGGTGGTCAGCTGGCGCGCCAGCGGCCACGCGAGGGACAGCGGCAAGCCTGGCGTGGCGCAGGCCGGCAGTACTTCGACGATGGCGCCGCTGGCCAGGTGCTCGTGCACGAGCCACGTCGCCTGCTGCGCGATGCCCAGGCCCGCCAGCACGGCGGCCGTTTGCGCCTCGGCGTCCCCCACCGTCAGGCGCGGACTGACCGTCCGCCGTTCCACCCCGTGCTCGCCTGCAAACAGCCATGGCGCCGCCGTGCCGTCGCCGCGGCCGTAGGCGATGCAGTCGTGGCCATCGAGATCCGCGATCACAAGCGGCGTGCCGCGCCGCGCCAGATAGGCGGGCGCCGCGCAAAAGATCAGGCGCTCTTCGCCCAAGGGCATCTGCCCCAGCGTTGGCGGCCAGCTGCCCGGTGCGCCGATGCGCACGGCGATATCGATGCGCTCTTCGAACAGGTCGGCAAAGCGGTCGCTGAAGGCAATCGACGGCTGCAGCTTCGGATATTTTTCGCACAGATCAATCAGCACCGGCATCACACGCATGCGGCCGTACGACGCGGGCACGCCGATGCGCACCTTGCCTGCCAGTTCCCCATCCTGCTCGGCCAGCACGTTTTCCGCCTCGACCAGTTCCTGCAGCACGCGCTTGCAGGTGGCGTAATAGGCATGCCCCGCGCTGCTCAACTGCAAACGCCGCGTGCTGCGCTCGAACAGGATCACGCCCAGGCGCGCTTCCAGGCGGGCCACGCTCTTGCTCACGGCCGAGCTGCTCAGGTGCAGCCGCGCGGCCGCCCTGGTGAAACTGCCGGCATCGGCGGTGGCAAGAAAAGGCGCGATGCCTTTCAAATGTTCGGACATGATTGCAGAATATTTTTCACGAATAAGGTGAAATACTATCGCGGATAAGAATTTCTGTCCGCTATATCATGGCTTTTTACACAGGCATGGGAGTACGCATGAACAAGCACGCATTGATTATCGGCGCCAGCGGCGTTATCGGCAGCAATCTGGCCACGCATTTGCTGGCGCAGGGCTGGCAGGTGACGGGCGTCTCGCGTGGCCGCACGCCGGTTCCAGCCGGTTGCGCATGCCTGCCGCTCGATGCCACGGACGGCGCGGCGGTCAGCGCCGCCCTGGCGGGCCTGGATGCCAGCCACGTTTTTTTCACGGCCTGGGCGCGCCAGGCCAACGAGCAGGAAAACATCCGCGTCAATGGCGCCATGGTCGCCAATGTGCTGGCCGCGCTGGGCCCCACCGGCCACTTGCGCCATGCGGCGCTGGTCACTGGCCTCAAGCACTACCTGGGACCGTTCGACGCCTATGGCAAGGGCAGCGTGCCCGTCACGCCGTTCCGCGAAGAGCAGGGCCGGCAAGCGGTCGAGAATTTTTACTATGAGCAGGAAGACCGGCTGTTCGACGCGGCCGCGCGGTATGGTTTTACGTGGAGCGTGCACCGCCCGCACACCATCATCGGCTACGCGCTGGGCAATGCCATGAACATGGGCCTGACCCTGGCCGTGTATGCGAATCTGTGCAAGGCCGGCGGCCAGCCCTTCGTCTTTCCCGGTTCGTCCGCGCAATGGCATGGCTTGTCCGACATGACGGACGCGGGCCAGATCGCACGCCACCTGGCGTGGGCGGCCGACAGTCCCGCCGCGCGCAACGAAGACTACAATATCGTCAATGGCGACGTGTTCCGCTGGAAGTGGCTATGGCCGCGCCTGGCCGCTTATTTCAGCGTCGAGGCGGCCGATCTGCCCGAGGCGATGGCGCCGCTGGCCGACCGCATGCAGGACGCGCCCGCGCAGTGGCGCGCCATCGCCGAGCAGCACGGCCTGGTGGAGGCTGATGTCAGCCGCCTCGCCTCCTGGTGGCATACGGATGCCGACCTGGGGCGGCCGATGGAAGTGATGACGGACATGGGCAAAAGCCGCAAGGCGGGCTTCCTCGATTACCAAGATACGCAGGATGCCTTCTTCAATCTGTTCGACAAGCTGAAGGCGGAGCGCGTCATTCCGCGTTAAACCCAAAAGCAAGGACTGGGGTCGGACCCTGAGGGTCCGACCCCGGCACTTCGCCGTTGGGCTATTGAGGAGGCACCGCCAATCCATGCGCCTTACGCTCCTGCGCCCGCTGCCACTCCAGCCCCGGGCGGTCGACGCGAAATTGCAGCAGCCGTCCCTGCACCACTTCCGTCACGTAGGCCGTACGGCCATCGGGGCCGCCGAAGGTGATGTTGCTGGGCTTGGCGCCGGGTACGCTGATTTCGCGCAGGATACGTCCCTGTGGCGATAATTTTACCACCGTGCCCTTGCCGTAGCGCGTCACGTACAGGTTGCCGTCCACGTCCACGCGCATGCCGTCCATGCCGAAATCGTCGAACTTGATCAGCAGGCGCTTGCCGCTCAGGCTGCCGTCCGCGGCGATGTCGTACATCCAGATATTGCGCTGCACGCTTTCATTTACATACAAGATCTTGCCGTCGGGGCTGACCTCGATGCCGTTGGCCGTGCCCATGGTGTCGAGCGCCAGGGTCACCGTGCCCTCCTGCGCGATGCGCCACACGCGGCCCGTGTTTTCCTTCCAGTTCGGGTCGCTCGCATATAGCACGTCGTCGGCCGTGATGGCGATGTCGTTCGGCTGCGTCATGCGCGGCTCGCGCGCGTGGATGGTGAGCGCGCGCGTGGCCGGGTCGACCAGGTAGATCGTGTGTTCCATGTAGTCGGCCAAATACATCTGGCCCCGGCTGCCGAAGCGGATGCCGTTGGCGATGCTGGTGCCGGGAAGGGTCAGGTACACCTCGCCAGTGCCGCCGGGACTGACCTTGCCGATGGTTTGCTGGCGCGCAAAGTTGACGGCATAGATATTGCCATCCGCATCCACGGCCGGGCCTTCGATGCCCTTGGTAAAGGAATGCGCGGGCGTGAGCGTGGTGGCGAGAAACAGCGCCTCGTGCGCGGGCGGGCTGGCGCAGGCGGACAGGTTGGCCAGCGCGGCGGCCAGCACGGCCGTGCGCAGCGACGGCAGGGCGTATCGGGTATGGGACATCGGTGTTCTCTGTGTGGCAAAGGTGGCGTATGTTACCCGACGCGCGCCGGCCGGGGCGCCTGGCTAGGCTGCCACGACGACGAGGTCGGGAAAGTCGTCTTGCCAGCCGTCCCACTCGTCTTGCAGGTGGGCATGCATGCCGGCGCGTTCCTGCGCCTGATCAAAGGTGTCCGCGCTGGCCAGCAGGAAGCGGGCGATGGCGCGCAGGGTGGCCGGGTCGGCCTGGATGGTCACGTCGGAACAGCGTTGCGGGCGTTCGGACGGCGCGTCTTGCAGATAGCAGTGCAGCGATAAATGGGTGGTCATGGGTGTCAGTGGTCGATGGGCACCGCACATGATGCCACGCGCGCGCAGTATCTGTAAGGTGAGCGAGCAGCAATTGACGCCGGACGGGCGGAATGGAAAAAGATGCGCGACAGGACTGCGCAATAGCCAGGTTGAGGCGTATGATGGAAATACAGATGTGGTTGCCGCAAGGCAGTGCGACCGGCACCGGCCGCACATCTTGCAGGTTTTTTTCGTGGTTTTGGCAGTAATGACAACGAGGAGACATCATGGACAAACCCGAATTCATCCTGGCCGCCAAGGCCATGGAAACGCTGGAAATGTATCAAACGTTTTATGGCCACTCCAGCGAATACCAGGCGCACCAGCAGGAAGTGCTGAAACTGCTGCGCCACAAGGGCGCCTCCCTGCTCGTGTCCGAGCATGGCCCGGCGAAATTCCTGCTGGCCTTTGCCGATGCGCTGGAAGCGGCCAGCTTGCCGGGGGAATATGTGCCGTTGAGCCGGCGGTAGGATAGGGTACTGTCTGGCCTTGGTTTTACCAGCGCCAGATAGTACCCGGGTTAGCAGATTGCGCCATACGTCCCTTTTCCCGTGCGCAGGTCGAGTCCGAAATAGCATTCGTATGCCGCCTCTTTTGTACGAACGCAGGCAATATCTCCCCTGCGCCGCTCACGGTAGTCAGCCGAGGAACTGCACGCCTGTTCCTGTTTTATATCGGGGCCGAGCTGAGCAAACAGTTCCCGTGCCAATTCCCCTTTGACCATGATTGCCACTTTCCGGTCGTTTCGCGTGGGTGGCAGCATTTCGGACAGCGTTCCGCCGTAGATCTGATAGTCACCACGCAAGGGCCTTGGTTCGCCAGTCCACGCCCGCTGTTTGTCGGCTGCGTGTGCCGTTGAGAATAGAGCGAGCGCTATGGCGTAGCATGCAAGCCGAGTAGTCATCCATGCTCCCTGATTTCAATATGAAGATGGTCGTCGTGTCCTTTCAGAGACCGCACGCGCCCGCCACCGATCGTCTTTTGTATCTCTTCATCGTTAAAGAAGACCTTGGTGACCATTGGGTGCAGCAGAAACAGCTGTATCAATTTGATAGTGGAGCTCCGGTCATACACGCTATCAAAGCGCGACACGCGTGCGGACTGGCCTTGCAGTTTGTCCTTCCGCAAGGGGCGTAAATCCATTTCAATGCCTTTTCTGTGGCTGACATGCTTGTCGTACGCTAATCCTTCGGCAATGCTGATATTCCCGATACCAAATTTTCTATCATCAATTGCCTGCCATTCACGTTCGATGTAAAAGATCAGGGATAGCAAGCTGGGGTGCGCATATTGGGCCATATGGCCGGAATGAGGCATCCGGTGCAGATTGCCATAGACGTAATACCCGGCATCTTCCGGAGCTTGCGGCAATATAAAAAAGCCGCGCTTATCCCTGGGCTGAACTTCAAGCATGGTCAACTCCGCTACGCGCAACGGTGGGGGAGTTGGCATTGTTTCGTATTTCTTTCCATCCGGAATTGCGGTGTCGCAAACTATGGCGAACACGAACCGGATTCATCAACGCCATGGTGGTAACTTTTTTATATCGTGTTTGTGACGATGTGTGAGTATGTTGCCGCCTATTTGGTGCACACTTTGCCGGATATAAATCCGGGAGTGCCGCCATGACCAGGTCACGCAGCTTGCCGCCACGATTGCTGGGAGCAGGCTTCCGTGGCTTTTCCCTGCTGCCGCTGGCTATTTCATTTGTCGTGCTGGTGTGCCTGTCGCTGCTGGCGATCCAGTTATGGACGACCTTGCGCGCGCGGGAAGGGCAACTGCTTGAAGCGTCCCGTGAAAGTGCCAATCTGGCGCAATCTGTTGCGCAGCATGCCTATGACACCATCAAGGAAGCCGATACGGTGCTGGTCGGACTGGTGGAACGGTTGGAAACAGACGGTGTTGCCGGTCTTGAACTGACCCGTATCCACAAATTGCTGGTCAACCGTGTAGCCGAGTTGCCCCAGTTGCACGGTATCTTCATCTATGCGAATGATGGCAGCTGGCTTGTGAACTCTCAGAAAACGTTGTTGAGCAATCTGAATAATTCCGACCGAGATTATTTCAAATATCACCGAACGCATGCTGATCGGGGGCCGTATGTCGGGCCTCCCGTGCGCAGCAAATCGACGGGACACTGGATAGTCACGGTATCGCGGCGGATCAATTTGCCTGACGGAAGTTTCGGCGGCGTGGCGCTGGCGACCATCGACATGAATTATTTCCGGCTGTTTTATGAACGCTTTTCGATAGGAAAAAAAGGCGCTATTTTCATTGCGAATGGAAAAGGTATTCTTTTATTGCGAAGGCCGTTCGATGAGAGTTTGCTGGGGCGCGATATTTCAAAGTTCCCGATATTTCATGATTACCTGCCCAAAAGTCCCGTTGGCACGGCCGTGGTCCAGTCGCGGGTCGATGGCGTCACGCGTATCAATAGCTACCGAAGAGTCGAGGAATACCCGCTGGTGGTCTCTGCCGCACTGTCTCAGGATGAGGTCCTTGCTTCGTGGCGTCTCGATACGATGATTCAAAATACGGTGGGTGGCGTGCTGGTACTGCTGATCGCGTTCATCGGATACCGTGTGGTGCGGCAGATCGATTTGCGGGTCAAGAGCGAGGCGGGGCTGGTCGAGGCGCGCAATGAACTGGAAATGATCAATGAAACTCTGGCCCGCCTTGCCAGTCAGGATGGATTGACGGGACTGGCGAACCGGCGCCACTTCGACCAGTCGCTGCTTGCCGAGTTCAGCCGTGCGCAGCGTGAAGGCAGCTCACTTGGGCTGGTGTTGATCGATGTCGACTTCTTCAAGCAATACAACGATATCTATGGCCATGTGGCCGGCGACGATTGCCTGAGAAAAATTGGCAAGGTGGTCGGCTACAGCATGCGCAGGCCGGGCGACCTTGCGGCGCGCTATGGCGGCGAGGAAATGGTCATTTTATTGCCAGGGACGGAGCTGCCGGGAGCATTGGCGGTGGCGGAAGGCGTTCGCCAGGCCGTGCAATCGCTGGGAATCGAGCATAGTGGCAGTCCTCCCGGCGTGGTGACGGCCAGCGTCGGCGTGGCGGCTTTTATACCGATGCATCAGGAAAACCGTCCGGTCGAGCTGGTTGAACTTGCTGACAAGGCACTGTACAAGGCCAAGGCATTGGGGAGAAATCAGGTCTGTTATGAATCGTCTAGTGAAATTGCCGCCGAGCAGGCCGCGACTGCTTTTGCGTTTCGATAGCCATTTTTGAAGATGGATGGGCGGGCGCGGCTTTGCGCTGCGTCCTGTGCGGCGCGTGCGCCAGCCTTGTCCATGTACAATCGGCAACATCCGGATCGACGTATCCGCCATCTCATTGCGGAGTACGTTAGAGCGTGACACAAACATTGCAAACCTGGCTGCTGGCCTGGCGGGAAGCCTTCACGTGCGTCGGCCTGGGACTGCGCGATGCGCGTCATGCGGGCCTGTGGTGGCGCTCCGCGCTGTGGTGCATGGCGGTCGTGGCCCTGTGGCTGGGACTGTATGGCTACTTTGGCCGTTTTTTTGTCGAGCTGAGCGCCATGCTGGCGCTGGTGTCCGTGACCGGCTTGCTGGGCCTGGGCGTGATGGATGGCGTCGGGGCGCTGGCCAACGGGCCTGCCACGGTGTCTCAGATGGGCAATATCGCTGGCGGCCTGGGCAGCGCTGCCAAGGCCATGCTGTCGATCGGCCAGATCGCTCTGGCATTGCTGGCGCTGGCTGCTTTTTTCTATGTGATGGTCTTTATCGTTGGCGCCATCGGCACGGCGCGCCTGCCGCTGCGCTGGCTGTTGCTGGAGCGCGCCAAAGCGGTGGTGGCGCGACGCTATATCGGGTGGCAACCGCCAGCCGGTTTGGAGTTGTCTGCCGCGCACCCCGCCTGGCGGCGTCGCCTGTTGCTGCTGCTTTCCCTCCTGATTCCGGTGTGGGCCATGTGCGTGCTGATCTCGTATTTGCTGGCCTGGAATGTCCAGATGATCTACGGCGCGGCGGCTGAAGAGGTGCTCGGCGCGGAACAGCAAGCGGCGTTGCGCCGCGAACAGCGCCCAGCGATTTTCGCCCTGGGACTGCTGTTGTGTTTGCTGATGCTCGTACCGGTTCTCAATTTACTGTTGCCAGCCTTGCTGTGCACCAGCGTTTGCCATTTGCAGCGCCGCAGCTGGCGCGCAACGGGAACGTCAATCAAGGTGGAGTGAATATGACTGAAAACGCAAGACGCGGCACCCTCGAGCGCGCGATTGAAATCGCTGCCGCCACCCATGCCGGCCAGACGGACAAGGGCGGCGCGCCGTACATATTGCACCCCTTGCGCGTCATGCTGCGCGTCGCCCCCGGTGCCCAGCAGATAGTCGCCGTGCTGCATGACGTGGTGGAGGACAGTGACGGCAAAGTCACCTTCGACGACCTGGCGCGCGAAGGATTTTCCCAGGAAGTCATCGACGGCGTGCGCGCCGTGACCAAGATCGAAGGCGAGTCGTATGAGGCGTTCATCGCCCGCGCGGCGTTGAATCCGGTAGGCAAGGCCGTCAAGCTGGCGGATCTGGCTGAGAATAGCGATTTGTCGAGGATAGATAGGCCGACGGAGAAGGATTTGGAGAGGGGGGAGAAGTATCGGCGGGCGGTTCAGCAACTCATGTCGCAGCAATGATTCTGGAGTGCCGAGATCGTGTCCGGGTGATCTGCCCCGGGGGTCACCGGGTACGACCCAGAGCCTTGCGGATAGCCTGTTCGACGGGGCGGTCTATCAGCGCCAGGACGATGACCACGATAGAGGTAACAATCAGTCCCTCCAGTAAAGCAGGATCCGGAAAAAGTTGCTGATTGGCGATGGCAACGGGCACTGTCGCACGCTTCCAGAGAAGGAGCAGCAGGGCAGCGCCGGCGGCGAGCAGCATGGCCGGCCGACGATGCTGCAAGCGGGCAATTTGCCCCATCAGCAGCAGCGCGATACCCCATGCAAAAGGATAGAAGCCATGGTCGAACAAGATCATGCGCTCATCGTAGTAGGCGCCGGTGTACCAGGCAAAATGGGAGAGGCTGAAAAGACCATAAGCGACGAGGGCTACAGCTAGCACGAGGAAACTGGTGGAAAGCAGGCGAGCAATTTTCATGGTTGGGTTTTCTTTGCCAATGCTTCGAGATCGCGCTCGGCCAGGTGGCGTTTCTGCTTGGTTACTTGGATGATCTTGCCTTTGGTGGATGTGGTTCGCTGGCCGTGCTTGTGGTTCTGCTTTTCTCGCCGCCACTATGGCTTGTCGGATAACTCTTGCTTATGGTTTCAGTGGGCATGAAAGTGCACGTTTTTAGAATTATCGAATGTAGCATATTTATTAATTTTATTGGCGCCAACTTGGTACTCGGCTATAGGTGGTTTTAATTCCTGCAGGGCAAAGGGTCGTTCCGCCATTCATACAAGCCCTGAGCAGCCGATGTTGTCGTTAGGAAAAACCGCCTGCGGCGCAAAACCTGGTCAGAAGAATCGGAGGGGGTTGCGCTTGCAAGCGCAACCCGGTTTGGCGGCGCCGAGCTGCGCTCGCCGAAGGCCCCGCAAAACCCCCGCGCCCGTACCGGACGCGGATTCGACGCCCGCGTTGTGCATGCATGGAATAAATAAAAAGGGCCTCCCCGCCAAAACGGGGAAGCCCTTTTTATTTATTCAGTGGTGGAGACGGCGGGAATCGAACCCACAGCTAGCTGAGTGTTTGTGCGGCTGTAAGAAAAATCCCTGTCAATTTGTAGCCAATTGTCGGTTGTCAATGGCTTGGATTCGTGGTGTTGTAGCATCATTGCTGGAAAGGGATGATGAAATCTTAATTTCCTGATGGAATCTATCATACAATTGTAAATAGGATAAAACTTAGGAAATTGTATGAGAATCACGAGAGATTTTGATGTTTCAGGATTGAATATACGTGCGCATCGGAAGCATGAAGCGTCCGAATACGTGTTACTTTGGCAACAGTTGCATAAGGCAAAGACTCACATTGCCCATGCGAACACCGCTCTCATGATAGGTACATTACAATACGAAAACCCACGTGAGCCGACAGCTGGAATTTATGGTCATTTATACAGATTTTTAGATGTAGATCCGGCTCACCCTTGGTTTAATATCAAAAATCATAAAAAAGCATCTAATTCGGAAGTGGAGTTGGTAAACATTCCAGATGAATTGAAACCAGGGTTGGTAGAAATTCCCTATGTATTTGATGTGAAAAAGCATTGTTTGTATTTCGTAGCACACGAAAAGGATGCTGACCTTTCACCTGGCATGGTTCTTCGATTACTTACATCATTATGTAAAGACTCAAAAATTGTTGAACGATTTGGGATCGTTGATATTACTGTTGTTACTGATAAAGCTCAGCTTAGTGAAATGCTTAGCTGGCCAGTGATTCGAAATCTGACATTGGTATTAGACCGTCCCAATCCAACTGAAGAAGAAGACGAAGCGTATTTTTATGAAAAAATGGCTAAAAGAGGAGTGGCTCAAGAGGTGATAACCTATAAAAAGGCCCCTGAAGCTGCCTCTATCGTTCCGGATGAAGAGATGAAGATACTTGCGCGTATCGCTGCAGATAACGGTGAAGTGAAAATAAGTGGTAAAAACAAGGAGCGGTGGTCTGCAAAAGCATCCTCTAAAGATTTCCCGCTCGCAATTAAATCAAAATACAATCCTGTGATTCAAACGCTCATGGATGCATTGAAAAACGTGGTTGAAAACTACAAAGCGAAAAAATAATGGCACCTCCTCTTTCTCCACTTTCCAATGTAAAAATGTTACAAATGGCTTGGGGTATTACAGGTGGATGGAGGGCTGCTTGGAAATCTAGTGATTTTAAGATTTCATTATTTGTAACTTTTTTGTGTTTTAATTTTTGGCTCACATTGCCTTGGTGGGATCAGGTTATAAGTGTCTTGCCTAATTTACTTGGTTTTACACTTGGTGGCTTTGCCATTTTCCTTGGATTTGGCAGTGAGTCATTTAAAACAATGTTATCTGACGTGGATGAGAAGCGTTCGCCATATATTAGCGTGAGCGCCTCATTTTTAATATTTGTATTCTTTCAAGTTTTGGCTTTGTTGTATGCACTTGCTGCCAAGTCTCTGCATTTTGATTTGATGCAGTCTGCAAAATATATTAAAACTAATTTCCAGTATTTCAAGGAATTCGATTTCCTGAAAGTTATTCAACCCTTGCAGCTTTGGCTTGATAGATTTGACGTACTTGCTTCAGGGGTTGGATATTTTCTCTTTGTTTATAGTTTGATTTTTTCTTTGCGGGCATCAATGCGGATATTCAGACTCAGCCGTTGGTATCACCAGCTTATAGTTGCCGAAGCTGCTGAGGCTGAGGCTGCTCGGTTAAGACTTAATCCACCACCTTGATTTTGAATTTTATGGCTTTTGTTTTGCGGGTGAGTCGCCAAACAACGGAGCGAGGGTCAGGTTGAGCTAGTCCGGTTTTCATGGACATTCTAATAGGGGACAATGTGCCCTGGAGGATATTCATGAAGAAGAAACAACTACCTTCGAAGCGGGAGATCATTCCCACTTCACCGGAATCAACACCGAAGTTGCGCGCCACATTCACAGATGCATTCAAGCGCGATGCGGTAGCGCGGCTGCGCGCAGGCAATCAAAGCGCCACTGATTTGGCGGTAGAGCTAGGGTTGCGTCGCAACCAGCTCTATAAATGGGCGAAGAAGCTCGATGAGCAATCCTTGGAGGACGCCTTGCGTTCGCCAGGCCGGCCACCGACTGGCAATCTGAGCGAAATCGAACAGTTACGACGTGACCTTGCCAGTGCCCAGGAGGAGCTGGCCATCTTAAAAAAGTTAGATGCGTACTTAACTCGCCTAAAGAAGTGAAGTACGCTGTCATTGATGCGCACCGCAGTGAGTTTTCAGTCAAGTCGCTATGTCGTGTGCTTGATATCAGCCGCAGCCTGTACTACGCCTTCAAAAAGGCTAGGCCAAGCTTACGCAGCCAGCAGGACTTGGCTTTGCGTGCCAAAATCGTCGCCATCAATACAGCGCATCGCTGGGCCCCTGGGGCAGTGAAGATGTGGCATTTGCTTAAGGCCGAAGGCATCCAATGTGGGAAGCATCGCGTGATCAGGCTGCGCAAACTGGAAGACATTCAAACGACCCGCATGAAACGTTTTCGCGTCATGCAAGCGAAAGAGCGTGTGCAGCCCCCAGCGCCCGATCTGGTCAAGCGCGCCTTTCAGGTCGATGCCCCTGACAAAATTTGGGTGGGCGACATTACCTCCTTGCGTACGAGAGAAGGATGGATCCATCTGGCCATCGTACTCGATTTGTTTGCACGTCGGGTGGTCGGCTGGGCCATGAATTCCACCCAAGCGGCGGCACTGCCGATGGCGGCGTTGAACATGGCATTGGTTCAGCGGCAGCCCTGCTCAGGATTGATTTTCCACAGTGATCAAGGCACCGTTTATGGGTGCAATGATTACCGTGAACTACTGCAAAAACACGGTGTGCTGGCGAGTATGAGCCGTAAAGGCAACTGCCATGATAATGCTGTCGCCGAAAGTTTCTTTTCCAATCTGAAGAACGAAGTGATGCATGATCGTCTGTTTGCATCCCGAGAAGAAGCGAGGGCGGTGGTCAATGACTATATCGGGATGTATTACAATCGCAGCAGGCTACATCAAACCTTGGGCTACCAAACACCAGCGCAAGTGGAAGCACACTTTCGTGTGCTTAATTAACTGTCCTGAAAACCCGAACTACCTCAGGTCCGGCATTCGTACACGGCCTGAGCAGCCGATGTTGTCGTTAGGAAAAACCGCCTGCGGCGCAAGAGCCAGCCAGACGAATCGGAGAGGGTTGCGCTTGCAAGCGCAACCCGGTTTTGCGGCACCGAGCTGCGCTCGCCGAATTCCCGCAAAACCCCCGCGCCCGTACTGGACGCGGATGCGATGCCCGCGTTCTGCATGCATGGAATAAATAAAAAGGGCCTCCCCGCCAAAACGGGGAAGCCCTTTTTATTTATTCGGTGGTGGAGACGGCGGGAATCGAACCCGCGTCCGCAAGCACTCCACAGACAGTTCTACATACTTAGCACTATCATTTAATTTAACTCAGCCAGCACGGATGTGCACGTTCTGGGCAAGCGAGTTACCTATTATTTAGTCGGACGCTAAGTAACCCAGCATACGACGAGTCCCTGTAAATGACTCTAGAGCTTTTGACGGCCCACCCCAGGGACGAGGTGTTCTAGAGCTAACAGCGATTAAGCTGCCAGTGCGTACGAGTTATCGTTTGCAGTTAAGTTTTTTCAGGTTGTATTTACGAGGTAGCCCGCCCTCGGTATGCCCTGCGCTGCTTTGCAACCCACGTCGAAACCAGGTCGTCCCCACAGAACCTTCATTGTAGCGCAATCTGCCCACTCTTGCATGGTGCATTCGCGGTAAGGAACGAGGCATCTTCGAATTGCTTGAGTCAGACGAATCGGAGAGGCTTGCGCTGGCAGGCGCAAGCCGGTTGTGCGGCGCCGGGCTGTGCCCGCCGAAGTCCCGCACAACCCCCGCGTCCGCAAGCACTCTACAGACAGTTCTACATACTTGGCACGATCATTTAATTTGACTCAGCCAGCACGGATGTGTAGGTGATGGGCAAGCGAGTTACCTATTATTTAGCCGGACACCAAATAACCCAGCATCAGACGAGCTCTATGGTGACTCTGGAGCTTTTGACGGCCCACCCCAAGGACGAGGTGCTCTGGAGCTAACAGCGATCAAGCTGCCAGTGCGTACGAGTTATCGTTTGCAGTTAAGTTTTTTCAGCTTGTATTTGCGAGGTAGCCCGCCCTCGGTATGTCCTGCGCTGCTTTGCAACCCACGTCGAAACCAGGTCGTCCCCACAGAGGCTCCTGTGTAGCGCAATCTGTCCACTCTTGCATGATGCATTCGCGGTAAGGAATGAGGCAGCTTTGAATCGCTTGAGCCAGACGAATTGGAGGGACTTGTGCTGGCAGGCGCAACCCCTGCGTCTGCGAGCACTCTACAGACAGTTCGGACTGCTATTTAATTTTAGAGATAAGCGTAAGTTCTTACCCCAAAGGCAAGTGCTGGGGTCAGACCCGGCGGGTCAGACCCCAGCTTTCCACTGCGGAAAGTGCTGCTCCTCAGGCCGCCAACTGCCGCTCCTGCGCCGCCTTCACCACGCCCGTCACCAGTTCCAGCAATGCCAGCGGCGTATCAAGCAAATGGTCGGCGTTCCAGTGCTGCGGCTCGACGGGGCCGCAGTAGCCCCAGGCGCAGGCTACCGTGCGCATGCCGGCGGCGCGGCCGGCCTGGATGTCGCGCAGGTCGTCGCCCACGTACCAGCAGTCTTCCGGCGCCAGGTCCAGGCGGCGGGCCGCTTCCAGCAGGGGGGCGGGGTGCGGTTTCGGGTGGGGCATGGTGTCGCCCGAGATCACGCAGCCGGCGGCGCCCAGGCCGATCTGGCCGACCAGCGGGTCGGTGAAGCGGGCGGCCTTGTTGGTGACCACGCCCCAGGCCAGGCCCAGAGCTTGCAGGCCTTCCAGCATGGCGGGAATGTCGTCGAACAAGCGGCTTTCCACGGCCAGGGCCGCTTCGTAATTGTTCAGGAAGCCGTCTTTCAGAGCTTCGTAGCCACTTTCGCCAGGAGCTATGCCATACGACGCGCCTATCATGCCGCGCGCGCCGGCCGAGGCCGTGGGGCGCAGCACTTCATACGGGGTCGGCGCCAGGCCGGCGCGCGCGCGCAGCAGGTTGATGGCCGCCGCCAGGTCGGGCGCGGTGTCGGCCAGGGTGCCGTCGAGGTCGAACAGGATGGCGCGCGGGGCTGGCAGATGGTCAGTGATCATGGCGGGCAAAGTGTGTCAAGTGGGAATGAAAAATGGCGGCCGCAGCCGCCTTGTATTGTGCGTGATGGTTACAGCGGCCGGGTGCAGGCCACCAGGTAATTGACGCTCGTATCGCTATTAAGTGAGTAAATCTTGGTCAGCGGATTGTAGCCCATGCCGCGCATGCTATTGACGTCCAGGCCGGCGCTGCGCAGGTATTGCGACAGTTCGGCCGGGGTGATGAATTTGTCATAGTCGTGCGTGCCTTTCGGCAACAGGCGCAGCAGGTATTCGGCGCCCAGGATGGCGAACAGATACGCTTTCGGGTTGCGGTTCAGGGTCGACAGGAACACGTGGCCGCCCGGTTTGACCAGCGCGGCGCAAGCCTTGACGATGGCGGCGGGGTCCGGCACGTGCTCGAGCATTTCCATGCACGTCACGACGTCGTACTGGCCCGGCTCTTCCTCGGCCATGGCTTCGGCGGCGATCAGCTTGTAGCGTACCTTGGCGCCCGATTCCAGGCTGTGCAGGTCGGCAACTTTCAAGGCCTTGTCCGACAGGTCGATACCCGTCACGTCGGCGCCCTTGCGGGCCATCGATTCGGCCAGGATGCCGCCGCCGCAGCCGATGTCGATCACGCGCTTGCCGGCCAGCGGCACTTTCGCGTTGATCCATTCCAGGCGCAGGGGGTTAATTTCGTGCAGGGGACGAAACTCGGAAGTGGGGTCCCACCAGCGGTGGGCCAGCTCACTGAATTTTTGGATTTCGAGAGGGTCGGCGTTCATAGGTCGAATAATAGCGGCAATTTTACAATTGGGCAGCCGCGGACGAAAAAAAACCCCGCCGTAGCGGGGTTTTTCATGCTGTTCTTGACTTGCGCGATGACTTGCGGCAAGTCCAGTGGATCAGCTATTACTTGTTGCGGGTACCAACAACTTCGATTTCCACGCGACGGTTTTTCGCACGGCCTTCGGCAGTTTTGTTATCAGCAACAGGTTGTTTTTCGCCTTTGCCTTCGGTGTACACGCGGTTGCTTTCAACGCCTTTGTTGACCAGGTAGGCTTTGACAGCATCAGCACGACGTACCGACAGTTTTTGGTTGTAAGCATCGGTGCCGACGGAGTCGGTGTGACCCACAGCGATGATGACTTCCAGGTTGATGCCACCCAGTTGTGCGGCCAGCTCGTCCAGCTTGGACTTGCCTTCTGGCTTCAGCGTAGCTTTGTCGAAATCGAAGAATGCATCAGCAGCGAAGCTGACTTTTTCCGAGGTAGGAGCAACTACGACTGGCACTGGCACGACTGGTGCCGGTGCTGGAGCAGGTACGACTGGTGCTGGAGGAGCTACGCATTTGCCGTCTTGCAGGGTTTCTGGCTCTACGCACAGTGGTACGTCGCAACCTGGCACTGCGTCAGCAGGTGTCCAGTAGCCGGTACGCCAGCACAGGCCGAATGGGTCACGCACGATTACGCCGCGGGCATCTTGCACGTAAGCGCTTTTTGGGCTTGGTGCTTTGATGTCAGTGGTAACTGGCGCGAATGGTGGGGAGGTTGGGGTTTGGGCCGAAGCCGAGCCAGCAATCACTGCGGATGCAGCGAAAAACAGCGTTACAAATTTATTCATTCTTTTTTCCTTTCGGGGGGTGATATCCGCAGAACAACACTGCGCTACTGGTGCTACGTGCCAAGATTTTATCATGTAGACCATATGCGCTCGTTTCAGATTGCGAAACTAGCAATTAACTTCCCAGTCATTTTGCCACACGCATCAGGGGCACACGACCGTGGTTAAATCAAAGCTTGCCCGATTTTAGACCGTGCGTTGTTTTTGCGCAACGAAAATGCCCATTTGTAACGCATCTGTAACAATTGATCGCTTTTCTTGCCACTTTTAAGGGCAGGTATCTTGAACTGACATTGCCATTGTGCATTATCGACAGGGCAACATGCACGGCCCTGGTGCAAACTACCAATCTTGCCGGTATGGCCAATTTGTACAGGTAGCTGGGCGCGCATGCTAAAATCGTGCGCTTGACTGTTAAGAGTGTCGAGCAAATGCCCACGGCGGCACTGCATGGCCAGCACGTACCCTTGCGGTACCCGTACTGGCCGCGCCGCCAGCCCGCCGATTTGTTCAGGCACTCTGCGACATGGAAACCGGGCCACGCCAGCAGCGCGCGGCGCGGCGTCCACGACGACAGCCACCCAGGATATGCAGTATTGCGTCATACATTGCGTAACAGATAAGTTAACCACAGCCTGAGATCAGTCGAACCGCCAATGGATCAATTCGCAAAAGAAACAATTCCTATTTCCCTCGAAGAAGAGATGCGCAAGAGCTACCTCGATTACGCCATGAGCGTGATCGTCGGTCGCGCCTTGCCCGATGCGCGCGATGGCTTGAAGCCAGTGCACCGCCGCGTCTTGTTCGCGATGCATGAAATGAATAACGTGTGGAACCGCCCTTACGTCAAGTGCGCCCGCGTGGTCGGCGAAACCATGGGTAAATACCATCCCCACGGCGATGCCTCGATCTACGACACGCTGGTGCGCATGGCGCAAGATTTTTCGCTGCGCTACATGCTCGTCGATGGCCAGGGCAACTTCGGTTCCGTCGACGGCGATGGCGCCGCGGCAATGCGTTACACCGAGTGCCGCCTGGACAAGATCGCCAGCGAGCTGCTGGCCGATATCGACAAGGATACCGTCGACTTCCAGCCCAACTACGATGGCAAGGAAAAGGAACCGACGGTCTTGCCGACGCGTATCCCGAACCTGCTGATCAATGGCTCGTCCGGTATCGCGGTCGGCATGGCGACGAACATTCCGCCACATAACATCACCGAAGTCATCGACGGCGCGCTGCACGTGCTGCGCAATCCCGAGTGCACGATCGATGAATTGATCGAGCTGATCCCTGCGCCGGACTTCCCGACGGCGGGCATCATCTATGGCGTGTCCGGCGTGCGCGATGGCTACCGCACGGGCCGCGGCCGCGTCGTGATGCGCGCCAAGACGCACTTCGAAGAATACGGCAAGGATGGCGGCCGCATCGCCATCATCGTCGACGAGCTGCCATTCCAGGTCAACAAGAAATCCTTGCTGGAACGTATCGCTGAAAACGTGCGCGACAAGAAGCTCGACGGCATTTCCGACATCCGCGACGAATCCGACAAGTCGGGCATGCGCGTGGTGATCGAGCTGAAACGGGGCGAAGTGCCGGAAGTGGTGCTGAACAATCTGTACAAGCAGACCCAGTTGCAAGACACCTTCGGCATGAACATGGTAGCCCTGGTCGATGGCCAGCCCAAGCTGCTGAACCTCAAGCAGATGCTGCAATGCTTCCTGTCGCACCGCCGCGAAGTGGTGACGCGCCGTACCGTGTTCGAACTGCGCAAGGCGCGCGAACGCGGCCACGTGCTCGAAGGCCTGGCGGTCGCGCTGGCCAACATCGATGACTTCATCGCCATCATCAAGGCCGCGCCGACGCCGCCGATCGCCAAGGTCGAGCTGATGGCCAAGGCCTGGGATTCCTCCGTCGTGCGCGAAATGCTGGCCCGCACGGGCGACGGCACGACGCCGGGCGGCGTGGACGCCTACCGTCCGGAAAACCTGCCGAAGCACTACGGCATGCAGACGGATGGCCTGTACAAGCTGTCGGACGACCAGGCGCAGGAAATTCTGCAGATGCGCCTGCAGCGCCTGACCGGCCTGGAACAGGACAAGATCGTCAACGAGTACAAGGACGTGATGGAGCATATCGCCGACTTGCTCGACATCCTGGCCAAGCCGGAACGCGTGACCGTCATCATCACCGATGAAATGACGGCGGCGAAGAACGAATACGGCGCAGGCAACAAGGACGTGCGCCGCTCGCAGATCGAGTTGAATGCGACCGACCTGGAAACGGAAGACCTGATCACGCCGCAGGACATGGTCGTGACCCTGTCGCACACCGGCTACATGAAGGCCCAGCCGATCACCGAATACCGCGCGCAGAAGCGCGGCGGTCGCGGCAAGCAGGCGATGGCGACGAAAGAGGAAGACTGGATCGACCAGCTGTTCATCGCCAATACGCACGACTACATCCTGTGCTTCTCGGATCGTGGCCGCATGTACTGGCTGAAGGTGTGGGAAGTGCCGCAAGGCTCGCGCAATTCGCGCGGCAAGCCGATCGTCAACATGTTCCCGCTGCAGGACAACGAAAAGATCACCGTGATCCTGCCGCTGTCGGGCGAGAACCGCACGTTCCCGGAAGACCATTATGTGTTCATGTCGACCAGCCTGGGCACCGTCAAGAAGACGCCGCTGAAGGACTTCAGCAATCCACGCAAGGCCGGCATCATCGCGGTCGACCTGGACGACGGCGACTTCCTGATCGGCGCGGCGCTGACCGACGGCCAGCACGACGTGATGCTGTTCTCCGATTCGGGCAAGGCAGTGCGCTTCGACGAAAACGACGTGCGTCCGATGGGCCGTACGGCGCGCGGCGTGCGCGGCATGAACCTGGAAGAAGGCCAGCATGTGATCGCCCTGCTGGTGGCCGAGAACGAGCAGCAGTCGGTGCTGACGGCCACGGAAAACGGTTACGGCAAGCGTACGCCGATCACCGAGTACACGCGCCATGGCCGTGGCACGAAAGGCATGATCGCCATCCAGACCAGCGAGCGTAACGGTAAAGTGGTTGCCGCGACCCTGGTCGATACCAGCGATGAAATCATGCTGATCACCACCGGTGGCGTCTTGATCCGCACCCGCGTGTCGGAAATCCGCGAGATGGGCCGTGCGACGCAGGGCGTGACCCTGATCGCCGTGGAAGACGGCACCAAGCTGTCCGGCCTGCAGCGCGTGGTGGAAACGGATATTGACGAAGTCGAGCTGACGACGGAGGCGGACGCCGCGCCTTCGCCGGCAGCGGCTGAACCAGCCGATCCGGTCGATCCGGCACAGCCGGAGTAAGATGATTGGGGCTCTTTCGGGAGCCCCAATTGCTATTGGCGCGTGCTTATGCCGCCAGCAGAATTGCGTAGGTCGGCTTGGCCCGTCGGGCGTAAGCCGACAGGTCTTCCGGCCGCCACCCTTTTACCAGTCATTCAAGACCCCGCATGCCATGAGAAAAATCGTCGCCACCTTCTTCGCCGCGTTTTCGCTGGCCTTCCTCGCTACCTTGCCGGCCCTGGCCCAGAGCACGCAAGCCACGCCCGCGCGCCAGGCGGCGCCCAGCCCCGCCATGAAAGTGGCCGTGCGGCGCATGCTCGACGCGATGCAGTTCCCGCAACTGACGCGCAGCATCTTCGACCAGATGCTGCAATCGGTGCCCGCCATGATCCGCCAGTCGGCGCAGCAGCAAATCAACACCAACCCGAAACTGGACGAACAGCGCAAGGCGCGGGCGCTGGCCAGCGCCGAGGAAGAAATCCCCCTGGCCATCGCCACCCTGACGCAGGTACTGGCCGACCCGACCCTGATCGACGAGCTGGGCGACGAAATGGTGCCCCTGTATGCGCGTTTTTACACGGTGCAGGAAGTCGAGCAGCTGACGGCCTTCTACAAGACGCCGCTGGGCCGCAAGATGCTGGCCACCATGCCGCAACTGTCCGCCGAATCGATGGCCATCAGCCAGCGCGTGCTGATCCCCCGCGTGAATGCCGTGCTTGACCAGGTCATGCGGGCGGCCACGCAGTCGCCCCAATAATTTCATTTTACTAAGGACCGTATCGTGACCCATCGAGCCGTAAGCCCTATCTACAACTTCTCCGCCGGCCCCGCCGTCCTGCCCAAGGAAGTGCTGGCGCAAGCGGCCGCCGAGATGCAGGACTGGCATGGCAGTGGCATGTCTGTGATGGAAATGAGCCACCGTGGTCCCGAATTCATCTCCATCTACAAGCAGGCAGTGGCCGACCTGCGCGAGCTGCTGGCCGTGCCCGACAATTACAAGATCCTGTTCCTGCAGGGCGGCGGCCTGGGCGAAAACGCCATCATCCCGATGAACCTGGCGGGCCTGGCCGCGCAGCAGCCGGCCACCGTCGACTTCGTGCATACGGGTTCGTGGTCGGGCAAGTCGATTGAGGAAGCGGCCAAGTATGCGAAGGTCAACGTGGCCGCGTCGTCCAAGGCTGCCCATTTCACGGGCGTGCCGCCCGTCTCCGAATGGAAGCTGACGCCAGGCGCCGCCTACCTGCACATCTGCACCAATGAAACCATCGACGGTGTGGAATTCCAGCAGGCGCCGAACGTGCCGGCAGGGACCACCATCGTGGCCGACATGTCCTCGCACATTCTGTCGCGCGTGATCGACGTGTCGCAATATGGCGTGATCTTCGGCGGCGCGCAGAAAAATATCGGCCCGGCCGGCCTGACCCTGGTCATCGTGCGCGAAGACTTGCTGGGCAAGGCGCTGCCGATCTGCCCGTCCGCCTTCGACTGGACCATCGTGGCCGAACATGAGTCGATGTACAACACGCCGCCCACCTACGGCATCTATATTGCCGGCCTGGTTTTCCAGTGGCTCAAACGCCAGGGTGGCGTTGCGGCCATGGAACAGCGTAATATTGAGAAAGCGGCTCTGCTGTACGCAGCGCTCGATGCGGACGACTTCTACCAGAACCGGGTCGAGCCCGCATACCGCTCGCGCATGACCATCCCGTTCTATCTGCGCGATGAAAGTCTGAACGACGCTTTCCTGGCCGGCGCCAAGCAGCGCGGCCTGCTGCAACTGAAGGGCCACAAGTCCGTCGGCGGCATGCGTGCATCGATCTATAACGCGATGCCGATCGAAGGCGTGCAAGCCTTAGTGAATTATCTGAACGAGTTTGCCGGACGCTAGAATGCCTGCCAAAAAGTCCAGGGCGTTGTTGCATTGCCTTGTCGTACATTCGTACTGCCAGCGGCAACGCGCCTAGCCCTGATCATTTTGTCCGGCATTCTCATGAGCAAGCGCGCCGGCTCGCCGCCGGCGCAGGCCGTGCGGCCATGATTGAAGTACAGCTGACGAAACAAACCACCATGACCGATAAATTGAAACCGCTGCGCGAACAGATCGATGCGATCGACGCGCAAATCCTCGAACTGCTGAACCGCCGCGCGCAAATCGCCCAGGAAGTGGGTCACGTGAAGGCCGAAACGCAGGCGCCC
Source organism: Massilia sp. LMS1-1-1.1 (assembly GCF_040815535.1). Classification (NCBI taxonomy): domain Bacteria; kingdom Pseudomonadati; phylum Pseudomonadota; class Betaproteobacteria; order Burkholderiales; family Oxalobacteraceae; genus Massilia; species Massilia sp. LMS1-1-1.1. The sequence continues at coordinate 201,073 of NZ_JBFPNG010000045.1, read as the reverse complement.
GTGTTCCGTCCCGAGCGCGAAGCGCAGGTGCTGCGCGGCGTGGCCGAGCGCAATCCCGGTCCTATGGGCGACCGCGAAGTGCAGACCATCTTCCGTGAAATCATGTCGTCCTGCCGCTCGCTGGAAAAGCGCGTGACCGTGGCGTATCTGGGCCCGGCCGGCACCTTCAGCGAACAGGCCGTGTATCAGCAGTTCGGCAGCGCCGTCGAAGGCTTGCCGTGCGCGTCCATCGATGAAGTATTCCGTTCCGCCGAGGCAGGGACGGCGGACTTCGGCGTCGTGCCGATCGAGAATTCCTCGGAAGGCGCCGTCAACCGCACGCTGGACATGATGCTGCAGACTAGCCTCATCATCAGCGGCGAGGTGGCGATCGCCGTGCACCACAGCCTGATGACGAAGAGCGGCAACATGGATGGCGTCACGTCCATCTGCGCCCATTCGCAGGCGCTGGCGCAGTGCCAGGTGTGGCTGAACCAGAATTATCCGCACATCGAGCGCCGCGCCGTGGCCTCGAACGCCGAGGCGGCCCGCATGGCCGGCGAAGATGGCACGGTGGCGGCGATTGCCAGCGAACTGGCGGGCGCGCAGTACAAGCTGGGCGTGGTCAAGGGCCATATCCAGGACGACCCGCACAACCGCACGCGCTTTGCCATCGTGGGCACCTTGCAGACGGCGCCGTCGGGCAAGGACCAGACGTCGCTGGTATTGGCCGTGCCGAACAAGGCGGGCGCCGTGTACCAGTTGCTGGCGCCCCTGGCCAAGCACGGCGTGTCGATGACGCGCTTCGAATCGCGCCCGGCGCGCATGGGCAGCTGGGAGTATTATTTCTATGTCGACGTGGAGGGCCACGTGCACGATGCCGCCGTCGCCCAGGCGCTGGCCGAGCTGCAGAGCAATGCGGCGTTTTTCAAGGTGCTGGGGTCGTATCCGGTCAGTCTGTGACTTCGATTGATGCCTGTGGTGGTGCCGGATTACGCTCCGCTAATCCGACCTACCCGACATACGGTAAGCTGTAGCTTGGGTCAGCGCAGCGTAACCCAACAAACCACCTCCATTGACTGCCATTCATTCACCAACTTTTAAAGAACACCATGTCTAAAAATATCGGTCCAGAATACGTCCGCGCCATCGCCCCTTACCAGAGCGGCAAGCCGATCGCGGAAGTTGCGCGCGAATTCGGCCTCGACGAGGCAGCCATCGTCAAGCTGGCGTCGAATGAAAACCCGTACGGCATGCCGGAATCGGCGAAGCAGGCGATGATCGCCGCCATCGATGACCTGGGCCGCTATCCGGACGCCAACGGCTTCGACTTGAAAGCCGTGCTGTCCAAGCGCTACGACGTGCCGGCCGACTGGATCACCCTGGGCAATGGCAGCAACGACATCCTGGAAATCGCCGCGCACGCGTTCGTGCAGCATGGCCAATCCGTCGTCTACTCGCAGTACTCGTTCGCCGTGTACGCGCTGGCCACGCAAGGCCTGGGTGCGCGCCATATCGTCGTGCCGGCGCAAGCCTACGGCCATGACTTGGACGCGATGGCGGCGGCCATTGCCGACGACACGCGTCTGGTCTTCATCGCCAACCCGAACAACCCGACCGGCACCTTCCTGACGGCCGCGCAGCTGGAAGCCTTCCTGCAAAAAGTGCCGGCGCACGTCGTCGTTGTGCTGGACGAGGCCTACAACGAATTCCTGTCCGCCGACGACCAGTACGAGTCGACGGCGTGGGTGCGCCAGTATCCGAACCTGGTGGTGTCGCGCACCCTGTCGAAGGCCTACGGCCTGGCCGGCCTGCGCATCGGCTTTGCCATCGCCCAGCCCGTGCTGACGGACCTGATGAACCGCATCCGCCAGCCGTTCAACGTCAACTCGCTGGCGCAGGCCGCCGCGATTGCCGCCCTGAACGACAAGGCCTTCCTCGAGCAAAGCGCGCGCAACAACGCGGCCGGCTACCAGCAGTTCACGGAAGCGTTTGCGCAACTGGGCCTGGAATACGTGCCATCGCACGGCAATTTCGTGCTGGTGAAAGTGGGCGACGACGATGAAGCGGGCGCGCGCGTGAACCTGGCGCTGCTGAAACAGGGCGTGATCGTGCGTCCCGTCGGCAGCTACGGCTTGCCGCAATGGCTGCGCATTTCCATCGGCCTGCCGCAGGAAAACGCCATCTTCATCGCCGCGCTGACGAAAGCGCTGGCCTGACGATATGACGACGCCTGCACTGAACAAGGTAGTGATCTTTGGCGTAGGCCTGATCGGGGGCTCGTTCGCGCGCGCCCTGAAACACGCGGGCGCGGTGACCAAGGTTGTCGGCATGGGCCGCTCGCCGGCGTCGATGGCGCGCGCGCTCGAACTTGGCATCATCGACGCCATCGGCGGCGACATGGCGCAAGCCTTGCATGGCGCCGACCTGGTGCTGCTGGCCGCGCCCGTGGCGCAGACGGGCGCCATCCTGGCATCCATCGCGCCGCACCTGCAGCCGGGCACCATCGTCACCGATGCGGGCAGCACGAAAAGCGACGTGGTGGCAGCCGCGCGCGCGGCGCTCGGTGGCAAGGTGGGGCAATTCGTGCCCGGCCACCCGATCGCGGGGCGCGAGACGAATGGTCCCGATGCCGCCATCATCGACCTGTATCAAGGCAAGAAAGTGGTGCTCACGCCGCTGGCGGAAAACGCTGCGGACGACGTGGAGCGTGTGGCGGCCGCATGGCGCGCCTGCGGCGCCATCCTGCACACCTTGAGCCCCGAAGAACATGACAAGGTGTTTGCCGCCGTCAGCCATTTGCCGCATCTGCTGGCCTTTGCGCTGGTCGACGACATCGCCAATAAACCGCACGCGGGCCTGTTGTTCCAATACGCGGCCAGCGGCTTTCGCGACTTTACGCGCATCGCCGGCTCATCGCCGGAAATGTGGCGCGACATCAGCCTGGCCAACCAGCCGGCGCTGCTGCACGAACTGGACGCCTACCTGGCGCAGTTGACGACTTTGCGCGCCCACCTGGCCGCGAACGATGGCGCCGCCATCGAGGGCGTGTATGCGAACGCCCAGCACGCGCGGCAGCAATGGATCGAGGCGATTGAAACGGCGGAAGTGCCGGCCGCGCCCACACGATAAATACTCAAGGATTCCAGCATGACCCAGACCAAGTACTACCCCCACCATATCGATCTGAAACCGGTGATGCATGCCGAAGGCACGGTGCGCCTGCCCGGCTCGAAAAGCATTTCCAACCGTGTGCTGCTGCTGGCCGCGCTGGCTAAGGGCACGACGAAGATCATCGACCTGCTTGCCTCCGACGACACCTTCGTCATGCTGACGGCATTGACGTCGCTGGGCGTGAAATGGACGCAGGATGAATTGACGGGCGACCCGGCCACGGCCCACCAGGTGCACCACGTGGAAGGCTGCGGCGGCGTGTTCCCGCACCACGAGGCGGACCTGTTCATGGGCAATGCCGGCACGGCGATCCGCCCGCTGACGGCGGCCCTGGCCGTCATCGGCGGCGACTACACGCTGCACGGCGTGTCGCGCATGCACGAGCGCCCGATCGGCGACCTGGTCGACGCGCTGAACGCCGTCGGCACGCAGATCGAATACACGGGCGAGCAGGGCTTCCCGCCGCTGCGCATCCGCCGCGGCCACATCCACGCGCAGCGCATCGCCGTGCGCGGCAACGTGTCGAGCCAGTTCCTGACGGCCTTGCTGATGGTGGCGCCGCTGATGGCGCGCGACCATGCGGTCACCATAGCCGTGACGGGCGAGCTGATTTCGAAGCCGTACATCGAGATCACCCTGAACCTGATGCGCCGTTTCGGCGTGACGGTCGAGCATGACGGCTGGCAGTCGTTCACCGTGCAGCCGGGCCAGCAATATCAAAGCCCGGGCACGATCCACGTGGAAGGCGACGCCTCGTCGGCCTCGTATTTCCTGGCGGCCGGCGCCATCGGCGGCGGTCCCGTGCGCGTGGAAGGCGTGGGACGCGACAGCATCCAGGGCGACGTGCGTTTCGTCGAAGCCTTGCAGCGGATGGGCGCGACCATCACCATGGGCGAGAACTGGATCGAAGCCCGCTCGAACGGTGTATTGAAAGCTGTCGACATGGACTTCAACCACATTCCCGACGCGGCCATGACGATCGCCGTGGCGGCCCTGTACGCGGACGGCACCTCGACCTTGCGCAACATCGCCAGCTGGCGCGTGAAGGAAACGGACCGCCTGGCCGCCATGGCCACGGAATTGCGCAAACTCGGCGCCGAAGTGGAAGAGGGCGCCGACTACCTGCGCGTGACGCCGCCGGCCGAGATCGCCGCCGCCACCATCGACACCTATGACGACCACCGCATGGCCATGTGCTTCTCGCTGGCCTCGCTCGATGGCGCCGCGCGCCGCGGCAACGACATGCGCATCAACGACCCGAAATGCGTGGCCAAGACCTTCCCCGAGTATTTCGCCGCGTTTGCGGGGATTTCCAAAGACACTTTGATTTAATTGATTGCTCATACTATGCCGACCTCCCACATCCCAGTCATCGCCATCGACGGCCCCACCGCTTCCGGCAAGGGCACGGTGGCGCACCGCGTGGCCGACAAGCTGGGCTTTCATTACCTGGACTCGGGTGCGCTGTACCGCCTGACGGCCTTGAGCGCGCTGCGCCGCGGCACGGACTTGCGCGACGAGCATGCGCTGGCGAAGCTGGCCGAGCACTTGCCTTGCCACTTTGCCAATGGCGAGATCCTGCTGGCGCAGGAAAACGTCACCGAGCAGATCCGTGCCGAAGAAGTGGGCAATACGGCGTCGAAGATTGCCGTGTTGCCAACCGTACGCCAGGCCCTGGTCAGCTTGCAGCTGGGCTTTCGCAAGACGCCGGGCCTGGTGGCCGACGGGCGCGACATGGGCACGGTGATCTTCCCGCACGCCCAATTGAAGGTGTTCCTGACGGCCAGCGTCGAGGCGCGCGCGCAACGGCGCTACAAGCAATTGATAGACAAGGGTTTTTCTGCTAATATGGAAGACCTTCTGATGGATTTGCAGGCGCGGGACGAACGTGATACTCACCGTGCGATTGCGCCGCTGGTCCCCGCGGAAGGGGCGCATGTCCTCGATACGTCGGAAATGACGGCAGATGTTGCCGTTGAAACCGTGTTGAAATGGTATGCCGCCGCAGCAAAATAGCGTGTTGTTGTGCTATGTGGTGCCCGTTGACGGCTCCTGGCCTGTCCGGGTGTGTCAAAAACCTAACCCAGTTTAAGTCGCATCGTGCGATCTCTGCTGGATAACCTGTGTGAACCCTATGTCTACTGTTACAACTAACGAATCTACCGGTATGGAAAGTTTTGCTGCGCTCTTCGAGGAATCGTTGTCGCGTCAAGATATGCGCTCCGGCGAAGTTATTTCCGCTGAAGTCGTGCGCCTCGACCACAATTTCGTGATCGTGAACGCTGGCCTCAAATCCGAAGCATTCATCCCTGTCGAAGAATTCAAGAACGACCACGGCGAACTGGAAGTCAAAGTTGGTGACTTCGTTTCCGTGGCGATCGAATCGCTGGAAAATGGTTTCGGCGATACCATCCTGTCGCGCGATAAAGCCAAGCGTCTGGCTTCGTGGCTGGCTCTGGAAAAAGCGATGGAATCGGGCGAAATCGTCGTCGGTACCGTCAATGGTAAAGTCAAAGGCGGTCTGACCGTGTTGACCAACGGCATCCGCGCATTCCTGCCGGGCTCGCTGGTTGATACCCGTCCTGTCAAAGACACGACCCCATTCGAAGGCAAAACCCTCGAATTCAAAGTGATCAAGCTGGATCGCAAGCGTAACAACGTGGTTCTGTCCCGCCGCGCCGTCATCGAAGCTTCGATGGGCGAAGAGCGTCAGAAACTGATGGAAACGCTGAAAGAAGGCACGGTCGTGACCGGCGTCGTCAAAAATATCACCGACTACGGCGCGTTCGTGGATCTGGGCGGTATCGATGGCCTGCTGCACATCACCGACCTGGCATGGCGCCGTGTACGTCACCCGTCGGAAGTTCTGACGGTTGGCCAAGAAATCACCGCCAAAGTCCTGAAATACGATCAAGAGAAAAACCGTGTTTCGCTGGGCGTGAAACAACTGGGCGACGATCCTTGGACCGGTCTGTCCCGTCGTTACCCACAAAGCACCCGTCTGTTCGGTAAAGTAACGAACCTGACCGACTACGGCGCGTTCGTTGAAGTGGAACAGGGTATCGAAGGTCTGGTACACGTTTCCGAAATGGACTGGACGAACAAAAACGTTGCTCCTAACAAAGTTGTCCAACTGGGCGACGAAGTAGAAGTGATGGTTCTGGAAATCGACGAAGAGCGTCGTCGTATCTCGCTGGGTATGAAACAGTGCAAAGCCAACCCTTGGGATGACTTTGGCGTTACCCACAAGAAGGGCGATAAAGTCCGCGGCGCGATCAAATCGATCACCGACTTCGGCGTGTTCATCGGCCTGGCCGGCAACATCGACGGTCTGGTGCACCTGTCCGACCTGTCCTGGACCGAAACCGGCGAAGAAGCCGTGCGTCGCTTCAAGAAAGGTGACGAACTGGAAGCCATCGTTCTGGCCATCGACGTTGAGCGCGAGCGTGTTTCCCTGGGCGTCAAGCAACTGGAAGGTGACCCATTCAACAACTTCGCAGCCATGAACGACAAAGGCTCGCTGGTAACCGGTACCGTTAAATCGGTTGAGCCTAAAGGCGCCGTGATCCAACTGTCCGAAGAAGTTGAAGGCTACCTGCGCGCTTCCGAAATCTCGCGCGACCGCGTTGAAGATGCTGGTACGCACCTGAAAGTCGGCGACACCGTCGAAGCTATGGTGTTGAACATCGACCGCAAAGCCCGTGGTATCCAACTGTCGATCAAAGCGAAAGACAACGTTGAAACCCAGGAAGCTATGCAGAAGATGGCAGCTACCGACAACAACGCAGCTTCGGGCACCACCAGCCTGGGCGCCTTGTTGAAAGCTAAGTTCGATAACAAGAACTAAGACTGCGGATACGGCAGATGACAAAGTCCGAGCTGATCAACCGCCTCGCTGAGCGTTATTCTCAGCTGGTGGCGAAAGATGCGGAGTATGCCGTCAAGACCATTCTCGATGCGATGACCAACGCCCTGGCGACCGGTCAGCGTATCGAGATCCGCGGTTTTGGCAGTTTTGCCCTGAACAGCAGGCCCCCGCGCATCGGCCGCAACCCGAAATCCGGCGACAAGGTGATGGTTCCCGAAAAACGGGTACCGCACTTCAAACCGGGCAAACAGTTGCGCGAGCGCGTGGACGCGATGGTCGGGCAACCGATCATCGAGGATTAATCGTCTGCTGGAAGGCGACATAAAGAGCGGCGTCCTTGGATGCCGCTTTTTTTTGTTAATATGCTGTAGAGCACTGCTCAAACCTGCTGCGCGGCGCGCTTTGCGGCCGGCGATGCTCACCGTACTTCAGTACGGTTGCGCTTCTCGGCCACAAATCACTGCCGCTCGCTACGGTTTGATCAGCACTCTACGTTTGTGTCATGTGGCACGGGCATTTTTTTTGTTCTTTCTGGACCTATCGATGAAAATCATCTCCACCATCGTTGGCTGTGTTCTTTTCGTCCTGTTCTTCAGTTTTGCGCTGAAGAATGCGCAGGTTGTCGACCTGCATGTTTTCCTCAATTATGAAATTCGCGGCCCCCTGGTCCTGATGCTGCTGGGCTTTTTTGTCGCTGGCGCGAGCCTGGGCGTACTGGCCCTGACGCCGACCGTGTTCCGTCACCGCCGCGAAGCGACCAAGCAAAAAACCACCATTGCCGCGCTGCAGACCGTTGGCGTGGCCAGCAATGTCCAGCCGCAACCGGACAGCGTGAGCGCGCAGTAAGCGCCGCCGTCGCTCCTATCTCTCTTACTCGAATAAAAACAATCGCATGGATTTTGAACTCTGGTGGCTCTTGGGTATCCCGATGTTTTTCGCGCTGGGCTGGATTGCCGCGCGTGTGGACATTCATCAACTGGTGTCCGAATCGCGCAGCCTGCCGCGCAATTATTTCAAGGGCTTGAATTTCCTGCTCAATGAGCAGCATGACAAGGCCATCGACGCCTTCATCGAAGTCGTCAAGCTGGACCCGGAATCGGCCGATATGCACTTTGCGCTGGGCAACCTGTTCCGCCGCCGCGGCGAAACGGAGCGCGCCATCCGCGTGCACCAGAACTTGCTGGCGCGCCCGGACTTGCCGCTGGAACAGCAGGGCCATGCCGCCTATGAGCTGGGCATGGATTACCTGAAGGCGGGCTTGCTGGACCGCGCCGAAGAAACCTTCAACAGCCTGATCGACACGCAATATGCGGCCCAGGCACGCCGTGCGCTGCTGGAAATCTACCAGCGCGAAAAGGAATGGCCACGCGCCATCGAAGCGGCCGTGGGCTTGCAGGAATCGGGCGCCGGTGCGCGCCAGAAGGAAATCGCCCAGTTCTATTGCGAACTGGCGCATGACGCGCTCGTGCACATGAAGCCGGACGACGCCATGCCGCTGCTGGAAAAAGCCCTGCAGACGGACCGCAAGAGCGTGCGCGCCACCATCCTGACGGGCGACGTGCTGCTGGCGCGCGGCGACGTGGAAGGCGCGCTGACCACCTGGCGCCGCGTGGAGCAGCAAAGCGTGCCGCACGTGGCCCTGGTGGCGCAGCGCCTGATGGATGGCTACACCAAGCTGGGCCGTGCGCAGGAAGGCGTCAACCTGCTGCGTTCCTACCTGGAAGAGGCGTCGTCGATCGACCTGATCGAAGTCGTCTTCAAGGCCGTCATCGAGCTCGACGGCGTGGAAGCGGCGAAGCAGCTGGTCAGCGCCGAGCTGCGCCGCACGCCGACCCTGCTGGGCCTCGATAAACTGCTGGAAGCGCGCATGATGGACGCGCCGGCCGCGATCTGGTCCGAGCTGTCGATGGTGAAAAACCTCGTGCACGGCTACACGCAGAAGCTGGCCCGCTACCAGTGCAGCCACTGCGGCTTCAAGGCGCGCCAGTTCTACTGGCACTGCCCTGGCTGCAACAAGTGGGAAACCTATCCACCGCGCCGCACCGAAGAACTCAATGTCATGAACTGATTCGTACACGTCACCTTGCCCTGAGCAATGTGGCGTGTACTTCTATGTAGGACCTGCTTTTTATCCATACGGTACATCCATGAAAATCACTATTATCGGCACCGGCTATGTTGGCCTCGTGACCGGCGCCTGCCTGGCGGAGCTGGGCAACGACGTCTTTTGCCTCGACCTGGACGCACAAAAGGTCGCCTTGCTCAACAGCGGCGGCATTCCCATCCATGAACCGGGCCTGGAAGAAGTCGTGGCACGCAACCGCGCCGCCGGGCGCATGACCTTTTCCACCGACATTGAAGCGGCGGCCGCACACGGCGTGATGCAATTCATCGCCGTCGGCACGCCGCCCGATGAAGACGGCTCGGCCGACCTGCAATACGTGCTGGCCGCGGCGCGCGGCATCGGCAAGTACATGACGGACTTCAAGGTCATCGTCGACAAGTCGACCGTGCCCGTCGGCACGGCCGAAAAAGTGCGCGCCGCCATTCAGGGCGAACTCGATGCGCGCGGCGTGGCCGCCACGTTCTCGGTCGCGTCGAACCCGGAATTCCTCAAGGAAGGCGCGGCCGTCGAAGATTTCATGCGCCCCGACCGCATCGTCATCGGCGTCGACGCCACGCCGGAAGGCGAACGCGCGCGCGAATTGCTGAAAAGCCTGTACGCGCCGTTCAACCGCAACCACGAACGCACTTACTGGATGGACGTGCGCTCGGCCGAATTCACGAAGTATGCGGCCAACGCCATGCTGGCCACGCGCATCTCGTTCATGAATGAACTGGCGAACCTGGCCGACAAGGTGGGCGTCGACATCGAAGCCGTGCGCCACGGCATCGGCTCCGACCCGCGCATCGGCTACAGCTTCCTGTACGCCGGCTGCGGCTATGGCGGTTCGTGCTTCCCGAAAGACGTGCAGGCGCTCGAGCGCACGGCGCGCGGCCACGGCCAGGAATTGCTGATCCTGCGCGCCGTCGAAGCCGTCAACGACCAGCAGAAGCAGGTGCTGGGACGCAAAGTGGTTACTCGCTTCGGCGAAGATCTGACGGGCCGGCATTTCGCCGTGTGGGGCCTGGCCTTCAAGCCGAATACGGACGACATGCGCGAAGCGTCGGCCCGCGTGCTGCTGGCCGACTTGCTGGCGCGCGGCGCCACCGTGGCCGTGTACGACCCCGTCGCCATGGCCGAGGCGCGCCGCGTGCTGCAGCTGGACTTGACGCCGGAGCAGTTGGCGAAGGTACGTTTTGCCGACAGTTCGAAGGATGCGCTGCAGGATGCCGATGCGCTGGTCATCGTGACCGAATGGAAAGCCTTCCGCAGCCCCGACTTCGAGCAGGTCAAGGCGCGCCTGAAGCAGGCCGTGATCTTTGACGGGCGCAACCTGTTCGAGCCGGCCGTCATGGCCGAGAACGGCATCGAATACCACGGGATCGGTCGCTCGATCCTGACGCGCGCATGAGCGCCCAAGAGGTGGTCGCCTTGACGGCGCCGGCCGCATTGGCCCAGGTACGCCTGCTGGTGGTGGGCGACGTGATGCTGGATCGCTACTGGTTCGGCGATGTCAGCCGTATTTCGCCGGAAGCGCCCGTGCCCATCGTGCGCATCGAGAAGCGCGAAGAGCGCCTGGGCGGTGCGGCCAACGTGGCGCGCAACGCGGCCGCGCTGGGAGCGAAGACGAGCTTGCTGGGCGTGGTCGGCGACGACGAGGCCGGCAGCCAGGTCGAACGCCTGCTCGAGGGCGGCGGCATCCACAGCTATCTGCAGCGCGATGCGGCCATTTCCACCATCATCAAGCTGCGCGTGATCGGCCGCCAGCAGCAGATGCTGCGCATTGATTTCGAGGATGCGCCCAGCGATACGGTGCTGCGCGACAAGCTGGCGCAGTTCAATGCTCTCTTGCCGCACTACGATGTGGTGATCCTGTCGGACTACGCCAAGGGCAGCCTGGTGAACGTGGCCGAGATGATCAAGGCGGCACGTGCGGCCGGCAAGATCGTCATGGTCGACCCGAAAGGTGATGATTTCAGCCGCTATACAGGAGCGTCAGTGCTCACTCCGAATAAATCGGAACTGCGCCGCGTGATCGGCAACTGGAGCACGGAAGAGCAACTGACGGAACGCGCGCAGCAGATGCGCGCCCAGCTGGGCCTGGACGCCTTGCTGCTGACCCGTTCGGAAGAAGGCATGAGCTTGTACACGGCCGATGAGGTGCTGCACATGCCGACCGATGCGCGCGAAGTGTTCGACGTCTCGGGCGCCGGCGACACGGTGATCGCCACCATGGCGGCCATGCTGGGCGCCGGCATGGGCCTGGGCGAGGCCGTGCGCACGGCCAACCGGGCTGGCGGCATCGTCGTCGGCAAGCTGGGCACGGCCACCGTCACCCGCGACGAGCTGTTCCCGCAGTAACTATGTTGCTTTAATCCGCATCTTGCCTGCGCCAGGCCGTTTGATCTGGCGCAGGTTTTCCCCTCCTTCCGCTGTCCAGTCTTGTCAACCGTATCACGCCACAGCCGTTAAAGCCGTTAAGGCGCTGCTCTTCCCTTGCGTTCGAGTCATCTTGAAACCACACCACGGAGAGATACCCATGTTCAAAAAAATACTGCTGGCCATCGCCACCTTGATTGCGACGATGGGCTTTGCCTTTGCCCAGGTTGATGTCAACAAGGCGGACCAGGCGGCACTCGACAGCGTCAAGGGCATCGGCCCCGTCACGTCGAAAGCCATCATCGATGAACGTGCCAAGGGCGGCGCCTTCAAGGATTGGGCCGATTTCGAAAGCCGCGTGAAGGGCATCGGCCCGAAAAGTTCCGTGAAGCTGTCGGAAGCGGGCTTGCAGGTGAATGGCCAGTCCATGTCCGGCGCGCCAGCGGCGCCCGCTCCGGCGGCGAAAGCTGCCCCGGCAAAAAAGGACGCTGCTGTGAAGGAAGTTGCAGCGAAAGAAGCCGCACCGAAGCCAGCTGCTGCGACCGACACCGCTGCGGCACCAGCCAAGACAGCCGCTGAAACGAAGAAAGAAGCTGCTGCTGCGAAGAAAGAAGCCAAGGCCGCCGCTGCCGCCGCGAAAAAAGATGCAGCCGCAGCCAAGGTCGTCCCTGCCGCCGCCACTGCGCCAGCCGCCGCCGATGCCGCTCCCGTGAAAACGGCTGCTGAAATGAAGAAGGAAGCTGCTGCCGAGAAGAAGGCGGCTGCTGCCGCCAAGAAAGAAGCCAAGGCTGCGGAAGCGGCTGCGAAGAAGGAAGCCAAGCTGGCTGCGGCCGATGCGAAGAAGGCAGAAGCCGAGAAAAAGTAAGCGTGTTGCTGTAAGGCGTGTTGCGTGGTGGTGCCGCGCAGCACGAGAAGAAAACCCCGCGTGGTACCGGCCGCGCGGGGTTTTTTTTATGTGGCTACAGCTGCGACTCGATCGGCAGCCAGCGCATCACGGACACCAGCGTGCGGCGCCAGAAGCCCGTTTCCGGATCCTGCGTCCACACTTTGGCGGGCTCTTCGGTGGCGTCGGACCAGCGCAGGGCGCCGTTGTCGAGGAATAAACGGTAGCTGGTGTCGCTCGCCGTCGAGTGCAGGAACAGCGTGCGCATGTCCGCCGCCAGCGCGGCATCGTCGAACAGCACGCCCATTTCCGTGTTCAGCTGGGCCGAGCGCGGGTCGAGGTTGAAGGAGCCGACGAAGCCCCGTTGCCCATCGACCACCACGGCCTTGGTATGCAGGCTGGCGCGGCTCGAGCCCATCAGGCTGATGCGCTTGCGGTGCTGGGTCTTCAATTCAAACAGGTCGACGCCGCCGCCCAGCAGCATCTGGCGGTAGCGCGCATAGCCCGCATGGACGAGGGCCACGTCGGTGGCGGCCAGCGAGTTGGTCAGCACCTGGACCTTGACGCCGGCCGCGACCTTGTCGGCCAGGGTCTGCGTCAGCTCCGCGCCGGGCACAAAATAGGGTGAGGTCAGCAGCGCTTCCTCGCGCGCGTCCGTCAGCAGGGGCAGCAAGCTGTGCATGAGCCAGTGCTCGCTGCGCTGCAAACTGGCGATGGGCGCGGCTTTTTCCGGCGGATCCGACAATACTTGTACTTGGGTACTCCAGTGCAGGCGCACGCGGCCATCGAGGTGGGCCTGCAGCTGGCCCGCATCGGTCAGCTGGCGCAGGTAGGGAGAAGCGCCCAGTTCGCCCGTGAGTGCGTCGAGGCGGGCGCGCACAGCCTGCAGTTCAGCCGCACCCGCGTCCTTGCCCTCGTGCAAGGCGCCGATGGGGATGACGGCGCGGCTGTTCCAGAAGCGGTCAAAGATGTCGCTCGTCTGTTGCACGGCGGGCCCCACCAGCAGCAAGTCGGCATCCTGGAAATTGACTTGTTCGGCGGCATCGAAGTATTCATCGCCGATATTGCGTCCGCCGACGAGGGCGACCCTGCCATCGACGATCCAGGCCTTGTTGTGCATGCGCCGGTTCAGGCTGACGGCGCGCAAGGCCATTTCCACGGCACGCATCCAGATGCCGTCGCGGTTGCGGCCCGGATTGAAGATGCGCACGTCGATCAGCGGATGGCTGTCGAGCGCGAGGATGGCCGCGTCCTGGCCCCGTGCGTTGATATCGTCGAGCAATACGCGCACGCGCACGCCGCGGTCGGCCGCGCGCAGCAGTTCGCGCACCAGCAGGCGTCCCGTGACGTCGTTATGCCAGATGTAGTATTGCAGGTCGAGGCTGCGGCCCGCTTCGCGCGCGCTTAGGGCGCGCAGGGCGAACGCTTCCAGATTGTCGTCGATCAGGGCCGTGCCGCTGTGGCCCGGGCGTTGCGCCAGCTGCGGCGCCAGCACGCGGTCGAGCTGGGTGGCATCGATCGCCACGGGCAAGGCCGTGCCCGGCGCGCCCAGCGAGCGTTCGGCGAAGCGCCCGTAGCTGTACAGGGCGGCGATGCTGAGCATGGCAAACAAGGTGGCCAGCAGCAGCAATTTGACGAGCATGCGGCGCACCGTCAGCGGACCGCGCGCAGGCTGCGGCGTGCGGAGTGAAGGGTGGTCAGGCGCATGCGGTGTCTTTCGTGAGCGGGGCAACAGCCGATTGTAGCAGTTTCTATAACGCACGATTTTCATCCTGGAACATCCTTGCCTGCCGTCAAAAATGCGAGAATGGCCAGCTTGATCAATCATCGGGGGGATGCACGCATGGTAAGGATTTTGACGGCAGTGACGGCAGCCCTGCTGTCGGCGGGCGCGGCGGCGGCGCCGGGCACCGAACCGGCCCAGCAGCAGATACGGCAGGTGGTGGCCGACATTTCGCCGCAGCGCATCGAGGCGCATGTGCGCAAGCTCGTGGGCTTCCAGACGCGCCACACGATGTCCGATACCGTGTCCGACACGCGCGGCATCGGCGCGGCCCGACGCTGGATCAAGGCCGAGCTGGAGCGCTGTGGCGCGCAGGCGGGCGGACGGCTGCAGGTAGCGTTCGACAGCCATATCGCGCCCGTGTCGAAGCGCATTGCGCGGCCGACGGACATCGTCAACGTGATGGCGACCCTGCCCGGCAGCCAGCCGCAGTCGGCTGGACGTATCTATGTCGTCAGCGGTCATTACGACTCGCGCGCCACCGACGTGATGGATGCGCAGGGCGACGCGCCCGGCGCCAACGATGACGCATCCGGTACGGCGGCCGTGATCGAGATGGCTTGCGCGATGGCGCGCTACCGCTTCGACGCCACCATCGTCTTCATGGCCGTAGCGGCCGAGGAACAGGGGTTGCTGGGTTCCGGCCATTGGGCGCAGCAGGCAAAATTGAAAAATCTCAACATCGCCGGCATGCTCAATAACGACATCATCGGCAGTTCGCGCGCGGAAGACGGCACCGTCGATGGCGGCCAGGTGCGCCTGTTTGCCGAAGGCATCCCGGCCGTGAAGGAGATGAGCGACGGCGTGCGCGCCCTGGTGGCGACGGGCGGTGAAAACGATTCGATTTCGCGCCAGCTGGCGCGCCATGTGAAACAGGTGGGCGAGCGCTATGTGCCCGGCTTTACGGTCAACGTCATCCAGCGCGCCGACCGCTACCTGCGCGGCGGCGACCATATGCCCTTCCTCGCGCAAGGGTACGCGGCGCTGCGTTTCACGGAACCGCACGAGGATTTTGCCCATCAGCATCAGGATGTGCGCGTGGAGAACGGCGTGCAGTACGGCGACTTGCCGCAATTCGTCGACTATGACTACGTGGCGAAAGTGGCGCGCGTGAATGCGGCGGCGCTCGCGTCACTGGCCCTGGCGCCGGCCGCGCCCGCCGGCGTGCAGGTGCGCACGGCCCAGCTGGAAAACGCCACCTCGCTGGTCTGGCAGCCGAATACGGAACCGGACCTGGCCGGCTACCGCATCGTCTGGCGCGCCACGACGGCCGACCAGTGGCAGGGCGCGCAGGACGTGGGCAATGTCACCGAGGCCAGGGTGAAGCTGTCGAAAGACAACTATTTCTTTGGCGTCCAGGCCATCGACCGCGATGGCAATGTCAGCGTGGCCACGTATTCCATGCCATTGCGCTGATCAGGAACCGACGGGCTGGCGCGCAAGAAAGCCGTGAATCTGGGAAACGACGGCCGCGCCTTCACCGACGGCGGCGGCCACGCGCTTGGTGGAGCCGGCCCGCACGTCGCCGATGGCGAACACGCCCGGCACGCTCGTTTCCAGAGCGGCCCGGTCCGGCAAGTCAGGTGGATACACAGTGTGGCCGTGGGCGCGGCATTCGGCGCGCGTGACGTCGAAGCCCGTGCGGATAAAGCCCTGTTCGTCGACGGCCACGGCGCAGTCATGCAGCCAGTCCGTGTTCGGATCGGCGCCAACAAACAGGAAGACGCGGCGCACGGCGCAATCGCACTCCTTGCCCGTCTGGTTGTTGCGCCAGCGCACCTCCGTCAAGCCATCGTCGTCGCCTTCGAGGGCGATGATTTCCGTGTGCGTGTGCAAGGTGATGTTGGGCGTGGCGGCGATGCGTTCGATCAGATAGCTCGACATGCTGGCCGCCAGACCTTCGCCGCGGATCACCATGTGGACTTTGGCGGCGTGGCCGGAGAGAAACACGGCCGCCTGGCCAGCCGAATTGCCGCCGCCAACGAGGATGATCTCTTCTTGCCGGCACAGCTTGGCTTCGATGGGCGAGGCCCAGTAATACACGCCCCGTCCTTCATACGTTTTCAGGTTGGCCAGCGAGGGGCGGCGATAGCGCGCGCCGCACGACAGCACCACGGTGCGAGCGCGCACCTGCGTGCCGTCGCACAGATTGACGCGCAGGGGCCAGGTGTCGCACAGCAAGTTGGCGGCGCTGGCCGGCGTGGCGATCTCGACGCCGAACTTTTGCGCCTGCACGTAGGCGCGTCCCGCCAGCGCGCGGCCGGAGATGCCGGTGGGAAAACCCAGGTAGTTTTCGATGCGCGCGCTGGCGCCCGCCTGACCGCCGTACGCGCGCTGCTCGAGCGCCAACACGGTCAAGCCTTCGGATGCCGCATACACGGCCGTGGCCAGGCCGGCCGGTCCGGCGCCCACCACCAGCACGTCGAAGATCTTGTCGCCGGACAAATCGGGCAGCATGCCCAGGCAGCGCCCCAGTTCCGCATTGCCGGGATTTTTCATGATCTTGCCGTCAGGGCAGACGACCAGCGGCCATTCCTGCGGCGTGGGCTGGTAGCGCCCGGCCAGCGCGGCGGCGGCCGCATCCGTGGCTGGATCGAGCACCGTGTGCGGGTGGCCATTGCTCGACAGAAAACTTTGCAGGTGGAACAGATTGCCATTGCCGCGCGGTCCCACCAGCACGGGACCGCCTGAATTCGATTCGATCAGCGCCACGCGGCGCAGGATCAGGGCGCGCACGATGCGTTCGCCCATTTCCGCTTCCGCGACGATCAGTGCGCGCAGAGATTCCGAACTGATGTCGAGCAATTCCACGTCACCGACGGCGTTGCCGTTGACGAGGGTGGGGCGGCCCGACAATTGCGCCACCTCGGCAATGAAGTGGCCGACGCCCACTTCGCGCAGCACGGACGCCTGTCCCAGCACTTCATGGCGCTTGATGCTGACCCGTCCGGACAGTATGACCAGCATGCCGAAGCTGCTGCTGCCCGCCTCGAACAGCGTCTCGCCATCGGCAAAGTGATGGCGCGTGCCATAACGCTGCAAGCGCTGCAGTTCGAGTCCATTGAAGACGGGCGAAATCTGGTGGCTGCGGCCGTGCAAGTCGAGCGTGGGGAACTGGACGGGATCGTCCTGCGTCGTTTCGGGAATGAATTCGGGTGTGCTGCTGGCCATGGCGAGTCCGTTCGGAGACTGAATAAGCAAATAACAAAAATAACTAATAGTGACGAGTCTAGCGCATGCGGCGCGCGCCTGCCGCAATATCCCTTGTGCACGCCCGGAAATGGCAGCGCAGCAGGCGCCATGCGGCCGGTGGCGGCGCAGCCGGACGCGCAAACTGGCCCCAATGCGGCCACCGATCAGCGATACGCGGGCCAGCATCTCATATTAGAATGGGTCTTTGTTGACTCCACTCAAACAGACACGATGGCTTACAAGACACTTGAAGATACGATAGGCAATACCCCGCTGGTGCAGCTGACGCGCTTGCCGGGCGCCGATGCGCTTGCGCGCAACAACGTCATTCTGGGCAAGCTGGAGGGCAATAATCCGGCAGGTTCCGTGAAGGACCGTGCGGCCATGTCCATGCTCAAGCGCGCTGAAGAGCGCGGCGTCATCAAGCCTGGCGATACCCTGATCGAGGCGACCAGCGGCAATACGGGCATCGCGCTGGCCATGGCCGCTGCCTTGCGCGGCTACAAGATGCTGCTCTTGATGCCCGACAACCTGAGCGTGGAGCGCCGCCAGAGCATGGCCGCCTACGGTGCCGATATCTTATTGACGCCGAGGACGGGCGGCATGGAATATGCGCGCGACCTGGCCGAACAGATGCAGAAGGATGGCCGCGGCGTGATCCTCGACCAGTTCGCCAACGAAGACAATTCGCGCGCCCACTATGAAAGCACGGGCCCGGAAATCTGGCGCGACACGGAAGGCCGGGTCACGCATTTCGTCAGCGCCATGGGCACGACGGGAACCATCATGGGTGTGTCGCGCTACTTGAAGGAACAGAATCCCGCGATCCAGATCATCGGCGCCCAGCCCGAGGAAGGTTCGCAGATTCCCGGCATCCGCAAGTGGCCGGAAGCGTACTTGCCGAAAATCTACGACAAGTCGCGCGTGGACCAGGTGGAATACGTGAGCCAGGGCGTGGCCGAGCGCATGGCGCGCAGCCTGGCGGCGGAAGAGGGCTTGTTCTGCGGCATCTCGGCAGCCGGCGCCTGCGAAATCGCGCTGCGCATTTCACAGACGGTGGAAAACGCGACGATCGTGTTCGTCGTGTGCGACCGCGGCGACCGCTATCTCTCGACCGGCGTGTTTCCTGCTTGATTGTTTTAATGTCGGCCAGAACGGCCTGAGAACTGCTGAAAATACCCCCTCCCCATGGCGGGGAGGGAAAACCTGCAAAACTGGCAGGATCAGCCTTGTGGCGTTTCGCCTTCTTTTGGCTTGAATTGTTTGTCGCTGATACGGAATTTGTTACGACGGTCACCCATCAGGTAACGCAGGTCGCGGATGCTCAGGTCGCTGACTTCGTGCATGCGGATCAGCAGCGATGCGCCGACCGGCAGGCGGTGGTGGCGGATTTTGCTGATGACCGGTGGCGCCACTTCCAGCGCGCGGGACAAGGCTGCGTCGTTTTTCAGGCGCAGGTTTTCGATCAGGGTATCGAGCAGTCTGTTTGGGTTGTACTGAAGCAGATCGTCGGAGTCCGAATCGCTGTTCATATCAATGCCGACTTGGTTTGTCATGATGTTATTGTTCCTTCTGTAGTTGCACTGCAAAGTAAAAAACACTCGGAGCTCGCTCTTGCTGCGTTCATGTTCATTCTTTACTAAAAGGAACGAATTCACACACGGTACGATCCGGGATACAGTTTTTCATGATATATACACAATTGTACAACAGGATTCAGTTTCAGGCTGGAAAGCCCGGTAATCTTGCGTGGTACAGAATGGGTGTTGTCTAGCTGCAACACCTATTTATTCTTTATTATGCTCTATGATAGAACAAAAATTGTACTTTGACAAAAGTTAAGTATAAAACCATTACTGCATTCCGTGCCGCACAAAGGCTGGCGAGCGAGGCTGGCACATGTTATCGGCCCTACCATAGACCTGTTTGCTGGTCGATTCAATATCCCTTACGCTTTCTTACAAGTAATATTATAACTTTACACTGACTTTCGGTTAGCGTGCGCGCACTTGACTGATGGCTTTGCCCAAATCAATCACGGACATGGCATAAAAATAACTTCTGTTGTACTGAGTTATAGCAAAGAAGTTATTGGTTGCCAAGTGATACTCAGTTGCTTCGGAACCATTTTGCAAGTCGATCAGGCCGAACAACATGTTCTGAGGCGTGGACGGGGCGGCTGTCACGCCGGCTTCCTGTAATTCTCCCAGCCGGTACTTGGCTTGCAAGCCCTGGCCGATGAATTTTTCCCACGCGCGGCTGGCAGAGACGGTGACGGGATAGGTGCTGACGGCCGGGTCATCGCGGCGCCAGCCGTGCTCGACGAGGAAGTGCGCGACGCTGCCGATGGCGTCGGATGTGGAATTGCGCAAGTCGATGTGGCTATCGCCATCGAAATCCACTGCATATTTCATGATGCTGCTCGGCATGAACTGTGGCAGACCAATGGCGCCCGCATACGAGCCGAGCAGGGTCAAGGGATCGATGCCATCCTTGCGCGCGTACAGCAGCGCGTTTTCCAGTTCCCCCTTGAAAAATTCCATGCGCGCGGCCCGGGTCGGGCTTTCCGGATAGGAAAATGCCAGGGTCGTCAGCGCGTCGAGCACGCGGAAACGACCCGTGTTGCGTCCGTACACGGTTTCCACGCCGATGATGCCGACGATGATCTCGGCCGGCACGCCATATTCGTGTTCGGCGCGTGCCAGCGCTTCCGCGTTCTCTTCCCAGAATTTCACGCCCGCATTGATGCGCACCGGCTCGATGAAGCGGGCGCTGTACGCTTGCCAGTTCTTCGGCTTGCCGGGCGGCGCGGGCTTCATCAGTTGCACGGTCGACTCGACATAGCGGACCTTGCCGATCAGGGTGTTGAGTTCGGCGCGGTCAAAGCCGTGTTTGGCGGACATGTCGTCGAGGAAGGCGCGGACTTCTTTCCAGTTGGCATAGTCGACAAATTCGCCTTCGAAGTCGAATTTCGCCGGTGCCTTTTTGGCTGCTGCCTTGGTGGGCGGCGCCTTGGCCGCGCGCACGGCGCGGGCGCGGTCGGCAGCGGAAATATTGCTGTTTTCGCCGGCGTGCGCGGTGGCCAGGCACAGGGGAAGGGAGAGGAGCAGGGACAGGGCGGGGTATTTGATCGGTAACAAGGAGCGTCTCATCGGCATTGGGTTAACAGGCGGCGCAAGTGGCGCCGCGCGCGGAGTTGTTCGTCTGGGCTGGCATTACCATACTTCATCGCGGCATAGATTGCCAGAAACTGTGCGATGGCGGCATGCATCTCGGGTGTAGTCTTGCCCGATGCCAACCGCGCAGCATAACCGTGCGGGCCTTCATGTGGCGCACGGCTGTAGCCGCGCCGCGCCTGCTGTCGGCAAAATTGCGCGTACAGGACATCGAGCGGGTCGCCTTGCCGCGCCTGCCGCCACCAGACCAGTCCACCGGCCACGGCGGACAGCAGGGCCAGCACGGCGCACGCGAGTGCCAGCTTTTTTGCCGGCAGGTTTTTCAAGCCGTCGAGCATGGCGCGCTGGCGCTGCGGCGTGGTGTCGAGCACCCAGCTGCTCCAGGCGTGCTCGGCCTGCTGCCATTGCTGGCGCCACGCGGCAACCGCCCCTTGCGCGCCGCCATCGAGGCCGGCCAGGGCGCGCCACGCCGTCAGCGGTGACGGGGCTGGCGGCAAGGCGGCATCGAGGTTGCGCTGCGTGCGCAGGGGCGCGACGGCGCTGGTGGGATCGATGCGCACCCAGCCCCGGCCCGCCAGCCACACTTCGCTCCAGGCATGGGCGTCGGACTGGCGCACGGCCAGGCTGTTGTCCGTACCGTTGCGCAAGCCTCCCTGATAACCGGTGACGACGCGCGCGGGGATGCCCATGGCGCGCATCAGCACGACAAAGCTGCCCGCGTAATGTTCGCAAAACCCCGCCTGCGTGCCAAACAGGAAGTCGTCGATGCCATGCTTGCCCAGCAGCGGTGGCTGCAGGGTGTAGCGGAACGGTGCGCGGCGAAAGTGCTCAAGCACGGCGGCAATGGCGTTGGCCGGCGCCAGCGCCTGCGCGCCATGGCCGCGCAGGGCACGGGCCCAGGCCACGCTGCGCGGGTTGCTGCCAGCGGGCAAGGCCAGCCATGGCTGCTGCTGTTCTGGCGACAGGTTTGCCTGCAGCCGGTAGCGGAGCTGGGAACTGACGCGGTAACGCACGGTCGAAGTAATAGGCTGTATGGTCAGCACTTCCAGCGCGGACGACACGACGTACGGGTTGCCGGGCAGGCGTTCGATGCTGCGCGGCACATCGAGCGCGAAGATGCGCCGCTGGCCGCTCGCTTGCAAGCTGACTTCATAGCGGCTGGGCTGGCCTTCCAGCGCGATGTCTATCCGGCTGTCGCTGGCAGGCGCGCGCCCCTTCGCGCCCCGCCGCGTCCAGGTGGTGCCGTCGAAGTCGCCCAGCACGACGCCGCGCCAATACAGCTGGTCTTGCGGCGGGAGCGGCGTGGAAAATCGCGCCGTGAAGACGGGTTCGCTTGACAGGGCCAGCGAAGCGATGGCGCCCGGCTGCATGCTGTCGGACAAGCCCGTGCGCGCCTGCGCGCCGTCCGGTGCCGTACCCCACAAGGGGCCGTCCACGCGCGGCAGGGCAAGAAACATCAGGGCCGACAGGGGGATGGCCAGCGCCAGCATGCGTCCCAGCAAGCCCAGCCTTTGTGCCAGGCGCGGCTGCACGGCGCCGTACTGGGCCGACAGCAGGGCGGCCAGCAGGACGATGACGGTGGCCAACATCCAGGCGGCGCTGAGGATGTCTTGCGCATGGAAGAAGTTCGCCAGCAGGAGGAAAAAACTGAGGAAAACAAACACGAAGATGTCGCGCCGGCCATGCATTTCCAGCGATTTCAAGGCCAGCAGCAGGGCCAGCATGGCCACGCCGGGATCGCGTCCCAGCACGGTGCCATAGCTGGCGTAGACGCCGGCGATGCCCAGCAAGGCCAGCGGCGCGAGCAGGATCAGCTGCGGCTGGCGGCTGCCCCGTATGGTGATGACGGCGCGCCACAGCAGGAGGGCGGCAGCGGCGGCCGACAGCCACGGGGGCAGGTGCCGCACATGCGGCGCGAGCACCATGGCGGCGGCCAGCAACAGCAGCACGATGTCGGCCTTGTCACGCGGCAAGTTGCTCAGCCAGGCCTTCATGGCGTTGCCTGCGCTGGTGGCAAATCGTGCGGCGAACCGTGCAGGGCCAGTGCGCGCAGGCAGGCGTCGCGGTGGTGGGCGCCCAAGGCTGGCGCCACAGTCAGCGCGCCCAGGCGCAAGCCATATGGGAGGCCAGTGCGTTCCGCCTGCAGCACCCAGGCGGCCAGGCGCGACAAACGCGCTTCCGGCGCCAGCGCCTGCAGGGCGGCATGCTCGAGCATGACGCTGCCATGGGCTGCGTCCTGTGGCGTATCGGCGGCAGGCTGGAATTGCTTGCTGAATACATGTTCGCCGTCGTGGCGGGCGATCTGGCGCCAGGCCAGGCGGTGCAAGGGATCTCCGGGCTGGTAGGCGCGCACGCCGGCCAGTTCCAGCGCGCCATCGGGCAAGTCTGGCGAATCTGGCGAGCCTGGCCTCTGTGCTTGCCGTACCGTACCGACAGGCAAGGGTAGCGGCGGCGCATTGTGTTCGGGCTGCGGATACACGAGCACGCGCGCTTCGGGCTGCCAGTGGCACCAGGCAAGGAACAGACCGAGCGGAAAACTGCCGGACAGGCGCACGGCCGGGGCAATCAGCCATCCCCGCTGCGGCGCGGCCACGACGATGTTGACGGCCGTTTCACCGTGGGCGGCGATGTCGGCCAGGCTGGGCGCTGCCGCCGAACCGCTGATGGCCACGTGGATCGCATGGCGCGGGCGCGCGCTGCGGTTGATCAGGCGCAAGGTGAACGTGGCGTGACTGCCCGCGAACACGGGCTTGCCCGGCGTGGCGGCCAGCGCCAGGCCCGCCAGATTGCGGCTGGCAAACAGCATGTCGGCAATGGCGCAGGCGGCCGCGAAATACGTGAGCGCATAGCCCAGGCCCAGGCGGTAATTGACGGCGGCGATCCACAGCGCCAGCAGCAGCGCGGCAAACGCCAGGCCCGCGCCCGAGGGACGGATGTGCACGCGTTGCGCGCCCAGCCAGGGGCGCGGCGGCAGCCATTGGATAGTAAGCCAGCGCATGCCGGTCAGACGGGAATACTCAACAGCATGTGCTGCAGCAGGCTGCGGCTATCGGTGGACCCTTGCGCGGCGTGCAGACGGTGGGCGCAGACGGGCAACAGCACGGCTTGCACATCGTCGGGCGTGACGTGGTCGCGTCCAGCCAACGCGGCCCAGGCGCGCGCCGCCTGCAGCAGGGCCAGCGCGGCGCGCGGGCTCAGGCCATCGGCAAACACGCCTGGCGCGCGCGTGGCATGCACGAGGGCCAGCACATAGTCGACGACGGCGACTGACGCGTGGATGGCGCGCAGGCCCGCTTGCGCCTGCAGCAATTCTTCCGCATTCATTACTGCCGGCAAGGTTTGCAGCATGGCGCGGCGGTCGGCGCCCAGCAGCAGCGCCCGTTCCGCGGCCGCATCGGGATAGCCGAGGGTCACGCACATGAGAAAACGGTCGAGCTGCGATTCGGGCAAGGGGAAGGTGCCCAGTTGGTGCGCGCAGTTCTGCGTGGCGATGACGAAAAACGGTTGCGGCAGCGCGTGCGTGACGCCGTCGAGCGTCACTTGCCGCTCTTCCATCGCTTCGAGCAAGCCCGATTGCGTCTTCGGCGTGGCGCGGTTGATCTCGTCGGCCAGCAGCACTTGCGTGAACAGGGGGCCGGGATGAAACACGAAGCTGCCGCTGCCCCGGTCATACACGCTCATGCCGGCCACGTCGGCGGGCAGCAGGTCGCTCGTGAATTGCTGGCGCTTCCATTGCAGGCCCAGCGAGATGGCCAGCGCGTGGGCCAAAGTCGTCTTGCCCACGCCGGGCACGTCTTCGATCAGCAGGTGGCCGCCGGCCAGCACGCAGGCGAGGGTCTGGCGGATCTGCAAGTGTTTGCCGACGAGAACTTCGCCGATCTGCTGTGCGGCCTGGTGTATTTTCGAAAACATGCTATTTCTATCACAGTAAGACGGATTATTTAATTTACAATCGCTTTGGCCAGGTCAAGCCGTGCCGCCCGCCGGTGCCGTGCACGTGGTAGATTAGTGCAGTAGCGGCACAGACCGGCCAGTGATTTTATGCGAGAACGCGCAGGGCGAACAGGAATGCCATGCAGTGTTCCCGGAGAATGGACAGAGACAGAGGTAACCAGTACAGCGCATGAGCACAGCCATTTATACCCATCCCGATTGCCAGCGCCATGAAATGGGCGACTGGCACCCAGAATCGCCGGCCCGCTTGCAGGCCATCAATGACCAATTGATACTCGCGCACATCAGCGACCTGGTCGAGCACCGCGACGGCGTGCGTGCGCAATTGTCCGATATCGAGCGCAACCACAGCGCCACGGCCATCGGCCTCGTGCGCGACAATGTGCCGCAGGAAGGCGACTACTATCCGCTCGACGGCGACACCCTGCTCAACGCGCACAGCTACGAGGCGGCGCTGGCCGCGGCCGGCTCGGCCGTGGCAGCCACGGATGCCGTCATCGATGGCGAGATCAGCAATGCCTTTTGCGCGATCCGCCCGCCCGGCCACCATGCGCGGCCCAGCGAACCCATGGGTTTTTGCCTGTTCAATAATGTCGCCATCGCCGCCAAGCATGCGCTCGACGTTCGGGGGCTCGAACGGGTCGCCATCGTCGACTTCGACGTGCACCATGGCAATGGCACGGCCGAGTCCGTGGCAAATGATCCGCGCATCCTGATGGTGAGCTTTTTCCAGCACCCGTTTTATCCGTACAGCGACGTGGAATCGTACACCGACACGCGCGTCAACGTGCCCGTGCCGGCCCGCTCGAAAGGCGACGCCGTGCGCCAGCTGGTGCTCGACCACTGGCTGCCCGCGCTGCACCGCCAGCAGCCGCAGATGATTTTCATTTCCGCCGGTTTCGACGCCCACCGCGAAGACGACGTGGGCGGCATGGGCCTGGTGGAGGCTGACTATACGTGGATGACGCAGCAGATGATGGCCGTGGCCAGCCAGTATGGCAAAGGCCGTATCGTCAGCTGCCTCGAAGGGGGCTACAACCTGTCGTCGCTGGGCCGCAGCGTGGCGGCGCACGTGAAGGCGCTGGCGGAACTGTAAGGGCCTCGCGCGCTACAGCAAGGTGGGGCGGCTGCTGGAATTCGTGTGGCGGTGCGTCTGGTAGTCGAGCGCGTCGCCGGCCATGAAGCGGTGCCAGGCTTGCGTGTAGACGAGCGATGATTTATCCGCATCAAAACTGTCGAGTTGCAACATGTCGCGGTGGTGCTTGATTTCATTGACCAGTTGGTCGTACAGCATTTGCAAGCCATAGCTGTCGGCGCTCTGGCGTTTCAGGCGCTCTTCCAGCTGCGTCACTTGCTGCTGCAACTGCCGGCATTCCTTCTTCCAGTCATTGCGCGGCACGCGCTTGGGCGCCTTGCCAGTGTGTTCCATCATCATCATATCGAGCCATTCCCCATCGCCTATCTCCCTGCATCTGGCGGGAGCCAGCCTGGAAAATTATTGCTTTTCATTTAAGAGGCGATATTAGAGCACACTTTTTTATTACTCTCAGTAAATAAAAGAATCCATATGGAAATGCTTGATATGGTTTCCAGCGTGGATATCACTGGCGCAGTGCCCCTGCGGGCGCGGCTTGCGCCATGTTGCCGTCATCGGCATACGTGAGGGTCAGCAGGGTATTGTCGTCCCAGCTCTGGTCGTGCAGCGGCGGCACGTAGCGCTGGCGGTCTTCCGTGATGCGGACGTCCAGTGTACGCTCGCCCGAGCGCGCCTGCACGGCAAGCAGCTTGCGGAACACGGGATACGGCACGTGGATCAGCGACGAGTGGCACGGTCCGCCGGCCATGCGGAACAGGTTGCGCCGGACGAAGGACAGCTGGTCCTGCTCGACGGCCCAGCGTATTTCGCATTCCAGGCGCAAGTCGCCCAGGCGGCGCACGTTCGCGGGCAGACCCGGCGTGTGGATGTCGGCGCGCCAGCGCAGGGTGTCGCGCTTCTTGTTACTGATCAGGTCGGCATTCGCGTCGTAGGCGGTCTTGTCGCGCGTCAAGGTGAAGCCGCCGTCCGCCGCCAGCGGCACGGGGATCGACAGGTTGTCGGCCGACAGGTGCAGGGTCACGCCATCGAGCCTGGCCTTCGGCGTGGCGGGGATCAGCATGAAGCGCAGCGGCGCGCCCGGCGCCAGGCGCTGGTGGTCGGCATACGCGTCAAGTCCCTTGAGCATGGTGCGGTAGGGGCGCAGGTCGGGATCGCGTGTGCCTTGCACATCGACAATCTGCTGCATTTCCTGCTGCACTGCATCGCCCGGCGCCGCCGCTTGTTCCTGGGCCATGGCGGGCAAGAGGCAGGCGCAAAGGGGGGCGAGGAGGAAAAAACGGGGAAGATGCATGGAATGCGTGCCAGGTAGAACTTGCAATGGGGAAACCGGCCAGGCTGGACGGACTGCGGATCTTATCATTCGAGTAACTGCCAAATTATCACCAATTGTCTCGTTCGCGTCGCACGGCTGGCGTTGGCGGTGGAAAATGGGACGTCGTGGCGGCAACCACGTAAAATAGCGGATTGACTGAACGATTTTGAAAGCAAGAGCATGGCGATACAATGGTACCCAGGACACATGAACGCGGCCCGCAAGAAAGCGGCCGAAACCATGGAAAACACCGATCTGGTGATTGAAGTGGTGGACGCGCGCCTGCCGGCAGCCAGCTGCAATCCCATGGTGGACGAGCTGCGCCTGTTCCGCCAGCGCCCTTGCCTGAAAATCCTCAACAAGACCGACCTGGCCGACCCTGCCGCGACAGCCGCCTGGGTCGCGTATTTCAATGCCCAGGAAGGCGTGACCGCGTATGCGATGACGACCAAGAAGCCGGGCGACGTGGCGCGCATTCCGGACCTGGCCAAGTCGCTGGCGCCGCACCGCGGCGTGCCGACGAAGCCGCTGCGCATCATGATCATGGGCATCCCCAACGTGGGCAAGTCGACCTTGATGAACGCGCTGCTGAAAAAGCGCGTGGCCAAGGTGGGCGACGAGCCGGCCGTGACGAAAATGCAGCAAAAGCTGTACCTGGACAAGAACACCATCCTCGTCGACACGCCCGGCATGCTGTGGCCGAAGATCGCCATCCCCAGCGATGGCCTGATGCTGGCCGCCAGCCACGCCATCGGCTCGAACGCGCTGATCGAAGAGGAAGTGGCCGTGTTCCTGGCCGAGGAATTGCTCAAGCGCTACCCGGACTTGCTGGCAACCCGCTACGGCACCAAGGTCGGTGAAGTCGACGCCATCGGCGTGGTCGAAGGCATCGCCGCCAAGCGCGGCTTCCGCATCAAGGGCGGCGACTACGATTTCGAGAAAGCGTCGCACACCTTGCTGCTCGATTACCGCAGCGGCATCCTGGGACGCATCTCGCTGGAAACGCCGGACACGCGCGCCGCTCTGATGGCCCAGCATGCGGCCGAGATGGCGGAAAAAGCGGCCAAGGCGGCCGAGATTGCTGCCGAGAAGGCGAAGAATGCGGCGCGCGGCAAGCGCGGGACGTAATTCACGGGCGCTGACTCACCCCAAAGCAAATTCTGGGGTCAGACCCCCGGTGACGTTGACGCTGAACCAGCCGTTAGCGGTGTTGAGGGTCTGACCCCGGCTTACAAAAAGCGCCGCGACATCACTGTCGCGGCGCTTTTTTTATGCGTTGCCGGATTATCCGAATTTGAAGCTGGTGACGGCCAAGGCTCCAAAAAAATCCTCCTCGTGATACGCCACGTGCGCCGCTTCCTGTTCGGCCGCGCCGAGCGCCACCATCAGCGGCAGCAAATGGTCTTCCTGCGGATGGGCCTGGCGTGCGCCCGGTGCCCGGTCCCAGGCCAGTAGCTGCGCCAATCTCTGTTCCGACGGCAAGGCCATCGTCTGGCGCAGCCAGGCGTCGAACTGGTGCGAGGCGACGGCGCCCGCCTGGCCGAACTGGCGCAGATTATGGTAGGACAGGCCGCTGCCCAGTATCAGCACGCCCTGGCGGCGCAGGCTGGCCAGCGCGCGGCCCACCTCGATGTGGGTGAGCGGGTCGTAGCCGTGTTTCAGCGACAGTTGCACCAGCGGCATGTCCGCCTGCGGGTAGATGGGAAACAGGGCGCTGAAGGTGCCATGGTCGAAACCGCGCTCGTGGTCGAGGCGCGCCGGATGGCCGGCCGCGTCCAGCAACTGTTTCACCTGCGCCGCCAGTGCCGGCGCGCCCGGTGCCGGGTACTGGATTTGATAGGTGTGCGGCGGAAAGCCCGAATAGTCATAAATCATGCCCGGCCGGGGGCTGGCCGACACGAGGAATTGCGGTCCTTCCCAGTGCGCCGTGACGACCAGCACGGCTTCCGGACGCACGCCGATCTGGCGCGGGATATCCTGCAGCGACGCTTCCAGCACGTCGTAGCGGCCGCCGAACTGGTCTTTCATGAACGGCCACGGGCCGCCGCCGTGCGACAGGAAATAGGTAGGGAAAGTGTGCTCTTGCATGGCGGCTCCGCAGTGGAATGGCTGATGCTATCGATGATAGTCATCCCCAGCCAGTTGATCAAGATCGCCATTATTGATATATCATTTCCATTTTGTTGATGATCGGGCAGTCATGGATACCTTGCGCAGCATGCGCGTGTTTCGCGCCGTGGTAGAGCTGGACAGTTTCGTGCGCGCCAGCGAGCGCCTCGACCTGTCGCCGGCCATGGTCAGCAAGCACGTGATGCACCTGGAACGCCACCTGGGCGCTCGCTTGCTGAACCGCAGCAGCCGCCACCTGAGCCTGACGGAAATCGGCAAGGTGTATTTTGAACAGTGCCGCGACATGCTCGACAACCTCGACGAGGTGGAAGCGACGGTCGGCCGCACGACCGTGGTGCCGCGCGGCATGCTGCGCCTGAGCGCGCCCGTCTGGTTCGCCAACGCCATCTTTACGCGCACCCTCGTGGCTTACCGCGAGCGCTTTCCGGAAGTGACGTTCGACATCGACTTGAGCGGGCGAGTGGTCAACCTGGTGGAAGAGGGCTTCGACCTGGCCCTGCGCGTGAGTCAGGCGCCATCGCCGGCCCTGATCGCGCGGCCCATCGGCAGCATCGCCTTTCACCTGGTGGCCGCGCCCGCCTATCTGGCGCGCGCGGGCCAGCCGCAGCTGCCGCAAGACCTGGCGCAGCACGCGATGATCAGCTATTCGCTGCTATCGAACGGCAACGAATTGACGTTCGACGGCCCGCAGGGACGCGAGACGGTGAAGTTCTCGCCCGTCCTGCAATGCAATAACGAAAGCCTGCTGCACGCGGCCGCGCTCGACGGCATGGGCATCGCGCTGCTGCCATCGTGGCAGACGGATGCGGATCTGGCGGCCGGACGGCTGGTGCGCCTCTTCGACGGCTACCAGCTGGCGGGCGGCAAGGTGTATGCCGTCTACACGAGCCGCCGCTACCTGTCCTCGAAAGTGCGCACCTTCATCGACTTCCTCGCCGATGAAGGGCGCCTGGGGGCTTGATCAAGCTTGATCAAGCGAGCGAGCGTTTGACGCTGATCAGCGCGAACAGGCGCGCGCTGCGCATCCACGCCAGCACCAGCACCGCCAGCTGCGTTGCCAGCAAGCCGGCCACGATGGCCAGCGGGCCCGGGCCGGCCAGGTTCAGGCGCGCCACGCCCAGCAGCGCATACAGGGCCAGTCCCAGCACGGTGATGGCGAGGTAGATGGCCAGGCAGGCCAGCGGACGCCGGCGCAGCATGCCGAGGCCCCGCCACCATGCCTTGACGGCCGACGTGCGGCGCCGGTCGATGGCCAGTGCCGCGCGGCCCGCATCGAGCGTGGCGCAGGCCAGCAGGAACAGCACGCCCGCGAACAGCAAGGCCAGGTGACGGGCCAGGTCGGCGTCCGCTTCCAGGATGGCTGTCGCCGCGTGCTTGTCGGCCAGTTTCAGCGCACCGGCGCCGATTATCAGCGCCAGGCCCAGCGGCACGATGCTCCACAACAGCATGCGCAGCATGCGGCCGTATGCGTTGAAGGCGCCCGTCAGCAGGGGGCCGAAACCCAATGGGGCCGGCGCGCGCGCGGCTGTCACCACCAGGCCGCTCAGCAGCGGCGACAGCAGCAGGGTCAGGACGACGCCGGCGATGGCGGCCTGGCTGATGGCGGCGCCATTGCGGCTGGCATTGGCTGCCAGGTCGGCCAGGGTCATCAGGTCGAGCTGCTGCGCCAGGGCCGCCGCATGCACGGCCTGATCGAGGCTGGCGCTCAAGGTGCGCCAGAGGGGGATGACGGCAACGATGGTGGGGATCAGCAGCAGGCCGGCCCACAGCAGCAGCAAGCGCCATTGCAGGGCGGCGCGGCTGGCGCGCGTGGTCAGTGCCAGGCCGCTGGCCCGTGTCGTGGAAGTGGCGCTCATACGGTGGCAATCAGGGAAAAGAGGTATTGGAAGGCGGCGGCGAGGTCGAAGCTCCAGCGCCGCGCGGCGGACTTGTCGGCTTTCAAGGTGCGGCTGTCATCGAGCTTGTTGACGTCGAGGTAGTGCACGCGGTCGGGGTCCAGTTCGGCCGAAACGGCCTTCACGGGCTTGCTCCAGGTGTAGCGCTGCCACAGCTGGTCGTTATCCCACACCACGCGTTCGGAGGTGCCGTCGGCGAACTTCACCAGCAGCACTTGCGGCACGGGCGCGCCGCGGCGGCGCAGCACCACGCTGGTCAGATACGGATAGGGGCCCGTGCCGGGCTTGGCGTCCGGGTGCGCCTTGTCCCACGCTTCGCGCACCTTGTCCTCTTCTTGTTCCAGCGCCTCGGACGTGTGTTCCACGCGCTTGCCGTTCACCAACGCCAGGCCGGCCAGCGGCGTCTGCTCGTCGCTGGTGAAGCTGCCGATGCGGTCGTCGATATTCGCGCTGGCATACACTTGCTGTGCGAAGATCTGTTCCACGATGCGCCGCTGGCCCGTCGCTTCGGCCAGCGCTTCGCGCAGGTCGGCCACGCTCGGGTGGCGGAATTTCCACTGTTCATAGTAGGCCTTGAAACCCCGTTCCATGGCCTCGCCGCCGATGCTCGCTTCCAGGTCGCGCAGGGTGGTGGCCGTGCGGCTGTACACGGGGCCCACGCCCTGCAGGCGGTCCCACGCGTTCTGGCCCAGCGGGTCGGCCGCGTCCTGGCGCGGTGCGGCCGTGCGCTCGAACTCGAAGACCTTGAAGGCGGGAGCGAAACCGAGGCGCTTGAGCAGGGGCGTGGTGGCGTGGATATCCTGTCCGCGCGCGCGCAGCATGCGCTGGTCCCAGTACTCGTTCAAGCCTTCGTCGAGGATAGGTTCCTCGAATTCGTTCGAGGCCAGGATGCCGTAGAAATAGCCATGGCCGAATTCATGGATGGTGACGAAATCGAGGCCGAATTCGGCCGCCGTCTTCGGCTGCAGGCCGGCGTAGCCAGAGGCCGTGAAGAAGGTCGGGTATTCCATGCCGCCCGCTTCGGCCGCGTTAAACGGCGGAATCACCACCGTCAGGGTCTTGTACGGATACGGGCCCAGGGTGCGCGAAAAATACGTGAGTGTATCCTTGGCCGCCTGCAGCGCGGGCGCCGCGTTTGACGCGTACTCGGGCGGGTACAGCACCTTGATGGCCACGGGCGGGCTGCCAGGGCCGCTCCAGCTGCCCAGCAGCGGTTGCGCGCTGCGCTTGTCGGCCGTCCAGGCGAAATCGTGCACGTCGCCCTGCACATAGTGATGCGTGAGCATGCCGTTCTTTTCCTGCGGCGCGCCCTGCAGTTCGCCCGTGGCGCCCACCGTGTATTCCTTGGGCACGGTCAGCTTCACGTCGTAGTGGCCGAAGTCGGCGTAGAACTCCGAGTTCAGGTGGAATTCATGCGCGTTCCAGCGCGGCGCCGTGGCGCCCCGTTCGCCGGGCAGTTCCAGCACGGCGATCTTGGGAAACCACTGGCCCACCAGGTGGAAGCTGCCGAAATAGCCGGTGCGCGCGATGACGCGTGGCAGCTGGTCGAAGAAGCGGATGTCGAGCGTCGTCTCGGCGCCCGGCGCGACGGCCTGCGGCAAGTCGACGCGCACCACCGTGCGGTCGGTGGCCGGGCCGTTGTCGGGCTGGACGAAATGCCAGGGCGCCCTGGCGCCGTTCTGCGTCATGCTGCGCAGTTCGATGTAGCCCCACTCGCCGTCGCGCGTGTCGACGCCCGAGCGGAAGCCCGTGTCGAGCTTGCGCTTCTCGGTGAAGAAGGTCGAATGCTCGCCTTCGAACGCGTTCAGGTACAGGTGCAGGTAGACGCTGCTGACGGCTTGCGCGCTGCGGTTGCGCCAGCGCAGCTTCTGCTGGCCGTCTATCGTGTGCTTGACGGGATCGAGCGTCGCTTCGATCTGGTAGTCGACCACGCGGTCCGACAGGGTCGCTTGCGCGCCCGTGCGCGCACCGCCCCAGGCGTTGCTGGCGCTGGGCGTGGTGACGGCCGACGCATGCGGCGAAGCGAGGGCGATGCCGTCGGCCGATGGCGCCAGGGGCAGGGGCGCGCTGGCGGGCTTGCCCTGATCCGGCTGGGCGAACAGGTCGGCTTGCAGGGCCAGGCCGGTCAGCAGCAGGGCGGCGATGGACAGGGCTTTGAACTTGCCCGGGATGAGGGAAATGCGGCGGCGCGTTGTGCTACGACTTTCCATGCGTGACTCCCACAGTGACTTCTGATTGATGATCTTCAAATGCAGTCGGCTGCGCCCAGGATCGCCGGGCGTTCATTAATATACCTGTAAAAATTACAAATAAGCAATAAATTGTGCAGGCAGCCTTGCCGGCTGTTGCGGCGCCGCGCGCCGTGCGTATAATGATTCGCTTTTGCCATCCCTCCTGCTGCCGTGCGTGCGCGCCCCGGTGGCGCACCCAGCTTTCCGCCATGATGCCTGCCCCTTCCGCCCTGACCATCGCCATGCGCACCTTGCTGTTGTGCGCCCTGGCCATGCCGGCGTGCGCGCAGGAAGGCGTGGAAGGTGGCGCGGCCGGCGTCACGCATGGCGACTTGTCCGCCGAACTGGCGCAGGGCGGCCAGCACAGCGTGCGCGGCGCTCTGTCGCGCGATCAGGGCGGCATGGTGCTCGATGTGGCCATCGACGGCCTGCGCAACGGCAATTACCGCGATGGCAGCGTGTTTCACCAGCGCGGCTTCAACGGCGGCGCGGAATGGAAGCTGCGCCAGGGCCGCTTCGGCTTCAGCGCCGACCAGCTGAACCAGGACACCCGCTATCCGGCGCCCGAGGCGCCGTTCCTGGCCTTGCTGGCGGCCCGTCCGGAAGACCTGTACCGCTATGAAGTGCGGCGCGCCAGCGCCTTCGTGCAGCGCTATGTGGGCAGTTTCGAGCTGGGCGTGGAACTGTCGCAGCGGGAAAAGCGCGCCACGGCCCACTATGCGGGCGAGGATGGCAGCAGCGAATCGACGTACAGCAGCCGCCGCCGGCAGCTGGCGCCCCGCCTGCGCCATTACGGCAAGGTGGGCGGCGTGGGCACGGATACGGAAGTGGGCCTGGACCTGATGCAGTGGCAGCGGCGCTCGGGCCGCGCGGGCGATGCGCAGCGCCGCCAGTATTCGCGCGCGCTGCTGCTGCGCGAGGAGCTGGCCTTCGGCGGTGCGTATGCGCCGCGCCTGCTGCTGGGGCTGCGGCATGAACAGTTCCAGCTCGATCCGGCCGACATGCCCGCCGGTGGCAGCGACTGGGAAAACCAGAATGCCTGGGACGTGCAGGGCAGCCTGCAGCTGCGCCCGCAACTGAGCGTGTATGCCAAGGCCGCGCGCAGCTACCGCATCGACGACGATGGCTATACCCGCGCCGGCTACCGCCCGCTGGCGGGACAGCTGCGGCGTGAAATGGAAGTGGGTGCCACCTTCGGCGATGCGGCGCGCAGCGCTTCCGTGCGCGTGTTCAGCGAGCGCCTGAGCAACCAGATCGTCTTCGACCAGAACCTGGGCCAGTTGGGCTTTGCGGGCAACCTCGATCCCTCGCGCCGCGACGGCGTCGCCATCGAGGCCAGCATGGCGCTGGCGCGCGACTGGCGCCTCGACGGGGAGTTGCGCCAGGTGCATGCGCGCTATGACGATTACGCCTACGACGGCCCGGACATCGCTCTCGTGCCCAAGACCCTGGCCAGCCTGCGCCTGTACTGGACGGGGCAGGGCGGTGCCAGTGCCGACGCCGGCGTGCAATGGCTGCGCGCCCTGCGCTATGGTCCCGATTTCGCCAGCAGCTGCCTGGCGCAAGTGCCAGCGTTTGCCACCGTGGACGGGCGCTATGTGCGCAAGCTGGGCGCCTGGGAGCTGGAATTGGCTGGCAGCAACCTGGCCAACCGCCGCCATTACGGCGATGCGCCGGGTTGCCGCTCCAGCATTTACCTCAATGACGCGCGCCAGTTGCGCGTGTCGGCGCGCTACCATTTTTGAGGCAGGGGCGCGGCGGGGCTTAAATGCGGCTTAAGCGGGCGCAAACGGAGCGGATAAAAGCGCTTTTTTTCCGGCCGGGCGACATCGTCCGGCGCAAAAAGTGGTAATCTCGCCCCGTTCACGACCACTTATGATGAAGGATTATTATGCGTTTTCTGCGTTTCTTGCGTCCCCTGCTTGCCGCCGTCACCCTGGTGGCGGCCACCGGCGGCGCCATGGCGGCCGATACCGGCTTTACCACGCTCACGACGCCAGTGCGCACGGACACGGGCAAGAAGGTGGAAGTGGTCGAGTACTTCATGTATTCGTGCCCGCACTGCTACGTGCTCGATCCGCTGATGCACGACTGGGTCAAGAAGCAGGGCGACAAGATCGCCTTCCGCCGCGTCCACCTGGCCGCCACCGGCCCGAAAGACCCGCAGGCGCACGCCTATGCCACGCTGGAAGCGATGGGCCAGCTGGACCAGTTCCACGACAAGATCTTCCGCGCCATCCACGTCGAGCGCAACCGCCTGAACCGCGATGACGCCATCCTCGACCTGCTGGTCAAGAACGGCATCGACAAGGCGAAATACCTGGACATGTTCAACTCGTTCGGCGTGCAGACCAAGCTGAAACGCAACGAGCAGCTGATCACCGCCAGCAAGATCGAGAGCGCGCCGACCATCGTCATCGATGGCCGCTTCGTGACGTCGCCGGCGCAGCTGTCGCGCCCGGGCCAGTCCGAACCGCAAACCCAGGCGGCGACCCTGCGCGTGATGGATGAACTGGTGGCGCGCGTGCTGAAAGAGCGCGCACCGGCGCCAGCGAAGAAGTAAGCGGAGACGTCATGAAACAGCTGCCCTGGACCCTGTGCGTACTGGCCCTCGCCCTCGTGGCGTGGCTGGCGATTGCCATCGTCAACGTGGAAAACCAGCGCAATGCGCTGGCCAGCAAGGCTTGCGTGGACCCCGCGTTCAAGAACGAGGTCGATGCGAAATGCCTGGCGTCCGTGCAGTCGCGCGAACACTGGTGGCAGCATCTCACTTACGCCATGACGCATTTCCGAAATTGAATGTGTCAGTACGAAAAACCCGCCGCGCGCGGGTTTTTTTTCGTCCGCGTATGATGAAGCCACAACTATTCAGGAGGGACGATGAAGGAAGTGATCTTGATTACCGGTAGCAGCCGCGGCATCGGCGCGGCGACGGCACTGCTGGCGGCGCGCCAGGGCTATGCCGTGTGCATCAACTATGTGCGCGACGCGCAGGCGGCCGACGCGCTGTGCGCGCGCATCGTGGCCGGCGGGGGCGAGGCCATCGCCGTGCAGGCCGACGCCAGCGATGAAGCGGACGTGGCGCGACTGTTTGCGGAAGTCGATGCGCGCCTGGGGACGCTCACGGCGCTGGTCAACAATGTGGGCGTGCTGGAGCAGAAATGCCGGCTTGTCGACATGTCCGCGCAGCGCCTCGAACGCGTGCTGCGCACCAATGTGATCAGTTATTTCCTGTGCTGCCAGCAGGCCGTGCGGCGCATGTCGACGGCCCATGGCGGGCACGGCGGACGCATCGTGAACGTGTCGTCGGCGGCGGCCCGCCTCGGCTCTCCAGACGAATACATCGACTACGCGGCCTCGAA
The DNA here is from genome assembly GCF_040815535.1 of Massilia sp. LMS1-1-1.1. Taxonomy (NCBI): domain Bacteria; kingdom Pseudomonadati; phylum Pseudomonadota; class Betaproteobacteria; order Burkholderiales; family Oxalobacteraceae; genus Massilia; species Massilia sp. LMS1-1-1.1. Next base: position 164,555 of record NZ_JBFPNG010000045.1, on the reverse strand, counting down.
AGGCGCCGTCGATACCCTGACCCTTGGCCTGGCGAAGGAAGTGGCGGCCGAAGGCATCCGCGTCAACGGCGTGCGGCCCGGCATCATCTATACGGAGATCCATGCTTCGGGCGGCGAACCGGGACGGGTGGCGCGCCTGGCGCCCGGCGTGCCGATGCAGCGGGGCGGCCAGCCGGAAGAAATCGCCGACGCCATCCTGTACCTGCTGGGGCCGGGCGCCAGCTATGTGACGGGCAGCATCCTCGACGTGGCGGGCGGGCGCTGATCTTCAATTCCTGCAAGTAACTGATTCAAGCGCGGGGCCAATTATCAAGCGCGGCAAGCGGGTCCAGAATGACGGTGTGCCATGTGCACGCCGATCAACTCATTTGGAACTACTATGCCCGCTTTTGCCCCCGCCCTCCTTGCCCTGTCGCTGCTGGCCGCCGCGCCAGCCCATGCCGCCATGGATTTGCCCATGCCGGCCCACCTGTCTGGCGCGAAAGCCGATGCCACCGTGGCGCTGGCCGCGCGCCGCTACGCCGCGTTCTGGCAAAGCGGCGATCCGGCCCTGGCGCGGCTGGCGCTGGCTGACGATTTCACCGACCGTACCTTGCCCGCCGGCCGCCCGCAGGGCTTGGCCGGCCCGTTGCAGGCGTCGCAAGTATTCCACGCGGCCGTGCCGGATTTGAAAGTCGCCATCGAGGAGATGCTGGTGGCGGGCGACCGGGTCTCCTTGCGCTTGCATTTCACGGGCCGCTTCACGGGCGTCTTCCCCACGCCGCAGGGCGAGTTGCGCGGCCAGGGGCAAGCCATCGATTTCCATGCGTTTGATCTGTACCGGGTCAATGCGCAAGGGCGCATCAGCGACAACTGGCACCTGGAAGACAATCTGACCCTGCTGCGCCAGCTGGGCGTGCTGGCGCCGTGAGGATGGCTGGCTAGCCGTGCGCCGGCAGGGCGGCGAATTGCTGCAGCAGGAAGTCGACCAGCAGGGCCACGCGCGGCGGCTGGAAGCGGCTGCGCCGGTACAGCAGGTTCAGGGGGACGCTATCGGCAAAGTAATCGTCGAGCACCGTCTGCAAGCGCCCCGCGCGCAGGTCGTCGCCGATGTCGAGCAGGGATTTGTAGGCATAGCCATGGCCGGCCACGGCCCAGCGGCGGATGATTTCACCATCGTTGCTGTGCCAGTCCCCCTGCAGGCGCAAGCCGTGGCGCTTGCCGTTTTCGCGGTAGCGCCACTCCTGCGGCGCGCCGTCGCCGGCCGTGAGCACGAGGGTCGGCAGCGATGCCAGGTCGCGCGGCGCGGCCGGCACGCCGACCCTGGCGGCCAGCGTTGGCGCCACGCACACGACGCGGCGGCCCGGGTGCAGCAGGCGCGCCACCATGTCGCTGTCGGGCAGCTCGCCGTAGCGGATGGCCAGGTCGACGTCGTCCTGCACCAGGTTGGCCGTGGCGTCCGTCAGGGTCAGCGCATGGCGCACCTGCGGGTGCAGCGCGGCAAAGCGGTCGAGCATGGGCAGCAGCAACTGGCGGCCGATGTCGGATGGTGCCGAAATGCGCACCACGCCGCGCACGGCGCCGCCGCCCGCATGCAAGCCGTCTTCGGCCTGCGCCAGCAAGTCCAGCGCCTGTTCGCTGTAGTGGCGGTAGTGCAGGCCTTCTTCCGTCAGGCGCAGCTGGCGCGTGGTGCGCTCGAACAGGGTGGCGCCCAGCGCCGATTCCAGGCGCGCAATGGCGGCGCTTGCGGCGGCCGGCGACAGGCCCTGCTTGCGGCCGGCTGCGGAAAAACTGCCCAGCGCCGCGGCGTCGAGGAACAGGGCGATTTCCGCCAGGCGCCCGGCACCGCCGCGTATCATGCCGGGTGCGCGGCCGCTGGCTTCGGCGTAGGCGCCGAATGGGGTGTCACCACCACGGTGCACGTGGTGCCGGCCACCAGCAATTGTCCCTTTGGCTGCTCGTCGATGTGGATGCGCACGGGCACGCGCTGCGCCAGGCGCACCCAGTTGAACGTGGGGTTGACGTCGGCCAGCAGTTCGCGGCCCGTGGCGGCGTCGCGGTCGGTGATGCCGCGCGCGATGCTCTCGATGTGGCCGTGCAGGGTGCCGCCGCTCATCAGATTCATTTCCGCCTTGTCGTCCTGCGCCAGCATGCCCAGCTTGGTCTCTTCGAAGTAGCCGACGACGTAGTAGGAGGCGCTGTCGATGACGGCCAGCTTGGCCGCGCCGACGGCGGCAAAGTCGCCCTTGTGCACGTTCAGGTTCGTCACGTAGCCGCTGACGGGCGCACGCACGGTGGTGCGTTCGAGGTTCAATTGGGCCAGTGCGCGGGCGGCCACGGCGGCCTGCACTTGCGACGTGGCCGAGGTGGCGGCGAACACCGCGCTTTCGCGGCTTTCCGTCGAGATGATGCTGGCGTCAAGGCCTGCGCGGCGCTGCGCTTCCTTGCCGCGGCGGCCTTGCTCCGTCCTTTGCGCGGCCAGCACGGCGTCGGCTTGCGCCAGCGCGCTCGCATAGCGCTCCTTGTCGACGACGAACAGGATGTCGCCCTTTTGCACGACCTGGTTATCGCGCACCAGCACGTCCGTGACGGTGCCGGCCACGTCGGCGCTGATGTTGACGATGTCGGCCTTGATGCGGCCGTCGCGCGTCCACGGCGACTCCATGTAGCGGTCCCAGACGGTCTTGCCTATCCACAGGGCGGCTGCCAATAGCAGCACGGTGATTGCATAGCGGGTCAGTTTGCTTACCATGTCGGCAGCCTTTCCTTGATCGGGTTGAACAGTTTTTTTATTTGTATAGCGATAGCGCCAGCGCGCCGAAGATGGCGATGAAGATGCACAGCCGCGCCAGCGACGGGTGCCACACCATGCGGTACACGCCCAGCCAGCCCAGCACGCGGTCGAGCAGGGTTTGCAGGGCTATGCTGAGGAGGAACAGGGGCAGCAGGGTAGGAATCAGAATTCCGAACAGGGCGAATTCACGCGGCATGGTGGTCTCCGGCGCCAGGCGCCATGTGGTCGAGTAAGGAGGTATAGATCGAGTGCAGGTCCGCCAGCGCCGTCTGCAGGCGCGCGCTGCGCTCGCCGGTCGCATCGGCTTCCGTCTGGGCCGCGCGCACCACGGCGCCCGCCTGCAGGGTGGCGGCCAGCGCCGCCTGCAGTGCCGTATCGCTGCGCGTGCGCAGCCAGCTGGCGATGTGGTCCACGCATTGCTGCAGCGCGTGGCGCGTGGCGCCCGGCCGGGCGGTGGCGATCAGTTCGCGCAGTTCGATCACGGAGTGGCCGATTTCCAGCAGGGTCAAGGCCTGGCGCACGACGGCGCGCGTGGCCTCGCCCGGCGCCGGGCCGGCCGCCGCATTGAGCTGGCTGAGCAGGTCGCGTACGCGGTTGTCGAAACGGTGCTTGACGCGGCGTGCGGGCGCCGTGCACGCATGCAGCGCTTCGCGCCACAGGGCCCGGCCGATGTGGTCCTTGTGGCCCATCGTGTGCTCGGGCAGCAGCACGGCAAACACGAGGGCGGCCAGCATCAGGCCCACGATCAGGGCCATGCCCGTGTTGAGAAAGGCTGCGCCATCGACGTGCATCACATTCGTCGGCGCCATCTGCGTGATGAAGGTCGACACGCCCAGGCCTACGCCCAGCTTGGCCGGATTCGTCATCAGGTACAGGCCGACGGCGAGAAACGGCGCAAAGCTCAGTACCAGCATGGGGAAGCCGTCGCCGTGCACCAGCACGAAATACACGCAGACGAGCGACAGCGGCATGGCGATCAAAAAGCCCGCCAGTACCTGGCGGATCATCATGATGGGGCGCGACGAGGATGAGGCCAGCGCGCAGAACACGGCCGCCATCAGCATCGCCGTGCTGGCGTAGGGCCAGGCGAGGAAGTAGGCGCCCAGCGCCAGCAGGGCCAGGCTGATGCCGGCGCGCGCGCCGCTGGCGAGCACCAGTGCGGGCGGCGTCTTCGGCGCATACGCCTGCGGCGTGCTCACGTCCAGCGGCGTGTCGTGCACGAGGCTGAAATACACTTCGTGAAAGCGGCTCATGTCGCGCGCGAAGCGCTCGAGCAGTTCGCACACGGTGTCGAAGTCGATGCGCTGCGCATGCGCGATGGCCGCGCCATCGATGTCCGCGCGCGCCTGGCCCAGCGCCGTTTGCAGATGCCGCTGCATGGTGTCGAGCGAGTCTTGCGACGGCGTCGCTTGCAGCGCCTCGGCGACGATGGCATACAAAGGCGCGCAGGCCTGCATGACCTGCGTCTCGCCATCGCGCTGCAGGCGGTCGAACAGGCGGTGGAAAGTATAGAAGGTGGTCAGCGCCGTCATGAAGGTGGCGTTGAAGGCGTGCAGCTTGCGGTTTTGCGCGCGCACGTGACTGACCTTGCTGGTGACTTCGAACAGGGCGGCCGAGCGGCCCAGTTCCAGCGCCGCCACGTCGGCGGCAAACTGCAGATGCGTCAGTTCCACCTGCGCCGGCGTGAGCTTTTGCTGCAGCACGTCCTGGCAAAAGGTGAGGAATTTTCCGTAGCGCGCCTGCACCGTGCGCATCACCTGCGTGCCCTGGTGGCGCGGCAGCAGCACGCTGGAGACGGCTGCCGAGCAGATGATGCCCAGGCTCACTTCAGCCACGCGCGTGACGGCCAGCGAGAAGACCTGCATCGGCTGCTCGATGGCGGGCAGCACGATCATGCAAGCTGTGTAGCCGGCCAGTACGTACACATACGACTGGGCATTGCGGTGCAGGGCCGAGCCGCTCGTGCACAGGCCCACCCACAGGGCCAGGCCGGCGAACAGCAGCACGGGCTGCTGCGGGAACAGGCCGATCAGGGTCAGCGCGGCCGTGCAGCCGAGCAGGGTGCCGCACAGGCGGTAAAAGCTTTTTTCCAGCACCATGCCGCTGCTGGGCAGGGCCAGGATGATGGTGGTGGTCATCGCCGTGCTCGGTGAATCGAGGCCCAGACGGTAGGCCAGCCACAGCGCGCAGAACGCGGCGATGAGGGTCTTGCCGACGTAGATCCAGCGTTCGCCTTCCGTCGCGCGCCAGTCCTGCAGCGCCAGCGCCAGCCAGCGGGCCGCCCGGGTCAGGGGGCCGTCTATAGGTGTTGTTGCTGTGGCTGGCGTCATCGATAGGCTATCAGTTCTGGTTGTTGAGATTGTTCAAATTGCGCAGCTGGCGCATGTACAGCTTGTCGAGCACTTGCAGCTCTTCTTCCGTGAACCCTTCGTACAGGGCCGAGGTTTCCTGGTACACGTCGGGCAGCGCCGTTTCGATCAGCGCGCGGCCCTTATCGGTCAGCGAGATCATCACGGAGCGGCGGTCGCCGGGACGCGTGCCCCGATGGATCAGGCCGCGCGTTTCCAGGTCGTTGCATACGCGCGTCAGGTTGGCCGGTTTTTCATGGCAGGCCATGCCCAGGGTGCAGGCGTTCGAGGTTTCGTCGTCCGTGCCGTACAGCACGGCCAGCACCATGTAACTGGCATCGACCAGGTCGTGCTTTTTCAGCGCGGCGTTGGTCAGGTCCTTCATGCCTTTTTGAATGTGGTACGTCATGCGCAATAAACGCATCAGTTCCATGGGGAAGCCTGGCATGCGCGTGCGGATGTTTTGCAGCCGCTTGGCGGTGGCGTCAAAAGCGGTCATGTCATATTCCTTCATGTGTGAATAAAGTTCCGATTGTATCTTGTTGAGCTAGGGCAATGCCAGGATTGCAAGCTTATATGCCGCCTCCCAGTGCATTCATCAAGGAAACGTAGAGATCAAGCTCGCGCGCCCCATTTTGCGCCTGCTGCTGTTCTTCCGCCAGCAGCGCCACTTGCGTGTTGAGCATGGCGATGGCGTCGCTCATGCCCGCCTTGTAGGCCTTTTCCGCCAGGTCGCGTGCGCGCTGCGCCGTGGCCAGCGCCTGCGCGGTCAGCTGGTGCTGTCTGGCCAGCGATTGCGCCTTGGTGACGGCGTTGGCCACGTCCGACATGGCGTTGATGACGGTGGCGTTGTATTGCTCGACGGCGCCGTCGTACACGGCTGTCTGGCTGCCCAGCTGGGCGCGCAGACGGGCGCCGGCAAAGATGGGCAGGCTGAGAGCGGGCGAGGCGCCGCGGATCTGCGAGTTGGCATCAAGAAAATGGCTGAAGCCGAAGGCCTGGAAACCGGCAAATGCCACCAGGTTGACGTTCGGGTAAAACTCGGCCTTGGCCGCGTCGATGCGCTGCGCCGCCGCTTCCACCCGCCAGCGCTGGGCGGCGATGTCGGGACGGCGGCCGATCAGGTCGGCCGGCAGGGCGGCGGGAATGGCCAGCGGCTGGTCCAGGCGCAGCACGGGGCGCGTGAACGCCGCGCCCGCTGCCGGGCCCTTGCCCGCCAGGGCCGCCAGCTGGTTGCGCAGCAGCGCCAGCGATTCGGCCGACTGTTCCAGCTGGCGGCGTCCGGCCGGCAAAGTGGTTTCGATCTGCGCCACGTCGATGTCCGTGCCGATGCCGGCCGCCTTGCGCTGGCGCGTGATGTCGAGGATGCGGGCGCGCTGCGCCAGGCTGCGTTCGATCACGTCCTGCAGCTGGAATTCATACGACAGCTGGATGTAGGTGCGCACCAGCGCCGTTTCCAGCGCCAGGCGGGCCATCTGCGATTCGGCCGACGCCATCTGCACGTCGCCCAGGGCGGCGGACAGGGCGGCGCGGTTGCGGCCCCACAGGTCCAGGTCGTACGAAGCCGTGACGGTGGCCTGGTTGCGCCACGCGTAATTGCCGGCCAGCGGCGCCGGCGTGCTGCCGTGCTGGGAATACAGTTCGCGGTTGATGGAAACACTCGCGTCGGCCTGCGGACGAGTCTTGTCTTCGGCCGCGCCGGCCAGCGCCTCGGCCTGGCGCACGCGCGCCTGGGCGCTGCGCAGGGTGGGGCTGTCGGCCAGGGCCTGGTCCATCAAACGGTTCAATTGGCGGTCGTGCAAGTCTTGCCACCATTGCGTGCGCGGCCATTCGATGGCGGCGCTGGCGGCGGCATCCATGGCCTGGTTCGCCTGTAGCTTGCTGGCGTCGAGCATGGCCGATTGCGGCGCGATATGGCCCATGTCGGCGCAAGCGCTCAAGGCAAGGATCAGGCTGGCGGCAAGCAAACGGCGGTGCAGGGGCATGCAGAAACTCCAGAAGAAGGTGTTGGGGTGATGCTGACAGCTCGCCGCGGTGAGCGCCGGGAGTGGCCCGGGGTGCTGCGCCGCAACTGAGTTGTTACTGACTGAAACCGGCTGACTGGTTTCTTATTGCACGACGTGCTTGGCCGTTTGCGCGACGTCAAAGTCCGCTTCCGTTTGCGGGATCAGGCCGGCTTTGCGGGCGGCGTAGAACTCGGCCATGACTTGCTCGCGCGTCACCTGGCTGGCGGCGGTGGCCGGCATTTTCGGGTAGTCGACTTCGCTGGTGGCGATTTCGCCGGCGTTGCGGGCACGGACGTATTCGGCCGTGACTTGCTCGCGCGACAATTGCTGGCCCGTGGCGGCAGGCGCGGCGCTTTGGGCGAAAGCCGAGGTGGCGGCGGTGATGGCAAACAATGCTGCGATGAGGGATTTGGCTTGCATGATAAGACTCCAAAATGTGTGTGATGGCTGGGTGGATGGGCCGGATCGCCACGTACCGGTCGGTTCGGCGGCATGGCGCTGGTGGGCGCCGTGCCGCCGATGAAGCAGTTTCTGGATGAGAAGATGCTTACTTGAATTAACTATAGCAATGAATAGTACATTTGTGAAGTAATTTATGAAAATAGTTGTGCGCCGCCGCATTTCCCCGTGGGAAGTGCCGTGCAGGCGTGCGCCGCTGGCCGGGCCAGGGGAGTAAGCTGGTTTTTTTGTTAACGGGAGGCCGCCATGAGCAGCAGTTCACTCGATCCGGACAATTTGCCCGTCATCCCCGACCGCGTCCTGGGCAGCGGCCATGGCAAGGGGGCGCTGGGCCCCAGCGACAGTTCCGACAGCGGCAGCGACATGCAGGGCGTGCCGGGCCAGGACCCGGAAGAGCTCGATAGCGACAGCGATGCCGCGGGCACGGGCGAGCGGGCCGGCGTGGAGCCGCAGAATACGGCGCCCGATGGCGGCGACATCGACGTCGACCATGTGGAAAGCCTGGCGCCCGTGCGGCCTGCAGAGGAGGGCGATGCCGAGTCCGACGCTCCCCGGGCGCCAGCGCCGCGCCCCTGATGCCAGTGGCTGGCCGCAAATTGCCGCCGCTGTGGCGCCATCAGCGTAAAATGGCGGCAAGGCGGCGTGTGCGCCGCCATGGCCAGCCGGCCGGTACAGGATAGGATGTCAGAGGATGCAAACGCAGATGTCGGAAGAGAAAGAAAAAGACTTGATGTCGATGTACCGCGAGACGCGGCCACGCGAGTTTTTTGGCGAAAAAAGTAATACCAACCACTTGGCCTGGAGTTTGCTGGTGGTCTTGCTGGCGCTGGCGTTCTGGCTCGTCGTGGCCCTGGCGGCGGCGGAAAACCAGCGCTATGCACTGGAAACGAAGGCGTGCCAGGATCACGTGTTTCCTACGGAAATCGACACGTCTTGCCTGAAACAGGTCAAGTCGCGCGATCACTGGTGGCAGCACGTGGGCCATGCGCTGGTGCGGATGGGCGCCTGACCCTGGCGCAAGCTGGCTGAACGAGCTAGCTGAACGATCTGGCTGAACCTGGCGGCGGCGAGGGCCGCTGCGGTGATGGAGCGATAGTGCGGGAGGCGTCATGCCACGCGATCACTCGCGCGAGCAGCCGCAATGGCTGCTCGCGCGCCACAGTGCCTTGACGGCGCGCCAGTTGCTGCGCGCCTATGGCTTGCTATGCCTGTTTTCCCTCGTCATTGCCGCCGCCTTTGCGTTGCGCGGCCTCTGGTACATTCCCGTTTTTTCCTTCGCCGAATTGATCCTGGTGGCCGCCGCCCTGCTGCATTACCTGCGCCATGCGCGCGACTATGAACACATCGTCCTGCGCGACGGCGAGTTGATCATCGAACAGGTCAGCGGCGGGCGTTGCCGGCGCCACCACTTTTCCCCATGGCGCACGCGCATCGCCGTGCCGCAATGGCCGCGCCAATTGATACACATCAACGATATCTGTGATGCTACCCGGCACGTGGCGGTGGGTGTCTTCGCCACGCCCGAACGGCGCCGGCAAGTGGCGCAGGAACTGGGCGCGTTGCTGCCGCCTTATTTGGGCCCGTAAAACTGGAAAGTCTGTACCACCAGCAAGGTGGTGGGGAAGCCCGTGATGGTCTTGAATTCCTTCACGCCCGTGATCTTGTAGGCGCCGGCCTGGAACTCTTCCCCTTCCGCCCAGCTGTGATCCTTCATGGCAAACTGCAGCAGGCGCTTGTCGTTATAGCGGTAGCTGAAGATGGTGTAGGCGCCGACGCGGCTGGTGACGACGAAATTTTCATCCTGCGCGTCGGCGATGAGCAGGATGCCCGGATAGCGCCCGATGCCCGCTTCCTCGTTCTGGATTCTCAGGATCACGTCGGTAAAACTGCATTCGGCGTCGCGGATCTTGTCGCGCTTCGTGGCGATTTTCATCACCTCGTCGTAGCTCTTGTTATGCACGATAGACCATTGCGGCGAGTCGCAATAATTGGCCGCGTGGACGCTGGCCGCGCAGGACAGCAGCAGGCACGCGGTGATGGCGGTGATGGCGGGGATGGCTTGCATGGAACCTTGTGGTGGATGTTGGACGGCGGCGGCAGTCTACCTGCAGGCTGCCGCCGCCACAAGCGCAGGACGGGTGATCAGGTGGCCCGCGACGGACCTTCCCACAGATTGATATGGCCTTCGCGCGCCTGCACGTCGATGGCGGCCAGTTCGTCGGCCGTGAACGACAGTTGCTGCAGCGCGGCCACATTTTCGCGGATTTGCGCGCTGCTGCTCGCGCCGATCAGGGTCGAAGTGACGCGGGGATCGCGCAGCACCCAGGCCAGCGCCATCTGCGCCAGGGTTTGCCCCCGCTGCGCGGCGATCTGGTTCAGCGCGCGCACGCGGGCCAGGTTTTCCGCGCTCAGGTGCTGTTGCGTCAGCGAACCGCCGCCGGGACGGTTGACGCGCGCATCCTGCGGCACGCCATCGAGGTATTTGTCGCTGAGCAGCCCTTGCGCCAGCGCCGTGAACGTGATGCAACCGATGCCTTCCTGCTGCAGGGTGTCGAGCAAGCCGTCTTCCTCGATCCAGCGGTTGAGCATGTTGTAGGCGGGCTGGTGGATCAGACACGGCACTTTCCATTCCTTCAGCAGGGCTGCCGCCTCGGCCGTCTTTTGCGGCGAATACGACGACAGGCCCACGTACAGCGCCTTGCCCTGCTGCACGGCGGTGGCCAGCGCGCCCATGGTTTCTTCCAGCGGTGTGTCGGCGTCGTAGCGGTGCGAGTAAAAGATGTCGACGTAATCGAGGCCCAGGCGACGCAAGCTCTGGTCCAGGCTGGCCAGCACATATTTGCGCGAACCGCCGCCCTGGCCGTACGGCCCCGGCCACATGTCCCAGCCCGCCTTGGTGGAAATGATCAGCTCATCGCGGTAGGGCAGAAAATCGTCGCGCAGCAGCTTGCCGAAATTGCTTTCCGCGCTGCCATACGGCGGGCCGTAGTTATTGGCCAGGTCGAAATGCGTGATGCCCAGGTCAAACGCGGTGCGCAGCATGTCGCGCTGCGATGCCAGATTGTTGCTGTCGCCAAAGTTATGCCACAGTCCCAGCGACAGCAGCGGCAGTTTCAGCCCGCTGCGCCCGCAAGTGCGGTATTGCATGCTGTCGTAGCGGTTCTCGGCGGCGTGGTAGGTCATGGCATCTCCTGGTTGAATGAAGCGCTTATTTTCGCGCAAAATCAAGGTCCGTGTGCGTGCGCCGTACGCGCGGCCGCACGCGCCTTACAATGGGCGATCAGGAGTCTCGCAAGGAGCGGTCATGGAAATCGAATTGAAATTGTTGCTGGCGCAGCAAGATGTACCGCGTTTGCGCGCGCACCCGCTGCTGGCGCAAACCACGCAAGGTGAGCCGCAACTGCTGCGGATGCACGATATCTATGTCGACACGCCCGATCTGCAGCTGTGCCGCCACCAGGCGGGCTTGCGCGTGCGCCAGGTGGACGGGCGCTGGGTGCAAACCCTGAAGGCGGGCGGCACCGTCAGCGGCGGTTTGCACAGCCGCCACGAATGGGAAGGCGAGGTGCCGGGGCCGCAACCGGACCTGGCCGCGCTCGATGCGGCCATCGGCCGCAAGCAGCCCATCCGCGCGCTGCTGCGCCAGGACGCCATCCGCGATGCCTTGCAGCCCGTGTTCAGTACGCGCATGGAGCGCACCGTATGGCAGTTGCGCACGCCGCAGGGCGACCAGATCGAATGCGTGCTGGACCAGGGTGTCATTGAAAGCGACGGGGATGGTGCCGATGGTGGCGATGGTGCCGCGCGCAGCGTGCCCGTCAGCGAGATCGAACTGGAATTGAAGCAGGGGCAGGCGTCCAGCCTGTTCGACGTGGCGCTGGCCCTGCTGCAAGACGTGCCGCTGCAGCTGGGCCACATGAGCAAGGCGGAGCGCGGTTACCGGCTCGCGGCGTCACAGCCTCTGCAGGCGGTCAAGGCGCAGCCCCTGGCGCTGGACGCGGCCATGTCCGTGGAACAGGTATTCCTGGTCATCGCCAGCAATTGCCTCGAACAAGTGAGCGGCAACCAGGATGGCGTGGCGGGGGGCGAGGACGTGGAAAGCGTGCACCAGATGCGCGTGGGCCTGCGCCGTTTGCGCTCGGCGCTGGGCATGTTCAAGTCCCTGCTGGCGCTGCCCGATGCCTTGAAGGGCGAACTCGAGTGGCTGGGCGGTGCGCTGGGCGAGGCGCGCGACTGGGATGTGTTGGCGGACAATACCCTGGCACAGCTGGACGGTGTAGCGGCCACGGATGCGGCGGCGCTGGCGGAGGCGGCGCACGCGCAGGCGCGCCTCAAGCACGAACTGGCGGCCCAGGCCGTCACCTCGGCGCGCTACACGGCCTGCATGCTGGGCTTGCAGCGCTGGCTGCAGGCGCGCGCCTGGCGCGACAGTTGTTCCGCGCGCCAGTTGCGGCGCCTGGATGCGCGCGTTTCGCCATTTGCCCGCGCGACCTTGCGCAAGGACCAGCGCCGCCTGATAAAGCGCGGCAAGCGTTTGCTGCATGCCACGCCGCAGCAGCGCCACCGGGTGCGCATCGCGGCCAAGAAGACGCGCTACGCGACGGAATTTTTTGCCTCGCTGTTTGCGGGCAGGGCCGTGAAACCGTATGTGGGGCGGCTGTCGGCCTTGCAGGATGAACTGGGCTGGCTCAACGACGTGCAGGTGGCCGACCGGCTGCTGCAGGAATTGCCCGAAGTTCCGGCTGGCCAGGCCGACCAGGCTGACCAGTCGGCCCAGGACCGGTTGCGGCTGCACGCGGCCTTCGTGCGCGGCTATCTGGCGGCGCGCGCGCAGGCGCAAGGCAGCGATGGCCGCATGCACAAGGCCTGGCGGCGCTTCAAGGCAGCCCGCTTGCCAGCCTGAGCCCCGGCTAGGCCAGCGGACGTTGCAACTGGCGTTCGAGGATGGCCAGCGGCGACTTGTGCGGGGCCGCCATGGCGTGAACGGGCAGCAGCCAGGTTTGTTCCAGCGCATGCTGTCCCCGCAGGGCAGCGTGCGATACCGTGTCGCTGAAGACGATCCACGTCTGGCCCGGCGCGAACGCATGCGTGTGCTGTTCCACCTGCGCCTGGTAGCCGAGGTCGGCCTTCATGGCATCGTGCAGCTGCAGCATGTAGTGGTCGTAGGCCGTGCGCCGCGACTTGGTGACGCGCAGCCATTGCAGCAGGGCCGCCAGCACCGGTTGCGGGCGTTTTGCGACGGGCAGGAAATGCTGCGCCACCTGCTCGAATGGCGCGCCCAGTTTCCACACGCGGGGGGCGTCGCGCGGATGGATGTTGGTGAAGACGCGCAGGATGCGCCGGCCCTGCGTGGGCGAGGAGGGAAAGCTGTCGACGTGCAGGCGCGTATCGTCCTTGCGCCACGAGGTCACCCTGCCGGCAATTTCTACGGGCCGAAAGCTGCCCTTGCCTTGCTGCAGGTGGGCCGAATAGGCAGGCAGCAAGCCGGCCAGCAGGCGCTGCGTGTGCCGCGCATAGCGCTGCATCAGCGCGGCCAGCAGGGTCGCATCGTAGGCGTCGCCGTGGCCGCGCACGCCGCGCGCCGGTTCCCAGCTGATGTTCTTGGCGCTGCCGGCGCTACCCACGGCGCCGTTCAGCAGCGCATGCTCTTCCTGTCGCAGGGGAAAGCCCAGCGCGGGCAGCAGCAGCACCTGCCCGTCTTCGAGTGCCTGCTGCGCCGCCGCCTGCTGCGCGGTGCTGCCGCTGGAGTCCCACCGGTTCAGGGAAATATCGATGAGTTTGCTCATGGCACAAACGGGTAAGACATCGGAGCGGCCAGTATGGGCGCTTGCCGCCCGCTCCCGTTTGCGCTGGCGCAGATTCAGTTCACGGTGCGGCGCGACCGCGGTTCACATAGAACAAGCCCGGCGGCCGGCGCGCCCTCAGTAAGCGAGGCGGCCTGGCACGCTCACTTCGATCTGCGTGCCGGCGCCGGGCCGGCTGTCGATGCGCAGGCTGGCCGCGATGCCGGCGGCGCGCTCGCGCATGCCGACCAGGCCCCAGTGGCCGGGCCGCTGGCCCGTTTGCGCCACGGCGTCATCGAGGCCGCAGCCGTCGTCGCGCACGCGCAGGGTGAATGCCTGCTCCGCATAGTCGAGTTCCAGCACGATGTTGGCCGCCTCGGCATAGCGCGAGGCGTTGAACAGCGCTTCGCGCGCGATCGCATAGATCTCGTCATGCACGCGCGGCTGCAGGCGTCGGCAGGTGCCGCTCACATGCACGGTAAACGCGTGCGCGCGGTGCTCGGCCAGGCCCTTGCCGAATTGCTGCAGCGCCAGGCGCAGTTCGTCCGGTTCAGCCGAGGCGCGCAAGTCCATGATCTGGTCGCGCCCTTCGATCAGCAGCTGGTCGGCCAGGTTGAGCGTGCCGTCGAGGCGCGCCCGTTCGCGCGTGCCCTTGGGCAGCATGTCCGCATGCGCATGGAACGACAGGATCAGGCCCTGCACGCTTTGCAGCAGGGTGTCGTGCAGCGAACGGGCGATGCGCGAGCGTTCGGCCAGGCGCTCCTGCAAGCGTTCCTGCAGCCGCTCCTGCATGTTGCGCGTCAGGTGGCGGATGCGCAGCACATAGCCGCCATACAGCAGCAGCGCGGCGCCCAGCACCAGCAGCACGACGAACCACGGCGTTTGCACGAAGGCGGGCGCGATGACGATGTCTAGCCCCGCTCCTTGCGTGTTCCACACGCCGTCTTCGTTGGCGGCCGTGACCTCGAAGCGGTAGCTGCCGGGCGCGAGGTTGGTGTAGTAGGCTTCGCGGCGTCCGACCGCTTCTTGCCAGCCCGCGTCCACGCCCGTCAGCTTGTAGCGCAGGCGCACGCGTTCCGGCATCGACAGGCTCAGGGCCGTGAAGCCGATCTGCAGGGTCTTGCTGCCTTGCGGCAGGTGCTGCGGCTTGCCATCGTCCAGCGCGTAACGCACGCCATTGGCCAGCAGGCTGTGGATCTGCACGGGCGGCGCCAGGGCGTTGCGGCGGATATGCAACGGGTCGAGCATGCCGATAGTGGCCGAGGTGGAAAACCACAACTTGCCATCGGGTGCATGGATCAGCGACGGCACGGGGCGCAGCTGCGAGGCATGGCCCTGCAAGCCGTCGAGCGCGTCGAAGCGTTCCGAGGTGACGGCGCTGCCATCGCGCATCCACGCGGCCAGGCTGGCGGCGCCGATATGGGCTATGCCGTCCGCGCCATGCAGCCACAGGTCGCCGTCCGGCAGGCGCACGATGCCCGACACGCCGCGAAACACCGCGCCGCGCGCGCCGCGCAAGGTGTGGAAGCGGCCGGCGCGGTACAGGGCCACGCCGTTTTCGCCGCCGGCCCACATCGCGTCGCCATCGCGGTACAGCTGCAGCACGGTGCCCACTTGCAGGCCCTCGGCGGCGCCAAGCCGCCTGACGGCGCCCGCGCGCTGGCCGTCGGCCACCAGGCTGATGGTATTGTCGGCATGGCCCAGCCAGACGGTGCCGGCGCCATCCATCGCCATGGCCGTCGTCAGTACCGTCGGCAAGCCCGAGAGGCCGCCGTTCGCGCTCCATTTTCCTTCGTTCAGGCGAAACAGGCCGCCGCCGGAAAACGAGGCCCACAGGGCGCCCGAGCGGTCTTGCTGCAGCGCCTGCGGATCGAGTCCCTGCACGGGCGTCGCCACGCGCGTCATGGCGCCGTTGCGCGCGCGATGGTGGAGTTCCTGCTCGTTGCCCAGCCATAGCGTGCCGTCGGGCGCCCAGTGGCTGGCCGCCAGCGCCCCTTTCAGGATCACTTTTTTCACGCCGTCGGCCGTAAAGCTGCGCACGTCGCTGACGTAGTCGCCGATCCACACGTCGCCGTCGGGCCCCGGCAGCATGCCGGGATGGTCGAAGGGCACGGCAACGGTCAGGGTCTTCAGGCGGTTCGGCCGCAGCCGGTCCAGGCCCGTCGAGGTACCGAACCACAGATTGCCTTCGCGGTCCTGGAACGAGGTTTGCGGCAATGGGCCGCTGATGCCGTTCTGGCGCGTCAGGCGCTGGGCCGGCAGGCTGGGGCCGGAAGGGTCGAACTTGCGTTCGATGCCGTCGGGCTGCATCAGCCACATGGTGCCGGCGCGGTCGAAGCGGATGCTGTTGCCCCTGGCATCGGGCCGGATGGGCGCATCGCCGCGCGGCGCGCTGGTGCGCACGCGGTAGTAATTGCTTTGCGCATCGACGGCCCAGATGGCGCCGTCGGGCGCTTCATCCATGCCGGTGAGGATGGTGCGCGGCCAGGCATGGGAAAAGCGCGTCTCGCCCGGCCTGCGGAAATAGGCGCCATGCATGGTGCCCATCCACTGCGTGCCGTCGCGGGCGAACAGGATCTGGTAGACGCGCTTGTCGGGCAGGCCCACGTTGGCTGCCTGCGCAACGAAACGGTCGGCGCCCGGCGCCAGGCGCGCCGCGCCATCGCGCGTGCCGACCCAGATGGCGCCGTCGGGCGCTACCTCGATATGGAACACGGCGCCCGGCGGCAAGCCGTCCGCCTCGCGGTAGGTGCGCGTGCCATCCTTGCGAAAGACACTGACGCCGCCGAGGCGGTAGCCGACCCACACGGCGCCGTCGGCCGGCGTGGCCAGGCCCAGCACATTGCTCGACGGCAGGCGGTGGCCGCACACGCTGTCGACCCTGTCGAAGCGCACGCCATCGTAGCGGTACAAGCCGGTGGCCGTGGCGATCCACAGCCAGCCATCCTTGCCCTGGGCGAATTTCAGCACATCGACGGGCGCGCCTTGCAGGGCGCCCCAGGCATTGTGCGTGTAGTCGGACAGCAGGGGCGATGGGGCGGCCGCGCACGCGTGCAGGTGGCACGCCAGCAGGGGCAGGATCAACAGGCGGCGCAGCAGGCGGGCGGACATCGTGGCAGAGGGAGATAGCGGTGGCGGGGCAGTGATTGTAGCGCAGCGCCGTGCCTTTCAGCAGGCAAAAAAAAGCCTGCGCGGGGTGGCGCAGGCTTCTTTTCGCCCTACGTTGACAAGGTTCCGCGCTTACGCGAAGTTCTTGGCAACGAAGTCCCAGTTGACCAGGCCCCAGAACGTTTCCACGTACTTGGCGCGCAGGTTGCGGTAGTCGATGTAGTAGGCATGTTCCCAGACGTCGCAGGTCAGCAGCGGCTTGTCGCCGGTGGTCAGCGGGCAGCCGGCGTTCGACGTGTTGACGATGTCGACGGAGCCGTCGGCTTTTTGCACCAGCCAGGTCCAGCCCGAACCGAAGTTGCCCACGCACGACTTGGTGAATTCTTCCTTGAACTTGTCGAACGACGACCATTTCGCGTTGATCGCGTCAGCCACGGCACCCGCAGGCGCGCCGCCGCCGGCCGGCTTCATGCCGTTCCAGTAGAAGGTGTGGTTCCATACCTGGGCTGCATTGTTGAAGATGCCGCCCGACGATTTCTTGATGATTTCTTCCAGCGACAGGTTCTCGAACTCGGTACCCTTGATCAGGTTGTTCAAGTTGGTGACATACGCCTGGTGATGCTTGGCATAGTGGTATTCCAGGGTTTCTTTCGAAATATGCGGCGCCAGAGCGTCCATTTCATATGGCAGTGGTGGCAGAGTATGTTCCATGTGATGTCCCTTATGGTGAGTGTTCGGAGTCTTCCAGCCTGTGGCCGGAGGGTTGAGCCAAGCTTGCTTGAAGCAGGCATTCTTGCTGAACGAGCCACTATTGTAAAGCGGATGCGCCATTGCTGCAGATTCCGGCACGCGTTATGGATGCCGGTAGCGTAGTGATTCTCGTTCAGCCTGAATCGGGCAGAAAAGTTCCAAGCCGCAAGCCTCAACGGATGCGCCGGGTGGTTTCCCTGACGATCAGTTCCAGCGGTGGAATGGCCGCCTGCACGGCTTCGCCATTGATCAGCCCCAGCAGCGCTTCCGTGGCGATGCGGCCGATGTCGTACAGGGGCTGGTGGATGGTCGTCAGCGGCGGCGTCGTGTAGGACGAGCCGGGCAAGTCATCGAAGCCGACGAGCGAGATATCGTCGGGCACGCGGATGCCCTTGCGGTACAGGCACAGGCGCACGCCGTAGGCGGACAGGTCGTTGGCGGCGAAGACGGCGCTGAATTGCTGCTGCGTATCGAACAAATGGTTCATGGCCAGCATCCCGCTTGCCTCATGGAAATCACCTTCCACCATCAGTTTCGGGTCGATGGCGATGTCCGCTTCGCGCAGCGCGCGCTGGTAGCCCGTCAGGCGCTCGGCCGCATCCGTGTTGTTGGCGGGGCCGGCCACGAAGGCGATGCGGCGGTGGCCCAGTTCCACCAGGTGGCGCACGGCCAGGTAGGCGCCGTATTCGTTGTCGAGCTTGAAGCCGATGGCGCTTTTCGTGGCCAGCAGGCGGCCCGTCGAGACGATAGGGCGCTGCTGCGAGAAATCAAGCACGCTCTCGTCCGAGATGCGCCCCGACAGCAGGATGATGCCGTCGACCTTCCGCGCCAGCAGCAAGCGGATGCGATCGGCCTCTTCCTGCGCATTCCAGTGCCCGCTGACGATGACGGACGCATAGCCCGTGTCCTTCAAGCCGTCGTCCACGCCGCGCAGGCTTTCGTCGAAGAAGGGACTGGAAATATCCTGCACCACGATGCCGATGGTCATCGAGCGGCCCTTCTTCAGCCCCTGCGCCATCTGGTTCGGCGCGAATTTCATGTGCGCGATGGCCGCCAGCACGGCATCGCGCTTGTCGTCGGAGACCCTGGCCGTGCCATTGAGGATGCGCGAAACGGTGCTGGGCGACACGCCGGCCTGGCGGGCCACGTCGAGCAGGGTGGAAGGGGGAGCAAGGCGGGCGCTATCGTTCAAGGTGATTCCTGGGTATCAAGATGACTGGTTCTCAGTGCTCTGAAAACCTTTTCATCGAAAGATTACCATAAATGCCCACAGGGGGCCGTCACTCGGGGTAGGTCGGCGTAGGTCGGGTTAGCCCGCAGGGCGTAACCCGACATATTGTTGGCTGTGCACGTCGGATTACGCGCGTAGCGCTAATCCGACCTACGCTTGAAAACGTTTTCACAAAAAACAACAGCAAGCCCGGCAGCCTGTATTTTCGCCTTTTTCATAGGAGAACACTTGCCACGGCATGCATCTCGCCGCGCTGCCCTCAATAAAAATGACAACTTTTTCGGTTGACTTGATTTTCTTTGCGGTGTTAAATGGACACATGTTGTGAAAACGTTTTCAAGATAGAAGACGCTCAATAAACGGAGATGAAATAATGAAGTCAAGCATCCTTGGCGCCGCCCCTTTGGCAGCGCTGACCCTGGCCGCCGGTGTGGTCGCCGCGCCCGCAGCCGTCCCGCCGGCCGCACCGTGGCCGGCGCTGGCCCCGGCCACGATTACCGTCGCCTCGTTCCCCGACCTGGACCGCGCCGTGAAAACGGCCTTGCCCCTGTGGGAAAAACTGTATCCGCAAGTGAAGGTCAAGCTGGTCAGCCTGCAGATCGACGACCACCATAACTCGATGACGACGGCGCTGGCGGCCGGCGCGCGCCTGCCCGACGTGATGGCCATCGACTTCCGCTATGTGGGCAGCTTCGCCGAATCGAAGGGCATGGAAGACTTGCTGCAGCCGCCGTACGGGGCAGGGCAGTACCGCGCCCAGTTCGTGCCGTTCACCTTCGTGCAGGCGACCAGTTCGCGCGGCACCCTGGGCGCCATGCCGGCCGACCTGGGACCGGGCACCTTGTTCTACCGCAAGGACTTGATGGACAAGGCGGGCATCAAGGAAACCGATCTGACGCAATCGTGGGAGTCATATATCGCCGCCGGCAAGAAGCTCAAGGCTGCCACCGGCACCTATCTGCTGGCCGGCGCCAGCGACCTGGCCGACATCGTCATCCGCGCCAATTTGAAAGATGGCGAAGGCATCTACTTTGGCGACAAGGGCCAGGTGCTGGTCGACTCGCCCCGCTTCGTCAAGGCCTTCGAACTGGCCAAGGCGGCGCGGGTCGCCGGCATCGATGCGCGCACCGTGGCCTGGACGGGCGAGTGGGCCGAAGGCTTCAAGCGCGACAAGGTGGCGAGCCAGATGATGGGTTCGTGGTTGAGCGGCCACCTGGCCAAGTGGCTGGCGCCCGATTCCAAGGGCCAGTGGCGTGCGGCGAGCCTGCCGGCCGGCGCGCTGGCGTCGTACGGCGGCTCGTTCTACGGCATTCCGAAAAAGGCGGCGAATAAAACCCAGGCCTGGGAATTCATCAAGTTCATGACCGTCAACAAGGATATCCAGCTGCACTCGCTCAAAGAGATCGGCGCCTTCCCCGCCCTCAAGGCCGCGTATGCGGACCCGATGATGGACGAGCCGCAACCGTATTTCGGCGGCCAGAAGACGCGCATTCTGGCGCGCGACACGGCGGCGAAAATCCCCGTCATCCGCGTCGACAAGTTCGACGCCGTGGCGCGCGACATCGTCAACATGGAACTGGAAAGCGTGCTGGCGCAAAACAAGGATATCAAGACGGCCCTGGCCGACGCCAAGGCCCTGATCACCCATCGCGCGCGGCGCTAGGAGCAGCATGACTACCTCCATGCCTTGTACCGATGGCGCGCCCGCTGCTGCGGCGGCGAGGCCCGCCAGGAAACGCTTCAACATGAAGAAGTGGGCGCCGTATATTTTCATCAGCCCCTTCTTCATTTTGTTCGCCGTCTTCAGCCTGTTCCCGCTGCTGTTTTCCATCTATCTGTCGTTCAACCAGTGGGAAGCGGCCAGCGGCGTGGAAGCCATGCAGTGGGTGGGCCTGGACAACTACAAGTACGCCTTGAGCGACCCATGGTTCTTGCGCTCGCTGGGTAATACCGTGTGGCTGGCGCTGGCCTCGGGCGTGCCGCAGCACCTGGTGGCCATTCCGCTGGCAGCGTTTATCCACAACAGCTTCAAGCGCTCGCGCAACCTGGTGATCGGCATTTACTTTTTACCGTTCATCACGTCCAGCGTGGCCATCGCCATGGTCTTCAACACCCTGTTCTCGCGCGACTATGGCCAGATCAATGTGCTGATCCAATGGTGCGCCAGCCTGCCGTTAATCGGTGGCCTGTTCCCTGCCGAATCGATCGACTGGCTGGGCAGCTCGCTGTTCATCAAGCCGGCCGTCGCCTTCGTGATTTTCTGGCGCTACCTGGGTTGGAACCTCGTGCTGTATCTGTCCGCGCTGCAGGTGATCCCCAAGGATCTGTACGAGGCGGCCACCATCGACGGCGCGTCGAAACGCCAGCAATTCTGGTACATCACCTTGCCGCAGCTGCGTCCGATGATCTACCTGGCCGTGACCCTCACCATCATGGGCAACCTGCAGCTGTTCGAGGAGCCGTTCGTGCTGGTGGCCGAATCGAGCGGCGTGAGCCAGTCGGTGATGACGACGGCCATCTTCGTCTACAAGACGGCGTTTTCCTCGGGCGACTTCGGCACGGCGTCGGCCATTTCCTGGCTGCTGTTCCTGATCATCGCCAGCACCACGTGGGTCAATAACCGCATTTTCAGCCGCAACGAACGCAATGAGCGCAAGGAGGCCCGATGAAAACCACCCGCTGGACGGCCTACGCCATGGTGGCCATCGGCGCCCTGATCATGGTCGCGCCGTTCTACTTCATGTTCGTCTTCGCCACGCATACGAGCGCCGAGATCTACAGCCTGCCGCCGCCGCGCTGGTTCGGCACTGCCCTGCTCAACAACCTGGAATTGCTGCAGGAGCGCCTGCCGTTCTGGCGCAATATCGGCATCAGCCTGTACGTGGCCCTGATGACGACGGCGCTGACCTTGTTCTTTTGCTCGCTGGGCGGCTATGCGTTCGCCATGTACGAATTCCGCTTCAAGCGGCCCCTGTTCACCCTGGTGATGGCGTCGATGATCATCCCGTCTTTCATGAACATGATTCCGACCTTCATGCTGATGGATTTCCTCGGATGGCTGGACCAGCCGCGCGCCCTGTACGTGCCGGGAGCGGCCGGCGCGCTGGGTATTTTCCTGATGCGCCAGTACATCGGCACGGCGATTCCGAAGGATCTGATCGAGGCGGCGCGCATCGACGGCTGCGGTGAATTCGCCATCTACTGGAGAGTCGTGCTGCCGCTGATCGGTCCCGCCATGGGCACCCTGGGCCTGATCACCTTCATCAACTCGTGGAACAATTTCATCACGCCGCTGGTCGTCATGCGTTCGGTCGAGAACTACACGATCCCGCTGGCCCTGCGTAGCATGCAGGCGCCGAACAACACGGAGTGGGGCGCGCTGATGACGGGCGCCGCGATTGCCGTGCTGCCGCTGCTGCTGATGTTTTTTGTCGCCTCGAAGCGTTTAATTGAAGGACTGACCCAGGGCGCCGTCAAAGGCTAGCACTCTTTTCATCCACTCACACTGACATGACCACCATGCATAACGACGATATTGACACCAACTTTCCCGCCACCTTCACCTGGGGCGTGGCCACCAGCGCCTACCAGATCGAGGGCGCCGCCGCCATCGACGGCCGCGGCCCCTCCATCTGGGATACCTTCAGCCACACGGATGGCAAGATCATCGACGGCAGCAATGGCGACGTGGCCTGCGACCACTATCACCGCTACGCGGAGGACGTGGAGCTGATCGCCAGCCTGGGCGTGAACGCCTACCGCTTTTCCATGTCCTGGTCGCGCGTGCAGCCCACGGGTTCCGGCGCCTGGAACGAGGCCGGCTTCGATTTCTATGGACGCCTGCTCGACGCCCTGGCCGCCAAGGGGCTCGACGCGCACCTGACCCTGTACCACTGGGACTTGCCGCAAGCCTTGCAGGACGAGGGCGGCTGGCTCAATCGCGCCACCTGCTATCACTTTGCCGCCTATGCGGCCGAGGTGGCGCGCCGCTTCGGCCACAAGGTCGCCAGCATCGCCACCCATAACGAACCGTGGTGCACGGCCGTGCTGGGCCACGGCACGGGCCAGTTCGCCCCCGGCATGGCCGACCCGGCCGCCGCCGTGCAAGTGTCGCACCATCTGCTGCTGTCGCACGGCCTGGCCATGCAGGTGATGCGCGCCGTCAATCCGCCCGCGAAACTGGGCATCGTGCTCAATCAATGGACTGCCACGCCGGCCACCGACAGCGCCCAGGACCGCGAACTGGCCGAACTCGAATATGCGCGCTCGGTGCAGTGGTATATGGACGCCATCTTCAAGGGCCGCTACCCGGCTTTGGCCCTGAAACACGTCGACGCTTCTGCTTTATCCATCTTTGAAAACGATTTCATAGATATCAAGCAACCCATCGATTTCCTTGGCGTGAACTACTACACGCGCGCTTTCATGAGCGCCGAGACGCCGCCGCGCAAGCCCGAATGCAAGCTCGGTGTCAACGACATGGGCTGGGAAACCTATCCGCAGGGCTTGACGGAACTGCTGGTCGGCCTGCACCGCGAATACCGATTGCCGCCCGTCTACATCACGGAAAACGGCATGGCCGTGGCCGACAAGCCCGTCGACGGCAAGATCCATGACGCGCCGCGCATCGAGTACGTGCAGCTGCACCTGGACGCCTTGCGCGCCGTGATCGCGCAGGGCATCGACGTGCGCGGCTATTTCTACTGGAGCCTGATGGATAACTTCGAGTGGAACTCCGGCTATGCCAAGCGCTTCGGCATGGTCTACGTCGATTACGCCACGCAGCAGCGCAGCTTCAAGGACAGCGCCCTGTGGTACCGCGATTTCATCGCGGCCCAGCGCGCATCCCACGCCGCCGTCCTGGCCGAGGAGCACTGACATGGCCGCCATTTCCCTGCGCGGCATCCGCAAGACCTATGGCGACGGCCCGGAAATCGTCAAGGGCCTGGACCTCGATATCCATGACGGCGAATTCATGGTCTTCGTCGGGCCGTCCGGCTGCGGCAAGTCGACCCTGCTGCGCATGATCGCGGGACTGGAAGATATCAGCGCGGGCCAGCTGCGCATCGGCGACTTGCTGGCCAATGACGTGGCGCCGGCCGAGCGGGGGATCGCCATGGTCTTCCAGAGCTACGCGCTGTACCCGCACATGACGGCGCGCGACAACATGGGTTTTGCCTTGAAACTGGCGGGCAAGCCGGAAGCGGAAGTGCGCGCGGCCGTCGGCAAGGTGGCCGAGATTTTGCAGATCACGCACCTGCTCGACCGCAAACCGAAAGCATTGTCGGGCGGCGAACGCCAGCGCGTGGCCATCGGACGCTCCATCGTGCGCCAGCCCAAGGTGTTTTTGTTTGACGAACCGCTGTCCAACCTCGACGCGTCCTTGCGCGTGCAGACGCGCATCGAGCTGGCCAAGCTGCACCAGGAACTGGGCACGACAATGATCTACGTGACCCACGACCAGGTCGAAGCCATGACCCTCGGTGACCGGGTCGCCGTCTTCCACGGCGGCCACCTGGAGCAGGTGGGGGCGCCGCTGGACCTGTACCGCCATCCGGCCAGCCAGTTCGTGGCCGGCTTCATCGGCGCGCTGCGCATGAACTTCTTGCCGTGCGCCGCCGTCCCCGCGCTGGCCAGCCAGCTTGGCGGCGAGGCGGGCATGCTGGTCGGCATACGTCCCGAACACCTGCGCCTGGTGCCGCGCCACGAAGGCTATGGCGCCAAGGTGACCCTGATCGAGCAGCTGGGCGACGCGCAAATTATTCACGCGATGCTGGACGGCAGCCCGCACGCGGTGGCCATCAAGCTGCATGGCGAGGCGCGCCACGCGCTGGCGCAGGGCAGCGCCATCGGCTTTGCGCCGGAAGAGGGCCATGCCTTTCTATTCGACACGGCCGGGCGCGCCGTGGCTACCCATTGACCCCGCACGGAGGCGACATGACTTCAGATTGACACCCAAAAAATGTGCAGCAATAGCCAAAGAGCTATGTGATCATCAATCAACCAGCGGTACAGGAGACAACAACAATGCAACAGCTCAAACGCAATACCATCGCCCTCAGCCTGGCGCATGCGACCTTCGCCCAGTTCATCTTGCTGGGCAGCGGCGCCGCCATGGCCCAGGAGGCTGCCGCCACGGACGCGGCAAAGCCGGCAGCCGAACAGATGGACCGCATCGTCGTCACGGCCACGCGCCGCAATACCTTCGTGCAGGAGACGCCGCTGGCCGTCACCGCCTTCAACCAGGACACCCTGCAAAACAACCAGGTCAAGGATCTGGCGTCGCTGGCCACCATGGTGCCGAGCCTCGTCGTCGAGCAGCATGGCGACTCGGGCGGCGTGCACGTCTACATGCGCGGCGTCGGTTCGGCCAACCACACGGAGCTGGGCGACCCGGCCGTCGCCTTTTATGTCGACGGCGTGTATTCGCCGCGTCCGCAGGGCGCCACGGCGCTGATGTACGATTTGTCGCACGTCGAGGTGGCGCGCGGACCGCAGGGCACGCTGAACGGCCGCAATTCGACGGCCGGCGCCGTCAACCTCGTGTCGGCCGCGCCTAGCACGGCCAAGTTCATGGGCTCAGCCGGCATCACGGTGGGCGACAAGCGCCACCTGCAGACGCAGGGCATGATCAATATCCCGTTTTCCGACGACGTGGCGCTGCGCATCGCCGCCATCAAGGATAGCCACGACGGCACGGTGGACTTCCGCCGCGGCTCGAACGTCATGCCGGGCACGGCCAAGTATGGCGCCGGCGACCAGATGGGCGTGCGCGCCTCCTTGCTGTGGAAGTTCACGCCGCAGCTGCGCGGCACCTTCATCGCCGACTACTTTCTCGACCAGGGCGCCGGCAACGTCTACCTGGCGGCTGAACCGAAACGGGGCGAGAAGCTGCGCTCGGCCCTGATCGACACGCCGGGCACCCTGGACCAGTCGATTTTGACCTACAAGGGCAAGCTCAATTACAAGCCGACGGACGCGCTGGACTTCACGTACCTGGGCAGCTGGAGCCGCTACAAGCGCCAGAACAGCAACGACTCGGATGCGGGCCTGTTCCCCGGCTTCAAGTCGGAAAACCGCACGGACTGGGCGCAGTTCGACAGCTATTCGCACGAGCTGCAGGCGCGCTCGGACGACGACGCGCCGTTCCAGTGGGTGGCCGGCCTGTTCCTGTTCAATGAAAAGAACAAGGTGCGCTTCGACATCGACCGCAGCCAGATTTCGCAGGCGGCCGTGCAGCAGGATATCGCCAACGGCGCCGTGATCTTCGTGCAGCCGACCGTGGGCCAGTACGCGTCGTCGATGTCCTTCATCCAGGGCGACCGCCAGCTCAAATCGAAAGCCGTGTTCGGCCAGGTCAGCCAGCAAGTGACGGACCAGATCAAGCTGACGGCCGGCGCGCGCTACACGAAAGACCATAAATTCGACGTCGGCGGCAAGAACTGGGCATGCCCGAACTGGCCCGCGAACACGCCGCTGGGCACCACGGTCCTCACTGCCGACCAGTTGCGCCAGCTCGTCACGCCGGGCACGGGCCTGGCCAACACGCACAATATCGGCCCGGGCGGCGCCATTACGGCCGCCACCTGCGGCAGTGCGCCAGGCGACAATACGGCCGACCTGAAATACGGCCAGGCCACCTGGCTGGGCCGCATTGAGTACAAGCTGCGTCCGGACATTCTGCTGTTCGGTTCCGTGACGACGGGCTTCCATTCGCCGGCCATCGGCGACGGCGGCGCCACCACCAAGCCTGAAAAGCTGACCAGCTATGAAATCGGCTTCAAGTCGGACTTGCTGAACCGCGAACTGACCCTGAACCTCGACGCGTTTTTGATGAAGTACAAGGACAAGCTCGAATCGCAGGTGGTCAACAGCGTGCTGGCCAACTTCAATGCGGCCGGCGCCACCGTCAAGGGCCTGGAAGCGGAATGGGTGTGGCGGCCAACGAAGGTCGACCGCCTGACGGGCAACGCCACCTGGTTGAAAGCCGTGTACGACGACTTCATGTCCTGCGACGTCGATGCGGCGCGTGCGAATGGCCAGTCCTGCGGCTCGACGGCGCCACTGGTGAACGTGGGCGGCAGCACCATGAAGCATGCGCCGAAGTTTTCCACCACCGTGCAGTACGAGCATGATTTCAATGTCGCCGGCGGCCAGATCACGCCGCGCGCTTCGGTGCACTATGAAACCATGTCGTACGTGGGGGCGGGCGCCTTCAACGGCGACGTGCCGGGCCACGCCGGCGTCAAGCGCCAGGAAGCCTACACGACCCTGGACCTGAGCCTGCGCTTCCAGCCGGCGAACAAGGCCTACACGGTGGAAGCGTTCGTGCAGAACGCCACCGACAAGGCGGTCAAGCTCGACGTCAACGAAATCTGCACGGACGTGGGCATGCCATGCCAGCCCACGCAGCAGATCTACGGCGCCTTCTACAACGCGCCGCGTACGTTTGGCGCGCGCGTGTCGATGAAGTTTTGATCAGGTAGTGTGAAAGAGCAGTTGCGGTAGCAGTCCACTCAGTAGGGAAGGTGTTGGGCCGGGGTTCTTCCCCGGCCTTTTTTATTCTAACGTCGCCTGCACGCTGGCGATGCCGACCTGCGCGCTGCCTTCGGCCAGGCGCACGTTGACGTTCTGGCGCGCCTGCAGCTGCGTCGGCGAGCGCACGATATTCCCCTTTTCATCGCGCAGGATGGCGTAGCCGCGTTCCAGGGTGCGCTGTGGGTTCAGCAGTTCCAGCTGCGCCGCCAGGCCGTCGAGGCGGTGGCGCCGCTGGCCCAGCTGCTGCGCCATGGCCGCGCCGCTGCGGCGTTGGGCTTCCACCAGCCGCGTGCGCGATGCCGTGACGTCGGGCCGCAGGTTGGCCCAGCGCGAGCGCAGGCGCTCGAGCGCGTACCGCGACTGATTCACGGGCGCGCGCGCCGCATGCGTCATGGCCGTCGACAGGGCCAGCAGCTGCAAGCGCTGCTGCTGCAGCTGCGCCTTCGGGTTGAGCAGGCGGCGGCTGTGGCGGTCCAGTGTTTGCGCCGCGTCGTCGAGGCTGCGGCGCATGGCGCGGCGCAGGTCGGCCGCATCGGCGCGCAGGGATGCCATCCAGTCGGCGCGCGGCGTGGCCGCCAGTTCGGCCGCCGCCGTCGGCGTGGCCGCGCGCAGGTCGGCCGCGAAGTCGGCGATGGTGAAATCCGTCTCGTGGCCCACGCCGCTGATGACGGGCATGGAACAGTCGGCAATCGCATGCGCGACGGCTTCATCGTTGAACGACCACAGGTCTTCGATGCTGCCGCCGCCACGGCATACCAGCAGCACGTCGCACTCGGCCCTTGTCGATGCCGTGCGGATGGCGTGCGCGATCTTTTCCGGCGCCTGTTGTCCCTGCACGGGCGTCGGGTACAGGATGATATTGACGTGCGGCGCGCGGCGCTTGAGCGCGATCAGCACGTCGCGCAGGGCGGCCGCCTGCGGGCTGGTGACGATGCCGATGCTGCGCGCGAACATGGGGATGGCGCGCTTGCGTTCCTGGTCGAACAGGCCTTGCGCGGCCAGCTTTTCCTTCAGGCGCTGGAACGCTTCGTACAGGGCGCCCACGCCGGCGCGGCGGATGGCTTCCACGTTGATCTGGTAATCGCCGCGCGCGCCGTACAGGGTGACGAGGGCGCGCACTTCGACCTTGTCGCCTTCGCGCGGCGTGAAGCCCGCGTACTGGGCGCGGCCGCGGAACATCACGGCGCGCACCTGGGCGCCATCGTCCTTCAGGGTGAAGTACCAGTGACCGGAAGCGGCGCGCGTGAAGTTGGAAATCTCGCCGGCGATCCAGGTCAGGGGGAACGAGCGCTCGAGCAGGCGCGCGACGGCCTGGTTCAGGGCGCTGACGGTCAGCACGGGTGGGGCGGCAAAGCCGCTGTCAGTCGGGTTGTCGGTCATCATAAAGCTGGGAGCGGGAAGGGAACTGTCCACATATTATCGGCGAGGTCATGCTTATGTCATATATCGCGCAAAACAACAAGTTCTATTTCTAAGTAATTGATTTCATGACGAATTCCCGTATGCCTGATTTGCGTGCACAGGGAAAAAATCCTTTAATATCAAGCACATCAGTGTAGCCCCTGCCACTTACGCACAAAGTTATCCACAGAAAGTGTGCGGAACTTTTTGCCTTGGATAAACATGGCTGGGCTGGCCTTGTTGGAGCGATAAAAGTGCCTTGCTACATTTTTGCGCACGGAAATAAAGTGCCTATGAATCAAGCGCTTAGTATGCCATGCATGGCCTTGCGCACAATCTTATCCACAAAAAATGTGCAGAACTCTGGCGCGGCAGCGGATTTATCCACTGGAAGGCCCATTGCATGGCTTGCCTTAATTTTGCGCAGCATAAAAATAGCCATATAAATCAAGGGTGTAGCATCGCACCGTACGCCTTGCTCACAATCTTATCCACAGAATGTGTGCAAAACTGCATAAACCGTTTCGTGGTTTATCCGGGTTTTCCACCGTGTGATCATGCCAAATTGCTGCCTTATTTT
Source organism: Massilia sp. LMS1-1-1.1 (assembly GCF_040815535.1). Classification (NCBI taxonomy): domain Bacteria; kingdom Pseudomonadati; phylum Pseudomonadota; class Betaproteobacteria; order Burkholderiales; family Oxalobacteraceae; genus Massilia; species Massilia sp. LMS1-1-1.1. Next base: position 135,578 of record NZ_JBFPNG010000045.1, on the reverse strand, counting down.
TCAGCAGATAAAAAAATCCCTTTAGAATCAATGCTCTTGCATGGAGTCAATCGGCTTGCTCACAATCTTATCCACACTTTATGTGTGGAACTGCGCTGGCGGTGGAAAACTGCCGTTTTGACGTGGAATCGGGCCGTGAAAAACACGCTTTTCAGCCAATGCCACATTTTTATGCATGGCAATAAAAACGATATAAATCAATGTACTTGGCGCGTATCCGTACGCTTGCGCACAATCTTGTCCACAGATTGTGTGCAGAACTTTGACGGCCTGTCTGGCGCTGATTGCTCGCTGTCTGCCACTTTTTTATGCACTGATTTAATTTCCTTTAAAATCAATGACTTGATTGCATTCCTCGGCTTTGCGCACAATCTTGTCCACAGTAAATGTGCAGAACTCTTCAGATATTGACTTATTGACATTGACTACTGTCGATAAGCTGCTATGCCTGTATTTTGCGCAGCACGATAATCTCCATGTAAATCAATGACTTGTGTTCTGGACTTCATGCTTGCTCACAATCTTATCCACACAAAGTGTGCAAAACTGGGCCGCAGCGGCAGGTGCTCACTGCGCGGTGGGGACAAGTGCCATGCAGGCGCCACTTGCCGCCGGCGCGGCAACGCGCTACATTGCGCCATTCCTGCGCGCACGTACAATCGGTCTTTGGCGCTCGGTACAATACAGGCTGTTCGGGCGCTCCATCGCCTTCCCTTTACCAGGAGTTTCTTTTGCTCGCTATATTTCAAGCCGCTGGCTGGCCCATCTGGCTGTTGTTGATCGCTTCCATCGTTGCCCTGGCCCTGATTATCGAGCGCCTGCTGTATTTGCGCCGCGCCAAGATCCTGCCCCGCAAGCTGTTCGATGAAGTGGTGCAGGTGTATCGCAGCGGCAAGATCACGCCGGATACGGTGGCCAAACTGGAAGGCAATTCGCCGCTGGGCGTGGTGCTGGCCGCCGCCTTGCGCAACGTCGACGCGCCGCGCGAGGTGATGAAGGAATCGATCGAAGAGGCGGGCAGCGGCGTGGCCCACACGCTGGAACGTTTCCTGACGACCTTGGGCACCATCGCCACCCTGGCGCCGCTGATGGGCCTGTTCGGCACGGTGGTGGGCATGATCGAAATCTTCGGCTCGCAAAACGCCAGCGGCTCGAATCCCGCACAATTGGCGCACGGTATCTCGGTGGCCCTGTATAACACGGGTTTCGGCCTGGCCATCGCCATGCCGACCCTCGTCTTCTACCGCCACTTCCGCGCCCTCGTCGACAGCTTCGTCATTGACATGGAGCAGCAAGCGGTCAAGTTCGTCGACATCGTCCACAGTGGCCGCAAATGAACTTCCGCAAAGGCAAGGGACGTGAAGACCCCGAAATCAACCTGATCCCGTTCATCGACGTGCTGCTGGTGATCCTGATCTTCCTCATGGTCAGCACCACCTACAGCAAGTTTACGGAGCTGCAGATCACCTTGCCGACGGCCGACGCCGAGCAGGCGAAGGAGAAGCCGCAGCAGATCGATGTCACCATCGATGCCAAGGGCAACTACACGGTCAACCGCGAACCGGTCTCGTTCCGCGACGTGGCCGGCCTGGCCGATGCCCTGCAGAACGCGGCAAAGGCAGCCAACGGCGGCAATGCGCCCGCGCAGACGCCCGTCGTCGTGGTCAACGCCGACCAGTTCGCCATGCACCAGATGGTCATCCACGTCATGGAAGCGGCGCGCCTGGCCGGCTATGAAAAGCTGACGTTTGCGGCGCAGGCGGGTGGCAAGTAAATTTCGACCGTTACCGGCAACAAAATTGGGGTCTGACCCGCCGGGTCAGACCCCAGCCCTTTACTCCTCCCTCCATGCCCACATCCTCCCCCGCCAAGCTTGAAACCACATTGACCCGTGCCTGGCTGACGCGGGGCCCGCTGGCGTGCGCGCTGTGGCCTGTCTCCCTGCTGTTCGGTGCCCTGAGCGCTGTGCGGCGCGGACTGTACGGGGCAAATATCATCAAATCCGCGCGCCTGCCCGTGCCCGTCGTCGTCGTCGGCAATATTTTTATCGGCGGCACGGGCAAGACGCCGCTGACGATCTGGCTGGTGCAAGCCTTGCGCGACGCGGGCATGCGTCCGGGCGTCATTTCGCGCGGCCATGGCAGCGCCGACCGTTCGCCGCGCGCCGTCACCGCTGCTTCCACGCCGCAGCAGGTGGGCGACGAGCCGCTGCTGATCTTCCAGCGCGGCGGCTGCCCCGTGATGGTGGGACGCGACCGCGCGCAAGCGGGCAGGGCGCTGCTGGCCGCGCACCCGGACGTCGACGTGCTGGTGACGGACGACGGCTTGCAGCATTACGCCTTGCAACGCGACGTGGAAATTGTGCTGTTCGACGGCCGCGGCGCGGGCAATGGCTGGCTGCTGCCGGCGGGGCCTTTGCGCGAATCGCCACGCCGCCGGCGCGACGTGACGGTGATCAATGCACCCGAGCTGGCGCCGGCACTGGTGGCCAGGGTCGCGCCGCAGGGCGGGCTGGTGGTACAGATGCTGCTGGCCGGCGGCGTGGCCGAACGCATGGTGAACCGCGGCGAAAGCGTGGCGCTTGCAACCCTGGCGGCCAGCGGCCAGCGCATCGTGGCGGCGGCCGGCATCGGCAACCCCCAGCGCTTCTTTGCCATGCTGCGCGGCGCCGGATTGGACTTCATGGAACTGCCCTTGCCCGACCATCACGACTTCCTCGACCAGCCATTTGCGGCGCTCGACACGGATGTGATCTTGATCACCGAGAAGGATGCAGTAAAATGTGCGCAAATTGAATATCTCAAAGATGACCCGAGACTGTGGGTCGTCCCCGTCAGTGCGCGCATCGATAGCGCGCTGGCCCAACAAATTGTGGAGAAATGTCGTGGACGCTCGACTGCTTGATATCCTGGTCTGCCCTGTTTGCAAGGGTCCGCTTGAACACGATAAAAAGGCGCAGGAACTGATTTGCCGCGCCGACCGCCTCGCCTATCCGATCCGCGATGGCATCCCCATCATGTGGGCGGACGAAGCGCGCACCCTGCAAGACGCAGTGGAATAACGATGGCGTTCATCGTCATCATCCCGGCCCGCCTGGCCTCGACGCGCCTGCCGGGCAAGCCGCTGGCCGACCTGGGCGGCAAACCCATGGTGGTGCGCGTGGCCGAGCAGGCAGCCCTGTCTGGCGCCGCGCGCGTCATCGTCGCCACCGACCACGAATCCATCCGCGCCGCCTGCGCCGCGCATGGCGTGGAAGTGTGCATGACGCGCAGCGACCATCCGTCGGGCACGGACCGCATCGCCGAAGTGGCGCGCACGCTCGAGCTGCCGCTCGATGCCGTCGTCGTCAACCTGCAGGGCGACGAACCCTTGATCGATCCGGCCTTGCTGGCCGCCTGCGCGGCGCAGATCAGCACCGCCGTCCCCATGGCCACGTGCGCCCATCCGCTGCACGATGTGGCCGATGCGTTCAACCCGAACGTGGTCAAGGTCGTGCTGGACAAGAATGGCCGCGCCTTGTATTTCTCGCGCGCGACGATTCCGTGGCATCGCGACGGCTTCGCGCAGTCGAAAGACACGATACCGGCCGGCTATGTGCCGCTGCGCCATATCGGCCTGTATGCATATAGCAATGCATTCTTGCAAGAATATCCGCAATTGTCCGCGTCGCCGCTGGAAGCGATCGAGGCGCTCGAACAGTTGCGCGTGCTGTGGCACGGTGTTGCCATCGCCGTGCATGTCACGGACTCGGCGCCGGCCGCCGGTGTCGACACGCCGGAAGATCTTGCCAGGGTGCAAGCCCACTACGGTGCCCTGTAAGCGCTACCCGTAAAACGGCAGGCGTGCAAATAAAGTTTTGTGCGCCTGCAGTAAAAACCACATTTTGAAACGTCTGCCTCGCGAATTGCTGGCTTTGATCAATCAGGGCATAGCAATTCGATAGCAAACTGGCGTTCCGGGGATTTTTTGTGGTAAGTTTCGTACGGAAAGATAGCCTTGGCAACACCATCTAAAAATAATTACACATACCACCATCCAAAATCTGTTTTTTAGGAACTTTTCAATGCGTCTGATACTTTTAGGAGCACCCGGTGCCGGCAAGGGCACCCAAGCTAACTTCATCAAAGAAAAATACAATATTCCACAAATCTCCACGGGCGACATGCTGCGCGCGGCGATCAAGGAAGGTACGGAACTGGGCCTGGCAGCGAAAAAAGTCATGGATGCGGGCGGCCTCGTGTCGGACGACATCATGATCGGCCTGGTCAAGAACCGCCTGCAGGAAGCCGATTGCGCCAATGGCTATCTGTTCGACGGCTTCCCGCGCACCATCGCGCAAGCGGACGCCATGAAAGATGCCGGCATCAATGTCGACTACGTACTGGAAATCGACGTGCCTGACGCTTCGATCATCGAGCGCATGGACGGCCGCCGCAGCCACCCGGGTTCGGGCCGCGTCTACCACGTCAAATTCAATCCGCCAAAAGTCGACGGCGTCGACGACATCACGGGCGAGCCCCTGATCCAGCGCGACGACGACAAGGCGGAAACCGTCAAGAAGCGCCTGGACGTGTACCACAACCAGACCAAGGTTTTGCTCAACTACTACAATGACTGGGCCAAGTCCGGCCTGCCAGGCGCGCCGAAATACCGCCGCATCGCCGGCGTCGGTCCGGTCGAGCAAATCCGCGACAGCGCATTTGCCGCCCTGGCGGAATAAGCAGTGTTTGAAAAGCGGACCTCAGTGTCCGCTTTTTTTGTGCCCGCGCTTCAGGCGGGCGCCGTATCGTTTTCGTGGTTCAGTTTTTTTGCAGGTCGTGTTTTCCTGGCTGCGCGTGCCTACCCGGTGCGGTCTGCAGCTGTTGGCAATGACGTCGGATAAAAACAGAAGGGGACGATATGGCAGCCAGTTTGTGGTTTGCGGTAGCCTGCGGCGTGGTCGCAGTCATTTACGGTTTGGTGTCGCGTAGCTGGATTCTGAGGCAGGATCCCGGCAACGCGCGCATGCAGGAAATCGCGCTGGCCATCCAGCAGGGCGCGGCCGCCTATCTGGCGCGCCAGTACCGCACCATCGCCATCGTCGGCGTGGTGCTCCTGATCGCCATCTATCTGCTGCTTGGCCTGCACACGGCGCTGGGCTTCCTGATCGGCGCCGTGCTGTCGGGCGCCTGCGGCTTCATCGGCATGAATGTCTCGGTGCGGGCCAATGTGCGCACGGCGCAGGCGGCCACGCATGGCATCAACCAGGCGCTGAACGTGGCCTTCAAGGGCGGGGCGATCACGGGCATGCTGGTCGTGGGACTGGGCTTGCTGGGCGTGACCCTGTTCTACTGGCTGCTGGTGACGACGGGCGCGCCCGGCCTGACCCAGCATGACCTGATCAAGCCTTTGATCGGCCTGGCTTTCGGCGCCTCGCTCATTTCCATCTTCGCGCGGCTGGGCGGCGGCATCTTCACCAAGGGCGCCGACGTGGGCGCGGACCTGGTGGGCAAGGTCGAGGCGGGCATACCCGAAGACGATCCGCGCAACCCTGCCGTCATCGCCGACAACGTGGGCGACAACGTGGGCGACTGCGCCGGCATGGCGGCCGACCTGTTCGAAACCTATGTCGTGACCCTGATCGCCACCATGCTGCTGGGCGCGCTGCTGATGGCCGAGGCGAGCAGCACGGCCATCATCTACCCGCTGCTGCTGGGCGCCGTGTCCATCCTCGCTTCCATCGTCGGCTGCTCGATGGTCAAGACCAAGCCGGGTGCGAAGATCATGTCGGCCCTGTACACGGGCTTGTGGTGGGCGGCCGGCCTGTCCCTGGTCGGCTTTGCCGTCGTCACCTGGCTGCTGTGGCCCGACGACGCCATGCGCTACAAGATGCTGGGCGCCACCGTCGTCGGTATCGTCCTCACGGGCCTGATGGTCTACATCACCGAGTACTACACGGGCACGGACTTCAAGCCCGTGCGCCACATCGCCGAAGCGTCTACGACGGGCCACGGCACCAACATCATCGCCGGCCTGGGCGTGTCGATGAAGTCCACTGCCTATCCGGTGCTGGCCGTCTGCATCGCCATCCTCGTCTCGTATCAATTGGCGGGCCTGTACGGCATCGCCATTGCGGCCACGTCGATGCTGTCGATGGCCGGCATCATCGTCGCGCTCGACGCGTACGGTCCCATCACCGATAACGCGGGCGGCATCGCGGAAATGTCGGGCTTGCCCGACTCCGTGCGCGCCATCACCGACCCCCTTGACGCCGTCGGCAACACGACCAAGGCCGTCACCAAGGGCTATGCCATCGGCTCGGCCGGCCTGGCCGCGCTGGTGCTGTTTGCCGACTACACGCATGCGCTCGAATCCGTGGGCCAGCACATCACGTTTGATTTGTCGAACCCCATGGTCATCGTCGGCCTCTTCATCGGCGGCCTGATACCGTATCTGTTCGGCGCCATGGCGATGGAAGCCGTGGGCCGCGCGGCGGGCGCCGTGGTGGTGGAGGTACGCCGGCAGTTCCGCGACATCAAGGGCATCATGGAAGGCACGGCGCGGCCCGAATACGACAAGGCCGTCGACATGCTGACGGCGTCGGCCATCCGTGAAATGATCGTGCCCTCCTTGCTGCCCGTGGTCGTGCCCATCGTCGTGGGCATGCTGCTGGGGCCAGCGGCGCTGGGCGGCCTCTTGATGGGGACCATCGTGACGGGCCTGTTCGTGGCCATTTCGATGACCACGGGCGGCGGCGCCTGGGACAATGCGAAGAAGTACATCGAGGATGGCCACTTCGGCGGCAAGGGTTCGGACGCGCACAAGGCGGCCGTCACGGGCGACACGGTGGGCGACCCGTACAAGGATACGGCCGGTCCGGCGGTGAACCCCCTGATCAAGATCATCAATATCGTGGCCCTGCTGCTGGTGCCGCTGCTGCCGGCCACAGGCTGGCTGGCGGTCAAGGCGCCGGCACCCATCCACGCCCCCGTGCCGCCCATCCTGGCGCCGGCCACACCGGTGCAAAGCTTGCCGGCGCAATAAACCGCACGCCAAACAGCCCCGTTCCCAGGGGCTGTTTTTACGTCGGGCATGTCAAAATTTCCTGATTTCCATATCTCGCGCGTATCAAAAGTGAGCAAATGTTACAGCGCCTTGCCTGCGCCAGCCGTCTGCCAATAATGAAGGAATCACTTCAGGCAGCAGACGGCAGGAGGCATCATGGACAAGGCAGACAAACGGCGCTGGCTGATGCGGGGGCTGGCCGTGGCGGTGGGGCTGGCGCTGGCCGGCAGCGCCTGGGCCGATCCGGGCAGGCATGGCCGGCACGGTGGACACGGCTTCCACGGTCATCATGGTCATCACGGGCACAGGCATTTCCATGGCCGCTCGCATGTCGGTGTGTGGCTGGGATCGAGCTGGGGCTACGGGCCTGGGTGGTACGGCGACCCTTGGTACCGCCATCCGTATGGGCGCACGGTCGTGGTGCAGCCGCTGCCCGTCGCGCCGCCCGTGTATGTCGAGCAGGGCGGAGTGCCGACGGCGTCGATGTGGTACTACTGCCGTCAGCCGCAAGGCTATTATCCCTACGTGACAAGTTGCACGCTGCCGTGGCGCGCTGTGGCGCCGGGCAGCGTGCGCTGAAAGCGAGGTGCGACATGAACGGAAAAACAGGCGCAGTGTGTGGGGGCGTGCTGGCGCCCCTTGTGCTGGCGGCATGCACGGTGATGCCGCAAGGGCCGTCGGCCATGGTGTTGCCCGGCACGGGCAAGAGTTTCGCGCAATTCCAGGGCGATGATGCCCAGTGCCGCGGGTATGCGCAGGCTCAGCTGGGCGGCAGTTCGGCGCAGCAAGCCGCGGCCGACAGCGGCGTGCGCAGTGCGGCCCTGGGCACCTTGCTCGGTGCGGTGGCCGGCGCCGCCATCGATGGCGGCCATGGCGCTGGCGTGGGTGCCGGTACTGGGCTGGTCTTTGGCGCGCTGGCGGGCACGGGCGCGGCCGACAGTTCTTCGTATGGCATGCAGCGCCGTTACGACTATGCCTACCAGCAATGCATGTATGCGAGCGGCCACAAGGTGCCCGTGGCCGGGCAGATGCTGAGCAGCGTGCCGGCCAACGCCGCCACGCCGCCGCCCGGTACGCCGCCGCCCCGCTATTAGAAGCGCGACGTCAAACCGACGAACATGCGCCGTCCCGGCACGTAATAGTCGACCAGTCCATCGGCCATCGGGCCCTTCTTGAACAGGTTTTGTACGCCGCCGCGCATGGTCCATTGTGGCGTGACCTTGTACGACACGACCGTGTCGACGATGGTGTAGGCCTTGTCGGCCAGCTTGCCCGCGTCGAGTTCCTTGCCTGTGTACTGGGCCGATACTTCGCCGAACAGCTGGTCGTTGACTTGCCAGCCCAGCGCCGAGTACCACGACAGTTTTGGCGTCGACAGCAGGTTGGCGCCCGTCGTCAGGTTTTTCGCCTCGGCCATGTAGGTGACGTTGTTACGCCAGTTCAGGTTTTTTGTCAGCGGGATGGTGGCCGTCGCTTCCACGCCGCTGGTGCGCGCTTTCTGGATATTCGTCATCTTCGTCCACCAGCGCTGCTGGTAAAAGCCCAGCGGCGCATAGTCGATCTTGTTCTTGAAATCCGTGTGGAAGTACGTCAGGCCCACGTCCCAACCATTCTGTTCCCACGCCACGCCGATCTCGCCGGCCGTGCTCGTTTCCGGCTTCAAGTCGGCATTGCCGGCCATGTAACAGGAGCCCGTGATGTAGCCCAGCGGTTTCAGGCTGCCGCAACCGCGTCCGCCTGAATTGGTCGCCGCCGCCGGCGAGTTTTCCTTCAGGCTCGGGGCGCGGAAGCCTTGCGACACGCCGCCCTTGATGGTCCAGGCGGGGGCAGGGTGGTACACCAGGTACAGGCGCGGGCTGTAATGGTTGCCGAACTTGCTGTGGTGGTCGAGGCGCAGGCCGGCCGTGGCCGTCAGGTTGTCGCGCAGGAACAGCTGATCTTCCGCAAACAGGGCCGACGTGGTGCCGGACAAGGTCGCGCCGCTGACGGTGTTGCCCAGGTAATCGGTGGGCACGGTGCCGATGGTATTCGTGTTCGTCAGTTCCTGGTGCTTCCACTGGCCGCCCATCACCAGCATCTGCTCGATGCCGCCCCAGCCGAGGCGTTTTTCCAGGCTGGCATCGAGCGTGCTGTCCTTGGATTTCGCCACCGTGCCGACGTCCTGGTTATCGAAGTCGTTGTGATACAGGTTGACGGTGGTCTTGCCGAAGTCCCAGCGGCCTTCATAGCCGAGGCTGACGCTCTTGCGTATCAGCTTGTTGGCGCCCCAGCTGTCGACCAGCGGTTCGCCGTCCGCATCACGCGCGCTCGAAGTGCTGGCTTCCTGCCTGCCATAGCTGGCGTCCAGCGACAGGTTCTGTTTCTTGCCCAGCGCCCAGCTCAGCTGACCGGAGACAGTCTGGTTGCGTTCGCCGCCCATGTCGCCCGCTTTGTCGAAGAATTTTTCATCGGGATTCTGGCGCGTCTGGTTCACGCCCAGGCGCATGCCGACCGTGTCCGACAAGGGGCCGGCCAGGTTCACGCCCAGCTGGTGCGCCGTGCCGCGGTCGCTGTCCTGCGGCTGCGTGTAGTTGGCCGTGGCCGACCCGTTCCACTTGCCCGGCACCTTGCGCGTGATGATGTTGATCACGCCGCCCATGGCGTCCGAGCCGTACAGCGAAGACATGGGTCCGCGCACCACTTCGATGCGCTCGATCATGTCGGGCGAGATCCAGTTCAAGTCCTGGCGGCCCAGGTCGGGACGGTAAGCCGTGTCGGCCGAGCTGCCCACGCGTTTGCCGTCGACGAGGATCAGCGTGTATTTGTCAGGCAAGCCGCGCAGCTTGATCTTCGACGCTTCGCCTTCGGGGCCGGTGCCGCCCGTCACGCCGGGGATGCGGCGCAGCAGGGTGTTGAGGTCATACACGGGCTGGCGCTCGATTTCCTCGCGCGTGATGACGCTGATGCTGGCCGGCGCATCCTTGATATCGATGGCCGTGCCCGACGCGGTGACGACCACCGTGTTCATGGTCGGGTCGGCGGCCACATTGCCTTCGGCCCAGGCGCTGCTGACGGCCAGCGACAGCAGGCAGGGCAGGAGCAGGGAAGCGGAATGACGGAGACGGGCGGGAGTGGCGGCGGGGGTTGCGAAGGCGGGACTGCGCTTGGTCATGGTGAACTTTCCGGATGTTGTTTTTTCCTGGCTGCCTTCCGGGTGGCTCGGGTATGAATGATTGAAAATACAATAAACTGCGCTCCCATTCTGCTAATGAGAATAAGAATCGTTCTTATTGTAATGCTATCCTGGCAAGAAGGAAAGTGATGAAAGGAAATAAAACGCCGTTGCTGCTTGTGCATGGCATCTGGCGCCGTGTGTGCCAATAATGAAAGCGGTATGATCGATGCATGGGGAGGTGGCATGAAGACGATGATCAAAACCATATCGGCGCTGGCCTGCGCCCTTCTGCTCGCTGGCGGCCATGCAGGCGCTCAGGAGCAGACCGCTTCCGATGATTTGCCCGTATGCCAGCTCGATCCGCGCGACAGCAGCAAGCTGGCCGTCGAGCCATGCCGCCCGGCGCCGCCCGTGCAGCCGCGCCGTTCCGTGGCGCAGGTGATCGGCCGCATGCGGGCGCAGCCTGCGCCTCCCGTCGTGCCCATGGCGCCCCTGCCGCCCAGTCCGGCCGTGCCCATCCCCCGTGCGCCGCAGCCCATCGGCTCATGCGACACGGGTGGCTGCCGCGATGCCTCGGGCGCGCGCTACAACGGCGCGGGCAATGCGACGCTCGATGCCAACGGGCGCATTTGTCACCGCAATGGGGCGTTCCTGCAGTGTTTCTAGGGAGCAGGTGCCAGCGTATGGCGCTGCCACGCCGGAAGAAATAGGCAGGCCCGGCGCGTTCCCGGCGGGCGCCATCCGTGGTGTTCCCGCTGCTTCATTTTCGAGGTATTGATAAAAAACAAATGTCTGCGATGAGTGGTCGGGATTTAATTATTGCATTTTTGTATATATCATGAAACAATAAAAGTAAATATTTAATAATTTATTGTTGTCATCATATTGTTATCAATTCACAATGAAACCAGCCCATCTTCGTCTCTTGTTCGTCACGTTTTCCATCTGTGCACTGGCTGTATTTTCCTGGTATTTTTTGGCAGGAAATGCACTGCTGGAGGCGGCCTACGACGGGCGCTCATGGTCGGTGCTCAATAAGGTATTCGGCCATGCGGACCGCCATCCGCTGGCATTTTATGTTCAGAAAATGGATGCCCTGGTGAGCTTTTACCTGTTGCTTTGGCTGGCCTTCACTGTCACTGCCGCAGTGTTCCTGTATCGCTTGCATCGGCCCGCGGCAATGAGCGACGATGGGCTCGATTATCTGTTGTTCGCCATTTACACCGCAGTGTTTGCCGGCATGCTTCTGCGTTTCGGCACACAGGAAAACTGGTACCTGATCGATGACATCATGGCATTCAAAGGTACGCCGCCGTTCCAGCACCGCGTCATGTTCATTTTCCCGGCGCAGGTCTTGCAGTACCTGTTCCCTCGCTTGGGCGCCATCGAGTGTTTTCTCTGGTCCCAGGTCCTGGCTGTGGTGCTGATGCTGTGGTCGGTCCGGCGTTTTGCCGCTCTCTTCATCCGACGGGACCTGGCCTTCATGGCGCAGTTTCTGGTGTTGTGCATGTGGGCGCCCACGGTCACCTATTACACGTTTTACGATATCGGTATTATTTTTGTCTATTCCTTTTGTCTCTACCATCTGCTGCGCCGCGAAATGCTGCCCTACGTGGCAATGCTGGTGGCGGGAACGTTCAATCACGAGATCACGCTCTTCCTGATTGTGGCGAGCGGCTTTGTCTTGTTTGGACAGATGAAGCTGCGCTCGCTGGCGGGCTGGATATTGCTGCAGCTGCTGCTGTACGGCCTGGTGCGCGTACTGATGTTTTATGTGTTGCCCGCCCATCAGGCATGGGAAGGCGGCAAGATTGACAACAATATCAATCTCTTCCTGCACCATCCGCGTACGCTGGTACAGAACATTGGCCCTATATTGCTGTGGTATCTCGTGGCCGCCTCCGGCTGGCGTTATGCGTCTGCGCCGCTGCGCCGCTGCCTGATTATCCTGCCGTGTTTGCTGACCATGACCTTTATGGTGGGACAGTTCAATGAAGGGCGCCAGTTTGATGCCTTCATCCCCGTTGCCGTGGCATTCATGTTGTGCGCACTGAGTGCACGTGTCGGTGCGCCAGCCATGCCCGCGCTGGATCGGGACAGCGCTTGGTTGCTGTCACGCATGCCGGCATCCGGCACGGAAAGTTAATATCATGGCCGAACCGATGTTGCGCGCGCAGGGCGAACAGAAGAATATACCGCTGGTGGTCGATCTCGACGGCACGCTGATCCATTCGGACTTGCTGTGGGAAGCGATTCTCATCTTTATCAAAGTGCGGTTCTTGCAGCTCTGGCGCTTGCCGTTCTGGCTGTTTTCCGGCAAGGCTGGTTTCAAGGAAAAAATGGCGGGCATGGTGGAGATCGATCCGCAAGCCTTGCCGTATGATCAGATTTTACTGGCCGACCTGGCACGCCAGCGCAGCGAAGGGCGCCAGATCATTCTGGCGACAGGTTCGCAGCGCCGTTTCGCCGATGCCATCGCCGTCCACCTGGGCCTGTTTGACCGCGTGCTGGCCACTGAGGGCGGGATCAATCTCACTTCGCATAACAAGGCGCATCAACTGAGCGAACTGTTTGGCGCCAGGGGGTTTGATTACATAGGTAATGCCAGTGTTGACGTCGCGGTATGGAATGCAAGCAACGCGGCGTTTTCCGTCACCCGCACGCCGTTCCGGCTGGCCGCTGGCGGCGCCACGCAGGCGGCGGGGACGCCGCGCGCCGGATGGGGCGTGCCCCTGCTCAAGGCAATGCGGCCCCGCCAGTGGCTGAAGAATCTGCTGGTCTTCGTGCCGATGCTGGCCGGCCATGCGCTGAATCTGCCGACCTTCCTGCAGGCGCTGGTGGCGTTTGTCGCTTTTTCGCTGTGCGCCTCTAGTGCCTATCTGCTCAATGATGCGCTCGATGCGCCCGATGACAGGCGCCACCCCAGCAAGTGCCGCCGGCCGATAGCCGCCGGCAGCCTGCCGCTGCCCGTTGCCCTGCTGGCCAGTCCGCTGCTGGCCATCCTGGCGCTGGCCATTTGCGCGCTGTTCGATCCGCTGCTGTTGCTGGCCGTGGCGATTTACTTCGCCAGCACCCTGGCGTACTCGATTTACCTGAAGCGCTTGCTGATGGTCGATATCGTCACCCTCGCCATCCTGTATACCTTGCGCATACTGGGAGGCAGCGCGGCGACGCATATCGAACCGTCGTTCTGGCTGCTGGCTTTTTCCTTCTTTATTTTCCTCAGCCTGGCGCTGCTCAAGCGCTATAGCGAGCTATTCAATCTGGAGCGCCAAGGCAAGGAAAAAACGCGCGGCCGCAGCTATACGACGGCCGATAAGGCGCCGATCGGCATCATGGGCGTGAACAGCGGATTCATTTCGCTGCTGGTGTTCATGCTGTACTTTAATTCCCAAAACATCCTGGTACTGTATGCGCGTCCTTACCTGTTGCTGGGTATCGTGCCCCTGCTGGTGTTCTGGCTGGGACGACTGTGGACGCTGACCTTCCGGGGCGAGGTCAACGAGGATCCTGTGTTATATGTGAGCAAAGATACTGTCAGCCTCGTGATCATCGGCGCCTGCATGGCGCTGGCGGTGGGGGCCAGCCTGTAGAATGCCGCACCTTCTCCCGAAACCGTACCCGAACCGCTACCGATGATGACTTCCGCTTCTGCAGGCTTCCTATGGTGCGCGCTTGCCTCAGTGGCCAGCGCGGCCGCCACCTTGCTGATCAAAATCTCCAGCCAGTATGGCAGCGGCCTGAGTGTCGTCCGCCTGCTGTGGCTGGGTGGCGCAGGGGGCGCCTATGCCCTGGGTTTCATCTGCTATGCAATAGCGCTGGAAAAACTGCAAATCAGCCTTGCCTATCCCGTCATGACGGCCATCACGATGGCGCTGGTGACCCTGATTGGCTGCAGCGTGCTGCAGGAAGCGCTCACTATGCCGAAAGTGTTCGGCATTCTGCTGATCACGGCGGGCGCTTTCGTTCTGTCCCGCTGAGCGCTCCAGCGCCAATCTGCTTCGTTCGTCCTTAACTTTTCGCTGCGTCGCGCAAAAAATGGCTACAATTGTCGCTGACATTACGTTTACGTAAACGTAACTATGGCATCATGCGACACGCAACCATCAGGCGCCGGGATCACGGCCCTTATTACTCAGCATACTCAGGAGATTTCATGCAGATTCAGGACAATGTATTCATCATCACGGGCGGCGCATCGGGCCTGGGCGCGGCCACGGCGCGCATGCTGACGGCGGCCGGCGGCAAGGTCGTGCTGGCCGACGTGCAGACGGAAGCGGGCCAGGCGCTGGCCGCTGAACTGAATGGCGTGTTCGTGCAATGCGACGTGACGTCGGAAGAAGACGGCCTGGCCGTGGTGGCGGCCGCTACCAAACTCGGTACCTTGCGCGGCCTCGTCAACTGCGCCGGCGTGGCGCCGGCCGTGAAAACCGTGGGCAAGGATGGCCCGCACCCGCTGGCCCTGTTCCAGAAAGTCGTCAACATCAACCTGGTGGGCACCTTCAATATGTGCCGCCTGGCGGCCGACGCCATGGCCAAGCAGGATGCCACCGCTGAAGGCGAGCGCGGCATCATTATCAACACGGCTTCCGTGGCGGCCTACGATGGCCAGATCGGCCAGGCAGCTTACGCCTCGTCGAAGGCGGCCGTGGTGGGATTGACCCTGCCGATGGCGCGCGACCTGTCGCGCAACGGCATCCGCGTGATGACGGTGGCGCCCGGCATTTTCGAAACGCCGATGCTGCTGGGGATGCCGGCCGAAGTGCAGGATGCGCTGGGCAAGATGGTGCCGTTCCCATCGCGCCTGGGCAAGCCCGGCGAATACGCGCAACTGGTGAAAGCCATCGTGGAAAACGTCATGCTCAATGGCGAAACGATCCGCCTGGACGGCGCGATCCGCATGCAGCCGAAGTAAGCCCTAGGCGAGGGTGCAGCGCCGTGGCCGGCATTTGAGGTAGCATACCCGGGAATCTTTACCGGAGTAAGCATGATCACATTGAAGCCGCTGGCGCTGAGCCTGACCTTGCTGGGAGCCTTGGCTGCCAGTCCTGTATTTGCCGAGGCGCCGCAAAAGGCCCCGGAAATCGCCACCGCGTTTGCGGAAAAATCGGGTTGGGCGGCGCAGAAATTCATGGTCGCTGCCGCCAATCCGCTGGCTGCCGATGCGGGCTACCAGATGCTGAAAAAGGGCGGCAGCGCCATCGATGCGGCCATCGCCACGCAGCTGGTACTGACCCTGGTCGAGCCGCAATCGTCGGGCATCGGCGGCGGCGCCTTTTTGCTGTATTCCACGGCCAAGGGCGTGCAGGCGTTCGATGGGCGCGAAACGGCGCCGGCCGCCGCCGATGAACACTTGTTCCAGAATGCGGACGGCAGCCCCGTCTCGCGCGCCACGGGCGTGGTGGGCGGGCGTTCCGTGGGCGCGCCGGGCGTGCTGCGCATGCTGGAACTGGCGCACAAGGAACACGGCAAGCTGCCGTGGGCGACCCTGTTCGGCCCCGCCATCAAGCTGGCGCACGGCGGCTTTCCCGTCAGCCAGCGCCTCAACGGCTTGCTGAACTGGGACCAGGCCTTGAAGCGCGACCCTGTCGCCGCCGCGTATTTCTATGACAAAGAGGGCAAGGCCTGGCCCGTCGGTCACGTGCTGAAGAATCCGGAACTGGCGCGCACCCTGCGCGAGATCGCCCGTGGCGGCGCCGACGCCTTTTACAACGGCCGCATCGCGCGCGACATCGCCGCCAAGGTGGCCTCGCATCCGACCAATCCGGGCAAGCTGACGGCGACCGACATCGCCGGCTACAAGGCCAAGGTGCGCGAGCCCGTCTGCAGCGATTACAAGGCCTGGACCGTGTGCGGCATGCCGCCGCCATCGTC
This sequence comes from Massilia sp. LMS1-1-1.1, assembly GCF_040815535.1. Classification (NCBI taxonomy): domain Bacteria; kingdom Pseudomonadati; phylum Pseudomonadota; class Betaproteobacteria; order Burkholderiales; family Oxalobacteraceae; genus Massilia; species Massilia sp. LMS1-1-1.1. The sequence continues at coordinate 119,506 of NZ_JBFPNG010000045.1, read as the reverse complement.
GGGCGGCATCGCCATCGCGCAGATGCTGGGCATCCTGGAAGTGAAGGATATCCGGCCGTATGCGCCCGTCGACGGCGTGCTCGATGCGCAAGCGATCCACCTGTTCTCGGAAGCGGGGCGCCTGGCCTACGCGGACCGCAACCGCTACGTGGCGGACACGGACTTCGTGCCGCTGCCGGGCAATGGCGTCGCCTCGATGCTCGATAAAACCTACCTTGCCCAGCGCGCTTCCCTCATCGGCGAGAAATCCATGGGCCGCGCCTTGCCCGGCACGCCGCCCGGCATGCAGGTGGCGTGGGGCATGGACAACGCCTTGCAGCGCCCGTCGACGTCGCATCTGGTGGCCGTCGACGCTTTTGGGGGCGGCCTGTCGATGACCACCAGCGTGGAAGACGCGTTCGGTTCGCGCCAGATGGTCGACGGCTTCCTGCTCAATAACCAGCTGACGGATTTCTCCTTCGATTCGCGCGATGCGGACGGCCCGATCGCCAACCGGGTCGAAGCGGGCAAGCGGCCGCGCAGCGCCATGTCGCCCACCCTCGTGTTCGAGAAGGGCACGCACAAGCTGGTGTTGGCCACGGGTTCGCCCGGCGGCTCGTCCATCATCAATTATGTGGCCAAGGTCCTGGTCGGTACCATGGACTGGGGCTTGAACGTGCAGCAGGCGATCAGCCTGCCGAACTTCGGCAGCCGCAACGGCCCGACGGAACTGGAAAAGGGCCGCGCACCGGCAGCCCAAGTCGAGGCGCTGCAGTCGATGGGCCACGAGGTGCGCGTGATCGAGCAGAACTCGGGCTTGCAGGGCATCATGCGCCTGAATGCGCATGGCAAGGATTTCTGGTTTGGGGGTGCAGACCCGAGAAGAGAAGGGATGGTTCGCGGAGATTAATCACCCCCGAATCTTTTCCACAAAGCATCCAGACCCTGCTAATCTGCCGGCATGGGAATGCAAAATAAAACAGGCTTGATACTCACGGGAGGAGGCGCCCGTGCCGCCTATCAGGTGGGTGTGCTGCAGGCGATTTCAGCGATTCTGTGGGAAGCAGGCTGGGCGCCGGCGCGCAACCCCTTCGACATCATCTGCGGCACCTCGGCCGGCGCCATCAACGCCACGGCGCTGGCCTGCCGTGCCGATAACTTCGGCGAAGGCGTGCAAAAGCTGCTCGACGTGTGGCAGCACATCGAAGTCGAGCAAGTGTACCGGGCCGATTCGCTGGGCGTGATCCGCTCGGGCGCGCGCTGGCTGTCCCTGCTGTCGTTCGGCTGGCTGCTGCGCCAGTGGCATGCGTCGCCGCCCAGTTCCCTGCTCGACAATACCCCGCTGGTCAGCCTGCTGCACCGCATGCTCGACCTGCCGCGCCTGGACGCGGCCCTGGCCGACGGCTTGCTGCATGCGCTGGCCGTGACGGCGTCGTCGTATTCGGGCAGCCGCCACATGACGTTTTACCAGACGGCCGAGGATATCGCGCCGTGGGTGCGCACGCAACGCCTGGCCCTGCCGGACCAGATCGGCGTGGAGCATTTGCTGGCGTCGGCCGCCATCCCCTTCATCTTCCCCGCCGTGCCCCTGTACGTGGGCGGCCAGCGCGAATACTGCGGCGACGGATCCATGCGCCAACTGGCACCGATCTCGCCAGCCATTCACCTGGGCGCAAATAAAGTGCTGGTGGTGGGTGCGGGACGCATGACGGAACCGGCGCCCGCCGCGTCCGAAGCGGCGCGCTACCCGAGCCTGGCGCAGATCGCCGGCCATGCGCTGTCGTCGATTTTCCTCGATGGCCTGGCAGTCGACATCGAGCGCCTGAACCGCATCAACCTGACCCTGTCGATGCTGCCGCCCGAGTTGCTGGGCAAGACGGCGCTGAAACCGGTGGAATTGCTGGTCATCGCGCCATCCGAACGGCTCGATGCCATCGCCAGCCGGCATATCGGCAGTTTGCCGCGTCCCATCCGCACCATGTTGTCGGGCATCGGCGCGGCCGAAGCCCGTGGCGCGGCGCTGGCATCGTATTTATTGTTCGAATCGACGTATACTAACGAGCTGATCCGTCTTGGACAGCGCGATACGCAGGCCCGCAAGGACGATGTACTGGCGTTTTTTGGTTCATGAGACGGCCCTTGGAGCGGCGTGCGGGTTTTTCGCGTTTTTTTTGACAGGACGATTGTGCGGGTATTTCGACGTGTTTGCGATGTTGCCTTACTGTTAATTCTACTGATGGGAGGTCCCGCCATGGCGGGGCCTGCGCCCACCCTGCGTTTCGACCAGCTCAGCGTCGACCAGGGCCTGGCGCAGGAATCGGTGCTGGCCATCGCCCAGGACCGGCAAGGCTATATGTGGTTCGGCAGCCAGTCCGGCCTGAGCCGTTACGACGGCTACCGCATGGTCGTCTACAAGAATATCGAGGGCGACAAGACCAGCCTGGCCGATAACTGGGTCGGCGAGCTGCATGTCGATAGCCAGGGCCAGCTGTGGGTGGGCACGGACAATGGCCTGGACCGCTTCGACGCCGCCAGCCAGACCTTCATCCATTACGGCCCGGCCGAAAAGAGCAAGCGCGGTAACGGCAACCGGCATATCCACGCCATTCTCGACGATGGCGCGCGCGGCTTCTGGATCGCCACCTCGGACGGCTTGCAGCATTTCGATCCCGCCACGGGCCGCTTCCGCACCTGGCACCATGAAGAGGGCAATCCGCACAGCCTGGGCGACAATGAAATCAAGGCGCTGGCGCTGGACGCGCAGCAGCGCCTGTGGATAGGCACGGTCACGGGCCTGGACATGCTGGCGCCGGGCAGCGAGCGCTTCGAGCATTTCGCCGTCGATGCGACGCCCGGCTCGAAGTACAACGTGATCCAGTCGCTGCTGATCGACCGCCAGCAGAACCTGTGGATCGGCACCATGGCCGGTGCCGAGCGCTGGCGCCTGGGCGCCGCCGGCCAGCCGCCGCAATCGAGAGTGCGCTTGGGCGAGAAACATGGCTTCTCCGCCATCCGCGTGGCGAGCCTGTACCAGGATGTCGACGCCACCGTCTGGCTGGGCAGCAATGCCGATGGCCTGTTCCGCTGGCTGCCCGAAAGCGACACCTTCCTGCAATATCGCCACCAGACGGGCGACAAGTTCAGCGTCGCCGACAACCAGCTGTCGTCGTTGTACCGCGACCGCGCCGGCACCTTCTGGGTCGGCTCCTGGTACAACGGCGTGAGCCGGGTCGACCTGGGCAGCGGCGGCTTTTCGCGCATGGCGCGCGCGCCCGGCGACGTGGGCGCGCTGGCGGACAAGAAAGTGCGCGCCGTGGCCGACGCGGGCAACGGCAAGCTGTGGCTGGCCACCAAGGGCGGCCTGAAACTGTACGACACGCGCGACGGCAGCTCGCGCCTGTTCGACCTGCGCAGCGCGCCCGGCATGTCGCGCGACGAGCAGGTCACGACCCTGTACAAGGCGCCGGACGGCGTGCTGTGGGTGGGCGGCTCGACGGGCTTGCACCGCTTTGATCCGGCCTTGGGGCGTTTCTTCACCATGCGCTTTGCCGCCGGCGACCCGAACAGCGACACCATCCGCAATATCGTCAGCGACCGCAGCGGCATGCTGTGGGTGTCGACGCGGGGCGGCGTGCACCGCTTCGACCCGGCCAGCAAACGTTTTACCACGTACCGCCACGACCCGGCCGACCCGAACAGCCTGTCCGACAACATGGTGCGGCCCGTGCTGGAAGACGGCAAGGGGCGGCTGTGGATAGGCTCCTTCCACGGCCTGGACTTGCTGGACCGCGCCAGTGGCCGTTTCCGCCATTTCCGCCACGACCCGCAAAACCCGCAGAGCCTGAGCCACGACGAAGTGCATTTTCTGCACGAGGACAAGCGCGGCGTGCTGTGGGTGGGCACGGCCAATGGCCTGAACCGCATGGACATCGACGCCAAGGGCGAGATCCGCTTCCGGCGCTTCCTGCGCAAGGATGGCATGGCCGACGATGCCGTCGCCAGCATCCTCGGCGACGACAACGAGCAGCTGTGGCTGAGCACGAATAGTGGCATCACGCGGCTCGACATGCGCAGCGGCCTGTTTCGCAACTACGACAGCGCCGACGGCACGGTGGAAGGCTCGTACTTCGATGGCGCGGCCCTGCGCGCGTCGGACGGCACCATGTATTTCGGCGGCTTCAACGGCATGACGGCGTTCATGCCGCAGGATATCCACGACAACCGCGTGCCGCCGCTGGTGGCCGTCACGGAACTGCAGATCTTCAACAAGCCGGTGGGCATCGGCCGCGGCGAGTTCGCGCATGTGCTCAAGACGGCCATCGACCATACGCGCGAGCTGGTGCTGACCAGCCGCGAAAGCGTCTTTTCGCTGGAATTCGCGGCCCTGCATTTCGCCGCGCCCCAGCGCAATATGTTCGCCTACCGGCTCGAAGGCTTCGACCAGGACTGGGTCATGACCGATGCGGGCCGGCGCTTTGCCACCTACACCAACCTCGATGCGGGCAACTATGTGTTTCGCGTCAAGGCGGCCAACAAGGACGGCGTGTGGAACGAGAGCGGTGCCACCTTGGCCATCACGATCTTGCCGCCGTTCTGGAAAACCTGGTGGTTCCGCACCCTGATGGCGGCGCTGCTGCTGGGCGCCGTGTATGGCGCCTACCGCCAGCGCGTGCGTACGCTGCGGCGCCAGCAGAACGAACTGGAAAAACTGGTCGGCGAACGCACGGCCGAGTTGCAAAGCAAGGAAATCGAAGTGCTGGCCCAGTCGGAAAAGCTGGCGCAAGTCAACAGCAGCCTGACGAAAAACGAGGAAAGCCTGCGCCAGGCCAAGCGCAAGGCCGAGGATGCGACGCGCCAGAAGTCGGAATTTTTGGCCAATATGAGCCACGAGATGCGCACGCCGCTGGCCGGCGTGATTGGCATGCTGGGTTTTGCCCTGCGCGACGAGCAGCTGCACGACGCCACGCGCGAACAGATCCTGCGCGGCCAGGCCAATGCCCAGTCGCTGCTGGTGATCATCAACGACTTGCTCGATTTTTCCAAGATCGAGGCGGGCAAGCTGAGTATCGAAAACATCGACTTCGCGCTCGGCGCGGCGATCGAGACGGTCGTCACCCTGTTCGAAGAGCAGGCGGCCGCGCGCAGCATCGGTTTCTCCATCGATTTCGCGCCCGACCTGCCGCCCTTCGTCGTGGGCGACCCGACCCGTTTGCGCCAGGTGCTGGTCAACCTGGTCGGCAATGCCTTCAAGTTCACCCAGCGCGGCGGCGTCAGCGTGTGCGTCGAGCGGGCCGGCGTGGCCAGCGGCAGGGGCGGGCGCCGTGTCAACCTGATCCGCTTTACCGTCAGCGACAGCGGCATCGGCATCGATGCCGATGCGATGGCGCGCCTGTTCCAGAAGTTCGAGCAGGCCGACGCCAGCACCACGCGGCGCTATGGCGGCACGGGCCTGGGCCTGGCCATCTGCCGCCAGCTGGTCGAACTGATGGATGGCGAAATCGAAGTGGCCAGTACGCCGGGGCAGGGCAGCACGTTTGCCTTCACCTTGCCGCTGGCCGATGGCGTGGCGCCGCCGCTGGTGCCGCAGGTGGCACTGGCGCCGCACAGCCACCAGCTGCGCGTGCTGTGCGCGGAAGACTTCCCCACCAACCAGATCATCATCCGCGTGATGCTTGAGGAACTGGGACACCGGGTCGACGTGGTCGCCAACGGCGTGCTGGCCGTGGCGGCCTGCGTGCATACGCGCTATGACTTGATCCTGATGGACGGGCGCATGCCGGAGATGGACGGCGCCACGGCGACGCGATTGATCCGAGTGGGCGGCTGGCCGGACCAGCCCGTGCGTGACCAGGAGCTGATGATCGTGGCCCTGACGGCGAACGCCAGCGAGGAAGACCGCAGCCGCTATCTTGGCGTCGGCATGGATGATTTCCTCAGCAAGCCGGTGGACGAGGCGGCGCTGCATGGCTTGCTGGCGCGCGCCATCGAGCGCCAGCTGCAGCGCGGTTTCATGCTGCCGCGCATGCCGTCGAATGCGCCGCGCAGCGCCGCGCGGGGGCAGGCCGAACTCGACGCCCTGTTCGGCATCGCGCCGGCAGTTCCTGTTCCGGCGCCTTCCCAGTCCATCCGCAGCGGCGAGCTGCAACGGCGCATCCGTGTCGCCTTCGTCGCCGACCTGGAAGGGCGCTTGCGCGAACTCGACGACGCCCTGGCGGCGCAGGACCGCGATAACGCCGGGCGCCTGCTGCACGGCTTGAAGGGCAGCGCCGCCTATCTCGATGAAACGCAGCTGCACATGCTGTGCACGGAAATGGAAGAGGCGGCGGATGGCGGGCGCTGGACGCAGGTGGCCCTGCATTTGCCGCAATTGCGCGCACTGTTGGCGCAAATAGCCGTTTCGGGTCAAGAAATGTAAAATAGGCAATGCCGGCCATCGGGCGCGCGGCGAAACTGGGTAGAATACGGCCAGGCACCTTGACGCTGCCGCCAATGGAGAAAGCAATGAAAGTACTGGTGGTTGACGATGATGTCGTGTCGCGCATGGTATTGATGCATTTGATCGACAGCTGCGGCGTGCACGATATCGTGGAAGCCGAAGATGGCGCGGCGGCGTGGGAGCAGCTTGAAGGCGGCTTGCGTCCCTCGCTGTGCTTTTGCGACTTGCGCATGCCGCGCCTGTCCGGCATGGAGCTGCTGCAGAAAATCCGCTCCGACAGCGCGCTCGACGCCATGCCGCTGGTGCTCGTCTCGTCAGCGAATGACCAGGACACGGTGCGCGACGCCGTGCAGGCCGGCGCCGCCGGCTACATCGTGAAACCCTTCCAGCCGGAGCAGGTGCGCCAGCATATCGACGCCTGCTTCGACGTTTCCGCCTTGCCGGCCGAGGCGCCGCGCGATACCTTGCAGCGGCTGGGCATCGACGGCGAACGCCTGCTGGCCTACTTGACGGGCTTTCAGGGACAGATCGGCGCCGCCAGCGAACAGGTCGACGCCTTGCTGGCACGCGGCGAACCGGCCCAGGCGCGCCAGCAGCTGGAACGGCTGCACCTCGGTTGCCGCACCCTCGGGCTGCATGGCGCGGAAGCGGGCATGAGCGCGCTGCTGCAATCGGCGGTGCTTGACGGCGGCCAGATGCAAACGGCCCTGGCCGCGCTGGCGCGCAGCGTGGCACAGCAGGCGCGTTTGCTGCAGCAACAGGACAGAGACGACTGAATCTGCTGTTTTTCGCTTGCCGGAAAAATACTTTAGGTTTAAAGTATCTGCTTCCGGGCCTTGTGCACGCGCCCGCTACCCGCCAGGATGAGCATGAGCAGCGACCCTTCGCCTACCACAGCATCTCCCCAGGACGACTTTGCGCGCACGCATTTGCCGCCGCGCGCACTCTGGCCGCAGCTGTGCCTTGATTTGCCCGAGCTCCAGTATCCGGCGCGCCTCAATTGCGTCGCCGCGCTGCTCGATGCGGCCGTGGCCAACGGCGGCGGCGAGCGTACAGCCATCCTTGCCGACGGCCAGCGCTGGAGCTACGCCGAGCTGGCGCAGCAAGTCGACCGCATCGCCCACGTGTTGCGCAGCGATTTACGCCTGATCCCCGGCAACCGCGTGCTGCTGCGCGGCGCGAATACTCCCATGATGGCGGCCTGCCTGCTCGCCGTGCTGAAAGCCGGCTGCATCGCCGTGCCCACCATGCCGCTGCTGCGCGCACGCGAACTGTCCACCATCCTGGCCAAAGCGGAAGTGAATGCCGTGCTGTGCGCGCAGGGCTTGCGCGCAGAACTCGATGGCGTGCCCGGCTTGCCGGCCATGCTGTGCTTTGGCGCTGTTGACACGGAACTGGAGCGGCGCATGGCGGCCCACGATGCGCCGTTTGCCGCGCACGATACGGCCGCCGAAGACGTCTGCCTGATCAGCTTTACCTCGGGCACGACGGGCATCCCCAAAGGCACCATGCACATGCACCGCGACTTGTTGGCCATCTGCGACTGCTTCCCCCGCTCCATGTTGCAGGTGCGTGCCGGCGACATCTTCATCGGCACGCCGCCGCTGGCGTTCACCTTCGGCCTGGGCGGCCTGCTGCTGTTCCCCCTGCGCTTTGGCGCGGCCACCGTGCTGCTGGAAAAACTCACGCCCGATGGCCTGCTGTGCGCCATCGGCGCCTATCAAGCCACCATCTGCTTCACGGCGCCCACCTTTTACCGCCAGATGGCGCCCCTGGCCGCGCAGCACGACTTGCGCAGCCTGCGCTTGTCCGTGTCGGCCGGCGAAGCGCTGCCGCTGGCCACGCGCGACGCGTGGCAGGCGGCGACCGGGCTGGCCATGACGGACGGCATCGGCGCGACCGAGATGCTGCACATCTTCATTTCCGCCACGGGCGAGGGCATCCGCCGCGGCGCCATCGGCAAGGCCATTCCCGGCTACCAGGCGTGCATCGTCGACGATGCGGGCGTGCCGCAGCCGCCCGGCGTGACGGGCCGCCTGGCTGTGAAAGGCCCCACCGGTTGCCGCTATCTGTCCGACCCGCGCCAGCGCGAGTATGTGCAGAACGGCTGGAACCTGACGGGCGACACCTTCGAGATGGATGCCGACGGCTATTTTTATTACCGCTCGCGCAGCGACGACATGATCGTCTCGGCCGGCTACAACATCGCCGGTCCGGAAGTGGAAGAGGCGCTGCTGCGCCACCAGGCCGTGGCCGAATGCGGCGTGGTCGGGCGCGCCGATGCCGAGCGTGGCCAGATCGTCGAGGCGCACGTGGTGCTGAAAGACGGCAGCCAGGCCAGCGAATTGCTGGCGGCCGAACTGCAGGACTTCGTGCGCCAGCAGATCGCCCCGTATAAATATCCGCGCGCCATCCGCTTCCTGCCTTCACTGCCGCGCACGGAAACGGGCAAGCTGCAGCGCTTCAAACTTCGCACGGACACCCCATGAATATTGTCTGCATCGGCGGCGGCCCCGCCGGCCTGTATTTCAGCCTGCTCATGAAAAAGCAGAACCCGGATCACCGCATCACCGTCATCGAGCGCAACCGCCCGTACGACACGTTTGGCTGGGGTGTCGTGTTTTCCGACCAGACCCTGGGCAACCTGGCCAATGCGGACGAGCCGACTGCGCGCGCCATCCTGCAGGCGTTCAACCACTGGGACGATATCGAGATCCACTTCAAGGGCGAAACCGTGCGCTCGGGCGGCCATGGCTTTTGCGGCATCGGCCGCAAGCGCCTGCTCAACATCCTGCAGGCGCGCTGCGAGGAGCTTGGTGTGCAGCTGGTGTTCGAGACGGAAGTGCAGGACGACCAGGCCATTGCGAAGCAGTACGGCGCCGACCTGGTGATCGCCAGCGACGGCTTGAACAGCCGCATCCGCACGCGCTATGCGGCCAGCTACCAGCCCGAGATCGACCAGCGCCATTGCCGTTTCGTCTGGCTGGGCACGCGCAAGAAATTCGAGGCCTTTACATTTGCCTTCCGCCAGACGCCGCACGGCTGGTTCCAGGCGCATATCTATCAATACGATGGCGACACTTCCACCTTCATCGTAGAAACACCCGAACACGTGTGGCGCGCCGCGGGCCTGGACAGCATGAGCCAGGAAGAGGGCATCGCCTTTTGCGAGGCGCTATTCGCCGAGGAACTCGACGGCCACGGTTTGCTGAGCAATTCGCCGCATTTGCGCGGCTCGGCGCAGTGGATCACCTTCCCCCGCATCGTTTGCCGGCAATGGGTGCATCACGAGGATGGCGTGCCCGTCGTGCTGATGGGCGACGCGGCCCACACGGCCCATTATTCGATAGGCTCCGGTACCAAGCTGGCGCTGGAAGACGCGATCGAGCTGGCGCGCTGCTTCGGCCAGCATGCCGAGACGGCTGCGGCGCTGGCTGCCTACCAGCAGCTGCGCGCCATCGAGGTGCTGAAAATCCAGAGCGCGGCGCGCAATTCCATGGAGTGGTTTGAAAACGTCGAGCGTTACAGCGTCATGGAAGCGCCGCAGTTCGCCTATTCTATGCTCACGCGCAGCCAGCGCATTTCGCATGAAAACCTGCGCTTGCGCGACCCTGCCTACGTGGCCGGTTATGAACAATGGCTGGCGCGGCGCGCGGGCGAGCAGGCTGGCGTGACGCTGTCGCAAGAGCCATTGCCGCCCATGCTCACGCCGTTCCGCCTGCGCGGCGTGCTGCTGAAAAACCGCATCGCCGTCTCGCCGATGGCGCAGTACAGCGCCGTCGATGGCGTGGCGGGCGACTACCATTTGATGCACCTGGGCGCGCGCGCCATGGGTGGCGCGGGCCTCGTGTTTGCCGAGATGACGTGCGTGTCGGCCGATGCGCGCATCACGCCCGCCTGTCCCGGCATGTACAGCGAAGCGCACACGCAGGCATGGCGCCGCATCGTCGATTTCGTGCATGCGAACAGCGATGCGAAGATCGCCCTGCAACTGGGCCACGCGGGCGCGAAAGGCTCGACGCGGCCCATGTGGGACGGCATCGACTTGCCGCTCAGCGAGGGCAACTGGCCCTTGATCTCGGCCTCGGAACAGCAGTATTTACCGGGCGTGTCGCAGGTGGCGCGCGCGGCCACGGAAAGCGACCTGGCGCGCATCGAACAGGACTTCGTGCGCGCCACATTGGCGGCCGCCGTCGCCGGTTTCGACTGGCTGGAACTGCATTGCGCGCACGGTTACCTGCTGTCGAGTTTTATCTCGCCGCTGACCAACCGCCGCACGGACGAATATGGCGGCAGCCTGGAAAACCGCTGCCGCTATCCGCTGCGCGTGTTCCGCGCCATGCGCGCCGCCTGGCCGCAGGATAAACCGATGAGCGTGCGCATCTCGGCCCACGACTGGGTCGAAGGCGGCATCACGCCCGACGACGCGGTGCGTATCGCGCGCCTGTTCAAGCAGGCCGGCGCCGACCTGATCGACTGTTCTTCGGGCCAGGTCAGCAAGCTCGAACAACCGGTGTACGGACGCATGTTCCAGGCGCCGTTCGCCGACCGCGTGCGCAACGAGGCGGGCATCGCCAGCATGGCCGTCGGCTCGATCTTCGAGGCCGACCACGCCAACAGCATCATCGCCGCCGGGCGCGCCGACCTGTGCGCCGTGGGCCGGCCCCACCTGGCCAACCCCGCCTGGACCTTGACGGAAATGGCGCGCATCGGCTACAGCGGCCCCGGTGCCGCGTGGCCGAAACAGTACCGTCCTGGCCAGCAGCAGCTGGAACGCAATCTGCAGCGCGAGCGCCAGCTGGCCGCCGCCAATACGGGCCTCACCCCGCAACAGGTGGCCGCGCGGCTGCTGGAAGGATGACATGAGCAAGGAACAACTGGATGGCGCATTGGCCGACAAACATGCGCTGGTGACGGGCGCCGGCAGCGGCATTGGCCTCGCTTGCGCGGGCGCCTTGCTGGACGCTGGCGCCAGGGTTACCCTGGCCGGGCGCGATGGCGCGCGGCTGGCGCGCGCGCGCATGCAGCTGGAAGAGGCGGGCCACGCGGGCAGGGTGGCCATCTGCGTGCTCGATGTGGCCGTGGAAGCGGCCGTGCAGGCAGGGTTTGCGCAGGCGGCCGCGCATTTCGGCCGCATCGATATCCTGGTCAATAACGCGGGCCAGGCGCATGCGGCGCCTTTCGGCAAGACGGGTGCCGCCATCTGGCAGCAGATGCTGGCCGTGAACCTGACGGGCGTGTATCACTGCTGCCAGGCGGCCATGCCGGCCATGCTGGAAGCGGGCTGGGGGCGCATCGTCAACGTGGCGTCGACGGCGGGGCTGAAGGGCTACCGTTACGTCAGCGCCTATGTCGCCGCCAAGCATGGCGTGATCGGCCTGACGCGCGCGCTGGCGCTGGAAGTGGCGCCGCGCGGCGTCACCGTCAACGCCGTCTGCCCCGGCTACACGGAAACGGAGATGGTGGCGCAAGCCGTGCAAAACATCGTGCGCAAGACGGGGCGCGGCGAAGACGCGGCGCGCGCGGAACTGGCGGCAAGCAATCCGCAGCAGCGGCTGGTGCAGCCGCAGGAAGTGGCCGATGCGGTGGCGTGGCTATGCCTGCCCGCGTCGTCCGCCATGAATGGACAATCGATCGCCGTCGCCGGCGGCGAAGTCATGTAACTGAATGAAGACCATGGATAAAGAACCCGAAAATTTGCACGACGAACCTGTGCTGGACCTGGCCAGCCGGCTGACGCAGGACCACCACCAGTCGCTGAAATTGTGGCTGCGCATGCTCTCCTGCACGGTCAAGATTGAAAACGAGGTGCGCACGCGCTTGCGCGCCACCTTCGGCATCACCTTGCCCCGTTTCGACTTGATGGCGCAGCTCGAGCGCTTTCCCGACGGTTTGCGCATGGGAGAACTGTCCAAGCGCATGATGGTCACGGGCGGCAATATCACGGGCATCACCGACCAGCTGGAGCAGGAAAAACTGGTGGTGCGCGTGGTCGATCCGAAGGACCGCCGCTCGTACAGCGTCAAGCTGACGCCAGCGGGCCGGCGCGCCTTCGACGAGATGGCGCGCGTGCACGAAGGCTGGATCGCGGAGCTGCTGCACGGCGTGACGCCCGACGACAAAACCCAGTTGATCGACCTGCTGTCGCACATGAAGCAGCAGCTGAATGACACCTCAATAAAGGACTGACCATGCGCCATCTACCCGGCCAGCCGCAAGACCTGCCAGGAAACCGTGCCAGCCTGGCCCATTACGCCGCGCGGCATTTTCTGTTTGCCGTCGACGCAGGCGTTGCCACACTGACCTTGCACCGCCCCGAGCGCAAGAATCCGCTCACTTTTGAATCGTATGCGGAGTTGCGCGAGCTGTTTCGCGCGCTCGCGCATGCGGACGACGTCAAGGCCGTCGTCATCACGGGCAGCGGCGGCAATTTCTGCTCGGGCGGCGACGTGCACGACATCATCGGCCCGCTGACGAAGCTCGACATGCCCGGCCTGCTGGCATTTACCCGCATGACGGGCGACGTGGTGAAAGCCATGCGCGCCTGCCCGCAACCCATCATCGCCGCCATCGACGGCATATGCGCGGGCGCGGGCGCCATGCTGGCGCTGGCTTCCGATATCCGCATCGGCACGGCGCGCAGCAAGACGGCCTTCTTGTTTACCCGCGTGGGCCTGGCCGGCTGCGACATGGGCGCCTGCGCCTTGCTGCCGCGCGTGATTGGCCAGGGCCGCGCCGCCGAGCTGCTGTACACGGGACGCTCCCTGGCCGGCGCCGAGGCCGAGCGCTGGGGCTGGCTCAACCGCCTCGTCGAGCCGGAAGAATTGGCAGAGGCGGCGCAGCTGTTCGCCGCCGGCCTGGCCAGCGGCCCCACGTTCGCGCACGGCATGACGAAAAAAATGCTGCAACAGGAGTGGAACATGGGCGTCGATGAAGCGATCGAGGCGGAAGCGCAGGCGCAAGCCATTTGCATGGCCACCAACGATTTCCACCGCGCCTATCACGCCTTCGTGGCGAAGGAAAAACCGCAGTTCGAGGGCGATTGAGATGAACACTACACGCGACACCACTTACCTCGACTGGCCGTTTTTCGAGGCGCATCATGCACAGCTTGAGTCCGAGCTCGATGCGTGGGCGGCGCAGCACCTGGGTGACGCGCATGATGCCGATGTCGATGCGGCTTGCCGCGCGCTCGTGGCGCAACTGGGGCAGGGCGGCTGGCTGACATACGCCACGGGCACCGATGGCAAGATCGACACGCGCGCTATTTGCCTGATGCGCGAAACCCTGGCGCGCCACGATGGCCTGGCCGATTTCGCCTTTGCCATGCAGGGACTCGGTTCGGGCGCCATCGGCCTGTTCGGCAGCTTGGACAACAAGGCGCGCTATTTGCCGGACGTGGCCAGCGGCAAGCGCATCGCCGCCTTTGCCCTGTCCGAACCGCAGGCCGGCTCCGACGTGGCAGCCATGGCGTGCGCGGCGCGCCGCGACGGCGATGACTACGTGCTCGACGGCGAAAAGACGTGGATATCGAACGGCGGCATCGCCGACTTTTACGTGGTGTTTGCCCGCACGGGCGAGGCGCCTGGTGCGCGCGGCATCAGCGCCTTCATCGTCGACGCCGACAATCCCGGGCTGGAAATCGCCGAACGCATCGCCGTGATCGCGCCGCATCCGCTGGCGCGCCTGCGCTTCAATCACTGCCGCGTGCCCGTGTCGCAGCGTCTGGGCGATGCGGGGCAGGGCTTCAAGGTGGCGATGGCGACACTCGATGTGTTCCGCACGTCGGTGGCCGCCGCCGCGCTGGGCTTTGCGCGGCGCGCGTTCGACGAAGCGCTGCGCCACGCCACGGCGCGTCAGATGTTTGGCCAGACCCTGGCGGACTTCCAGCTGACGCAGGCGAAATTGGCGCAGATGGCCACCGGTATCGATGCGGCCGCGTTGCTGACCTACCGCGCCGCCTGGCAGCGTGACCAGGGCCGCAAGGTGACGAAGGAAGCGGCCATGGCCAAGCTGACGGCCACGGAAACGGCGCAGCAGGTGATCGATGCGGCTGTGCAACTGTTCGGCGGCATGGGCGTCGTCAGCGGGCATCCGGTCGAGCGCCTGTACCGCGAAATTCGCGCCTTGCGCATCTACGAGGGCGCCAGCGAAGTACAGCAATTGATCATCGCGCGCGAACTGCTGCGCGAGGCGGCGGAGGCATGAACCGCATGAACAAAGAGGAAAATAATATGCAAGTGTTGCAACCAGCGGGATGGGCCAGGCCGCGCGGCTATGCGAACGGCATCGCCGCCAGCGGCCGCACGGTATATGTCAGCGGCATGATAGGCTGGGATGCGCAGGGCGAGTTCCATACGGACGACTTCGCAGGGCAGGTGCGCCAGGCCTTGCAAAATATCGTCGCCGTGCTGGCCGAGGCGGGCGCCTTGCCCGAACACATCGTGCGCATGAACTGGTATGTGCTGGACAAGAAGGAATATGTGGCGGCATATCCACAAATTGGCGTTGCCTACAGGGAAATCATCGGCAAGCATTTTCCGGCCATGACGGCCGTGCAGGTGGCGGGGCTGATCGAGGACAGAGCGAAGGTCGAGATCGAGGTGACGGCGGTATTGCCTGGTTGAATTCTTTTTTGTTAATATTGCACTTTTTGCGATAAAATAAGGAATATAAAAACATTATCTGTTATGTTATATTTAGCAACCGGAAAATACACCGGTTCCAAATACTGACAGTCGAGGTAGCAGATGCAAAACAAATTCAGAACGGCAAGTACCTTCCTGCTGGCGGTGGCTGGCGTGGGTTTCTGCTTGAGTGCACAGGCCGCCTCCGGGCCTTCGCTGCTGTCTCCTGCCTATCAGGGACAGCTGGAAAGCTGGCTTGGTGAAGGCCGCCTGGCGCTGACGAATGTCTACAGCAAGGCGGCGGGCGACACGTCGCTCGATTTTCACAAGGCTTCCGATGGCAAGGGGCGGACCTTTTCCATCATGGAAGCGACCAATACCTCGGGGCAAACCTGGCTTGTCGGTGGCTACAATCCGCAAAGCTGGAGCTCCACCGATGGCATGCATGTGACCATGGATGACAGCCAGCGCACAGGTTTCCTGTTCAATCTGACGGCGGGCTTCATGCTGCCGCAATTGAAGCAGTATTTCAGCGGCGATAGTATCGGCAGCGGGCAGACGTTTAACGACAGCGATTATGGCCCTACCTTTGGCAGCGGGCATGATCTTTACGTGCCGAAGGATTTGACGCATGGCGGCTATTCATCGTTGTACACCTATAACCGTTTTGGTCAGCCGAACAGTGGCGTGAGCCTGATTGATGGTTCAGTGTTTACAAATCCAAATATTACTTTTGGTGCGATTCAGGTGTTCAGCGTCAGTGCTGTGCCGGAACCTGGTAGTTATGGTTTGATGCTGGCGGGGCTTGGCGTGATTGGCCTGGTCTTGCAGCGCAAGCGCCGCTTGCTGTCATAGCATGGAAAAACCAAGAAAAAGCCCGCGTTGCGCGGGCTTTTTTTTGCAGGAGGTATCGTCGAGTATGCGTGGTCCCCCCGACTGGAATCGAACCAGTATCCCACGCTTAGGAGGCATGTGCACTATCCATTGTGCTACGGGGAGGACGCTATCGGTCGTTGCTCGCTCCCGAATTGAGCGCAATTATAGCCCACACCACCGTAGAAATGTAAGCAGCGCACCATGTGCGCATGGCGGGGGTATGGTGCATCGTTTATCTGGCCGTACCCTGCAATACTGTGTTGGTGATCGCGGTCCGGCTCTTTTCGTCCTGCGGCAGCATGGTTTGGTCGAGGTAAGTCACCATTTTTCTACTGTAGGCGGGACGCATGTGGACGGGGTCGGTATAGGCGGGAATACCGTTGCTGTCCGTGACCGGGCAGGTTGCTCCCGTGCACAGATAATCCAGCGGCTCAATGATGCGTGCGCCACTTTGTTGTGCTATGGATATCAGGCGTGCGCGAACGCTGCCATTTTCATCCAAAAATATCTGTTTGTTGAGATTGGGAATGCTCGGCAAGGGATGGATGTCTGCGAAGCGGGATCCCGTGTACATGTTGCGGGGATCGAAAAGCGGACCGGTAGGCGGTTGCAGTATCAGGAATACGCGCTTCCCCTGTCCGGACAGGCGGGCGATGCTCGTGCGCAGCGAGTCATAGCTGGCATCCATTGCCTGCGCTGTCGGAAACACCAGCATGGATGTATCTTTCTCGAACAGTAACTCCTTGTTGCTAGGGTTGAAATAACCATACCAGGCCGCGCCGATGACAACTGTGTCGACATCGCTTGAGCCTGCCAAGTCATAGGCCGCTTCGGTTGCTTGAGGGCAGAGCGGGAACTTGAAGCGCGGTAACTTTACCGCGTGACGGATAGGAGGACAGCCGGCCGCCGTGGCGAAGATCACGGAATTGAAGCGTGTCGGATCGCTGGCGATGGCTTGTTCGATGCGGGGACCATACTGCTGAACTACCGAGTCGCCCAGGAACACGGTTAATCCTTTGGTTTGGCTGCTGACTTTTTGAAAGACGATATTCTGGTGTCTCAACGGGGTAAACGATGGGCCGGGGAATGCGCTGTCATTGAGCGCTTGCAAGTATATTTCCGCGCCATGCACATCGATCCTTTCACGCAGGACGCCACCGGCCGTGAGCACGCCAAGCAATACCATAGCGAGCATGGCGCTTCCCAAGCCGCCAACGACACGCCTGTGATTGCGCTGTTGCCGCAATGGCACTTCGATCAGGCGGTAGGTTAGATAGGCGAGTATGAACGCTGCGGCAATCAGGGCGAACTTGATCTGGAACGGCGTTTTTTCACCATAGATAATGTGACTGTACGATAACAATGGCCAATGCCATAAGTACAAAGGGTAGCTGATGAGCCCAATGCCCACCGCCGCCTTGTTGCTGAGCAAATAGCGATTGAATACTTGGCCGGTATCGGCCATGATGATCAGGAAGGTGCCGCCTGCCGGGAGCAAGGCCCACCAGCCAGGAAAGAAAACGTCGGGCTTGATGAGGGAAAAGCCCAGCACCAGTAATGCCGGCCCGCCAATGGAGGCGACGGTGCGCCAGCGCTGGCTCCAGGCGGCGTGGTGCAGTTGCAGGTAAGCGGCTATCCCGCCTGCCATGAGTTCCCAAAAGCGTGTCACGGGCGAATAAAATGCAGCCGTCGGGTTGCTTTCGACAGTCATGACATTAATTGCCATCGACAGGCAGAAAATGATGCTCATGATAAGCAGGAAATTGCGCCGCCGGCTAAATGCCAGCCACAGGATCAGGGGCCACAACAGATAAAACTGTTCCTCCACACCAAGCGACCACAGGTGCAGCAATGGTTTCGATGTCCCCGAGCTGTCGAAGTAGCCGGCCTCTGACCAGAACATCAGATTGGCGACAAAGCCGCCCCCCGCCGCGATGTGCTTGCCTATCTGGCGAAATTCGCCATGCAGCAGGACCACCCAGCCAAACAGCAGTGTGGTAAACAGCACGAGGACAAGTGCAGGAAAGATGCGCCGTACGCGCCGCACATAGAAATCGGCAATGCTGAACTTGCCCGCTTCCAGCTGCTTGAGGATGATCAAGGTGATCAGGTAGCCGGAAATGACAAAGAAGATGTCGACGCCGATGAAGCCGCTGACGAACCAGTTTGGCCAGGCATGATGCAGGATGACTGCAAGCACGGCTACAGCGCGCAAACCGTCGATGTCGGCCCGGTATAGCATCCCGTTAGAATGAGCAGTGGTTGCTGTAAATTTCAGAATAGTCTCCCTGTTAAGCCGCATGCGGACAAGTGTACTCCTCCGCATGAAGAATAAATCGCAGAGGAGGTACATCTATCGTCGCTTAAAAAATGTTTTTATTTTAACATTATGTGTTGTGAAAATATCGATATTTTTCAGCTGTTTTTGGGGCCACGTGGAAGGGACGCATGATGGAAAAAACAGCCTGACCGGCGGTGGCGGACGGGTTGCATTCCAATCAGTTCGGCAAGAACTGCCTATGCTGACGCGAGTATCGGTACAATGCGTGCTTCATTCATCCAATCGGCGGCCGTTTTGTACACCACGCGGTGTGCGCGAGACGGCGCCCGAGCACTCTTACTCATTATGGCTGTCATTTCTCTTTCATCGGCGCAACTTGCGTTCGGTCACGTCGCGCTGCTCGATCACGCGGAATTTTCACTGGAAACCTCGGAGCGGGTCGGCTTGATCGGCCGCAACGGCACGGGTAAATCGTCGCTGTTGAAGGTTATTTCGGGCAAGTTCAAGCTCGATGATGGCTTGTTGGTGATGCAGCAAGGCATCAAGATCGCTTATGTTGAGCAGGAACCGCAATTCGATCCGGAGATGTCCGTGTTCGATGCCGTCGCTTCCGGCATGGGCGAATCGCAGGCGTGGCTGAAGGAATACGATGCGCTGACGGGACAGTTTGGCCAGGGCAATGACGACGAACTGATGGAACGCATGCACGACATCCAGGTCAAACTCGATGCGGCCGATGCATGGAGCTTGCCGAACAAGGTGGAAACCGTACTCGACCGTTTGAACCTGACGGGCGACATGTTGATGAAAACCCTGTCAGGCGGGATGCAAAAGCGCGTGGCGCTGGCGCGCGCGCTGGTGTCGGCGCCCGACGTGCTGCTGCTCGATGAGCCGACCAACCATCTGGACTTCAGCTCCATCCTGTGGCTGGAAGGCTTGTTGCGCGATTTCAAGGGTAGCGTGCTGTTCATTACCCATGACCGCTCCTTCCTCGACAACGTCGCCACGCGCATCATCGAACTCGACCGCGGCCGTTTGCTGTCGTACCCGGGCAACTTCACGGCTTACCAGACCCGCAAGGCGGAGCAGCTGGAAATCGAGGAAGTGGAAAACGCCAAGTTCGACAAGTTCCTGGCGCAGGAAGAAGTGTGGATACGCAAGGGCGTCAAGGCCCGCCGCGTGCGTGACGAAGGCCGCGTGCACCGCCTGGAAGCGCTGCGCCTGACGCGCAATGCGCGCCGCGAACAGCAGGGACAAGTCAAGCTGGACGTATCTGCCGGCGAACGCTCGGGCAAGATCGTGGCGGACCTGGAAAACGTCTCGAAGATCTATGGCGACAAGGTCATCGTCAAGGATTTCAGCGCCACCATCCTGCGCGGCGACAAGGTCGGCCTGATCGGCGCCAACGGCGCCGGCAAGACCACCTTGCTGAAAATGATCCTCGGTCAGGAAGAGTCGGACACGGGCAGCATCCGCCTCGGCACCAAGCTGCAAGTGGCGTATTTCGACCAGATGCGCACGCAGCTGAACGAAGAAGCGAACCTGATGGAAACCATCGCGCCGGGCAGCGACTGGGTCGAGATCAATGGCCAGCGCCGCCATGTGATGACCTACCTGAACGATTTCCTGTTCGCACCGGAACGCGCCCGTTCGCCTGTCAAGTCGCTGTCCGGTGGCGAGCGCAACCGTTTGCTGCTGGCGCGCCTGTTTGCCAAGCCGGCCAACGTGCTGGTGCTCGATGAGCCGACCAATGACTTGGATATCGATACCCTGGAATTGCTGGAGGAGTTGCTGGAAGAATACACCGGCACCGTCTTCCTCGTCAGCCATGACCGCACCTTCCTCGACAACGTGGTCACGCAAGTGATCGTCGCCGAAGGCGAGGGCAAGTGGCGCGAATTTGTCGGCGGCTACACGGACTGGGAGCGCGTGCGCACCTTGCCGATCGCCACGGCGCCAGCCAGCAAGCCGGCCGTCAAGGTCGAAGCTGCCGCCCCTGTTGCCAAGCAGAAAAAGCTCAGCTACAAGGAACAGCGCGAACTGGAAGAGTTGCCGAAACTGATCGCCAAGCTGGAAGACGAGCAATCGGTGCTGGCCGCCGAACTGTCGCATCCGGACTTCTACAAGAAGACGCCGGCCGAAGGCAAGCGCCTGAACGCGCGCGTGGCCGAGATCGAAGGTGAACTGCTGGAAGCGCTGGAAAAGTGGGAGCAGATCGAGGCGCGCAGCAATGCCTGATTAGTTTCTTGCATCCTCTGTTGTAATTTAAGTTAGGATTACTTGCCACGGCAACGGTTCTGCTTGATATAATTATATAATTATATTTTTTACATCGGAGGATGCATGTTTGTTATCAAAAACACGCGCTCCGGACCACGGCGTCCGGCGCGTGGTTCCACCTCCGGTACGCATCAGCATGTTTGACCGCGCCGCCTTGCCCCGGGTAGCGCCATTCCTCGCCTACCTCTCCTTTATCTTTATCGCCGACATGCTGGGCCGGGCGGGCTTTGCCGCGCAGGACCTGCGCTGGCTGTATGCCGTCAAGATCGGCGTTGTGCTGGGCATGTTGTTGTACTGGCGCCGCAGTTATACGGAACTGGCCTGGGTGCCATTGGGCGCGCGCGCGCTGGCCGTGGCGCTGGCGACCGGCATTGTTGTTTTTCTGCTGTGGATCAACCTTGATGCTGGCTGGATGACGGTCGGCAGTGCCGACGGCTTCGACCCCCGCAATGGCGGCCAGATCGAATGGAGCCTGGTCGTGCTGCGCATCGCCGGCGCGGCGCTCGTGGTGCCCGTGATGGAAGAGCTGTTCTGGCGCTCCTTCCTGCTGCGCTGGATCGATGCCCCTGACTTTCTGCGATTCAACCCGCGCCTGGCGAGTGCGAAGGCCTTTGTTATCACCGTGGTACTGTTTGGCTTCGAACACAATTTGTGGCTGGCCGGTATCGTTGCAGGCGCCGCTTATAGCTTGCTGTACATGCGCAGCCAATCGCTGTGGTCGCCCATCCTCGCTCATGGCGTGACGAATGGCGTGCTGGGCCTCTGGATTGTTTCCGGTGGACACTGGACTTACTGGTAATATTGCCAACTAACTGTTTGCTCTTTCAAAGACAATGCCCATGTTGAATTCCCCGCCAAAAAGCCTCCGCAGCCGCCCGTGCCAGCCGCCTGGCGTGCCGCTCATGTCCGTCCTGCGTGCCGCTTGCGTGCTCGTGGTCGGAGGCATGGCCAGCTCGTCGGCAATGGCCGCCTTGAGCGATACCATTTTCCCGTTCCTGGCGACATCGTATTCTTATGACGACAATCTGTTGCGTCTCGACGACAATGTTCCCGGCTATAACGGTCCCCGTTCCGATACCTCGCGCCAGATACAGGCGGGTTTTCTCGTCAACCGGCCGATCGGGCGCCAGGTGCTGACGGGACAGGCCAAGTGGTCACGCGTGTCGTTCCAACATTTTGATCAATTCAACTACAGCGGCAAGGATTTCCTGGCAGATCTCGAATGGCATCTTGGAAATCATCTCGATGGCCATGCGGGTGCCCTGTATTCGCAAACCCTGACGCCGTTCAGCGATTTCCAGAGCACCGAACGCAATTTGCGTACGCGCCAGCGCGAGTACGTGGATGGCGGCTGGCGTTTCCATCCGAGCTGGCGCGTGCGTGGCGCTTACAGCCGTGAGCGCTATTCGTATGATTTGCTGTCGCAGCGTATAGCCAACCGTGAAGAAAAAGCAACGGAACTGGGGCTCGATTATTTGCCTGCAAGTAATAGTCGTATTGGTCTGCAGTTGCGGCATGTCAATGGCAGCTATCCGAATCGCGTCAATGGCGGCCAGTTTGGCGTCGACGATGGCTATACCCAGGATGAGATCAAGGCGAATATTTATTGGAACTACAGTGCGATTACCCAAGTGCAACTGTTGGGTGGCTGGGTGCGCCGTAGCCATTCCTTTTATTCGGGGCGCGATTCTAGCGGCGCCAATGGTCGCATCGTGGTGAACTGGGCTCCCCTAGGCAAGGTGCGTTTTACCGGTTCCCTGTGGCATGAGTATGGCGTGGTGGAAAATGCGCTGATTTCGAGCAGCCTGAATAATGGCGCCAGCGTGGCCGCCGCCTGGGATATCACTTCCAAGGTGCGCATGGACGCGCAACTGCGCCGCGAGAAGCGCGATTTCTCGGCCGCCAGTGGCCTGGTGCTGCCCGTCGATGTCAGCGACACCTCGCATACCGAATCGCTGGGAGTGACCTATCTTCCCACGCCAAGTATTCAGCTGGGCTTGAATGCCTTCCGTGACACGCGCAAGGGTGCAGCTATTATCAATACTGGCAGTTTTCGCGCCAAAGGCGTGTCGTTCAGCGCCAGTATTCAGTTCTGAAGAGTATTATGACGGTTAATGATATACCCCTGATTTCGTTCTTCCAGCGCATACTCGACCCATTGATTATCATGGGTACGCTGTATCTGCTGTCCGCCTTGTCAGGCTCACCATTTACTGGCTACTCGCTGGTATTGATGATCCTTGCGTTCTTTATTTCATCATCCGTGTTCCAGTATGTCGACCCCTACCGCACCTGGCGTAGCGGCCGCATGCTGGCCTATGCCCGCGATATCTTCGTCAGCTGGGGCATCACGGCCCTGATTTTGGTATTCCTCGGTTCGGCGACGGGACTGGCGTTTCATTTCGACCGCGAACTGGTGCTGGCCTGGTTCATGCTGACGCCATTCATATTGCTGCTCAGTCATCTTGCCGCACGGCGCATGGTGGCCGATCCTGGCCGCGATAGTGAAGTGCGCTCGGTCGTCATCATCGGCGCCAATGACGCCAGTCTGAAGTTTGCCGCCACCGTGGCACGCAATCCGAATCTGTTCATGAGCGTGCGGGGCTTTTTTGATGACCGTACCGATGACCGCTGGCCGGAGACGATGCGCGAACCAATGCTGGGCAAAATGGCCGATATCGCCGCCTATGTGCGCGAACACAATATCAAGATGATATTCATCAGCCAGCCCATTTCGGCCCAGCCGCGCATCCGCAAGATGCTCGATGAATTGCAGGATACGACGGCTTCCGTGTACTTTTTGCCCGACATTTATATCTTCGACCTGATGCAGGCGCGCTTCGACAACGTGGGCGGCATGCCGGTGATCGCCATCCGTGAATCGCCGTTTACGGGCTTTAACAGTATGGTCAAGCGGGGCAGCGACATCGTGCTGGGCTTGCTGATCCAGATCATGCTGCTGCCCGTCATGCTGGTCATCGCCATCGCCGTCAAGTCGACGTCGAAGGGGCCGGTGATCTTCCGCCAGCGCCGTTACGGCCTGTATGGCGAGGAAATCATCGTCTATAAATTCCGCTCGATGACGGTCAGCGAGGATGGCGACAAGGTAGTGCAGGCAACCAAGAACGACCAGCGCGTGACGCGCGTGGGAGGCTTTTTGCGCCGCAGTTCACTTGATGAGCTGCCGCAGTTTATTAACGTGCTGCAAGGACGCATGAGCATTGTCGGGCCGCGCCCGCACGCGGTGGCGCATAACGAGCAGTACCGTAAGCTGATCAAGGGCTACATGCTGCGCCACAAGGTCAAGCCGGGCATTACCGGCTGGGCGCAGGTGAATGGTTTGCGCGGCGAGACGGAAACGCTCGACAAGATGGAAGCGCGCATCCATTTCGACCTCGACTACCTGCGCAACTGGTCGCTGTGGCTCGACTTGTGGATCATTTTGCGCACAGTCAAGGTGGTGCTGAAGCGCGACAACGCGCATTGAACGCGGACCGATGGCTGGCCGCCACACCGGACTTGAATATTTTTTGCAGAGATTTAATACGCGTTAAAATGGCGCAATCATGCAAGATGTCCAATAACCGGTTCCTGCAGCCGGCCGAACAGTGATTCGACGAGCCAGACGACCCTATGAGGCAAGCACGGCGACATGATGTGCACGGTGACATGCTCCGCCAGCCTGGCGGCGGGCCAGCTTGTGGCTCATGGCATGCGCGCCGTGCCCGCTGGCGCCTTCGCCAGGCCAGCATGGCGTCAGGCTGCTGTGCAACAACAGTTGCTCCAAGAGGTCCGGCCCCATCCCCGCCGCTCTCCCGTATGGGCCCATCTCCCATGCTTGACCGGCGTGACAGCAGTGAGCATTGCTGCGTGGGAAATATTTCCGTATGAAAACCATTTCCCGAGATGTATCGATTTCAATGCTTATGTTTCTGATGAAACAGTTGTTTTTAAGACCTTTTAATAGTTTTTTAAGCAAATAGTTTCCTAGCAAGCTAGTACATTGTGTATCATATTTATAATATTGACAATCATGTGGTCGCAAGCCCATAATTTCAATCGAAGTCTGCTTTTTTGACAATGTTTTGTTGTTAAGTGAGTTATCATCACGTTCACAAACTGTCAGCGGATTTCCTTACCTGAACTGAAGGAGTCATTTTGAACCAACCGCAAATCGCCCGTGTGTCCTCGAGCAAATCTGCCACGCATTCCCGTCTGCTGTGCGCAGGCCTGGTCGTGCTGGCCGTCGCAGGATTGTCTGCTTGTGGCAATAAAGAAAAAAAGCCCGGCCAGGCGCTGGCGAGTGTGAATGGAGAAGAAATCACCGTCCTGCAACTGAATGAAGAGATGCAGCGTGCCAATGTTCAGGCGCCGCAGCAGGAGGCGGCCAGCAAGCAGTTGCTGGAATCGCTGATCGACCGCCAGTTGCTGCAGAACGAGGCAGCCAAGGACAAGACGGACCGCGATCCCAAAGTGGTGCAAGCGATCGAACGCGCCAAGGCGCTGATCGTCGCGCAAGCCTACATGCAAAAGCGCATCGGCACGGTCGCCCGTCCCACCAAGCAGGAAGTGGAAGAGTACTTCCAGAAGAACCCGCAATTCTTCAGCGAGCGCAAGCAATTCGACATGCGCGAACTGGTGATCGCCAGCGCCGACATGAACGATCAGCTGAAGGCGGCCATGGACAGCGCCAAGACGCTCGAGGACGTGGCGGCCTGGCTCGAGACGCATAAGGTCAAGTTTGCCCGTACCCAGTTGTCGCGCACCAGTGCCGACCTGGCGCCGGAGTTGAGCGCGAAATTGCTGTCGATGCCGAAGGGCCAGCTGTTCATTAT
Organism: Massilia sp. LMS1-1-1.1; assembly: GCF_040815535.1. Classification (NCBI taxonomy): domain Bacteria; kingdom Pseudomonadati; phylum Pseudomonadota; class Betaproteobacteria; order Burkholderiales; family Oxalobacteraceae; genus Massilia; species Massilia sp. LMS1-1-1.1. Next base: position 94,192 of record NZ_JBFPNG010000045.1, on the reverse strand, counting down.
CCGCGAGGGCGATCGCACACTGCTCATTTCCCTGGCCGATATCCGCGACAACCCGGTGACCCTGGCACAAGCCGCCCCGCAAATTGAACAATTTTTGTTCAACAAGAAAAACAAGGATGCGGCCGATGCTGAATTGAAACGTTTGCGTGCCGCTGCCAAGATCGAGTATCTGGGCAAGGACGGCGCTCCGGCGGCCGCAGCGGCAGCGGCCAGTGCAGCGGCGCCAGCGTCGGCACCTGCTCCGGCGGCGGCCCAGGCCGCACCGGCGCAAAGTTCCTCGGAAGCAAATGATCGTGGCGTTGCTGGCTTGAAATAAGTCGCAGCATTTTAGGTAAGTAACTCTATCAATGGAATAAGCGAATCATGAAACGACTTCTGATGTGGTGCATGGCCACCCTGTTGGCCCTGAGTGCCGGTCTTGCCGGCGCCGCCGATGTGCAGCTGGGCGCCGGCGACGTATTGAAAATTTCCGTCTACGGCAATCCCGACCTGGCGCTCGAAACGCGCGTCAGCGAGGCGGGCGAGATCACTTTCCCTCTGGTCGGTAATGTTGCCCTGGGCGGTTTGTCCGTCTCGGCAGCGGAAAAAAAACTGGGTGGCTTGCTGGAAAGCGGCGGTTTCCTGCGCAAGGCACAGGTCAACATCATCGTGACGCAGCTGCAAAGCCAGCAAGTGTCGGTGCTGGGCCAGGTCAACCGTCCAGGGCGCTATCCGATTGAAGGCAAGCGCAGCCTGATGGACATGCTGGCCATGGCCGGTGGCGTCAGCCAGGACGGCGGCGATGCGGTCAGCCTGATCCGCAAGCGCAACGGCAAGACGACGCGCGAAATTGTCGACATCGTCGACATGGTGCGCTCGGCCGACCTGAACCGCGACCTGGACGTAGGCGGCAACGACGTGATCTTTGTCGAGCGCGCGCCGCGCTTCTATATCTACGGCGAAGTCCAGCGTCCGGGGGCCTTCCGTCTCGAGCGTTCGATGACGGTGCTGCAGGCATTGTCCGTCGGCGGTGGCTTGACGCAGCGTGGCACCGAGCGCGGTATTCGCATCAAGCGCCGTGATGAGGCTGGCAAGCTGGAAATCATCAACGCCAAGCATGATGACCTGCTGCAAGTTGACGATATGGTGTACGTGCAGGAAAGCCTGTTCTAAACCAGTGTCCGTATCTTTCCGGCGCAAGTCGGATGTTTTTCATTCTGTGTTGAGGTTTCCCCATGAATTTGTCACAGCTCCTACTGATCCTGCGTGCACACAAGAAGTTGATCTTGATCACGCTGTTGGTCACTGTTCTCGGCACGCTGTCGGTCAGTTTGCTCTTGCCTAAAACATACAAGGCGACAAGTTCGTTGCTCTTGAACTACAAAGGTGTCGACCCGCTGACTGGCTTGGCCATGCCGGGCCAATTGTTGCCGGGTTTTATGGCGACGCAAATCGATATCATCAGCAGCAAGAACGTTGCCTTGCGCGTCGTCGACCATTTGAAACTGGCGGAAAGTCCGGCCGTGATCGCGCAATTCAATGAGGCGACAGAAGGCAAGGGCGGCACCGTGCGCGACTGGCTGGCCGACCTGCTGCTGAAAAAAGTGGAAATCGTGCCATCGCGCGAAAGCAGCGTGGTCGACATCAGCTTCAAGGGCAGCGACCCGCAGTTCGTCGCCGCCGTGGCAAATGCCTTTGCGGACGAGTACCAAAAGACCAGCATCCAGCTGAAGGTCGATCCGATGCGCCGCGTCTCGACGTATTTCAGCGAACAGACCAAGTTGCTGCGCGATAACCTGGAAGTAGCGCAAAGCAAGCTCTCCAAATACCAGCAGGACAATGGCATCGTCAGCGTTGACAACCGCCTCGATGTCGAGTCGAACCGCCTGAATGACTTGTCGGCGCAATTGGTCATGGCCCAGGGGCAGTCGATGGAGGCGTCGTCGCGCCAGCGCATGGCGCAGGGCAGCAATGGCATGGCCTCGCCCGACGTGTCGTCCAATCCGCTGATCCAGAACTTGAAAATCGGCCTGGGCAATGCCGAAGGCAAGCTGGCGGAAATCGCCCAGCGCCTGGGCCGCAATCACCCGCAATACGAGAGCGCCAAGGCGGAAGTCGACAAGCTGCGCGCCGACCTGCGCGAACAGCTGGCCAATACTTCTAGCAGCGTGGGCAACAATGCGCAGATCCTGCAACAGCGCGAAGCGGCAGTGCGCGCCGCCCTGCAGGCGCAAAAAACCAAGGTGCTGGAGCTGAACCGTACACGCGATGAGATGGGCGTGCTGATGAAAGATGTCGAGAGCGCCCAGCGCGCCTTTGACGTGACGTCGCAGCGCCTGTCGCAAACGCGCATCGAAGGCCAGGCGGAGCAATCGGATATTTCCGTACTCAATCCTGCCGTGCCGCCGATCGATCCGGCCGGTCCGCGCGTGCTGCTCAATACCTTGCTGTCGATTTTCCTCGGCACTTTGCTGGGCGTAGGCCTGGCCATCGTGATCGAGATGCTGTATCGCCGCGTGCGTTCGGAAGCCGACTTGCAAGAAACGCTGCAGATTCCCGTCTTCGGCGCCATCGACTGGAATGCCCGCAAGTCGCCGCGCAAAAAAGGTGTGTTGAACGGCATTCTGCCGCGCCGCCTGCGCTTACGTTAAAACATGGATATGACGATGAACCAAGCCGCGCTCCCCATTTCGATGAACACCGTGCCACGTACCGGCGACTCCAGTATTGGCGGTCTGCTGCTCGAGTCGGGCAAGATCACGCCCGAGAACGCCGAGCGCGTGCTGCGCATGCAAAAGGAACTCGGCATCCGCTTCGGCGAAGCGGCCCTGCGCCTGGGCCTGATCACGGAAGCCGACATCCAGCAAGTGCTGGCACGCCAGTTCGATTATCCCTACCTGCAAAAAGGCGAGGGCAAGTATTCGGAGCTGCTGGTGGCAGCTTACGAACCGTTCAGCCCGCAAGTGGAAACGCTGCGCGCTATCCGCAGCCAGGTCATGCTGCGCTGGTTTGCCCGCGGACACAAGGCGCTGGTGGTGCTGGGCGGCGCGTCCGGCGACGGCGCCAGCCTGTTTGCGGCCAACCTGGCTGTTGTGTTTTCGCAGCTGGGTGAACGCACCCTGCTGGTCGACGCCAACTTGCGCAATCCGCGCCAGCATGAAATTTTCGCTGTCCAGACGCGCCAGGGTCTGTCCGACGTGCTCGCCGGACGCGCCCAGCTCGATGCCATCACCAAGGTCGAATCGTTCGTCGACTTGTCCGTGCTGGGATCCGGTACCTTGCCGCCGAATCCGCAGGAGTTGCTGAGCCGTAGCTCGTTTGCCAGCCTGAACACGGAACTCGAGTCGCTGTTCGACATCGTCATCTATGACGTGGCCGCGTATGCGCTCGGTTCCGATGCGATGGCCATTGCGGCGCGCGCTGGTGGCGTGCTGATCGTGGCGCGCAAGAATCAATCCCTGTTGAGCGACATCAACGCCATGGCCGAGCAGATCGTGCAAAGCGGCGCCAAGGTGGTCGGTTCCGTGATGGTGGATTTCTAAATGAATACGCAAGCCAAGCGGTGGTCTGGCCTGAACTTGCAACAATGCAAGGAATACTTGCCAGAATGGCTGCCATTGGCCATCGGCTTGCTGGCCATGTACATTCCATCTTTTGCCGGCCTGTTTGGCGGCATCTGGGCGACGGAAGAGCAGGCGCACGGCCCCATCATCCTGTTCCTGTCGCTGTGGCTGATCTGGCGCAACTGGCCGGGCATGCTGGAAAAAACCCGTGGCAGCGAACCTACCGCGCTGGGCTGGGTGGTGCTGGCCGTCGCCCTGGTGCTGTACGTGCTGGGCCGTTCGCAACATATCATCGCCTTTGAAATCGGCTCCTTCATCTGGATGCTGGCGGCCGTATTGTTGCTGAAACGGGGCTTGCGTGCCCTGAAAGTATTGTGGTTCCCGTTCTTCTTCATGCTGTTCATGGTGCCGCTGCCGGCCCAGATCGTCATCATGCTGACGATGCCGATGAAGATGGCCGTGTCGTACGTGGTCGAGCATCTGCTGTTTTTTGCCGGTTATCCGATCGCCCGCACGGGCGTGATCCTGCAGATCGGCCAGTACCAGCTGATGGTGGCGGATGCTTGCGCCGGTCTGCAGACCTTGCTGTCGCTGGAGGCGCTGGGCCTGTTTTACCTGAATGTCGTGCGCCACACGTCGGCCTTGCGCAATATCGCCCTGGCCATCCTGATTATCCCGATCTCGTTCTCGGCCAACGTCGTGCGCGTCATCGTGCTGACCCTGATTACCTATTATTTCGGCGATGCCGCAGGGCAGGGCTTCCTGCACGGTTTTGCCGGCATGGTGCTGTTCATTACGGCGCTGATCCTGATTTTGTCCGCCGATACCTTGCTGCAATGGATAGTAAAAATGCGCGAGCACAAAGTTTTACGGAGTCAAGCATGAAAGCGATTAGTCGTTCCGTCCAGGTCAGTGTGCTGGCAGGCATCCTGATGGTGGCATCTGCCGGTCTGGCCAAGCATCTGACGCCGAATGTCAAGATTGCCGATAGCAAAAGCTTGTTCCAACTCGCCGAGATCATTCCTGTGGAATTTGGCGGCTGGACCATCGACACGACCATCATTCCGCTGCAAGTCGATCCGGAAACCCAGGCGCGCCTGGACAAGATATACAACCAGATACTATCTCGCACGTATGTCGATCCGCAGGGAAACCGCGTGATGCTGTCGATTGCCTATGGTGGCGACCAGAGCAGCAATATGGCTGTCCATCTGCCGGAAGTCTGCTATGGCGCACAAGGTTTCGAGGTGCAGAAGTCGGGCCGTGGCGAGATCAGCACCGCTTACGGCGCGATACCGGTGAAGCACTTGTATGCCATCAATGGCCCGCGCCAGGAGCCGATCACCTATTGGATTACCGTGGGCGACAAGGCGCTCACTCCCGGCATGGACCAACGCATGCAAGAGCTGCGCTATGGCTTGAGCGGGGCGATTCCCGATGCCATGCTGGTACGCGTATCGAGTATCGATAGCGACACGGGGGCCGCCTACGCGGTACAGGAAGGCTTTGTGCGCGCCATGCTGTTGAGTATGAAGCCGCAGGACCGCGCGCGCATCATCGGCAGTTTCCCCGGTTGAGCCAAGCGCCGGTGCGTCGCCTGCCGGCGTACGCACCCTGAAATTTTATCGATAGGAATCGCCATCAACACTTCTCCGCCGCGCTTGAGCGCTTTTCCCTCCCTAACGTCCTGCCATGCCCGCCAGCGCTGACATCAAAACGCGGGCGGTAAGTGCCGTCAAGTGGGCCGCGCTAGGTACGGTGACCCGCTTCGTGCTGCAAATGGGGGTGCAGATCGTGCTGGCCCGCCTGCTTGGGCCGGAAATCTATGGCCTGTTTGCCATGGGATTGCTGGTCATGACCCTGAGCACTTTCCTGGCTGACTTCGGTTTTGCCTGGGGGCTCGTGCAAAATCAGGAACTGCATGACGACGATATTCGCTTTGCCTTCACGTGGCAGTGCCTGTCCGGCGGGGCTGCCATGCTGGGCCTGTATCTGCTGGCGCCGTGGATCGCCGCCTATTTCAAGGAACCGCGCCTGGAGTCGATCGTCTGCTGGCTGAGCCTGACGTGTTTGCTCAGCGCGATGACGGCGCCGAGCAGTAACCTGTTGCGCCGCCAGCTTAATTTTCGCTGGCTTAACATTGCACAGATTCTCAGCTATGCGCTGGGCTATCTGTGCGTGGGTGTGCCGCTGGCACTGATGGGCGCCGGTGTCTGGACCTTGGTCAGCGCCTGGCTGGTACAGGCACTGAGCTTGCTGATCCTGACATATTGCCGCAATCCTCATACGCTGCGTCCATTACTGTGGTACGCGGGGGCACGCCGCTCGACGAATACGGGCAGCACTGTATTCATTACTAACCTGAGCAACTGGTTCTTGAATAACCTGGACCGTGTTTTTCTCGGGCGCATGCTCAATGCGCATGCGGTGGGTGTGTATGCGGTTGGCTATAACCTGGCCAATACGCCCAATTCGCTGTTTCTCAGTGCGCTGCAGCCCGCCTTCCTGGCCGCCGGCGCCCGTCTGCAGGATGATCTACCCGGCCTGCGGCAGGCCTATCTGTCCGTGATCGCCGCCACCTGGATCGTCATCGGCCCCGTGTTCGTTGTGCTTGCCTGCCTGGCCGGCGATCTGATCGCCACTTTGTATGGCGACGCCTGGCACGAGTCGAGTCGGGTCCTGGCCATCTTGGCTTTGGGCATGCCTGCCTACGTCACTTGGGGCATGTCCACGCCGATCTTGTGGAATACGGGCGGCAAGCATCTGGAGTCATTGTTGCAGATGCCACTGATCGTGCTGGCTTGCCTGGCGCTCTGGCAGTTCGCTGGCTTGGGCGTGCTGGTGGTCGCCGTCATCGCCGCTGGTACCTTGCTGGCACGCGCGCTGGTGATCGGCACGGCGGCATGCCGCCGTCTGCAACTGGGACCGGCGGACTTGTGGCCCAGTGCCTGGCGCTCCGTTGTGTTGATGTCGCTCGCGGCGGCCGGTGCCCATGGCGGCTCCCTGCTGGGACATGCCGCCGGGCATGGGCCTCTGCCGGCCTTGTTGCTCGGCTCATTTGGCGGCGGCGGCCTGTGTTTGCTGGCCGGACTGAGTCATCCACAATTGCTTGGACGGCGCATCGTCGACCTGCTTGGACGCTTCAGTCCGCCGGTGCCGGCACGGGTCGGTGTTTATCTTCGCAGTAAATGTTCAGTATGATGAGATTGATATGATTGAATTTATCGTCGGCCTGGTAGTTCTGATTGCAGCAATCGCTGTCGTGGCGGGTGCCGCATTGAGCGCGCACTGGGGAAGGAACCGTGAATTGGGGGTGATGCAGTATATTCCTTACCTGATTCTGCTGAACTATGCCTTGTCCATCCTCTTGTCGACGCGCGACTTGGCGTTCCCCGAAGATGTGGTGGCGGCGATTTCCGTCAAGAGTCCCATCGTGACTTGGGTTGGGCGCCTGAATTCGATCTTCCTGATCTTTGCCTGCGGCGAGCGCATCCTGCGACGCATGCTGACTGACAAACATTGCAAACCGTTGCCTGGCATGCTGTTGTTTGCTTTCTGGGCATTCTTCGTTACGAATACGCTCAGTCCGGGCCTGTTTGGCCAATATCCTTACGTATCGCACGAGTTCCTGTACGCGCTGCTGGCTTGCCAGGCGGCGCTGCTGGCCAACACCAAAGCCGATGTGGATGCGATGACGATCGCCTTGCGAAATGCCTTGTATCTCCTGCTTGGTGCCAGTGCCGTTTGTCTGCTGTGGAAGCATAGCCTGGTGATGAGCACGAATTACCATGGCCTGATTCCCGGCCTGAAGCTGCGCTATGCTGGCCTGACCATTCATGCCAATAGCATGGGGGTATTGAGCGTGCTGTTTATGCTATGCCTGTGGTACCAGCCATTCAAGAATGTCTGGCTGATGCGTATTGGTTGGGCCATGGGTGGACTCAGCCTCTTTTTGACACAGTCGAAGACCAGCTGGATCGCTTTTATGCTGTCTGCTGTCGTGTTGGCCTGGTATAGCCGTCGCGATGAAATTAATGCCCGTATCCAGGATTTCCAACGCCCCCATTTGCCGGTGCTGCTGGTGCTGCTGGTGATGTTTGGCGGCGCGGGATTGTGTATTGTGTTTATGTTCGGGGGGGCCGGCGACAAGATCGCACGCTTCTTTACGACCAGCGACGGTGCGGATCTGATGACCTTCATGGGGCGCGACCAGATCTGGCAGGTGGCCATTGAAGAGTGGCACAAGTATCCGGTCTTCGGCTATGGCCTTAACATCTTTGACGAAGCCTTCCGTAACAGTATCGGCATGCCGTTCGCCACGCATGCACACAGCCAGTTTTTCCAGAGCTTGTCCAGTGCTGGCGGCGTAGGTGCTGGCGGCCTCGTGTTCTACACCCTGGTGATTGCTGTTTTCGTTGGCAGGACTGTCAAGGCAAGCCAGGGTTTGTCACTGGCCATCTTCATCCTGCTGATTTGCCGTTCGATCAGCGAAGTGCCACTATCGATGGCCAGCCTTGGGCCGGATTTGCCGATTCATATGCTGCTACTGGCGGTGCTGGCCCGATACTATGAGCCGGCATCCAAACTCCAGCGCGATCGAGTAATAGCCCGCCGACATGCAATCGATGAGAGCTGGTCCTGATGCTCTGTTCGGTTATCGTTCCCTTGTATAACAAGGAGAAGTATGTGCAGGCGGCGGTTGCTTCCGTGCTGGCGCAGACACACCAGGAGCTGGAAGTCATCGTGGTGGACGACGGCTCGCGCGACGGCGGCGCGGCGGTGGTGGAGGCCATGCGCGATCCGCGCGTGCGGTTGATACGTCAGGCCAATGGCGGCGTATCGCGTGCGCGCAATGCGGGCGTGGCCGCCGCGCGCGGCGAGTTGATCTGTTTTCTGGACGCAGATGACTGGTATGGCCCTGCCTATCTCGAAACCGTGTGCGCGATGGCGCGCCGGCATCCTGATGGCGCCTTCTATGCGAGCGCTTATGGGCGCGTCAGCGGCGCAGACGAGGCCGAGTGGGATGTGCCTTCCGATATTATTGTCATTGATAATTTCTTTGCGCATCGCCATCGTCACGGCCCATTTTTTTTCACCGGATCGGTGGCCGTGCCGCGGCGTGTGTTGCAGGACATGCAGCCTTGCTTTCCAGTGGGAGAAAACTTTGGCGAGGATCAGGACCTCTGGTTCAGGCTGGCGGAAAAGTTACGCTTGGTCTACTGTCCCGCGCGGCTGGTGGCATATCGGGTGGAGGTTGCCGGCAGTTTGACCGCTGTGCATAATTTACAATCGCTGCCACCGTTTTTTTTGCGTCTGGAACAGCGCGCGACTTTGCTGCCCGCAGCCGATCCTTCGCGTCGTCCCGCATTGCGTATAGTTTCCGATGCGAGGGTGAGCGTGGCCCGTTTTGCCTTGCAGGAAGGGCGGCGGCGTGTTGCGTTAGCCGAGCTTTACCGCGCCGCGCGCTGTGCCATTTCTGCGCGCTGGGCCGTGACTGTGCTTATGTGTTCCCTGGGCAACGCTTCCATGCTTAAACGGTGGGAGTTATGGCGTGAGTTAGGCAAGCGCAATTAATATTATGGATTGTTGGTAGGTAATTTCGGTATAATCGTCCTTAGCCGAGGTGGTAAAAATGTCTTTAGCCGATGTGGTAAAAGGTGCATCAAGAAGACCGGGAGCTGTTACTTCAGGTATGTCATGCCAGCGCCATTTATGGAATGCCATGGTGGGTAATTGTTGATATCGCTCGGGAAAAAGTTTGATATCCTCATGGAGATTGCAGCATGAACGCCGCTAAAAGAACCCTGTATGTTGCCGCCTGGTTGCTGTTCCCTCTATGCCCCTATGCCAGTGCGGACTGGGCGCAATCAACGGATGCGTTGGTTGTCCGGCCGATGCCTGGAAACCGGCAGATACAGGTGCAAAATCCACCGACATTCAGTTGGGCGCGATATTCCACCAATCCCAGTTCCTACACACTTGAGATACGCTCTGGCACGACAGTAGTGCGGACGTACACGAGTACGCGTAATTGGTATTTGCCCAACGAAACCCTGCCCTCGGGTGTGTATACCTGGCGTGTGCGGCCGACCAACGGCACACTCTGGTCCGATGAGCGGCCGTTCGAAATCAATGCTTCGTCGAAACCCTTTGTCTTGCCTGAAAATGCTGTGTTGCGGGCAAATGTACTGAAGCGGCCGCGCCCGCGCGGCCTGTCATCTGCCTTGCCTATCGCGAGCGCATGGACGCCAGCCATGAAAGCCGAACGGGGCAATGCCCTGCTGGGGATGACAAATGAAGTCCTGCGACAAACGACGGCAGTTGCCCTGCCTGCCGATGCGGACTGGCCGCTCGTTGCGAGCAATGTGATGACGGCGGCATATGCGGCGCAAATGACGTCCATCCGCGGTCTGATCAGTCTCAATGCCCGGCAACTGGAAGCATCGGCATTGCTATATCGTTTGACGGGGGAGCAGCGATTTCTGACGGAAGCCTTGCGTCGCGGTGATGCCCTCGCGGCGCTCAATCCGAATGGACCGACCAGCTATGCCAACCAGGTGCAAGGTAGCCGTGCTATTGCCTTGACCATGAGCAAGGCCATCGATACCCTGGCTTCTGCACTGAATGGGGCGCGGCGTACGGCGTGGCTGCAAACTGTCAAGGTACGTACTGATGTGATTTACCAAGAGTTACTTGGGACGGCCGGCGGTATCGAGCAGTTGCCTTTCGATGCGTCGACCGCTACCAATATCGGTTTCTTGGCAGGCATATCGGCCTTGGCGCTGGGCGATATTCCGGAGGCGACCACTTGGTTCGACTTTTCGGTGCGCTATTTCGCCAGTTCCCTGATGGTCTGGAGTGGTCCTGAGGGGGGCTATTCGGACGGTACGGCGTATGCGGAATACGCGGTGGATTATTCCTTGCAGGTCTGGCAACCGCTGTTGCATGCGACCGGCATCAATCTGTTTGAGAAACCATGGTCGCTGGGACTGGCGCGCTTCTTCATGGAGTTTGTTCCGCCTGGCACCAAGACCCACTTGTTCGGTGACGGCAAGGAAACCGAGCCGGTGTATCGTGTTCTGAAAGCCTATGTGTCGCGCTTTGCGACGCCGGAGGCGGCATGGTATGTCAATAGCATTAGCAGTAATGAAGATATGCTGAGCTTACTGCAGGCACCATATCCGCTGCCCGTGTCGACCGTGACGGAAGCGCCGCGGCCGCCTGCCAACGCGGCGCTTTTCCCCAGCATCGGCTGGAGTGCCATGCACAGCAATCTGGCGGACCTGGGACGCACCTCCGTTTATTTTAAGTCCACACCGTATGGCTCGTTCTCGCATAGTCACGGCAATCAGAATAGCTTCGTGCTCACCAGCGCCGGCGTGCCGCTGTTGATTGAAACGGGCTGGTATGACTGGTATGGCTCGCCGATGACCACCTCCTGGTATCGTCAGACGAAATCGGCCAATTCGATCACGTTCGACAGTGGTGTAGGCCAGATGGTTAGTGGCTATCGTGAGACGCTGGTGCGCAATGGTGCCATCACTTCGTTCTCGACAACCCCAGCACTTGATTATGTTGCCGGCAATGCCACTGCAGCGTATGGTGGTGCCCTGAGCTCTGCGGTACGCCAGTTGTGGTACTTGCGTAGCAGCGATGCCGTGTTGGTGCGTGACAAGCTAAGCTCGCCGACGGCCCGTATCTTTGAGTGGAACTTCCATTCCGCCGCGCCGATACTGGTCGATGCCAGCGGCAATGTGTCTGTGGTTAACCAAGGGCGCTCTGTCTGCCTCAAGCCGCTTCCTAATACGGGCTTGCGCTTCGAGCGCCGGACGGGGCCGCCGCCAAAACCTGGCAGCTATGAAGAGCATGGGGCGTTTGTGCGCACCTCCAGCGCAGCAAACGCGGAGTTTCTGGTCTTGCTGGATGTCGGCTGCAAGAACCTTCCGGTCACAGTAACGCCGAATGCAACGAGCAGGCAGGTGACGGTCGGTACGCAGGTGGTGACGGTCGCCAACTGAGTACCAGTCCGTTTGCTGCTTGAAACCGTCTGTTTGCCATAGCAGGCGGTCGATGAGATGCCTGCTCTCCACCCTATAAGTTGCGAAGCTTATAGGGTGTTTTCATTTTGGAAGGGGACATCGTGAAAAGCGTCGCACTCATGCCTTGCGCACAAACGTAACTACGCCGCTTGTGGCATAAATTCAGCATGATATAATTGCAATAATTATATCATATATTGGGTAATATTTATGATGGGTTCACCAGTGGACAGTACGTGCAAAAAGGGGGCGGATATGCATATTTTACAAATTGTTCCCGAGGCATTGCCAACGTTCCGTGCCGATGTTGCCGTTCTGTTTGGGGATTATTTGCCGCGCCATGGTGTCCGCTGTGCATTGGTGGGAAAACCTTCCGAGCTTGCCGTGTCGGCTGTGCCGGCACAATTTGAACGGGTGGAAGTTAGTGCCCAAGGCGGCGGGCGTTTGCGTCGAGAACTTTCCTTTCTTGCTACCTGCACGGCAGCGCTCTTACGGGCCAGCCGCCGCCACTGTGCCGTGATTCAGGTGCGCGATATGGTGTCGATTGGCTTGCTGGGCCTGGTGATTGCGCGCTGCAAGGGCATTCCCTTCGCTTACTGGATGTCCTTTTTGATGTGCGAGGGACGCATCGCGCGCGCGCGCGCGCTGGTCGCCGAGCATGGTGGCTTGCGTAATCGGCTGGTGTTGTTCAAAGGCCTGCTGGAAGAAAGCATCTTGTATCGCTTTATTCTGCCGTATGCACAACACGTTTTTGTGCAAAGCGAAGCCATGCTGGAAATGATGGCAGCCAAAGGCGTGCCCAGGGAGCGCCTGAGCGCCGTGCCGATGGGGGTCAATACTGAAGTGCTGGCGGCAGAGACCGTACGTGGCGAGCAGTTGCCTGACTGGGCGGAGGGGCCTTTGGTTGCCTATCTGGGCACGCTCGATCCCAGCCGTCAGATTGTGCGCATGATTGATGCGCTGGCTATTGTGCGAGCCACCGTGCCGGACGCCCGCTTGCTATTGATCGGCGGCGCGGCGCGGCAGCAGGACGTGGCGCAATTGCAGGCCCATGCGGAGCAACTGGGTCTGGGTGAAGCCGTGCGGATAACCGGTTGGCTACCGTCTGAGCAGGCGTGGAAGTTGCTGATGGGAGCCGATGCCGCCGTGTCGTACATCCCTCGCAGCCAGGTTTATGATGTTTCCTCTCCGACCAAGTTACTGGAGTATCTGGCACTCGGCATGCCGGTGGTGGCCAATGACAGTCCGGATCAGGTGCGTGTGCTGGAAGGCAGCGATGCCGGTTGGCTGGTGGAAAGCTCAACCGAGGCCATGGCCGATGGCTTGTTGCACATTCTGCGTGATGTGCCGGCTGCGCGCGCGCGTGCAGCCAGTGGTCCTGCATATATTGAAGCGCAGCGCAGCTACCGCGTGATTGCCTCTGCCGTTGCGCTCCAGTACAGGAGCATGGTGGCGCGCTGAGCAAGAATCAGACGGGTGGGCGGCGCAATACGAAGCGATGCTTGCCGTTTGCCTGCAGCAAAAATGGCGCATTGTAGACAAAGTCCAGCTGCGCGAATGCCAATGATGCCTTGATGCGGTCGCGATAGTGCTCGCTTAGCGTCAGGTTGCCTTCGCTGCAGTTACCGTGCAGATTGATTTCCAGGCGCTGTGCATCGAATACCACTTGGAATGAATGAATTTGAGCATCTTCGCGGAACAGGTGCGTGAAGAATTCCGAGTGCACGGCGCCGCCAGACGGGTCGAGCACCATGTCGTTTTGCCTCCCGGCGACTTCGTCAATGAGCGGCAGGCTGCGCCCGCAGGTGCACACGCGGCCGGTCATGCGCACCAGGTCCCCCGTGTCGCAACGGGGCAGAAACATGGCCTGGTTGGCCATGTCGGTGGCGACCAGGCGGCCATCCGGCATGACTTCGGCGTGGCTGCGCGTTGAAATCAGGTGCATGCCATCGCGGTGTTCGCATTCAAACGCGGAAATGCCTGCTTCATTGCAACCATACTGGCTATAGCAGGGGACGCCGAACGCGGCTTCGATATCGGCACGCATTGATGGTGTCAGCACTTCGGCGGTGCAGACGATCCCGCGCAGCGCGTGGCGCGTACGTGTTCCCGAAGCCAGCCGGTGGCGCGCCAGCCGGTGAATGGCCGAAGCGTAGCCGTACAGCAGGCGAAAGTTGTCATTGCTTAAGGCGGCATTGTAGTCGTCCATGCGCTGGGGCGACATGTCAAAGGCCGACAGTACGCTGACATTGAGTAAACGATAGTAAATGCGCTGCTTGTAACCATTGCCGAATAGCGAAGATCCTGCCAGGAATGCTACTTTGTCGCCCAGTCGAAAGCCGGCCGCTTCCCATGCCAGGAATATGCCCGCCCATAGATAGGATTGTGATTCGGTGCTGCTGTAGTAGACGAGCGGTTCCCCGGTGGAGCCGCCGGTTTTCTTACGTATGACCTTGCCCTTGTATTGCGGGTTGAGCAGTTGTTCCCGATGGGTATTGATGAAGCGCTTGTCCAGTACGGGCAGGTCGTTGAAATGTTCGACGTCGCGGAACAGGGGCAGGGCGCTGCGCATCGCGTCGAAGTAGTTCTCAAGCTGGACCTTTTCGCGCGCCTGCAATTGGTCGTGACTTTCGAATTGCCACTGTCTTAAGGCCTTGAGCAAGCTAATCGAATCGGTACCGCGGGCCAGATCGATGATTTTGTAACGTAGTGCTGAAAACATGTTCTTTGCTTTCTATCGCGTTGCAACAATCTGGTTTTGTGAAACCACGCTGCTGCCCTTCCTGGATAGGTCAGGTCCCGCAGCAGGCAGGCCAGGCTGCGCGCGCAGATGAAATAATTAATTACAATACAATAATTATGGCACATGATACCGCTTTCAGTTGATCTTTTGGCGGGAGCCGGGCGGGGGCGCGCGATTGGGGGCGCGCCATTCAAAAATTACATTTTATGTTGTAGAATAGTCACTCTTTATGACTACAAGTATAACGATTCTGCTGTGCTGCAAAATGTACTGCCGCAATGTTGCAGCAGTATGCAACAATAGAAAAACGACAATGGTTGGTGCGGAACTGACTTGTCTGGCGGCTGTGTTTTCAATGCCTTGAGCTTTGCAAGTATATTGAGTTTCTCTGTCGCGCTGACCCGACAAGGATAATTGCTGAACCATAGGGGGCAGAGTGAAAGAGTGCAAAGTGTTGATGTTAGGAACCGATCCCGAGGGGCAGGGCGGAATTGCGACTGTCGCCTCGGTGTTAAGGCAACAGGGCTTTTTTGAGCGCAATCAGGTTCGCTACATCGTTACGCATGCAAATGGCACAGGTGTGCGCAAGATACTGACGGCGCTGGAGGCCATCGCCGCTTTGAGCTGGGTCTGCTTGACGCGCCGTCGCGTGGTCGTGCATGTCCATTCTGCATGCCGCGCCAGTTTTTTTCGGAAATCGCTGCTGCTGGCGATCGCCAGAATGGGTGGCCGCAAGACCGTATTCCATCTGCATGGCGGAGAGTTCCGGCAATTCGTGATGGAGGAGTCGGGACCGCTGGCGCGCTGGTGGATACGTCATACGATCGCGCGCAGCTCGGCCGTCATCACGCTGTCGGATAGCTGGGCTGATTTCTTGCACACGCTCGTGCCGTCGGCCAAAGTGCGGGTTATCGCCAATTCCGTTGCACTTCCTGCGGACATGAACCCTGCATTGGAAGAACCCGGGCGTATTTTGTTTCTCGGACGCGCCGGCAAGGGCAAGGGTATTTTTGACTTGTTGGCAGCGGTGGCCCGGTTGAAGGACGAGTTTCCGGAAATTATGCTTGTGATCGGTGGCGATGGCGATCTGCAAGAAGTCGAGCGTGTTGCGGCCGAATTGCAGGTGAGCGCGCATGTCACCTTGCTTGGCTGGATAGGTCAGCAGGAGCGCGATAGCCAGCTTCGGCGAGCCGCCGTGTTTACGCTCCCTTCCTATAACGAAGGCCTGCCGATGTCCATGCTCGAAGCAATGGCCTCAGGAAAAGCCGTGGTGGTCACTCCTGTGGGGGGCATTCCGGAAGCGGTGCAGGATCATGAAAATGGCGTGTTGGTGGCTGTTGGCGATGTGGATCAATTGGTCAATGCTTTCCGGCAGCTGTTCCGCGATGTTGCGCTGCGTCGCAGCATAGGGGACAAGGCACGTGCCACCATAGTCGGACGCTACAGTACAGATGTTGTGATGACGCAACTTTCTCAGCTTTACGGAGAGCTGGAACGCGCCACCTAGACGGAGTGGCGGGCATAACATGTCGACAGGTTTCTGCCTGGCAAATATTGAATTTTTTCGAAGGTTTTATTATGACAACAATCGCAGTGATTGGCCTGGGCTACGTAGGCCTGCCCTTGGTCGTGGAGTTTGGCAAGCTGGGGCGTACCATCGGCTTTGATATTTCCGTAGAGAAGGTTCAGTCCTGCCAGCGCGGCACAGATCCTTCGCGCGAACTGAGCGACCAGCAAATGGCCGCGGCCGTACAAGCCGAGTACTCGTCCGAGCCGCAGGTACTGGCCGAGGCCGATATTATCATCGTGGCCGTGCCGACCCCCGTCGACCAGGCGCACAATCCAGATTTCTCGCCCTTGATCGGCGCCAGCCGCACGGTGGGCCAGTACCTGAAAAAGGGCGCCATCGTCGTTTATGAATCGACCGTGTATCCGGGCGCAACCGAAGAGGTGTGCATCCCCGTGCTGGAAGAGGTCTCCGGCCTGAAGTGGAAGCAGGAC
The DNA here is from genome assembly GCF_040815535.1 of Massilia sp. LMS1-1-1.1. Classification (NCBI taxonomy): domain Bacteria; kingdom Pseudomonadati; phylum Pseudomonadota; class Betaproteobacteria; order Burkholderiales; family Oxalobacteraceae; genus Massilia; species Massilia sp. LMS1-1-1.1. The sequence goes on along the minus strand of NZ_JBFPNG010000045.1, from coordinate 77,867 downwards.
TTTTTTGTCGGCTATTCCCCGGAGCGTATCAATCCGGGCGACCGCAAGCATATGTTGACGAATGTCATCAAGGTCGTGTCGGGCGACACGCCGCAGACGCTCGAGCGCGTTGCCTCCATGTACGAAACCATCGTCGAGCCGGGCGTGCACCGCTGCTCCAGCATCAAGGCGGCGGAAGCGTGCAAGGTGATCGAAAACACCCAGCGCGACCTGAATATCGCGCTGATGAACGAGCTGGCGATCATTTTCGACAAGATCGGCATCGATACGTCGGAAGTGCTGAAGGCGGCCGGCACCAAGTGGAATTTCCTGAAGTTCTCGCCGGGGCTCGTGGGTGGCCATTGCATCGGAGTCGACCCGTATTACCTGACGCACAAGGCGGAAATGCTCGGCTATCACCCGCAGGTGATCCTGGCCGGGCGCCGCATCAACGATGGCATGGGCAAGTACATCGCCGAGCAGACCATCAAGAACATGATCGCCTCTGGCAGCTACATCAAGGGCGCCCGCGTCAACGTGCTGGGGCTGACATTCAAGGAAAACTGTGCCGACCTGCGCAACTCGAAGGTGGGCGACGTGATCCGCGAACTGAAGACCTATGGCGTGGAAGTATTCGTGCACGATCCATATGCGGAACAGGAAGAGGCGATGCACGAGTATGGCGTGCGCCTGTTCAGCTGGGAAGAGTTGCCGCGTGCCGACGCGATCGTGGCGGCCGTATCGCATCAGCAGTTGCTCGACCTGCCGGTGGAAGAGCTGCAGCGCAAGCTGATCAAGAGCGGCTGCTTCATCGACGTCAAGGCGTGTTTCGACCAGCAGGCGCTGGAAGAGGTGGGCATCAAGGTCTGGCGCCTGTAAGGGGCGGCGCCGCGCAGCAGCGCGGCATTTTTTTATTGTTGCAAAGGTAATTCATGCGTATCTGGTTTGAACTGACCAACTCGCCGCACATCAATATGTTTGCGGCCATGATCCGCGAACTGGAACGCGAACACGAGGTCGTGATCACGTGCCGGCCGCTGGCCAATACGGTCGAGCTGCTCGACTTGCATGGCTTCAAGTACACGGTGGTGGGCAAGCATTACGGCGGCCAGCTGTCGGCCAAGCTGTTTGGTTTCCCCGTGCGCGTCTATCAGCTGTGCCGCTTTTTAAGTGGCAAGAAAATCGACGTGGCGATCTCGCAGAGCTCTTTCCATTCGCCGGTGGCGGCACGCCTGATGGGCATACGCTCCATCTACATGAACGATAACGAGCATGCGGCAGGCAATATTCCCGCGTTCTTGTTTGCCAATCGCATCATGGTGCCGGAGTTTCTCGGCATGGAAAAACTCAAGAAGCAGTGGGCCAATCCGCGCAAGGTCCTGCATTATCCTGGCGTCAAGGAAGGGATTTACCTGTGGGAGCTGGACCAGCGCCTCGGCACCAAAGCCGTACAGCAGCGGACAGGGCGCGCGCGGCCCGTGGTGTATATCCGTCCGGAACCATGGACGGCCCAGTATTACAAGGGCAGCCGCAACTTCCTTGATGAGCTGCTATTGGGCATGAAAGACAGGGTCGATATCGTGTTATTGCCGCGAGGAAAAGAGCAGGGCGTGCATTACCAGGATCCCAAGTTTGCCGGCGTGCGCGTGGTCACCACTGCCCTCGACATCGCCGATATCGCGCCCGATTGCGACCTGTTCATCGGCGCCGGCGGCACCATGACGCGCGAGATGGCCGTGCTGGGCATCCCCACCATTTCCGTTTACCAGGATGCCTTGCTCGACGTCGACCGCCACCTGCTGGAAGTGGGTGCCTTCGAGCACTGGCCTGCCCTGACAGCCGCACAGGCACTGGCCTACCTGGACAGCGCCACGCAGAAACCACCGAATCGCAGCTTGCTGGAAAAGGGCCGCGCCGCATATGACCTGGTCAAGCGGCAGCTCGTCAACGGCTAAATTTTGATTAACAACATCCGGGACGATGGCGGCACGCGCCGTCAGCGTCCCGGCAGCGCTAAAGGACAGGACAATATGATACGCCTCGCAGTAGTAGGCTTGGGCAAGATGGGCTTGTCCCATCACTCGATGATCAATGCACATCCCGGTGTCACGCTGGCGGCCGTCTGCGACGCCACCGGCTACATGCTCGACATCCTGGGCAAATATACGGGCGTCAAGACCTATACGGACTTCGACCTCATGCTCAATGAACTGGAACTTGATGCCGTGATCATCGCGACGCCATCGAGCATGCACGGCAAGATGGTGCTGGCCGCGCTGAACAAGAATATCCACGTGTTTTGCGAAAAGCCGTTCTGCCTCGACACCGAGGAAGGCGAGCAGGCGACCCGCCTTGCGGCGGAAAAAGGCTTGGTCAACCAGGTCGGCTACCACTACCGCTTCGTCGGCGCCTTCCAGGAGGTCAAGCGCCTGCTGGACCTGGACGTGATCGGCGAAGTGACGCATATGCTGGCCGAGGCCTATGGCCCGGTGGTGCTGAAGCCGAAAGGTTCCACCTGGCGTACCCAGCGCTCGGAGGGCGGTGGTTGCCTGTATGACTACGCGGCCCATCCATTGAACCTGCTGAACTGGTATTTCGGCGCGCCGCGCGGCGTGGGCGGCTCCGTGCTCAACAAGATTTTCTCGGCCGACACGGACGATGAAGTGTTTTCCACCCTGTACTACCCCGATGGCAAGAGCGCCCAGCTGTCCGTCAACTGGAGCGATGAGTCCTACCGCAAGATGTCGACGAAGATCAGCGTGTGGGGCAAGAATGGCCGCATCACCGCCGACCGCCAGGAAGTCCAGGTCTACCTGCGCGACGCCAGCGGCGCACCGGAAGGCTATGGCGAAGGCTGGACCGTGCGCAACACCACGGAATTGACGGAACCGGTCGACTTTTACCTGCGCGGCGAAGAATACTCGGCGCAACTCGATTACTTCGTCCGTTGCATCGTCGACAAGCGCGCGGACGACAATGTCAACTCGTTCGCCTCGGCGCTGGCGACCGACCGCGTGATCTCGATGCTGATCGCCGACGCGGAAAAAGGTCCTGGCGTGCTGTCCGGCGATGCCTTGCCAGAACAGCCGAAGAAGAAAAAAGGTTTCTTTTTTGGCCGCTGACATGTCGCGCAGCAGGATTTCGATACGAAATATGAATGGAGCAGGAAATGGATCAACTCGATCGTTTGTTATTTGGTGATAATCAGTTCTTCGGTGTGAATCATATGTCGGAGGAAAAAGCGCGGGCCCAGGCGATGCGCTTCCAGGATATCAAGGCCGTTATCAAGGTGCTCGATAATGCCTACGATGAAGGGGTGAAATCCTTCATGTGCACGACCCATGACCGTATCGCACAGGTGTGCGATCACATGCGCGCCGACCCGGTGCGCTACAAGGACTTCAAATTCATGCCTTGCATGCCGTATGCCCACAAATATGCGAATGCCGTCACGGAAGACGGCATCATGGGCGCGCTCAGGCGTTTTACGCCCGATGAAGGCTTCCTGAATGCGGCCCTGCGTGGCGGCAAGGCATTGGCGACCAAGGATATCGAAGGCATCATTACCCTGCTGGTGGATGCGGAAATGAAGATGTTTGCCGGCCTGAATACGCCCGTGATCTTCCTGCAGAACGTGGTGGTCGACCTGCTGCTGGGACTGGGCTTCAAGGAAGCCTTCTCGATCTTCGCCAACCACGTCCGCAAGCGCTACAACGCCGAGCCCGGCTTCATCACGATGAACCTGCCGATGCTGCTCGACGTGCTCGAAGAGCAGGGCATCGACAATCCCATCGTCTGCTCGAACATCAACAAGGTGGGGTTCCGCATGTCCGGCGGCTTCGACGCCTACCAGAGCGCCTTGCGCGACCGCAAGTTCCGCGCGATCGCCATGTCCGTCTTCGCCTCGGGCGCGATCGCTCCTGAAGAAGCGATCGAATGGGTGTGCCAGCAGCCGAACATCGAATCGATCGTCTTTGGCGCCTCCAGCCGCGGCAATATCCGCAATACGCGCGAACTGGTGGACCGCTACTGGCCAGCGGAACAGGAGCTGGCATCATGAAGACGATTTACCTGGTGGCCGGCGCACGGCCCAATTTCATGAAGATCGCGCCCATCGTGCGCGCGTTGCAAGGCCATGCGCGCTTGGCGTTCAAGATCATCCATACGGGCCAGCACTACGACCGCGAGATGAACGACGTGTTTTTTGAAGAGCTGGGCATCCCCGAGCCGGACGTCTTCATGGCGGCAGGCGGCGGCACGCACGCGGAACAGACGGGCAAGATCATGCTGGCCTTCGAGCAACTGTGCCAGGCCGAGCGGCCCGCCGCCGTGCTGGTGGTAGGCGACGTCAATTCCACGCTGGCCTGCTCGATTGCGGCGAAAAAACTCGGCATTCCCGTGGCACACGTGGAGGCTGGCCTGCGCAGCGGCGACATGGGCATGCCGGAAGAGATCAACCGTCTCGTGACGGACAGTATCTCGGACTGGTTCTTCGTCACCGAACCGAGCGCCGTCGAGCATTTGCGGCGTGAAGGCAAGTCGGAATCCGCCGTGCACTACGTGGGCCACGTCATGGTCGACAACGTGCTTTACCAGGCCGAGAAACTTGGCCGGGAGTCGCCGCAGCAATTTGAAACGTCGGGCTTCAAGGCGGCGCACAGCGGCGCGGGAGCCCGCTATGGCGTGGTGACCCTGCATCGTCCGAGCAATGTCGACAGCGCAGAAGACATGCGCAAGGTGGCGGGCGCGCTGGTCGAGATCGCCGCGGACCTGCCCCTGATCTTTCCCGTGCATCCACGCACGCGCGCCAACCTCGACAAGTTTGGCATCGACCTTGGGCCGAACATCACGCTGGTGGGGCCGCAAGGCTACATGGCCTTCCTCGACCTGTGGAAGGATGCGGCGCTGGTGCTGACCGACAGCGGCGGCTTGCAGGAAGAAACCACGGCGCTGGGCGTGCCCTGCATCACCATCCGTGAAAACACGGAGCGTCCGGTCACCGTCGACGAGGGCAGCAATGTCCTGGCTGGCACGGATCCGCTGCGCATCGTGGCCGAGGCGCGCAAGGTGCTGCGCGGCGAAGGCAAGCAGGGCCGCCGTCCGCATCTGTGGGATGGCCGGGCCGCGCAGCGCATCGTGGCGCAACTGGACCACGAACTGGCATAGGCAGCGGCAGGCAAGGGATAGGCTGAAAGAGGATTGGACGGGCGCACAGGGCGGACACGGATAGCGCCGCCCATGCGCTTGCAAGATGGCCGATGGCTGGCGATACGCCGGCCGGATGCCGCATCCACCCCAAACAACGATGGAAAGCGATCGACGATGAAAGCAATGATACTGGCTGCAGGCAAGGGCACTCGCGTGCGCCCCCTGACCTATGATTTACCGAAACCGATGATACCGATCCTGGGCAAGCCGGTGATGGCTTACCTGGTCGAGCACCTGTCCCGTTACGGCGTTACCGAAATCATGGTTAATGTCAGTTATCTGCATGAAAAAATCGAGGAGTATTTCGGCGAGGGGCACCAGTTCGGCGTGCAGATCGGCTATTCCTTCGAAGGTTACACGAATGACGCGGGCGAAGTCGTGCCCGAGCCGCTGGGATCGGCCGGCGGCATGAAGAAGATCCAGGAGTTCGGTAACTTTTTCGATGAAACCACCATCGTGCTGTGCGGCGACGCCTTGATCGACCTCGACATCAAGTCGGCCCTGTTCGAACACCGCCGCAAGGGCGCGCTGGCGTCCGTCATCACGCTCGAAGTGCCGTGGGACAAGGTCTCGAGCTATGGCGTGGTGGTCAGCGACGCCGATGGCCGTATCCGCGCCTTCCAGGAAAAACCGGCGCAGGCCGATGCGTTGTCCAATTGCGTCAGTACGGGCATCTATATTTTCGAGCCGGAAGTGCTGGAACTGATTCCCAGCGACCGGCCGTTCGACATCGGCTCGGAACTGTTCCCCCTGCTGGTCGAGAAGGGGCTGCCTTTCTATGCGCAAAAACGCAATTACAACTGGATCGATATCGGCAGCGTCAAGGATTACTGGGAAGTGCTGCAAAGCGTGCTGATGGGTGAAGTGGCCCAGCTGGACGTGCCAGGCATCCAGATCGACGACGGCCTGTGGGTCGGCTTGAATACCAGCATCGACTGGAGCGGTGGCACGCGCATCGAAGGCCCCGTCTACATCGGTTCGGGCAGCCGCGTCGAGGCGGGCGCGACGATCATTGGACCGACCTGGATCGGCCACGGCAGCCACGTGTGCGCGGGTGCCGAAGTGGTGCGCAGCGTGCTGTTCGAGTACACGCGCGTGCTGCCGGGCGTGGTGCTCGATGAAATGATCGTCTTCAAGGATTACAGCGTCGACCGGGCTGGCGAGATGCGGCACGCGTCGCAGTATGACCCCGACGCCTGGGCCAATGCGCGCGACCGGCGTAACCGGCGGCGTGCCGAGACGTCCACGCAATTGCGCGCAGTCAAATAACCAGGAGCCCCGACATGAACATCTATCCAGTGATCTTGTCGGGAGGCTCCGGTAGCCGTTTATGGCCGCTGTCGCGTCAGGCGCTGCCCAAGCAACTGTTGCCGCTGGTATCGAGCCAGACGCTGCTGCAGGAAACCGTGCTGCGCGTGCGCGACCTGGGCGATGTCGGGCTGGCGGTCATGCCGCCGCTGCTCGTGTGCGGCAATGAGCACCGTTTCATGGTGGCTGAACAGTTGCGCCAGGTTGGCGTCGCGCCGCTGGCCATCCTGCTGGAGCCGCTGGGACGCAATACGGCACCGGCCGTGGCGGCCGCCGCGCAATATCTGCTGGCGCACGATGCCGATGCCCTGATGCTGGTCTTGCCGGCCGATCACCTGGTCGGCGACGTGGCCGCGTTTCACCGGGCGATCGCGCAAGCCGCGCCGCTGGCTGCCGCCGGTGGGCTGGCCACCTTCGGCATCTTGCCGACCGCCGCCGAAACGGGGTATGGCTATATCCTTGCCGGCACCCCTTTGCCTGGCTCGGCGCAAGGACGCCAGGTCGAGCGCTTCGTGGAAAAACCGGACTTGTCCACGGCCCGCGCATTTCTCGCCGATGAGCGTTATCTGTGGAACAGCGGCATGTTCCTGTTGCGCGCCGCCGCCTGTCTCGGCGAGCTGCGGCTGCTGGAGCCTGCCATGCTGGCGGACTGCGAGCTGGCCGTCGTGCACGGCTGCCGCGACCTCGACTTTTTCCGCCTCGATCCGGCCGCCTTTGCCCGCTGCCGCAGCGTCTCGATCGACCATGCCGTGATGGAGCACACGCAGCGCGCCGTCGTCGTGCCAGCCGCCATCGGCTGGAGCGATATCGGTTCCTGGTCGGCCCTGTGGCAAGCCTTGCCCGGCGACGAGCATGGCAATGTCGTGCGCGGCGATGCCTATCTCGATGGCGTGCACAATTGCCTGGTGCGGGCTGGCAGCCGCATGCTGGCCGTGCTTGGGGTGGATGACCTGGTGATCGTCGAGACCGATGACGCCGTGCTGGTGGCGCATCGCGACCAGGTGCAGCGCGTGCGGCAAGTGGTCGAGCACCTGGAGCGGCATGCGCGCACGGAACACGTCCAGCACCGCCTCGTGTACCGGCCCTGGGGAAGCTACGAAGGCATCGATATGGGCGAGCGCTTCCAGGTCAAGCGTATCGTCGTCAATCCCGGCGGGCAGCTGTCGCTGCAGATGCACCATCACCGCGCCGAGCATTGGGTGGTCGTGCACGGCACGGCCCGTGTCACCTGCGGCGAGACTGTCAAATTACTGACGGAAAACGAATCCACCTACATTCCCATCGGCATGACGCATCGCCTGGAAAATCCCGGCAAACTGCCGCTGCACCTGATCGAGGTGCAGACGGGCAGCTATCTGGGCGAGGACGATATCGTGCGCTACGCCGACGCCTACCAGCGCGCCTGAGATTCAGGGTACGCGGTGCATCACGTCCGGCGTGCAGCCGCTCTTGACGACCTTGCCAGGGTTGCCCACCACGATGGAATACGGCGGGATGTCTTCCATGACGACGGCGCCGCGCTGGCCATCCTTGGCAATACGGTCGCGGCGGCCCAGCGCGACGGCATGAACAGTGTGACATTGCTGCCGATGACGGCACCCGGACTCATCACCATGCCCCAGCCATCGGTGAGGGGAAAACCGACGTTTTTCTGTGCCTTCCCAATCTTTGCTTTTTACTCATGCCACGCTATCTGAATTTGATACCATAAAGAAACTATTCATTAAAAAAAGAATAATCAAATAAATTGCTTTATGATATTATTCTCGCTGGTTAAATAATTCAATTCCTGCAGGCAACTTATTGTCTGCAATTACGTTTGGTGGAATCGCATGAAGAAACATATTTGCTCAGCCGTGGCCACGGTGGCATTCGCCGGTGCCGCCCTGTTTTCCCAGGCCGCCACGGCCGCCGTCGTCGACATCAGCTCCGTGCCGACGGCCGTGACGCTGGCGAATGGCGGATCGCTGACCTTTGGCGACAAGTTTAAATCCGGCAACAAAGACAACTTTTTCAACGATCACTTCACGTTCAACGTGGCACAGTTCAGCAATGTGAACCTGGTGGTGACGTCGACCAGCACGAGCGCGGCGAATGGCTTGAACCTGACGGGCCTGGGCCTGTACGACAGCGCCAATCACAGCCTGTTGCAGGGCGCGCAGGTATTGACGGGCAAGGATGACAAGTGGACCTTGTCCTTTGCCAATCTGGCGGCCGGTTCCTATTACGTCAAGGTCAGCGGCAACCTCGTTTCGGGCGCGGGCGCCACCTTCAGCGGCAATGGCAGCCTGGTGTCGGCTGTGCCAGAACCGGCAAGCTACGGCATGCTGTTGGGCGGTCTCGGCCTGCTGGGCTTCCTGGCGCGCCGCCGCCAGAAGGCTGCCTGAGCACCGCATCGCTCTCTTTCCGCATTTTTATCTTGCGGCCAGCCTGTGCTGGCCGCTGTTTCCTTGGTGAAAAGTATGAACAAAATTCTCAAATCCCTGTTCCTGGCAATCATGCTGGCCGGCAGCACCCTGGGCGCGCAAGCGGCCCCCGTCGACATCAGCCACGCGCCTGTCGACCTGACGCAGGACTTGCTCGACTATTCGGGCAGTAACCTGTTTGGCTCGTTTTCGCTGGCGCCGGGCCAGTTGGCAGGCGTCGAGCACAATTTCTTCAGCGACAAGTTTCTGTTCACCTTGACCGGTAGCAATGATTTCAGCGGCCTGGCCACTTCCCTGAAGCCCAGCCTGAACTCGGGCCTGACCTTGACGGGTTTCAGTCTGAAGAATGCCGGCGGCGTCGTCTTGCAAGGGGCGCTGGACCTGGTGAACTTTACGGCGGCCGACCAGGCCTGGGTCCTGTCGTCCAATACGGCCCCCCTGGGCGCCGGCGACTACTTCCTGGAAGTGAATGGCTACGTGGCTTCGGCGGCCGGCGGCAGCTATAGCGGCAACGTGTCGGTCAATCCCGTGCCGGAACCGGAAACCTATGCCATGTTGCTGGCAGGCCTGGGCCTCGTGGGTTTCATGGCGCGCCGCCGCAAGTAGCAGGCGTGATGGCCGTGGCGTGAATGGAAAAGCGGAGGCCTCAGCCTCCGTTTTTTTTTGCAACGCTTCCGGGGCTATTTTCAAGGCTATAATTGTTGGCACCATGGGCGGCCGGCAAACGGCCGTTTTAATCAATCGCACGTGTATTTTTTCCCGGTACCCCATTGCGTATTTCATTCTGTCTGTCGCTGGCATTGCTGGCCAGTAGCGCCCATGGCGCCGAACCGGCCGCTGCGCCCGGCTTGCAACCGTCACAATTGGCCATCGTCATCAATGATGCTGAACCGAACAGTATCGAGGTGGGGGAGTATTACCGCCAGGCGCATGCCATTCCTGCCGCCAATGTCGTGCATGTGCATATTCCGAACCGGCCGCGCAAGCTGAGCATGGACCAGTTCGCTCAACTGAAGGAGCGCATCGATGGCCAGCTGAAGCCCGGTATCCAGGCGGTGCTGATGGTATGGAGCGCGCCGTATGCGGTCGAATGCAACTCCATCACCTCGGCCTTTACCCTGGGATATGACGCCGGGCAGTGCGCGAAGAGCTGCGGCGCTGGCAAGGCCAGTACCTACTTCAACAGCAATACGGGCCAGCCCTTCAGCCAGCTGGGCATGCGTCTGTCGATGTTGCTGCCCATCGATTTTGTCGAGGAGGCCAAGGCGGTCGTCGATCGCGGCACGGCCAGCGGCTTTGCCGTACCGGCCGCCAGCGCGTATTACCTGAACACGAGCGAAGGTGCGCGCAACAGCCGCGCGGCATTTTTCCCGCCTGCCGGGGTGGTGCGCCAGCGCAAGTTGACGATCAAGAGCATGAAGGCCGATGTGCTGGAAGGCGCGCAAGATATCATGGTGTACCAGACGGGCATGGCAAAGGTGGACAAGCTTGACACCTTGCGTTTCCTGCCGGGCGCTCTGGCCGACCACCTGACGTCGTTTGGCGGCGATTTGCAGGGCACGGCGCAGATGAGTAGCCAGCGTTGGCTGGAAGCGGGCGCGACCGCCAGTTACGGCACTGTCAGCGAGCCCTGCAATTATTGGCAGAAATTTCCCAACCCTACGGTGCTGCTGCGCCGCTACCTGAGCGGCATGACGGCGCTTGAAGCGTACTGGGGCAGCGTCGCCTGGCCTGCTCAGGGCTTGTTCATCGGCGATCCCCTGGCCGCACCCTACGCCAGCTTCCGCCGCTGACGGCATGCAGGCATGATTGAAGGCAAAAAAAATGGCTCGTATGAGCCATTTTTTTATACCTTGCCGTTGCGGCGGCGGCCGATCCAGCTGAGCAGTCCCAAGCCTGCCAGCAACATTACATAGGTTTCCGGTTCCGGCACGGGAGGAATCGGCGGTACTACGACGCCATTGCCGCCCGTGTTGATCGCGCCGCCGCCGTTGCGGTCGAAACCGCCGCTGGCGCCGCCGCCGCCGACACCGCCGCCACCGGCCGGTGGCGCGATGCCGCCGCCGGACGAGACCAGCAGCGGCTCGTACACGTCGCCGGTACGCAGGCCGCGGCCAGCTTCATAGCCACGCCCCTCGATGGCCGGTTCTTCCTGCGCATACACGAAGTCGCGGCTGCCGAAATGGTGCTGGCCGGTGCTGGCCAGCAAGCTTGCATTGGCGCCGTATCCTGCATCGGCAGGCTGCCCGAAGGCATTGGCCAGGCGATGGCCATTGCCGGAAAATGCAGGCGCGCGCAATACCTGGTCGGACTCGCCGGCGCCAAATTCGGGCGTCGAGCCGATACCGTCATTGCTGCGCGAGCCAAAGTTGACGAAACCATTCGCCAGACTGCAGGCGCTGCTTGAACTGTCGGGGTTGAATTCGGCGCCCTTGCCGCCGCCATCCGCATTGCCCGCTTCGCAGCGCTTGCTGTCCGCATTGGCCTGTGCCGCCGCTGTTTGCGCCTGCGCCAACCCTGCGGTCATGAACAGGGCCGTCGCCATGGCGGCGCAGAAAACGGTGTATTGCTTGCGTGGTTTTAACATGGTGTATCTCTTCAGAATGCATGCGAGCGTCGCGCCGTGCGCTGTCCGTTCGTGATGCGATTAATGTTGCTACCGGTAATGCGACCTTTGTGTGCATGGCCGGATGTGCATTCCAAGAGGCAAGCGAGGCTGGGGCCTGCACTCATTGTTGCGGTATCTGTTGTCGCGAAGCTGGTTGTTGTTATCAGGAACCAAACTTATTTGCCTTAAATATATCACATTTTTCCTGACGGCGTCTTTTTTGACTTGCCACAGAGCGCCGTATGTTGCTCAAAAAATACGTTTCAGCAGGTATCGGAAGAGGCTGAATGGTGAGGTCTTACTCCATTCGGCTTAATCAAATGTCATCAAGTTGTCATCCCGGGCCTTTAATATGCAAATAACAAGTCTGAAATATTTTTGTTAATTGTGGCGCGCCGACCGATCATGTGGGGCCGGCGCCATCTATTTACCGACCGGGATCCTCATGCACACCTCGTTTTCACCCTTGCGCACGCCGCTGCGCCTGACCGTCATGGCCGCCGTGCTGGCCAGCCTGTCCGTGCCGGCCCTGGCCGCTTCCGACCTCGTCATCAGCCAGGTGTATGGCGGCGGCGGCAATTCCGGGGCGCTGTACACCCACGATTTCATCGAGATTTTCAACCGCGGCGCCAGCCCGGTAAATGTGAATAACTGGAGCGTGCAATACGCCTCCGCCGCCGGTACGACCTGGGCCGTCACGGCCTTGCCGGCTATCGATTTGCAACCTGGCCAGTATTTGCTGGTCCAGCAAGCCAAGGGCGCAGGCGGCACGGCCGCGCTGCCGACGCCGGATGCGACGGGCGGCGCGGCCATGTCTGGCACGGCGGGCAAGGTGTTGCTGAGCAATAGCAAGACGGCCCAGACGGGCGCCAGCCCGACGGGCGCCGCCATCGTCGACCTGGTCGGTTTCGGCACGGCCAATGGTTTTGAAGGCGCCGTGGCACCCGCACCATCAAATACCCTGTCGATTGCGCGCGCGAATGGCGGCTGCGGCGACACGGACGACAATAGCGTGGACTTCGCCACCGGCAGCGTGGCGCCACGCAATACGGCTTCGCCGCTGAATGTGTGCGGCGGCCCCGTCGTGCACCAGATTATTACCAGCTGCCCGGCCAACCTGGCCTTGGCCGTGGGCAATGGCGGCAGCGCCGTGCTGCGCGCGTCCGACGTTGATGGCGTGGTGAATGCCGCCACCCTGAGCTCGCCCGCCGTGGCCGGCATCAGCCTGGCCAATTTCAGCGCGGCCGGCGTGGCGGGCGAGAGCGCCAGCGTGAACCTGCTGGTGGCCGCTGGCGTGCCGGTGGGAAATTACCCGGTCATCGTGAATTTCAGCAACGACCAGCAGCAGACGGCGTCGTGCAAGGTCGATGTGGCCGTGCAAGGCCTGGCCGCCATCAGCCACACGATCCCGCAAATCCAGGGCAGTGGTGCCAGCAGCCCGTACGCCAATTCCGTGCAGACGACCGAGGGCGTGGTGACGTTGAAAGTGGGCACTGGCTTCTTCATCCAGGACGCGGCCGGCGATGGCGACCCGTCTACGTCGGACGGCATCTTCGTGTACACGGGCGCGACGGCCACCACCGTGCAGCCGGGCGAACTGGTGCGCGTGACGGGCACGGTGGTCGAATACACGCCATCGGGCGCGAAAAATTCCTATACGGAATTCAAGGACGTGACGGCCATCCTCACGCAAAGCGCGGGCCACAGCATCGTGCCGGCGAATGTAAGCTTGCCGAACGAGAACCTGGCGGCAGTGGAAGGCATGCTCGTGCGTTTCACGCAGCCGTTGACCGTGTCGCAAAACGCCTATCTGGGCGCGCGCGGCGAACTGAGCCTGTCGGCGGGACGGCGCGAAGTACCGACCAATCGCTACCTGGCCGGTTCCGCCGAGGCGCAAGCCTTGATCGCCGCCAATGCGAACAACCTGATCGTGCTCGATGACGGCATTTTCGTGGCGCCGCCAACGATACCGTACATCGGCCAGGACAACACCGTGCGCAGCGGCGACACGGTGGCCGACCTGACGGGCGTGGTGGACTTTGGCGCCATCGGCGGTGGCGGTGCCGCCTACAAATTGCAGCCGACGCAGACCCCGCAATTCTCGCGTGACAACCCGCGCACGGGCAGCCCGGAACTGCCATCTGGCAACGTCAAGGTGGCCAGCGCCAATGTGCTGAATTTCTTTACGACCTTTACCAATGGTAATAACGTGTTTGGCCAGACGGGGCAGGGCTGTACCGTGGGCACTTCGACCACCAGGAGCAATTGCCGCGGCGCCGACAACCTGGCCGAGTTCGTGCGCCAGCGCGACAAGATCGTCGCTGAACTGAAAGCCATCGACGCGGACGTAGTGGGCCTGATGGAAATCCAGAATAATGGCGAGACGGCCGTCAGGTACCTGGTCGAACAACTGAACGCGGCCATCGGCGGCGTCACGTACGCCGTGGTGCCGAAACCGGCTGCCACGGGCACGGACGCCATCCGCGTGGCCATGATCTACAAGCCAGCCAAGCTGGGCCTGGTGGGCGGCGCCTTGTCGGACGCCAATGCCATCAACAACCGTCCACCGATGGCGCAAACCTTCCGTGCCGGCAATGGCGAGAAATTCTCGCTGGTCGTCAACCACCTGAAATCGAAGGGCAGCTGCCCGTCGAGCGGACTGGACGCGGACCAGAACGATAGCCAGAGCTGCTGGAACGCCACCCGCGTGCAGCAAGCCCAGCGCCTGATCGGCAGCTTCGTGCCGCAGGTGGCGGCCGCTGCCGGGGACGCGGACGTGCTGGTCATCGGCGACTTGAATTCGTATGGCGCGGAAGACCCGATCCAGGTCATCACGGGTGCCGGCTTCGTCAATGAACTCGAGCGTTTCGTGCGGCCGTCCGGCATGCCGTACTCGTACGTATTCGGTGGCCAGAGCGGCTACCTCGACCATGCGCTGGCCAGCGCTTCGCTGAGCCCGCAAGTAGCCGGCGTCGCCGAATGGCACGTGAATGCGGACGAGCCGGAAGTGATCGACTACAACATCGACTCGGCCAAGCCGCAAGATTTGTACAACGCCTTGCCGTACCGCGCGTCGGACCACGATCCTGTCGTCATCAGCCTGGACTTGCAGCCCGCTTACCGCGACATCACGGCCGGTGTGGCGCAAGCGAGCTCGGGCCTCACGTACAACCGCGTGACGCAAAAATACGCGGGCACGTTCTCGTTCACCAATACGGGCACGAGCGCTTTGAGCGGCCCGTTCCAGGTGGTGTTCGGCGGCTTGCCTGCCGGCGTCAGCCTGGCCAATGCCACGGGCAGCCATGCGGGCGCCGCGTACGTCACGGTGAACGCCGCCAGCCTGGCGCCAGGCGCGACGGCCTCGTTTGCCGTCAGTTTCAGCAATCCGTCGAAAGTGACGATCACCTACTCGGCCAGCATTTTCGCCGGCAATTTCTAAGGACACCATCATGTTGACAACGACATTCAACCTCACCCTGCGCCGCGCCGTGCTGGCCGCCCTCCTGGCCGGCAGTTCCAGCCTGGCGCTGGCGGACCCGCTCGGCTACCGCGTGGAAATCGACACAAGCCAGTTCTCGGGCGCCGGTTTCCTCGACTTCGCCTTTATCGCCGGCAACAGCCCGGCACCGGGCGCCAGCGCCGTACTCAGCAATTTCTCGGGCGCGTTCGGCGCACTGGAATCGATGGAAGGCAACGTCAGCGGCAGCTTGCCCGGCACCTTGACCTTCGGCAATAGCGGCGCCTATAACGACTGGTTCCACAACGTGACCCTGGGCGGCAAGTTCGGTTTCAATATCGTCTTTGGCGGCGACTTCCTGAACACGGCCGGCAATGCGGGCACGACGTTTGGCGTGGGCTTGCTCGACTCTACGGCCACGTCCTACCTGGGCAATGCGAATGGCAACCTCGTGCAATTCGAACTGACGCCGCTCAACGGCGGTTTGCCCGCCAGCATCGCCGGCAGCACGTATGCGAGCATCGCATCGATCTCGGCCGTGCCGGAAGCGTCGGAATGGATGATGCTCACGGGCGGCCTGGCGTTGATCGGTTTTGCCCTGCGCCGCCGGACCATCACACGCGCCTAGTCTTTCCAGCCTGAACACAGCGCGCCTGCTGGCCGCTGTGTTTTTTTTCATCTATTTATTCGCAATAGCTATAAATCAGGAAACTAAATTGTATTAGTCAGCGTTTTACGCTTGATGCATAGTAAAAAACTTGTCGGGCAGTCTAGTTTTTTGATGACTGCCGCCAACTTTTTTCGGGAGATGCATCGATGCCTGGCCATATCCTGGTGCTGGACCCTGCGCCCGCCATGCAGGCGCTGCTGGCGCATAATCTCGCGGGCGCCGGCTACCGGGTCAGCTGCGCCCTGGACGCGCGCGGCGCGCTGGCGCTGCTGGCGGCCGATCCGCCCGACGTGCTGCTGCTGGAGTGGGAACTGCCCGATGCGTCCGGCATCGCGCTGCTGCGCCAGGTGCGCCAGGATGGCGTGCTGTACGACTTGCCCATCATCATGATCAGCGCGCGCGACAGCGAACAGGACAAGGTGCTGGCGCTGGAAAGCGGCGCCGACGATTACCTGTGCAAGCCTGTCGGTCCCCGTGAAATGCTGGCCCGCGTGCATGCGCTGCTGCGCCGGCGCGCGCCATCAGCCTTGCGCGCAGGCGCAGGCACGGCCGGGGCTGCCGCCTTGCGGCTCGATCCGCAGACCCTGCGTGTGACGGCCGGCAAGGTGCCGATCCACCTGGGCCGCGTGGAATTCAAACTGCTGCATTTCCTGATGGATCATCCGGGCCGGGTGCATAGCCGCGCGCAACTGCTGGACCAGGTATGGGGCCATGCCGCCTACCTCGATGAACGCACGGTCGACGCCCACGTGGGACGCTTGCGCCACGCCTTGCAGCCGGGCGGCTGCGGCCACCGCATCGAAACCGTGCGCGGCAGCGGCTACCGCTATCTGGCCTCTGACGCGGCCGTGTGCGCATGATGCTGCTGACGGGGAGGGAGCAGGAATACCTGCTGCACGCCATCCTCGGCGCGCATGGCATGGCCGTGCCCGGCGATTTCTTTTTGTGGAGCCAGGGGCCGCTGCAAACGCTGTTGCCGCACGACATATTGATGTGCGCGCAACTGGACGCCGACGGGGCCGTGCTGCGCAGCGAAGCCTGGCACAGCGCCGCGCCCGATCATGCGCAGCTGCGCGAGCGCCAGGGCCAGCTGGCCCGCCTTGCGCTGGCCTGGCGCGCCGGTGGCCAGAGGGCGGGCGTCATCGACGGCGTGCTGGTGCATGGCAGCGTGGGTGATGCCGGCGGCAGTTTTTTTGCCCTGTTCGCCGTGAAGCAGGCGGACGCGGCGCGCCAGGCGTATGCACTGGAATTGCTGCTGCCTTACCTGCACGTGCACTGGCTGGCGCTGCCAGTGAGCCAGCGTGTGCGCGCGACTGGCCCGGCTGCCGCACGCGCGGCCAGTGCGCGCGAGCTGGAAGTGCTGCATTGGGTGCGCGAGGGGAAAAGCAATGAGGAGGTGGGGCAAATCCTCGGCATCAGCGGTACTACGGTGAAAAGCCATTTGCAGCGCATCTACAAATTACTTGGCGTGAGCAACCGCATGCAAGCCGTGTCGCGCGGCATTGCGCTGCGCCTGCTCAGCCACTAGCGCTGATCCTGCGGCCGGGCCTGCAGCTTTTCATTACCGCTATCTTGCATGTGTTCGATGCTGCCGGGCGATACCCGTGCCACGTCCGGACTCGCTTGCAGACGCGCCACTTCGGCCGGTGTCAGCATGGCGGCAAAGCCATTGAAGGCAGCCGTGTAGCGGTATTGCACGGGGGCGTCGGGTACCAGCGCCAGCACGGCGTGCTGCAGCGCTTCCAGCCGGGCCGTGTAGCGCCGCGCGGCGTCGCTGTTGGTATCGAGCCCATGCACGCCGTCCGCTTGCGAGGCCAGCGGCGGGGCGCGCAATTGCACCAGATAGGACTGCCGCGCGGCAGCGGCCTGCGCCGCGGCAGGCAGGGCATGGACGCTGGCCATGCCGGCCAGGATGGCAATGCAGAGGCGAAAGGTGGACATGCGCCGATTGTACGCGCGTTGCGCATAAAAAAGGCTATGTCACCATCAGATGTGGGAATGCGCCCAAAGTTGCTTTCAATAATGTTTCCGGTGAGCGGATGCGCCTGGCGTCGAGTATCCAGCGCCATCCCAGGTAGTTCGGCAGATAGCGCGTCGCCACGCCGTGAAACGGCCGTAGCCATTCCCGCAAGCGGCTGTGATAGGCGTTGACGTTCTGCACATGGGCGGCGCCCTGCACGCGGATGCCGGCGCGCAAGTTGACGGCTTGGTGGCTGATGCCAGCTTCCCTGGCAAAAGCCCGATAGGCCGCATGACCATCGGTGAGCAGCAAGACATCCTTGTCGATGACGGGCAACAAACAGTGATGCAACTGCGCCTTCGTCAGCGCCCCTTTGCCCGTGACGAAATCGAGGGTCTGTCCCGTGCGGTCGCGCGCCACCAGGATGCAGACCTGTTCATTGGATATGCCGCGCTGGTGGGCATGGCCGCCCCGGCGGCGCGCCGGACGCGTCATGTTTCTCGATCCCTTTTCCGATTCCAGTACATACAGTTCGTCCGCTTCGGCAATGCCATGCAGGCCATGCGGCCGGTCCGTCTTTGCCAGCGATAAAAACCGGTGGCGCCAGCGAAACGTGGTATTGCGGTGTACGCCCAGTTGGCTCGCCGCCTTGCGCACCGAATCCGATGCCAGCAGACAATCGGCGTAATCGAGCCACAAGGTCTTGTGGCGCAAGCGGGCCAGTGGCGTGCCGGTGAGCGTATTGAAGGTGCGGCCGCACGGCACACAGCGGTAGCGCTGCAGGCCGTGCGCATGGCCATGGCGGTGCAGGTGCGCCGAGTCGCAGGCGGGACAGGCCAATCGCGGCTGCGCCACACTTTCCAGCAGCGCGACGGTCGCGTCGTGTGGCGCGTTGCCACGCAGCAGGGCCATTCCTGCCTGCCGTTGGCGTCGGTTCAACTGCGCAAACTGCGCGATAAAGCTGATCCATTCGGTTGGCCGCATGATCTGCTCCCTGCGTGGTGAGTATGCAGAGTCAGACAGCACGGCCAAGGGAAAATTCCGGCATTCCCCTACTTGCCGATGACAGAGCCATAAAAAAACGCGCCCCGCAGGGCGCGCCGTGTTACTGCCTGGAGCGATACCGTTACAGCTTGGCGTCCGCTCTCACGTTGCGCTGGCTGGGAACGGCCAGCGGCAACGGGTTGTTGGTCTCCACCGACAGCACGGTGGTGGACGCTGCTGCGCTGTTGCCATCAAGGAAGACCACGCCGCCCAGGTAGCGCTTGCCCGTTTCCAGCCCCGACCAGCTGACGCCGGCCGTGGCGCTGCCGCCCACGTACACCTTGGTCGGCAGGGTGGCTTTCAGGTTGCCGCCCTTGTCGGCTGTCGTGACGACGGCCGACGACAGGCCGAAGCCGGTCGAGACGCCATTCGCCAGTTCATAGCCGATCACGCACACCTTGTAGCTGCCTGCCGCCGGGGTGGTCAAGGTAATGGCCTCGTTCGAGCCGGCCGTGGCCGAGGTGGCGACGGTCGCGCCGGCGCTGTTGAGCAGCAGCAGGTCGAGGTCGTTGCCGGCGCCTTCCGTGGTGTCGCGGTCGAAGGTTTCGAAGCGCGCCACGACGGTGCTGGCGGGAATGCTGACATTGACGACGCGCACGCCGCTGCCGCCCGCCTTGCACGCGTCGGCCATCTGCGCCAGCGTTTCCATGCTGCCCGGCGCGGCCTGGCTGATGGTTTGCTCGCTGCGCGCCACTTCCTTCAGGCCGCCCGTCGCCGCACCGACCTTGCCGGCAAAGCCGGTGGACAGGGTCAGCGAACGCAGGCCGCTGACCTTGTCGGCCTGCAGCAATGCCGGCGACTGCACCGCGCGGCCCGAGCGGGCCGTGACGGGGCTGCGCACCGTGTGCACGCCATCGCTCCACACGAGGGCGCCATACTGCCAGGCATTGTCCGGCGCCGTCGTGCGCGCCAGGGTCACGGTGAAGGACTTGGTTTCGCCGGGCGCCAGTGCCAGGGTGGCAGGCGCCACCGTCACGCTGTAACCGCTGAGCGAGGCGCTGGCCGTGTAGGTGGCGCTGCTGCTGCCCACGTTGGTGACGCGGCGCGTCACCGTTTGCGTGCCCAGCACGTTGCCGATGGTGATGGACGGCATGTTCAGATTGTAGCCGGCCAGGGTGCCGCCCGCGCATTCGGCCGTCATGCCGACGCCGCACATGTATTTCTTGTAGTCGGCCAGGCTGGCGTCATACACGAGGCCGGGATCGGTTGCCTTGTTCGGCGTCACGTGGCCGGCGCCCTGGCCCCATGGCAGGATGCCGCGCGCGTCGCCTGCCTGGATGTCGGGCAAGGTGGCGCTGCCGGTCGTCATCAGGGCCGACTTGATGGCGGCCGGACTCCAGTCCGGATGCTGCTGGCGCAGCAGGGCGGCCAGGCCGGCCACGTGCGGGCTGGCCATCGAAGTGCCTTGCAGGAAGATGTAGGCTTGCGCCGGCACCAGGCTGCCATCCTGTACGGCGTCGCGCTGGGCGCGCGACAGGGCAGGCGTGCCGCCGGCCAGGATGTCCACGCCAGGCGCGGTGACGTCCGGCTTGAGCAGGTTGGCGTCATACAGGTTCGGGCCGCGCGACGAGAAGTCGGCCACCACGGGGGCGGCAGGGCCGTTGCCATTGGTGACGAAGCGCGAGATGGCGGCCGTGGCCGTGCCCGTTTGCGCCTGGGCGTTGATCAGCGCGCCATCGGCGGCGCTCACGTGCACGGCCGGCAGCACGTGCGGGTCGGACACCAGGCCCACGCCCGTGTCGACCAGTACCATGCCGGCGCCGCCCGCTTCGAGCACGGCGACGCCCTTGTCGGTACGCGCCGTGGTGCCGCGCAGGCAGCTGACGACCTTGCCGGCGACCTTGGCCGGGTCCAGCAGGGCCACGCCGCCGTTGTCTCCGGCGCGGTAGCACAGGGCCAGTTTTTGCGCATCGGCGCCGGGCAAGCCCGCGTCTTGCGCGCGGATCAAGGTGGTGGCCGGCAGCGGGTTGTAGTTGAGCGAGGCGCCCGTGTAGCTGGCGCCGTTGCTCAAGGTTACCTTGGCCTGGTTGGCGCGGTTGTGCGTCGAGGCGGCCACCGTCGTGATCCATGGGCTGACGTGGGCCACGGTGTTCGCCGGTCCCGCATTGCCGGCCGAAGCGGCAACGAAGACGCCCGCATTCGACGCGTGCAGGAAGGCTTGCTCGACCGGGTCGTTGACCGTGCCGCCGCCGCTGATCGAGTAGTTGATCACGTGCACGCCGTCCTGCACGGCTTTTTCGATCGCCGCCACGCTGTCGCCGCCGTAGCAGCCGTTCTTCGCGCCGGTCGGCTGGGTAGCCAGGTTGTACGACCAGCATACCTTGTAGACGGACAGGCGGGCGCGCGGCGCCACGCCGGAAATGGCGCCCAGCGGCGAGCCGTTCACGGTCACGGGCACGCCCGCATTGCCGCCCGCGGTGGACGAGGTGTGCGTGCCGTGGCCGCCTTCGCCATTCGGGTCGCCGATGGAATCGCGCGGCGACGTGAATTCACTCCAGTGCTGGATCTTGTCCGTCTCGGTCAGGCGCACGGCGTTGAAGTATTGCGCGGCCAGCAATTTGTTGTTGCAGTGGTCTTGCGTAAAACCTTCGCCTGCCTGGCAGCTGCCTTTCCAGGCGGCCGGCGGCGCGCCATAGGCCAGCGTGGCGTTCGGGTCGAAGGTTGGGGCGCCGTTGGCGTCGACCTTGTCCGCATATGACAGGTTTTCCGGCCACACGCCGCCATCGACGATGCCGATAATGATGTCTTCGCCCGCATGCTGTTTGCCGCCCAGCTGGCTCCACAGGCCGCCCGGCTGGTCCAGGCCCAGGAAGGTGGGCGTGTAGTTCGTTTGCAGGGCGCGCGGTTCGTCGGGGGCGATGCTGGCCACTTCGCCGCTCGCTTGCAGCTGGCGCACTTCGGCGTCCGTCAGCAGGGCGGAAAAGCCGTTGAGGACGATCTTGTACTGGTATTGCACGGGCGCGGCGGCGACGAGTGCTTGTACCCGCGCCTGTTTCTGTTCAAGGTAGTCGCCGTACAGCTGCACTTGCGTGCTGGCCAGGTCGAGGCGGCCGCCGGCGGCAGGCTGGGTGGCGCCCAGGCCTTCCACCGAGCCGGTGTAGGAAGCGATCGGTTTGTCGGTCAGCTGCACGATGTAGGGGCGGCGCAGGTCGTCGGCGTGGGCCTGGAAGCTGAGGCTGGCAAACAGGCTCAGCACGGCGAGCGAAATGGGACGCAAGGCGGGACGGAATGTCATGTAAGGGTTTCCTGTATCGGTATCGGAGTCAAAAAGAGGCGGCAATCAGGCTTGCTTGCTGCGGCGGCGCGCAGCGAATCCGACACCGGCCAGGCCCAGCAGCAGCATCGCGTAGGTCGATGGCTCCGGTACCGAGGCGACGATATTGTCGAGCGCAAACTGGCCCTTGTTGCTCGTGAAGGCGTTGCAACTGCCGGCCGTGTTGCAAGTGAAGCCGAAGAAGGCCAGCGAGGCGAATTGCTGGCTGCCGAAGCTGGCGCTCGTGTTGTAGCGCTGGAACTGGAAGTTGCCGCCGATGGGGCCGCCCAGCTGGTAGGTTTCATAGATGGAAGAGCCGTTGGCATAGAAGCCTTGCACGCGCAGCAGTCCCGCTACGGCCGGATAGGTGACGCCCTGGGCATAGCCGATGAAGCTGGCGTCGAAGCCCTGCAGGCTGACGCTGCCGCCCGGGTTCAGCGGGTCCAGGTAGACGATGCCGTCGTTGAGGGATGCATAGTAATTGCTCGTATTGTTGGTCGGGCACGCCATGCCGCAGGCGGCCGGGTCCGTGCCGTCGAACACGGCGCCGACCAGGTCGCCATAACTGGCGCCGGCGGCATTCGAAGCGCCCGTCAGCAGGAATTTGCTCAATTCCAGGGAGTCGCCATGGCCGACGAACTGGCTGTCGACGTTGTCAAAGTTGATCACGTCCGCGATGGCGGCGGGGGCCCAGGCGGCGGACAGGGCCAGGATGGCGGCGCCGGTCCACTGCTTGGCCGAGAAAGGACTTGCTGCGGCAGTTGCCTTCGAATGCACAATACGAGTCATGAATTTTCCCTTGGTGATTATGTAGGATGCAATATGTTTTGCGTCTGGGATGCTCTTTTCTGCGTGGACGGGTAAGACCAATACGTAGAAAATTGATTTTTACTATAGCAAAAGAGGCAATTTGATTGTTTGATATTCTTGCAAATTTAATTTGAAAGTTACAAATAATGAATGAATAAAATTCATCACTCACTATGATTTCGTAACCAGGAGTAGATAGTTTCCGCATTGAAAATAGTTGAGTTATTAAGCAGCCAGCCAAGCGCGCGCGGCGCCGTCGCGGTTTCGCGCACACTAGATGGTTTCCGCAGGAATTTGTTGTTCACAGAGCAAAGAAAAGATTGTATTAACCATAACCGGCATGGTAGGCTGATAAGCATCAGGCAAGCGCGTGTCGCCCGTGCGTGGCCATCCGCCGCGCGCAGCGACGCAATGGATTGAAGGTAGGCAATAAGGAGTTACCGGATGCATGCAGCACACAGGCAGAACCTTGCGGCAACGCGCCATGCGCGCGGCTTTACCTTGCTCGAATTGCTGGTCGTCATCGTGATCATCGGCCTGCTGGCGGCCTATGTCGGCCCCAAGTATTTCGCCCAACTGGGCAAATCCGAAGTGACGGTGGCCAAGGCGCAGATCGAGGCGTTTGAAAAATCGCTCGACACCTACCGCCTCGACGTGGGGCGCTATCCCACCACGGAAGAGGGGCTGGCTGCGCTGTTGGTGGCGCCACCCGCCGCCGGCACGCGCTGGAATGGCCCTTACCTGAAAAAAGCCGTGCCGCTCGACCCGTGGGGCCATGCGTATCAATACCGCGCGCCGGGCAGCAAGGGCGAATACGACATCGTCTCGATGGGCAAGGATGGCCAGCCGGGCGGCAGCGGCGAGAACGCCGACATCAGCTCGCAATAGCGCCAGCGCCATTCTTTTTCCTACGGACAAGCCATCATGCAGTTCGAAGTACGCGCGCTTTCCACGGACCAGGCCGTAACTACCTTGCAGACCTGCGTGATCGATGGCCGCGACGAAGCCGACGCGCGCCGCCAGGCCGAGGCGCGCGGCCTGTTTGTCAGTGCCATCCGTCCCGTGCGGGCCACGCCGTTCAGCGCCGCCGGGCGCCAGCGGGCGCGGGCCTTGCCCTTGCTGCTGTTCAGCCAGGAATTGCTGGCGCTGCTGCAAGCGGGACTGGGCATCGTCGAAGCGCTGGAAGCCTTGCTGGAAAAGGAAGCGTCGCCGGCCACGCGCAGCGTGCTCACGCGCCTGCTCGAAGGCTTGCGCGAGGGCAAGCGCTTTTCCGCCGTGCTGGCGGAGCAGGCGGAACTGTTCCCCCCCTTGTATATCGGCATCGTCAAGGCGGCCGAGGGCACGAGCGACTTGCCGCGCGCGCTGTCGCGTTACATCGACTACCAGCAGCGCATCGATGCGGTGCGGTCAAAAATCGTCAGCGCCGCCATCTATCCCGCCATCCTGCTGGCCGTGGGCGGCGGCGTCAGCGCCTTCCTGATCAGCTATGTGGTGCCCCGTTTTGCCGAGGTCTACCAGGGCGCCGGCCGCAACCTGCCGTGGATGTCGCAAGTGATGCTCAGCTGGGGCCAGTTCGTCACGCAGCATGGCGTGCTGCTGTTGCTGGGGCTGGCGCTGGCCGGCAGCATCGTGTTCACGGCCGTGCGGCGCGTGCTGCGCAACGGCGGCGTGGCGCGCCTGCTGGCGAAACTGCCCGGCATCGGCGAGCGCGTGCGCATCTATGAACTGTCGCGCCTGTACCTGACCCTGGGCATGCTGGCCGAGGGCGGCATCACCATCGTGCAGGCGATCGCCACCGTGCAGGCGATGGTCTCGCCTGGCATGCAGGCGTCCTTGCAACAGGCGCGCGGCGCCATCGAGGCGGGCCAGCCGCTGTCGTCCGCGTTCGAGCAGCATCAATTGACGACGCCCATTTCCCTGCGCATGCTGCGCGTGGGCGAGCGCACGGGCGACATGGGCCCCATGCTGACGCAGTCGGCCGCCTTTTATGACGGCGAAATCAGCCGCTGGATCGACCGTTTTACGCGCACCTTCGAACCCTTGCTGATGGCCGCCATCGGCCTCGTCGTGGGCGCCATCGTGATCCTGCTGTACATGCCCATCTTTGACCTTGCCGGCGATATTTCATGAACCAGATTTCCTCCGTTCCCGCCGCCATCGACCCCGCGCTGCTGCAGCGCGCGCGCATCCTGAGCCGGCAATCGAAGCGCAGCCTGGTCGAGGAATTGCAGGAGCTGAGCGGCATCGAGGCGCGCGCCGTGGTGCGCGAACTGGCGCGCCCGTTCGGCCTGGACGTGCTGGAAACGGCCGACATGCTGGCCTTGTCTCCCGCCTTCGATGTGCTGCCCCTGTCGCAGGCGCTGGCGCGCCACAGCGTGCTGCTGCGCGCCGCCGACGGCCAGCTGGTGGGCGTGATCGCCGACCCGTTCGACCTCGACCTGCAAACCTGGCTGAATGCGCGCGCCGGGCAGGGCGTCTTGCACGTGCGCCTGGCGCTGCAGGCCGACATCGGCGCCTACCTGTCGAAACAGGAAGAATCGGCGCGCGCCGTCGACAGCCTGCTGCCCGGCGCCGCCACCGACGCGCGGCGCGACGGCAAGACTGCCGCCGTGCTGTCGTTCGCCAGCGTGTCGGAAGCGGCCAGCCCCGCCGTCAAGCTGGTCAACTCGACCCTGTATGACGCGCTGAAGGCGGGCGCCTCGGACATCCACCTGGAAAGCACGGCCGGCGGCCTGGCCGTCAAGTACAGGGTCGACGGCGTGCTCGATCACGCCACATCCGTCAACGGCATCGAAGTGGCCGAACACATCATCTCGCGCCTGAAAGTGCTGGCCGAACTCGATATCGCCGAGCGCCGCGTGCCGCAGGACGGCAGCTTCCGCGTCGAGTCGGGCGGGCGCGAAATCGATTTGCGCGTCTCCATCATGCCCAGCATCCATGGCGAGGATGCCGTCATCCGTATCCTCGACAAACGCGCCATGATCGAAGCGTATGGCGCCCTGACCCTTGAAGCCTTGGGCTTTGACTCGCCATCGCTGGTCGCCTTGCGCGCGCTGGCGCAGGAAGCCTACGGCATGCTGCTCGTCACCGGTCCCACGGGTTCGGGCAAGACGACGACCCTGTACGCGGCGCTGACGGAAATCCATAACGGGCGCGAAAAGATCATCACCATTGAAGACCCCGTCGAATACCAGCTGCCCGGCATTCTGCAAATCCCCGTCAATGAAAAGAAGGGGCTGACCTTTGCCAAGGGCTTGCGCTCCATCCTGCGCCACGACCCCGACAAGATCATGGTGGGCGAGATCCGCGACCGCGAGACGGCGGAAATCGCCGTGCAATCGGCCCTCACGGGCCATTTGGTGCTGACCACCGTGCACGCGAATAATGTGTTCGACGTGTTCGGCCGTTTTACGCACATGGGTATTGATCCGTATGCGTTCGTCTCGGCCCTGAATGGCATCTGGGCGCAGCGCCTGATCCGCACCAACTGCCCCCATTGCGCCACGGAGTACACGCCCGACGATGCCGAACTGGCCAGCGTGGGCCTGGCGCGCGCCGACGTGGCGGACTATCAATTCAAGCAGGGTAAGGGCTGCGGCGACTGCCGCGGCACGGGCTACAAGGGGCGCCGTTCGATCGCCGAAATCCTCGTGCTGACCGATGAAATCCGCGAACTGATCGTCGACAAAAAACCGATCCGCCAGATCAAGGCGGCCGCGTATGCGAACGGCACGCGCAGCCTGCGCCTGGCGGCGCTGGAACTGGTCAAGCGGGGCGCCACCACCATCACGGAAATCAAGAGGGTCACCCTGCATGCGTAGAGGTCTTGGACAAGGATTGCGCCTGGGCGTGGCGGCGGGCAAGGTAAGCCTGTGGCGCAGCAGCCGCTGGCGCGCGCCCGCGTGGACGCCGCTCGGTGAAGCCGCGTATGCGCCGGACGACGCGCCGCATGGCGACTTTGCCGCCCTGGGCCAGGCGCTGGCACAGATACTGCCGGCTGGCGAATACGCGGGCTGGCCCTTGTCCGTCGTGCTCGACGATGCTCTGGCGCGCCTGTGGCAAGTGGACATGCCGCAGGGCGCCGCGCGTCTGGCCGACATCGAGGCGGCCGCCGCGCTGCGCTTCCAGTCGCTGTATGGCGATGCACCGGGCTTGTGGCACAGCAGCAGCGCCTGGGATGCGCGTGCGCCGTTTTTCTGCGCCGTGCCCCGCGCACTGCTGGCGCAGCTGACGCGCGTGGCCGAAGCACGCAAGCTGGCCCTGATTTTCATTACGCCGCAATTCGCGCGCCACTGGAACCGCTGGCTCGGCGCCTTGAAACCGGGCGCCTGGTTTGGCCAATTGCAGGAGAACGTCCTGACCCTGGGCGTGCGGCACGAAGGGCGCCTGCGCGCCGTGCGCGCGCTGCCCGTGCCGCCTGGCGCTGGCAGGGACTGGCTGGTGCAGACCTTGGCGCGCGAGGCGCTGCTGCAAGGCGTATCCGCACCGGCGCTGCTGCAGCTGTGCGGCGCGCCGCCAGCGGGCTGGCTGACGCCGGGGAAAGAATTCCGCTGCCAGGTTTTTTCCGCGCCGGATGGCGAAGGCGGCTTGTCGCCGGCCGCCCGGCTGGCGCATAGCGGAGGCCTGGCATGACGCGCCTCGATATCGATTTCGCGCCGCCAAACTGGCGCCGCAGCCTGCACCGCGTGCCCGCGTGGGCGTGGTGCATCGGTGCGCTGGGTATGGCGCTGGCCGTCACGGCCGCGTACAGCGGCAGCGCCGCGCTGCAGCGCCAGCAACTGCGCGAGGGGCAGTTGCAGCGCGCGCAGCAGCGCGTGCTGGCCGCCACGCAGGGGCCGGCTCCAGCGCCGCAAATCGCCATCACCCCGGCGCAGGCGGCGGCCGTGAATGCGGCCATCCTGCAATTGAACCTGCCGTGGCGCGACTTGCAGGATGCGCTGGCCAGCGCCACGCCGCCCGCAGTCGCGCTGCTGGCGCTGGAACCGGACGCGCGCAAGCGCGTGCTGAAGATCACGGCGGAAACGACCAGCAGCGACGCCATGGTGGCCTACATCGCGCAACTGAAGCGGCAGGAGTTGTTCGGCACGCGCGTGCAACTGCTGCGCCATGAAATCAACGCGCTCGATCCGAACAAACCGTTGCGCTTCCAGCTCGAAGCGCGCTGGGGCACGCCATGATGGCCATCGACATCAACAGCTTGCGCCTGCGCGCGCAACTGCTGCTGCGCCGGCTGGGCGCGCCCGCCTGCCTGGCACTGGCTTTGCTCATGCTGGGCGTGGCCGCCTGGGTCTGGGCCTGGCAGCAGCGCGCCGTGGCGGCGCAGCTGGAAGCGCGGCCCTTGCCGCAGCCAGCGCTGGCCGTGGTGGCCGCGGCGGCGGCGCCGGCGACGGCCAGCGAAAACCTGGCGCGCTTTTATGCCGCGCTGGGACAGCAGCGCCATGCCGAGCAGC
Organism: Massilia sp. LMS1-1-1.1; assembly: GCF_040815535.1. Classification (NCBI taxonomy): domain Bacteria; kingdom Pseudomonadati; phylum Pseudomonadota; class Betaproteobacteria; order Burkholderiales; family Oxalobacteraceae; genus Massilia; species Massilia sp. LMS1-1-1.1. Next base: position 49,694 of record NZ_JBFPNG010000045.1, on the reverse strand, counting down.
AGGTCAAGCAGCTGTTCGACCTGGCCGCAAAAAACGGTTTGCTGCTGGCGCAGGGCGAATACAAGAGCGGCTACGACAAGGCCAGCCGGGTCGCCACCTACCAGGTGACCTTGCCGCTGAAGGGCAGTTATGCGGCCGTGTCGCAGTTCGCGCTGCAAGCGCTGCGCGCCGTCCCTTTCGCCTCGCTCGACGAACTGAGTTTTCGCCGCGAGCAGATCGCCGATACGGATCTCGAAGCGCGCTTGCGCCTGACGTTTTATCTGACCGATACACCGGGCGATGCGGGAGTGGCGCCATGACGCCGCGCCATTATCTGATGCTGGCCGGCGTGCTGGGCGCGGGCGCCTTGCTGCTGTTCGGCGAGCGCCAGCCCGTGGCCGACGTGGCCGAGGCGGTGGAGCGGGCCGTCGCGCCCGCGCGCCATGCCACCGCCAAGGCGCCAGCCGCGCAGCCGGCCATCCTGGCCCTGCTGCCGCGCAGCGAAGTGGCGGGCGAGGATGGTGACACCTTTGGCGGTGCCGGCGCTGTCTTCCAGAGCCAGAACTGGAATCCGCCGCCGCCGAAAATGGCGCTGACGGCCGCGCCTCCGCCTCCGCCCCCAATGGCGCCGCCGCTACCCTTTGTTTACTTGGGCAAGGCGGCGGCCGATGGCGCCTGGGAAGTGTTTCTGTCGCGCGCCGACAAGACGTATATCGTGCGCGCCAATACCGTCATCGATGGCGCCTACAAGGTCGTGACGATCGCGCCGCCCGTCATGACGCTTACTTATCTGCCGTTGAACCAGGTTCAGCAGCTCAACATTGGAGTTTCCGAGTGATGTCTCGTTCCTTTTCATCGGCGCTGCTGCCGCTACTGCTGGTGTTGCTGTCCGGCTGCGCAGGGCAGCAAGCCTACCGCGACGGGCGCGAGCTGATCGCGCAAGACCAGGTGCCGGCCGGCCTGCAAAAGCTGCAAGAAGCGCTGCAGCAAGACCCTGGCAATGCGCAATACCGCAGCGCCTATCTGCAGGCGCGCGAACGGGCGACCGGCAGCCGCTTGCAGCAGGCCGAGCGCCAGGCGCAGGCGGGGCAGGGCGATCTGGCGCGCGCTTCCTTCATGAGTGTGCTGGAAATCGATGCGCAGAACGAGCGGGCCAACAGCGGCTTGCGCGCGCTCGAACGCGAGCAGCGCCAGGGCAAGCTGCTGGCCGAAGCGCAAAAGGATATCGAGGCCAAGCGCTACGACCCCGCGCGCCAGCGCCTGAACGCCATCCTGACCGAGCAGCCGAACCATGCGGGCGCGCGCACGCTGCTGCGCGAGGTTGATGACAAAACGGCGCCGCCCGTGGTCGAATCGGGCCTGGCCAGGTCGTACAAGCAGCCGATCACGATCGAGTTTCGCGACGCGCCGTTAAAACAGGTGTTCGAGCTGATCGCGCGCCGCTCCGGCCTCAATTTCGTCTTCGACAAGGACGTCAAGGCGGACGCGAAAACCTCGATCTTCCTGAAAAACAGCACGGTGGAATCGGCCGTCTACTTCTTGCTGGTGACGAACCAGCTGGAGCAGCAGGTGATGGATGCGAACACGATCTTGATCTACCCGAACGTGGCGGCAAAATTGAAGGAGTACCAGGAAGTGCTGGTGAAGACCTTCTTCCTGGCGAACGCGGACGCCAAGCAGGTGGCCAACACGCTCAAGACCATTTTGAAGACGCGCGACGTGGTGGCTGATGAAAAGCTCAACCTCGTCATCGTGCGCGACACGCCCGAGGCGATCCGCCTGGCCGAGCGCCTGATCGCGCTGCAGGACGTGCCCGAGGCGGAAGTGGTGCTGGAACTGGAAATCCTCGAAGTCAAGCGCAGCCGCCTGATGGAACTGGGCGTGGCCTGGCCATCGAGCCTGACCCTGACGCCGCTTTCCACCTCGGGCGGAATCGGTCTGACCATCAGCGACTTGAACAAGCTGAACCAGCGCACCATCGGTGTGAGCGACCTGTCCGTGACGGCCAACGCCAACAAGACGGACGGCGACGCGAACATCCTGGCCAACCCGCGCATCCGCGTGCGCAACCGGGAAAAGGCGAAGTTCGTCATCGGCGACAGGGTGCCCGTGGTCACCACCACGATTTCGCCGGGCACGGGCGGCTTCGCTTCCGAGTCGATCAGCTACCTGGACGTGGGGCTGACGGTGAATGCTGAGCCGACCATCTATTTGAACAACGAGGTGGGCATCCGCATCTCGCTCGAAGTGAGCAACCTGGGGGCTGCCACCACCACCCGCAGCGGCTCGACCCTGTACCAGATCGGCACGCGCCAGGCGTCGACCATGCTGCAACTGAAGGATGGCGAAAACCAGGTGCTGGCGGGCCTGCTCAACAATGAAGAGCGCAGCTCGGGCAACAAGGTGCCGGGCCTGGGCGACATCCCTGTGCTGGGGCGGCTATTCGGCAGCAGCAAGGATGACAGCCAGAAGACGGAAATCGTGCTGTCGATCACGCCGCACCTGGTGCGCACGGTGCAGCGTCCGGAAGCGAAAGAGTCGGAATTCTCGGCCGGTACGGAAGGCAGCTTCCGCCGCCGTCCCGACATGGCGGCCAAGGCGCCCACGCAGATGCCGGGCACGGTGATCGTGCGTTCCGGCCCGTCGGCCGTCGGCATGCAGCCGGCGCCGGCGCAGCCGATGATGACACCGGGCGCTTTGCCGGCGCCGCTGCCGCAGACGGTGCCCGCGCCGGAAGTGGTGCCGTCGCCCGAGCCGTCCCCGTCGCCTTTGCCGATTTCGTCGGGCCAGCCGGTACCGCTGCAGGCGGCGCCCTTGCCGCTGTCGTCGAGCCAGCCGGTGCCGGTGAGCCCGCCGCCCCCTGCCAAATGAGACTGGCGCGTGCGCAGGGCGGCTTCACCCTGATCGAGCTGCTGGTGACCCTGGCCATCCTGGGCGTGCTGGCCACCCTGGTGATCCCCGTCACGCAAGTGACGGTGCAGCGGCGCCAGGAGCAGGAATTGCGGCGCGCGCTGCGCGAGATCCGCCAGGGGATCGATGCGTATAAGCGTGCTGGCGACGAGGGGCGCATTGTGCGCGCGACAGACGCCAGCGGTTATCCGAAAAGTCTGGAGTTGCTGGTCGAGGGCGTGGCGGACCAGCGCAACCCGAAGCGCAGCAAGATGTTCTTTTTGCGCCGCGTGCCGCGCGACCCGTTCAATGCGGATGCTGGCCTTAGTGATGCGCAAACGTGGGGCAAGCGCAGCTACGCCAGCGAAGCGGCCGAACCGCGCGAGGGGGACGATGTCTATGATGTGTATTCCACGTCCGGCAAGATGGGCTTGAACAACGTGCCTTACCGTCTATGGTGAACCATGCCCGCTGAAAATACTCTACACCGCAGGCGCGGCTTTACCCTGATCGAATTGCTGGTGGTGCTCGGCATCGTAGCGCTGCTGCTGACCCTGGCCGTGCCCCGCTACTTTCCCAGCCTCGACAAGGCAAAGGAAACCGTGCTGGCGGATAACTTGCGCAATTTGCGCACGACCATCGACCAGTTCCACGGCGATACGGGCCGTTATCCCGATTCGCTGGAGCAACTGGTGGAAAAGAAATACCTGCGCGCCATGCCCATCGATCCCATCACGGACAGCGACAGCAGCTGGCTCATCGTGCCGCCGCCCGACGATACGCCGGGCCAGGTGTATGACGTGAAAAGCGGTGCGCCCGGCAAGGACCGCAGCGGTACGCCGTTTTCCGACTGGTAGCGGCCATGCCTTGTCCTGCGCGCCGCCAGAACGGTTTTACGTATCTGGGCCTGATCATTCTGGTGGCCATCCTGGGCTTGGTAGGGGCGGCCGGGCTGAAGATGGGTTCCTTGCTGCAGCGCCAGGCGGCCGAGCAGGAATTGCTCGACATTGGCGCGCAGTTTTCAGATGCCCTCTACAGCTATGCGGCCGCCACGCCGCCGGGTCAGCCGCAACAGCCGCCGACCTTGGCCGCCTTGCTGCGCGATCCCCGTACGCCCCAGTTGCGCCGGCATTTGCGCAAGCTGTTTGTCGATCCCATCACGGGCCGCGCCGAGTGGGGCTTGCTGTACCAGCCGGGCAGCAACGGCATCATTGGCGTGCACAGCCTGTCGCAGGCGGCGCCATTAAAGGTCGGTAATTTCGAGGCGAGGTTCGCCGGCTTTGAAGGCAAGGCGCATTTCTCGGAATGGCGCTTCATGGTCGATGCCCAGGTGTCGTCCGTGCCATCCGCAGGACCGGCAGCTATGCCGGCAAGTGATGAGGCCGGCATCGCGCCTGCCTTGCCGGTGTCACCGTTGTTTTCTCGCCCTGTTACTCCACCGCAAGACCAACCGCCTTCAGAGCCAATTGAGCAGCCTGAACCGCAAAATTCCGCTGAAAACACTGCCGAATAGGCGTTTTTACCTTAAAACGTGACAAAAATAAATGTATGCGTCGGTAACTATTTTTATGTGGAAATTCATCGATAACGGCAAATAGTTCATTTGGAAAATAGTTATCCAGGATGAAACTTCGATAAAATATTTATAAGTAATTCAATGCAATTATGCTACCATTCCGTTCGGTACTTCCGGTACTCAAATTATTGGTGGCCTGCGCATTGCAGCCATAAATTACTTTTTAAGGGATAAACTATGAAATTGAAATTTATCGCTGCAGGCATCATGGCAGCAGCATCGTTCAGCGCATCGGCAGCAACGTACGACCTGGGCATTCTGGATCCAACCGGTTCGGACACCCTGTCGGCTTTCACGACCAAGTTCGCCATCAATTCGGAGATCAATGATTCGTGGACCTTCCAGTTGCTGGCCCCATCGTCGACCTCGTTCGGTGCATTGCAAACGTTCTCCGTTGCTAACGGCGCGATCAAGGATTTCGCAGCGACCCTGGTCGGCTATGGCGATCTGACCAAGAGCACGGCCAGCGGCATCCAGAATCTGAGCTGGGCAGGTCAATTGGCCGCAGGCACCTACACGGTACAAGTCACGGGCCTGACCCTGGTGAAAAATGTTCAGTACGTAGGCACGGTTTCGGCCCTGCCAGTACCAGAGCCAGAAACCTACGGCATGCTGCTGGGCGGCCTGGCGCTGGTTGGCGCCGTCGCACGCCGCCGCGCCAAGAAAGCTGACTAAGCTTACGCTGCAATGAAAAAAACCCGCTTCGGCGGGTTTTTTTTCGTCTGAATCAGCTGCTTGATGCGAGACGCCGGCAACAGCGTCCTGCGCAATCACGCATGGCGCTTGAAATCGCGGAAGCGGAAGCCAACTATAAAGAGGGTGGCAAAGTACGCCACGCCGCACAGGGCCACCACCAGGGCCAGCGCGCCTGCCCGCAGCAGCGGATGGGCTTGCATGGCGATCCAGTCGATGCGTACGGCGCCCACATACGCCACGCCACCCATCACGATGAGTGCGGGCAGCAGGCGCAGGAAGAACTTGGCCCAGCCCGGTTTCGGCTGGTAGATGCCGCGCTTGCGCAAGCCCCAGTACAGGAAGCTGGCGTTCAGGCAGGCGCCCAGGCCGATCGACAGGGCCAGGCCGGCCACGGCGATATATGGCACGAACAGCAGATTCATCAGCTGCGTGGCGATCAGCACGCCGATGGCGATTTTCACGGGCGTGCGGATGTCCTGGCGCGCATAGAAGGCGGGCGCCAGGGTCTTGACGAGGATGATGCCGATCAAGCCCAGGCTGTAGGCCACGAGCGGCTGCGTCGACATGGTCACGGATTCGGCCGTGAACTTGCCGTAGTGGAAGAGGGTGGCGATCAGCGGCGTGGCCAGGGTCGCCATGCCGACGGCGGCGGGCAGGGCCAGCAGGAAGGTCAGGCGCAAGCCCCAGTCCAGCAGGGCCGAGTATTCCGTCTTGTCGCCATCCACGTTCGCCTTCGACAGGCTGGGCAGCAAGATCGTGCCCAAGGCTACGCCCAGCATGGCGGTGGGGAACTCCATCAGGCGGTCCGCATACGACAGCCAGGAAATGCTGCCCTCGGCAAGGCGCGACGCGATGCTCGTATTGATCATCAGGCTGATCTGCGCCGCCGAGACGGCGAACACGGCGGGTCCCATCTTCTTCAGCACGCGGCGCACGCCGCCGTCGGACAGGCCGATGGCGGGATTGATCGACAGGCGCGGCAGCATGCCGATCTTGATCAGCGCGGGAATCTGGATCGCCACCTGTAGCAGACCACCGGCGAACACGGCAATGGCCATGGCGTAGATCGGCTGCTTCAAATAGGGCGCGAGGAACAGCGAGGCGGCGATGAACGACAGGTTCAGCAGCACGGGCGTGAATGCGGGAATCTTGAATTCGCGCCAGGTATTCAAGATGCCGCCAGCCAGGGCCACGAAGGACATGCAAGTAATATAAGGGAACATCAAGCGCGTCATCCACACGGCCGCGTCAAAAGCGCCCGCATCCTTGGTCAGGCCCGTGGCGATCACGTAGACGAACCAGGGCGCGCCGATGATGCCGATGGCGGACACGAGCAGGGTGGCCCAGACGAGCGTGGTGGCCACATGGTCGGCCAGTTGCTTGCTCGCTTCTTGGCCGTGCTGGTTCTTGTATTCAGACAAGATCGGCACGAAGGCTTGCGAGAACGCCCCCTCGGCAAACAAGCGGCGCAACAGGTTGGGGATGCGGAAGGCAACAATGAAGGCGTCCGTGTAGGCGCCGGCGCCAAAGGCGCGCGCGAACAGGCTTTCGCGCAATAATCCGGTTACACGGGACAGCATGGTCATGCTGGAGATGGCGGCGAGGGTTTTAAGCAAGTTCATGGGGGCAGATTATAGCCGGGCGCGGTACCGTTAAACGGTTAAAATATGGTAACAATTGCCGCCGATTCGCCCTTGCCAGCCTCATTTTCACGTGTTTTTGGCGTGACACACGGTTTTTTGATTTGCCCCCGCTTGAAAATATCGCTATAATCGAAGGCTGTACAGAATTCTGTTACGCAGACACTAATGTTTGACAGGCACTGGTTTGGCACACATGGTTCGGCAGACGCACAGAACGCACCGGTTGGCAAACACTAATGTTTGCAAACGCACTTTGACCCTGTTTTAGGAAATTCCATGGCAAATACCGCACAAGCGCGCAAACGCGCTCGTCAAGCAGTTAAGCAAAACGCACACAATTCGTCCCAACGTTCGACCTTGCGCACGGCTATCAAAGCTGCTCGCAAAGCGATCCAGGGCGGCGACAAGGCAGCTGCTGCTGCAATCTTCCAAGCATCCGTGTCGACCATCGACCGTATCGCTGACAAGAAGATCATCCACAAAAACAAGGCAGCTCGCCATAAGAGCCGTCTGGCAGCTGCTTTGAAAGCACTGTCCGCTTAATATTCGCCAGCAGGCAAGCCACCACGGTGGCCTTGCCTGTGCCGGTACGCTGGCACTGGTTGAAAAGCAAAAACCCGCAGATTCGTTCTGGCGGGTTTTTTCGCGTTTTTATTCGGATTTTTAAGACCACGTCCGCTAGCGGCCCGCCGCCACGGCCTAGCGCAACGCCGGCAAGTTGCCGATGCTCATGCCTGGCTTGATGTTCCTTTGCTTGAACCAGCCCAGATGCATTTCCAGCGCATAGCGCACGGGCACGGTCTTCGTGGAGCAATGGCTGTCGAGCGTGTGCGGCTGCATGTCTTCGATGTTGACGATCTTGCCGCTGGCATCGATAAAGGCCACCGACAGGGGCAGCGGCGTATTTTTCATCCACATGCATTGCGTCGATGGGTTGTCAAAGACAAACACCATGCCCGCATTCGCCGCCATCTTTTCACGGTACATCAAGCCCTGTTCGCGCTGCGCTTCCGTGGCGGCCACTTCCGCCTGGATCAAATGCATGCCGGCCGACAGTTGCAGGCTCCTGGTTTGCGCCTGGGCCATGCTGGCGCAAGACAACAGGGCGATGGACAGGCTGAGACGGCAAAGGGAATTTTTCATGGGGCGGGACGGTGGCTGCGAAGCGGCGATTAAGCCATGCTGGCGGCCGGCTGGTCAAGCATGCTGCCCGGCCGCATCGAAAGCGTGGGGTTACAGCAACATGCTCGCCGTCGTCAGCCCGGGAACTGCGCTTATTTCACGGGCTTGCCCGCTTCAGCGGCCGGCTGCTTCGTCTTGCGCGCCTGGGGAATCAGGCGCGGCGCATCGGTTGCGGCCGATGCGTTGACGGACGCCGACGCCGCCGGCACGGGCTTGCTGGCGTCGGTGGCGGCCGAGGCGTGGCTGGCTGCCGATGCGGGTGGCGGCTTGACGGCATCGGTCGCGGCGGATGCGTGCACCTGGGCGCCCGACTGGGCCAGTGCGGCGCCGGCAAGCAGGGAAGCGGCCAGGGTCAGCATTACTTTTTTCATCATCTTTCCTTTTCCGTCATGTTGAGGTCGGATGATTTTAATACATTATCTAAAAATAAATAGTGCTTATTGGGAAATTCGCTACCGTCGCCGCTCTTTCTTGTGCTGCTTAGGCCTTGCCAATGTTTTCGGCTGGCACTTCGCACCATTCGCCGGGCATCAATGGATGGCTGGCCAGCGAGAACGGGCCGATGGCGCTGCGCACCAGGCGCAGGGTAGGCAGGCCGACGGCCGCCGTCATGCGCCGTACCTGGCGGTTTTTTCCTTCTTTCAGCGTGATCGCCAGCCACGAGGTCGGCTTGTCGGTGCGCGCGCGGATGGGCGGATTGCGCGGCCACAGCCAGTCCGGCTCGGCGATGCGCACGGCCTTGCACGGCTTGGTGATGAAGTCGCCCAAGTCCAGCGGCGCCTGCAGGCGCGCCAGGCTGGCCGCATCGGGCACGCCGTCGACCTGCACCAGGTAGGTTTTCGCTTCCTTGCGGTCCGGGTGGCTGATTTCGTGCTGCAGGCGGCCGTCGGCCGTCAGCAGCAGCAAGCCTTCGCTGTCGGCGTCGAGCCGGCCGGCCGGGTAGATGCCGGGGATGGTGAGATGGTCGGCCAGGGTGGCGCGGCCCTCCTGCGGCGAAAACTGGCACAGGACCTGGAATGGTTTATTGAAGAGGATGAGTGGCATGCTGGTAGGGGAATTGATGTAAACGATGGTGGCTGCTGGTCGACGCCGCAAAAGCGTGGCGCCCTGTAAGATACTGGTGCATAATGTGAAATGTTAGTCTTATGTCTTATAGAAGACTATGGCGATGCGCTTCTTTGGCGATGCGGATGGCCCGGGTGTTCTTTCCCTGCTAAAGTGCGTTGTTGCCGCCCTGTTCGGACTTGTTTTTGTAAACTCTGCAACCGCAGAGCGCGTCGCCGGCCTGTGTTGCCCGCCAGCGGTGTGTCCCACTTCGGAGATCACGATGTATCAACATATCACTGTACCTGCTGACGGCCAAAAAATCACCGTCAACGCCGATTTTTCGCTGAATGTACCAGATAATCCCATCGTTCCCTTCATTGAAGGCGATGGCACGGGCATCGATATCAGCCCGGTCATGATCAAGGTGATCGACGCTGCCGTGGCCAAGGCCTACGGTGGCGCGCGCAAGATCAGCTGGATGGAAATCTACGCAGGCGAAAAATCGACGAATGTGTACGGCCCCGATGTGTGGCTGCCGGAAGAAACACTGGAAGTACTCAAAGATTACGTGGTATCCATCAAGGGCCCGTTGACGACACCCGTCGGTGGCGGCATCCGCTCGCTGAACGTGGCCTTGCGCCAGCAGCTCGATCTGTACGTCTGCCTGCGCCCCGTGCGCTACTTCACGGGCGTGCCGTCGCCCGTGAAAGAGCCGGAAAAGACGGACATGGTGATTTTCCGCGAAAACTCGGAAGATATCTATGCCGGCATCGAATACCAGCAAGGCTCGCCAGAAGCCAAGAAATTGATGGATTTCCTCGTCAATGAAATGGGCGTGACCAAGATCCGCTTCCCGGCCACGTCGGGTCTGGGCATCAAGCCCGTCTCCATCGAAGGCACGGAGCGCCTCGTGCGCAAGGCCATCCAGTACGCGATCGACAATGACAAGCCATCGGTGACGATCGTGCACAAAGGTAACATCATGAAGTACACGGAAGGCGGCTTCCGCGACTGGGCGTATGCGCTGGCGCAAAAGGAATTCGGCGCCGAGCTGATCGATGGCGGTCCATGGTGCAAGTTCAAGAATCCGAAGACGGGCCGCGACATCATCGTCAAGGATTCCATCGCTGACGCGTTCCTGCAACAGATTTTGCTGCGTCCGGCCGAATACAGCGTCATCGCCACCCTGAATCTGAACGGCGATTACATTTCCGACGCGCTGGCGGCACAAGTGGGCGGCATCGGCATCGCGCCGGGCGCCAACCTGTCCGACTCCGTCGCCATGTTCGAAGCGACGCACGGCACGGCGCCGAAGTATGCGGGCAAGGATTACGTGAATCCCGGTTCGCTGATCTTGTCGGCGGAAATGATGCTGCGCCATATGGGCTGGCTGGAAGCGGCCGACCTGATCATTTCCTCGATGCAAAAGTCGATCGCCTCGAAGCGCGTCACCTACGATTTCGCCCGCCTGATGGAAGGCGCGACGCAAGTGTCGTGCTCCGGTTTCGGCGACGTGATGATTGAGCACATGTAACTGGAGGGCAGGGTGCCGCGCACCCTGCAGGCGAAAAAAAACCCCGCTTCAAGGAAACGGGGTTTTTCACATCTGAGGGCCGGCGATGCTTAGGCTGCTTGGATGTTGGAAGCTTGCTTGCCTTTAGGGCCTTGCGTGACTTCGAATTGAACTTTTTGACCTTCTTTGAGGGTCTTGAAACCGTTCATGTTGATTGCGGAGAAATGAGCAAACAAATCTTCGCCGCCATCATCTGGAGTGATGAAGCCAAAACCTTTGGAATCATTGAACCACTTAACTGTACCTGTTGCCATAAAAAGAACTTTCAAAATTAAAACAAATCACACGAGCCATAAAAGCAAGAAGCTTCTTGCCCCCTCCTCGACGTCTCACTTCTTATCAAGCTGTACATTACTGCAACAGTCGATACAGCATTGTTGGCGGAATAAATAATGAAGTCAAGCGCTTTTCCATCGATATTGCCAAATTCTTCACGGCAACCAAAAAAGCAACTCTTGATTTTGGCGGCAAGGTCGCCATCTGCGCACTATTAAGAAAACGCGTAAGATTGAAAACAATTGGAAAGGCGTAGATATTGCGCATGACAACCACTGTGAAAGCATTAGAATAAGCGTATGGCAACCAAGCACGACACAGAAACCCTGCTGGAGCGGCAAGTGCTGAAGCCGCCACCGCTCTACCAGGTGGCCTTGCTCAATGACGACTACACCCCGATGGAATTCGTGGTGGCCATCATTCAGGAGTATTTCAACAAGGACCGTGAAACGGCGACGCAAATCATGCTCAGTGTTCACCGCTACGGCAAAGGAGTGTGCGGCGTGTTCTCTAAAGATATAGCGTGTACCAAAGTGGAGTTCGTTTTAACGCATGCGCGCAAGGCGGGGCATCCCCTGCAGTGCGTGATGGAGGAAGTATGATTGCGCAGGAATTAGAAGTAAGTTTGCACATGGCGTTTGTCGAAGCTCGGCAGGCACGGCACGAATTCATCACGGTTGAGCATTTACTGCTGGCACTGCTGGACAATCCCTCCGCTGCCGAGGTGTTGCGTGCCTGCGCGGTCAATATAGAAGACCTGCGCAAGACCCTCACCAATTTCATCGGCGATAACACGCCGACCGTGCCTGGCACGGGCGAAGTCGACACCCAGCCGACGCTTGGTTTCCAGCGCGTGATTCAGCGCGCCATCATGCACGTCCAGTCCGCCTCGAACGGCAAGAAGGAAGTCACGGGCGCCAATGTGCTCGTGGCCATCTTCGGCGAAAAGGATTCGCATGCTGTTTACTACCTGCACCAGCAGGGCGTGACGCGTCTGGACGTGGTCAATTTCATCTCGCATGGCGTGCGCAAGGACCAGTCGACGGAAAGCGCGAAAGCCTCCGAAGGCGTGGAAGAAGCGCCCGTCGATGGCCAGCCGAAGGAAAGCCCGCTCGACCAGTTCACGCAAAACCTGAACAAGGCCGCTGCCGAAGGCAAGATCGATCCGCTGATCGGCCGCGAGGAAGAAGTCGACCGCGTGATCCAGATCCTGTGCCGCCGCCGCAAGAACAATCCGCTGCTCGTCGGCGAGGCGGGCGTGGGCAAGACGGCCATCGCCGAAGGCTTGGCTTACCGCATCACGCAAAGCGACGTGCCGGAAATCCTGCAGAATGCCGTCGTGTATTCGCTGGACATGGGCGCCTTGCTGGCCGGTACCAAATACCGCGGCGACTTCGAGCAGCGCCTGAAAGCCGTGCTGAAGCAGTTGAAGGACAATCCGAACGGCATCCTGTTCATCGACGAGATCCACACCATCATCGGTGCGGGCTCGGCGTCGGGCGGCACCCTGGACGCGTCCAACCTGCTGAAACCGGCACTGGCGAATGGCCAGCTGAAGTGCATCGGCGCGACCACGTACACGGAATTCCGCGGCGTGTTCGAGAAAGACCATGCGCTCTCCCGCCGCTTCCAGAAAGTGGACGTCAACGAGCCGACCGTCGAGCAAACCGTGCAAATCTTGCGCGGCCTCAAATCGCGCTTCGAAGAGCACCATGGCGTGAAATACTCGGCCTCGGCCCTGTCGACGGCGGCCGAACTGGCGGCGCGCTTCATCAACGACCGCCATCTGCCCGACAAGGCGATCGACGTCATCGATGAAGCGGGCGCGGCGCAGCGCATCTTGCCGAAGTCGAAGCAAAAGAAAACCATCGGCAAGGCCGAAATCGAGGACATCATCGCCAAGATCGCGCGCATTCCGCCGCAAACGGTCAACCAGGACGACCGCAGCAAGCTGCAAACGATCGACCGCGACTTGCGCAATGTCGTGTTCGGGCAAGATCCCGCCATCGACGCGCTGGCTTCGGCCATCAAGATGGCCCGTGCCGGCCTGGGCAAGACGGACAAGCCGATCGGCTCCTTCCTGTTCTCCGGTCCGACCGGCGTCGGCAAGACCGAGGTGGCCAAGCAACTGGCCTTCATCCTCGGTATCGAGCTGATCCGTTTCGACATGTCGGAATACATGGAACGCCACGCCGTCAGCCGCCTGATCGGCGCGCCGCCGGGCTACGTCGGTTTCGACCAGGGCGGCCTGCTGACGGAAGCGATCACCAAGAAGCCGCATGCGGTCTTGCTGCTCGATGAAATTGAAAAAGCCCATCCGGACATTTTCAATATCCTGCTGCAAGTGATGGACCACGGTACCTTGACGGACAACAATGGCCGCAAAGCCGATTTTCGCAACGTGATCATCATCATGACGACCAATGCGGGCGCGGAAAGCTTGCAAAAGACGTCGATCGGCTTCACGAATTCGAAGCAGGCTGGCGACGAGATGGCCGACATCAAGCGCATGTTTACGCCGGAGTTCCGCAACCGTATCGATGCGACCATCAGTTTCCGCGCGCTGGACCAGGAAATCATCCTGCGCGTGGTCGACAAGTTCCTCATGCAGCTGGAAGAGCAGTTGCACGAGAAAAAGGTCGAAGCCGTGTTTACCGAGAAGCTGCGTGCTTTCCTCGGTAAGAAAGGCTTCGATCCGCTGATGGGCGCGCGGCCGATGGCGCGCTTGATCCAGGACATGATCCGCAAGGCCCTGGCCGACGAGCTGCTGTTCGGCCGCCTGGTCACCGGTGGACGTGTCACCGTCGACCTCGACGACAAGGACCAGGTCTTGCTGGAATTCCCGGAACCGCCGGACGCGGCGCCGACGGCTGCACCGGAAACGGTGGAAGTGGAATAAGAACACCGAACCAAACCTACTGCGCGTCGCGATTTGCGGCCTCCGATGCTCACTGTGCTCTTGCACAGTTCCGCGTCTCGGCCGTAACTCGCTGCCGCTCGCTACGGTTTTGTTCGGCGTTCAGAGCGTTTCTGCTCTTGTCGAAAAACCCGCCCACGCAAGTGGCGCGGGTTTTTTTACGTCTTTGTGGGCAATAAAGAAGGTTTTCTTTGGCCTCAGTTATGCCAGAATTGCTGACCGGTATCGACATGATGTCCATGCCGTCTCATCGCCCTGACCGCTATCTGGATGCCCACATGAAAATTTCCCGCACTCTTGCCTTGCTCCTGTTGTCCGCCGGCCTGCTGGCTGACGCTGCTGCCGCGCCTGCCGGCAGCTATTTCCGTTTTCCCGCCGTGCGCGGCGACACCGTCGTCTTCACGGCCGAAGGCGATTTGTGGAAAAGCAATCTGCGCGGCGGCGCGGCGCAGCGCCTGACCACGCATCCCGGCTATGAAACGAACGCGGCGATTTCGCGCGACGGCCAGTGGCTGGCGTTTTCCGCCGCCTACGAAGGGGCGCAGGAAGCGTATGTGATGCCGTTGGCAGGCGGCTTGCCGCGCCGCATTTCGTATGACAATGGCGGCGTGCTGGTGCTGGGCTGGACGGCGCAGGGCGAGGTGCTGGTCAGCACGCAAAATACGGATGGTCCCGCCTCGCGCCGCATCGTCGCCGCCATCGACCCCGTAAAACAGACGCGGCGCGTATTTCCCGTGGCCGACGCCAACGACGCCGTGCTCGACGACTCTGGCAAGACGCTGTTCTTCACGCGTTTCGGCCTGGCCATGACCAACGACAATGTGCGCAATTACCGGGGCGGCGCGCATGCCACCCTGTGGCGCTATGAGCTCGATGGCAAGGGCGAGGCCGTGCGCATGCATACGGAGCCTGCCGTGTCGGCTGGCAACAACAAGCGCCCCATGTGGTGGCAGGGCCGCGTCTATTACATCAGCGACGAGGGCGGCAGCGACAATCTGTGGAGCATGCTGCCCGACGGCTCCGACCGCCGCGCCTTGACGACCCATACGCAGTGGGATGTGCGCAATGCGCAGCTGGGCGATGGCAAGATCGTGTATCAATTGGGCGCCGATTTGCACGTGCTGGACATGGCGGCAGGCACGGACTCGCCGCCATTGCCGATCAATCTCGTGTCCGACTTCGACCAGCAGCGCGCGCGCCAGATCCGTTCGCCGCTCGACACTCTCTCCAACGTGCAGCTGTCGGGCAAGGATGAGCGCATCATCCTGACGGCGCGCGGCAAGGTCAGCATCGCCGGCACGGGCAGCTTGCGCCGTGTCGACATCGCCATTCCGGACGGGGCAAGGGCGCGCGACGCCGTCTTTTCCAGTGACGAGAAATCCGTCTTCGCCATCGTCGACACGAGCGGAGAGAATGAAATCTGGAAATACGCCGCCGATGGCTCGGGCAAGGGCGAGCAGCTGACGACGCAGGGCGACAACCACCGCTGGAAACTGTATCCGTCGCCGGACGGGCGCTGGCTGGCCCACACGGACAAGAAGGGCCGCTTCTGGCTGCTGGACCTGGCGACCAGGGGCAACCAGTTGATCGACGACGCGGGCAAGGCGGGCGTGGACAAGCACGACGAAGTGCAATGGTCGCCCGACAGCCGCAACCTGGCCATCGTGCGCGTGGCCAGCAACGAGCAGCGCGAGCAGATCGGCCTGTATAACCTTGCATCGAAACAGCTGCAGTTCGTCACCAGCGACCGCTACACGTCCGGTTCGCCCGTGTTTTCGCCTGATGGCAAGTGGTTGTACTTCCTGTCGGCGCGCAATTTCCAGCTGGCCAACGGCTCGCCGTGGGGCGACCGCAACATGGGTCCCGTGTTCGACAAGCGCGTCGGCGTGTATGCGCTGGCGCTGCAGCCGGGTAACCGTTTCCCGTTCCAGGCCGACGATGAGCTGAGCCGTCCTGGCGTCAAGCCGCCCGAGACGGACGATGAAAAGGTGGCCGAACAGGCGGCGGAAAAGGCATTGGAAAAGGCCGGCGGCAAGTCGGCCGTGAAAAAGGCGCCTGCCACCTTGCCGGCCATCGTCAACCAGGGCCTGGCCGAGCGTTTATACGAAGTGCCGCTGGCGGCGGGCAACTACAGCGCGCTGGCCGCCGACGACAAACGCCTGTATTTCCTCGAGCGCGACAGCGGCGAGAACAAGTCCAGCCTGAAGACCTTAGCGATTGGCAATACCGGCTCCAAGCCGGAACTGCTGGTGGCCAATGTGCGCGAATTCGACCTGGCGCAGGATAAAAAACATTTGTACTACAGGACAGCAGCGGCTACTGGGCCGGGCGAGATGCTGGTGATCGAGGCGGGCGCCAAGCTGCCGGCCGACCTGTCGAAAGCCAAGGTCAAGGTTGACGACTGGACGTTTGTGTCGAATCCGCGCCTGGAATGGAAGCAGATGTTCAACGATGCCTGGCGTTTGCACCGCGACTTCCTGTATGACGCGAAGATGCGGGGCGTGAACTGGAAGGCGGCGCGCGACAAATATGCGCCGCTGGTCGAGCGGGTCACGGACCGCGCCGAGCTCAATGACGTACTGGGCATGATGGTGGCCGAAGTGGGCGCCCTGCATTCGCAGATCCGTCCCGGCGAATTGCGCCGCACGGAGCAGGAAGGCACGCCGGCGGGCCTGGGCGCCGTGCTGGCGCGCACCAGCGAGGGCTACCGGGTCGAGCATGTCTACCGCAGCGAAGCGGAATTGCCGTCGGCGCGCGCACCGCTGTCGCGCCCCGATGTGGATGTGAAGGTGGGCGACGTGATCACGGCCGTCAACGGCAAGGACGTGCTGGCCGCGCGCGACATCAGCGACCTGCTGTTGAACCAGGCAGACAAGCAGGTGCTGCTGCAAGTCAAACGGAACAAGGGTGCGCTGCGCGCGGTCATCGTCACGCCCGTCAACATGGCGAAGCAGACGGCGCTGCGCTATGGCGACTGGGAATTGAGCCGCGCCGAGCAGGTGGCCGCCGCCTCGCAGGGACGCATCGGCTACCTGCATTTGCGCGCCATGGGCGCCAATGACATCGCCTCGTTCGCGCGCGATTTTTACGCCAACATCAACCGCGAAGGCTTGATCATCGACGTGCGGCGCAATAACGGCGGCAATATCGACAGCTGGATCATTGAAAAACTGCTGCGCAAGGCCTGGGCTTACTGGGCGCCGCCTGGCGTGCAGCCATCGTCGAACATGCAGAACACTTTCCGCGGCCACCTGGTGGTGCTGGTCGATGAACTCACATATTCCGACGGCGAGACCTTCGCGGCCGGCATCAAGGCATTGAAACTGGCGCCGCTGGTGGGCAAGCGCACGGCCGGCGCCGGCGTCTGGCTCAGCGACAATACGCGCCTGGCCGACAACGGCATGGCGCGCGTGGCGGAAAATGGCCAGTTCGGTATCGACGGCCAGTGGCTGATCGAAGGCGTGGGCGTGGTGCCGGACGTGGAGGTGGAAAACCCGCCGCACGCCACCTTCAATGGCGCCGACCGCCAGCTGGAAGTGGCGCTCGACATGCTGGCGAAAAAGCTCAAGGAGCAGCCGCGCCCCGCCTTCCAGGCGCAGCCTATCCCCGCGCTGAAGTAAGGCGGCTACAGGCCGCAGGCGGCCTTGAACTGCTGCGCGCGGCGGCGCGACACCTCGACCACGCTGCCGTCCTGCAGGTGCAGGGCTAGGCCATCGGCGGCGTTCGGCGCAAGCTGCGCCACCTGCGCCAGGTTGACGATCTGGCGCCGGTTGGCGCGCAGGAACAGGGCGGGATCGAGCTTTTCTTCCAGCTGGTTCAGGGTGCGCAGCATCAGCGGACGCTGTGCGCCGAAATGCACGCGCGTGTAGTTGCCTTCCGATTCCAGCAGGCGGATATCGTCAAACGCGACAAACCAGCAGCGTTCCCCATCCTTGATGAAGACCTTGCGCGGCGCGGGCGGCGGCACGGCTTGCGCCCGCGCGCCAGCGCGCGCCAGCGCCGTGGCCAGGCGCGCCGCCTGCACGGGTTTTTGCAGGTAGTCGAGGGCGCTCACTTCGAACGCCTGCAGCGCGTACTGGTCGAAGGCCGTGCAAAAGATGACGTCGGGCGCCTCATCGAGCGCGGCCAGCAGGTCGAAACCGGAGCCGCCCGGCATCTGCACGTCGAGCAGCAGCAGGTCGGGGCGCAGCTTGCCGATCTGCGCGAGGGCATCGGCCGCGCTGGCCGCCTCGCCGACGATCTCCACGGCGCCGTGCTGCACATGCGGCGCCAGCAGCCGGCGCAGCTCGGCGCGCGCCAGGCGCTCGTCATCGACCAGCAGCACCTTCAGCGGCGATCCGTTCATGGCGGCTCCGGCAGGTCGATGGTGGCGTACACCCAGCCTGCTTGCTGGCGCAAGGCCAGGCTGGCGCGCTCGCCGCAAGCCAGCTGCAAGCGCTGGCGCGCATTGCGCAAGCCGATGCCGGTGGAGCCGGACGCGCCGCGCAGTTCTCCCGTGTTGGCCACCTCGATCTGCAGCATGTCCACGCCGGCGCCGCGCTGCGCCGCAATGCGGATGTCGCCGCCATCGGCGCTCGCTTCAACGCCGTATTTGACGGCGTTTTCCACCAGCGTTTGCACGGCCATGGGCGGCACGCGCACGTGTTCCAGGGTGGGCGCGCTGATCTCGATCGCGAAGCTGACGCGCAGGTGCTCTTCGAAGCGTATCTGCTCGATGGCCAGGTAGGCGCGCACGGCGTCCAGTTCGGCCGCCAGCGGCACGGTGGCATGCTGGCCGGACTGCAGGGCGTGGCGCATCAGGCCTGCCAGCTGGTCGATCATGTGCGCGGCCGCGTCGCGATCTTCGAAGATCAGCGCGCGCACGCTATTGAGGCTGTTGAAGAAGAAATGCGGATTGACTTGCGCCTGCAAGGCGCGCAGTTCCGCTTCCCGCCCATGCAGCTGCAGGCGCAGGGTTTCCGCTTCCAGGTGGGCGGCGCGGCGCAGCGACAGCGCCGTGAAGTAAAACACCGTCCAGGTCAAAAATACCCCGAACCAGAACAGCAGCGCGCCGGGCAGCCAGGCCAGGCCGCGCAGGACATCGGGCGGATACATGACGTGGAAGGCGGCCGTCACGCTGGCCGTCTGGATGGCGGCCAGCACGATCAGCGACGGCACGATGCGTGTCCAGCGCAGACCGCTCGCCGCCCAGCCGCGCCGCTGCAGTAAGCCATGCCACAGGTGCGACAGCAGCAGCCCGCCCAGCGAGCCCCAGCAGGCAATCGCCACGACGATGCGAAGCTGCGAGGAGCCGCCATACACGCTGTTGAATAGGGCGAGCGCACCCCAGCCAGCCAGCTGGAAGGTCCAGTACCAGTTGATCCTGGCCAGCAGCGGCGGCCGGTGCAAGGGTGCGTTCACCGCTTAGTCCAGGAACTGTTCGATGCGCGCAACCATCCAGTCCGGCTGGTCGTACATGATGAAGTGGCGCGCCGTGTCGGCCAGCGCGATCTGCACGCCGGGCAGCTGTGCATACTGCTGCTGGAAGGTCGCTTCGATGGCGGTGCGCGGTGCGTAATCCTTGTAGGCGATCCAGGTGCCCAGCACCAGGGTCGGCGATTTTATTTTCGCCACGTCCTGGCGCAGGTCGCTGGCCATCAAGGTGCCCATGGCGTTGATGACGGTTTCACGGTCCGAGCGCTGGCCCCAGCCGATGATGCGTTCCACGTCGGCCGGCGCGCTGGCCATGCTGCTTACCGTGCGGCGCTGGCTGGCGGCGTAGGTGGCGCCATCCTGCGCGCGCATGGCCGACTGCATCTGCGTCGCCATGGCTTGCAGCTGCTGCGGCGTGATGGAGGGCAGCTGCGTCGCGCCCAGCGCCGGCAGCGAGTCGACGATCAGCAGCTTGCCCGTCTGCCGCGGATGGTCGATGGCCATTTTCAGGGCCAGGAAGCCGCCCAGGCTATGCCCGATGATGGCCGGCTGGTCCAGTTTTTTCGCCACGATGTAATCGGCCAGCTGTTGTTCCGCCTGCGCCAGCAGGTCGCCTGCGATGGGCGCCACGCCGGCAAAGCCGGCCAGTGTCAGCACGTGGCATTGACGTGCGGCTTGCGGGCCGCACAGGCGCGCCACCGTGCCTTGCCAGACTTCGCCCGACGACGCCAGGCCGGGAATCAGGATCAATGGGCGGCCCTGGCCCGTGACGTCGACCGTGAAGGCTGCAGGCGCGGCGGCCTGGCTGGCGCCCGCCAGCAGCACGCCGGCGAGCAGGATACATGTTTGCAGTGTTCGTTTCATGGGGTACTCCTCCTTGACGACCATGCTAGCGGCGCAGGGGGCCGGCAGCCAGCGCCGCGGGATGAACGGCGGCAGGGCGGGATGAGTGGTTCATATCCACACATGCTGGTCCTGGCAATGGTCGGGGAGGTAGGTCAGGTATTGCACCATGCGCGGCGCCGGGCCGCGGTTGGGCGTGGCGCAATGGGGCAGGGCCTGGTGCCAGATGATGAAATCGCCGGCCATACCGTCGACGGGCACGGGCCGCAAGTTGTCGACGGCCCATTCGCGCGGCTGGCGGCCCGGCGGCACTTGCCGCAGCCAGTCGGCCATGTGGTGCTGGAAGCCGGGCACGCAGTGAAAGGCGCCATGCTGCGCGGGACAGTCGCTCAGGTACAGCATGCCTTGCAGCTTGAACGGTACCGGCTGTTGCAGGCTGACGTCCCAGTGCAGGGCACTGCCAGGAAAGCTGTGCTGCGGCGTTTCCGGCGGATTGAAACTCACCTTGTCGATGCTGGCGTAGATGCCGGTGCTGGTACCGGCGCTGGTGTCATATAGCTGCTGGCAGGCGTGGCGGATGTGCGCGCTATGGCGGTTTTCCTCGAGGGCCCGATGGTCGGAAAATTGCAGCATCAGGCCCCGCTTGCCCGGGTGCGGCCGGTACCACGATGCCGGATCATCGGGGCTGGCGCCCAGGTAGTCCCAGATGGCCGCCCGGGCAGCTGCACACTGCGCGCGCGGCACGGCGCCGCGCAGCACCAGATAGCCGTGCTCCTCGAAATGGCGCAGGTCGGCGGCGGACAGCACGTCCTGGTGGGGGCTGGCGGCGTGCGCCGGACGGATGCGCGTGCGGCCAGCCAGCCACGCCTGGAAAGCTTCCAGGGTAGGGCGTTGCTGGAACAGGAACTGCATGGCGTCTTCCATGGAAATGCCGCGCGCATACAGCGCCTTGATGTCCCGGTGGTCGCGCGCGAGTCCCTGGTTGCCGCTCGCGCCACCATGTCCCGTGCAGCGTTGCCATAACTCGTGCAGGTGGGGCCAGTCGTCCATGGTGAGTAGGGAATGGTTGAAAAATCAGCCGGCGCGCAGGCGGCGCCACAGCGTGGTGCGGCTGATGCCGAGGTAGTGGGCGGCGGCGTCGCGGCGTCCGCCGAAGCGCGCCAGCACTGCGCTGGCGCTTTCGTCTTCCTGGCGAGGCGGCACGGTGGCGGCAGGCGCTGGAGGCAGCGCCGGTGTGCCTGCAGCGTTGGCCAGTTCTGGCGCCACGCCCAGCACGAAGGCGGGCGTCAGCGCCTGCAGCGGTTCGGCGGCCAGGAACAGGGCCAGGCGCTCGGCCAGGTTGCGCAGTTCGCGCACGTTGCCGGGCCAGTCGTAGCGGCGCAGCAGCGGCGCGCAAGCCTGGACTTCCGCGTGCAGATTGGGGTGCGGACGGGCGCCCAGCGCGGCCAGCGCGTTTTTCAGCGACCATTCCGCCAGGCCGGGAATGTCGCTGGCGCGTTCGCGCAGGGCGGGCAAATGCAGGCGCAGCACGGCCAGGCGGTAGAACAGGTCGGCGCGGAAGCGGCCTTCGCGGATGCGCTGCTCCAGGTCGCAGTGCGTGGCGCTGATGATGCGCACATTGATGGCGACGGGCCGCGTGCCGCCCACGCGCACCACTTCGCGCTCTTCCAGCACGCGCAGCAGGCGCGTTTGCAGGGCCAGCGGCATTTCGCCGATTTCGTCGAGGAACAGGGTGCCGTGGTTGGCCGCTTCGAACAGGCCCGCATGGCCGCCCCGGCGCGCGCCCGTGAAGGCCCCGTCCTCGTGGCCGAACAGTTCCGATTCCAGCAATGACTCGGCGATGGCGCCGCAGTTGATGGCGATGAAGGGCCGGTTGGCGCCCAGGCTGCGCGGGCTTTCGCGGTGGATGGCCTGCGCCACCAGTTCCTTGCCGCTGCCCGTCTCGCCCTGAATCAGCACCGTCGCCGGCGAGCGCGCAAACAGCACCACCGACTGGCGCAGCGCTTCCATCGCTTCCGATTCGCCGCGCAAATCGTGCAGGCCGTGGCGCGCGCGCAGGGTGTCGGCGACCACCGCGCGGCGTCCCCGCGTCGATTCGATCTGGGTCAGGCGCGCCAGTTCCAGCGCGTCGTCGAAGGCGCGCCGGATGGCCGTGGCCGAATACACGAAGACGGCGTCCAGCCCGGCTTCCTCGGCCAGATCGGTGACGAGGCCCGCGCCGACGACGGCTTTCACACCGGCCGCCTTTAGTTCATTGATCTGCGCGCGCGCGTCTTCCTCGGTGGCATAGGTGCGCTGCGCGATCTGGAAGCCGAAGGTGGCGGCAAATTCGGCCAGTTCCGGCATCGGGTCCTGGTAGGTGACGACGCCGATGTGCGGCGAGATGCGCCGCGCGCGCGCCAGCGCCTGCATCACGTCGTAGCCGCTGGCCTTGGCGATGATGACGGGCACCGACAGCCGGCCTTTCAGGTAGGCGCCGTTCGAGCCGGCCGCGATGACGGCGTCGCAGCGCTCCGTGGCCATGCGTTCGCGGATATGGCGCACGGCGTCGTCGAAGCCCAGGTTGATCGGTTCGATCGTCGCCAGGTCGTCGTACTCGAGCGTGATGTCGCGGAACAGGTCGAACAGCCGCGAGACGGAGACGGTCCAGATGACGGGTTTGTCGCGGTGGTCGAGCGGAGGTTGGAGAGGGCGGCGCATGCTTTATTCTAAACGATTTGTTTCATTTTCTTGCCATGCAACGGGGTTGCAACGAACGTGTTGCAAGTGGTCTGTGGCGTTTCAGATATTGCCAATGAGGAATATGAAAAAACCCCGAGAAACTGGTTTATGATCTAGCAGCACCATGATGCTTGAGAGAATTCTTGCCCAGGCACATGTTTATCTCGTCCTTAACCGTCCCATGGTGTCCATGAACCGCGTACCGACCAGTCCCGATTTCATCGCCGATGCCTTGCAGTTGATCGCCTTGCCGGCTTGCGCCTGCGATGCCTGCGGCATGGTGGTGGCGGCGAATGGCGCGTTGCAATCCTTGCTGGGCAGGGATATAGCGGGCCGGCTGCTGGCCGACTGTTTTACGGACGCCTACCGCGCATCGAGTACCAGCATGCTGCGCGGCGCGCTCGGTGCGGCCGGGCGCGAGCGGCAGTGGGACAGCAGCTTGCAAGGGGTATCGGGCGCCATCGCCGTGCAGGTCTGGTCGAGGCCGCTGCTGGTGGACGACGGCTTGCCGGGCGCGACCCTCGTGTTTGCCGACATCCGCGTGCAGCAGCGCGACCAGCAAGCCTTGCGCAAGACCATGCTCGAGCAGCAGGCCATCCTGGAAAGCGCGGCCGTCGGCATCATCTTTTCCAAGGGCGGCTTCATCGAGGAGTGCAATATCCGCGCTGCCGAGATGCTCGGCTATGCGCGCCATCAGCTGACGGGCATGCCGGGCGCGGTGCTGTACCGCTCCGCCGAGCATTGCCGGGCCCTGGGACTGGAAGCGGCGCCGCTGCTCTCGAAGGGCAAACCATACCGCACGGAGCTGGAATTGCGGCGCCAGGATGGCAGCTTGTTCTGGAGCCGTTTGCACGGGCGCGCCGTCGATCCCCTCAATACGCATGACGGCACGGTCTGGATCATCGAAGATATCAGCGACCACCGGCGCGATGAAGACCAGCTGCGCCGCGCCATGCTGGAAATGCAGGCCGTGATGGACAACGCGCCGCTGGCCATCGGCTTCCAGCGCGACAAGGGCGTGCTGCGCTACAACCGGCGCTTCGCCGAATGCTTCGGCTTCGATGGCGACAGCGGCGTGGGCCTGGCCGTCGCCGACCTGTATCCGTCGCGCGCGGCGTACGAGAACGTCGTGCGGCAGGCCGCGCCCCTGCTGCGGCGCGGCCTGCCGTTCCAGGGCGAGATGGAGATGCGCCGCCGCGACGGTTCGACCTTCTGGGCGCTGGCCTACGGCTATGTGCTGAACCCGGAAAACCAGCCCGACCGCGCGCTGCGCGACACGATCTGGCTGTTCGATGACCGCAGCGCGCAAAAGGCGGCCGAGGAGGCGACGCGCCAGCTGATGCTCGAGCAGCAGGCCATCCTCGACAACGCCTCCGTCGGCATCCTGTTTTCGCGTTCGCGCCTGATCCTGCGCTGCAATCCCCGCTTCGCCGAAATGTTCGGCTACACGCAGGACGAGATGATCGGCCTGCCCGCCACCGAGCTGTTTCCCTCGCCCGCCGCCTACGAGGCATTCGGCGTGCAGGCCACGCCGCTGCTGGGACAGGGCTTGCCTTACGAGCAGGACGAATCGCTGTTCCGCCGCCGCGACGGCAGCCTGTTCTGGTGCCGCATCCGCGCCAAGGCCGTCGACCAGACGCACAGCGAGCAAGGCGCCATCTGGATCCTCGAAGACATCACGGCCAGCCGCCAGGCGCAGATGGAAGTGGCGGCCATCATGACGAATGCCTCGGTCAGCATCCTGTACACCAAGAACCGCCAGATCACGCGCTACAACCTGGGCTTTGCCGCGATGTTCGGCTACAGCGGCGACGAGGCGCTGGGCTTGCCCGGGCGCGCGCTGTACGTGTCGCAGCAATCGTACGATTTATTGGGTGCGGCCGCGTTTCCCTTCCTGTCCGTCGGCAAGCCGTTCCAGACGGAAGTGGAGATGATGCGCCGCGACGGCAGCACGCTGTGGGCGCAGCTGATCGCCTATGTCGTCAACCCGGACGACCCGGCCGCCGGCACCATCTGGATCATCGAGGACCGCACGGAAGCCAAGCGCGCCGAAGAATCCCTGCGCAACGCGCTGCTGGAAAACCAGGCCATCCTCGACAGCGCCGTGCTGGGTATTTCGGTGATAGAGGGCGGCTACAATTTGCGCGCCAACAGCAAGATGGAAGAGCTGTTCGGCTATGGGCCTGGCGAGATCAACGGCCTGTCCGTGCGGGCCCTGTATCCGGACGTGGCCGCGTGGAAGGTGGCGCGCGGCGAGACGGCGCGCGATTTCGAGGCGGGCAGGGTACACATGTCGGAATACCAGCTGGTGCGCAAGGATGGCAGCCGCTTCTGGGCGCGCCTGTCGGGCCGGCCGTTCGACCTGGCGCATGCGCATGGCCGTTCCGTGTGGCTGGTCGATGACGTGACGGCGCGCCGCGAGGCGGCCGAGGCGGTGCGCCGCGCGCGCGACGAACTGGAACTGCGCGTGCAGGAACGCACGGCCGAACTGGCCGGCGCCAACCTGCTGCTGCAGGGCGAAATCGCCGAGCGGCGCCAGGCCGAGGCGCGCGTGCACCACATGGCCTACCACGACAACCTGACGGGCTTGCCGAACCGCGCGCTGCTGTCGGACCGGCTGGAACGGGCCATGCTGGCCTCGCAGCGCTCGGGGCGCAAGCTGGCCGTGATGTTCATCGACCTCGATCGCTTCAAGACGATCAACGATTCGCTCGGCCACATGACGGGCGATTTGCTGCTCAAGGAAGTAGCCGCCCGGCTGTGCGGCGCCGTGCGCGCCAGCGACACGGTGGCGCGCCTGGGCGGCGACGAATTCGTCGTGCTGGTGCCTGGCATCCGCAGCGGCGACGAAGCGGCGCGCGTGGCCGAGAAAATTATCGAGGCGCTCACGCCCGCCTTTCCGCTCGACGGCCATGTGCTGCACGTGACGCCATCGATCGGCATCTGCGTGTATCCGGACGATGGCGGCGACGTCGACGCCCTGATGCGCCATGCCGATGCGGCCATGTACCACGCCAAGGGCAATGGCCGCAACAACTACCAGTTCTTCACGCAGACGATGAACCAGGCGGCGGCCCTGCATTTTGATCTGGAAAGCAGCTTGCGCACGGCGCTGGCGCTGCAGCAGTTCGAACTGGTTTACCAGCCGATCATCGATATCGCCACGCGCCGCCTGCACGGCATGGAAGTGCTGCTGCGCTGGCGCCGTCCCGGCCACGGCCTGGTGCTGCCGGACCGCTTCATTCCCATCATGGAGGAAAACGGCTTGATCGTGCCGGTGGGCGAATGGGTGATGCGCCAGGCCTGCGAGCAAAGCATGGCCTGGCAGCGCCAGGGCTTGCAGCCGGTGCCGCTGGCGGTGAATCTGTCGCCGCGCCAGTTCATGCACAAGGGCCTGGTGGCGGCGATTGGCGCCGTGGTGCGGGATACGGGCATC
The DNA here is from genome assembly GCF_040815535.1 of Massilia sp. LMS1-1-1.1. Taxonomy (NCBI): domain Bacteria; kingdom Pseudomonadati; phylum Pseudomonadota; class Betaproteobacteria; order Burkholderiales; family Oxalobacteraceae; genus Massilia; species Massilia sp. LMS1-1-1.1. Next base: position 23,504 of record NZ_JBFPNG010000045.1, on the reverse strand, counting down.
GATCCGTCGCTGCTGGAATTCGAGATCACCGAGACGGCGCTGATGCAGCACGGCGAGCATACGCTGGAGATTCTGCGGCAGATCAATGGCATGGGCCTGCGCCTGTCGATCGACGATTTCGGCACCGGCTATTCCAGCCTCGCTTACCTGAAGCGCTTCCCCGTGAAGAAGGTCAAGATCGACCGCGCCTTCATCAAGGACCTCGAGCACAGCGCGGAAGACCGCGCCATCGTGGCGGCCATCATCGCGCTGGCCGACAGCCTGCAATTGTCGGCCGTGGCCGAAGGCGTGGAAACGGAAGAACAGTTCGCGCTGCTGCAGGCGAACGGCTGCCGCTATGCGCAGGGTTATCTGTTTTCCGCGCCGGTACCGGCAGCGAATGCGCAATCGCTGCTGGAGCGTCTTCCTGCTTAGTCGATCGTCGCGATGACGGGTGCATGGTCGGACGGCTGTTGCCAGTTGCAAGTGGTCCCCTGTCGATGATGCCCGTATCGGTCAGTCGATAGTGGCAACGACTGGCGCATGGTCGGACGGCTGTTCCCACTTGCGGGGCACGCGGTCGATCACGCAAGCCTTGCAGCGGCCGGCCAGGGCGGGCGAGAGCAGGATGTGGTCGATGCGCAGGCCCTTGTTCAGGCGGAAGCCCAGCTGGCGGTAATCCCACCAGCTGAACGATTTGTCCGCCTGCTCGAACAGGCGGAAGGCGTCCGTCAGGCCGATGTCGAACAGGCGCTGCAGGGCGGCGCGTTCCTTGTCCGAGACCAGTACCTGGCCGGCCCAGGCGACGGGATCGTGCACGTCGCGGTCGTCGGGCGCGATATTGTAGTCGCCGACGACGGCCAGCTGCGGGTGCTGCAGCGCTTCTTCGGCCAGCCAGTCGTGCAGGGCGGACAGCCAGCCCAGCTTGTATTCGTATTTGTCCGAGTCGACGCTCTGGCCGTTCGGCACGTAGGCGCAGACGACGCGCACGCCGCCAATGGTGGCGGCCAGGATGCGCTGCTGCGCATCTTCATAGCGGGGGTTGTTCTTGATCACGTCGGTGATCGGCAGCTTCGACAGGATGGCCACGCCGTTGTAGGTTTTCTGGCCGCTGAAGACCACCTGATAGCCGGCCGCCTCGATCTCTGCGACGGGGAACTTGTCATCCGTGAGCTTGGTCTCTTGCAGGCACAGTATGTCGACCGGGTTGTCGGCCAGCCATTGCAGCACTTGCGGCAGGCGCACTTTGAGCGAGTTGACGTTCCAGGTGGCGAGTTTCATGGGAAAAATCCTTGCTTGAATAGGTGGCGATAGGCGCGAATCTTACCGCATGCGTGTCGATGGCGTCCTGTCGCGCTTGCCGGGCATAAGCTTTATTTACTGGCAGGAAAAAAGGGGTGCCAATAAAGTATTTGTATTTAACCAATCGTGGCGCATGAATATTATGTTTTTGTGTATCATTGATCAACCCCTATGTTTGATTTCGCATAAGTGGCTGGCGCGGCAGGCTGCGTCTCGCCATTTAGCGCGACAAAGGTGTAAAGTTTCTCGCTAAAACGCGATAAAAACTACTAAAATGGCACAATGTAACAACTGTGTCATACGGCTTTGTTACAGCCCAGTTAAGAACCGAACAGGAAGCAGTTGTAATTAGTTGTAATTGCTATTCCGATTACATGACCACTGTGCCGGGGATGGAGTGTCAATTCCATCCCGGGCGCCGCCAGACTTGTTATATAAATTGCAGTACTGTATCTATGAGACTGTTTTGCGACATCAATAGATGGTACTATTTTGAAATGTTGCAGTTTTAATAGTGAGACTTGCGCGTAGCATTTGCAAAGGAAGAAAATGCGAACTGCATTTGAAGCGTGGGCGCAGCGTGACGGCCACATTGTGCGGCGAAGAGAAGACAAACCGGATGAGTACCTGATTTTCGAGACCCAGCGCCGCTGGGTTATCTGGCAGGCAGCTCTGACGCATGGCAAGACGGCTGCCAAGCCGCGCGTGAGCGCGGCCGAAAAGGCGGCGAAAGCCCAGCGCGCGCTGGAAATGTCCTCCGATGAAGCGACCGTGCGCAACAAGGTGCTCAATGAAGTGCTCGACGCCTTCAGTGGCGCCGATGGCGCGGCCGGCATGGAAGGCATACTGAAAGTGATCCAGGGCCTGAAGCAGAAGCAGAAGGCGCTGGCCGACGACAAGAGCGAAGATTCAACGGCTTGAGGGGACGGCGATGCGTTATCGGCACTACAAGGGCGGCATTTACGAACTGGTGTGCGAAGCCACGCTGGAAGCGGATCTGACGCCGATGATCGTCTATCGCGCCGAGGACGGTTCCATCTGGACCCGGCCGAAAGACGTGTTTTTTCAACTGATCGAAGTCGAAGGCGTCATGGTCCAGCGTTTCGCTCCCATCAACTGATGGCCGCCTGCGTGCGTGCCCGGGATTTTCTTCATGCGTAAATTGCTGCCTGCCGCTTTGGTGCTGGGCTTTGCCTGCGCCGCGGCACAGGCCGAAACCATCGGTTCGGTCGACACGGTGTTCAAGCTGATCGGCCCAGACCACAAGATCGTCGTCGAAGCATATGACGATCCGCGCGTCGCCGGCGTCAGCTGCTATCTGTCGCGCGCCAAGACCGGGGGGCTGAAGGGCGCCGTCGGCCTGGCCGAAGACAAGGCCGATGCGTCCGTGGCCTGCCGCCAGGTGGGGCCGCTGCAATTCAAGGGCAAGCTGCCGCGCCAGGAAGAAGTGTTTACCGAGCGTGCCTCGATCTTCTTCAAGCACGTGCGCGTCGTGCGCATGGTCGACAGCAAGCGCAATGCGCTTGTCTACCTCGTGTATTCCGACCGCCTGATCGAGGGCAGTCCGAAAAACAGCGTCACCGCCGTCGCCGTGCCCGGCGGCCAGCCGATTCCCGTCCGTTAAGCGAGCTACCCATGCGCGTCCCATCGTCTGCAGCCCTTGCCGCCAGGACGCTGCTGCTGTTTGGCCTGGGCGGCTGCGCCACCCTGACGGGCAACACCGAGCAGATGGTGCTGGTGCAAACCATCCAGGACAACCGCGAGCTGACCGGTGCCGGCTGCATCCTCAGCAATGACGTGGGCAAGTGGTTCGTCACCACGCCTGGACGCATCACCATCCGCAAGAGCCAGGAACCGTTGAAGGTCGATTGCCGCAAGCATGGCTCTCCCGCCATCGCGACGGACGACCATATCGATCCCAAGCTCAATGGCAGCGTCTGGGGCAATGTCATCCTGACCCTGGGCGTCGGCTATTTCGTCGACCGCAACACGGGCGCCGGCTTCGACTACCCGTCGATTCTGACCATCGTCATGCAAGACCCGGCGCGTTTGGCGCCGCCGCCCGCGCCGATTCCAGCGCCGCCGGCCGCCGTGCCGGAAAAGGTGGTGCAGCCCAAGGTGGCGCCATCGCCGTTGCCCAATCCCGTCGTCTACTGATTAATACACACGAAAAAAAGCCGCCAGGGTCAGTGACCATGGCGGCTGCTTCGCGACGCCGGTAGCGCAGGGCGCTGCCGGCAAGGCGTCAACTTAGACCCGGTTGATCAGGAACGTCGTCAAGAGTGGTACTGGACGGCCGGTCGCGCCTTTTGCGCCGCCCGATTTCCATGCCGTGCCGGCGATGTCCAGATGTGCCCAGGTGTACTTCTTGGTGAAGTTTTCCAGGAAGGCCGCTGCCGTCACCGAACCGCCGCCTGGCGTGCCGATGTTGGCCAGGTCGGCGAAGTTCGACTTCAGCTGCTCGTTGTACGCCTCTTCGATCGGCATGCGCCATGCCGTGTCGCTCGACTGCTTGCCCGCTGCCAGCAGTTCATTGGCCAGCTGGTCATGCGCCGCATCGCTGCGTGTAAACAGGCCGCTGTTGTGGTGGCCCAGGGCCACGACGCAAGCGCCCGTCAGGGTGGCGATATCGACGACGGCTGCCGGCTTGAAGCGTTCGGCGTAGGTCAGCGCGTCGCACAGCACCAGGCGGCCTTCGGCATCCGTGTTCAGCACTTCGATGGTCAGGCCGTTCATGGAGGTGACGATGTCGCCCGGCTTGGTGGCGCGGCCCGATGGCATGTTTTCGCACGCGGCGATGACGCCGATGACGTTCAGCTTCAGGTTCATTTCGCCGATGGCGCGGAAGGTGCCCAGCACCGAGGCGGCGCCGCACATGTCGTACTTCATTTCATCCATGCCAGGACCGGCCTTGATCGAAATGCCGCCCGTGTCGAAGGTGATGCCCTTGCCGACCAGGACGACCGGCGCATCCTTGGCCTTGCCGCCCATGTGCTTCAGGACGATGAATTTCGGCGGCTGCTCGCTGCCGTTGGTGACGGACAGGAAGCTGCCCATCTTCAGCGCTTCGAGCTGTTTGCGGTCCAGTACTTCGACTTCGAACTTGTAATCCTTGGCCAGCTGCTTGGCCGTGTTGGCCAGGTAGGTCGGGTTGGCGATGTTCGCAGGCAGGTCGCCCAGGTTGCGCGTCAGGTCGGAACCGTTGGCGATGGCGATGGCTTGCGCCAGCGCGCCGCGTGTGGCGCTTGTCGCTGGCGCTGCCAGGACGATCTTGCGCACGCCTGCCGGCGCCGGATCTTTTTTGCTTTTTTGCGAGTCGCAGCGGTATTCGCTGTCGTGGGCGGCTTGCACCACACAACGGATTGCCCAATTTACGTCGCGCTCTTTCACTTCAGCCAGCGGTAGTGCGATAATGGCGTCCGCAGCGCCCAGCGAGCCGAAGGCCTTCAGTGCGGCTTGTACGCCGGTTGTGAAGCTTTTTTCGCTGACAGTGTCATCGCTGCCCATGCCTACCAACAGAACACGTTCGGCGGCGACGCCATCGACTGCGCGCAGCAGCAAGGTGCTGCCAGGCTTGCCGCTGATGTCGCCGGACTTCAGCGCAGCGGAAATCGCACCTTTGCTGTCCAGCGATTTTGCCGCTGGCGACAGTTTTTTGTTTTCGAATACCGCAACCGCGATGCATCCGCTTTTGGCCGTGCCGAGGGTGCTCTTGGTATCGAATGCTTTTATGCTAAAGTCCATTTGGTTCTCCGTTTTCATTTTACTAGTAACGTGTTACTCAACTAACTGATCCGAATTATAAACTCCGAATGATCTTTCAACGCGCCCTTCGACGTGAATTGGCTAGTGCCGCCGGGGCCACCTTCACAGTTTTGTTCAGCATCCTGCTCACCTGGATGCTGATTGGTATTCTCGGCAAGGCGGCGGGCGGCAAGATCGCGTCGTCCGACGTCATGTCGCTGATGGTTTTTTCCGCCCTGATGCAGCTGCCCACCATCATCATCCTCACCGGATTCATTTCGGTGCTGATGGTCGTCACGCGCAGCTACAAGGAGTCGGAGATGGTCGTGTGGTTCGCCTCCGGCCTGAGCCTGTCGCGCTGGATCTGGCCCGTGCTCAGTTTCGGCTTGCCGCTGGTGCTGGCCACGGGCGTCCTGAGCCTGTACGCCACGCCGTGGGCGCAAAAGAAAAGCGATGAATATGTGGCGCGCTTTGAAAAGCGCGAAGACCTGCAGAAAGTCACGCCGGGCCAGTTCCGCGAATCGGCCGGCAGCAACCGCATCTTCTTCGTCGAGGGCGTCAGCGGCGAAAAGAACGTGGTGCAGAACGTCTTCGTCAATACCGTCGATGAAAAAGGCAGCGCCGTCGTCGTCGTCGCCAAGGAAGGCGTGATCAATACCGACGCCAAGGGCGAACGCTTCCTCGTGCTCAAGAGCGGCCGCCGCTACCAGGGCGTGCCGACGCAGGCGGACTTCCAGACCATGGAATTCGAACAGTACATCATGCGCATCGAGAGCAAGCAGCAGGAGATGGGCGCTGACCTGGGCGTGCGCGCCATGAGCACCGTGGCGCTGGTCGAGGCGAACAACCAGTTCACCATGGCCGAATTGCTGTGGCGGGTCAGCGCGCCCCTGATCGGCCTGATGCTGATCCTGCTGGCCATTCCGCTGGGCTTTGTCAATCCGCGCGCCGGCAGTTCGGCCAATCTGATTATCGCGCTGCTGATTTTCTTTACGTACAGCAACCTGATCAAGGTTATCGAAGCGAGCGTGAAGCAGGGCCGCCTGACCTTCGGCCTGGCCTGGTGGCCGCTGCACCTGCTGGCGGCGCTGGCCGTGGTGCTGCTGTTTGCGTGGCGCCTGAATGTGAACCACCGCTATCATCCGCTGGTCCTGCTGGCGGCTTTCAAGCGCGCGCGCCGCGCCGGCAATACAAGTAAAGCGGTACCGAAATGAAGATTTTACAGCGCTATTTTGCGGTCTCGATATTCCAGGCGGTGCTGTTCGTGCTGCTGGCCTTTTTGGCACTGCAAGCCTTCATCGACCTGACGGGCGAGCTGCCCAAGGTGGGTCGCAACGGCTACACCATCCAGTATGCCTTCCTGTATGTGCTGGTGCTGGTGCCGGGGCACGTGTACGAGGTGATGCCGATTGCGGCGCTGATCGGCACCATCTACACGATGGCGCAGTTTGCCGCCAGTTCCGAATTCACCATCATGCGCGCATCGAGCATGTCGACGGCGATGGCGGCCGGTTTCCTGTTCCGCATCGGTATCGTCTTCGTCGTCATCACCTTTATCTTCGGCGAGTTGATCACGCCACGCACGGAACCGCTGGCCGAACGCCTCAAGCTGACCTCGCGCGGCGCGGCCGTGTCGAGCGAGTTTCGCTCGGGCCTGTGGACCAAGGACATGGTCAAGAGCGATGGCTTGACGGGCACCGTCACCGGCTCGCGCTTTTTCAATGTGGGCGAAGCGCGTCCGGACGGCCAGCTGAAAAACGTCAAGCTGTATGAATTCGACACCGATATGCGCTTGCGCACCCTGACCGTGGCCAAGGGGGCGACGTACCAGGGCAATAATATCTGGCGCCTGACCGATGTGACGGAAACCTCGTTCTCGAACAGCGCGGCCACGTCGCCCGGCTTCGAGCCGAAGCTGGAGAACTACTATGGGCAGGAAACGAGCCTGGTGCGCACGGTGCAAAGCGCCAGCAAGGACATGATGTCGGAAGTGACGCCGAAGATCCTGACGGTGTCGGCGTCCGATCCCGAGCGCATGTCGGCCAGCGAACTGGCCGTGTACACGCGCCACCTGGCCGAGAACAAGCAGGAAACCGAACGTTTCCGCATCGCCTTCTGGAAAAAGCTGATCGATCCGCTGGCCATTTTCGTGCTGATGGCCCTGGCGCTGCCGTTCGCCTACATGCATACGCGCAGCGGCGGCATCAGCCTGAAGATCTTCATCGGCATCATGATCGGCGTGAGCTTCATGCTGGTCAACACCCTGTTCTCGCATCTTGGGCTGCTCAGCACCTGGCCGGCCTTCCTGACGGCGGTGGCGCCGAGTGCCCTGTATCTGCTGCTGGCGCTGGGCGCCCTGTGGTGGGTGGAGCGGCACTGATGGAGACGAACGTGAAACAGGCACTGATCTTGTTTGCCCATGGCGCGCGCGCCGCATCGTGGGCCGCGCCCTTCGAGCGCCTGCGCGACCTGACCCAGGCGCGCATGCCAGGCAGCAGCGTGCACCTGGCCTTCCTGGAACTGATGACGCCACGCCTGCCCGAACTGGTGGCGGCTCTGCTGGCCGAGCTGCCCGCAGGCGCCATCCTGGACGTCACCGTGGTGCCCGTGTTCCTGGGACAGGGCGGGCATGTGCTGCGCGACTTGCCGCTGCTGCTGGAAGAACTGCGCCAGCAGCATCCGTCACTGCGCCTGAAGGTGGTCGAGGCGGTGGGCGAGAACGCCAGCGTGCTGGCCGCCATCGCCGATTACTGCGTGGCGGCGCCAGGTTCCAGCCCTATCCCTTGAGCGGGATCGACATCGTCTACCTGTGGGTAGACGGCGCCGATCCCGCCTGGCGCGCGCGCCGGCAGCGCGCCTATGCCGCCTGGGCGCAGGCGCATCCGGGACAGCTGGCCCTGCACGGCAACGTGGCGGGGCGCTACCGCGACAACGGCGAACTGCGCTACAACCTGCGCGCGCTCGAGCGCTTCTTTCCCGGCCACGGCCATGTCTACCTGCTGACGGACCGGCAAGTGCCGGCCTGGCTGTGCGCCTCACCGCGCCTGACGGTGATCGACCATGCGAGCCTGATGCCCGATGCATCCTTGCCCGTGTTCGACTCCGGTCATATCGAATCGTATCTGCACCATATTCCGGGCCTGTCCGAACGCTTCCTGTACCTGAACGACGACGTATTTTTCGGCGCGCCGTTCGAGCCCGCGTTCTGGTTCGGGGAGGAAGGGGAGGGGCGTTTGAGTGTTTTCACGGAGAGCGCGCCGCACGATGATCTGCAGGACTTGCGCGCCGACGTGGCGGCGCCAGTCAACTGCGCTACGCTGTCGCGGCAATGGCTGTCGGCGCAATATGCGGAATACCTGCATGAACCGCGCCTGTATGCGCATGCGCCGCGGCCCATGCTGAAAAGCGCGCTGCATGCACTGGAAGGGCTGGCGCCGACCATGTTTGCCGGCGTGCGCGCGACGGTGTTCCGCTCGTGGCAGGTGCCGGCATTGCTGCCCGACCTGGTGCCGCGCTGGATGGTGCATCAGGGATTCGCACGCTCGCGCATGCTCGATCCGCTGCATATCGCCAGCGGCGATGTGGCGGCGCCGCGGCAGCTTGAGGAGCTGACGGCGCGTTTCGGCAGCTTGCCGTTTTTCTGTATCAACGATACCTGCGACGAAGCCGACGACGACGACCCGCGCCTGCTGCGCGTGGCCGCTACCTTGCAGCGGCTGCTGCCGCTGCCATCCTCATTTGAAGGCGGTTAAGCCGATTTCTTCTTCGGCGCCAGGCTGATGCGGGCGGCGGCCGTGCTGTCGGACAGCGAAGCAAGGAACAGCAGCAGATAGGCGCCCAGTTCGAAGACTTCCTCGCCCAGCAGCGCGTAGGCGTCGGGCATGCCATGGAAGACCTTCTTGTCGAAGGGCCAGCCGGCGGCCATCAGCAAGCCGCCGATGGCCGTCAGGATGGTGATGCGCATGCTGAAAATCAGGCCCGCATGGGCAAACACCTTGCGCGCGCGCGGCGCGAAGAAGATCAGCAAGCGTATCAGGATCAGCAATTCCACCACGCGCAGGGCTTTTTCCAGCTGTGCCCAGAAGGGCGCCGTGCCGAACTGGTCGATATCGAGTTCGCGCAGCAGGAAGCCGAACAGCAGCGCGCACAGGCCCGCATGCATGAGGAAGCGCAGGGACTGGCGGTCTGTCTCTTGCCAGGCGCGCACGCCGTGCACGGTGCAAGCGAGGGCCAGGAACAGCGCCTGCAGCCATTCCAGCAAATGGTTTTCGTCGTCGATATTCGGAAACACCGTCCACAGGGCGATGGAGGCGAGCATGCTTAACAGCACAGCGCTGGCGACGCCGACATTGCTGCGGCTGAGCGAAGTCAGGGCTTCGCGCATGGAGGTGAAATTCATGTGTGGTCGTAAGGCTAAAGTTGCGCGGCGCGGTATTGCAGCCTGCGGGCGCAGCTTTTTTCGGGGAGATTGCCAGGGCTCCCGTCAGCCGGGAGGCCGCATGGCAAGCGCTATGGTGGGGCGAAGCGTGAATTTATTGCTATCACGCAACAACTTCTCGAGAAAAGATGCGTGAGCATCGTATCATGTTTCCTCTGAAGATGTCGGTTACTGACTTTAAAGTCGGTAAAATACGCTGTGTTTAATCAAGCATGGCGCGCCAGCATGGCGGCCGTTTCTTCGATGGTTTGGTGCGTGCGCGCGGCCATGGCGTCGCCCAGCATCACCAGCACGGGACCGTGGTTGTCGCCCAGGCCATGCGCCAGCGCGCTCAGCGTCAGGCGCACGATGCGCTGGTCCGGCCGGCTGCAGTTTTCAATCACCACCACCGGGGTGTCGGCACGGCGGCCCTGGGCCAGCAGGCGCTGGGCCGTGGCGATGGCTTCGCGGCCGCCCATGTATTGCACGAGGGTGTCGCAGTCGGGAATGCGCGTCTGGTCCGGTTCGCCCGGTGCCGTGCTGGACGTAAAAAAGGCGACGCTGCGCGACACGCCCCGTTTGGTCAGCGGCTGCTGTGTAGCGGCCGCGGCCGCCAGAGCCGTGGTAATGCCGGGCACCACTTCGACGGCGATGCCCGCTTCTTCCAGCGCGCGCAATTCCTCGTCGGCACGGCCGAATAGCATGGGGTCGCCCCCTTTCAGGCGCACGACGACGGCGTGCTTGCGCGCATTGTCGACCAGTTGCTTGTTGATGAACGCTTGCGCCGTCGACAACTGGCCGCAGCGCTTGCCGACCAGGATCTTTTGCGCTTGCGGGCACAGCTCCAGCATCTCTTCGGTGACCAGCGCGTCGTGCAGCACGACGTCCGCTTGCGCCAGCAGGCGTGCGCCGCGCAAGGTCATCAGGTCTTGCGCGCCGGGCCCGGCGCCGATCAGGTAGACCTTGCCGGGGAGAGATGGGGAGCTGTTCATGTGGCTGCCTTTCCTGGACGATACGGGATTAGAGCCGAACCATGCCGGCCGCGACGGTCTGGTGGGTGACTTCATCGATCAGGATGAAGGCGCCGGTGGCGCGGATATCGGCATACGCGTCGGCCGCCAGCGCTTGCTGCACGTTCAGGCTGATGCGGGCGATGTCGTTCAGTTTCAAGCCTTCGGCCGGATGGCGCTGCTGCGTATTGATGTCGAGGATCGATTCGATCGCCGTCACCTTGGCCGCCGTCTGCCTGGTGCCGTGCTTGATCCAGTACTTGCGGCGCAAGTCCAGCGCGTCTTCCGACAGCCAGCACACGTCGGCTACCACTTGTTTCAGCAGGGTGGCAGGGCGCTCGCTGCTCGCCAGCAAGTCGCCGCGCGAGATATCGAGGTACTCATTGAGCAGCAGGGTCACGGACTGGCCCACCACGGCGGTGCTCAGCGAACCGTCCAGGGTGACGATATCCTTGACGGTTGCCGTCTGGCCCGATGGCTGCACCACGAGGGTGTCGCCGATGCTGACCTTGCCCGCCTCGATGCGGCCCATATAGCCGCGGAAGTCGTTTGCTTCGTGGCCGTTGTGGCGCGCCACCAGCTGCACCGGGAAGCGGAAGGGCGTGTCGTGCGATTCGTCGTAGACGGACAGCGATTCGAGCAGCTCGATCAGGGTCGGGCCCGTGTACCAGCCCAGCTTGTCGCCGCGCTCGACGACGTTGTCGCCGGTGAGCGCCGACAGCGGGATCGGTGTGATGTCCTTCAAGCCCAGCGACTGGGCGAATTCGCGGTAGGCGGCCACGATGCGGTTGTACACCGTTTCATCGTAGTCGACGAGGTCCATCTTGTTGACGGCCACGACCACGTGCTCGATCTGCAGCAAATGGGCAATCGTCGAGTGGCGCTTGGTCTGGATCAGCAATTCCACGCTGCCGTCGTCGCCCAGCTTCACTTTCGACACGTCGATCAGGATGATGACGGCGTCGGCGGTGGAAGCACCCGTCACCATGTTGCGCGTGTATTGCTCGTGGCCCGGCGTGTCGGCGATGATGAACTTGCGTTTCGGCGTGGCAAAGTAGCGGTATGCCACGTCGATGGTGATGCCTTGCTCGCGTTCCGCTTCCAGGCCGTCCGTCAGCAAGGACAGGTCGACCGTGTCGCCCACCGTGCGCTTGTGCTTGGAGCGCGACATGGCGTCGAGCTGGTCGGCGAAGATGCCCTTGCTGTCGAACAGCAAGCGGCCGATCAGGGTGCTCTTGCCATCATCGACGGAACCGGCCGTGATGAAGCGCAGCATGCCGCGCTCCAGGCTGTCGGTGAGGTTGGTGTTCTGGATTGCTGCGTTCATTAGAAATACCCTGCTTTCTTGCGTTTTTCCATCGAGGCTTCGGAAGTCTGGTCATCCATGCGGGTGGCGCCCCGCTCCGTGATTTGCGTGATTGCCGTCTCGGCGATGATGGCGTCGACCGTCGCCGCATCGGACGATACGGGGCAGGTGCACGAGATATCGCCCACCGTGCGGAAGCGCACGACTTGCGTTTCGACCGTTTCGCCTTCGCGCGGCGGCGTCAGATCCGTCAGCGGCACGAGCAAACCATTACGCGGGATCACCTGGCGCTCGTGCGCGAAGTAGATCGGCGGCAATTCGAGTTGCTCGCGGGCGATGTATTGCCACACGTCCAGCTCGGTCCAGTTGGAGATCGGGAAGACGCGCATGTTTTCACCGGGATGCACGCGAGTGTTATACAGGTCCCACAATTCCGGACGCTGGGCTTTCGGGTCCCAGGCGCCGAATTCGTCGCGGAAGGAAAAGATGCGTTCCTTGGCGCGGGCCTTTTCTTCGTCGCGGCGCGCGCCGCCGATGCAGGCGTCAAAACCGTGTTCGGCGATGGTTTCCAGCAAGGTCACGGCCTGGGCCGCGTTGCGTGAATCCGTGGCCGGGTTGCGCAGGCGCACGGTGCCGCGCTTGATCGAGTCTTCCACGGAGCCGACGATCAGGCGTTCGCCCAGTTCCTCCACTTTCTTGTCGCGGAACGTGATGACTTCCGGGAAGTTGTGGCCCGTGTCGATATGCACGAGGGGGAATGGAAACTTGCCTGGGCGGAAGGCTTTCTCGGCCAGGCGCAGCAGGACGACGGAATCCTTGCCGCCGGAAAACAGCAGCGCAGGGTTGGCCGATTCGGCCGCCACTTCGCGCATGATGTGGATGGCTTCCGATTCAAGGCTGTCGAGGTGACGCTGGTTCAAAATATTGCTCATATGGGTGCTTTCTTGTTCTGCTGAGTCTGTTGTGTCTGTTCAGGCTGCCACGGATTTGATGCGTATCAGTTTGCCGTCCACCATGTGCAGGCCGCATTCTTTCGAATCCGGGTTTTCCCACCACCAGCGTCCGGCGCGCACATCTTCGCCCGGCTGCACGGCCCGCGTGCACGGTTCGCAGCCGATCGACGGGTAGCCCTGGTCGTGCAGCGCGTTGTACGGCACGTCGTTGGCGCGGATGTAGGCCCACACGTCTTCTTCCGACCAGTCCGCCAGCGGATTGAATTTCGTCATCGCGTGCGCCGCGTCGTCTTCCTGCATGTGCAATTCGGCGCGCGTAGTGGACTGCGCGCGGCGCTGTCCCGTGACCCAGGCCTTGTTGCCGGCCAGGGCGCGGCCCAGCGGCTCGACCTTGCGGATGCGGCAGCATTCGCGGCGCATCTCGACGCTGTTGTAGAACGCGTTCAGACCGTTCTGTTCCACGTAAGCGGCCACTGCTTCCGGCTGCGGGCGGTACAAGGTGATGTCGTGGTCGTAGCGGGTTTTCACCTTGTCGAGCACGGCCAGGGTTTCCTGGTGCAAGCGGCCTGTTTCCAGGGAAAAGATGCCGATGGGCAGTTTCGCCTTGAGTATCATGTCGGTCAGCACCATGTCTTCGGCTGCCAGGCTGGACGCGAACACGGCCGGCGAAAAATCCGCGGCGATACGTGTCAGCGTTTGCTCGGTGGCGTCAATCAAAGAAGTCAAATCGCTCATGATTGGTCCTCAGATGCCGGCCGCGTTGTCGAGGTCAGGATTCTGGCCTTCGCGCTGGTGGCGGCGGAACAGCGGCGATTTTTGATCCCACGACGCCTGGTAGGTTTCCGAAAAGACCGATAAACCTTTCAGGGCGTCATGGATGCTGCGGTCGGGGCGTGTCGCATACGCGTCGAAGCCGACCCGGTGCATGGAAAACAGCTGGTCGCGCAGCACGTCGCCAATTGCCCGCAATTCACCTTGGAAACCGAGGCGGGCGCGCAGGTTGAAGGCGATGGAATAGCCGCGGCCATCCGTGAATTTCGGGAAGTCCACGCCGATGACGGGCAGCTGCGCCACGTCGGCCGCCAGTTCTTCCGGGCGCTCGTCGCTGGCCAGCCATACGCCGATGTCGGGCAGGCGGGCGGCCAAGGTTTCGCGCTGGGCTTGCCATACGAGCAGCGGCACGATGACCTTGCCGGCTGGCACGACCACCATTTCCGGCGTGTCGTTTTCATCGAGGCGCAGCAAGCCCCAGGTATTCGGCACCACGGCGGCGTTCTTGATGATTTCTTCGCGTACTTCAAACATATTCGTCTTCTCCCACCAGGTTGCCGACCGTGATCGGCGTTGCATATACGTGTTCCTTGAACGGCGCCAGGCCCAGGCGCTGGGCCGTGTCGACGAAGCGCTCGCCTTCGTGGCGGTCGCGCACGTAGACGTGCAGCAGGCGGCCGATGACTTCAGGCATCTGCAGGGAAGAGAACGATGGTCCGATGATCTTGCCGATGGCCGCGTTGTTGCCTTGCGCGCCGCCTATCGACACTTGATACCATTCGCTGCCATCCTTGTCGACGCCGAGGATGCCGATGCTGCCCACGTGATGGTGACCGCAGGCATTGATGCAGCCGGAAATATTCAGTTCGATCTCGCCGATGTCGTGCTGGAAGTCGATGCTGTCGAAACGTTCCGCGATGGCGGCAGCGATCGGCAGCGACTTGGCGTTCGCCAGCGAGCAGAAATCGCCACCGGGGCAGCAGATCATGTCCGTCAGCAAACCGATGTTCGGCGTGGCCAGGCCGTGCGCCTTGGCTTCCTGCCACAGCGTGAACAGTTTCGATTGCTCGACGTCGGCCAGCACCAGGTTTTGCTCATGCGTCACGCGCAGTTCGCCAAAGCTGTAGCGGTCGGCCAGGTCGGCCACGAAGTCGATCTGCTCGGCCGTCGCGTCGCCGGGCGGCACGCCCGTTTTCTTCAGGGATAGCACGACGGCCACATAGCCGGGGCGCTGGTGCGGCTTGACGTTGCGCGCCAGCCAGTTCACATAGGCCTTGTTGTCCGCGTGCTCGGCCTTGTAGTCGAGTTCCGGCAAGGCCAGGTAGGCGGGCGGATTGAAGAAGTCCGCGACGCGCTGCATTTCCTCGGTCGTCAGGGTTTCCGGACCGTCTTTCAAGTCGACCCACTCGGCTTCCACCTGGCGCGTGAATTCTTCCACGCCGATGGCTTTCAGCAAAATCTTGATGCGCGCCTTGTATTTGTTGTCGCGGCGGCCGTGCAAGTTGTACACGCGCATGATGGCCTGGATGTAGGTCAGCAAATGCTGCCATGGCAGGAAGTCGCGCACGACGCTGCCCAAAATCGGCGTGCGGCCCATGCCGCCACCTGCCATCACCTTGAAGCCCACTTCGCCTGCTTCGTTGCGCACGGCCGTCAAGCCGATATCGTGCACGGCGATGGCGGCGCGGTCTTCCTCGGCGCCATTGATGGCGACCTTGAATTTACGCGGCAGGGCGATGAATTCGGGGTGGAAGGTGCTCCACTGGCGCAATACTTCCGCGTACGGGCGCGGATCGATGATTTCATCGGCCGCGACGCCGGCGAACGGGTCCGATGTTGTATTACGGATACAGTTGCCGGACGTCTGGATCGCGTGCATTTCCACGGAAGCGAGGTCCGTCAGGATATCGGGAGTCTGCTCCAGCTCGATCCAGTTGAACTGGATGTTCTGGCGCGTCGTGAAGTGGCCATAGCCGCGGTCGTACTTGCGCGCGATGTGCGCGAACATGCGCATCTGCTTGGCCGACAGCAAGCCGTACGGCACGGCGATGCGCAGCATGTAGGCGTGGCGTTGCATGTACAGGCCGTTTTGCAGGCGCAGCGGAATGAATTCCTCTTCCGTCAGTTCATTGGCGATACGGCGCGCAACCTGGTCTCGGTACTGGGCGATGCGTTCTTTGATGATGAGGTGGTCGTACTGATCGTAATGGTACATATCAATTCCTAAAAAAGCCGGGGTGCTGGAAGATTGCCTGGGATTATGTTCTTGATACTGCTCTTGTCACTTGTTCGGTAATTAATAGATTAGCTTCACTGCCACGCCGGTCAAGGTCATCGCCAGCAGCACTCGTAAAAACTTTTCCGGCACGGAGCGGGCGACCCAGGAACCGAGCGTAATGCCGGGCAGGGAGCCGACCAGCAAGGAGGCCAGCAATTCCCAGTGGATGGAACCGAGCCACCAGTGGCCCAGGGCGGCGATGGCCGTCAGAGGCACGGCATAGGCGATATCGGTGCCCGCCACTTCGGCCGAGCTCATGCGTGGATACAGCATCACCAGCAGGGTCGCGCCGATGGCGCCGGCGCCGATCGACGAGACCGTTACCAGCACGCCCAGCACGGCGCCGGCAATAATGGTCGCAGCGGCAAGCTTGTTGCCTTGCAATTGTTTCTCGGGGTGGGCGTTAATCCAGGCCAGCATGCGGCCCTTGAAAATCAGCGCCACGACGGTCAGCAGCACGGAGCCGGCGATCGAGTAGCGGATGATCTGGCCGATTTCCGGCGACAGGGTGCCGAACGATTTCAGCGCCAAGGTCGCGAGGACGGCGGCGGGCAGGGCGCCGATGCACAGGCGCTTGACGATATCCCAGCGGATGGTGCCGCGCAGGCGGTGCGTCAGCGTTCCCGCGCTCTTGGTGATCGAGGCGAACGCCAGGTCGGTACCGACGGCCACGGAAGGCGGTACGCCAAACAGCAGGGTTAACAGCGGCGTCATCAGCGAGCCGCCGCCCACGCCGGTCATTCCTACGAGTAATCCTACGGCAAATCCTGAGACTATATAAGACAAAGTCATGCTTGCACCCCCAAAGTACCCGCAATAGTAATAAACTTAGTGTTTATTCCAAACTACTAAGTACGCATTTGCTTATATGCGATATGCGTATATGCATGAACGCAAAATCATGGGTGGGGCGGAAACTCGGCAAATCACGGCAATCTAGGGCAAACCAGCAATGAATCTCCATCAACTGCGCTTCGTGCGCGAAGCGGTCCGGCAGAATTACAACCTGACGGACGCCGCCAAGGCCTTGTTTACGTCGCAACCGGGCGTATCGAAAGCCATCATCGAGCTGGAGGAAGAGCTGGGCGTGGATATTTTCACGCGCCATGGCAAGCGCATCCGCGGCTTGACGGAGCCGGGCCGCCTGGTGCTCGAGTCGGTCGAGCTGATCATGCAGGAAATCGACAGCATGAAGCGCATCGGCAAGGAATTCGCGGCGCAGGACAGCGGCAGCTTTACCATTGCCACCACGCACACGCAGGCGCGCTACACTCTGCCCAAGGTCGTGCAAGCTTTCATGCTGAAGTTCCCGAAGGTAAGATTATCGTTGCTGCAAGGCAATCCGCGCCAGATCGCCGAGATGGTGCAGCGCGACCAGGCCGACCTGGCCATCGCCACGGAATCGATCGCGGCCATCGATGGCTTGATTACCTTGCCATGCTATCAATGGGAGCACGTGGTGGTGGTGCCCGTCGATCATCCGCTGCTCAAATCGAAGTCCGTGACCCTGGAAGAAATCGCCGCTTTCCCCCTGATTACCTATGACAGCGCGTTCGCCGGACGCAACAAGATCGACCACGCTTTCGTGCTGCGCGGCTTGAAGCCGGACATCTTGCTCGAAGCCATCGATGCGGACGTCATCAAGACTTATGTCGAGTTGGGCATGGGGATTGGTATCATAGCGGGTATGGCCTTCGATGCCGAGCGCGACAAAGGCTTGCGCGCCATCCCAGTCGGCCATCTGTTCGGCATGAATGTGTCGCGCGTGGCCGTCAAGCAGGGCGCGTATTTGCGCAGCTATATCTATACCTTTATCGAGTTGCTGACGCCGACCCTGAACCGCAAGCTCATAGAGCAGGCGATGAGCGGTGATAAAGAGCACTACGAACTATAAACAATGCATGAAGCCGGCCGGGCGGTTGCCTGGCCAAGATTATTTAAGAAGAGAAGAAACAATGATTACCGATCAGCTTGCCAAATATTACGCCACCATCGCGCAGCAGTACGAGCGCGTCTATGACAAGCCCGAACGCCAGGAAGACCTGGAAGTGTTGCGCGACAAGGTCGCCGACGTGCTGGAAGGCCACACCGTGCTGGAACTGGCTTGCGGCACCGGCTACTGGACGGAAGTGGTCGCCGAGTCGGCCGAGTCCGTGCTGGCCACCGATATCAACGATGAAATGCTGGCGCTGGCCCAATCGCGCGGCTTGCCCGACAACGTCAGTTTCACCAAGCTCGACGCCTTCAATTTGCCCGATGACTTGCTGGGCAAGTTCACGGCCGTGTTCGCCGGTTTCTGGTGGTCGCACGTCAAGCGCGAAGACCAGGACAAGTACCTGAAGCAATTGCGCACGAAACTGGGCAAGGACATCCTGCTGGTACTGATCGACAATTCCTATGTCGATGGCAGCAGCACCGTGATCGCGCGCACCGACCTGGAAGGCAATACCCACCAGTTCCGCACGACGGATGGGGGCGAGCGCTATGAAGTGCTGAAGAATTTCCCGTCGGATAGCCACCTGCGCAAGAAGTTTGCCCACTCGGCCCGCGAAATTCGCATGAAGCGCCTGGAGTACTATTGGCTGCTGAGCTGCCGCCTGAAGTAAGCTGTTGCCGCATGAACCGCCTCCGGGCGGTTTTTTTTCGTCTGTTGTTTTTATCTGACATGACGTTGTGCCAAAAAGCAACATCTTGTCGATGTCATATTGTTGAAGTATTTGGTGGGCATGATTCGGTTCAGCAGCTAAGCAGCACCACTCTTGTCCAACCTAATGTAGAGAATCTCAAGTGAAAAAAATTACTCTGGCAGCATTGATCATCGGCACCTTCGCAGCAGCTACGGCACAAGCACAATCGAACGTCACCGTGTATGGCCTGGTTGACCTCGGTATTGCCAAGACCACTGGCCAGCCAACGGTACAACGCGAAAACAATGCGTCGCGCCTTGGTTTCAAGGGTACGGAAGATCTGGGTGGCGGCCTGTCCGCAATTTTCAACCTGGAAAGTGAATTCCTGGCTGACACCGGCGCGCAAAAAGGCGTGTTGTTCGACCGTCAAGCCTACGTGGGCTTGAAAGGCGCTTTCGGTACCGCCATCCTGGGCCGCACCAAGAATCTGGTCGACGGCACCATCGCCCGCGTCGACCCATTCAACACCTACGGCGTGGTCGGCAAGAACAATGAAACCCTGCTGCGTTCGGGCGTCGGCACGTCGCGCGTCAACAATGCCGTGACCTACAACAGCCCAAGCTTTGACGGTTTCGTGGGCAGCCTGCAATACGTGCTGAGCGAAGTCAACAGCGCTGACGCAGGCGTGATCGGCTTGGCAACCTACGACAATGGCCCGATCAGCTTGCACGCCGGCTACGAAAAAGCCGTACAAGCGACGGCAACGGCTGCCAAGCCTGACCTGTGGTCCATCGGTGGCGGCTATAAATTCGGCCCAGCCAAGATCACGGCCGCCTATTCGAAAGGCGACACCAAAGTTGCCACGACTGGCGAATTCAAGTCCTACCTGATCGGCCTGAACTACACGGTTGGCGGCGGCGATGCCAAAGTGTCGTACGGCAAGCAAGAGCAAAGCAACAACAAGTTCAAGGATCAGGACACCATCAAGGAATTCGGCATTGGCTACGACTACCACCTGTCGAAGCGCACCGACGTGTACGCTTACGCTGGCCGCGAGCGCGTCAAGTCGCTGACCTCGTATCAGATCGGTCTGGCACACAAATTCTAAGCATCATTCGATGTGATGAAGAAAAGGCGCCTGCGGGCGCCTTTTTTATTACATGGCCGCGGCGGCCGCCTCGGCATGCATGGGTAGCGAGATTTCGATGCGCGTGCCGCCCAGTTCGCTATCGGTACCGATATGGATGTTGCCGTTCAAGCCCCATACCCGTTCGCGCATGCCCAGCAAGCCAAGCGCCGTGGCTTTTTCCAGATCGTGTTCGGCAATGCCGCGGCCGTCATCCTGGATGGTGATCGCCAGCGAGGAATCGATGCGGTGCAGGGCGATGGTGATGTGGCTGGCCTCGGCATGGCGCGCGATATTCGTCAGCGCTTCCTGCACGATGCGGTAGATGGCCGTGCTGCGCGCGTCGTCGAGCACGAGGTCGGCTTCGTCGGCCAGCAAGTCGAAATGGATGGCGCGGCGCAGCAGGAAGTCGTAGCGCAGTTTTTGTAGCGCAAAATACAATCCTCCTTCATCGAGCGCGCGCGGACGCAGGTTGCTGGCGATGCGCCGCAGCGAGGTGATGGACGTCACCAGCAAGCCGTCCATGCTGTGCAGCAGCGCCTGCAGGGACGCGGTGGTATCCGTGTGCTGGCGCACGAGAGTCAGGTCGACGCGCAAGGTAGCCAGCAACTGCCCCAGATCATCATGCAGTTCGCGCGCGATATGCTTGCGCTCTTCTTCGCGGATGGTTTGCAGCGCGCTCGACAATTCACGCAGTTGCGAAAAGGAACGGGCCAGCTGTTCATGCATCTGCTGGCGTGCGCTGATGTCGCGCACGATGATGGTAAACACGCTCTGGCCATCTTCCTGCATGGCCGAGAGCGAACCTTCGAGGGGAAACATGGCGCCATCGCTGCGCCGTCCCATCAAGGTGTAGTCGGTGGCGCGCCGGCCCGTCAGGCGCAGCTCCAGGCTGATGTCGTCAAACGGCGGATCGCCATCGTGCGTGCCCAGGCTGCCGAGGGTACGCAAGTCGCGCAGGATGTAGTGGCCCAGGGGCATGCCGCACATGGCGGCCGGCGTGTCGTCGAACAATCTGGCCGCCGCCGCGTTCGCATGCAGGATGATTTGCCGGCTGTCGATACTGATGATGGCGTCGCTGGCGTTGTCGATGATGGCCTGGCCGCGCGCCTGCTGTTGCCGGCGGGCTTTCAGTGGAGGAAACAGGCACAGCAAAAGCGCCGCCGCCATACCCAGCGGCAAGATGCGCAGCAGCGCGGGACTGCCTCGGTCGGGCATTGGGGTCTCCTTGCGAACGTGGGCGAAGGCAGGCAGTGCAGGAATGACGGGCGGGACTTGATATAGCCTATGCCTGCTGGCGCGGCGCGGTTTGATGTGGCGCAGAAAGGGGGCAGAAGAGAGGCATGCGCCGCGCCGGCCTGGACCGGGCGGCGGAGACTTACATTTGCTTGAACAGGTGCAGGAAGCTGCGGCTCACTTCGAGCTTGTCGGACTTGCCTTTGATGAGGACCAGGTGGCGGCCGCGGATGTCGCGCGTCACGCCTTCGATGGCATTCACATTGACGAGGGTGGCGCGGTGGATTTGCCAGAACAGCGAAGGATCGAGCTCTTCAGCCAGGTCGCGCACGGGTTTGCGGATCAGCGCCTCGTACTTGGCTGTCTGCACGCACGTGTATTTCTCGTCCGAACGGAAGAACAGGATCTCTTCCACGGGAATCATGCGCAAGTCCTGGCCGATGCTGGCCTGTATCCATTGCAAATACGTGGGCTTGGCCGTGATTTTTTCCGCCAGCTGCGACAGCATGGCCGTGACGCTGCTGTTGACGTCCAGGGCCGGCTTGTTCAAGTGCGTTTTCAGGCGCTCCACCGTCACCAGCAAGCGCTCGTGCTCGGGCGGCTTGAGCACGTAGTCGACGGCGCCCCGCTCGAAAGCTTCGACGGCGTGGCTGTCATAGGCCGTGACGAAGACGATATGCGTCTTGCTGCCTATTACTTGCGCCGCTTCCATGCCCGTCTTGCCCGGCATGCGGATATCGAGGAAGGCAAAGTCGGGCTTGAGTTGTTCCACCAGTTCGATCGCTTCGTCGCCATTCTTGGCTTCGCCGATGATTTCCAGTTCAGGCCAGGCCTGGCCCAGGCGCAGGCGCAGCTGGTCGCGCATCAGTCTTTCGTCGTCGGCAATAATAGCGGTAGGCATAAGTCTCAAGTGTGAACGGGCGAAGATTGATTATTCAATGATTTAGCGTTTTTATCAACTACTCTGTCTTATTTGGACAATTGATAGGGCACTTCGATCACGGCGCACACGCCGGACGGTTGATTTGGCGTAATGGTCAGGCTGCCCTGGTCGCCATGCAGCAGTTTCAAACGCTCGCGGATGGTCGGTAAACCGAGGCCCGTGCCATCGCTGGGCACCACGCCAAAGCCCAGGCCGTCGTCGGTGACCGTCACGCGCAATTTGCTGTGCGCCACTTCGGCCACGATGCGCAGGGTACCGCCTTCCGGTTTGACTTCCAGGCCGTGCTTGATGGCATTTTCCACCATCGATTGCAGCATCATGGGCGGGAAGGCGGCGCTGCGCAGGCCATCGGGAATCTGGAAATCGACGGTCAGGCGTTCTTCCATGCGCATTTTCAGCAGGTTCAAATACGCTTGCACCATGTCCGCTTCACGGCCCAGGTTGGTAATCAGGGCGTTGTCGCGCATTTGCGGCAGCACGGCGCGCAGATATTGAATCAGGCTGCGCTGCATCTTGGCCGCGCGCGGCGGATCAACCTGGATCAGGTGTTCGACCGAGGCAAGCGTGTTGAACAGGAAGTGCGGCTCGACTTGCGCCTGCATCATCTGCATCTTCGCTTCGCTGAGCTGGCGCTGCATGGATTCGCGCTCGGCCGCTTCGTTCGCCGTGACGGTTTCCGCTTCCGCGCGTTTCTTGCCGCCGACCAGGGCTTTCATGGCGAACAGGGCCAACACCAGCAAGGAGACAAAGCTCTTGAACCAGGTCGACGCTTGCTGGTGATAGCGCGACACTTTTTGTTCAGCTGCATCATCGACGGCTTCTTCGATGGCATTTGACAGCTCTTCGCCGATTTGCGGCGGCAATTCAATATGGACTTCTTCGCCCGATGCATTGGTGGTCACCGGATAGCTGGGTTTGGCGGGGGCGGCCGGCGGTTCAGGCGGTGCCGGCGGCACGGCACTGGCTTGCGCGTCCGCCTCGGCGGCGTCGGCCGGATCGCTGGCTGCATCGGCCGCGCTGCTGCGCCGGTTCTTGCTGTTGCGGGGATTGAAATGAATGCCTGTATCGTCGATCAGGATATTGGTTTCACCCGAGCCCTTGCTGCTGCGTTTATGCGACTTGATGACAACTTCTTCGTCCGGGCCGGACGAGAACAGTTCATCTTGCAAAATGGAACCGGCGATCAGGGCCAGCGCAGCGAACAGGAAGAATTTCCACCAGGACAGTTGGGTGACCCAGGTCGTCGTCGCGTCGAATGCCCGTTGCAACCAAGCGAGGATGGTTTTCAACAATTCGGGCAGGCTGGAAATCGGAAGCATGGGGGCACTTTCAAGTACAAGAGTTAATCAACGCAGCGGGCAAGTTTAACCGCTTGTTGCGTAGCGTCAGAGTCTGATGTTGCCACTGTGCCTAAAGACCACGAACTACGCCAGCCGATTGCGACAGGCTGCACAAAAAGGCGCTTGAAGTGAAGGCAAGGCTTGCTGGGCGGTGAGGGGCGGTAAATAGCGCTTGCGGGGAATGTGAGGCAGGGCTATAATTTGCCCCCTCGCTGAACGACGCATGCAAATGCTGAATAAGGCGAGAAAAAAAGAAGGTTGACGAAATGCTGCAAACGCTTCATACTCTTCCTTCTTCGCAGCTGACAAACACAACGCTTTGTCGATAGCGCGAGAGTGGTAAATAAGCAGTACCGAATACAGTTCTTTAACAATTAACAGTCGATAAGTGTGGGCATTTGATGTAGTGCAGCGATGATCTTCGGATTGTCGTAATACTTAAAATATCAAATGTTCACAAGAAATAATGAAA
>NZ_JBFPNG010000044.1:0-256 GCF_040815535.1 Massilia sp. LMS1-1-1.1 | reverse complement strand
CAGTCACTGCGGCAGTTGAGGATCACCGGAAACGGCGATGAGCAGGAAAAGAAGGAGTTGACGGATTTAGCGAAATGCTTCATACTCTTCCTTCTTCGCAGCTGACAAACACAACGCTTTGTCGATAATGCGAAAGCAGTACCGAATACAGTTCTTTAACAATTAACAGTCGATAAGTGTGGGCATTTGATGTAGTGCAGCGATGATCTTCGGATTGTCGTAATACTTAAAATATCAAATGTTCACAAGAAATAAT
>NZ_JBFPNG010000043.1:0-259 GCF_040815535.1 Massilia sp. LMS1-1-1.1 | reverse complement strand
TATTTCTTGTGAACATTTGATATTTTAAGTATTACGACAATCCGAAGATCATCGCTGCACTACATCAAATGCCCACACTTATCGACTGTTAATTGTTAAAGAACTGTATTCGGTACTGCTTATTTACTACTCTCGCGCTATCGACAAAGCGTTGTGTTTGTCAGCTGCGAAGAAGGAAGAGTATGAAGCATTTCGCTACGTCCGTCAACTCCTTCTTTTTCTCTACTTTACTCAGCATTTGCATGCGTCGTTCAGCGAG
>NZ_JBFPNG010000042.1:0-260 GCF_040815535.1 Massilia sp. LMS1-1-1.1 | reverse complement strand
ACAATCTGGAAGAAGTAAAGATTATTTATTGATCGGTTTGCCGTAAAAGGTAAATCGATGGGTAATGATTGTATGTATCAACAAACAAGCAACAACGTTGTACTTTCTTATCCCTGTAGCGCTCTTTTCGTTCGAAAGAATGAAGAGGCTAACGTTATAGGGACAAGCGAATAAGTGCACATGGTGGATGCCTTGGCGATTACAGGCGATGAAGGACGTAGTAGCTTGCGATAAGCTGCGGGGAGTGAGCAAACACACTT
>NZ_JBFPNG010000041.1:0-261 GCF_040815535.1 Massilia sp. LMS1-1-1.1 | reverse complement strand
AACGACCCCCGCGTTATCAACACGGTGCTCTAACCAGCTGAGCTACAGCCCCAACGCGGAACTACTACGACTACTGTTTCTTCTTAATTAAACAGCCGATAAGTGTGAACATTTGATGCGTGAATCAGTTACCCGATTCGTGCAAACTCTAGAAAGGAGGTGATCCAGCCGCACCTTCCGATACGGCTACCTTGTTACGACTTCACCCCAGTCACGAATCCTACCGTGGTAAGCGCCCTCCTTACGGTTAAGCTACCTACT
>NZ_JBFPNG010000040.1:0-262 GCF_040815535.1 Massilia sp. LMS1-1-1.1 | reverse complement strand
GGCTAAAACAGTCAGGATGTTGGCTTAGAAGCAGCCATCATTTAAAGAAAGCGTAATAGCTCACTGATCGAGTCGTCCTGCGCGGAAGATGTAACGGGGCTAAGCCAGTCACCGAAGCTGCGGATATATCTTAGGATATATGGTAGGAGAGCGTTCTGTAAGCCTGCGAAGGTGTCTTGTAAAGGATGCTGGAGGTATCAGAAGTGCGAATGCTGACATGAGTAGCGATAATGGGGGTGAAAAGCCTCCACGCCGTAAGCCC
>NZ_JBFPNG010000039.1:0-263 GCF_040815535.1 Massilia sp. LMS1-1-1.1 | reverse complement strand
GCGGATCAAAGTGTGTTTGCTCACTCCCCGCAGCTTATCGCAAGCTACTACGTCCTTCATCGCCTGTAATCGCCAAGGCATCCACCATGTGCACTTATTCGCTTGTCCCTATAACGTTAGCCTCTGATGGATAAACCATCAAAGAGCGCTACAGGGATAAGAAAGTACAACGTTGTTGCTTGTTTGTTGATACATACAATCATTACCCATCGATTTACCTTTTACGGCAAACCGATCAATAAATAATCTTTACTTCTTCCAGA
>NZ_JBFPNG010000038.1:0-264 GCF_040815535.1 Massilia sp. LMS1-1-1.1 | reverse complement strand
TCGAAAGTGCAAACGTAAGCCGGTCAACAAGACTGTGGTTTAGGTTTGATCTTTTAGCGATCAAAGCTGTTTCGTTCTTTAACAATCTGGAAGAAGTAAAGATTATTTATTGATCGGTTTGCCGTAACAAGCAAATCGATGGGTAATGATTGTATGTATCAACAAACAAGCAACAACGTTGTACTTTCTTATCCCTGTAGCGCTCTTTTCGTTTGAAAGAATGAAGAGGCTAACGTTATAGGGACAAGCGAATAAGTGCACATG
>NZ_JBFPNG010000037.1:0-265 GCF_040815535.1 Massilia sp. LMS1-1-1.1 | reverse complement strand
TAAACCACAGTCTTGTTGACCGGCTTACGTTTGCACTTTCGAGTAAAACTTTGGTGGAGGATGACGGGATCGAACCGACGACCCCCTGCTTGCAAAGCAGGTGCTCTCCCAGCTGAGCTAATCCCCCGGGAATTTGTACTGGTAGGGCTGGTTGGACTCGAACCAACGACCCCCGCGTTATCAACACGGTGCTCTAACCAGCTGAGCTACAGCCCCAACGCGGAACTACTACGACTACTGTTTCTTCTTAATTAAACAGCCGATA
>NZ_JBFPNG010000036.1:0-269 GCF_040815535.1 Massilia sp. LMS1-1-1.1 | reverse complement strand
TCATCCTCCACCAAAAGTTCAAACGTAAGTTGATCACATCGGTGATTGAATTTAGGTTTGGTCTTTTCGAGACCAAGTGCTGTATGTTCTTTAACAATCTGGAAGAAGTAAAGATTATTTATTGATCGGTTTGCCGTAAAAAGTAAATCGATGGGTAATGATTGTATGTATCAACAAACAAGCAACAACGTTGTACTTTCTTATCCCTGTAGCGCTCTTTGATGACTTCGGTCTTCAGAGGCTAACGTTATAGGGACAAGCGAATAAGT
>NZ_JBFPNG010000035.1:0-271 GCF_040815535.1 Massilia sp. LMS1-1-1.1 | reverse complement strand
AGTACCGAATACAGTTCTTTAACAATTAACAGTCGATAAGTGTGGGCATTTGATGTAGTGCAGCGATGATCTTCGGATTGTCGTAATACTTAAAATATCAAATGTTCACAAGAAATAATGAAATAGGATACTTCTTCGGAAGTAGCCTGTCAGTTTTTTGAGTGAGCAAACACCTCGCAATGCGAGGGGTTTGAACTAGTTAAATAGTTCGACCATGCCGGTAAAACGGCAAAGTAACAGAGATTAAACTGAAGAGTTTGATCCTGGCTCA
>NZ_JBFPNG010000034.1:0-688530 GCF_040815535.1 Massilia sp. LMS1-1-1.1 | reverse complement strand
AGGAAATCTCCAGGTAGCCGATATTGGGACTAAGATGATCGACCTTTTCCACGCCAAGGTTTGATGCAAGAACCCTTTCAAGCACGGCAGGCGGCACTTGTTTTTCCCATTCCGCCCGCGTCTGTGGCGGCGGCGGCATTGCATCATCGGGCGGCACCGGGTGGGCACTGACATCGATGAACATATGCTTGTCGTGGATAACGCCATCAATGTCATCGAATAGCTGTTTGGCGAGTTGTTGACCGTCCGTGACCCTATCGTATTTGCCCTCGCGCTGATGCTGGCGCAAGACAACCTCGACTTGTTTGGCTTTGTCTGGAAAAACGTAGTGGGCATTGAGCTTGGCAATCAGCGTATCGATGACCTCCAACCGGACTGCCCGACTGACCTCCACTGTCGGCGCCACCGGGGGGGGCGCTGCGATTGCCCCTGTCACGGTCAGCAATAACAAAGCCAGGGAGACTATCCATTTATTTATCATTATTTTCCTTTTTTTAATATGATTAAATGATTCACTTCGAACTGAACCAACAAATCCGCCGTCGTCACGAAGGCGGCCAATCGGCAGGGAGTCTTTAACATCCCTGCTACATCTGGCGGAACTGCTTGGTAAATCCCTCACTAACGGTCAGGCGCTCGGTCCGGCCTTTCAGGATGACCTCCAGCCCAGGGCCGCTGCGCACCCCGGATTCAATGCGTTCAATCCGGTCAATGGCCTGCAGATTGACGACGGCACTGCGGTGGATTTGCGTGAACAACTGCGGGTCCAGTTGATCGAGCAGGGACTTGAGAGGCAACCGAATCAGCGAATCGCCGTTGTCCGTCACCACCCGCGTGTACTTTTCGTTCGACTGGAAGTACAGCACTTCGCTCACCATCACCAGCCGCACCGAATTGCCGCTTGAGGCCTTGATCCACTTGAGGTACACCGGTGCGCTCTCCTGTTCAAAAAGCTGTTCCCACACGGCCGGCGGCGGGCTTGCGGCCGTGCGCGACTTCAAACGACGGATCGTCTGCAGCAGGCGTGAGGTCGTCACCGGCTTGACCAGATAGTCGGACGCGCCGGTATCGAACGCGGCCAAGGCATAGTCCGCATACGCTGTAACGAACACTACCTGGCACGACTCGGGAATATGGCGCGCCACCTCCATGCCGTTCAGGCCGGGCATCTGTATGTCCAGGAATACGATGTCCGGTTTCAGTACGTCGATGCTTGCCACCGCGTCGATGCCGTTTTCGACCTGGCCGGCGATTTGCAGTTCGGGCCACAAGGCGTACAGCTGGTCCACCAGCTCCGCCCTTAGCAAAGGCTCGTCTTCGACGATCAGAGCGCTTGGCATCAGGCGTGGCTCCCGACAATAGGCACCGTCAACACTGCACATACGCCTTGTCCGTCGCCCGGCTCCACAAAAAGGCTAGCCTTCCGTCCATATAGCAGCAGCAAGCGCTCTGTAATATTCGCCAATCCCGTTCCTTGCCCGGATTGTTCGGTCAAGCCGACCCCGTCGTCGACAACAGACACGCTCAGCAGCCCGTCCGTGCTGTCGCTTTCGTGCCTTACGCTGATGGTAATCAGGCCCGGTCGGCTGGCCCGCTCCAAGCCGTGTTTGACGGCGTTCTCCACAAGCGAGATCAGCATCGCCGGCGGGAACGGCAGGCTGCGCAATTCTTCGGCCACTTCGACAGCGTAGCGTAGGCGCGTGCCCATGCGGATGCGCATCACCGCCAGGTAGTCGCTAACAAGATCCATTTCTCGTCCCAAGGTCGAGGACACCGAGCGCATATCGGGCATCGCGTTTTGCAGGTAGCCGACCAGATGGTCGAGCATCTCTTGCGCGGCCCGCTGGTCGGTGCGGATCAGATACTTTAGATTTGCCAGGGTATTGAACAGGAAGTGCGGCTCTACCTGGGCCTGCAAGGCTGAAAGACGTGCCTGCAGAGAGGTGCGTTCCAGCTCGCGCTCACGCCGAGCCGCATTTAGTGCGCTTGCATGGCGCGCGAGGTGCTGTTGCAGTTGGGTAGACACCATCTCGGCAGTCTTTAGCGACTCACCCTGCTGGATCGCGAACCAAGCCAGGCCAGGTCGGCAGCGCAACTCAATGTCGCAGCTGGGGCCCAAATCGGACGATATTCTCACGTCGACATGGCGCCCCAGCACCAACGGGCGCCAGCGACCCAGCACGATCCGGCCCTTGAAAGGGTCGTGAAAAAACGCAGGCGGACCGGAGTAGCCAAGTGCCATGCCGAGCGCCAGCCCCGATAGGGACTCGGTGCACAGGTCAAAGGTGGTGTAGGGATTGAACGGCGCATGGATACGACGCGTAACCATGGAAGCCATCGCCTCGACACTCAGCGCCTTGCCCTCTTCGCTCAGCCGCGCTAGAAAGCTGCGTGCGATCCCATTAGACATCAGCGCGAGCCAGACCATCACCGCCGCCACAACGCCGCTGACAATGTACGGAGTCAGCTTGCGGGTCTCCATTTCGCCCGGCGCGGCCGGGGTGTGGTTCAGCCAGAGCGGAAGCAGCGCGATTGCCAGCGACAGGAACAAGAGTGAACCGGCGTTTAAGCGCAGCGCAGACTGCAGCAAGTAGCGGCGCACAAGGTGGCGGTCGTGCTTGACTTCCGATACGGGAGGCGCGTTGAATGGCAAAAATGGGGGAGAACTCATTAAATTCCTTGTGTTTAACTCGCCCCCATTCTAGCGGCACGGACGCCCGTATTTTCTCCCATGCGACGAACGCCTACAAATCGCGGAGGAAACCGGCGCTGGCGGGATGGACGCCGCCGATAGAGTCGCTGCCGGGCTTAGCGATTTAGAAGGACATATGCATGAACCCAGATGGGTGGAGCGGTGCAACAGGAATAACCGACTCCATTTCAGTGTCCACAGTAGTTCCCGCCAAAAAGTAATGGGAACTACTTTGGCAGACGCTACTTGCCACGACCAGACGGTGCAGGGCCGACGCTTACGATGCATCTTAGTTTTTTTCTATGTGACGCAATAGCGATTCGCATATCAACGTCCGATTCGCCTCACTCATTCCTAACAGTGGCCGCTCCCGGTACTTGTACAGTGGCCCTTTTTTCGACAAACGGTCTTGCTGGCCAAACTGATGCACATGCGCCACGCGCGCCACCCAGCCAAAGAACCCGACCTCGATCTGGTCGCCGGTCGCCTTCACCTTCAGGTGTTTTGCAGTACGAATCTTGGCGAACATGGCCGCCTTCTGCCGCTTGATGCGTCCATTCTTGCCTTTGAATTCCTTGCGCCGCTTGCGCGCCGTATAGGCCGTGCCATCCGGCCCCTGCTGCGCCTTGATGCGCTGCGCCTGGCTGCGGCGCAGGTCGATGGCTACCTTGTGATTGATGGCGCGGCGCTGGGCTGGCTGCAGCTTGGCCAGCAGGGCGCCGGCCCAGGTTGCCAAAGTGTGCAGGTCGTCGCTCATGCCGTCGCCTCGGGCGTGCGCCATTCGGCCAGAAGGGTCTCGCCGTCATACAGCTTCCAGAACTCATCCGCGTAGGCTGGCATGTGCTGTATCTCGGCCAGGTGTTTGATGTCGAGGCGGCCCGCTTCGCCAGCCTTGACGGCCACGCGCTCGGTCAGGTCCAGCTTGATGGAAATGTCGACCGTTTCATGATTATTAAAATCCACCTCGAAGGCGATGCCGTGCTTGCGCGTTTCCTCGTTGGCCATCAGGTCGAGCTGGTGGACTTTCAGCCAGGCGATCAGGGCCACCATGATGGCGTCGGCGTCGCCCGCGTAATCGGTGACGATCAGGTTGAGCTTGAAGCGGTATTCGAAGGAGAGGGACGCGGTGGCACTGGCCACCACGTTCCCTTCATCTGCGAAGACCAGCAGGCGGTCGGGATCGCGCTGCAGCTGGGGAATCGCGGCGGCCAGGTGCTGGCGCAGGCTATTCGGTTTGTACATGGTAGGTGTCTCGTACTAGGTTGTAGGCGTCGATGCAGGCGTTCAGCTGGCGGGTGGCGTCGTCGCCGTCGCCGGCAATGGCGTCAAGAGCTGCCGCAGTCGCTGGGTCAAGTTCGGCTCGCGTTTGGTGCCGATGGCTTGCGGCAGCGGCGGAATCTGCGCTTGTGGCGCAGTGGCCGCTGGCGACGGGGATTGACAGGCGCACAGCGCCGCTGCGCACGTCATCGTTAAAACGGTCACGTTCAGTTTTCGCATGGGTTTGTTCCTGATTGAGGTGGTCGGCGCGCTGCGCCAGGGCGGCGCCAGCGGCGCGCTCCAGCGTCAGCACGCGGGCGGTGGCCTGGGCCAGTGCGGTGGCGGCGGTGCTTTTGCTGGTGGCCGCCGCCCGCTGCAGTTCGGCGATGCTGGCATCCTTACGCCAGCCCTGCGCCGTCCAGCCCGCGATGGCGCCGCACAGGAGGCAGGCGGCCAGAGGGCGCCAGGTGGTCGCAATCACATGGCCACCCGTTCCTTGATCCAGCCGAACAGAAAACGGCGCTGGGTCTTGTTGGCCTCGGTGATTTCCAGGTAGCGTGCCGCCTGCAGGCCGTTCAAGGCGCGCAGCAGCACCGTGGCGCCGTCCTGGCCGCGCCATTTCAGGAAAGCGTCCAGCGCGTCCAGCGACTGCGTGCCCAGGCGGCCATCGACGAACAGGGCGGGATAGCGGGCGCCCGTGTCATTGAAACCGTTTAGCCAGCGCTGCAGGAACTCGGCCGCGCGGTGCGGCCCCATGTTCACGCCCGTGTCGATCACTTCGGCGCCGATGCTGGCATGCAGGGCCAGCACCTGGTCGAACTTGGGTTCCGTGATGTAGCGGGCCGTGTAGATGGCGCGGGCCATTGCCACGGGCAGCTCGCGCATCGGCCCCGTGTAGCCGTTGGCGCGCGCCACCGCCACGGTGATACCGTAGTTGGTTTCGCCGCCTTTGTCTTGCGGGTCGTTCACATAGCCGCCTTCGGCGCACAGGATGGCGTCGATGGTGCGCGCGATCAGGGGATTTTCCATGGTGGCCATCAGTGTTCCTTTGCGTCTTTGACCAGCTCGGCGATGTCCTTGTCGCTGCGGCGCTGGAACCACAGGGCCACGGCGCGCGATACCCACCAGCCGGGCGCGCCGACGATCAAGTCGATGGCGGAGGCGTTGACCATGGCGCCGATGGCGGGGAGCTGCGCGCACAGCAGCTGGTACACGGTGCCGCCCAGGAGGCACGAGAACACGCCGGCGCAGGCCAGACGGGCGACGAATTCGCCCTTGTTGAAGGTGCCGTCGCTGTTCAGCGGCGGCAGCACGATGTACAGCATGGCGGCGCCGACCATGCCCAGCGCCGCCTTGAAGCCGTACAGTTTGACCAGGGTGGCGAAACCACCAAACGATTCTGCGGACATTGCTTGATACTCCGGGGTGAAGTTAGATAGATTTTTCATGACGGTAAAAATGGTGGATTGCTGCGTTAATCCCATAGCTGCACAAGATCGGCTGCGGCCACCTGGCCCGTGCTGGGCGCCGGCTCGGGCAGGGTGACGACCAGGCCGGCCGGCAGCACGGCGCCGTGGCACGCCAGTGCGGGATTCATTTCCAGGGTGTGCTCGACGTATCCCGCGCCGTCGCCCAGGTAGCGCCACACCATGGCGTCCACCGTGTCGTGCTGCCGCGTGCGTACCTGCATCAGATCAATTCCACGGTGAGGTGCGTGCGCCCGACCATATCGGCGATGGCCCATTGCGCATTACGCCGCTGCGCGCCGGGGGCCTCGTCCAGCCACTCCGTGCTTTTCTTGTCGCTCACGGAGGTGGCCGTGCTGTCGTAGTCGCGGTAACGCTCAATCAGATCGGCTTTCGCCGTGCTGTAGACGGCGCGCCGGTACTGCGCCAGCAAGCGGGACTCGCGGTTGATGCGCGCGGCCGGCACGTCGGCCAGCGCGGCGATGCCGGTGGCCGCATGCACGCTTTGCCAGCCGGCCAGCTCGCGGTTGACCTGCAGAATGGCATCGACCACGGCTTGCACCAGGCGCGCGTCGGTGACGGTGCCGTCCAGGCGCATGGCGTCGCGCATGTCGGCCAGCGCAATATCGGGAAACCAGCCGTCGTTCTCGATGATGCCGGCGGCCGGCGCTGGCGGCGCGGGCGTGGTGCCGGGCGGGATGGACGGGGGCAGGGCCATGAAGGACATACGGGGCGCTTTCAAAATGGGGCGGTGGACGGGGTTCATCAGGTCGCTGGTTTGGCCAGAATCCCCCCGTGCCGCCGTGCTGCGGGGGATGCTCTTTACGTGGAACCGGCCGTGCGCTTGAGGCGCCGTTCCAGCCGTTCCATATCTTTCTTGACGCCGCACGACTCGGACAGGGCGCGGGCGCGCTTTAACTGGCCCATGGCCGTTTCCGCCTGCGCCACCAGCGCCGGGGCGATGTCCGTGTCGTCGGCTTGATCCAGCACGGCGATCATGGCCAGGCCGATGGCCTTGTGCAGCTTGGCGCGCGCCTGGTCGGGCGCATCGCTGGCGGCCGTCATCGCCTCGACGGTGCCCAACACGGCCACGGCATGCTGCGAATCGTCGCCCAGCTTGCCTTGCAGGTAGGCGGCGGAAAATTCGTCCAGCATCATGGTCGGAATGTCGCGGCTGTAGCCATCGGGCAAGGTGAACTTATGTTCCATGCAGTAGGCGGCAATGACCAGGGCGCGGTCATATTCGCCCGTGTCGATGTGCCATACCAGCAAGGTGGCCACGACATCGTCTTGCGCACCCTTGCCGCCGGCCAACACGCCGTCGATCCACTGCGCATAGGTCGCCAGCATGGTGGCCTTGACCTCGATCTTGCGTTGGACCGACTGGATGGATTTCAGCTGGCGTCGATCATCGGACAGCTTATAGAGCATCAGCTCATAGGCACTGCCAGTGGTGACGCCTTGCGGCGCGGCGGCGCCGGCCGTGCGCTCGGCCAGCATGCGCGCGCGGTGGCGCAGGGCGGGGGATTGGTTGCTCATCACTTGTCTTTCAGCTCGATGTTTTCCACCAGCGCGGCCAGGCCGAGGTCTTCGATCACATAGGCGTCGTTCGACGACTCGTAATTTTCGATGCGGTCGCGCTTGGGCACGTCCTCGACGCGGCGGCGGCGCGCGCCTTCCTGGAAGTAGATCGACAGATTGTCGAAACGCGTGATGAGGATGGCGTTATCCGGGAAGAAGGGCACGCGCGCCGCCGGCAAGCCGCCAATGCGTTTCTGGCTGATGATGATGTCGGCCGCCAGCGTTTCCGTGGGTGCCTGCTTGGTGTTGACCAGCGGGAAATACTTGTCGTTCAACAGCTTGCGCCCGACGATGGCCACCAGGTTGGTGTCTTCCTGATACCACGGGTCCAGCAGGTTGACGGCATCGGTAACGGCCGCGTCCAGGTTGGCATAGTCGGCGTCGGCCACGTCGCCGATGATGACCTTGCCCGGCATGCCAGCGGCCACCAGGCCCAGCACGCGCTCTGGTGCAAGCTCGCGCAGGTGCTGCAGCCAGCCTTTATTGACGTCCTGCAGCAGCGGATTGGCGTCCAGGTCGGTGTCAGCCATGGCTTTCACGCCATTGAAGCCGATGACGATGCGATCTAACGCTTGACGCGTCAGGATGGCATTGGCCACGCGCGACTGGAAGTCGGGGAACTTGGCCCAAGCGTCCAGCTTGGCATAGTTCAAATGCGTATCGAAATTGGTTTGCTCGCAGCGGTATTTGGTGCCGTCCAGGGTGGACAGGTCGCGCGTCTTGCGTTCCTTGTCCTTGGTGTTGGTGCGGCCGGCAATCGGGCCGGATACGCCCAGGCCCAGCTTTTCGCCTTCCTGCTCGGTCACGCCGATGATGTTGACCTTCGACAAAAACTCGCTCGATTCCTGCATCTTGTTTTCCAGCTTTTGCTGCACGCTGGGCGTGACGCTGAATGTCTTGGCCACGTTGTCCGTGTCGTTCAGTTGGCCCAGGCGGGTTTCATATTGGCCAAAGACCTGGCGCGTTTGCTTTTTCATAAATCATTGCTCCGTTGTTGAATGGGGGAAGAAAGGGCGAGGGCGCTTAAAACTCGGTCTGCACGGCACCGTCGTTGCCGGTGGCGGCCGGGCGGCGCGGGCCGTTGCCGGGTGCTTCATCCATCTGCGCCTTGAAGGCGGCCAGCTCGTCCTGCGTGGCTTTCAATGCCGTCTCGGTTTTCTCCAGGCGGGTCACGGCGTCCGCGTAGTTGTCGTTGGCGGTGACGACGTGGCCGGCCAGTTCCTGCACGGCTTCGCTGATGTCGGCGAACTGCGCGGCGTCGGCGCCGGATTTGTTCGAAAAGCGCGACAACAGGTTTTTCACGGCGTCGGCCAGCCTGGTGCCCTGCGGCTCGTCAAACTCCAGCGTCACCTCGACGGCGGAAGTAAACAGGTTGGCGCTTTGCTGCTTGCGGCCGGCGGAGAACTTCAGCGCCTCGGTGCCCAGGCTGGCCGGACTGTCGGTCACACCCAGGCCGACCAGGTAGGGCTGCGATGAGTCGGCAAAGTCGGGCTGAATTTCCAGGCTGGTGTACAGCTTCTGTTTCGCCTTGTTGATGGCCACCAGTTCCGGCGTAGGCTCGATCTGCGCGAACAGGGCCAGTTTCTTGCCGTTGTCGGTGTCTACTTCCTCGGCTTTCACCGCGATCACGTCGCCGTAAGCCTTGAATTGGCTGTCGGGCAGGATGCCGCGAATGTGTTCGAGCCAGATGCGCGCGCCGTAGGTTTTCGGGTTGTAGGTGGCGGCGATTTGCTCGATGGTGGCGCGGTCGATGTTACGGCCGTCCGTGGTGGCGCCTTCGGTGGCGACGCGGAAGAATTGGGATTTAGGCATGGTGGCGTGTCTCGGTTGATCGGATAACGCCATGGTCAACGTCTTGGCGCCGCGATTCAATGCGCTGCGGGTTGCTATGGGCTATAGCGACTTTTGCCTTTCCCCGCTCCGCGCGCGCGCGGCCTACGCTGGCGGCATGCTGACAATCGAGAAAATAAGCGAACAAACTCCCGACGAGAAAATCGCCGAATTGGCCGTGCCTGAGTCCGAGCCGCGCCGTGCCGCGCGCGCCCTGTACTGGAAGGGCTGGCGCATTTCGTCCATCGCCCGCCACCTGGGGATCAAGCGCAGCACCATCAATAGCTGGAAAGAGCGCGACGAGTGGGACAAGGCGCAGGCCATCGAGCACGTGGAAGCGTCGGCCGAGCTGCGCCTGGTGAAACTGATCGAAAAAGAGGTCAAGAGCGGCAGCGACTACAAGGAAATCGACTTGCTGGCGCGCACCATCGTGCAGATGGCGCGCGTGCGCCGCTACGAGCAGCCGGGCGGCAATGAGGTCGATCTCAATCCCAAGCTGGCGAACCGCAATGCTGGCCCGAAGAAGAAGCCGACGCGCAATGACTTCAGCGAAGAGCAGAAAATCCAGCTGCTCGACGCCTTCCAGGACTCGCTCTTCGACTATCAAAAGGTCTGGTATCGCAACGGCGACCAGCGCACGCGCGCCATCCTCAAGTCCCGTCAGATCGGCGCCACCTGGTACTTCGCCCGCGAGGCGCTGGCCGACGCCATGGCGACGGGCCGCAATCAAATCTTCCTGTCCGCTTCAAAAAGCCAGGCGCACGTCTTCAAGCAATACATCGTGCAATTCGCCCGCGAGGCAGCGGGCATCGAGCTGACGGGCGATCCCATCGTGCTGCCGAACGGCGCCCACTTGTATTTCCTGGGCACCAACGCGCGCACGGCGCAGGGCTACCACGGCAATTTCTACTTCGATGAATTTTTCTGGACACAGAATTTCCAGGAGTTGAACAAGGTGGCCTCGGGCATGGCCATCCACAAGAAATGGCGCAAAACGTATTTCTCGACGCCATCCTCGACCACGCACCAGGCCTATCCATTCTGGACGGGCGAGCTGTTCAACAAGCGCCGCGCCAAGGCGGACCAGGTGAATATCGATGTGAGCCATGGCCGCCTCTCGTCGGGTTTCACGGGCGAGGACAAGATCTGGCGCCAGATCGTCACCATCCTGGACGCCGAGCGCGGCGGCTGCAACCTGTTCGACATCGACGAGCTGCGCAACTTCGAATACAGCCCGGACCAGTTCGACAACCTGCTGATGTGCAACTTTATCGACGACTCGGCCTCGGTCTTTCCGCTGGCCGAGCTGCAGCGCTGCATGGTCGATTCCTGGGTGGAGTGGGACGACTACAAGCCCTTGCTGGGCCTGCGCCCGTTCGGCAACCGGCCCGTGTGGATCGGCTACGACCCGGCCTTGAACGGCGACAGCGCCGGCTGCGTGGTGCTGGCGCCACCGATGACGGCCGGCGGCAAGTTCCGCATCCTGGAGCGCCACCAGTGGCGCGGGCAGAGCTTCGAAGACCACGCAGACGCCATCCGCCAGATGACGCAGCGCTACAACGTCGAGTACATCGGCATCGACACGACCGGCATGGGCATCGGCGTGCTGCCGATCGTGCGCGGCTTCTTCCCGGCGGTCACGCCGCTGAACTACTCGCCCGAAGTCAAAACCCGCATGGTCTTGAAAGCCAAAAACATCATCAGCAAGGGCCGGCTGGAATTTGACGCCGGCTGGACCGACATTGCGCAGTCCTTCATGGCCATCCACAAGACCCTGACCCCCAGCGGGCGGCACGTGACCTATGTCGCCGGCCGCAGCGATGAAAC
Organism: Massilia sp. LMS1-1-1.1; assembly: GCF_040815535.1. NCBI lineage: Bacteria > Pseudomonadati > Pseudomonadota > Betaproteobacteria > Burkholderiales > Oxalobacteraceae > Massilia > Massilia sp. LMS1-1-1.1. The sequence goes on along the minus strand of NZ_JBFPNG010000034.1, from coordinate 677,877 downwards.
CGGCCACGCCGATCTGGCGTGGGCCTGCATGCACGCCCTCGATCACGAGCCATTCGAAGGCACCACCGACAACCACCAATCTTTCATGGAGATTTATTCTTGAGCAAAGCACGACACTTGCGCGCGCGCGGCCGGCAGGCCCAGGGCGCACCATCAACAGCGGCCATGGCCACGGCGCCGGCCGCCGCCGGTATCGAGGCGTTTTCCTTCGGCGATCCGACGCCCGTGCTCGAGCACGCCGACATTCTCGACTGCTTTGAATGCTGGAAGAACGGCCACTGGTACGAGCCGCCCGTCAACCTGGCGGGCCTGGCCAAGTCGTTCAATGCCGGCGTGCATCACAGCAGCGCGATTCACTTCAAGGCCAACGTGCTGGCGTCCACGCTGATCCCAAGCAAGTACCTGTCGCGCGATGCCTTCAAGCGTATGGCCCTGGACTTCCTGACGTTCGGCAATGCCTACCTGGAAGACCGCCCCAGCCGCAGCGGCAAGGCGCTGGCGTACCAGCATGCGCTGGCCAAGTACATGCGGCGCGGCGTCGACCTGGATACCTATTATTTCGTGAACGGCTACCAGGCCGTGCACCAGTTCGACAAGGGCCGTGTGTTCCACCTGATGGAACCGGACGTGAACCAGGAACTGTACGGCGTGCCGCAGTACCTGAGCGCGCTGCAGTCGGCCTGGCTCAACGAGGCGGCCACCCTGTTCCGCCGCAAGTATTACAAGAACGGTTCGCACGCCGGTTTCGTCTTTTACATGACGGACGCGGCCGCCAACACCCAGGACGTGGACAACCTGCGCCAGGCCATGCGCGACAGCAAGGGACCGGGCAATTTTCGGAATCTGTTCATGTACGCGCCGAACGGCAAGAAGGACGGCATCCAGATTTTGCCAGTGTCGGACGTGGCCGCCAAGGACGAATTTTTCAACATCAAGAGTGTGACGCGCGACGACCAGTTGGCCGCGCACCGCGTGCCGCCGCAGCTCATGGGCATCTTGCCGAACAATGCCGGCGGCTTCGGCGCCGTCGAGCCGGCCGCGCGCGTTTTCGCGCGTAACGAGCTGGTGCCGCTGCAGGCGCAGTTCATGGCCATCAACGAGTGGGCCGGCGTGGAAGTGGTGCGCTTCGCCCCGTATGACCTGGCCACGGGCGGGGAGGGCGCGGCATGAGCGATCACATCGACAACACCGACAAGATCATCTTTGCAGAAGTGGCGCGCGGTCTGGCCGCCGTGCGGCGCCGGTCGGGCATGTTGGCTTACGGCTGCTGCCACTACTGCGACGAGGCGCTGGCTCCCGCGCGGCTGTTCTGTAACGTGGACTGCCGCGACGATTACGAGAAGGAGCAAGCGGCCAAGGCCCGCGCCGGCCGCGCAGGATGACCGCTACGCCGCGATAGCCGGCAGGGCGGGGCAGCGACCACCCAGCCGCGCCAGAGCGCCCCAGTCACCGCACAAGCCGCCCACGAGGCGGCTTTTTCACGTCCTGATGATTGATGTTGCTATGGAGGCAATAAAAATCCCCATTTCGGCCCGGCGCGCGCAGTTGTCCCCCCTCCACACCTGCCCGCTATATAGGGGTCTTTTGACTCAAATTTGCACCATGGCCGAAGGCGCATGAGGACTGGCGCGGAGGGGCGAGGAGGCGGTATGCGATTTGACGCATTTTGACGCACTTTGAACGGTTTTTTGTGCGGCTGGTGGTGGGCGTGAGAAGGGTACTTTTTGAATGCTGTCGGGGCTGTATTGCGGTCCCACGGCGCACTTCTATTCGATGCTGTGACGCAGCGCTGCCGGAGTGTATCATCCATTAACTCTCTCATATTGCCGGCTTGCTGCGGTGCTGGTCGCGCCAAGTAAGAGTGTATGGCAATATCGTACAGACTGGATGAAGAACGACATTTTTTTACTTGTCGCATTCACTCATCCTGAATTTTTATCAAACCGCCTACTCCAAGGAATGCAAATGTTAACAAAACTGGCAAAAGCTCTGGGACTTAAGCAGCCGAACGGCTCTGATGCTGAGCAAGATATCTTAATCTTGGCCCTGAAAGGAAAATGTGCCGGCGACACTTATTACTATGATATGGATCAGTCGGTTTTTGACAGCGCTATGGAAGGCGATGAAGAGGAAGATTTTTATCGTTTCTATGCTTGGCAGAGAGAGATAGGTATTCAAGCGTTCAAAAAAGAAGTGGGAAACGATCTCTCGGCATTGTCTGGATATCAACTTCATGCCATCGCTCAGCATCAAAATTATCATAATGGTATATGGCTTCTAAAACAGGTCATAGCGCATCCAAAGTGTGAATTTGCCACAGCGTTTGGCATCTACTGGGCCAATCAGCCGGGCGATTACTATGCGCGATACGAGACACTCGATCATGCCTGCGATGACATCAATGCCCTATCCCATGCGAATGCCGTGTTGCTCAATGCGATCGAACAGAAGACAAAGCTAGGAACATTTGCACAGACCCTTCCAGCTCCCGACGTTGCTTGTTTCCTGGATCGCAAGCCAGACTATTCAGTGAAACCGATGATAAATATTCCAGTTGAACTCCGTGTATAGTTGTGAAGAGCAGGGCTTGTGCGATAGGAATTTATGCGGAGGGATGTCGATACCCTAGTCTTCGCAAAGTATTTATGCACCGATATTCGGATGTAGGTAGTTTAGTAGGTACGGTTGTCGCTTGACATCTAAAAGTCGCATAAAGCTTAGTTATTCGCATTACACCGCTGCCTTCACTGCGCAGCCTCTCCACGCGCCGAGGGCGCGCGTCTGGAGTATCCTCTAGCGGTCAAATCAGCGATGCAGTCTGTGGGGGCGGTACCGTTTGCCTGAATAGCTCGCTCCACAAACGCAAAATGCACCGCATGGATGGCTGTTTGTACGGCTGCTATAATGTCACCTTTGCGGAGCAGAAACGGGCCGCAAGCCCGCATGGTTGTTGAGTTCCTTGTCGAGCTTCCCAAGCTTACGACGAGGGTTCGATTCCCTTCACCCGCTCCATTTTCGCTGGCGCCTGGCTTTGTGTGGCGCGGCTACTTATTTCTTCACTTCCATGTCTTCTGATACCCCAGCAAACGGCCCGGCGCGGCCGATGATGTACGATCCGACCGAACACCGCATCCGCAGTTTCGTCACCCGCGCGGGACGGCTGTCTGTTGCGCAGGCGCGCGCGCTTGAGACCTTGGGGCCGCAGTTCCTGTTGCCTTTCGCCAAGGAGTCCATGGATTTCGAGCAGGTGTTTGGCCGCAAGGCGCCGGTCATCCTGGAAATCGGTTTTGGCATGGGCGCGACGACGGCGCATATCGCCAAGGCCATGCCGGAGAAGGATTTCATCGGCGTGGAAGTGCACACGCCCGGCGTCGGCAGCCTGTTGAAGCTGATCGGCGAAGAGTCGCTGACGAATCTGCGCCTGCTGCAGCACGATGCCGTGGAAGTGCTCACGCACATGATTCCCGCCAATTCGCTGGCCGGCATCCACGTTTTCTTCCCCGATCCATGGCACAAGGCGCGCCACAACAAGCGCCGCCTGATCCAGTCGCCGTTCGTCAAGCAATTGACCGATCGCCTGGCGCCGGGCGGTTATCTGCATTGCGCTACCGACTGGGAAGATTACGCAGTGCAAATGTTGGAAGTGCTGGGCGCCGAGCCGCAGTTGCACAATAGCGCTGATGGCTATGCGCCGCAACCGGCGTATCGTCCGCTGACCAAGTTTGAAAACCGCGGCTTGAAGCTGGGGCATGGCGTGTGGGACTTGGTGTTCATCAAGAAGTAAGCGCCTGGTCCCGGCTTGCTTGCCGGTATTGATTGCGCGAGGATGAGCCTGCTGCGGTGACGCAGCGGGCTTTTTTATTGTTCGCGTTTTCGTGTGCAGGCTAGGCAAAGCGGGTGAATTACGGTAGTCTTATCTTTTTTGCATTGATTGATATTATGTCCAAGAAAATACTCGTGACCGGCGCATCCGGTTTCATCGGTTCGCATACCTGCGTCGAATTGCTGGCTGCCGGTTTCGAGGTAGTCGCGGTGGATAATCTGTGCAACAGCGCGCGCGAAGCGATGGCGCGTGTGGAGCGCATTGCCGGCAAAAGCGTGCCCTTCTACGAGGCGGACGTGCGCGACCGCACGGCCATGGCCGCCGTCCTGCGCGAGCACGTCATCGATGCCGTGATCCATTTCGCAGGCTTGAAAGCCGTGGGCGAATCCGTGGCGCAGCCACTGATGTATATGGATAACAATGTGTCGGGCACCGTGGCGCTGCTGGAAGTGCTGGCGGCGGCGAACGTGAAGCGTTTTGTGTTCAGCTCGTCAGCCACCGTATATGGCGATCCGGAAGCCCTGCCGATTCTGGAATCGTCGCGCCTGTCCGTGACCAACCCCTACGGCCGCTCCAAGCTGATGGTCGAGCAGATCCTGGGTGATCTCGTGCATGCTGATGCTCAATGGCAAGTCGGCGTGCTGCGCTACTTTAATCCGGTCGGCGCGCATGCCAGCGGCTTGATCGGCGAAGATCCGGCCGGTATTCCGAATAATCTGATGCCCTTCATCGCGCAGGTGGCCGTCGGCCGCCGCGAGCGCCTGGCTGTGTTCGGCAATGACTACGATACGCCGGACGGCACGGGCGTGCGCGACTACATCCACGTGGTCGACCTGGCGCTGGGCCATGTGGCCGCATTGAACCGTTTGTTCTCCGCCGAGGGCGGCTTTACCGTCAACCTGGGCACGGGCCACGGCTACAGCGTGCTCGAGACTGTACGCGCCTTCGAGGCCGCCAGCGGCCGCAAGGTCCCCTACGATATCGTGCCACGCCGCCCCGGCGACATCGCCAGCTGCTACGCCTCGGCCGACAAGGCGAAGCAATTGCTGGGCTGGCAAGCACAGAAAAACATCGACGACATGTGCCGCGACCACTGGCGCTGGCAGCACCAGAATCCGCAAGGCTACGCAGCTTGAAGCAAAGCTGGCGCCCATAAAAAATCCCGCTCACACATCAGTGTGGCGGGATTTTTTTAGAACGCCAGCAACCCAATGGCGCCTGAAAAATGTCTGGGGCCAGGCGCAAAGCCGAAGACAGTACGCTAGTACGACGAGGCGAAGCAACAACGCCCCAGGCATTTTCTCAGGCAGCCATTATGGATACAGACCGCGCACTTCGCGAGCCTGGAGAACACGGGTGCACGCCAGGATGAAGGTGGCGGTACGCATCGACACTTTCTTCTCTTGCGACACTTGCCATACCGAATCGAATGCTTCGCGCATGATGCGGGTCAGGCGGCTGTTGATTTCTTCTTCCGTCCAGAAGAAGCTCGAGAAGTTCTGCGCCCACTCGAAGTAGCTGACGGTCACGCCGCCGGCGTTGGCCAGCACGTCAGGCACGATCAGCACGCCGCGGTCGGTCAGGATGTCGTCCGCTGCCGGCAGGGTCGGGCCGTTGGCGCCTTCCAGGATGATCTTGGCGCGGATGACTTGTGCGCGTTCAGCCGTGATTTGCTGTTCCAGCGCGGCCGGGATCAGGATGTCGCAATCGATGCCCCAGAAATCTTCGCGTGGCACGAATGCCTCGGCGCCCGGGAAGCCTTCGACGCTGCCCACTTCGGCCACGTGTGCCAGCAATTGCGGGATGTTCAAGCCGCCGGAGTGCACGACGGTCGTCTTGTGGTCTTGTACCGCGACCACTTTCGAGCCGGCTTCAGCGAACATGCGTGCGGCGACGCCGCCCACGTTGCCGAAACCTTGCACGATGACTTTTGCGCCTTCGAGCGACATGCCGACCTTGGCGGCCGCATCGCAACCGACGACGAATACGCCGCGGCCCGTCGCATCGCGGCGGCCCAGGCTGCCGCCCAGCGAGATTGGTTTACCCGTCACCACGCCGGTCGACATATTGCCGCCGATCATGGCGTAGCTGTCCATCATCCACGCCATGACTTGTTCATTCGTGTTGACGTCCGGCGCCGGGATATCCTTGTTCGGTCCGATGATCATGCTGATCTCGCTCGTGTAGCGGCGGGTCAGGCGTTGCAGTTCGTTGCGCGACAGGGTCTTCGGATCGACACGGATACCGCCCTTGGCGCCGCCGTATGGCACGTTGACCGCTGCATTCTTGACCGTCATCCAGGCCGACAGGGCCATCACTTCCGACAGGGTCACATCCTGGTGGAAGCGCACGCCGCCTTTGCCCGGACCGCGCGACAGATTGTGCTGCACGCGGTAGCCTTCGTAGTGGGCAATGGTGCCGTCATCGCGCTCGATAGGCACGTCGACCGTCAGGATGCGCTTTGGACGCTTCAGCGTTTCCACCCAGCGCGACAGGTTGCCCAGGTACGGCGTAACGCGGTCGATCTGCTCGAGGTAGACGCCCCATGGGCCCAGGTCTTCAGGATTGAGGTAGGAAGGAAGTGCGTGCTTGCTGGTCATGCTTGATAAGCTCCTGACAATACGAATACGTTAGAGGCACAGCCGAGATGCAGCTGCGCGCAGCGGAACCGCATCGTAGGCGATAGCCTCATGCCCCGGCCAATGCTTTGTGCGCATCCGGTTATGCATTTATTGCATAGTTAGGAGATCAGGAGGGAATTGTGGTGCCAGCTGCGCGCCGGCGTCTTTTCCCGCTGCGCGCCTTGCCATCCTGCGCCTGCACCAGGTACTGCCACAGGCTTTCGACGATCTGTTTGCCCGGACGCAGGCTGGATGGGCGTTCGCGGTACAAGCGGATTTCCAGCTCGATTTCCCAGCCTGGCGCGCCGCCGTCGGCGCGCGCCAGGTGCTTGTATTTGACGTCGCGCATGACGGCCGATTCGGGCAGGAAAGCGATGCCGCGGCCTTCCAGGGCCATCATTTTGAGGCCTTCGGCCATGTCCGTTTCATAGCAGGTTTCCAGGAACAGGGGCGCTTTGGCGTCGGCCAGCAGCAGTTCCACCATGCGTCCCAGGTAGGCGTTGCTGGTGTAGGAAAGGAAGGGCAGCGGCTCCTTGGCGCTGCCGGGCAGGACGAAGTCCGGTACCTTGTCCTGGCCGCAGCGCGCATACGCGCGCAGGGTTTCGCGGCCCATCACCAGCATGTCGTAGCGGCCCGGGTCCAGTTGCACCGGCTGGCGCGGATGGTGGTAGCACAGCAGCAGGTCGCAGCCGCCGTCGACCAGTTGCAGCACGGCGTCGTGCACGTTCAGGGCCATCAGGCGGCTGTTGATCGGTGCAAAACCTTCTTCCAAGGCCGTCAGCCATTTCGGCATGAAGGTCAGCGACAGGGTGTGCGGCACGGCGAAATCGACGCTCGTTTGCGTGGCCGCGCGCTTGCCGCGCAACAGCGCGCGCACGCCGTTGATTTGCCCCAGCATTTCCAGCGCCTGTTCGTAGAACACGGCGCCGGCCGGCGTCAATCGCGTGGGGTACGAAGTGCGGTCGACCAGGTCGATGCCGAGCCAGTTTTCCAGCGACTGGATGCGCCGCGAAAAGGCGGGCTGAGTCACGTGGCGCAGGGCCGCGGAACGGCTGAAGTTATGTGTTTCAGCGAGCGAGATGAAGTCTTCCAGCCATTTGGTTTCCATCGCGGGACCGTTCCGTTATCAAGGGCAAAGGCAAGGTAAAGTGGTCAGGGCGTCTCGGGCGATGCCGCCGGCTGGTACAGCGCGGCGGGCAGGCCGAAGAAAGACGGTGGGCCCAAGGTCGTGCCATCGAGCGAGCCGCCCGCGTCCAGGGCCTTGTTGATGGCCTCCAGCAGGGAGCTGCGGTCGGCCAGATTTTGTATCAGCGCGCGCGGGCCGTTGTGGAAAGTGTGCTGGGCGATATCCGCGGCGACGACAAAGATCGGCTCGCGGCGCAAGGGGAACTCCACCCATTCGCCGTCTTCGTCCTGTGCGCAGAAAGTATCGGGCAGGGTCATGTTTTCGGCGCCGGGAAGATGCGACGCCAGCACCAGGCCGAAGGCTTCCGGCACCACGTCGGCCAGGCGGCGCAAGGTGAGCTCGTCCTGCACCAGGGCGCGTACTTGCGCTTCCACCGCATCGTCGGCGTCGGGCTGGGCGCCCAGAATTTTTACGGCCTGATAGATCAGGTCCGGCGAGAGTGCTTCCATTAAATCATCTCCAGAATCATGGCGACGATTTCGTCGCCGTACGAGGCCAGTTTTTTCTCGCCCACGCCGCTTACGCCGCGCATCTGCTCGAGCGAAGTGGGCTTGGCTTTGGCGATTTCACGCAAGGTGGCATCGACGAAAATCACATAGGCGGGCACGTTGTGCGTGCGCGCCGTCTCCACGCGCCACCAGCGCAGCTTGTCGAAGATCGCCTGTTCGCTGGTGGACAAATCCGTCTCCACATAGCCCTTCGCCACGCTGGTGCTGCGCTTGCTGGTTTTCACCGGTTTCTGGTACTGGCGCAGCTGCACTTTCTGGCCGCCCTTGAGCACGGGGCGCGAAGCGTCCGTCAGTTTCAGCGAGCTGTATTGTTCATGGTCGACCGAGACGAGACCCAGCGCGATGGCCTGGCGCAGAATCGATTTCCATTCCGCTTCGCCCAGGTCCGAGCCGATGCCAAACACCGACAAGGAATCGTGGTGCCAGGTCTTGATGCGTTCCGATTCCACGCCGCGCAGCACGTCGATCACGTGGCCGCCGGCAAAGCGTTGGTCGACGCGGTAGATGGCCGACAGCAGTTTTTGCACGGGCACCGTGCCGTCAAAGGACACGGGCGGCACCAAACAGGTATCGCAATTGCCGCACGGCGAAGCCGGTTCGCCGAAGTATTCGAGCAATCGCATGCGGCGGCAGCTGAGCGTTTCGCACAGGCCCAGCATGGCGTCGAGTTTGACGCCCAGCACGCGCTTGAAGGTGTCGTCCGCTTCGGACTCGTCGATCATGCGCCGCTGCAGCACCACGTCCTGCAAGCCGTAGGCCATCCAGGCGTTGGCGGCCATGCCGTCGCGGCCCGCGCGCCCTGTTTCCTGGTAATAGCCCTCGATGCTTTTCGGTAGATCCAGGTGGGCCACGAAGCGCACGTCGGGCTTGTCGATGCCCATGCCGAAGGCAATGGTGGCGACCATGACGATGTTTTCTTCGCGCAGGAAGCGCGCCTGGTTGGCGCTGCGCTTGGCGTACTCCATGCCGGCGTGATAGGGCAGGGCGCGGATGCCGCTCTGGTTCAGAAATTCCGCCGTCTCTTCGACTTTTTTGCGCGACAAACAGTACACGATGCCGCAGTCGCCCGCGTGTTCCGTGTTGATGAAGTCGAGCAGCTGCTTGCGGCCATTCGCCTTTTCCACGATCTGGTAGCGGATGTTCGGGCGGTCGAAGGACGAGACGAACTGGCGCGCGTCTTCCAGCTGCAAACGCAAGGCGATTTCGGCGCGCGTCTGCGGGTCGGCGGTGGCCGTGAGCGCGATGCGCGGCACGTCCGGGAACTGCTCGTGCAGCACCGACAGCTTGATGTATTCGGGACGGAAGTCGTGACCCCACTGGGCCACGCAGTGCGCCTCGTCGATGGCGAACAGGGAGATCTTCGAGGCCTGGAACAGGTCCAGGCAGCGCTGCGTCATCAGGCGCTCGGGCGCTACGTAGACGACGTCGATGCCGCCCGTGCGCACCAGGCGCTCGATGCGGCTCGCTTCTTCGTAGGTTTGCGTGGAATTGAGGAAAGCGGCGCGCACGCCGACTTCGGCCAAAGCGTCCACCTGGTCCTGCATCAACGCGATCAGCGGCGAGACGACGACGCCGACGCCATCGCGCAGCAGCGCGGGAATCTGATAGCACAGCGACTTGCCGCCGCCGGTGGGCATCAGTACCAGCGCGTCGCCGCCATGGCTGACGTGGTCGACGATGTCGGCTTGCTGGCCGCGGAAGGCCGGGTAGCCGAAAACGGTTTGCAGCAGGTGCAGCGCGCGCTGGTTAAGATCTTGATTCATAGTGCCTTATTCTGCCCAAACAACCCAGCCGTAGTGGGCGCTGGCCAACACCAGCAAGCCGAACACGATGCGGTACCAGGCGAAAAACGTGAAGTCGTGCGAGCTGATATAGCGCAGCAGCCAGCGCACGCACAGGAAGGCGGAGATGAAGGCGGACACGGTGCCCAGGCCGAACAGGGGCACGTCGGTGGCCGACAGGATGTCGCGCGCCTTGTACAGCGAGTAGAAGGTGGCCGCCAGCAAGGTGGGGATGGCCAGGAAGAACGAGAATTCCGTGGCCGTCTTGCGCGACAGGCCCAGCAGCATACCGCCGATGATGGTCGAGCCGGAGCGGCTGGTGCCGGGAATCAGCGCGAACGCCTGGGCACAGCCCACTTTCAGGGCGTCGAACGGCGTCATCTCATCGACCGAGTTGACGCGCACGGTGACGGGATTGGTGCGCGCGCGGCGCTCCACCAGCAAAATCACGATGCCGCCGATGATGAAGGCCATGGCCACGGGTACTGGCTTGAACAGCGCATGCTTGATCATCTTGCCAATCGCCAGACCGATGACGGCCAGCGGCAGGAAGGCGATGGCCACGTTCAGCACGAACTTGCGCGACTTCGCTTCGCTGCCAAAGGTGGTCAGCACGCTGCCGATGCGCTGGCGGTATTCCCAGCACACGGCCAGGATGGCGCCGGCCTGGATGGCGATCTCGAAGACCCCCATGACTTCTTTGGATACATCCTGTGTAAAGTCGAGCAGGCTGCCGGCCAGGATCAGATGTCCCGTGGACGAAATCGGCAAGAATTCGGTAAAACCTTCGACCAGCCCCATGATGATGGCTTTTAACGCAAGAATGAGATCCATAGATGTATAAAAGGGTATAAGTACGGGTATAAGTGGCAGGATGGGGTGAGTGTGCGGCGCCCGCAATGTGTGCGGGGTCGAAGCTTACCATGCCGCAGGCCCGGCTAGCCGATTTGGGCGCTGGCGGACAGCGGTTTTTTGCCGCTACCAGCCAGGCAAGGGGAGGACTCAGGGAGCCTGTTTTGCCGACGCCACCAGGCGCGCGCTGGCCGCCACCAGCAGCAGGGCGGCGCCCAGCATGGCGAAGGCGATATTCAGACTGGTGGCGTGCGCCACGAAGCCGATCACGGCTGGCCCGGCCAGGATGCCCGCATAGCCGATGGTCGTGATGGCTGCCACTGCCAGACTGGCCGGCATCGCATGTTGCTGGCCTGCCGCCGTAAACAGAATGGGCACGATGTTCGCCGCGCCCAGGCCGATCAGCACGAAGCCAAGCATGGCCAGGCTGGCATGCGGCGCCAGCACGGCCAGGAAGAAGCCTGCCGCCGCGCACAAGCCGCCCAAAGTAAGCACCCGCTTGCCGCCAAAGCGGCTGACCACCTTGTCGCCCGTGAAGCGGCCCACCGTCATGGCGATGGCGAAGGCGGCGTAGCCGAGGCCCCCCTTGGCTTCTTCCACGCCGCGCGTGGTGGTGAGGAACAGGGCGCTCCAGTCGAGGATCGCGCCTTCGGCCAGGAAGACGATAAAGCACAGCAAGCCGATGAAAATGACGGCGCCATGCGGCATGACGAACAGCGGCGTCTTTTCGCCGGTTGCGGACGCCGTCGGCAGCAGATGGCCCTGCGCCGCACCCAGCACGCCGCACAGCAGCAGCATCACCACGACGCAGGACCAGGCCGGCGTCAGGCCCAGCCACAGCAGCAGGGCCATACAGGCCGCGCCGGCGAAGCCGCCCACGCTGAATAGCGCATGAAAGCCCGACATCATGGCGCCGCCGTTGGCTTTTTCGATGATCACGGCCTGGATATTGATGGCCACGTCAAACGTGCCCATGGCCGCGCCGAACACCAGCAGCACCAGGCCCAGCTGCAGCGGCGTGGCCGCCAGCGCCAGGCCGGGCAGCACGGCGGTCAGCAGCAGGCCGGCGCAGACGATGACCTTGCGACAGCCGAAGCGTGCCGTGAGCATGCCCGTAAACGGCATCGCGCACAGCGAGCCGGCGCCCAGGCACAGCAGCAGGATGCCGAGCGTGGCTTCATCGAGTCCCAGGCGCGACTTGGCGTAGGGGACCAGCGGGGCCCAGGCGGCCATGCCGAGGCCGGCGGCAAAGAAAACCAGGCGCGTGGCGCGTTGTTGCAGGGTTCCTGTGAGATGCATGGGAGAGCTTTTCAAGAATAGGGTGGATAAAGTCAGGCGCGGGCACGCAACACTTGCACGCCCAGCCGTTCAAAGGCGGCCAGGTGGGCCGCATCGGCATCGGCTTCCAGCACCAGGTGCTGCAGCAAGCCCGTAGCCAGCACGCCGAACGGTGCGGCCGTGCCCAGCTTGTCGCTGGTGACGGCCACCACTACCGCCTTGCTGGCACCGGCGATGCTGCGCTTGAACTCGGCCTCGTCATAGTTGAACGCCGTCACGCCCGCGTCCGCATCGGCGCCGCAGGCACCGAGGAAACACAGGTCGGGATGCATGCGCTCGACCGTGCGCAAGGCTTGCGGACCCAGGCTGGCGCCGGCGCGGCGGTCGACCCTGCCGCCAGCCATGATCAGCTCGATTTCCGGGCGTTCCATCAGTGCCATGGCGATCGCGGGGGCATTGGTGATGACAGTGAGCGCCAACTCTGGCAAGGCGCTGGCGATGGCCAAGTTGGTCGAGCCGGCGTCGAGAAACAGCACCTGGCCGGTACGCACGAGCGACACGGCGGCCTGCGCCAGGCGCGCCTTGCGTTCGGGCGCCTCCTGCTTGCGCTGCGTCAGGGTGCCGCCGTCGGGCGCCAGCGGCAGCGCGCCGCCATACACGCGCTGGCACAGGCCGGCGGCCGCCATCTCGCGCAGGTCGCGCCGTATCGTATCTTCGGAAACGTCGAGCTGGCGCGCCAAGTCCAGCGCCAGCACGCGGCCGTCGGCGTGCAATTGTTGCTGGATTAGCGCGTGGCGTTGTTTGAGGAGCAGGGTGGCGGACATGGTGAACTTGTAAACGTGCAGGAATGCGCATAAATATACGCAAACGTGCAGATATGGTCAACCGTTATCTGCCAGCCGCCGCTGCGCCGTTCAGGGCGCCGTCAGCCGCTCCAGCTCGGCGAGCCAGCTAATGGCATGTTCGCGGCTGCTGCCGCACATATCCTCGGATGGCTGCAAGCCGCCGCAAAACGCGGGACGTTCCGGCAGGCCGAAGATCTTGCAGCGATTGTCGTCAGCCAGTTGCACGCAGCGCACGCCCGCCGGTTTTCCATCCGGCATACCGGGAATCGGGCTGGTGATGGACGGGGCGGTGCAGCAGGCGCCGCACGAAGGACGGCATGCCAGGGTGGCAGAGGATGACATGGGATTTCAGGCGAACAGGTGAGGAGCCGACAGTATAGCAAGCCGGCTCCCATGCGTTGCCAGGACGCGTTCAGCGCACGATGCCGCGTTCAGCGCACGATGCTGACGCGCTTGCCCGACAGGGTGCGGCGGGCCGGATCGCCATGCACGGTGATACGGCCGGAACCGCTGGCGCGGGCGTTGACTTCATTCTGGACGGTGACATCGATGTCGCCGGAACCGTTGCTCGCCAGATAGGCAACGTCGCTGCGCAGGGCGGCCAGATTGATATCGCCCGAACCATTCACGTTGGCGTCGAGGCGCTGCACGGCGCCGCTGGCGCTGATGCTGCCCGAGCCGTTGACGGCCACGTTGACGCGCTCGCCGCGCACGCTGCCCAGCTGGATGCTGCCCGAACCGTTCTGCACTGCGTCCGTGTTGCCGCTGGCGAGGGCCGCTGCGTTGATGCTGCCGGAACCATTGTTGGCCACGTCGAAGCGTCCCACGGTGCCCGACAGTTCGCTCTTCATCGAACCGTGTTGTTCCAGGCTGAAATCGTCGCCATTGAAACCGCTGGCCACCAGGCGGCCCGAGCCGGAAATGGTGATCTTCTTCAATTGCGGCGTCGTGTAGATGACGTGGATGCCATTGCTGCTACGAATGTTCGTATCGCTCCAGATGCGCAGGGTATTGCCGCTCACTTCGCTATGGATGCGCGGCTGCAGATTGCTGTCCGCTTCGATCACGAGCGATGTTGCCGGCCCGACGCGCACGTCGATCTTGATATCGATGCGCTTCATGCTGTCGATGTCGAGCGTGCTGATGTTGCTGACCTGGCGCACGTCGCGGCTCACTTGCTCGTTGCCCTGGATGGCATTGCCACCCGTGTCTACATGGCGCACTTCGCCATCGTTGGGGTTGATGACGATGGCGCAACCGCCAAGGGCAAGGGCACAGCACAGGGCCAGCAAGGTACGCATGGTGTTTCCTTTATGATTGTTTTAATTTGGGACAGGAAAAAGCCGGCTGCCGCGCCGCGGCTGCCGTGCTGTCGATGGCAAGGTAGCAAATCCGACACGTTTATTGAGTGGAAATGCGATGAACTGCGCAAAATGGGGGCTGAAACGCATTCTGCTTCACCCGGCGCGGCAGGCCCGACGTCGGCACGGAGCGTACAATGCTTGTGTTCGGTGTGCCGGGCGGTGCCTCGCGCTTGACCTTGACGGTAGACAGGACTACTATTAATGACTCAAAAGTAAGTTACTTGGAAAGACACATGCAAGCCCCGATTGATACCAAGCCCCGCTGGGAGCGGCGCAAGGATGCCCGCCCGCAGGAATTGCTCGCCGCCGCCCTCGACCTGTTTGTCGAGCGGGGCTTCGCATCGACGCGTCTGGAGGATGTGGCCAAGCGGGCTGGCGTGTCGAAAGGCACCCTGTACCTGTACTTTGAGAATAAACAAGAGCTGTTCAAGGCCGTGGTGCGCGACAATATCGTGCAGTCGATCGGCGAGGCGGAAGACAGCATGGCCGCCTCGGACAGCAGCAGCGCCGAGTTGTTGCGCAGCATGATGATGCAATGGTGGGAAGAGTTCGGCGCTACCAAGCTGGCCGGTTTGACCAAGCTGATGCTGGCCGAAGCGAACAATTTCCCGGAATTGGCGCAGTTTTACAACGAAGAAGTGGTCACGCGTGGGAATGCGCTGATTGCCACCCTGGTCGAACGGGGCATTCAGCGCGGTGAATTCCGCCAGGTCGATCCCGTCTTGGTCAGCACTATCCTCAGCGCGCCCGTCACCATGCTCATGATGTGGACGCATTCCTTCCTGCCGTGCGAGGTCAAGAATATCGATCCGATCGCCTATATGGATGCGTTTATCGACATGAGCTTGCGCAGCCTGCAGGTGGAGGCGCCCGGGAAAAGTTGACGCGCCGTGTCCTCTGCTACCGTTCAGTTGCCCCTTTTCCAAGGTTCGCCCCCCCAAATCTGCAGATCGTCGCAAATTCCCTCCATTCCCCGCCTTTATGGTTAACATGTGCTTTCAGCCAGTTCAACGATAAAATGGCGGATTATTACTTCACTTACCGAGTCCAAAGATGAATATCGAACAAGCCCGCTTCAATATGATCGAACAGCAAATCCGTCCATGGGACGTACTGGATATCGACGTGCTGGAGCTGTTGAACGTGGTCAAGCGTGAAGATTTCGTGCCGGCCGCCTATAAAAACCTGGCCTTCGTCGATACCGAAATTCCACTGGGCGGCGGCGAATGCATGTTCACGCCGAAGCTGGAAGCGCGCATTTTGCAAGACGTAGCCGTCAAGAAACATGAAAATGTGCTGGAAATCGGCACCGGCAGCGGCTATATGGCCGCCTTGCTGGCACACAAGGCGCGTCATGTGACGAGCGTGGAAATCGTTCCCCAATTGAAAACCCTGGCTGAGCAGAACCTGGCCGCCAACGGCGTGACGAACGTCACCGTGGAACTGGGCGATGGCGCCCAGGGCTGGAGCAAGGGCGCGCCGTACGACGTGATCGTCGTCTCCGGCGCCCTGTCGGTCCTGCCGGAAGCGCTGTTGCAACAAGTAAAAGTGGGCGGCCGCATCCTGGCCATCATCGGCGAAGCGCCGATCATGTCCGCGCATCTGATCACGCGCAGCTCGGACAAGGCCTACGACACGCGCAAGCTGTTTGAAACCAATGTCACGCCGCTGCAAGCCGTTGCACCGTCGCATTTCCAGTTCTGAGGCGACCGATTCGATGGAGCATTTGAGTGCACCGCAGCTGGCCGCCTGGCTGGCTGACCCTTCCCGCCCGCGTCCGTTCCTGCTGGACGTGCGGGAACAGTGGGAGTTCGACCTGTGCCACCTCGACGGTGCCACCCTGATGCAGATGAACTCGATTCCTGCCCGCATCGATGACCTCGATGAAGACGCCGAGATCGTTTGCATCTGCCATCACGGCATGCGCAGCATGCAAGTGGCGGCCTTCCTGGAGCGCAATGGTTTTGGCAAGATCAGTAATTTGACGGGCGGCGTGCATGCCTGGGCGCTGCAAGTCGACAGCGCGATGCCTAAATACTAAGTTATTTTGCAGTAGATGCACCCAGGCATGTTTTCCTGCATGCCTGCGGAGGCCTGTACCCCGCTCATCCGGCGGGCGCAAGGCAAGCGGTAGCAGATTTTTGATTCCATCAACTTTTGACGACTCCAACGGAGAAATGCAATGCGGAAACCCCTTATCGCCGTGCTGATGACCAGCGCCTTTGTCTCGATGACATGCTCGCTGCAAGCGCAGGCGGCCGATCTCATCCAGGTGTACCAGCAGGCGCTGGCCAATGACGCGCAGTATGCGAGCGCGCGTGCGGCCCTGTCGGCCGGGATGGAGCGGGTTCCGCAGGGGCTGGCAGGCTTGCTGCCGCAAGTGTCGGCGTCGGGCACGAATACACGTGGCAATCAGGAGCAGATCGCCCAGAACAATGGCGGCAACAAGATCACCTCGCCGTCCGTGAACGTGCGCACGAACAGCTACAACCTGACCCTGGCCCAACCGCTGTTCCGCTGGGACCGTTGGGAAACCTATCAGCAAAGCAAGCTGGCGCAGGCGATTGCTGAAGCGCAATTTGCGCAAGTCCAGCAAGACCTGATCACGCGCGTAGCGCAGGCGTATTTTGACGTGCTGAGCGCGCAGGACAACCTGGGCGCCACGCAGGCGCAAAAAGTGGCCACGACGGAGCAGTTGGCATCGGCCAAGCGCAATTTCGAAGTCGGCACGCAAACGATTACCGACACGCACGAAGCGCAAGCGGCGTACGATCTGGTGGTGGCGCAGGAATTTGCCGCCATCAATGACCTGGCCAACAAGCGCAGCGCCTTGCAAACGATCATCGGCGAAGCGCCAACGTCGCTGGCGCCGATGCGCACGGGCGTGGTCATCAGCGCGCCGGAACCGGCCTCCATCGAGCCGTGGGTGAGCTCGGCGGAAGAACAGAACTACGGTGTCGTCACGGCCCAGTTCAACGTGGAATCGGCCAAGCGCGACATCGGCCGCAACCGCGCCGGCCATTACCCGACCCTGGACCTGATCGCCAATACGGGCCATAGCTACACCTCCGGTGGCGGCAACGGCAGCGGCAATAACAACAATGCCATCGGCGTGCAGTGGAGCATCCCGATCTTCAGCGGCTTTGCCGTCACCAGCAAGGTGCGCGAATCGATCGCGTTGGAAAACAAGGCCCGCAACGACCTGGAAACGGCACGCCGCACGGCATCGCAAGGCGCGCGCCAAGCTTTCCTCGGCGTCAACAGCGGTCTGGCGCAAGTCAAGGCGCTGGAAGCGGCGGAAGTGTCGAGCAAATCGGCACTGGAATCGAACCAGCTCGGCTATCAAGTGGGCGTGCGCATCAATATCGACGTCTTGAATGCGCAAAAACAACTGTTCTCAACACAAAAAGACCTGTCGAAAGCCCGCTACGACACCATCATGAACGGCTTGCGCCTGAAGGCGGCGGCTGGCACGTTGAAGGAAACGGATTTGATGCCCGTCAACGCCTTGCTCGACAAGTAATCTTTTTTCTGCAGATTCAGATGAAAAACCAGCACCGGCGGCGGCGCTGGTTTTTTTTCGTCTTGACGTGTTTTTATACAGTGCGGCTGTTGGCTATTTGCGTGAGGATCACCCCCGCCACCACCAGCCCCGCACCGGCCCAGTGCAGCGGAGAAATGTGCTTGACGGCAAAGCCCAGCAAACCGTAGCGGTCGATGGCCAGCGCGGCCAGCATTTGTCCGCCGATGACGGCCGCCATGAAGGGGCCGGAACCCATGCGCGGCGCCAGCATCAGCGCGGCCGTAATGTAAAACACGCCGGCCGCGCCGCCCAGCCAGGACCAGCCCGGTCCCCGCATGGCGAGACTGACATCGGGCGCCGGCACCCGCCAGACCAGCATCACGAGCGAGGCGAGCACGGCACTGACGGCCAGCGAGGCGAGCGTGGCCCACAGCGGGTGGCCCAGGTTGCGGCCCAGCGCGGCATTCGCGCCCGCCTGAAACGGGACGACGGCGCCGGCCAGCATGGCCAGCGGGGCAAATACGGTAATCCATCCATGCATGTGTGACTCCATCACGTTGAGTTGATGGGGTCATCGTATTATGCTGTCATCATTAAATCCAATTCGTAATTTGTCAGCCAACTATGCATGAAATGAATAATCTGCGGGCCGTCGATTTGAACTTGCTGGTGATCCTGGAAGCGCTGCTCAGTGAGCGCCACCTGTCGCGCGCGGCCGAGCGCTTGCACATGAGCCAGCCCGCCGTCAGCCATGCGCTGGCCCGCTTGCGCCATCTGCTCGGCGATCCGCTGCTGTTGCGCGGCAAAGGTGGCTTCCAGCCGACGGCGCGCGCTTTGGAGCTGGCGCGGCCGCTGGCCGAAGCCTTGCAAAGCGTGCGTTCCGTGCTCGGCGGCGCCGTCTTCGAGGCGGCCACGGCGCAGCGCGTGTTTCGCCTGGCCATGTCGGATTATGGCGCGGCGCTGATCTTGCCGCGTTTGCTGCGCCGCTTGCGCGTGGATGCGCCCGGCATCGACCTGGCCATCAGCTATGCCAGCCGATCAGCTGTGATCGCTGGCGTGCAGGATGGCGAGATCGATCTGGCGCTGGGCGTGTTCCCGCAATTGCCCGAGCAGTTGCGCCGTGAAACCCTGTTCGAGGAAACATTCGTGTGCGCGCTCGACCCGGCCAGCCTGGCGCCCGGTGAAATGCTGAGCCTGGAAACCTATCTGGCGCGCCCGCATGTGCTGGTGGCGTCCAGCGAGGACGGCATGGCGGCCGAAGTCGATGCGGCCCTGGCCCAGTTGGGCCAGACGCGCCGCATCGCCGTGCGTGTGCCGTACTGGACGGTCGCACCGGATGTTGTGAGGGGGACGGACTTGATCCTGACGGTGGCGCAGCGTGCCTTGCAGGGAAGTGCGGCGCAGGGGCTGGCGCTGTACGCTGCGCCATTTGCCATCGCGCCGTTTGCGTTTGAAACGATACGGCACCGCCGCACGGACGGCGATGCGGGCATCGCCTGGCTGCGCGCGGCCATTGCACAGGCCGCCGAGCCAGGCTGAGCTATTACAGGCCGCCGCCCTGGCCGTCGAACTTGCGTTCGATCAATTCGATCTTGTAGCCGTCCGGGTCGGTGATGAAGGCGATGACCGTGTTGCCGCCTTTCACGGGCCCCGGTTCGCGCGTGACGTTGCCGCCATTCGCGCGTGCCGCCTCGCAGGCGGCGACGATGTCGTCGGCCGAGATGGCGATGTGGCCATACGCCGTACCCAGCTCGTAGCTGGTGGTGCCATAGTTATACGTCAGTTCCAGTTCCGCATGGTCGGGATTCGAGCCATAGCCGACGAAGGCCAGGGTGTACTGGTATTCCGGATTGTCGCTGGTGCGCAGCAGCGTCATGCCCAGGACCTTGGTGTAAAAATCGATGGAGCGCTGCAGGTCGCCGACCCGTAACATGGTGTGCAAAATACGCATCGTAAATCCTTGAGGGTGTAGGGGAATGGCAGGATTTTATGCGTTTTACGGCTTTCTTGCCGAGACCGTCCATGCCGCCCGCAGCTACCGGGGCGGCGGACGGTGGCGTGCTTACTCCAGATGGGCGTCCAAGGTGATTTCCGTGGCCAGCAACTTCGATACGGGGCAACCGAGCTTGGCGCGCAGGGCGGCGTCCTGGAACGCTTCGTCGGTGGCGCCGGGAATGGTCGCCACCAATGTCAGGTGCACGGCCGTAACGGCATAGCTGCCATCGATTTTTTCCAGGCTGACGTCGGCCGTGGTTTTCAGGGCCGTGGCGCGCAGGCCCGCCTCGTCCAGCTGCCCGGACAGGGCCATGGTAAAGCAAGCCGCATGGGCCGCGCCGATCAGTTCTTCCGGATTGCTGCCGGGACCGTCTTCGAAGCGCGTATTGAAACCATAGGCAACATTGTCGAGCGCGCCGCTTTGGGTGGAAATAAACCCTTTGCCATCTTTAAGGCCGCCACTCCAGACGGCTGATCCTGTTTTTTTCATGATGTACTCCTTGCGTGGTTCGAGCGCCCATCATGCGCGTGCCACCCTTGCCCTTCCGTTCGTTGCGCCACACAGGGGGCGCATGCGCGCGCCGGGCATCGCCGTTCACGGCGCCGGCGTCACGCGCCAGATGACATTGCCCACGTCGTCCGCCACCAGCAACGCGCCTGCCTTGTCGACGGCTACGCCGACGGGGCGCCCCTGCGCCTTGCCATTGCTGTCGAGGAAACCGGCGATGACGTCCTGCGGCGGCCCGCTGGGCACGCCATTCGCGAAGGGTACGAAGATGACTTTATAGCCGCTGAAAGGTTTGCGGTTCCATGAGCCGTGCTGGCCGATGAAGGCGCCGCCCCGGTAGCGTTCGGGCAGCAAAGTGCCGTCATAAAATGCCAGTCCCATCGAGGCCGTGTGTGCGCCCAGCGCGTAGTCGGGCGCGATGGCGGTGGCCACCAATTCGGGACGTGGCGGCTTGACCCGCGCATCGACGTGCTGGCCGAAATAACTGTAGGGCCAGCCATAGAAGGCGCCGTCCTTGACGGACGTCATGTAGTCGGGCACCAGGTCGTTGCCCAGCTCGTCGCGTTCATTGACGGCCGTCCATAGTGCCCCGCTGTGCGGCTGCCAGGCCAGGCCGACGGGGTTGCGCAAACCCGTCGCATACACGCGTGCCTTGCCCGTCGCGCGCGTGACTTGCCAGATGGCGGCGCGGCCGTCTTCGGCCGACAGACCGTTCTCGCCCACGTTGCTGTTCGAGCCGACGGAAACGTAGAGAAATTTGCCGTCGGCACTGGCGATGACGTTCTTGGTCCAGTGGTGATTGATGGGGCCGCCCGGTAAATCCACTACCTTCACGCCAGGCGCCGTGATGCTCGTCTGGCCTTCCTTGTAGGGAAAACGCATCAAGGCGTCGGCATTGGCGACATACAACTCGTTACCGACCAGTGCCATGCCAAATGGCGAATTCAATCCTTGCAGGAACACGCTGCGCGTCTGCGCCATGCCGTTTGCATCGACGCCGCGCAGCAAGGTGATGCGGTTGGCGCTGGGTGTGGCGGCACCCGCCTTTTTCATCTGCATTTGCATGATGGCGCCCTTGATGCCTTTGTTATCCTCGGGCTTCGGCGGGGCGTTCGTTTCCGCCACCAGAACGTCGCCATTTGGCAGTACGTACAGCCAGCGCGGATGGTCGAGGTCGCGCGCATACGCATGGATGGCCAGGCCGGGCGCGACCACGGGGCGCTGCGCCGCCGTCCAGCGCTGCACGGGCGCCACGTTGACGGTGGGAATCAGCTGCTTGTCCGGCGCGGGCAGCACGGGCTGCGGGCCGAAGCCGACGGGCATGGCAGGCGCCTGGGCATGGGCGGTAGTGGTGCCGCAGGCAGCGGCCAGCAGGAATGAACAGACGTAACGGTGCATGGCGTACTCCGGAAAAGTAGCGGTGCCTGACAGTTCGATTCAGCGCGCTTTCTTTGGTTCCAGCTGCGGGTCGGGACGGGCCTGTTTCGGCTCGGTGGGCTTGACCTTTTCCACGCCGGGCTGGGCGCGGCGGTCCGTGTCGACCAGGCCCTGTTCCAGGTCGCTGGCCGCCTGTTGCATGATCTTGCGCGGGCGCACGTTTTGCGCATCGGGCGATTCATCGCGCTCGTGCGGCAGACGGTCGACGCCGTCATTCTTGACCTTTTCGTCGGTATTGATCTTGCGTTCGCTATGCTGGGTAACCATATGGCCTCCTGACAGTAAAAGTAACGTGAAATCAGTGTCCTGCCGCGGCAGGCCATCTGCAAGCGGATTTGTCCATGCAGGGAGCGCTGGCGCACGCATGGACGATTCTTTTTCTGCGCTACACTGCGTGCAACACCAAGAACGCCCCTTGCGGGCACACGGCAGCCGCACTATACTGTGGATATATACAGTATCATGCGATGCCGGCGTGCGACGCGACAGCCTGGGGCGGCTTGCCACCGAATTCACTACCGAGACTCTTATGCCCGTCGATACACACGCCGAACAGCGCGCCGAACAGCCAGCCGCGACCTTGCCAGCCCCGGGCGAACGCTTCAACCTGGGCGCCAAGACCATCGCCCTGGTCGTGCGCCAGAATACGGATGGCATTGCCGAACCCGTAAAAAGCATCGTCGATTTCCTGCAAGTGCTGGGCCACACGGTGGTCTTCGAGGCGGAGACGGCCGCGCACCTGAACCTGGCGTTTCCCGGCGTGCACGCCATGTCGCCGGCCGAGATCGGCGCCGCCGCCGATTGCGCCATCGTCATGGGCGGCGACGGCACCATGCTGGGCATTGCGCGACAGCTGGCGCCATTTGACGTACCGTTGATCGGCATCAATCAAGGACGATTGGGTTTCATGACCGACATCCCGCTCGAGCGCATGCTGCCCGTGCTGGCGCAAATTCTTGGCGGCCGCTTCAAGGCTGAGCGCCGCACCTTGCTTGAGGGCAGCGTGTTGCGCGATGGTGAGTCGATCCACGTGGGCATGGCCGTCAACGATGTCGTCGTCTCGCGCGGCGCCGGCGCCGGCATGGCCGAATTGCGCGTCGAGGTCGATGGCCACTTCATGTACAACCAGCGTTCGGATGGCTTGATCATATCCACGCCCACGGGCTCGACCGCGTACTCGCTGTCGGCCGGCGGCCCGCTGCTGCACCCGACCTTGGGCGGCATCGTGCTCGTGCCGATCGCCCCGCATGCGCTGTCGAACCGCCCCATCGTCTTGCCCGACTCGAGCCAGATCGTCGTGGAAATCGTGCGCGGGCGCGATATCAGCGTCAATTTCGACATGCAGACCTTTGCCAGCCTGGTGCAGCAAGACCGCATCCTCATCCGCCGTTCGCCGCACACGATTACCTTCCTGCATCCGGAAGGGTGGAGCTACTACAACACCCTGCGTGAAAAATTGCACTGGAATGAGTACCCGTCGGGCGAGGGCAAGCTCAGCTAACTTTTTCTCCACCTCAACCCGCGGTGCGCCGCCCAACCACAGAAGCCATGCTCCATACACTGTCCATTCGCGATTTTGTCATTGTCGATACCATTGAACTGGAATTTTCCGCCGGCTTCAGCGTGCTGACGGGCGAGACGGGCGCCGGCAAGTCCATCCTCATCGATGCGCTGACCCTGGCGCTGGGCGGGCGAGGCGACGCCAGCGTGGTGCGCGAAGGCGCGGCCAAGGCCGACATCACGGCCGATTTCTCCGTCAGCGACGTGGCGCAAGCCTGGCTGGTAGCGCATGAATTCGCCAACGACGATGGCGGCGCCCTGCTGCGCCGCGTGATCGACAATGCGGGCCGCTCGAAAGCGTACATCAACGGCATTCCCGCCACGGCCGCGCAGTTGCGCGAGCTCGGTGACATGCTGGTCGACATCCACGGCCAGCACGCGCATCAGTCCTTGCTGAAAAGCGAAGCGCAGCGCGCCTTGCTCGACGGCCAGGCGACGGCGCGCGAAGCGGGTGCGGAACAGGATGCGCGGCAAGTGGCGGCCCTGCACAAGCGCTGGCGCGCCCTCGTGCGCCAGCGCGAGGAATTCGAAACGAATGCGGCCAACGTGCTGTACGAGCGTGAACGCCTGGAATGGCAAGTGGGCGAACTGGAAAAGCTGGCCGCCAAGCCCGGCGAGTGGACGGAGATCACGAACGAGCACAGCCGTCTGTCGCACGCGGCCAGCCTGCTGGAAGGGGCGCAGGAAGCCTTGTCGCTCATTTCCGAGTCGGAAGACCATCCTATCGTGTCGCAACTGTCGGCCCTGAACCAGAAGCTGGGCAAGCTCGTGTCCGTCGATGCGGAATTGCAGCCGATTGTCGACCTGATCGAATCGTCGCGCATCCAGCTGCAGGAATCTGTGTACGCGCTGAACAATTACCTGGACCGGGTGGAACTGGACCCGGAGCGCCTGCACCAGCTCGACGCGCGCATGGAAGCCATGCATAGCACGGCCCGCAAATTCCGCGTCACGCCCGAAGAATTACCGGAGGAACACGCGAAGCTGTCGGAAAAGCTGCAGCATCTGGCCGACGCTTCCGACATCGAAGGCTTGCTGAGCCAGGAAGCGAAGATCGAGGCCGAGTACCGCGCCGTGGCCGAGCGCCTGTCCGCCACGCGCCGCGCCGCAGCCCTGGAACTGGGGCAAGCCGTCACGCGCGCCATGCAGGAACTGAGCATGACGGGCGGCAGCTTTGAAATCGCCCTGCACCCGTGCGAACCGGCCGCCCACGGACTCGAGCAAGTCGAGTTCCTCGTCGCCGGCCATGCGGGCACGGCGCCACGTTCCCTGGCCAAGGTGGCGTCCGGCGGCGAACTGGCGCGCATCGCGCTGGCCATTTCCGTCATCACCTCGCACGCCACCACCACGCCGACCCTGATCTTCGACGAGGTCGACAGCGGCATCGGCGGCGCCGTCGCCGAAGTCGTGGGGCGGCTATTGAAACGCCTGGGGCAGGGACGCCAGGTGCTGTGCGTGACCCACTTGCCGCAGGTGGCCAGCCAGGCGAATCAGCATTTCCAGGTGGCGAAAAGCACCCTGGACAATGGCAAGACGGCCTCGCGCATCGACATGCTCGACGCCAAGGCCAGGGTGGAAGAAGTGGCGCGCATGCTGGGCGGCCTGGAAATCACGGCCACCACGCGCAAGCATGCGCGTGAACTGCTGGCAATTTAAACGCAGGGCTTAAATCCGGGGTCAGCCCCCCGGATGCGTTAGCGCTGAGCTTGACGTTAGCGGCATTGAGGGTCTGACCCTGGTGCCTCGCTATTAACTCAATGCAACTATAATAACTGGCTAATCCATCCAACGCCTTCGAAGAGCCTTCATGTCATTTCAAACAGAACCGCCGTACACGCATGGCAGCATCGACCGCAGCGCCGTGGTGCTGGTCAACCTGGGCACGCCCGATGCGCCGACCTCGTCGGCCGTGCGGCGTTACCTGAAGCAATTCTTGTCGGATCCGCGCGTGGTGGAGATTCCTCGCATCGTCTGGTGGTTCATCCTGAACCTGATCATCTTGCCTTTCCGCTCTGGCCAGTCGGCGAAGAAATACGCGTCGATCTGGACGCGTGAAGGTTCGCCTTTGAAAGTGCATACGCAAAAGCAGGCCAAGTTGCTGGCCGGCGCCCTGGCTGAGCGCGGCCATGACGGCGTGACGGTGGCCATGGCCATGCGCTACGGTTCGCCTTCCTTGCCGGAAGTGCTGGCCAAGCTGAAAAGCGAAGGCTGCGAGCGCATCGCCATCCTGCCGGCCTATCCGCAATACTCGGGTACGACGACGGGATCCATCTACGACGCCGTGTTTGCCCATTACGCCTCCGTGCGCAATGTGCCGGAATTGCGCTTCATTAAGCAATATCACGAGCACGACACGTATATCGACGCCTTGCGCGATTCGGTGCTGAACCACTGGGAAGCGCATGGCCGTCCGGAAAAACTGGTGATGAGTTTTCACGGCGTGCCCAAGCGTACCTTGCTGCTGGGCGACCCCTACCACTGCCAATGCCTGAAAACGGCGCGCCTGCTGGCGGAAAAGTTAAAATTGAGCAAAGAGCAATACGTGGTGACCTTCCAGTCGCGCTTCGGCAAGGCTGAATGGCTGCAGCCGTACACGGCGCCCACCTTGGTGGCGCTGGCCCAGCAGGGTATCAAGCGCGTCGACTTGCTGTGCCCGGGTTTTACCAGCGATTGCCTGGAAACCCTGGAAGAGATCGCCATGGAAGCCAAGCATGATTTCGAGACGGCCGGCGGCCAGCAGTTTCACTACATCGATTGCCTGAACGAAACACCGGCCTGGATCGCGGGCATGGCGGAAATTGCGGAACAGCACATGATTGGCTGGCCGACGATGAAGACGGCGGCGCAGCGCGAAGCGGACAAGAAGGCGGGCGAGCAGGCGCGCGCGGCAGCGCTGGCCCTGGGGGCGACGAATTAAGGATTATAAATTTTTGACAACAAAAAGCCGCGCTTGCGCGGCTTTGTCATGTCTGGCGCGGCCAAGCAGCTTTCCAAATAGCAACACCGCCAGTGGCGATGGCGGCGGCGGGGCTGGTAGAATGCCCGCTTTGCCGTGGGAAGCCTGGAAAATCAAGGGATGCGCGCACGGATCGCTGGCCGAAATGGATAGCGTTTTGTAATACGCTGTAACATGGACCGATGTAATTCTGGTTTTGCCACGAATACCCCTTGAAACAATAGGATATAGCCCCATCTGCCCGTTAGTGTTGTAAAGATAGTTAGACTAACTCATTTAAGTCATTGATTGTAGGAGCTTTTCAGATGCAAGATCAGGAAAACCAAGCTGTACCTAATCCGCAAGCGGACGCCGCGGCGACTGCCCCATCGACTCCCGCAGAGCCTACTTTGGAAGAGCAGCTGGCGAGTACCGAAGCGCGTCTTGCAGAGATGCACGATGCCTTCATGCGCGCCAAGGCTGATGGCGAAAATATCCGTCGCCGCGCGCAGGAAGATGTTGCTAAAGCGCATAAATTCGCAGTCGAGAGCTTTGCCGAAGCCATGGTGCCGGTCAAAGACAGCCTGGAAACGGCGCTGACGGTGGAAGCACCGACCATCGAATCGCTGAAAGAAGGCGTCGAGATGACCTTGAAGCAACTGAACGCCGCGTTTGAGCGCAACCGTCTGGTGGAAGTATTGCCAGTGCAGGGCGAAAAGCTCGATCCGATGAAACACCAGGCTGTTGCCGTGGTGCCAGCGGACCAGGAAGCCAATACCATCGTGTCAGTCCTGCAAAAGGGCTATATGATTGCGGACCGCCTGCTGCGTCCAGCCATTGTAACGACCGCGCAAGCAAAATAATCAGAGGGCGGCATCAAGCAAGCCTTGAAAACATGCCGCTTTGCCACATATAAGAACCATCTGAAATCTAGCAAATAAAAGGAAATAAATCATGGGTAGAATTATCGGTATCGATCTGGGAACCACGAATTCCTGCGTTTCCATCATGGAAAACGGTCAACCAAAGGTAATCGAAAACGCTGAAGGCGCACGCACGACGCCGTCGATTATTGCTTATCAAGAAGATGGCGAAATTCTCGTCGGCGCGCCAGCGAAACGCCAGGCCGTGACCAATCCGAAAAACACGCTGTACGCAGTCAAGCGTCTGATCGGTCGCAAGTTCGACGAAAAAGAAGTCCAAAAAGACATCGCGCTGATGCCATACCAGATCATGAAAGCCGACAACGGCGATGCATGGATCGGCGTACGCGACAAAAAACTGGCTCCGCCGCAAATTTCGGCTGAAGTCCTGCGCAAGATGAAAAAAACGGCAGAAGACTACCTCGGTGAAGAAGTCACCGAAGCCGTCATCACCGTACCTGCGTACTTCAACGACTCGCAGCGCCAAGCCACCAAGGATGCCGGCCGTATCGCTGGCCTGGACGTCAAGCGCATCATCAACGAGCCAACCGCGGCAGCGCTGGCGTTCGGCCTGGACAAGACCGAAAAAGGTGACCGTAAAATCGCCGTGTATGACTTGGGCGGCGGTACGTTCGACGTGTCGATCATCGAAATCGCGGATGTTGATGGCGAGAAACAATTTGAAGTGCTGTCGACCAACGGCGACACCTTCCTGGGCGGCGAAGACTTCGACCAGCGCGTTATCGATTACATCATCGACGAGTTCAAGAAGATCAACGGCATCGACCTGAAAAAAGATCCGATCGCTCTGCAGCGCATCAAGGCTTCGGCCGAGCGCGCGAAGATCGAATTGTCGTCGTCGCAGCAAACCGAGATCAACGAGCCGTACATCGCCATGGCGAACGGCGCGCCGGTCCACTTGAACCTGAAGATGACCCGCGCCAAGCTGGAATCGCTGGTGGAAGAGCTGATTACGGCCACGATGGAACCATGCCGCATCGCTATCAAGGATGCAGGCGTGAAAGTGTCGGACATCGATGACATCATCCTGGTCGGCGGTATGACCCGTATGCCGAAGGTGCAGGAAAAAGTGAAGGAATTCTTCGGCAAGGATCCACGCAAGGACGTGAACCCGGACGAAGCCGTCGCCGTGGGCGCAGCGATTCAAGGTTCGGTCCTGTCGGGCGAACGCAAGGACTTGCTGTTGCTGGACGTTACTCCTCTGTCCCTGGGTATCGAAACCCTGGGCGGCGTGATGACCAAGATGATCCACAAAAACACGACGATTCCGACCAAGTTCAGCCAAGTGTTCTCGACGGCCGACGACAACCAGCCAGCGGTGACCATCAAGGTCTTCCAGGGTGAGCGCGAAATCGCCGCCGGCAACAAGGGTCTGGGCGAATTCAATCTGGAAGGCATCCCGCCAGCATCGCGCGGCACGCCACAGATCGAAGTGACCTTCGACATCGACGCCAACGGCATCTTGCATGTCGGCGCGAAAGACAAGGCTACCGGCAAGGAAAACAAGATCACGATCAAGGCCAATTCCGGCTTGACCGAGGCTGAAATCCAGAAGATGGTCAAGGATGCCGAGCTGAACGCGGAAGAAGACAAAAAGGTCAAAGAATTGGCCGAGTCGCGCAACCAGGCCGATGCTCTGGTACACTCGACCCGGAAATCCTTGACCGAATACGGCGACAAGCTGGATGCGGGCGAGAAAGAGAAGATCGAAGCGGCGATCACCGACCTGGAAGCAAGCATCAAGGCGGGCGACAAGGCTGAGATCGACGCCAAGGTGGAAGCACTGTCGAGCGCATCGCAGAAACTGGGCGAAAAAATGTATGCCGACATGCAAGCGCAGCAAGCTGCCGGCGGCGCGGAAGGTGCACAGCAAGCTGCTGGCGCATCGGACGCAGGCGCCAAGCAAGACGACGTTGTTGACGCTGACTTCAAAGAAGTCAAAGACAGCAAGTAATGTCTTGCGCTCCCATGAACTGGGGGCAGCCGGGCTGAACGCTACATCGCGGGATTAGCCGCGAAGACCGGCCGAGCCGAGTCGTTGCCCAGTGCAGCACTCGACTCGGCTTTTTCGTGTAATTTTTACATCAGTAGATAGACTGCAAGGTGCCGACAACATGGCAAAGCGTGATTTTTACGAGACACTCGGTGTCGCAAAAAATGCTTCGGAAGAAGAGATCAAAAAGTCTTACCGTAAACTGGCGATGAAATACCATCCGGACCGCAATCCGGATAGCAAGGAATCGGAAGAAAAGTTTAAGGAAGTCAAAGAAGCCTACGAGATGCTGACCAATCCGGAAAAGCGCGATGCGTATGACCGTTATGGTCACGCTGGCGTGGACCCGAACATGGGCGGCGGTGGCGGCTTCGGCGGCGGTGCTGGCGGCTTTGCCGACAGCTTCGGCGATATCTTCGGCGACATCTTTGGCGGTGGCGGTGGACGCAGCCGCAATGCGGGGCCACAGGTATACCGTGGCGCCGACTTGCGCTACAACCTGGAAATTACACTGGAGCAAGCTGCTCACGGCTTCGACACGACCATCCGCGTGCCGAGCTGGGACAAGTGCGACACTTGCCACGGTAGCGGCGCCAAGCCGGGCACTTCGCCCACCACCTGCGGTACCTGCGGTGGTCACGGCCAGGTGCGCATGCAGCAAGGCTTCTTCAGCATCCAGCAAACCTGCCCGAAATGCCATGGTAGCGGCAAGGTCATCACCGACCCGTGCACGCCATGCGGCGGCGCCGGTCGCATCAAGCGCAACAAGACCCTGGAAGTGAAAATTCCAGTCGGTATCGACAACGGCATGCGTATCCGTTCGTCCGGCAACGGCGAACCGGGCACGAATGGCGGTCCGTCGGGCGACCTGTATGTGGAAATCCACATCAAGCCGCACGCCGTGTTCCAGCGCGAAGGCGACGACCTGCATTGCGAAATGCCGATCTCGTTCACCAAGGCAGCTTTGGGCGGCGAAATCGAAGTGCCTACCCTGAACGGCAAAGTGTCGTTCACGATCCCGGAAGGCACCCAGTCGGGCAAAACCTTCCGCCTGAAAGGCAAGGGCATCAAGGGCGTGCGCTCCGGTTACGCGGGCGACCTGTTCTGCCACGTGGCCATCGAAACGCCCGTGAAACTGACGGAAAAACAGAAAGACCTGCTGCGCGACTTTGAAAAGTCGACGACCGAGGGCGGTGCCAAGCACAGTCCGCAAAGCAAGACCTGGAAAGACAAGGTCAAGGATTTTTTTGAATAAGCACACGTAATACCATGCGCCGGGATGCTTCAACATCCCGGCGTTTTTTTCATCACGACTGAATAATGTGCGCGCATCGCCGGCCTATGGGCGCGATCTGCCGCCAATTCAGTCGTACGTACACAATGGGAGCGATATGACCGAACAGAAAAATGGCCCGGCCCTGGCGGAACTGCTGCAGCGTAACCGCCGCTGGGCCGACTCGATGGTGGCGAAGGACCCGAACTTCTTCAAGAATCTGGAAGCACAAACGTCGCCTGAATACCTGTGGATCGGCTGCTCCGACAGCCGCGTACCAGCGAATGAACTGCTGGGCATGGCGCCAGGCGACGTGTTTGTACACCGTAATATTGCCAATGTGGTCGTGCATTCCGACCTCAATTGCCTGTCCGTCCTGCAATTTGCCGTGGACGTGCTGAAAGTCAAACACGTGATCATCGTCGGCCATTACGGCTGCAAGGGCGTGCATGCGGCCATGACGGGCACGCGCATCGGCCTGGTCGACAACTGGCTGCGCCACGTGCAGGACGTGGGCCAGAAGCACGAACGCTATCTGGGCGACGTGCTGACGAGCCGCCAGCGCGGCGACCGTCTGTGCGAACTGAACGTCGTGGAGCAAGTCTTGAACGTGTGCCAGACCACCGTCGTGCAAGATGCGTGGGAACGGGGCCAGGAACTCAGCGTGCACGGCTGGGTCTATGGCTTGAAGGATGGCTTGCTGAACGACCTGGAAGTGACCGTCACGGCTGGCCACGAACTGGCGCCGCGCATGGCGACGCGCCTGGCCCGCTACGAAGCCATCGCGTAATAGATGCCGGCGCCGTGCTTACGGCGCCGCATTGTCCAGGCGGCCCAGGTAATCGGCCGCCTCCCGCACGCCCTCCTGCGCCGCCTGGCGCAGCCAGATTCTGGCCTGGGGAATGTCTTGCGGCGTGCCCCGGCCTTCGGCCAGCGCCACGCCATAGTGGTAGCGCGCCAGCCGAGCATAGGCGGCGTCATCATTCGTATGTGCGCCGCGCCGCATCAGCGCCGTCGCCTGTTGCAAGTCCTTCGGTACGCCGATGCCCGTTTCATACAACTGGGCCAGCCAAATCATCGAATACACATCGTTCCAGCGCCGGATGCAGTCTTCAAAGATGGCCACGGCGGCTGCATGGTCGCCCGTCTTGTCGGCCGCATAGCCGTACAAGCACTTGATGCGCTTGTCGCTGTGCACATAGGCTTTGTAGCTGAGATCGCTTTCACCCTCGCTATCCTGGGCGTGGGCGGAAGCGCTGAACAGCAAGGCGAGCAGCAGGGCGTAGGTGGGCATGGATTTCCTGGTCTATGGTTGAGAATTGGTAGGTAAGCAAATTGCGTGCTTGCCCCATTCCCGGGCAACGCTCCTGCTGCTGCGCCATTGCGTGACAGTGCCTGTTGCAGCGTGGCGCAGCGCGCCGCGCATATCCATATAGTAAATGCTTCGTTTGCAAGCAAGGCTGGCCGGCATACAGTGGACTTCCCCAGACTCTTGGCGAACTCCCATGTCGGCCGTCCTGAAACCCGTGCAATCCACCAGCCACTTCCATATCGAGACTTTCGATGCGCCGCTCGGCGCGCAAGTGCTGGGGCTGGACCTGGCGCAGCCGCTGTCGCAGGGCGATTTCCAGCGCCTGCACCACGCCCACCTCGACCATCACGTGCTGGTGTTTCGCGACCAGCGCATCACGCCGCAGCAGCAAGTCGATTTCAGCCGCCGCTTCGGCCCGCTGCAAATCCACGTGCTGCGCCAGTTCCAGCTGCCATCGCAGCCGGAAGTGCTGATCATCTCGAATATCGTCGAAAACGGCCAGCCTATCGGCCTCGGCGATGCCGGCCATTTCTGGCATTCCGACCTGTCCTACAAGGAGGTGCCCAGCCTCGGCTCCATGCTGCATGCGCAAGAGTTGCCAGATGAGGGCGGCGATACCGTGTTCGCGAATATGCACCTGGCCTGGGAAAGCTTGCCGGCCGCGCTGCGCCACGCCGTGCGCGGCGCCCGTGCCGAGCATAGCTATTTGAGCCAGTATGAGGAATTGCGCCGCCGCAACCCATGGCGGCCCGCCCTGACGCAGGCGCAGATCGATGAAGTCCAACCCGTTACCCATCCCGTCGTGCGCGTGCATCCGGAAACGGGACGCCGCGCCCTGTTCGTCAGCGAACATTTCACCACGCGCATCGTCGGCTTGCCCGACGATGAAAGCCGCGCCCTGCTCGATGAACTGTTTGCCCACAGCGTGCGCCCGGAGCACCTGTACGTGCACCGCTGGCAACCGCACGACCTGGTGTTCTGGGACAACCGCTCCCTGATGCATCTGGCCACCGGTTGCCCACCCGACCAGCGCCGCAAGCTGTACCGCACCACCATCGAAGGCGATGCGCCGTACTGATTTTTTGAACGTAGTTGACCAAGGAGTGTCCATGTTGCCGATCTTGACCTTTACCCGCCGCCTGCTTGCCACCATTGCCGTGCTGTGCATGGCCATGCCCATGGCCCGGGCCGAAGGGCAGATCCGCATCGCGGGCCAGCATGGCATCACCTTCTTGCTGCTCAATATTGCGCAGGAACAAAAGCTGATTGAAAAGCATGGCAAGCAGCAGGGCGTCGATGTGAAAGTCGAGTGGATTACCCTGTCCGGCGGCCCGGCCATCAACGATGCTTTGTTGTCCGGCAATATCGATATCGCAGGCGCTGGGCTGGGACCGCTCTTGACCATCTGGGACCGGACCAAAGGCCGGCAGAATGTGCGCGGCGTGGCTTCGCTGGGCAATTTCCCCTACTACCTGGTCAGCAACAATCCCAAGGTAAAAACCCTGGCGGACTTGACGGACAAGGACCGCATCGCCTTGCCTGCCGTCTCCGTCTCCGTGCAGGCGCGCATCTTGCAAATGGCCGTGGCGAAACAGTGGGGCGACAAGGAATTTTCCCGCCTCGACAAGATCACGCAAACCTTGCCGCACCCGGATGCGGCCGCCGCCATCATCGCCGGCGGCACGGAGCTCAGCGGCCACTTCGGCAATTCGCCGTTCCAGGAGCAGGAACTGGCGCAAAAACCGAACGCCCACATCATCCTGAACTCGTATGACGTACAGGGCGGACCGAGCTCGTCGA
This sequence comes from Massilia sp. LMS1-1-1.1, assembly GCF_040815535.1. NCBI lineage: Bacteria > Pseudomonadati > Pseudomonadota > Betaproteobacteria > Burkholderiales > Oxalobacteraceae > Massilia > Massilia sp. LMS1-1-1.1. Next base: position 644,338 of record NZ_JBFPNG010000034.1, on the reverse strand, counting down.
CCTTGCTGTATGCGACGGAAAAATACCGCAAGGACAATCCGAAAACCTACCGTGCCTTCATCGCCGCCCTGGCGGAAGCGGCGCAGTATGCGAGCAGCAATCCGCAAGGCGCGGCCGACATCTACATCAAGGTCAACAAGAGCAAGGTGGACCGCAATCTGCTGCTGAAAATCTTTGCCAATCCACAGGTGCAATTCAAGATCGCGCCGCAAAACACCTATGGCCTGGCGCAATTCCTGCACCGCGTGAGCGCGATCCGCAACTTGCCCGACAGCTGGCGCGATTATTTCTTTGACGACCCTGCCATCACGCAAGGAGGCTGACATGAACGCACCCGCTTTTCACCTGGTACGTCCTCCCGTTGCGCTGCAGCCATTGCTCAGCGTCAAACATGTCAGCCTGGAATACCGCACGGAGCAGCGCACCGTGCGCGCCACGCATGACGTCAGTTTCGACGTGTTTCGCGGCGACCGTTTCGTGCTGCTGGGACCATCGGGCTGCGGCAAGTCGTCACTGCTGAAAGCCGTGGCCGGCTTCATCGCGCCGCGCGCGGGCAGCATCGCCATGCAGGGCCAGCCCATCCATAAGCCGGGGCCGGACCGTGTCGTCGTGTTCCAGGAGTTCGACCAGTTGCCGCCGTGGAAAACGGTGCTGGAAAACGTCATGTTCCCCTTGCTGGCCAGCAAGCGCCTGGACAAGCAGGCGGCCTGCGAGCGCGCCCATCACTGGATCGCCAAGGTGGGCTTGGCCGGCTTCGAGGATGCCCATCCGCACACCTTGTCGGGCGGCATGAAGCAGCGGGTGGCCATCGCCCGCGCCCTGGCCATGCAGCCGGAAGTACTGCTGATGGACGAGCCGTTTGCCGCCCTCGATGCCTTGACCCGGCGCAAGATGCAGGAAGAACTGAGCCGCCTGTGGGAAGAGCTGCGCTTTACGCTTGTGTTCGTTACGCATTCGATCGAGGAAGCGCTGGTCGTGGGCAACCGTATCCTGCTGCTGTCGCCCCATCCGGGCCGGGTGCGTGCCGAATTGAACAGTCACCAGTTCGGCCTGCACAGCGCGGGCAGTGTGGAATTCCAGGCCGCCAGCAGTCGCATCCATGGCTTGCTGTTCGATGAGGAAGTCGCTCCCGTCCCGCAAGCAGTTAATGCGCAGCGGGAGGCCGTATGAGTACGCTGCTGGAACCATCGATCCGCCAGGAATTCGTTTACGCGGCACCGCCGCCAGCCGGCGTCACGGTCGAGCAGCCGCTGTCGCACTGGCAGCGTGTGAGCCAGCACGCGCTGTGGCGCAAGGCTCTCATTTTGCTCAGCCTGGCCCTGCTGTGGGAAGGCGCGGCGCGCTGGACGCAGAACGATTTATTGCTGCCCAGTTTTCTGCAGACGGCGCAGGCGTTTATCGGCGGCATCGCCAGCGGTGAATTGCTCACGCGCACGGCTGCGTCCCTGGTGGTGTTGCTGCAAGGCTATGCGGTGGGCGTGCTGGCCGCCTTCTTGCTGACCTTGCTGGCCGTGTCGAGCCGGATCGGGCGCGATCTGCTGGAAATCCTGACGGCCATGCTCAATCCCTTGCCGGCGATTGCCTTGCTGCCGCTGGCCCTGCTGTGGTTCGGCCTTGGGCGCGCCAGCCTGATCTTCGTCATCGTTCATTCCGTCATGTGGCCGTTGGCCCTGAATACGTATGCGGGCTTCCAGGGTGTGCCCGAGACCCTGCGCATGGCGGGCCGCAATTATGGCTTGAACGGCTTGCGCCTGGTGCTGCACATCCTCGTGCCGGGCGCTCTGCCGTCCATCGTCTCGGGCTTGAAGATAGGCTGGGCGTTTGCCTGGCGTACCCTGATCGCGGCCGAGCTGGTGTTCGGCACGACGTCGGGGCAGGGCGGCCTGGGCTGGTACATCTTCCAGAACCGCAACGAGCTGTACACGGACAAGGTGTTTGCCGGCTTGGCGGCCGTCATCGTGATTGGTTTGCTGGTGGAAAACATCGGCTTTCGCAGCCTGGAGCGCGTCACCTTGAAACGCTGGGGCATGCAACGATAGTTATTTCAGCATGGAGCGCGCCGCCGCGATGATTTGCCGCGACAGCTGCTCCATGCGCGGCGACTGCACCTTCCACGTGTGCCAGTACAGGGCCACGTCGGCCGGGGTCTTGGGCGTGAGCATTTCCACCAGTTCGCCATCCGTGTTTGCTTTCAGCAGCAGTTCGGGCACCATGCCGTAGCCGAGGCCGTAGCGGATGGCGTTGAAGTGCGAGGTGGCGCCCGGCACGTAATGGCAGGGGTAGGCCCCTTCGGGCAGGCCCAGCGCCTCTTGCAGGAACGACGATTGCAGGGTGTCCTTGCGCGTGTAGGCGACGACGGGCGCCGTGCGCGCCGCCTTGCGCGTCAGCCCGTGCGCAAACCACTGCTGGCGGAACGCGGGCGTGGCCACCAGCCAGTAGCGCATCACGCCCAGCGGCTCGGCCGTGCAGCCGCGCATGGGTTTTGGCTCCGTGCTGATGCAGCCGATCGCCATGCCCGTTTCCAGCAAGGTGTACGTGTGGTCCTGGTCTTCCACGGTCAGGTCCAGCAGCACGCGCTCGCGTATCAGCACCTCGGACAGGGCCGGGAAGAACCAGGTGCCCATCGAATCGGCGTTCAGCGCCAGCACCAGGGTCAGCGGGGCATCCTGCTGCACCGCCAGTTCCGCCTGCAAATCCGCTTCCAGCAGCTTGGCCCGTTTCAGATACTGCATCAGCCGCTGGCCCATGCGTGTGGCGCGCGCGGGGCGGCTGCGCACGATCAGCGCATTGCCCAGCTGGCTTTCCAGTGCCCGCACCCTCTGGGAAATAGCGGGGGAGGTCAGGTGCAGCCGCAGCGCCGCCTGTTCGAAACTGCCCGTTTCGACGACGGCGCGAAACGCTTCCGTATGTTTGGGATTGAGATCCATGGTCATCGCCTGCATAAGAAAAATTTATCAATACTAAATAATACTTACTTTTCATAAGGATGAGTGTGTTGCAGTGCACAATGCCTCTTTGATGGAGTGCCGCGCGCCAGCGTGCGGCCTCCTGGCAGCAAGGAATACCACCATGGAAGCACAAGCGAACGACAGCAGCACCCGCAAGCCCCAGTCGAAGCTGGCGCGCAATCTGAAATTCGGCCTGGGATTGACCCTGGGCCTGGGCATGGCCGCCGCGCTGGCGGGCGGCTGGTGGCTGCGCCAGGCGTGGCAGGATTTGCCGGCCGTCGAACACTTGGCCCAGTACAAGCCCGCACTGCCGCTACGCATTTTCTCGAGCGAAGGCGAGCTGCTGGCCGAATACGGCGAAGAACGCCGCGAATTCCTGCCCCTGAAAGATATCCCGCTGCGCATGCGCCAGGCCTTGCTGGCCATCGAGGATGCGCGTTTCTACGAGCATGGCGCCGTCGATTTCTATGGCTTGACGCGCGCGACCCTGGCCAACGTCGTCACGGGCCACCATGCGCAGGGCGCCAGCACCATCACCATGCAAGTGGCGCGCGACTTCTTCCTGTCGCGCGAAAAGACCGTGCAGCGCAAGCTCACGGAGATGCTGCTCGCCTACAAGCTGGAACAGCATTACGGCAAGGACAAGCTGCTGGAACTGTATATGAACCAGATTTACCTGGGCGAGCGTTCCTACGGTTTTTCCGCCGCCTCGAACGTTTACTTTGACAAGCCGCTGGCGGACGTCAGCATCGCGGAGGCGGCCATGCTGGCCGGCTTGCCGAAAGCGCCATCGGCCTACAACCCCGTCGCCAATCCCCAGCGCGCCACCGTGCGCCAGCATTACATCCTGCAGCGCATGCGCGAACTCGGCTACATCACGCCGGCCGAGTACGACGCGGCCGTGGCGGAAAAGCTGGCCCTGAACAAGGACCGCAACAGCTCCGTGCATGCGGCCGCATATGCGGTCGAGGAAGCGCGCCAGCTGATCCTGCAAAGCTATCCCGAAGGCGCTTACAGCATGGGCCTGGACGTGACGACCACCATCCGCATGGCGCCGCAGCGGGCGGCCGACAAGTCGCTGCGCGATGGGCTGTTGAATGCGCAGGCGCGCCGTGGCTACCGTGGCCCGGAAGCGCGCCTGGCCGCTTCCGAAGACAGCGTGGCGCGCCAGCTGGCTCCCTACCCGGACAGCGGAGAATTGCGCGCCGCCCTCGTGCGCAAGGTGGAGACCACGGCCAAGCGCCAGGTGACGGCGCAGCTGCGCAATGGCGACGAGATCGTGCTGACGGCATCGGAAGCGCGCCTGGGCGGCAAGCTGGCCTGGGACGGCAAGCGCGCCATCGCCGAGGGCAGCGTGATCCGCGTGGTGCGCGATGCGGCCAAGAAGGGCTGGCTGGTGAGCCAGCTGCCCGAAATGGAAGGCGCGCTCATTTCCGTCGAGGCGCACAGCGGCGAAATCGTCGCCATGGCGGGCGGCTTCGATTTCTACCGCAACCACTACAACCACGCCATGCAGGCCTATCGCCAGCCCGGCTCCAGCTTCAAGCCCTTCGTGTATTCGGCGGCGCTGGAAAAGGGATATTTTCCCGGCACGGCCGTCGATGACACGCAGCGCCTGCTGCTGCCGCAGGAAACGGGCGCACGGCCCTGGCGTCCGCGCAATTACGGCAACAACTATGAAGGCTTCATCAGCGTGCGGCGTGGCCTCGTGCGTTCGAAAAACCTCGTGGCCGTGAGCCTGATGCAGGCGGCCGGCCCCGGCTACGTGCAGCACTACGCCACGCGCTTCGGCTTCGAGGGCGCGCGCAATCCCGTGTCCCTGCCGCTGGCGCTGGGCGCGGGCGCCGTCACGCCGCTGCAGCTGGCGCAGTCGTATGCCGTGTTCGCCAACGGCGGCATGCAGATGCCGCCGAAACTGATCAAGGAAGTGCGCAGCCGCAGCGGAGAAGTGCTGTTCAGCGATGCGGCGCCACGCGCCAAGGGCGAGCCGGCGCCGGGCACGCAAGTGATCTCCACGCGCAACGCCTACGTCATGGACAGCATGCTGCGCGACGTCGTCAAGAGCGGCACGGGCCGCGGCGCGCTGGCGCTGGGGCGTGGCGACGCGGCCGGCAAGACGGGCACGTCGAACAACGCCTACGACGCCTGGTTCGCCGGCTACTCGTCCGGCCTCGTCTCCGTAGTCTGGCTCGGCTACGACCAGCCGAAAAGCCTGGGCAACGCCACGGGGGGGACCTTGGCGCTGCCCGTCTGGCGCGACTACATGCAGGTGGCCGTGCAGGGCCGCCGCGAGCAGGTATTGGCCGAACCGCCTGGCTTGGCCCTGCTCGACGGCGATTACGTGTATGCCGAATATCTGGCCGGCGACTGCCTGAAGGATAACTTTGCCTTTATCCACAGCAGCGTCGGCTGCGGCAGCGGCGATGCGGATACGCGCATGGCGCACGGTGAGGCTGGCGCCGGCGATGGCGGCTCGAGCACGGGCACGAACGAAGCGCGCACCCTGAGCGAAGCGCGCGAACGCGAACAAATTCTCAAATCATTTTCGGAAGAGTAAGAGCATGCTGCTATATACGATTTACCTGGTGGCGATCGTCGCCGAAGCGATGTCCGGCGCCATCATGGGCATGCGGCGCGGCATGGACTTGTTCGGCATCTGCATGATCGGCACCGTCACGGCACTCGGCGGCGGTACCGTACGCGACGTGCTGCTGGGGCACTATCCGCTGGGCTGGATCGCGCATCCCGAATACCTGCTGTTTACCATCGGCGCGGCCATCGTGACGGCCTTCGTCGCCCGCTATCTGCACCATCTGCGCGCCATCTTCCTGCTGGTCGATGGACTGGGTCTGGTGGCGTTTTGCGTGATCGGCTGCGACATCGCCATGTCGGCCAAGATGCATCCGGCCATTGTCGTGCTGGCGGGGATGATCACGGGTGTCTTTGGCGGCCTGCTGCGCGATATCCTGTGCAACCAGATTCCCCTCGTGCTGCAGCGCGAAGTGTATGCCACCGTGGCGCTGTTCACGGGCAGCCTGTACGTGGGCTTGCTGTACTTCAAGGTCGACAGCTCCGTGGCGCAGCTGGCGTCCATCGGCGCCGGTTTCCTGTTCCGCTTCCTGGCACTGCACTTCGAGTGGCGGCTGCCGAATTTCAATGGCGACCGCATACGGGGTTTTGAATAAGGTAAAACGCTGCGTGATTATTTTCACGCGCGTTTAACCCCTTTTTCTGCGCCGCTGCGTTTCATGTTGGACACCCCAGCCAACCGGAGAAGAAGCGATGTCCAGCGCCCTCAAGATCACATTGACACTGTCCCTGCTGCTGTCGGCAGGCAGCCACGCCGCCGGCACGGCGCCGCGCAAGACCCTGGCGCCGTTCGCCAGCGAACAGGCCTTGAGCAGCTACCTGCAGCAGTTGCAGGCGCGCCAGGCGGCCTTGCTGCGGGAGCAGCAGAAACTGCAGCGCGCCACGGCGCAGTCCATGTCTGCTCCACCCGCTCCTCCCGCGCCGATGGCGGCCAAGGCTGCTCCCGCGCCATCGGCAGAAGCTGCGGAATCCGTCACCAATGTGCAGACGGCGGGCGTGGACGAAGGCGGCATCGTCAAACTGCATGGCAAGCACCTGGTGATGCTCCGGCGGGGCAAGCTGTTCACCGTGCAGGTGGGGGGCAATGCCTTGCAGCCCGTGTCCTCGCTCGACGCGTTCGCGCCGGGCAGCGACCCGTCCGGCAGCTGGTATGACGAGATGCTGATCGATGGCGATACGGTCGTGGTGATCGGCTACAGCTACAGCCGTGGCGGCACGGAGATCGGCCTGTTCGACATCGATGCGAACGGCAAGCTGGCCTACCGCTCCACCTATCACTTGCGCTCCAACGATTATTACTCGTCGCGCAATTACGCGAGCCGCCTGGTCGGTGGAAAACTGGTGTTCTATTCGCCCCTGTCGCTGAACCTGCGCCGTGGCGACCCGTTCGGCGGCTTTCCTGCGCTGCGCCGCTGGCGCCCTGACGCCGTGCCGTCCGACTTCAAGCGCATCGCCCCGGCCACGCGCATCTACCGCACCGATGAAGAACCCGAAACGGGCTTCGGCCTGACCCTGCATACGGTCACCGTGTGCGACCTGGCGCAGCGCGACATGCGCTGCGAAGCGACGGCCGTGATGGGGCCGCAGGGCCGCGTGTTTTATGTGTCGGGCGAATCAGTCTTCGTGTGGACGACGCGGCGCGGCAGCGACTCGGGCGTGTTCCGCATTCCTCTCGACGGCAGCGCGCCCAGCGCCCTGAAGGTGGCCGGTGCGCCCGTCGACCAGTTCTCGTTCCTGGAAAGTGGCGATGGCCACCTGAACGTGCTGCTGCGCGCTGAAGGCCAGGGCGACGCCATGTGGGATGGCGCGCGTGGCCGCGGCGACATGGCCCTGCTGCGCGTGCCATTGGCGTCGTTTTCCGATGGCCGCGACAGCGCGCCCGCCAGCAGCTACAGGGCGCTGCCCGGTGGTGGCGGCTACGGCTTGCAGAACCGCTATGTGGGGTCCTATCTGTTGTACGGCAATCCGGGCAATCCGGGACGCCGCAAGGCGGACCAGGCTTGGCCGCGCCAGCCCCTGTACGCCGTGCGCTGGGCCGATGCGGGCAGCGTGCAAGCCTTGTCCCTGCCGCATGGCGTGGAGCGCATCGAGGCGCTGGGCAATGACGCCGTGGTGATCGGCGCGCAGGGCAGGGATCTGCACTTCAGCACCATCGGCCTGGGGGCGCAGGCGGCGATCGCCACGCGCTACATCCGCACCGACGCGGCGCAGGGCGAGTCGCGCAGCCACGGCTTTTTCTACAAGCCGCAAGCGGCCGGCGAGGGCATGATCGGCTTGCCGATCCTGGGCGCGGACGAGCGGCCTGGCCTCAACAAGCCAGCGGCCTCCGTGCTCTACTTGCGCAACAGCGGTTTGACATTGACGGAACTGGGCGCGCTGGCGGCGCGGCCGGGCCAAATGCCGGACGACGGCTGCCGCGCGTCCTGCGTGGACTGGTATGGCAATGCGCGGCCCCTGTTCCTGCAGGGCCGGGTCTTCGCCCTGCTCGGCTATGAACTGGTGGAAGGGGCGCTCAGGGATGGACAGATACGCGAAGTGCGCCGCATCAGCTATGCACCCACTGCACGTTGACGGCATAGTGAAATTGCCGCTGCCGCGTAGTTCGGCTACACTGGTCCGCATGCCAGATACCCTGATGACCGCGACGGATGAAAACCTGATGCTGCGCTACGGCGCCGGCGACCTGCCGTCGTTTCGCGAACTGTACCGGCGCCATAGCCATGGCCTGTACCGCTTCGTGGCCTGGCGTTCGCCGCGCCGCGCGTGGGTGGACGAGATCGTGCAGGACGCATGGGCCAGTCTGCATGCGGCGCGCGCCGGCTACCAGCCGCAAGCGGCATTCCGCACCTATCTGTACCAGATCGCGCGCAACCGCCTGATCGACCTCCTGCGCCAGCGCGAAGGACAGGAATATGATGACGCGGGCGAACGGGCGGACGAGGGCGCGTCGCCGCCGCAATCGCTGGAGCAGAAACAGCAGCACGCGCGGCTGCATGCGGCCATCGCCGCGCTGCCGGTGGAGCAGAAGGAAGCGCTGGTGCTGCAGCAGTTCAGCGGCATGAGCATCCTCGAGATCGCCGTCGTGACGGGGGCGGAAGCGGAAACCGTCAAGAGCCGGCTGCGCTACGCCATGCAGAAATTGCGCACGGGCTTGGACAGCGCCGCTGGCGCGGGAGGACAGGCATGAATACGCACGATCAAGATAACGACGAACCGAACGACGCACCGATTGACGAGGAGTTGAACGCGCTGCTGGCCAGCCTGCCGCAGCCCGCGCCTTCCAGCGCGCTCGATGCGGCCATTCTGGCGGACGCGGAAAAAGCCTTGCAAAAACCGGCAGCCGCGAACGACAGCGCCGACGGCGTGCAGCGCACCTTGCCGGCCAAGAAATCGCCGGACTACCTGCAGCGCTGGCGCGTTCCGCTGGGACTGGCCGCGGCCGTGCTGCTGACGGTGAATCTGATCGGCGTGGACTGGTTCGGCTCGAAGCCGGCGCAATTTCCCGTGGTGGGGGAACCGGTCACGCAGGAGGTGATGCGGGAAGCCGCACCGGCCGCCGCACCTGCGACTGAGTTTGCGCCACTACCGCCAGCACCGCGCGTCATGGCCAAGGCGGCACCGAGGCCGCCGGCGCAAGCCGAGCCAGTGCCAGCACCCGTGTCAGCACCCGTTCCTCCGCCAGCGCCACCGGCCCCGCCACCACCTCCGGCAATGCGGGAGGCGATGGAGCAGCAAGCGGCCATGCAGGCCGAAGCCAGCCTGCAGCGCCAGGCGCCGGCACAGCGGGCGCTGGCCATGCCCGCTCCCATCGTGGCAAAGTCGGCGCCGTTGCCACCAGCGGCCAGGCTCGATGCTTCCGTGTGGCTGGTGAAGATCGACGCCCTGCTCAGGGCGGGCGAAGGTGCGCTGGCGCAGGAGGAGTGGTCAGCCTTCCGGCAGGCGTATCCCGATTATCCGGTGGCCGAGGAACTGCGGCAGCGGCTAGAAAAGCAGAAGCAATAGCGAGTTGATGCGCTGCCTTAACCCGCAGGCAAAGAGCTGGGGTCAGACCCGGCGGGTCTGACCCCGGAATTGAAGGCTCGATCTGCTGGGCTACACGATCCCCTTCCTGCGCTCCCACACGGCGCTGCCGACGAAAATGGCGGCGCATACCCACATCACGGCCGGCAGGGCGTTCACGCCCACGGACTGCATCAGGACGCCCGTCAGCAGGGGGCCGCCGCCGCTGGTCACGCCCCAGGTGGCGTTGACGATGGCACTGGCGCTGGTCAGCGACAGGCCCGTAAACCGCTCGCCGCAGGCCACCAGCGCCAGCATGTAGATGCCGCCCGCCGCCGCGCCCAGCAACAGCAGCAAGGTCCACCACAGCCATGGCGTGCCGACGGCAAACGGCAGCAGCGGCAGCAGCAGGCAGACGGCCACGCCGCAGCCCGCGTGGACTTTGGCGCGGCCGTAGCGGTCGGCCATCCATCCCAGCGCGAATTGCAGGCCCGTGTCGCCCACCAGCACCACGGTGGCCGACAGCAGGGCCAGGTCCGTGCCGATGCCGTGCTCCATCGCGTACAGCGGCAGCAAGCTCAATGCCAGCGTGTCGAACAGGGCGAAGAAGGCGGCGCCGAGCACGATCATCGGCATGCGCGGCAGGATCAGGGGCCACTTCACGCCATGTTCTTCCGGCTCCCTTTCCGGGCCGCTGTTCGAGATCAGCATCAGTCCCGGCACGGCCAGCAAGAACAGCAGGCCGCAGGCGGCGAAACTCCAGCTGATCTTGTCGTTGAACAGCGCCACGAGGGCAGGACCGATCAGCTGGAAAAACGTAAAACTGGTGGTGTACATGGCCACTACGCGGCCCCGCGAATTGTCGGGCGCCAGCCGGTTGACCCACGCCTCGCCGATGGTAAACAGCACGCCCATGGCGCCGCCGAACAGGAAGCGCAGCACGCTCCACGCCAGCAGGTGGTCGGTGCACTGCATGGCGATCGTCGCCAGCGACGCCACCCACACGGCGCCCAGCATGGTGGCGCGCGCGCCGAAACGCCCCACCCAGCGCGAAACGAATGGCGAGGCGGCCAGGATGCCGAGGGCGCTGACGGCCGTGATCATGCCGATGATGTCCGTGCCCACGCCGCGCTGGTGCAGGGTCAATGCGGTGAGCGGCATGGTGGCGCCCAGGCCCAGGCCGACCACGCCGATGCTGACCACGAGGGCGAAGAAGTCGCGCCATGGCATGGTCTTCATGGCTGCCCCCTCGGGGTGAAAAAGGTGCTTGAAAAGGCTGAAAAACGGTGTGGATGCATGGGAAAGTAAGGGACTTTGCCTGCGGCGCTGGTGTTTGGCGCCGGACGGGCATATGATGATTTTATCAAGAGCAATATTGCAAAGCCGTAGTGTAGGCGATGTGTGCCATCGCTGGCCATGCCCATCGGTGTGGCCGCCCCTGCCGGCTCTGCTGTACAGTGAAGCGAGCGGCAGCGCTGTCATGGCGCTGTCATTGGATCGTTACGCCAGCGAGGAAGCTCTATGCGCCGTCCCGTCGTTCTCGTTCCCGCCTGCCAGCGCCAGCTTGGAAGCCATGCCTGGCACATGGCGCAGGACAAATACCTGCACGCCGTGCTGCGCGGCGCCGGCTGCATGCCGCTGCTGCTGCCCGCCTTGGGCGCGGACGCGGACCTGGAAGCGGCGCTGCACGTCGCCGACGGCGTCATGCTGACCGGTTCCGCCTCGAACGTCGACGCCCGCCTGTATGGCGAAGACATCCTGCATCCCGGCCTGCCGCAAGACCCCGCGCGCGACGCCACCACCTTGCCCCTGATCCGCGCCGCGCTGGCGCGCCAGTTGCCCCTGCTCGCCATTTGCCGCGGCTTCCAGGAAGTCAACGTGGCCCTGGGCGGCAGCCTGCACCAGGCCGTGCACGCGGTGCCGGGCATGCAGGACCACCGTGAGAACGTGCTCGATCCCCTGGCGCGCCAGTACGGGCCCGCGCACCGCATCAAGCTGATGCCCGACGGCCTGCTGTCGCGCCTCTTGGGCGGCGAGAGCGAAATGATGGTCAATTCCCTGCATGGCCAGGGCGTGGCGCGGCTGGCCGATGGCTTGCTGGTGGAAGCGCTGGCCGACGACGGCCTGGTGGAAGCGTATAGCGTGGCCAGCGCCGCCGGTTTTACGCTGGCCGTGCAATGGCACCCCGAGTGGCAGGTGGAAGACAATCCGCAGTCCATGCGCCTGTTTGGCGCCTTCGGCCAGGCATGCCGCGATTACCAGGAACAGCAGCACCGAAAGAAAGAATGACCGGCGCGCCGCACGAGTAGCACGCGGCGTTTGATCAAGACCAGCGAGAGGGAAACATGGCAATACGCGAAAATTTCACTTATACGGACATGGATTTGTGGCTCAATGAAAAGCGCGTCACGGAAATCGAATGCCTGGTCCCCGATTTGACGGGCGTGGCGCGGGGGAAGATCCTGCCGCGCGGGAAATTCACCCAGGAGCGCGGCATGCGCATCCCGGAAGCGGTACTGGGCATGACGGTGACGGGCAATTATCCGGTCGACGATGGCGGCTATGACCGCGCCATTTCCAGCACCGACCGCGACATGATCTTGAAGGCTGATCCCACCACCATCACCATGGTGCCGTGGGCAACCGATCCCACGGCGCAAGTCATCCACGACTGCTATTTTTCCGACGGCGCGCTGGTCGATTTCGCCCCGCGCTCCGTGCTGCGGCGCGTGCTGAAACTGTATGCGGACAAGGGCTGGAAACCCGTGGTGGCGCCGGAGCTGGAGTTCTACCTGACGGCGAAAAACATGGACCCCGACCTGCCCTTGAAGCCGCCCATCGGGCGCAGCGGCCGGGCCGAGACGAGCCGCCAGGTGTACAGCATCGACGCCGTCAACGAGTTCGACCCCCTGTTCGAAGATATCTACGATTACTGCGAATTGATGAACCTTGACGTCGATACCCTGATCCACGAGATCGGCGCGGGGCAGATGGAAATCAACTTCCTGCACGGCGATCCGCTGGGCCTGGCCGACAAGGTCTTCTTCTTCAAGCGCACCCTGCGCGAAGCGGCCTTGAAACACGATATGTACGCCACCTTCATGGCCAAGCCCATGGCGGGCGAGCCGGGTTCCGCCATGCACGTGCACCAGAGCGTCGTCGATGCGAAGACGGGCCTGAACATTTTCAGCAACGAGGACGGTTCGGCCGCGCCCATCTTCAAGCATTACATCGCGGGCTTGCAGCGCTACATGCCGTCGGCCATGGCCATCGTCGCGCCCTATGTGAATTCCTACCGCCGCATCGTGCGCCACACGGCCGCGCCGATCAACATCCAGTGGGGCCTGGACAACCGCACTGTGGGCTTCCGCGTGCCCGAGTCGGGCGTGCAGGACCGGCGCGTGGAAAACCGCATCATCGGCGCCGACGCGAATCCCTACCTGGCCCTGGCCGTCACCCTGGCCTGCGGCTACCTGGGCATGACGGAGCAGCTGGAAGCGACGCCGATGATGGTGGGCAGCGCCTACGACATGAAGTTCGAACTGCCGCAAGGCTTGCCCGAGGCCCTGCAGCTGCTGCGCGCGGAAGACAAGCTGCGCACGGTGCTGGGCGAGCGCTTCATCGACGTGTACGCGGCCATCAAGGACCTGGAACACCAGGAGTTCATGACGGTCATCAGCCCCTGGGAGCGCGAACACCTGTTACTGCACGTATAAAGGATCATCTATGAGCACATCCAACAATCCGCTGGCGCCAAGCGCCGCCCTGGTTGCGTCCGTGGCGCAGAAAAACGCGGCGCCGCAGGTGTACGATACAAACGCCATCCAGCAGATGGACTCGGCCCACTACCTGCATCCATTCACCGATTTCCAGGACCTGGCAGCCAAGGGTGCGCGCGTGATGGTGCGCGGCGATGGCGTCTACCTGTGGGATAGCCAGGGCAGGAAGATCGTCGACGGCATGTCGGGCCTGTGGTGTGTGAACGTGGGCTACGGCCGCACGTCGATCTCGCAAGCCGTGTACAAACAGATGGAAACGCTGCCGTTCTATAACAGCTTCTTTGGCACGACGAACGTACCGGCCGCGCAGCTGGCCGCCAAGCTGGCGCAGATATCGCCGCCGCAGTTCCAGCACGTATTCTTCACCAGTTCCGGTTCCGAAGGGAACGACACGAATTTGCGCATGGTGCGCCGCTACTGGGACATCCTCGGCTACAAGGAGCGCCACACCATCATCAGCCGCCACAACGCCTATCACGGCAGCACGGTGGCGGGAGCGTCGCTGGGCGGCATGGATGGCATGCATGCGCAGGGCGGCATGCCGATACCGGGCATCGTGCATATCGGTCAGCCCAATTACCTGGAGTCGGGCCAAGGCTTGACACCGGAAGCGTTCGGCCTGAAGGCGGCCGGCTGGCTGGAAGACAAAATCCTGGAAATCGGCGCCGACAAGGTGGCCGCCTTTATCGGCGAACCGGTGCAGGGCGCGGGCGGCGTCATCATCCCGCCATCGACGTATTGGCCCGAGATCCAGCGCATCTGCGACAAGTACGGCATCTTGCTGATCGCCGATGAAGTCATCTGCGGCTTCGGCCGCCTGGGGCGCTGGTTCGGTTCCGAACTGTTCGGCATCAAGCCCGACCTGATCACGTTCGCCAAGGGCGTCACCTCGGGCTATGTGCCGCTGGGCGGCGTGCTGGTGGGAGACCGTGTCGCCAAGGTGCTGATCGAGCAGGGTGGCGAATTCACGCACGGCTTTACGTATTCGGGCCACCCCGTCGCCTGCGCGGCGGCGCTGGAAAACATCCGCATCATCGAGGAAGAGCGGCTGGTGGCCAAGGTGGCCGAGGATACGGGACCGTACCTGCAGCAGTGCTTCGCCAGCCTGGGCGAACATCCGCTGGTCGGCTATGCGGACAGCTGCGGCCTGGTCGCGGGCCTGAACCTGGTGCGCAAGAAGGGCGCCACCGTGCACGAGAACGAGCTGTTCGACGAGGGCCAGGGCGTGGGCATGATCTGCCGCGGCCACATGTTCGACAATGGCGTCATCATGCGCGCCGTGGGCGAACGCATGATCGTCGCCCCGCCATTGGTCATGACGCGCGCGCAGATCGATGAAATGGTGGGCTTGATACGGCTGTGCCTGGACAAGACGTATGCGGATGTACAGGCGAAGGGGTGGGTTTAAGCGTTCGCTGGACAGCAGCCGAATGCTGGGGTCAGACCCGCCGGGTCTGACCCCGGATTTCTGCTGAATGTGCCACAGAAATCACAATTTTCGCAGCACATACGGGTGAGTTCCGCTAAACTTCCATCCTGGCCGCTCTTTGTAGCGGCCAGTTTTTCATTTTGACAGCCACTTACCCAAAGCCTCCACATGACGATAGCAACACCAGCCGCGTCGGCCAGCGACGCCCCAGCGCCTTTCTTGCTGATTGATCAACTGGTCAAGGAATTCGATGGCGTGCGCGCCGTCAATGATATTTCCGTGACGATCAACAAGGGCGAGATTTTCGCCCTGCTGGGCAGTTCAGGTTGCGGCAAGTCGACCCTGCTGCGCATGCTGGCCGGTTTCGAGACGCCGACGTCGGGGCGCATCGCCCTGGCGGGCAACAGCATCGTCGATGTGCCGCCGCACCAGCGTCCCATCAACATGATGTTCCAGTCGTACGCGCTGTTCCCGCATTTGTCCGTGTGGGACAACATCGCCTTCGGCCTGCGCCGCGACGGTTTGCCGAAAGCGGAAGTGGCGGCGCGCGTCGAGCAAATGCTGGCGCTGGTGCAGCTGGGCCAATACGCGAAGCGCAAGCCGCACCAGTTGTCGGGCGGGCAGCAGCAGCGCGTTGCGCTGGCACGCAGCCTGGCCAAGCGGCCGCAATTGCTGCTGCTCGACGAGCCGCTGGGTGCACTGGACAAGAAACTGCGCGAGCGCACGCAGATGGAGCTGGTCAACATCATCGAGCAAGTGGGCGTCACCTGCGTGATGGTCACGCACGACCAGGACGAGGCCATGAGCATGGCCACGCGCATCGCCGTCATGAGCGAAGGGCGCATCCTGCAGGTGGGCGCTCCTGGCGAAATCTACGAGACGCCGAATTGCCGTTTCGTGGCCGATTTCATCGGCAGCGTCAACCTGTTCGACGGCCGCATCACGCAGGATGAAGCCGATCACGTGGTGATAGCCACGCCCGATGGCGAGCATTATGTTTCGCACGGCATCACGGGCAACCTGGGCATGGATGTTTCGGTGGCCGTGCGCCCCGAAAAAATCGGCATCCAGATCGCGCCACCCGCCCTGGAAGAGCGCGCGTCACCAAAGGAACACGGCTACAACTGCGCCCAGGGCGTGATCGTCGCCATGGCGTATTTTGGCAATGAAACCAGCTACCATGTGCGGCTCGACAGCGGCACCGTGGTGAAAGTGTCGCGCACCAACGCGGCCCGCCACGACGCCGCGCGCCTCGAGCGCGAACAGCGCGTGTGGGTGTGGTGGGATGGCGCCGACATCGTCGTGCTGACCAGCTGAGGCCATCATGACGTCCCTCCTGCAATCGCTGCGTAACCTGGTCACCCTGCGTTGGGTCACCGGGCGCAACGCCGTCATCGCCGTGCCGTCGCTGTTCCTGGCGGCCGCCTTCCTCGTGCCCTTCCTGATCGTGCTGCGTATCAGCCTGTCCGACATGGACACGGCGGGCAGTCCGTTCGGCGGCTTGCTGTCGTACGTTGACGGCATCGTCGTGCTGAAGGTGAAAATCGCCAACTACCTGTTCATCGCCGCCGATGAACTGTATCTGCTTACCTACCTCAGTTCCATCAAATACGCGGCGATTACCACGGCCATTTGCCTCTTCATCGGCTACCCGTTCGCCTACTTCATGGCGCGCGCCAAACCGTCGATCCGCCCCGTGCTGATGATGCTGGTGATGCTGCCGTTCTGGACCTCGTTCCTGCTGCGCGTGTATGCGTGGAAGGGCATCCTGGCCAACCACGGCTTGCTCAACGATCTCTTGATCGCGCTCGGTGTCGTTCAAGAACCGCTGCACATGATGAACACCTCGTTTTCGCTGGTCGTCGGCATGGTGTACGCCTATCTGCCCTTCATGATCCTGCCCCTGTATGCGAACCTGGTGAAAATGGACATGCGCTACCTGGAGGCGGCGGCCGACCTGGGCGCCACGCCCTTGCAGGCGTTCTGGCGCATCACCGTGCCCCTGTCGAAGTCGGGCATCATCGCCGGCGCCATGCTGGTGTTCATTCCGTCCGTGGGCGAATACGTGATTCCCGAGCTGCTGGGCGGCCCGGAAACCCTGATGATCGGCCGCGTGCTGTGGGATGAATACTTCACCAATAACGACTGGGCCATGGCGTCGTCGGTGACGGTGCTGGTGGTCTTGCTGATCCTCGTGCCGATGGCGATTTTTAACAAATACAAGACGGAGCAGGACGCGGAGGAGCGCACATGAACGGACGTACTTTCCTGCAGCGCTGGTTCGGCCGCGGCTGGCTCTCGCTCGGCTATCTGTTCCTTTACCTGCCCATCATCGTGCTGATCGTCTTTTCCTTCAACAGCTCGCGCCAGGACATGGTGTGGAGCGGCTTTTCGCTGCGCTGGTACAGCGAGTTGATGAGTGATACGGAAATCATTTCGGGCTTCGGTTTGTCCCTGAAGATCGCTTTCATGTCGGCTACATCATCCGTCATCCTCGGCACGTTTGCCGCCTTTGCCTTGACCAGCTACCAGCGCTTCCGTGGGCGCACCTTGTTCTCGTCCATGGTCAGCGCGCCCTTGGTGATGCCGGAAGTGATCATCGGCCTGTCCCTGCTGCTGATGCTCGTGTCCATGCAAAAGGTCTTCGGTTTTCCCGAGCGGGGCGTGCTGACCATCTGGCTCGGCCACACCTTGCTGGGCATGGCGTATGCGGCCGTGGTGGTGCAATCGCGCCTGCAGGAGATGAGTAAATCCCTGGCCGAAGCGGCCATGGACCTGGGCTGCCGCGCACACCAGGTGTTCTTCCTCGTGACCCTGCCGAACATCACGCAAGCGCTGGCGTCCGCCTGGCTGTTGACCTTTACCCTGTCGCTCGACGATGTGGTGCTCTCGGCTTTCCTGTCCGGCCCCGGTTCGACGACGATGCCGCTGGTGATCTTCTCGCGCGCGCGCCTGGGGCTCGACCCGCGCGTGAACGCCATCGCTGCGCTGACGATCCTCGTCGTGACGATTGCCGTGATCGCGTACGCCGTGATGCTGGCGCGCGCCGACCGCAGACGGCGCAAGCAACTGTCCGCAGCGTATTTGGGGGACTAAGTAGGTCGTGGGAAATTATTGTGAAGTTATGACGAACAGAACCGGATGCTCTGCAAGGCGCCCGCTGCGACGCAGTGCGAGCACTGCTAGCGGCGGGCAACGCCGCAGAGCGCCGGGTATGGAAGTCAGAAATAACAATAATTTATTACGCCCTACTTAGGAGTAAGCTGGCGTTTTCACCTTGCAGGAGACGACCATGACGGAAAACACCAGCTGGCATGCGCGGGCCGCAGCGCTCACGATCGATGGCCGCGCCTTCATCAACGGCGAGCGTGCCTGGGCCACGTCTGGCCAGACTTTCGACAATCTGTCGCCCATCGACGGGCGCTTGCTGGGGCAGGTGGCCCGCTGCGATGGCGCGGACGTGGATGCGGCCGTGCAGGCCGCCCGCGCCGCCTTCGACGACCGCCGCTGGGCAGGCAAGTCGCCGGCGCAGCGCAAGCGCGTGCTGATCAAGTTCGCCGACCTGGTGCAGAAATACGGTTCCGAGCTGGCCCTGCTGGAAACCCTGGACATGGGCAAACCGATCAAGTACAGCCAGAGCGTGGACGTGGGCGCCACGGCCAACTGCCTGCGCTGGTATGGCGAGGCGATCGACAAGGTCTACGATGAAATCGCACCGACCCCCGCCAACAGCCTGGCTTTGATCACGCGCGAACCGGTGGGCGTCGTGGCCGCCATCGTGCCGTGGAATTATCCGATGATCATGGCCGCCTGGAAGATCGCACCCGCCCTCGCGGCCGGTAACAGCGTGATCTTGAAACCGTCCGAAAAGTCACCGCTGACGGCCTTGCGCCTGGCCGACATCGCGCTGGAAGCGGGCGTGCCGGTGGGCGTTTTCAACGTGCTGCCCGGTTACGGTAACGAGGCCGGCGCCGCGCTGGCGCTGCACATGGACGTCGATTGCATCGGTTTTACGGGTTCCACGCGCACGGGGAAATTGATCGTGCAAATGGCGGGCCAGTCGAACCTGAAACGGGCGTGGACGGAATTGGGCGGCAAGTCCGCCAACATCGTGTGCGCCGATTGCCCGGACCTGGACAAGGCCGTGGCGGCCGCCGTCGGTTCCATCTTCTTCAACCAGGGCGAAAGCTGTAACGCGCCCTCGCGTCTGTTCGTGGAAGAATCGATCAGGGAAGAATTTATCGCCAAGGCGCAGGCCATGCTGCCCCGCTTCCAGCCGGGCGACCCGCTCGACGAAGCCACGGTCATGGGCGCCATCGTCGACGCCACGCAGATGAAGACCGTGATGGGCTACATCGCTTCCGGCAAGCAGGAGGGTGCGCAGCTGCTGGGCGGCGGCGACGCCGTGCGCGCGGAGACGGGCGGCTACTATGTGCAGCCGACCATCTTCGCCGTGGACGCAGGCATGACAATCGCGCGCGAAGAGATCTTCGGCCCCGTCCTGTCCGTGCTCGGTTTTACGGATATCGCCGAAGCGGTGAAGCAGGCCAACGCCACGCCGTACGGCTTGCAGGCGGCCGTGTGGACGTCGGACATCACCAAAGCCATCCAGACGGCGCGCGCCCTGCGTGCGGGCACCGTGCACGTCAACCAGTACGACGGCGACGACATCACCGTGCCATTTGGCGGCTACAAGCAGTCGGGCAACGGGCGTGACAAGTCACTGCACGCGCTGGACAAGTACACGGAATTGAAGACGACCTGGATACAGGTGGGATAATTTTTAAAATAGAACTTAAAAGGACTAATTTATGGTATTAATGGCTTAAAATAGTTCTTTTAGGAGCCATTAAAGTTTTCATGGCGATGTATTTTTTAAAAATTTGGATCGTATAAGTGCTAATTTAAGGATAAACTGAACACAATTAGCTACTATAAGATCCAATTGGAGCCGTCATGCCCTGCCATTTTCAAATTTTTCATGATGATGCGTGGCACGATTGCGCATCGCTGACTTTGCTTGAACCTGCAGGCGGCAACCCACGCACCGGTGCGCTGTTCGAGTATGACCTCGATTATGCCTTCTTCAAGCTTGAGAGTGGACCTGTCTCGCTGCGGTTCCCCGTCACGGCAGAAATGCAGAAGCTGGCGCAATGGCCAGCTTTTATCTTTGACCTGATTCCCCAGGGAAGCGGCCGGACATATCTGCTTGGGCAGCTTCAACTGGCCGATGGTCCGGCTGCCGATTTTCCGCTGGTGTGTGCCGGTGCATTCAATCCAGTCGGGCGCGTGCGCATCGCCGAGGCCGTGCAGTACTACGCACAACATATGAATCGCCACGACAAGGGTAAGCCGCTGACCGGCTTTTCACTGGACGAGATTATAGGTCGCGGCGATGCCTTCAATGAGCGCATGCTGATGCATAGCATGCTGGCCGCCGGCAGTCTTGGGGTACAAGGAGCGGCACCGAAATATCTGCTGACTACCGACCATGCTGGCCTCTGGCATGCCGATGGCGCCCTGCCGGACCAGAACGCGGCTGTGCATTTCATTGTCAAGCGTCCGCGTGGAAAGACCGCCAGTGACGCCAAGGTATTGAGAAATGAAGCCGCGTACATGACTGTGGCGCGTGCGGTGGGCTTGCGCACCGGAGGCCAACTGCGCTACCAGGACGATACCTTGTTCATTCCCCGTTTTGACCGGATCGTCCAGGATGGCAAGGTACTTCGCCTGCATCAGGAAAGTGCCGCTTCGCTGGCAGGTATCGTTGGCTTTGAAGCCACGCCCAGTCAGTTTGTACTATTGCAGGCGCTGCGCGCCGTCGTCAGCGACAAGACTGCGGAAACCATTGAATTTCTCAAACGCGATATCTTGAACCTGGCCATGCGCAATACCGATAATCACGCACGTAATACGGCGGTACAGCAAGTTGGTGCCGAGGTGCGGCTCACGCCGCTGTTCGATTTTGCGCCGATGTACCTGGACCCGGATGGCATACCACGCGCGGCGCGCTGGTATCACCCGGATACCAAAAACGAGCTGCATGACTGGACGACGATACTGGCTACGATCGGCATGCCGGACGTCGAGCGCCAGCAGGTTCGCCTCGCGCTATACGGATTTGCCCAGCAACTGGCTGCGCTGGAACAGCATATGCAGGAGGCAGGCGTGGATGATGACATCATTGCTTTCCTTCGGCCACATATTGCCGGGCAGCTCGAACAGCTCAAGACATTGGGAGAGCACTGACATGGCGCGTACGAAAAAGACCGTTGACAAGGAGGAGTTGCGGCAGCGCAGGGCGGTGCTTTACGAAGCCATTGAAGCAGGAGCCATCACGCTACAGCACGCCGTCAAGGAAATGCGCGCTATCGCGCGCATGACGCAGGCAGAGTTTGCGACGCACCGGGGCGTGAGCACAAAGGTCATCAAGGAAATCGAGAGCGGCAAGGGTAATCCGACCATCCAGACGCTGAATCGCATCGGACAGTTTTTTGGACTGGAGGTGGCGTTTGTACGGACAGAAACGCTGCGCGAAAAAAAAATCGCCCCGGCAAGTACCGGGGCGATATCGCCTCAATAGGCTAAGTAATCCTCAGGAAATTATTGTGAAATTATGACGAACATAGCCGGATGCTATGCAAGGCGTCCGCCGCGACGCAGTGCGAGCACTGCGAGCGGTGGGCAACGCCGCAGAGTGCCGGTTATGGAGGTCAGAAATCACAATAATTTATGGGGGGTACTTGGATCAGAAGCAGTGTTCCAGCGCCGGGAAGCTGCCATCCTTGACGGCTTTCACATAGCCGGTGACGGCGTCGTCGATGCTGGCGGCGCCTTCCATGAAGTTGCGCACGAAGCGCGCCTTGCGGCCTGGGAACACGCCCAGCATGTCGTGCATGACGAGGACCTGGCCCGAGCAGTCGGGACCTGCGCCGATGCCGATCGTCGGTATCGTCAGCATGTCCGTCACTTCCTTGCCCAGCTGCGTCGGCATCGCTTCCATCAGCACGATGGCGGCGCCCGCGTTTTGCAGCGCCAGCGCGTCGTTCTTCAGTTCGGCCGCGCTTTCCGTGCTCTTGCCCTGTACTTTATAGCCGCCCAGCTGGTGCACGGATTGCGGCGTCAGGCCGATGTGCGCGCAGATGGGGATGCCGCGCTCGGTGAGGAAACGCACGGTCTCGGCCAGCCAGGCGCCGCCTTCGATTTTGATCATGTGCGCGCCCGCCTGCATCAGGATGACAGCGTTCGCATAGGCTGTTTCAGGCGTGCCGTACGCGCCGAACGGCAGGTCGGACATGATCATGGCCGACTTGCTGCCGCGCGCGACGGACGCCGTGTGGTAGGCCAGTTCGGCCACGGTGACGGGCAGGGTGGAATTGTGGCCATTGCAGACCATGCCGAGCGAATCGCCGATCAGCAGGATCTCCACGCCGCAGCGGTCCATCAGGGACGCGAAGCTGGCGTCATAGCAGGTCAGCATGGTGATCTTTTCGCCGGCGGCGCGCAGCGTGGCCAGGGTATGGATGGTCACGGCCTTGTTGGCGACAGGCTTGGCTGGCGCCGGCGCCGGTGTGGCGGCCTTGTCTTTGGCTGCCAGATCTGTTCCTTGCAAATAAGCGGACATAGGTATTCTCTAGAGTGAAAGGGGGTGATGCGATTGCGACGCCGCTAGTGTAGTACTTTATGCGGCGTGCTGCAGGGGCGGCATTGTAGTGTATGTCTGGCGCCGTGGCTCAGAGCTGGCTGATGGCCTGGTCGGCGACGCTTGCCAGGAATGCTTGCGCCGGCCCGAGCCCGGGCACGACGATGGCGGGCGCCAGGGCCAGCAGCGGCACCAGCACGAAGGCGCGCTCGGTGAGGCGTGGATGCGGCACCGTCAGGGTGGCGCTGGCGATCTGCTCTTCGCCGTACAGCAGCAAGTCCAGGTCCAGGGTACGCGGGGCGTTGCGATAGGGCCGCTCGCGTCCGTGCGCCGCCTCGATGGCGTGCAGCGCCAGCAGCAGTTCTTCAGCCGGCAAGGTGGTTGTGATGCGCGCCACGGCGTTGATGTAGTCGTCGCCGCTCGAATCGATGGGCGCCGTGCGGTAGCTGGCCGAGGCGTCAACGAGGGATGCGCCAGGCAGGCGCGCCAGACGCGCGATCGCATCCTGCACATTCGCGCGCGCGTCGCCCAGGTTGGCCCCGATGCCGATGTAGGCGGTGACCGTCATTCGCCGCTGGTGCTGCCGGTGGTCGAGCCGCCGCCCGTGCTGGTCTTGCTGCGCGTGCTGCGGCGTGGCGGGCGCTTCTTCTTGACGGCCCCCGGTGCGGCATTGGCGCTGACAAGCAGCGCTTCGCGCGTTTCCTCGTCGCCTTCATAAAAGGCCGTCCACCATTCGCCGATGTCCATGTCGATCTCGCCCGAGGCGCAGCGCAGCAACAGGAAGTCGTAGCCGGCGCGGAAGCGCAGGTGCTCGAGCAGTTTGTACGGCGCCTTGCCGACGCGGCGCTCGAAGCGCGGCTGCATCGACCAGATGTCGCGCATGTCGGAACCGATCTTGCGCTGCAAGGCCAGTTTTTCCGTTTGCGAGTCGAGCACGTCGTCGGCCGCCAGGTGCAGCGCGGGGATCGTCGACTCGCCAGCGGCACGGTAGGCCGTCCATTTTTCCAGCACCTGGTGCCACAGCAGCGAGGCAAACAAGAAGCCTGGCGAGACGGTCTTGCCGGCGGCGATGCGCTGGTCCGTGGCGTCCAGCGCCAGGGTGACGAATTTCGCGCCCAGAGGCTGTTCCAGCACCACGTCGAGCAGCGGCAGCAGGCCGTGATGCAAGCCTTCCTTGCGCAGCTGCTGCAGGCAAGCCAGCGCGTGGCCGCTCATCAGGAGTTTCAGCATTTCGTCGAACACGCGCGGCGCGGGCACGTTGTTGATCAGCGGCGCCATGACGGCAATCGGCGCGGCCGTATGCGGCTCGATGGTGAATTTCAGCTTGGCGGCGAAGCGCACGACGCGCAGCATGCGCACGGGATCTTCACGGTAGCGTTCTTCCGGTTTGCCGATCATGCGCAAGGTCTTGGCGCGGATGTCTTCCACGCCGCCATGGTAGTCGAGCACTTCCTGCGTGGCCGGGTTGTAGTACATGGCGTTGATGGTGAAGTCGCGGCGCAGCGCGTCTTCGTGCTGCAGACCGAAGGTGTTGTCGCGCAGGACGCGGCCATGTTCATCCTTGGGCGCGGAGTCGGCGCCGGCGCCGCGGAAAGTCGTCACTTCCAGCAAATCCTGGCCGAACATCACGTGCACGATCTGGAAGCGCTTGCCGATGATGAAGGCGCGGCGGAACAAACGCTTGACCTGTTCCGGCGTGGCGTTGGTGGCGATG
Source organism: Massilia sp. LMS1-1-1.1 (assembly GCF_040815535.1). Taxonomy (NCBI): domain Bacteria; kingdom Pseudomonadati; phylum Pseudomonadota; class Betaproteobacteria; order Burkholderiales; family Oxalobacteraceae; genus Massilia; species Massilia sp. LMS1-1-1.1. Next base: position 620,238 of record NZ_JBFPNG010000034.1, on the reverse strand, counting down.
TCGAAGTCTTTGGGTTTCACGCCCAGCAGCAGGTCGCGCACGGCGCCGCCGACGACGAAGGCCTCGAAGCCTGCTTCCTGCAGGCTGCTGGTGACGCGGATGGCATTCGACGACACCAGTTTCGGGTCGATTCCGTGTTGCGCAGGACCGAGCACGATGGGGGCCGTGGTGTCGCGCGCTGCCTCTTTTTTAACGCCGAGGATCTTGCGGATGAATTTTTTAATCATTGAATAAGTGGAGTGATGGCCAGCCGTGGAGGGATGCGTGTGCGCTCAAAGCGGTGTTGGGATTGGTCGCGACAGGGTGGGTCACGACCGACAGCAGGGGAATGTCGTTGTGCGAATCGCTGTAAAAATAGCTGCGCTCGAACTGCCCCAGTTCCTTGCCCATCTTTTCCAGCCAGGCGTGGGTGTGGGTCAGCTTGCCCGCGCCCAGGGTCGGCGTGCCGACCAGCTTGCCCGTGACGTTGCCTGCGTCGTCATATTCGGGCATGGCGGCCAGCAGATGCTCGACGCCCAGCGCATCGGCGATGGGTTTGGTGATGAAATGGTTGGTGGCCGTGACGATGGCCAGCAGGTCGCCCGCGTCCTGGTGCTGTTTCAGCAGGGCCACGACTTCCGGACGGATGGCCGGCATGACCACTTCGGCCATGAATTGCCGGTGCAGCGCTTCCAGGCGCTCGCGCGGGAATTGCGCCAGTGTGCCGAGCGAGAATTCCAGGTATTCCACCGGATCGAGCGTGCCGGCCTGGTATTGCGCGAAAAATTCGTCGTTCCGGCGGGTGAATTCGGCGGCGTCCACGGCACCGATGCGTACCAGGAATTCGCCCCACTCGTGATCCGAGTCGATGGGCAGCAGGGTGTGGTCGAGGTCAAACAGGGCCAGATTCATCATTCTTTCGCTTCCGCCTGCAGCAACTCGCGCAACAATGGCAAGGTGATCGGGCGTTGGGTTTCAAGGGAGTAGAGGTCGAGAGAGTCCAGCATCGTCGACAGCGAACGCATGTCGCGCCGGAAATGGGACAGCAGATAGGGTAACACGCCGGGCGACAAGGTCAAGCCGCGGGTGGTGGCCGCCTGGGTCAGGGCGGCGATTTTTTCATCGTCGGTCAAGCCGTGGATCTGGTAGATCAGGCCCCAGCCCATGCGCGTGCGCAAGTCTTCGCGCACGGGCAGCACGGCGGGCGGCACGGCGCCGCTGCAGACCATGAACGCCTTGTTGGCGCGGATTTCATTGAACAGGGCAAAAGCGTCGATCTGCGCCAGCGGCGACAGTTTTTCGCAGTCGTCGAGCAGGTACAGGTCGACGTCAGGCGAATACACGAATTCGGACTCGATCGAGAATGGCGAAATGTAGCGCGCGCGCTCGGTGCTGGCCAGGGCCTTGAGCAGGTGGCTCTTGCCGGCGGCCAGTTCGCCCCACAAGTAGGCAAAATGTTCGCGCGACGTGCGCGCGGCGAACTGGCGCATCAGCTGCGCCACTTCGGCATTTTGTCCCACCTCGAAGGTATCGAGGCTGTGCGCCTGGTCTGTGCCTAAATCGAGCACCAGTTGTTTCATGGCGTACGCCTTGTCCTGTTTTTCATTACTGCATGTGCATCGTGGTATTGCTAGGTTGATATGATATCCGCTTTTACTAGGTATTATAGAAGCTGCTGGAGAGGTAGTGGCGTCTTAGATGCTTAAAAGCGACCATCAGGACGGCAGAAGCGGGTAAAGCAAGCAAAACGCCGACGAAACCGAACAATTGTCCGAAAGCCAGCAAGGCAAAGATCACGGCCAGCGGATTTAAACCGATGCGCTCGCCCACCAGGCGCGGCGTGAGGAAAAAGCCTTCGATGACCTGGCCGCAGCCGTAGATGACGGCCACGGCGATGAGGCCGCTCCAGTCGGCAAACTGCAGCAGGGCGGCGATCAGCGCCAGCATCAGGCCCAGTCCGAAGCCCAGGTAGGGGATGAACACCAGCAAGCCCGTGATGATGCCCACGGGCAATGCCACTTCAAAACCGGCGATGGCCAGTGCCACCGAGTAATACGTGGCCAGCACCAGCATGACGAGCAACTGGCCGCGCAGGTATTGCGCCAGCAGGGTGTCGACTTCCTGCGCCATGCCCACCGTGCGGCCGACCCAGCGGCGCGGCACGGCGCCGGCGATGCGCGCCAGCATCGGATGCCAGTCCAGCAACAGGTAGAACAGCACCACGGGAATCAGCACCACGGTGGCCAGCCAGCCCAGCACGGCCGTGCCGCCGATGCGGGCCGAGGCGAGCACGGTGCTCCAGATTTCATCGCCGCTGGTGGCCATCTGCTGGCTCAGCATGCGCTTGATGCCCGTGCCGTCCAGGCGCACGCGGATACCGAGGTCGCGCAGTTTCGGCGCCAGGAACTCGTTCGCCTTGCTGAGGAATTGCGGGATTTGCGCCTGCAGCAGCGGGATTTCCTTCTGCAACACGGGCACAACGATCAGCACCAGCGCCGTAATGGCGAGGAAAAACAACACTACGACGACCAGCACGGCCAGCGGACGGGGCACGTAAAAGCGCTTGTAATGGAGGCGCTGCAAGCGGTCGACGCCGGGATTGAGCACGTAGGCGAGGATGGCGGCGGCCAGGAAGGGCGTCAGGATGGGGCCGAGGCTGACGAGCAGCAGCAAAAATGCCAGCCAGACCGCGATCCAAAATGCTGTTTGCTTCTGTTCGGCGGTGATGGCGAATGGCATGTAGTTTGTACTGTTGCGTTAAAAAAAGGCAGTTAATTACGAAATAGCGGGGCAGTTTGATAAAATAGCGACTTGATCGACCGAATTCACCCGCTGGCGCCCTGCCGCACGATGTTGAAAAACATGCTTGCGCGCGCGTGCCGGCGGGTATCCGCCTTCTATTTTACCGCCTCCGCTGCCACCACACCATGAACCAGACTTCTAATGTTTCCCTTTCCTACCGTGACGCTGGCGTCGATATCGACGCAGGCGACGCTTTAGTCGAAGCAATCAAGCCGTTTGCCAAGCGCACCCTGCGCGAAGGCGTGATGGGCGGCCTGGGCGGTTTTGGCGCCATGTTTGAAATCAGCAAGAAGTACAAGGAACCGGTGCTGGTCTCGGGTACCGACGGCGTCGGCACCAAATTGCGCCTGGCGTTCGAACTGAACCGCCATGACACGGTCGGCATCGACCTGGTCGCCATGAGCGTCAACGACATCCTGGTGCAAGGCGCCGAGCCGCTGTTCTTCCTCGACTACTTCGCTTGCGGCAAGCTGGACGTGGCCATTGCCACCGACGTCATCAAGGGCATCGCCCAGGGTTGCGAACAAGCCGGTTGCGCGCTGATCGGCGGCGAAACGGCGGAAATGCCGAGCATGTACCCGGCCGGCGAATACGATCTGGCAGGTTTTGCCGTCGGCGCCGTGGAAAAGTCGAAAATCATCGACGGCACCAAGATCGCCCCGGGCGACGTGGTGCTGGGCCTGGCCTCGTCGGGCGTGCACTCGAACGGTTACTCGCTGGTGCGCAAGATCATCGAAGTGGCGAAACCTGACCTGGAAGGCGACTTCCACGGCCGCAAGCTCGCCGACGTGCTGATGCAGCCGACGCGCATCTACGTCAAGCCGCTGCTGGCGCTGATGGATGCCATGGAAGTCAAGGGCATGGTGCACATCACCGGTGGCGGTTTGGTGGAAAACATCCCGCGCGTGCTGCAGCCTGGCCTGGTCGCTGAGCTGGATTCGAAGGCATGGACCATGCCGCCGCTGTTCACGTGGCTGCAACAGCACGGCGGCGTGGCTGACGCCGAGATGCACCGCGTCTTCAACTGCGGCATCGGCATGACCGTCATCGTCTCGCAAGAGAACGCGGACGCCGCCATCGCCCAGCTGCAAGCGGCCGGCGAAACTGTGTCGCGCATCGGCACGATCCGCGCGCGTAACGGCGACGAGCACCAGACTATCGTCATCTAAGCTGTAGCTTGAATGGAAAAGGCAGGCACTCGCGAGAGGCCTGCTTTTTTTACGTCCGGATGTCTTACCTTGCGTGCGCCGTCTTCATGCGGCCATCCGGCTGCGAGCCTCCTTTTCCGATCATGGCCACGCTGACGGCCGAGACGAGCGAGGCGAACAGGATGTAGCCGACGATGTGCCATGGCTCGCCATTGCCCGTTTTCAGCAGGTAGGTGGCGATGATGGGCGTCAGGCCGCTGGCGAAGATGCCCGAGAACTGGTAGACGAAGGAGATGCCCGTGTAGCGTACCTTGGCGTCGAACAGGTCGCAGAACAGGGCCGCTTCCGGGCCGTACACGGCCGAATACAGCACGCCCAGCGGGATGATCACGGAACACCACAGCAGCAAGGGATTGTCGGCATGGTTGAGCATGATCCAGAACGCGGGAATCGACGACACGCCCGTGATCAATGAACCCCAGAAAAAAACCTTGGTGCGGCCGATGCGGTCCGACAGCCTGCCGAAGAACGGAATGCAGAAGCACATCACGACGGCCGATGCCATCACGCCCATCAGCGCTTCCGTGCGGTCTATCTTGATGGTGTTGGTCAGGTAGGTGATGGAAAACACGCCAAAGATATTGAAGAACACGCCGTCGATATAGCGCGCGCCCATACCCTTCAAGACATTGCCCGGATAGCGTTTCAGCAGGTCGAAGAATGGAATCTGCGTCTCCGCGTTCTTCTCCTTGACGGCCTGGAATTCGGGCGTTTCCATCACGTTCAGGCGTATCCACATGCCGATGAAGACGAGGGCCGCCGACAGGATGAAGGCGACGCGCCAGCCCCAGGACAGGAATTGCGTATCCGTCAAGGTATACGACAGGATCGCCACCACGCCCGAAGCGAGGCACAGGCCGATGGCCAGGCCGATCTGCGGTAGGCTGGCATAGAAGCCGCGCTCTTTGGGGGGCGCATATTCATACGCCATCAGCACGGCGCCGCCCCATTCGCCACCGAGGCCGATGCCCTGCAGCACGCGCAGGAACAGCAGCAGGCCAGGGGCCCAGTAGCCGATATGGTCGTAGGTCGGCAGCACGCCGATCAGGAAAGTGGAGATCCCCATGATCATCAGGGTCATCACCAGCATGCTCTTGCGGCCGATCTTGTCGCCGAAGTGGCCGAAGATCACGCCGCCGATGGGGCGCGACAGAAAACCTACGGCAAAGGTGCCGTAGGCCAGCATGGTCGAGACGAGCGGATCGCCGCCCGGGAAATACAGTTTGCTGAACACGATGCCGGCCACGACGCCGTATAAAAAGAAGTCATACCATTCGATGGTGGCGCCGATCACGCTGGCCATCACGACTTTCCGTAGCTCTTTGGCCTTTTTCGGATTGCTCGTATTGTTATCCATAATATCTAGTCTCCTATCGATATCGATTATGTGTTTTTTTCTGATGCCTGGCTGATTGCCAAGTCATTGAGGGGCGGGCCACTCTGCCCGCCGCTGGCATCCTCCTTTGGGAACGGAATGGGGTAGAGTCAGGCCGCCTTGGGCAGGCGCACGGCGTCCGCCAAAATCATGTCGGCCGCTTTTTCGGCGATCATGATGGTGGGCGCGTTCGTATTGCCCGAGACGATTTCCGGCATGATCGACGCGTCGACCACGCGCAGGTTCTGCATGCCGTGCACGCGCAGACGCTCGTCGACGACGGCCATGGCGTCATGCCCCATCTTGCAGGTCCCGCTCGGGTGGTAGATCGACTGGCTGAAGCGCCGCGCCGCGTCCAGCAGTTCCTCATCGCTCTGGAACTGCGGGCCGGGCACGAACTCGGAAATGATGTGCGGCGCCAGCGATGGGGCGGCAGCGATTTTTCGGGCCACGCGCAGGGCGGCGATTGCCGTTTGCTGGTCGCGCGGGTCGGACAGGTAATTCGGGTAGATGCCCGGATAGGCGAGTGGATCGGCGGACTTGATCGACACGTGGCCGCGGCTGTGCGGGCGCAGCTGGCACACGGACGACGTGAACGCGGAAAACGGATGCGCGCCTTCGCCCGGCTTGTCGGCGCTCAGCGGCTGCATGTGGAACTGGATGTCGGGCCGTTCCACGTCGGGCGACGACTTGGTAAACACTGTCACCTGGCTGGCCGCCAGGGTCAATGGCCCCGAGCGGGAAAATACATATTGCATGCCCACCCACAGCTTGCCCCACAGGCTGTTGACTTCATCGTTCAGGGTTTTCAGCCGCGTCTTGAAGACGAGGCGGATTTGCAGATGGTCTTGCAAATTCTGTCCCACGCCGGGCAAGTCGTGCACGAGCGGCACGCCCACTTCATCGAGCAGGGCGCGCGGTCCCACGCCCGAGCATTGCAGGATTTGCGGCGAGCCGATGGCGCCCGCGCATAAAATCACTTCGCCGCTGGCGCGCGCCTGGCGCAACTGGCCATCCTGCTGATATTCGATGCCGACGGCGCGCTTGCCCTCGAACAGCACGCGTGTGATTTGCGCGCGCACTTCCACGCGCAGGTTGGCGCGCTTGCGGGCGGGGCGCAAAAAGGCTTTCGCCGTGCTCCAGCGCAAGCCCTTGCTGGCCGTCTGCTGGAAATAGCCGACACCTTCCTGCGTGGCGCCGTTGTAGTCGGCATTGAAGGGGATGCCGCTTTCCGTGGCGCCCGCAATAAAATGCTCGGCGATGGGGCGGCGCAGCCGCAGGTCCGACACTTTTAACGGGCCGCCCACGCCGTGATAATCGCTGGCGCCGCGTTCCTGGTCTTCCGATTTCTTGAAGTAGGGCAGCACCTCGGCATAGCTCCAGCCTGCATTGCCCAGCTCGGCCCAGCGGTCGTAATCTTCCTTTTGGCCCCGCACGTACAGCAAGCCGTTGAGCGAGCTGGAGCCGCCCAGTACCTTGCCGCGCGGCCATTGCAGCTGGCGCCCGGCGATGCCGGCGTCCGCTTCCGTGCGGTAGCACCAGTCGAGCTTGGGATCGTGCATGGTCTTGAAATAGCCGACCGGCACGTGTATCCAGGGATTGTTGTCCTTGCCGCCCGCTTCCAGCAGCAATACCTGGTTGTTGCGGTCGTGCGACAGGCGGTTGGCCAGCACGCAGCCGGCGGAACCGGCGCCGACAACGATGTAATCGTAGTGTGTTTGCAACATTGCTCTTGTCTCCTGCGTTGCGGTATCGCGCCGCCTCGGCGGGCGTTTTTTGCGATACACTGGTCTTTATTGGTTATTTTTGGAACGTCTAGTTCCATTTATAAAAGACGTGCAGCACCGGGACAAGCGGAAACAGCCGCATACGCGAGAGGTGAAACAGAACATGCATGATGCGTTTCAAAAACGGCCGGGCGAGGCCGAAGAAGGTGGTCAAGTGGAGACCGGCACAACGGCGAGCCATGGCGACGAGGCGCGGGGATTGCGCGTGCTGCGCCTGATCGAGCACCTGGCCAGCGCCAGCCAGCCCTTGACCCTGTCGCAGCTGGCCGCGCGCATGCAGGTGCCCAAGGCCAGCATGATGCGCTTGCTCGATACCCTGGAGCAGCATGGCTATGTGCTGCGCACGCCCGTGGGACGCGGCTATGTGCCCGGCGCCGCCTCGACCAACCTGGCGCTGGCGACCCTGCGCAACAATGCCCTGATCCGCGTCAGCCGCAGCATCCTGGGCAGCCTGGTGGCGGCCACGGGCGAGACGTGCAACCTGGCGATTCCCGAGGGCAATGCGATCGTCTACGTGGACCGCGTGGAAACGCAGGAACCGCTGCGCCTGCACCTGGTGCTGGGCACGCGGGCGCCCATGCATTGCACGGCCAGCGGAAAGTTATTCCTTGCGCATATGAGTTTGCTGGAGCGGCGCGAGCTGCTGGCCATGCTGACCTTGGAAGCGCGCACGCCGAAAAGCATTACCGACCCCGTGTTGCTCGAGCGCGAGATCGTGCGCATCGCCAGGCTGGGCATCGGCATCGACGATGAGGAATTCGTGCACGGCATGGTGGCCGTGGCCGTGCCCATCTGCGCGGCCGACGGACGCATCGTGGCGGCCGTCGCCTGCCACGCGCCCGTGGCACGCAAATCCGTGGAGCAACTGATGCAGCACGTGCCGCAGCTCAAGGAGGCGGCCGTGAAACTGCGGCCGCTGTTGCTTGCGGAAAACAGCTAAGGTTTCAAGACCTTCGCCACTTTCGCCGCCCGCAGGCGGAAGGCATCGGGCATGCCCGAGCCCAGCAGCGGACGCAGATATAACCGGAAAGCATCGGTCACGTCCGTGCCGCTGGCGCTGATGAACTCGTCTTCCATGGTGCGTGTCTTGCCCGCGACCTCGGTGAGCGGCAGCAATTCATAATCGACGGAATAAAAGCCCGTGCGCTTGATGGCGACGGAACCGTCGCGGTCGCCCCACATGGCGAACTGCACGGCCTTTTCGCCCACTTCGCGGGCCTCGCGTTGATCTACATCAGAGACGCAGCCGATGAAGGAGCGCTGCAGATAGCCGAAGGTATCGCCGCGCACGCGCTTGATGCCGAGCTTGGCCTTGATTTCGTCGCACAGCAGGTCGGCCAGCGCGCCCGTGCCCGATAATTGCACATTGCCGTGCGCATCGCGCTCGACCTCATTGCCCACCTGCTTGGCCAGCAGGCTGGCGATCGGTTCGCCCGAGGCGTCGTGGATGCCTTCCGAGACAGCGATCACGCAGCGGCCATATTTTTCATACGTCGCCTTTACGTCGGCAAGAAACTGTTCCAGCACAAAAACGCGCTCGGGCAGGTAGATCAGGTGCGGGCCATCGTCGGGGAACTTCTTGCCCAGCGCCGAGGCGGCCGTCAAGAAGCCCGCGTGGCGGCCCATCACCACGCCCACGTAGACGCCGGGCAAGGCTGCGTTGTCGAGGTTGGCGCCGGCGAACGCTTGCGCGACGAAGCGCGCGGCCGAGGGGAAACCTGGCGTGTGGTCGCTGCCCACCAGGTCGTTGTCGATGGTTTTCGGGATGTGGATGCAGCGCAGCGGATAGCCGGCCTTGTGCGCTTCCTCGCTGACGATGCGCACCGTGTCGGACGAGTCATTGCCGCCGATATAAAAGAAATGTTCGATCTCGTGCGCGCGCAGCACTTCGAAGATTTGCTGGCAGTAGGCGATGTCGGGCTTGTCGCGCGTGGAACCGAGGGCCGACGACGGCGTGGCGGCCACCAGTTCCAGGTTGTGGCTGGTTTCCTGCGTCAGATCGACGAATTCTTCATTGACGATGCCGCGCACGCCGTGCAGCGCGCCATACACGCGCGTGACATGCTGAAAGCGCCGCGATTCGAGCACCACGCCCACCAGCGACTGGTTGATGACGGCGGTCGGGCCGCCTCCCTGGGCAACAAGAATTTTTCCAGACGGCATGGGTTTTCCTCGTAAGTGGAACGGCCCTCCAGCCTACTCCTTTTTTGCGGCCGTGCTATTTTTTCCGATATGCCTGTCAAGGAATTTTTCGCTCTGCTGCCAGAAGTCGACATGGGTTTGAGGCAGGACCCAGTCGTGCCCTTCCTCGCCGTACTCCATCCATAGCGCATGCGCATTGGTCTTGTGGATGGCGTCAAATAGCGCGCGCGCATCGGACATGGGCACGATATGGTCGGTGTAGCCGTGGGCCATCAGCAGTGGGGCGCTGATGCGGGCAGGCAGGTGGCGTGGTGAATTCTCGCGCAGCAAGGCCTTGTCCTTGTCCGCGTCGCCCAGCAACATGGCCAGCGTATATTGCTCATTGCTGTTGCGTAAATCGTCATCGAGCCACCAGTTGACTTCGTCCTTGAGTTCCCGCAAGTCGGGGATGCTGGACCAAGCGATGCCGCAGCGGAACAGGGCCGGATCGCGCCCCAGTCCCATCAGGGTGGCATAGCCGCCGTAGCCGCCACCGGCCAGGCAAATGCGCTGCGGATCGGCGATGCCTTCCGTAATGGCCCAGCGCGCCGCATCGGCGATATCGTCCTGCATGGCCAGGCCCCATTGTTTCCAGCCGGCGCGGAAATGGCGCGCGCCCAGTCCCGTGCTGCCCCGGTAATCGGGTTCCAGGACGGCATAGCCGCGCGATGCAAGAAATTGGCTGGCCGGATCCCATCCCCAGTCGCCGCGCTGCCACGGACCATCATGGATTAGCACCACCAGCGGCAGCTGGCGGCCGCTGCCTTTGGGCAAGGTCAGCCAGGCGGGTAGGGTCAGGCCGTCGCGGGCTTTGACGTGCAGCAATTGTCTTGACGCCATGGGCTCGGCGGCAACGCCGGGATAGGCTTTGCCCAAGGGTATCAGCTTGCCGCTGGTCCGCTCAAACAAGCGATAGATGGGGGGCTGTACATCGGACCAGCTCGACACGAGCACATACGGCGCATCCGTGCGTTGCGCCACGCTCAGCGTATTGACCGTGGCGGGCAGGCGCGCATTGACGGCTTGCTGCATGGCCTGCATGTCCGCATCGAGCCACAAGGTGGTTTCCGCATCGGTCCTGTAGCGTATGCCCAGCAGCTTGGCATCGTTATGCACCATGGTGGCCTGGATATCATAGTCGGGCGATGCGAGCAGCGGTGCGCCATCGAGCCGCTGGCCTTGCTGGTCAAAACGGTACAACGCCACCTTGTCGCCGCCATTGCGCGCATACACATACAACTGGCCGTCTGGTGCCAGGAAGGCGGGGGCAATGGCTTCGCCGGCCGCGTCCGCTGGTAACACCTGGGCCAGCTTGCGCCAGGTACCGGCTGGCCGGTCGAAGGTGTACGCCATGTTGCGCTTGCCCGCAAACTCCTTGTCCATGCGCCAAGCCACACCCGAGTCGCTCATCCAGTACAGCAGGTCCGGCGGCATGTTGACGGTTTCGTAGCCACCCGTCAGCGTGTTGAGACGGCCTGTCGAAGTGTCGGCGATCGAGTTCAGGGGGCTCAGGTGGGTGCGCCAGACGTAGACGAAGTTACCGGTCTGCGCACTGATATTGTCGATCAGGAAGGTCGACCATGGCTGCAGCAACATGCCAGGTTTGTCGCGTACGATGCCTTCGCGGGTGGCCAATTGGCGGTAGCCGCTGCCATCCTTGTTGACGGCGAACATGCCGGATGCAAACCGCTGCCTTCCCTGGCCCCGTTGCCGGTCCACCAGGCTGTAGGCCAGGCGTTCGTTATTAACCCACTGGAAATTGGCGATATCCGCATCGTTGAAATAGGCCACGACCTTGGCTTGCATGCTTGCCAGGTCCAGCACGCTCAGGCGCACCCGCTGCCGCTCGCCGGCCGGCAGGACGCGCATCGCCAGGAAGCGTCCATCGGGCGACAGCACGGCACCGCCCAGCGAACGGGGAGCAAAGAACAGGCTCGCCGGCAGCGCGGATGCGGCAGGGGCCGCCTGCGTTTCCTGGACTTGTGCCTGCGCAAACGGCAGGGGCGCCAGCGCAAGCATCAGGAGGGGTAATAGCGCGCAGCGGGATAATTTTGGCAACATTGACCACAACATTCTTTATATCCTTTGGTGATTTATAACAACTGCATGGCATGGGTACAGGCGCAACAACGCCAAGTTCTTGATTTCGCCAGGGCGCGTAAATTCGGCTTGGGCGACGCACACGGCCAGGCGGGCGTCGGGCGAAAGGATGGCGCCGCTGAAGGAACAGTTCTTGAAAAAACTTTCGATGGGAATCAGTGTGTCCGCTGCGACCGCTGGCGAGGCTGCCGCAGGAGGTATGGCATCGGTCGCCCGTGCGGCTGGTGCCGTGCTCAACATGCTCAATGATCCGAGTAGCGCAACTCCGCTATGCTTGGTAAACATGTTTTCCTTTTGGAAATTATCTTAAGGCAACATATTATCATTGGATTAATATGAATCAAAGTGTACTGTTGTGGCGCCGGAGACTATACGTTATTCACTCCGGCGCCCGGATATGCTCAACCAGCCCCGTGCTGCGGCGTCCCGGCGCCGGCGTCAGCCAGCTGACGAGGATGGCGGCGGCCAGGCCGGCTGGCACGCCGAAGATGCCGGCCGAGATGGGCGCGATGTGGAACCATTGACCGCTGGCATTGCCGCCCAGCATGGTGCTCGTGTGCAGCATGTAATACAGGCATATGCCAAAGCCCGTCAGCATGCCGGCTAGCGCGCCTTGATAGTTGGCGCGTTGCCAGAAGACGCCCAGCACCAGCGGCGGGAACAGGGTCGAGGCGGCCAGGGAAAAGGCCACGCCCACCAGCGACAAAATGTCCGCCGGCTTTTGCGAGGCCGCATAGGCGGCGATGAAGGCCACGGCCAGCAGCAGCAATTTTGAAATCGTCACGCGCTTTTGCGTGGAAGCCGTGGGATCGACCACCTTGTAATAGACGTCGTGCGACAGGGCGTTCGAGATGGCCAGCAGCAAGCCATCGGCCGTCGACAGGGCGGCGGCCAGGCCGCCTGCCGCCACCAGGCCGGAAATCACGTAGGGCAAGCCGGCGATCTCTGGCGTGGCCAGCACCAGCACGTCGGCATCAATGGAAATTTCCGCCAGTTGCACGATGCCGTCGCGGTTGACATCGACGATGCTGATCAGGGGACTGAGTTTGTCCACGTTGGCCCAGTACGACACCCAGGTGGGCAGGTTCGCGTATTGCGTGCCCACGAGCGCCGAGTAAATATCGTACTTGACCAGCACGGCCAGCGCGGGAATCGTGAGATAGATCAACAAGATGAAGAACAGGGTCCAGAACACGGAGACGCGCGTTTCGTGCACGGAGGGGGTGGTGTACGATCGCATGAGGATATGCGGCAGGGCGGCCGTGCCCAGCATCATGCAAAACACGAGTGCCAGGAAATTGTTGCGCTTGATGTCGGACTGTTCGCGGTCCGCAGCGGGAAACGGCTGCGCGTGCGGAATGATCGGCTCGGCGCGTTTCTGGTTCTGTGCCTGCGCTGCCTGCCACAGCACGCGCGCCTCGTCCGGGCTTTTCGGATAGGCGATCAGGTAGCGCTCTGCGTTGCGGATGTCGAACAGCGAGGTATTGCGCTGGCGCAAACTATCGAGCTGGCGCTGGGCCGTCAGGCGGCCTTGTTCCCAGGAACCGGGCAAGCCGTCAATGCGCGCCTGGTAGCTTTGCGCGCGCTGGCGGAAGATGGCGCGCACTTCGTTTTCTTTCGGGTCCGCTTCCAGCACGTGTTCGCGCGCGCTCAGTTGCGTCAGCACCTTGCCGTAGGCGATCTGCGGCACGGGATTGTCCGCATGCTTGACCGACAGCCACATGGCGGGAATCAGAAAGGCGACGAGGATGATGATGTACTGCGCCACCTGTGTCCAGGTGATGGCGCGCATGCCGCCCAGAAAGGAGCACACGAGAATGCTGGCCAGGCCCAGGAAGATGCCGACGGAAAAATCCACGCCCGTGAAGCGCGAGGCGATCAGGCCGACGGCGTAGATCTGCGCCACCACATAGGTAAACGATACGATGATGGTGGCGGCCACGGCCACCACGCGCACGCTGGCGCCCCGTTTGTCGGTACCGCTGCCGTAGCGGGCGGCGAGGAAATCGGGAATCGTGTACTGGCTGAATTTGCGCAGGTAGGGCGCGATCAATAGCGCCACCAGGCAATAGCCGCCCGTCCAGCCCATGATGAAGGCCAGGCCGTCGAAGCCGTTCAGGTACAGGCCGCCGGCCAGGCTGATGAAGCTGGCCGCCGAGATCCAGTCGGCGGCCGTGGCCATGCCGTTGAACATGGCTGGCACCCGGCGCCCCGCCACATAGTATTCGGTGACGTTCGAGGTGCGGCTGATGACGCCGATGGTGGCGTACAGGGTGATGGTGACGAGCATGAACAGGTAGCCGATCCACGCGCGCGGCATGCCTTCCTGTTCCAGCACGGACAGGGCCAGCAGGAAGGCGGCGAAACCGGCCGTAAACAGCAGGTAGTAGCGGCTCAGCCGGGCAAAGAAGCTGCGCTGGCCGCTCATGCGTGCTCCTCGGCATGGAAGTCCCGGTCGAGGCGCCGCATGCGCCACGCATAGAAGGCGATGATGGCCAGGTACACGAGCGAGGCGCCCTGGGCCGCCATATAGAAGGGCAGCGGCCAGCCGAACAGGTTCAGGTGCAGCAGCTCGCGCGCATAGAACACGGTCAGGAAGCCCGTCAGCAGCCACACCAGCAGCAGGATGGCCGTCAGGCGCCGCGTCTTGCGCCAGTGCATATCGCGGCGCGCCTGCAGCTCGGGGCTGGGCGTGCGCGCCGGCCGCGTCGGGGCAACGGGTGGGCTCGGCTTATCCATACGTGACGTCATCCTCTTCTGGCGCGTCCGGCAACAGCAGGGCGATGCTCAGGCGCAGCAGGGTGCCCGGCAGCTTCGGCGACTGTGCGCGCGGATTGTTAAAAATATCGACTTCGGCGCCGTGCTGCTGCGCAATTTCTCGCACGATGGCCAGGCCCAGGCCGCTACCGTCGACATTGCTGCCGAGAATGCGGTAAAAGCGCTCGAACACGTGCGCCCGCTCGGCCGGCGCAATGCCTGGCCCCGTATCTTCCACCTCCAGAATGGCCAGTTCCAGGGTGCTGCGCACGCGCACCGTGACGCTGCCACCGGACGGCGTGTAGCGCAGGGCGTTGTCGATCAGATTGCTCAGCAGCTCGCGCAGCATCATGGGATTGCCGGAAATCATGATCGAATAGGCAGGCTGTTCGAAGCCCAGGTCGATATGCTGGGCAAACGAGGCTTGCACCCAGTCCTGCACCACGCCGCGCGCCAGTTCGCTCAGTTCGATCGGTTCGAACGCCGTGCCCGCCTGCGGCTGGTTTTCCGCGCGCGCCAGGGCCAGCAACTGGTTGACGAGGCGCGTGGCCGCTTCCGAACTTTTCGCCAGCTGCAGCAGCGAGCGGTGGATCTCGTCGTGGTCGGTCTGGCGCAGGGCCAGCTCCGATTGCATGCGCATGCCGGCCAGCGGTGTCTTCATCTGGTGCGCTGCATCGGCGATGAAGCGTTTCTGCATGTCGATCGACAGCGACAGCCGCGAGAGCATTTCGTTGAGCGAACCGACCAGCGGCGTGATTTCCTCGGGTACCTGGCCCGATTCGATCGGAGATAAATCGTCAGGTGGACGGGCGCGTATGCGTTCCTGCAATTGCGCCAGCGGCGACAGGCCGCGCGCCAGGGCAAACCAGACGAGAGCCAGGATCACGGGCAGGATGATGAACTGCGGCAAAATCACGCCCTTGATGATTTCATTGGCCAGCTGGGCGCGTTTTTCCAGCGTCTCGGCCACTTGCACCAGCGCGCGGTTTTGCTCATCGTCGTTGCTGGAAGGAATATCGAGATAGCTGAACGCCACGCGCACGGGCGTGCCGTGGATGGTGTCGTTGCGAAACAGCACCATGCCGCTGCGGTATTTGTCGGCGTCCTGCGGCGGCGGCAAATCGCGGTCGCCGGCCAGGTATTCGCCGCGCGGGCCCACCACCAGGTAATACAGGGTGTCGACATCGTCGCCGCGCAGCAAGTCGCGGCCGTTATTATTGCTGCTGTTCTTGTCCGGCGCGCGGCGCAGCATGGCGCCATCGGCCTGCTTGACCTGCTGCGTGAGCACCGTCACGCTGTCTTCCAGCGCATGGTCGAATGGTTGATTGGCGATGCTCTTGGCCACCAGATAGGTGATGGCGATGCTCATCGGCCACAGCAGCAGCAGGGGGGCCAGCATCCAGTCGAGGATTTCGCCGAACAGCGAATGCTCGATCGTGTCGTCCTGCTCCGTGGTGGGCGGCTCGAACCAGTCGTCGTCGTCCGGCTCGTCCGCTGGCGCCTCGCGCGCCTTCACTTGCTGGCGGGTCCGCTGGCCGGGCTTGCCGACTCGCCCGCTTCGGCGTTCAGGCGCGCCGCTTCCGAGTATTTTTCCAGGCAATAGCCGAGGCCGCGCACGGTGGCGATGCGCACGCCGCCCACTTCGATCTTCTTGCGCAGGCGGTGCACATACACTTCGATGGCGTTGTTCGACACTTCCTCGCCCCATTCGCACAGATGGTCGACCAGCTGCTCTTTCGAGACGAGGCGGCCGGTGCGGCCCAGCAAGATTTCCAGCAAGCCCAGTTCGCGCGCCGACAGGTCGAGCATCTGGTCGTTGATGTAGGCGCTGCGCCCCACCTGGTCGTAGCTGAGGGGGCCGTGCTTGATGATGGTGGCGCCGCCGCCGGCGCCGCGGCGCGTCAGGGCGCGCACTCTTGCCTCCAGTTCCGACAAGGCGAACGGCTTGGCCATATAATCATCGGCACCGAGGTCGAGGCCATTTACGCGTTGTTCGATGGAATCGGCGGCCGTCAGGATCAGCACCGGCAGCAGCGAGGCGCGCGCGCGCAGGCGGCGCAGCACTTCCAGGCCGGACATTTTCGGCAGGCCCAGGTCGAGAATCAGCAAGTCGAATTCCTGGGTGGACAGGGCCGTATCGGCTTCCTGGCCCGTCTTGACGTAGTCGATCGCATAACCGGACTGGCGCAGCGAGCGGGTCAGGCCATCGGCCAGCACGCTGTCATCTTCGGCAAGTAAAATACGCATGGTGCACTTCCTATGCTTTGCGGCGGTAGAAGCTTGTATTGTGTTTCATTTTCCGCAAGGTGGCGAATTTTTATGAAAATCCGCGGTTGTATTGATCTGTTTCAAAACAAATCCACGTTCCGCTTGCATTGATCACTGTTTTTTTATACAGTACTGTCTGTGTAAAGAATTTAACCCACTGGCGCTATCGCAGGCTGCACGGTTCACGTAGATGCGTCACGTGAATCCGCAACTGTAGAACGGCTGAAAGAACATATGGACGATAAAAAAGCTGTAGTACCCGCATCGGAAAAAGCCAAGGCGCTCGCCGCCGCACTGGCGCAGATCGAGAAGCAGTTTGGCAAAGGTTCGGTCATGCGCATGGATGCCAGCGCACCGATCGAAGAAGTGCAAGTCGTGTCGACCGGTTCGCTCGGCCTCGATATCGCGCTGGGCGTGGGCGGCTTGCCGCGCGGCCGCGTGGTGGAAATCTACGGTCCGGAATCGTCGGGTAAAACCACCTTGACCCTGCAAACCATCGCCGAAATGCAAAAACTGGGCGGCACGTGCGCCTTTATCGATGCCGAGCACGCGCTCGACGTCGGCTACGCGCAAAAGCTGGGCGTGAACCTGCACGAATTGCTGATCTCGCAACCGGACACGGGCGAGCAGGCGCTGGAAATCTGCGACGCCCTCGTGCGTTCGGGCAGTGTCGACCTCGTCGTCATCGACTCCGTGGCCGCACTGACGCCACGCGCCGAGATCGAAGGCGACATGGGTGATTCCCTGCCAGGCCTGCAAGCGCGTCTGATGTCGCAAGCCCTGCGCAAGCTGACCGGTTCCATCAACCGCACCAATACCCTGGTCATCTTCATCAACCAGATCCGCATGAAGATCGGCGTGATGTTCGGCAGCCCGGAAACAACCACGGGCGGCAATGCGCTGAAATTCTACGCCTCCGTGCGTCTGGACATCCGCCGCACCGGCTCGATCAAGTCCGGCGATGAAGTGATCGGCAACGAAACCAAGGTCAAGGTCGTCAAGAACAAGATCGCGCCACCGTTCAAGGAAGCGCACTTCGACATTCTGTACGGCGCAGGCACCTCGCGCGAAGGCGAAATCCTGGACCTGGGCTCGGATGCCAAGATCGTGGAAAAATCCGGTTCGTGGTACAGCTACAACGGCGAACGCATCGGCCAGGGCAAGGACAACGCCCGCGCCTTCCTGCAAGAGCGTCCTGCGCTGGCCCGCGAAATCGAAAACAAGGTCCGCGCTTCGCTGGGCGTGCGCGAACTGCCGCCGCTGGCTGCTGAAAAGCCGGAAAAAGCGGACAAAGCCGCCGACAAGGCTGCCAAGGCTGCGGAAGCCAAGGCAGAGTAGGCCGGATTAGCGCGGCAAAGCCGCGCGTAATCCGACAACACTACAGACGCCAACAATGTTGTCGGATTACGGCCCAAGGGGCCTAATCCGACTTACGCATGGCTTGCCGCAAGGTGTGACCAAGATCGCCGTCCCGCGCTGTTGCGCCGGGCGGCGATTGTGTTTGGGTGATGTGATCGTGGAATGAAAGACAAGGTGGGTGTATGGCCGCAGTACAACTAAGCCTGAAGGGCAGGGCGCTACGCTTTTTGTCGATGCGTGAACATAGCCGCATGGAATTGCGGCGCAAGCTGCAGCGCCATGCGCAAGAGGGCGATGATGTGGAAGCCTTGCTCGACAGCCTGGAACAAGCCAACTGGCTGTCGCAGGAGCGCTTTTCCGAGTCGCTGATCCACCGCCGCTCGGCCCGCTTCGGCAATAGCCGCATCATGGCCGAATTGCAAAGCCATGGCATCGGTGGCGAAGCGCTGCAGGAACTCAAGGCGGGCCTGGCCGAAGGGGAAGTTGCGCGCGCCTGCGAAGTGTGGCGCCGCAAGTTTGGCGAGGTGGCGCAGGATGCCGAGCAGCGCAACAAACAGATGCGCTTCCTGATGCAGCGCGGCTTTTCCCAGCGCGCCGTGCAGGCGGCCTTGAAGGGGCTGGATCCCGACGAAGAGTGAGGCCGGCCAGGGCGCGCCGGCCGCCTCCGCCGTGCCGCCATGAACTGCGCTTTCAAATGCCGTCTGTTTCCAGTATGGCGAGGCCGCGCGATAAGGTATTCTGGCGCTCGAACGCTGTGCGATGCGCGCAGCACCACTGACCGTGACAGGATCGAGATGAGCAACTGGAATGCCGGCTATATGGCCGAAATTGCCTATACCTATGGCTACTACGAAGAATTGAATCCTCTGCGCCTGCGGCTGCCCCTGCTGGCCGCCGGCCTGGCCTTGCCGGCCAGCGGCACGGCTTGCGAGCTGGGTTTTGGCCAGGGCGTCAGCGCCAACATCCATGCGGCGGCGTCCGCCACGCGCTGGCATGGCAATGATTTCAATCCGTCCCAGGCCGCCTTTGCGCAGGAGCTGGCCAGCGTGGCCGGCGCCGGCGCACAGTTCACGGACGAATCGTTCGCGCAGTTTTGCCGCCGTGACGACTTGCCCGATTTCGACTTTATCTGCCTGCATGGGATATGGAGCTGGGTCTCCGCAGAAAATCGCGCCTTGATCGTCGATTTCCTGCAGCGCAAGCTGAAAGTGGGGGGCGTCGCCTATATCAGCTATAACACGCAGCCGGGCTGGAGTGCCATGATGCCGATGCGCGACTTGCTGGCCGAGCATAGCCGCATCATGAGCGCGCCCGGCGTGGGCGTGCTGGCACGAGTCGACGGCGCCATCGATTTTGTCGACAGGATGATCGCCGTGCAACCGCGCTATCTGGAGGCCAATCCCCTGCTGGCGGACCGTTTCGAGAAGCTGAAAGCGCTGGACCGCAACTATATTGCACACGAATATTTCAATGCGGATTGGCAGCCGATGGCCTTTTCCAGCGTTGCGGCCATGCTGGGCGAGGCCAAGCTGGAGTTCGCCTCGTCCGCCAACTATACCGCTCTGGTCGACATGCTGAACCTGACGGCCGAACACCAGCAATTCCTGGCCGAGATACCCGATCCCGTCTTCCGCGAGACGACGCGTGCCTTTCTTGTCAACGAGCAATTCCGAAAGGATTACTGGGTCAAGGGCGCGCGCAGGCTGACGCCGTTGGCCCAGATCAGCGCCGTGCGGGCCGTGCGCGTGATACTGGCCGTGCCCCGCGACGAAGTGGTGTTGAGCGTGCATGGGGTGCTGGGCGACGCGGATATGGACGAGCGCGTGTATGCGCCCGTGCTCGACGCCATGGCCGACCATCGCGTGTACACGATAGGCGAACTGGAGCTGCAACTGGCGGGTAGCGAAGCCGGCCTGGCCGCCTTGCTGCAGATCATATTGGTGCTGGTCAGCAAGGGTAGCGTGCTTGCCGTCCAGGACGAGGTCGACATCGCCGTGGCGCGGCCGCGGACGGCGCGGCTGAATGCGCACTTGCTGGAGCAGGCGCTTGCAAGAACCGACTTGCACAGCCTCGCCAGCCCCCTGACGGGCGGCGGCGTGGTTGTATCGCATTTACAACAACTGTTCCTGTGGGCAAAACAGCAAGGTTGTCCAACGCCGCAAGAATGGGTGCGCGCGACGTGGCCGGTACTGCTGCGCCTGGAGCAACTGCTGACGAAGGACGGGCAGCCCTTGTTGACGGAAGAGGAAAACCTGGCCGAACTGCTGGCGCGCGCGGAATATTTTTCCGCGCGCACCTTGCCCGTTTTACGCGCACTGTGTGTAGCTGACTGAGGCGCGGCGCCGGCCAGTGCGCCGGTGCCGCAGGCCTGCTTTCAAGTTATTTGCATTGTGAATAATTGTCATTGATTTTGCGATTTTCGTTAATGATTTGCGGCAGACGGCACGACCAATAAAAAATTATGTTGCGGCGCAACTAGCGCCCTGTGTGCTACACTTTTAGGGTTTTTGCGGCGCCGCAGGTGCGGTTGCTGTTCGTAGAAGCTGCGAACAGAGTGCTTTAGGCACATGGCTGCTTACTAATTATGGCCGCGCAAGCGGCATCGGTCTTATGCCCCTGTCAACTCCCGTATCCCGGCGCGCCCTACGGCACTCCCGCGTTATCGACGTCCAAGCGTATGTGCGCGACGACGGCCTGTGGGATATTGACGCCCATATCACCGACATCAAAAGCTATGACGCGACCCTGGCCTCCGGCCTCCGTCCCGCCGGCGCCCCTCTGCATGACCTCCACTTGCGCATTACCGTCGATCGCGAACTGACCATTGTCGAGGCCGAAGCTGCCTCCGATGCCGTGCCCTATCCCGGTTTTTGCGATACCATCGGCCCCGCTTACAGGGCGCTGATCGGTTTGAATTTATTGAAGAATTTCCGCCGCGACTTGAAACAGCGCCTGGCGGGAATCGCTGGCTGTACCCATTTGACCGAACTGGCGCAAGTCTTGCCGACTGCGACGGTTCAGGCATTTGCCGGCGATGTCTGGTCGACCCGTGACGGTGAGAATGCTGACTTGTCGCATGAAAAGCCGTTTCAACTCGACAAATGCCACGCCCTGCGCACCGATGGCGGGGCAGTTGCACAGTATTACCCGCGCTGGGTAGCCAAAGCGTGACCCCGGCGCTCTGTTTTTCCTGTTTTTTTTGCACCACTAACCGTATTTTTACAAATCAGTATCAGAAGGGAAGCCAGCATGAAAATCCATGAGTATCAAGCCAAAGAAATCCTCCGGCAGCACGGAGTGACGGTACCACGCGGTATTCCGTGCATGTCCGTCGAAGAAGCCGTCAAGGCTGCGGAAACCCTGGGCGGCCCGGTATGGGTTGTCAAGGCGCAGATCCACGCAGGTGGTCGCGGCAAGGGCGGCGGCGTGAAAGTGGCAAAATCGATCGAACAGGTCAAGGAATACGCTGACCAGATCATGGGCATGCAGCTGATCACGCACCAGACCAGCGCCGAAGGCCAGAAAGTCAACCGCCTGCTGGTGGAAGAAGGCGCCGACATCAAACAAGAACTGTACGTTTCGCTGGTCACCGACCGCGTTACCCAGAAAATCGTCCTGATGGCGTCGTCCGAAGGCGGCATGGACATCGAAGAAGTGGCCGAGAGCCACCCTGAGAAGATCCACCACGTCACCATCGATCCAGGCACCGGCCTGACCGATGCCCAGGCGGACGACATCGCCGCCAAGATCGGCGTGCCTGCCGGCTCCATCGCCGACGCCCGCGTCAACCTGCAAGGCCTGTACAAAGCGTACTGGGAAACCGATTGCTCGCTGGCCGAGATCAACCCGCTGATCGTCACCGGCAGCGGCAAAGTCATCGCCCTGGACGCCAAGTTCAACTTTGACCCGAACGCCCTGTTCCGTCATCCGGAAATCGTCGCCCTGCGCGATCTGGACGAAGAAGATCCAGCTGAAATCGAAGCGTCGAAATTTGACCTGGCCTACATTTCGCTCGACGGCAACATCGGTTGCCTGGTGAACGGCGCCGGTCTGGCCATGGCTACCATGGACACCATCAAGCTGTTCGGCGGCGAGCCAGCCAACTTCCTGGACGTCGGCGGCGGCGCCACGGCAGAAAAAGTCACCGAAGCGTTCAAGATCATGCTGAAAAACCCAGGCCTGAAAGCCATCCTGGTGAACATTTTCGGCGGCATCATGCGTTGCGACGTGATCGCTGAAGGCGTGATCGCCGCAGTGAAAGCCGTCTCGCTGAACGTACCGCTGGTCGTGCGCATGAAGGGCACCAACGAAGACCTGGGCAAAAAGATGCTGGCCGATTCCGGTCTGCCTATCATCGCAGCCGACACCATGGAAGATGCAGCCAAGAGCGTCGTTGCCGCTGCTGCCGGTCAAGCTTAATTAAGGAATCAACATGTCCATTCTGATCAATAAAGATACCAAAGTCGTTACCCAAGGGATTACCGGCAAGACCGGCCAGTTCCACACCCGCGGTTGCCGCGACTACGCGAACGGCAAAGCTGCCTTCGTGGCAGGCGTGAACCCGAAGAAAGCCGGCGAAGATTTCGAAGGCATTCCTATTTTCGCTAACGTGACCGAAGCGAAAAAAGAAACCGGCGCCAACGTTTCCGTGATCTACGTACCGCCAGCAGGCGCTGCAGCGGCGATCTGGGAAGCTGTCGAAGCTGAAATGGATCTGGCCATTTGCATCACCGAAGGCATTCCTGTCCGTGACATGATGGCCCTGAAAGACCGCATGGCCAAAGCCAACAGCAAAACCTTGCTGCTGGGCCCTAACTGCCCAGGCTTGATCACGCCAGACGAAATCAAGATCGGCATCATGCCAGGCCACATCCACAAGAAAGGCCGTATCGGCGTGGTGTCGCGTTCGGGCACCCTGACCTATGAAGCAGTGGGTCAATTGACCGCACTGGGCCTGGGCCAATCGTCGGCAGTCGGCATCGGCGGCGACCCGATCAACGGTCTGAAGCACATCGACATCATGAAGATGTTCAATGATGATCCAGATACCGACGCGGTCATCATGATCGGCGAAATCGGTGGTCCGGACGAAGCCAACGCGGCTTATTGGATCAAAGACAACATGAAAAAACCGGTCGTTGGCTTCATCGCTGGCGTCACCGCTCCTCCAGGCAAGCGCATGGGCCACGCCGGCGCGCTGATCTCGGGCGGTGCCGATACGGCACAAGCCAAGCTGGAAATCATGGAAGCTTGCGGCATCACCGTGACCAAAAACCCGTCGGAAATGGCGCGTCTGCTGAAAGCCATGCTGTAATTTTCAGCCTGGTTCATGCAGTACAAAAAAGGAGCTTCGGCTCCTTTTTTTTGTCCGCAAGACAGGCCGATTCCCGACCTGGGCGGACGGCGCTGGTCCGAACCCGCCCAAATGTGTCGCTTTTCTTTCCACGCGTACCGCCGCTGCCCGGGCGCGCCGCTGGCATGGCGCTTGCACCATGCATGGGGTGAGCAATGCACAATGGGAGAATACGATGCGCGCGCAAAGCGGTTTTACCCTGATAGAACTGATGATCGTGGTGGCCATCGCCAGCATCCTGGCGGCCGTGGCCATTCCCCAGTACGGCGACTATACGATGCGGGCCAAGGTCAGCAATGTGCTGGCGGCCGCTGCGCCGCTGAAGACTGCCGTGGCCCTGTGCGTGCAGGAAAATGGCGGCGAGGCGGCCGCCTGCAGCACGCCGACCGCGGCCGTGCCCAGCGCCATCCCCGTGTTCAGCGCCACGCGCGAAGTGGCTAGTGCCAAGGTCGACAAGGGCGATATCGAGCTGACCCTGGCGGGCGACCTGGGCAGCGGCTTGGGCGGCCAGACGGTGAACATGGAGTTGCAGCTCGGTACCAGCAGCCTGAGCTGGTTTAACAGCACCAGCGTGACGAATGCGGCGGCCAAGGAAGCCATTACCCGCACGAATATTCCCAAGGTGGTGGCGACGCAGTAAGCGGCGCCTGCCGCGCCGGTATCAGACGATTTTTTGCCGGTCCGCGATCAGCGCTTCATAGGTGAGGTTTTGCAGCAGCGTGTAATGGGTCGGTTCCAGGTCGATGAATTGCACGCCGTACGTATAGATTTCCGCTACCTCGGCGGCGTGGCCATTCGACGGCTTGCCCACGCTGACGTTCTGGATGCGGGCGCGCGTGTTGACGCGCATCTGATGCCTGTTCGGCTGCACCAGCAGGGTAAAACTCAGCGCCACGCCTTCGTCATCGGGCGTGAGCATGCTGGGCGCCTCGATCAGCGCGCCCGAGACGCTGAGATTGACGATGAACACGGGCACGGCCGCCACGTCGCGGTAGCTCAGCTGCGCCGGAATGTCCACCTTGACGCGCATGGCCGTGCGCAGGCTGGTGCCCTGGATGGCATCGGGAAAGCTCAGGTGGACATAGTTGAGCGGGCGGCCGAAGATGCGCAGCACGCTGCAGGAAAACGAACAGACGGTGACACCGGAAAACACGCGGATGGTCAGCTTGTCACCCTCGTTGAGCATGATGGATGCGCCGTTTTCCATGGGAATCTTGACGATCAGGTACTCGTCTTTCACATAGCCGATCACGGTCGAGAAATGCTGGATGGGTTTGATGGTGCGGTGCGTGATGAACTGGATGCGTCCCTCCACCTGCAGATTCATGGCCTCGAATTCGAAGTCCTGGAGCTTGCTTTCCGCGGCGGGTCTGTTGCTTGTCATGCGATGCTCATCTGGATATGGACGACTCGCAGTATGCATGATTTCTTGATGAAAAAACATTTATATCAATGAAATTCATTTTTGCATCGAAAGTGCCATGGGCACGAGCCGGTGCGCGGTGCAGGCTTTACAATGGGATCAATATTGACGAATGTAAATCTTATGCCGCGCAGCTACTTCTGGACCATGTTGTTCCTGATCTTGCATCAAATCGACGCTGCCTACTGGAAAGAGTGGGAGATGTTTCATTTGCCGGGCGGCGTGCAGGGTTTTCTCGTGTTTAACCTGGCGGCGATTGCCCTGGTGCTGGCCGGTTACCGGCACGTGCTGCTGGCCACCGCGCGGGCACCCCTGTACGCTTGTGTCTGCGCCGCGCTGGGCGTGGGAACGTTCCTGATCCATGCAGGCTTTGCGCTGGCAGGGCTGGAACAATTCCACTTGCCCCTGTCCATGGCCATCATCGTACTGTGCCTGGCCAGTGCCGTCTGGCTGCTGCGCGACTTGCGCCGCGTCCAGGGCCATCTTGCGCGCCAGGCAAAATAATTACACCTCGGCGTGCCAATCGCCCGACTTGCCGCCATGCTTTTCCAGCACGCGCACATTCGTCATGACCATGCCGCGGTCGACGGCCTTGCACATGTCGTAGATCGTCAACAAGCCGATTTGCACGGACGTGAGCGCTTCCATTTCCACGCCGGTTTTTCCTGTCGTATCGACCTGGGCGCGGCAGTGCACGCTGTTGGCCGCTTCGTCCACTTCAAAATCGACGGTGACGCGCGTGAGGGCCAGCGGGTGGCACAGGGGAATCAGGTCGCTCGTGCGCTTGGCGCCCATGATGGCGGCGATGCGGGCGATGCCCAGCACGTCGCCTTTCTTGGCGTTGCCGGAAATAATCAATGCCAGGGTGGCGGGCTGCATGCGGATGGTGCCGGCGGCCACGGCGCTGCGGCGCGTGTCTTCCTTGCTGCCCACATCGACCATATGGGCCTGGCCCGTGGCGTCGAAATGGGTCAGTTCCCCGGCGGGGGCTTGCTTGTCTGCTGTTGTCATGGCGTCAAAATAGGTGAGAAAAGGGAAGCGCGGCACGCCCTGTCACGACCTCATGCCACTGGCATGACGCGTGGGAATGGGCGCCGCTAACAAGGTATGATAGCACCCGTGAATTCAAAAACTCCCCTTCCGATCATCGTTGAAAATGCCGCTGCGCCATGGCTGCGCGGCTCACGGCGCGCAGCCATGCTGGCCGCATTATGGCTGGCGGCGCCCTGTGCGCTGGCGCAAACCTATACGTCCGCGCCTGCTGCGCCAGCCGCCAATGTAGCGGCCAAGCCGGCCGGTGGCTGGACGCCGCTGGCCGTGCCGCCGGCGCCGAACCTGCCGAACCTGGGTGACACGTCGCGCGAAGACCTGTCGCCGGCGATGGAGCGCAAGATCGGCGAGGAAATCATGCGCGGTATCCGCGGCGACCGCGACTACCTCGACGACGCGCCCTTGCTCGAATACCTGAATACCTTCGGCAACGCGCTCGTGGCGGCGCGCCCCAGCGTGCGTGGTGAAACGAATTACGACTATTTCTTCTTTGCCGTGCGCGATCCCCAGTTGAACGCGTTTGCCTTGCCGGGCGGCTTCATCGGCGTGCACTCGGCCCTGGTGCTGGCGGCGCAAACGGAGGCGGAACTGGCGTCCGTGCTGTCGCACGAGATCGGCCACGTGGCGCAGCGCCATATCGCGCGCATGCTGGGCCAGCAGCGCCAGGATGCCCTGATGCCGCTGGCGGCCATGCTGCTGGCGGCGCTCGCTTCGCGCGCGGGCGGCGACGTGGCCATGGGCGTGTTTGCCGCCGGCCAGGGCCTGGCCATCCAGCGCCAGCTCAATTTCGGCCGCGACGCCGAACGCGAGGCGGACCGCATCGGTTTCCAGATCATGGGCGAAGCCGGTTTCGACACCACCGGCATGGTGGCCTTCTTCGGCCGCATGCAGGCAGCGAGCCGCTCGTACAGCGACTTGATGCCCGCCTATCTGCAGACCCACCCGCTGACGACGGAACGCATTGCCGACATCCAGGCGCGCATCCGCGAGCAGCCGTACAAGCAGCGGGCGGACAGCCTGAGTTTTCACCTGGCCCGGGCGCGCGCCCGCGTGCTGCAGGATGAAAGCGTGCAAGGCCTGTTGAACGCCAAGGCCGTCTTCAAGACGCAGCTGGAACAGCAAAGCCGCTTCCAGGTGACGGCCGCCCATTACGGCTTGTCCTTTGTCGCCGTCAAGCAGGGCAAGCCGGCGGAGGCGCAAAAGGAACTCGACGCGGCCAATGCGGCCCTGCACCAGCCGGCCGGGCCGAATGTGTTTACCTCGGGCGGCACGCAGGCGCCCAATTCCCTGCTGGCGGCGATGGCGCTGGAAGTGCTGTTGATGCCGGCGCAAAAGAAGGAAGTGGCGCAGCAAGCCCTGAAGGCGGCGGACGCTGCGCGCCAGCAATTCCCCCTCTCGCGCGGCATTGCCCATCAGTATGCGGAAGCGCTGATGGCTGCCGGCAAGCTGGAGCAATCGACCTTGTATCTGCGCGAGCAGGTGCAGCTCTACAAGGAAGAGCCGGAACTGTACGATTTACTGGCGAAAGCCTATGCGGACCAGGGCAAGATGACCTTGCAGCACATGGCGCTGGCCGAATCCTATGTGCTGCAGGGAGCCACCATGGCCGCGCTGGACCAGCTGACGATCGCCCGAAAATCGACGGACGCGACCTTTTATGACCAGGCCGTGATCGATGCGCGCGAGCGCGAGCTGCAGGAAAAGCGCCGCGAACAGATCAAGGACCAGAAGGGTTAGTCCTGATCGGCTTGCGGCACCGGCTGGAAGCCGAAGGTTTGCGGCACGTCATCGTAGCGCAGCGGCTGCACGGCAATCTCCTTGCCGTCATGCAATAAAGTCAGCTTGCCCCTGCGTTCTTGCAGCCAGGTCAGCAAGTCGTCGTCGCTGGCCAGCTGTCCATCGAAGTACAGCGCGTCCAGCACTTGCGAAATGTCGCGGTCGTCGACCTGCGCCACGATATCGCCATGGCGCAAGATCAGCATGCCGTCGTCGCACCAATACACTTGCTCGATCTGTTCCAGCGGCGCGCCTGTCTGCAAGACAAAACCGTGCTGCGGGTCGCTGCGGGCGATATACGGCGTCGCCTCCAGATTCACATACACGCGCTGCGGACCATTCTGGAAAAACCAGCAACCGCGTTCGTCCTGGGCGTAATTGCGGTTGATGAAATTCAACAGGGCCGCATGGACGATCTTGTCGCCGGGCAGTTGTTGCTGTTGCGCCTGCTGGTCGCGCATGCGCCAGTGGCCGCGCGCGTCCAGCCCCAGCCAGCCGTAGCAGTGGGGTACGTTCGGCCATTTGGCCAGGGCTTGCTTGACGAGTTCATCCATGTGTAGCGTTTTCCATGTGAGTGCGCGCACCGCCAGCGTGCCAGCTTTGCGGCGCAGACGGCGCCATGTTGCCGTTTTCAAAGAAGGAGAGCAGCCGTTGCGGCAGCCAATGCAAGCTTCCCGGCAACTTGCCGGCGGCAAAGCCGACGTGGCCGCCGTGGCGCGGATACTCGAGTGTGACGTTCAGCGCGGCGCTGCGCGGCAGGTAGCGCCCGGGCAGGAAGGGATCGTTCTGTGCATTGAGCACCAGGGTGGGCACGGTGATGTCCTGCAAGACGTGCTTGGCGCTGGCACGGTGCCAGTAATCGTCGGCGTCGCGGTAGCCGTGCAGCGGCGCCGTGACGACATTGTCGAAGGCGTGCAAGTCGCGCGCGGCCAGCATGGCGTCGCGCGCGAACAGGCCGGGAAACTGCTCGAGCTTGGCAAGGCATTTCGGTTTCAAGGTGTTCAGGAACATGCGCGTGTAGAGCCGGTTGGCGCCCGAAGACAGGGCCTTGCCCCCTTGCGCCAGGTCCAGCGGCGCGGACACGGCCGCGGCCGCATCGATGAAATCGGCCTGGTGCTGCGACTGGCCCAGCCAGCACAGCAGGGCGTTGCCGCCCAGCGAGACGCCGGCCGCATACAATTTTCCCGTGGCGCGCGGGCGCAGGCGCTGCACGATCCAGTCCACTTCCTGCGCATCGCCCGAATGGTAAAAACGGGGCGCCAGGTTCGCTTCGCCCGAGCAGCCGCGAAAATGCGGCACGGCGCCCGACCAGCCGCGCGCGGCCACCTCGGCCATCAAGGAGCGCGCGTAATGGCTGTTCGACGAGCCTTCCAGGCCGTGGAACAGCACGACAAAGGGCTGGCCTGGCTGGCCATCGACCAGGTCAACGTCGACGAAATCGCCATCGGGCGCTTGCCAGCGTTCGCGGCGGAAGGCCACGGCCGGCTTGGCGAGGCATACGGCCGGATAAATCGTTTGCGCGTGGCCGCCAGGCAGCCACAGCGGAGCGGTGTAGGAAAGAGACAAAGCCATCAGTGCAGGATCTGCGTCCCCGCGGCGTCGGCCGGTGCGCCACCGGGGGCGATGGAAGCGTGGTGCAGCACGATGCGCCAGCCGCGCGGCGTTTTTACATACACATTCGTGGCCAGCAGATGCGCCGGGCCGCCTTCTTCCTGGGTCACGCCTTCGATCACCGTGTGCACCGAACTCATCAGATTGTGCGTTTCATGCAGCTGCGCCGGCACAATGTGCAGGCCGCCGCCGGCCAGAATGGTTTCCCACGAGGCGCGGATGGCGGCATGGCCGATCAGGCGCGCGCCGCCCGGGTGGATACAGACGATCTCTTCATCGTCGGCCCACAGCGCCATCAGCGCTTCGAGGTCGGCGCGGTGCAAGGCATCGTAGAACGCCGCTTCGACTTCGGCGGCGCTGCCATTGAGTTCTTTCAGACGTTTCATGACGACTCCGGGCTGAACGGTATAACTTGATGCAAATAAAAACGGCGCGCTGGGGGCGCGCCGCTGGGCAGTTTAATGGTGGCCGGCGCTGGCGCCTTCCTTCAGGGTGTAGGCCGTGCCGCAGTACGGGCACTTGGCGACGCCGTCCTTGTTGAATTCCAGGAACACGCGCGGATGCGACGACCACAGCGGCATGGCCGGGTTAGGGCAGTGGGCTGGCAAGTCTTTACTGTCGAGTTCGACCGCTGGCTGGGTGGTTTTTGTCATCTTGTCATGCTCCGTGAGGCTGTATGGAAGGAAGTCGGCTGCTGCCAAAAGCACGATTTTAACGGATTCAGGCAGACAGCAAAAATCATGGCTAAAATGTCGGCTTGATCATCTTCGGCTGCGGCGCGGTTTTTCGCGACAATATGGCTGCCGTAGCGCCACCCTGACTGGATTTGCCTTGCCGGTATCACCGTTGCGGAGCCGTTCTCCGCGCACCATTGTTGTGCAGTTACCACACTACCTCGGCCGGAGCGCCGCGTGAACGCCGCCCCGGCCGCCAAGGACGACGCCCTGCTGAAAGACGCCTGGCGCGCCGGCCTGAACCTGGGGGCGCCCACCCTGCTGGGCATTGCCGCCTGGGGCATGGTGGTGGGCGTGGCCATGGTGAAAAGCGGCCTGACTGTCGGGCAGGCGGGGGCCATGACCCTGTTTGTCTTTGCCGGCTCGGCCCAGCTCGCGTCCTTGCCCCTGCTGGCCGCGCAGGCGCCCGTGTGGGTGATCTTTGCCACGGCCCTCGTCGTCAATTTGCGTTTTGTTATCTTTTCCGTGCTGCTGGCCCCCCATTTTTCCCATCTGCCGTGGCGCCAGCGCTTTGCGCTCGGCTATGTGGCCGGCGACATCACGGTGGGCCTGTTCCTGCAACGCTACCCCCATGAAACGCCGGACCCGGCCAAGCTGCCTTTCCTGAAAGGCTTGATCTACCCCAACTGGCTGGCCTGGCAAATCGGTTCCTTCATCGGCATCGTGCTGGGCGCCGTCGTGCCGGCCGAATGGGGGCTGGGTTTTGCCGGCACCCTGGCGATCCTGTGCGTGACGGTGCCGCTGATCCTCAGCCGCGCCGCCCTGTGCGGCGTGCTGGTGGCGGGCGCGGTGGCCGTGCTGGCCTTTGGCCTGCCGTATAAGCTGGGCTTGCTGGTGGCCGTCGTGGTGGGCATGGTCAGCGCCATGGCCGTGGAAGAATTGGCAGAAAAATGGACAAAACGCCATGATTGACGGCATCGACTTGGGCAGGGCCGACGTGTGGATCGCCATCGCCGTGCTGGTGGTGGCGACGGCGGCCACGCGCAGCACCTTCTGGCTGATCGGCCATCACATCACCATCCCGCGCCGCGTGGGCGAGATGCTGCGCTATGCGCCGGCCTGCGCGCTGGCGGCCATCATCGCGCCCGACCTGCTGATGGAAGGGCAGCAAGTGCACTTCGACTTATCGAATTTGAAACTCTTGTCGGGTATTGCCGCCACGCTCTTTTTCGTGATTCGCCGCAATATGCTGCAAACCATCGTCTTCGGCATGCTGGTTTTCACGGGCTTGCGACTGTTGCATGTTTTTCAGTAAAGCAGGACAAATCGGCGATTTGCGCTGGTCCTTGCGGTAAAATAGCGCACTTCCTTCCACTCGTCATCTGGATCGCCATGTCAGCTGTTCTCAACTTCATCCGTCTGCAAGATTTGATCGCCCAAAATGCACTGCAAGGCAAGCGCGTGTTTATCCGCGCCGACCTGAACGTCCCGCAAGATGACAGTGGCAAGATCACCGAAGATACGCGCATCCGCGCCTCGGTACCGGCCATCCGCGCCGCCCTGGACGCTGGCGCCGCCGTCATGGTGACGTCGCACCTGGGCCGTCCGACGGAAGGCGAATTCAAACCAGCCGACAGCCTGGCGCCCGTCGCCGCCCGCCTGTCCGAGCTGCTGGGCCAGGAAGTTGCACTGAAACAGAACTGGATCGATGGCGCCGGCCTGGAATCCCTGGCCGCCGGCCAAGTGGTCTTGCTGGAAAACGTGCGCGTCAACAAGGGCGAAAAGAAAAACAGCGATGAGCTGGCGCAAAAAATGGCCAAATTGTGCGATATCTACGTCAATGACGCGTTCGGCACGGCCCACCGCGCCGAAGCGTCCACGCACGGCATCGCCAAGTTCGCCCCCGTCGCCTGCGCCGGCCCGCTGCTGGCCGCCGAACTCGACGCGCTGGGGAAGGCTTTGCACGCACCGGCCCGCCCACTGCTGGCCATCGTTGCCGGTTCGAAAGTATCGAGCAAGCTGACCATTTTGAAAGCCCTGTCCGACAAGGTCGATAACCTGATCGTCGGCGGCGGCATCGCCAACACCTTCATGAAAGCCGTCGGCTTGAATGTCGGCAAATCGCTGGTGGAAGCGGAACTCGTCGAGGAAGCCAAGGCGATCATCGACATCATGGCCAAGCGCGGTGCGCAAGTACCGATTCCCGTCGACGTCGTGTGCGCCAAGGAATTCTCGCCAACGGCAGCCGCCACCGTCAAGGACGTGGCCGACGTGGCGGACGACGACATGATCCTCGATATCGGCCCGAAAACGGCCGCCCTGCTGGCGCAGCAGATCGCCGCCGCCGGTACCATCGTCTGGAACGGTCCCGTCGGTGTGTTCGAGTTCGACCAGTTCGGCAACGGCACCAAGACCCTGGCCCTGGCTATTGCCGATTCGAAAGCTTTCTCGATTGCCGGCGGTGGCGACACCCTGGCGGCGATTGCCAAATACGATATTACCGATAAAATCAGCTATATCTCGACCGGCGGCGGCGCTTTCCTGGAATTCCTGGAAGGCAAGACGCTCCCAGCAGTTGAGATCCTGATGCAACGCGCAGGCTGATCCGGCCTGACTGTAGTGCCACCAAGCGCAGCCTGACCGCTGCGCTTTTACCTTGCCGGGCGGCTCAGCCGCCAGGTCTTGCTCACTTTCGCTCGCGCACAAGGACTCCTATGCCACGCGGTACAAAAATCGTAGCAACAATCGGCCCCGCTTCCACTGACTTCGATATCCTGGTCAAAATGATACGTGCGGGCGTCGACGTGGTGCGCTTGAATTTTTCCCACGGCAAGGCGCAAGACCATATCGACCGCGCGGCGCTGGTGCGCCTGGCGGCGGCCGAGTGCGGCCGCGAAGTGGCCATCATGGCCGATATGCAAGGCCCGAAGATTCGCGTCGGCAAGTTTGAAAACACGCGCATCCAGCTCGAAGCGGGCGAGCGCTTCATCCTCGACGCCAAGTGGGGCGAAAACGGCGAACTGGGCAACCAGGAACGTGTCGGCCTCGATTACAAGGCCTTGCCGCGCGACTTGCACAAGGGCGACGTGCTGCTGCTGAACGACGGCCTCATCGTGCTGATCGTCGAGCGCATCCACGGCAGCGAAATCCACACGACCGTCAAGATCGGTGGCGAGTTGTCGAACAACAAGGGCATCAACCGCCAGGGCGGCGGCCTGTCCGCGCCGGCCCTGACGGCCAAGGATATGGAAGATATCAAGACGGCCATGAGTTTCCAGGCCGACTATCTGGCCATTTCCTTCCCGAAATGCGCGACCGACATGGAAATGGCGCGCCAGCTGGCCAATATCGCCGGCGAACCGTATCACCACAAGCCGATGATGATCGCCAAGATCGAGCGCGCGGAAGCCATTCCTGCGCTGCAGGAAATTCTCGACGCTTCCGACGGCATCATGGTGGCCCGTGGCGACCTGGCGGTCGAGGTGGGCAATGCGGCCGTGCCGGCCTTGCAAAAGCGCATGATCAAGATGGCGCGCGCATCGAACAAGCTGGCGATTACGGCCACGCAGATGATGGAATCGATGATCGTCAACGCCGTGCCGACCCGCGCGGAAGTGTCCGATGTGGCCAATGCCGTGTTGGACGGCACGGACGCCGTGATGACCTCGGCCGAAACGGCCTCGGGCAAGTACCCGATCGAGACGGTGGAAATGATGGCCGCCATCTGCGTGGAAGCGGAACAGTCCGAATACAACAAGCTCGATGCCGATTTCCTCAACGTCACGTTTACCCGCATCGACCA
Organism: Massilia sp. LMS1-1-1.1; assembly: GCF_040815535.1. Classification (NCBI taxonomy): domain Bacteria; kingdom Pseudomonadati; phylum Pseudomonadota; class Betaproteobacteria; order Burkholderiales; family Oxalobacteraceae; genus Massilia; species Massilia sp. LMS1-1-1.1. Next base: position 586,733 of record NZ_JBFPNG010000034.1, on the reverse strand, counting down.
GTCGATCGCGTACGGCGCGCTGTTTACGGCCCACCATTTGCGCGTCAAAGCCATCGTGGCGCTGACGGAATCCGGTTCCACCGCCTTGTGGATGAGCCGCCACAGTATCGACACGCCGATCTACGCGCTCACGCCGAGCGTCACGACTTTGCGCAAAGCCGCGCTGTACCGCAATGTTCGGGCGTATCATCTGATGCAGAACGCCCCCAGCGCGCAAGTGCTGAAGCAGGCCGAAGAGCTGCTGGTGGCGCAGGGCATCGTTCGCAAGGGCGACATGATCGTCGTCACCTGGGGCGAGCCGATGGGGCAGGTGGGCGGCACGAATGCCCTGAAGATCGTCACGGTCGGCGAATTCGAGTAAGAACCCCCACAAACCGCCCAGGGCGTTGTTGCATTGCCTCGCCGTACTAGTCGTACTGCCTTCGGCAACGCGCCTAGCCCTGAGCAGTTTGCTGGACGTTCTGGTTTTGTTGAAAGAATTCAGGCGCCGCCGCGGTCATTGACCGCGAAGCGCCGCAACGGTTTCTATTGTTATCTGGAGTATTACCATGTCTCTCGTATCCATGCGTCAACTGCTGGACCATGCCGCCGAAAACGGCTATGGCATTCCTGCTTTCAACGTCAACAACCTGGAGCAAGTACAAGCCATCATGGCCGCCGCCGATGCGCTCAACAGCCCGGTGATCATGCAAGCGTCCGCTGGCGCGCGCAAGTACGCCGGTGAAGCGTTCCTGCGCCACCTGATCGACGCCGCCGTCGAAGCGTATCCGCACATTCCCGTCGTCATGCACCAGGATCACGGCCAGTCGCCGGCCGTCTGCATGGCCGCCATCCGCTCGGGTTTTACTTCCGTGATGATGGACGGTTCGCTGGAAGCGGACGGCAAGTCGGTCGCTTCCTACGAATACAACGTGGAAGTGTCGCGTGAAGTCGTGAAATTCTCGCACGCGATCGGCGTGACGGTGGAAGCGGAACTGGGCGTGCTCGGTTCGCTGGAAACCATGAAGGGCGACAAGGAAGACGGCCACGGCGCCGACGGCACCATGACCCGCGAGCAACTGCTGACGGACGTGGCGCAAGCGGCCGACTTCGTGCAGCGCACCCAGTGCGACGCCCTGGCGATCGCCATCGGCACCTCGCACGGCGCCTACAAATTCACGCGCAAGCCGACGGGCGACATCCTGGCCATCGACCGCATCAAGGAAATCCACGCGCGCATCCCGAACACCCACCTGGTGATGCACGGTTCCTCGTCGGTGCCGCAGGAATTGCTGGCCATCATCCGCGAATTCGGCGGCGACATGAAGGAAACCTACGGCGTGCCAGTCGAGGAAATCCAGGAAGGCATCCGTCACGGCGTGCGCAAGATCAACATCGACACCGACATCCGCCTGGCAATGACGGCCGCGATCCGCAAATACCTGTTTGAAAACCCGTCGAAATTCGACCCGCGCGACTACCTGAAACCAGCCCGTCTTGCTGCAGAGCAAATCGTGCGCGCCCGCATGCAGGCATTCGGCTGCGAAGGCCAGGCGTCGAAAATCAAGGCCATGCCACTGGAAAAAATGGCCGAGCGCTACAAGGCCGGCGAGCTGTCGCAAATTGTGAAGTAAAATTCTGTCTGGAACGGGCCGGAAGCAATGCTCCGTGCCCGATTTTCTCGACCGGCAGGCACCCCTTGCCTGCCGGTTTCGTTTCATCCAACTATTCCCCCGCTATGAACAGCCTCTATCAGACTTCCATCCACTCCCTGCCATTGCTGGGCCACGGCAAGGTCCGCGACAATTACGCCGTTGGCGACGACAAGATCCTGATCGTCACCACGGACCGCCTGTCGGCCTTCGATGTCGTCATGAACGAGCCTATCCCCGGCAAGGGCAAGGTCCTTAACCAGATGAGCGATTTCTGGTTCGAGAAACTGGGCCATATCGTGCCGAACCACCTGACCGGCGTGGCGCCGGAATCCGTGGTGGCGCCCGAGGAAGTGGAGCAAGTGCAAGGCCGTGCCGTCGTGGCAAAGCGCTTGCAACCGATCATGGTCGAGGCAGTCGTGCGCGGCTACATCATCGGTTCGGGCTGGAAAGATTACCAGGACACGGGCAGCATTTGCGGCATCCAGTTGCCAGCGGGCCTGAAACAGGCGGAAAAACTGCCGGAGCCGATCTTCACGCCGGCTGCCAAAGCCGAGCTGGGCGAGCATGACGAAAACATCAGCTTTGCTGAAATGGAAGAGCGCATCGGCGCGGAACTGGCCGCCAAGATGCGCGACGTGGCCATTCAACTTTACAAGACGGCCGCCGAATACGCGGCCACGCGCGGCATCATCATCGCCGACACCAAGTTCGAATTCGGCTTGGACGACAATGGCGTCATGCATTTGATGGATGAAGTGCTGACGGCCGACTCGTCGCGCTTCTGGCCTGCGGATTCCTACCAGCCTGGCATTTCGCCACCGTCGTTCGACAAGCAATTCGTGCGCGATTACCTGGAAACGCTGACCTGGGGCAAGACCGCACCGGCGCCAGCACTGCCAGCCGACGTCATCGAAAAAACCCAGGCCAAGTATTTTGAAGCCATCGAACGCCTGACGGGCGAGAAGCTGAAGGCCTGAGATGACTGAGCAAAACAAGCCGCTGGTCGGCGTCATCATGGGCTCGTCCTCGGACTGGGACGTGATGCAGAACGCGGTCGCCATGCTGAAACAGTTTGGCGTGCCATACGAAGCGCAAGTCATTTCCGCGCACCGCATGCCCGACGAGATGTATGCGTACGCGAAAAGCGCGCGCGCGCGCGGCTTGCGCGCCATCATCGCCGGCGCCGGCGGTGCGGCCCACCTGCCTGGCATGGTAGCGGCGATGACCATCGTGCCCGTGCTGGGCGTGCCCGTGCCATCGAAATACCTGCGCGGCGAAGATTCCATGCTGTCCATCCTGCAAATGCCCAAGGGCGTGCCGGTGGCCACCTTCGCCATCGGCGAAGCGGGCGCGGCGAATGCGGCGCTGACGGCCGTGGCCATGCTTGCCGCCAACGACGACGCCCTGGCCGAGCGCCTGGAAGCGTTCCGTGCCACGCAAACGGCCGCCGCCAAGGCCATGGTCTTGCCTGACTAATGTGTTTGAGAAATAATGAATAGTAAATCGACTTCCCCATTGCTGCCTGCCGCCCATCCACCGGCGTGGCTGGGCGTGATGGGCGGCGGCCAGCTCGGCCGCATGTTTGCCCAGGCCGCCCAGAGCATCGGTTATCAAGTAGCCGTACTGGAACCGTCCGACGCCTGCCCTGCGGGGCAGGTGGCGCAGCGCCTCATCAATGCCGGCTACAGCGATGTGGCCGGTCTCGACGCCCTGGCCGCGCAATGCCTGGCCGTCACCACGGAATTTGAAAACGTGCCGGCCGACAGCCTGTCGCGCCTGGCCGAACGCGTGTTCGTGGCGCCGAACGCCCATGGCGTATCGGTGGCGCAGGACCGCATCGCGGAAAAGCGTTTCTTTGTCGACTGCGCCTCGAAATCGGGCGTGCTGCCGGCGCCGCACATGGTGATTGCCACGCAGCTTGACATCGATGCCATCGGTGACGACTTGCTGCCAGGCATCCTGAAAACCGTACGCATGGGCTATGACGGCAAGGGCCAGTTCCGCGTGCGCACACGCGACGATGTGCGCGCCGCGTTTGCGGAAATGGGACAAGTAACTTGCTTGCTGGAAAAGATGCTGCCGCTGGCGTATGAAGTGTCGGTGCTGACGGCGCGCGGCGTGGATGGCGAATCGGTCGTCTATCCGATCGCCGAGAACGTGCACCGCGACGGCGTCTTGTTTACCACCACCGTGCCGGGCCCGAACGTGTCCGACGATTGCGCCGCCAAGGCGCAGCGGGCGGCGCAAGCCATGGTGGCAGAACTCGGTTACGTCGGCGTGCTGTGCATCGAATTTTTTGTGCTGGAAGACGGCAGCCTGGTGGTCAATGAAATGGCGCCGCGCCCGCACAACAGCGGCCATTACACGATGGATGCCTGCGTTACGAGCCAGTTCGCGCAGCAGGTGCGGGCCATGGCGCGCTTGCCGCTGGGCGACGTGCGCCAGCATTCGCCGGCCGTGATGCTCAACATCCTAGGCGACGCCTGGTTTGCCGACGACAGCGATGTGGTCACCGAACCGGCGTGGGACCAGGTGCTGGCGCTGCCGGGCGCTTGCCTGCACCTGTATGGCAAGGACGATCCGCGCCGTGGCCGCAAGATGGGCCATTTGACCTTCATCGCCGCCACGTTGCCGCAGGCGCAGCAGCGCCTGCGCGACGCTTGTTTGATCCTGGGAATCGCGCCGTGAGCGTGCCCGCACAAGACCTGGCGGCGGCCGCCGCCGTGCTGGAAGAGGGCGGCCTCGTCGCCTTCCCGACGGAAACCGTGTATGGCCTGGGCGCCGATGCGGAAAACCCGGCCGCCGTGGCGCGCATCTACGAAGCCAAGGGCCGTCCCTCTGACCATCCCGTGATCGTGCACGTGGCGCCCGGCGCCGACCTGGCGCACTGGTCCGACGATATCCCGCAGGAAGCGCAGCAACTGGTAGCCGCTTTCTGGCCCGGTCCGCTGACCCTGATCGTCAAGCGTGCCGCGCATATTCCCGATGCCGTTTCCGGCGGCCAGGATACGGTGGGTCTGCGTTGCCCGTCGCACCCAGTGGCTATCGCATTGCTACGCACTTTCAAGGGGGGCAAGGGCGGCCTGGCAGCACCGTCGGCGAACAAATTCGGCAACGTCAGCCCGACGACGGCGCAGCACGTGCGCGATGAATTCGCGGCGGAACTCGACAGCGGCTTGCTGGGCCTGGTGCTCGACGGCGGACAGAGCGACGTGGGCATCGAGTCGACCATCGTCGACCTGTCGCGCCTGGCCACACATGGTCCCGTGCTGTTGCGTCCTGGCCATATCAGCAGCGAGCAGATCGCCGCCGTCATTGGCCGCGCACCGGCTGTTGCCGATGCGGCCGCGCCGCGTGCCTCGGGCACGCTGGAATCGCATTACGCACCGCATACGCCTGTTGCGATGCAGCACAGCGATGACGTGAGCGCCACCTTGAACCGCCTGCTCAACGACGGGCGCCGCGTGGCCCTGATCCACTACTCGGATCTGCCGCCGGCCAGCGCCAGCGTACGCCTGGCCGCCAACCCGGAAAACTACGCACATGCGCTGTATGCCTCGCTGCGCACGATGGACCAGGTCGGCGCCGAGCTGATACTCGTCGAAGCGCCACCGACCGGTCCTGCGTGGCTGGGTGTCAACGACCGTTTGCGGCGCGCCGCTTTCGGCTCAAGTGGTATCTTGCAGCAATTCCTGTCCGTCTGAAAAAAGCCCCGCAAGGGGCTTTTTATTGATGCAGCGCAATAGCAATGCTTGCCACGAAACATAGTAAATCCTCCATAATTCAGCGGATCGGCCGGTCATGACAGGGCGCCGGCGATGTTGTTATTTCGTTGATTTTTAAAACATATTTTCTATACAAGCCTGAGGAACGATGGCATATTAGTTGGGTAGCGAATAGCACGCCCGTTCGTTTAGAAACCAGAAAAAAGACCGAGGAGACAAAATGCATCAAACAAAATTCGCGCTGGCTGTGCTGGCTGCGGCTGTCCTGGCAGGTTGCGGCGGCGCCAGTGGCGGTGATCAAGCCTTGAAAGTCAAATACACGGCGCAGGTGTCGTTCGGCGACAGCCTGTCCGATGTCGGTTCGTATGCCGTGGGTACGGTGCAGGCGAAAGGTGGCGGCAAGTTCACCATCAATGGCGACAATACCAAGATCAATCCTGAACTGACGGGCAAGAACTGGACCGAGCACCTGGCCGCGCAATTCGGCCTGGCCGCGCCATGCGCCGCCGAGACGGGTCTGGAGGGGAATGCCGCGCAAGGCCTTTCCGTTCCGCGCGTCAAGCATGCTGGCTGCTACGGCTACGCCATGGGCGGTTCGCGCGTGACCAACCCCGTCGGTCCGAACAATAAATTGACGGGCAGTCCGTTGGGCGCCCTGACCGTGCCCGTGGTGACGCAGATCGCGAACCACCTGGCCGTTTCCGGCGGCAAGTTCAGCGGCACGGAAGCCGTTTTCGTGATGGCCGGTGGCAATGACGTGCTGTTCCAGCTGGGCGTATTGCAAGCGGGCGCGACCGCTGCTGGCAAGGCTGCCGGCGCGGCCGCCGGCGCCCAGGCTTTCGCCACCAATTTGACCATGGCCCTGGCGGCCGGCGCCCCCAACCCCACCACGGCAGCAGCTGCCATCGGCGCCGCCATCAAGGCGGCCAGCGCTGCGCCGGGCGCCACATCGGAGACCATCGTCGGTGCCGCCGTGCAAGCCGCGGTCACTGCTGGCAATACGGCGGTCGCTTCGGCTAGCGTGTATGGTCCGCTGGTCGTCAAGGCGCAGGCCGATGCGACGGTGACGGGCAACGCGGCCGGCGCCAAGGCCGGTGCCGATTACGCCGTGGCCCAAGGGCCTACACTGGTTGCCGCCATGAAACAAGCGGGTACCGAACTGGTGGCGCTGGTCAAGGACCAGATCATCGCCAAGGGCGCCAACTATGTCATCGTCAACAATCTGCCGGACGTGGCCGGTACGCCATCGGGCCTGAGCAAGGACGCTAATACCAAGGCGCTCATCAATGCCATGGTCAGCGCCTTCAATGGCGAACTGAGCGGCGGCCTGAGCGCCAACGCGAAAGTCTTGCTGGTCGACGTGTTTGCCGTCAGCCATGACCAGGCCACCAACCCTGGCCCGTATGGCTTGACCAACGTCAGCGAGACGGCGTGCGACTTGAGCGCGCCAGGCAATATTCTGGGCAGCTCGCTGGTCTGCAATGGCTCGAATCTGAAAGCGGGCGACGTCAGCCATTACTCGTATGCCGACGATGTACACCCTACGCCGTTCAACAACCTGTTGCTGGCCCGTTATGTAGCCAAGGACATGGTTGTGCGGGGCTGGCTGTAAGGAATCGCCGCGCCAGCTGCGTCCCCTGGGCGTGGCTGGCGCTGGCAGCGACAAGACTGGATAGCCCGGCTATCCGCACATAATGATCAGGAGACAAGATGAAAAATCGTTTGAATACCGCTGTACGCGTGCTGGCCGCCGCCGCCGCGATGGCCATGGCGACGGGCGCTTCGGCGCAAAGCGCAGGTACCTGGATGGTCAAGGCTGGCCTCAACAAGATTACGCCGCACGTGGACAGTGGCGACATTTCCGCGCCGGCGCTGCCGAACACCAAGGCCGACGTCAAGTCGGATACCAAGCCCATCCTGACCTTTGCCTACATGATCACGGACAATATTTCCGCTGAAATGATCCTGGGCGTGCCGTACAAGCATGACTTGATCGGCGATGGTTCCATCAAGGGTACGGGCAAGCTGGGGACGGCGGAAGCCTTGCCGCCGACGGCTTTCATCCAGTACCGTTTCTTCCAGCCCAATGCGATGATCCGCCCTTACGTGGGCGCGGGCTTGACCTATGCCTATTTCCAGAAGGAAAAAGGCTCGGGCCAGATGACGGCCTTGCTGGATCCGGGTGGATCGCCCGTCACCTACCGCCTGGACAACAAGCTGGCGGGCAGCCTGGTGGTCGGCAGCACCCTGGCCTTCAACGAGCGCTGGTTTGCCGACGTGGCCGTGGTCAAGACCTTCCTGAAAACCAAGGCGAAATTCTCGACGGGGCAGACGCAGAGCATCACGCTCGATCCGCTCGCCGTGAGTGTCAGCATCGGGTATAACTTTACCCTGTAAAACAAAAAATCCGCCTCGGCGGATTTTTTTTGTCCCGCTCAGGCTGGCGGTGTATTGAACTTTCCATTGTGGAAGATCAAGGGCGGCTGCGCGGCAAACGCGCATTGTTCCACTTCGCCCACGAAAATGACGTGGTCGCCTTCCGGATAGCGGCTGCGGTTGTGGCATTCGAACCAGGCCGACGCGCCTTTCAGGATGGGCTGGCCCGTGCGCGACAGCTCGTATTCGACGTCGTCGAACGGGTTCGGCGTGCGGCGTGAAAAGCGCGTGGCCAGTTCCGCCTGCTCGGCGCCCAGCACGTTGATGACGTAATGCGAGTTGCCGCTGAAGATGGGCATGCTGTTCGCCACGGAACCGAGGCTCCACAGCACCAGTGGCGGCGACAGCGAGACGGAATTGAAGGAACTGGCCGTCAAGCCGCGGAAACTGCCGTCGGCCAGGCGCGTCGTAATGACCGTCACGCCGGTGGCAAACTGCGACAGCGCCTGGCGGAAATGTGCCGTATCGAATTCTTGCGCGGGTGCGCGGGGAGAGCGTGTGTTCATGGGTGACCTGTCTATTTGCTGACATTATGCCAAAAATCGGCCGCGCCAGCGCAATCGTGGCCGGCATGCCCCTTATGTGCGGTGCACCACGCACCGTTTCAAGCGGCACTGCAGGCCATGGCGCTTTGCGTTACAGTAATGAAATGATACGTCGCAGAGGCGTTGCGGGAGGACATCATGCATCAACAGACGGAAGTGGCGGTATTCGGTGGTGGCTGTTTCTGGTGCCTCGATGCCGTGTACGGGGAAGTGCGCGGCGTGACGCGCGTCGAGGCCGGCTACACGGGTGGCAGCGTACCCGATCCCACATATGAACAGGTGTGCACGGGCGAGACGGGCCACGCGGAAGTGGTGCGCCTGGAGTTCGATCCCGCCGTCATCAGTTATCACGACTTGCTGGAAATCTTTTTTACCCTGCACGACCCCACCACCGTGAACCGGCAAGGCAACGATGTCGGCACGCAATTTCGCTCCGTCATCCATTACCAGTCGGCGGAACAGGAAAAGGTGGCGCGCAAGGTGCTCGCCGAGATGGCCTGCGTGTGGGATGCGCCCATCGTCACGCAACTGGCGCCGGCAGCAAGCTTTTATCCGGCCGAGGAGTGCCACCAGAATTATGTCGAGCAGCATCCCTTGCAGGGCTATTGCGCGCTGGTCGTCGCGCCCAAGGTGGAGAAATTCCGTGCCATGTATGCGGGGCGCTTGAAGTAGGCGCCCCGCGCGCCTGTCAGTTCGCCAGCACGGGCGCCGGCCTGGCATCCTGCGCATACATGTAGTTGCGCGACCAGGGCAGTGTGGAAGAACGCCGGCCCGCCTTCACGCAGACGATCTGGTACAGACTGATCAAATCTTGCTCGAAGGCATAGGCGCAGCCGGCCAGGTAGACGTGCCAGATGCGGAAGCGCCGTTCGCCCGCCAATGGACGGATCTGCTCGGCATGGGCTTCGAAATTTTCCGTCCACAGGGCGCACGTGCGCGCATAGTGGCGCCGCAGGTTTTCCACGTCCAGCACTTCCAGTCCACCCTGCTGCATGGTTTTCAGGACATTGCCGATGTGCGCCAGCTCACCATGCGGGAACACATATTTTTCGATAAATTCGCCGCCGCCATATGGCGTTTCGCCATTGTCCGGATCGGTCGAGGTGATGCCGTGATTCATCGCCATGCCGTCGGGCGCCAGCAGTTTGTTGATGATGGAAAAGTAGTTGGGCAAATGCTTCAATCCCACGTGCTCGAACATGCCCACGCTGGTGATGCGGTCGAACTGGCCCGTCACGTCGCGGTAATCTTGCAGGCGGATGTCGATCAGGTGCGCCAGGCCGGCCGCCGCCACGCGCTCGCGCGCCAGCGCGTACTGGTTTTCCGACAGGGTCACGCCCACGCAGCGGGCGCCATATTGCTGCGCGGCACGAATCACGAGCGCGCCCCAGCCGCAGCCGATGTCGAGCAGGGTCTGGCCCGGCTGCAACTGGATTTTCTTCAGGATATGGTCGATCTTCTTGACTTGCGCCTGTGCCAGAGTTTCATCGCCCTGTTCGAAATAGGCGCAGGAATACACGAGGCCGGGGTCGAGAAACTGTTCATAAAACGCATTCGACACGTCGTAGTGGTAGCGGATGGCTTCCGCATCCTTGCTCTTGTCGTGCGTAAAGCTGCGCACGATGCGGGCCAGCTTGCCTTCCGGTTTCAAGGTATTGCGCGCCAGGGCATTGCAGATGGAAATCATGTCCTGGGCCGTGCCCTTGACCTCGATATTGCCTTCCACATAAGCCGAACCGAGATTGGCCAGCGAGGGGTTCAGCAGATAGCGGGCCGAGGCGACGGTCGGCAGGCGGATGGTGACTCTGGGCGCTTCGCTGGACAGGTCGACGTGCTGGCCATTCCACAATTCTATGCGTAGCGGCAAGGCGGTCTTGCTGCGGATGCTGGCGATCCAGGACTTGAGTTGGTTTTGTACAAACAAAATGGCCTCCAATGAAGCGGCCCCAGCCGGGGCTGCAAATTGAGAAACAATGTTATTTAGTAACTTCTACCTTCATAGCCTACACCTATATTGACCAGCTTGCTTTGCGCCGCCCTGCTTATTCTGCTTATGGTTGCAAGCGTTGCATGCTCCATTGCCCGTCAGCACCGCGCGTAAACACGATGCGGTCATGGAAGCGCGAACGGCGCCCCTGCCAGAATTCGATGCGCTCCGGCTGCAAGCGGTAGCCGCCCCAGTGGGCCGGGCGCGGCGGCTGCGCGTCGCCGACGGCGGCCGCCACGGCTTCGTAATTGCTTTCCAGCGCAGCACGGTCGGCGATGGGGGCGCTTTGTTGCGAGGCAATCGCCGACAGCCGGCTTTGCAGGGGACGCACATTGAAATACTCGTCGCTCTCGGCCGCCGTGGTTTTCACCACCGTGCCCTCGATGCGTACTTGCCGCTCCAGCTCGCGCCAGAAGAACAGCAGGGCCGCGTTTGGATTGTGTTGCAGATGCTGGCCCTTGTCGCTGTTGTAATTCGTGTACCAGGTAAAGCCCCGCTCATCGAACTGCTTGATCAGCACGATGCGCGAGCTGGGCTTGCCGTCAGGGGTGACGGTGGACAAGTCCATGGCGTTCGGCTCCATCACCTGTGCGTTGACGGCCTCGGCAAACCATTTCTGGAACTGGGCGATGGGATCGCCCAGCACATCCGTCTCGCTCAGGCTCGATTGCACGTAATCGGTGCGCATGGCGGCCAGCACGGCGGCCGCGTCCGGCACTTCGGCAGCTTCTGGCACATCGGGCGCGATGCCGCGGCGGCGCTGCATCGCCGTACCCAGCTGCTCCATTTGTTGCGCGCTGAACAGGCGCTTGGCCATGGGCGCCAGCTGGCCCTCTTCCTTGCTCATGTGAGCCTGGTAGGCGGCAACGTAGGCGGCCACGCCATCGGCGGACAGCTGCTTGCCCGTGCCGGCCGCGATGGCGTCCAGTTCCGGGCGCAGGGTCAGCCAGGCCTGGTCCATGCGCTGGTGGTCGGCCAGGATTTCCGGTACCAGGGTCGCCAGCAGGGCGGCATCGTCGCCCGTGGCAGTCGCTTGCAGCATCGGCATTAAGTCCTGCTCTTCATCGTCATGGTGCAGATGGGCGGCTTTATTGAAATATTGCAACACCGCCTTGGCCGCCTGCTGCGCGTCCATCGTGTTGCCGTGCTGTGCCAAATGGCCCAGCAGGTTTTGCAGGGTCGTCAGCTGCTTGCGGATTTTGTCGTGGCAATGCTTGAGCACGGCGATGGGCTGGTCAAAGCCGGGAACGGAGTCGAACAGGGGAGAGGTCATGGCGAGTTCTCGTGATGGGCAGTGTGGGGGCGCGGCGACAGTGCTGCTTGTCGCTGTGTCAATTCGGCTATTTTAGAATATCCGTCAGCGCAGTGTCCGTTAAAATGGCGCCATGCATACCTCCACCAATGAACTAATTTCCATGGACTTGACCGAGATCGATTTTGAGCGGCGTTTCGGCGGCATCGCCCGCCTGTACGGCGCGCCCGCGCTGGAGTGTTTCCGCGCCGCCCATGTGTGTGTGATCGGCGTGGGCGGCGTCGGTTCCTGGATCGTCGAAGCGCTGGCGCGCAGCGCCATCGGCCGCCTGACCCTGATCGATCTCGATAATGTTGCCGAATCGAACATCAACCGCCAGATCCAGGCCATGAGCGACACCATTGGCCAGGCCAAGATCACGGCCCTGGCCGAACGCATCGAACTGATCAACCCGTTTTGCCAGGTCACGCAGATCGAGGATTTTATTACCCCCGATAATCTGGACCAATTGCTGGGTGGGCGCGATTTCGACTACCTCGTTGATGCCATCGACAATGCCAAGGCGAAAGCGGCCGTGATCGCATATTGCCGCGCGCGCAACATTCCCATGCTGACCATCGGCAGCGCGGGCGGGCAGACGGACCCGACCCTGATCGCCGTGCGCGACCTGTCGAAAACGGAACAGGAGCCGCTGCTCAAGCGAGTACGCAAACTGTTGCGTACCGAATATGGTTTCCCCCGTGGCGTGAAAAACAAATTCAATGTCGACGCCGTGTTTTCCATGGAACCGTTGAGCACGCCCGAGAGCGCCGAAGCGTGCGCCATCGATGGCGGCGCGCCCGCCGGCGTCACTGGCCTGAACTGCGCCGGCTTCGGTTCCAGCGTGGTGGTGACGGCCAGCTTCGGCATGGTGGCGGCCGCGCATGCGCTGAAAAGCTTGCGCCAGGACAAATTGGCCGAGGTGCCCGTGTCGATACCGGACGCCGCCTAGCTTAATTTCCTGCTGGCCAGGATGCGGTAGTCGCCGCTGCTCTTGAGCGATTCCACCAGCACCAGCTCGTCCGCCAGCCAGGCGATGGGCGCGAAGTCCCCGATGGCCGGCGGCGGCGCCTGACGCGCCAGGGTCACGTGCGGCGTAAAACGGTCGTGCTCGAAGCGGGGCGCCAGCCCCTGTTCCACCAGGCGCTGCATGCAGGCCGCGCGCAAGTCCAGCAAGGCCGGCGAAGGCTGCGCCAGGGCGGCCCAGGCCAGCGCCAGCTTCGTAAAATGGCTGGCGTGATCGAACAGCAGGGGCATGGGATGCGCCGGTGTGTGCGCCAGAATGTCCAGCAGGGCCGGCAGGTCGCTGGCTGGGCGCTGGCCCAGGAAGGCCAGGGTCAGGTGCAGCTTGTCCGGACGCACGGGTTTGCCTTCCAGGCGCGCCTGCCAGGCGGCCAGGGCCGCGCGCGTGGCCGCATCGGGCCACAGCGCGTAAAACAGGCGGGGGCAGTGTGTATCGGGCGACAAGTTTTTCCTATCGTTGCGGCGGTTTGCTATTATTGGCGTTCCCTGCTCACTTGCACTGGCAGGGATCTTACCGAAACTCACTGAAAGAATACATCATGACGCGTAGCTCCGTTTTGTTTGCCCTGATCTGCTCCGTCGCCGCGTCGCTGGCGCAGGCACAGGCGCCAGCGCCTGTTCCCGCCTCCGCCGTCTCGCTGAGCCCAGGCCCTGTCGCCGATAAATTGATTCTGATCGACAACAAGGTCGGCACGGGCAAGGAAGCGTCCGTCGGCAGTAACGTCACCGTGCACTACACGGGCTGGCTGTACCGTCCGCTGGCGAAAGATTCGCGCGGCAAGAAGTTCGACAGCTCCGTCGGTCGTGGCCCGTTTGACTTCCCGCTCGGCAAGGGCATGGTCATCAAGGGTTGGGACCAGGGCGTGGCCGGCATGAAAGTGGGCGGCAAGCGCACCCTGATTATTCCAGGCGAACTGGCCTACGGCCCGCGCGGCGCCGGCAATGGCGACATTCCGCCGAACTCGGCACTGATCTTCGACGTGGAATTGCTGGACGTGAAGTAATTGTTCAGTTTGGCGGCGGCGCATGCCCGCGCCACCGCCATTTACGCTCTGAAACGCGGTAGACTGGGTTCTTCTGAAATTGCTGTGGAGACCACACCCATGAACATCGCCAACGACGTCACTGAACTGATCGGCAATACCCCCCTGGTGCGCATTAACCGCATCGCTGCCGGCAGTGTGGCCACCATCCTGGCCAAACTCGAATTCTACAATCCCGCGCACAGCGTCAAGGACCGCATCGGCCTGGCCATGATCGTCGCCGCGGAAGCCGCAGGCAAGATCCACTCCGATACCGTCATCGTCGAGCCCACCAGCGGCAACACGGGCATCGCGCTGGCCATGGTGTGCGCCGCGCGCGGCTACCGCTGCACCCTCGTCATGCCCGACACCATGAGCCGCGAACGCCGCATCCTGCTGCGCGCCTATGGCGCCGAGCTGGTGCTCACGCCCGGCAGCGAAGGCATGCTGGGCGCCATCCGCAAGGCCGAAGAACTGGTGGCGGCCGACCCGCGCTATCTGATGCTGCAGCAATTCAACAATCCCGCCAATCCCGCCATCCACCGCGCCACGACGGCCGAGGAAATCTGGCGCGATACGGATGGGCAAGTGGACATCGTCGTTGCTGGCGTGGGCACGGGCGGCACGATTACCGGCATCGGCGAAGTGCTGAAGGAACGCAAGCCCGGCCTGCAAGTGATCGCCGTGGAACCGGAAGCGTCGCCGATGCTGTCGAAGGGCACCAAGGGACCGCACCCGATCCAGGGCATCGGCGCCGGTTTCGTACCGCAGATTTTGAACACGGCCATCTACGACGAAATCATTTGCGTCAAGAACGACGACGCCTTCGCCACAGCGCGCCTGGCCGCCAGCGATGAAGGCTTGTTGGTCGGCATCTCGTCGGGTGCCGCCCTGTGGGCTGCCCTGCAAGTGGCGCGCCGTCCGGAAAACGCGGGCAAGCATATCGTCACCATCATTCCATCGTTCGGCGAGCGTTACCTGAGCACGGCTTTGTACGCAGGCCTGGGCGACTAGGAACGCCGAACCAAACCTACTGCGCGTCGTAATTTGCGGCCTGCGATGCTCACTGTACCTTCGTACAGTTGCGCTTCTCGACCACAACTTCCTTCCGCTCGCTACGGTTTTGTTCGGCGTTGTAAAGCCAGTTACGGCTGCCGCGCTGGCAACAGTAGGGACATGTCGATCGCCTCGGCCAGCGCCCGGTTGCCTGCGTCGCCCGGGTGCAGGTGGTCGCCCGAGTCATAGGCGGGCAGCAGGCGCAGCGGGTGCGCGGGGTCGCGCGCCAGCGCGTCGAAGTCGAGCACGGCATCAAAGCTGCCGCTGGCGCGTATCCACGCATTCAATTGCTGGCGCAGCGCATCTTTTTCTGGCTGGTAATAGTTGCTCAACGGTGTACCGGGCAGGGCGCCTTCGAATGGCGTCAGGGTGGCAGCGATCACGCGCACGCCGCGGCTGCGCGCCTGGGCGACCAGCTGGGTGTAGCCGTTTGTTAACTCCTCCAATGCCGACCGTTTTTGCCGTGGCGCAAACGCCGTGCCGGGCCAGCTGATGTCATTGATCCCCAACAGGACGATCACCGTGCGCACGCCAGGCTGCGCCAGCACGTCGCGCTCGAAACGGGCCAGGGCATTGTCTCCCATGCCGTCGGACAATAGCCGCGCACCGGAAATGCCCGCATTGATCACGGCCACGCCGTGCGGCGCCAGGCGCTTGGCCAGGAAATCGGGCCAGCGCGCATCCATCCCCAGGCTGGCGGTGGCGCCATCGCTAATCGAATCGCCGAGGATGGCCACAGTTTGCGCTCCCTGCGCCCCCGGCGCCGCTTCCACCTGGATGGCACTCAGTAAAAGGCGGGCCGTGGTGGTCTGCACGCCGGGCATGTCATCGATGCGCGCGGCCCGCGTCTGGTCCTGCGGGGCGATCCACGCCGTCTCGCGGCCATCCCAGTGAAACGTGGCGACGGGACTGGCCTGCGGCAGGTGGATGCTCACCGTCAGCCGGGCCAGGTCCGGCACGGACAGCTCGACGGGATCGCTGACGAGCGGCGCGCCCGGCGCCATGTTGGCCGCCGGCTGGCCGGAAAACGTCAGCGTGCGCAGGCTGCCCGCTTCGATGGCGGAACCGGCCGCGGCCAGGGCCACGGTGGCCGCGCCGATGCGCAGCGGCGCCTTGCCATACGCATTCGACAGCACGATGCGCACGCGCGGGCCGCCCACGCTGAGGCGCGCCACCTGGCGCACGGTCTGCCCGTGCAGCACGGCGGGCACATTGCTGGGGAACAGGAAATCGCTGCGCCACACGGCTTGGGGGCTGGCCGTCCAGCTGGCCAGCCAGGAGGTTGCGGGATCGACCGCATGCGCGGCGGGAGCACTCAGCGCCAGGCTCAGCAGGATGGCGGGGAAGAGGGACAATCGTTGCATGGCGGCTCGCTTCATCAAGGGGAATGCCAGCATGATGAAAGCAAAGCCATTTATGCACTAGACTATCTCATCGAAGAACATTTATGAGTTGAATTCACAATGGCCAGACTAGAAGTGAACCGCTCCGGCGAGCTGGAAGTGTTTGTGCGCGTGGTCGAGCTCGGTGGCTTTTCCGCTGCCGCGCGCGCTTGCGGCATGACGCCATCGGCCGTCAGCAAGCTCGTCTCGCGCCTGGAAGAGCGCCTGGGCGCGCGCCTGCTGAACCGCTCCACGCGCCAGCTACAGCTGACGGTCGAGGGGTGCGGCCTGTACGAACGGGGACAGCAAGTGCTGGCGGCGCTGGACGAGGCCGAGCGCTGCGCCGGCGTGCAGGACGTGCCGCGCGGCAAAATCAAGGTCAATGCGAACGTACCGTTCGGCCAGCATTTCTTGTTGCCGCTGGCGCCGTTGTTTCTCGAACGTTATCCCGAGGTGACGCTCGACATCGTGCTCACGGACGCCGTCGTCGATATCCTCGAGCAGCGCACGGACGTGGCCGTGCGGGCGGGGCCATTGAAAAGCTCTAGCCTGCTGGCGCGCAAGCTGGGCCAGACGCGCATGGCGATCGTGGCATCGCCAGCCTACCTGGCGCGGCGCGGCACGCCGTTGACTGCCACCGAGCTGGCCGCACACAATCTGCTCGACGCCAACTACGCGCGCGCCCGCTCGGGCTGGCCGCTGCGCCTGCCCGAGGGCGACATCGTCGTGCCCGTCACGGGTAATGTACAGGCCAGCGATGGCGAAGCCTTGCGGCAACTGGCGCTGGCGGGATTGGGACTGGCGCGCCTGGCCGCCTTCCAGGTGCGCGCCGATATTGCGGCCGGCCGGCTGCAGGCCGTGCTGGAAGAGTTCAACCCGGGCGACAGCGAGGAAGTGCATGCCGTGTTCGTGGGGCAAGGCGGGCATGTGCCGCTGCGCGTGCGCGTCTTTCTCGACTTCCTGGCGCAGCACGTCGAGCTGGAGTGATGCGATAGGCTGCATCCGGACACGGCCGCGCAGTACAATATCGGACGGGCCGCAATGGTTCGGCCCGTATTGTGCCTTTGAATGGAAATATGTTCCTGGTAAAACCTGAACGCCGCCGCCTGCTGCAGGTGGGCGCAACCGTGGCTGTCATCGCGCTGGGCCTGGCTTCGCGCGCCTTTCCCCAATTCGTCCCTGCCGCGCTCGGCAAGTATCCGGGCGACGCCCTGTGGGCCATGATGATCGTCTTTGCGCTGGGCATCGTCGCCACGCGCATGCGCACGTGGCAGCTGGCGCTGACGGCCTTGCTGATCTGCTTTGCCGTCGAATTCGGCCAGCTATACCAGGCGCCGTGGATAGTCGCGTTGCGCGCGCATCCGCTGGGACACCTGGTGCTGGGTTCCGCCTTCGGCTGGGTCGACCTGATCGCCTACGCGGCGGGCGTGGCGATCGCGGCGCTGGTCGATAAAGCGGCGCTGTTCAAGCGCCGCTAATCCTGATTACTTGACGTTACCCTCCGCATCGCGCAATTCAACGGGCGCCAGCTTCAGCTTCGACAATTGCGGGGCGATCTTCGCCTTGTCGCCCACGCCGATGACGATCAGCTTTTCCGGCTGCAGGTATTTTTTCGCCACCTGCTGCACCTGCTTGTCCGTCACGCTGGCAAAGCGCTGCGGCAAGGTCGTGTAATAGTCGAGGCCCAGGCCGTAGATATACGTGTTGGCCATGCTGGCGCTGATGCTGGCATTCGTCTCGAACTGGCCCGGCAAGGACAGCACTTGCGAGTTGCGCGCATTCGCCAGTTCTTGGCGAGGCAAGGGCTTGGCGATCATGGCGCGGATTTCCCTGACGGTTTCTGACACGGCCGGGCCCGTCACATCGGTGCGCACGCTGGCAGCAATCGAGAACGGTCCAGGCTGATTGCGGTACTGGAATTGCGAGCGCACGCCATACGTGTACCCCTTTTCTTCGCGCAAGTTGGTGTTCAGGCGGCTGGTAAACAAGCCGCCCAGCGCCGCGTTCATCACTTGCAGCGGTGCGTAATCGGGCGTGGCGCGCGGCACGGCGATGGTCGACAGGCGCACGGCCGTTTGCGGCGCCCCCGGCTTGTCGACCAAAATCAATTTTGCCTTCGTCGTCTGCGGCGCGGCGGCCACGGACGGCGCCACCGTGCCTGCCTTCCAGCTGCCGAACTTCGCTTCGGCCAGCGCCTTCAATTCCGCCTCGCCGATATCACCTGAAACGATCAGCGCCGCATTGTTCGGCAGGTAATGCTGCTGCCAGAAACCTTGCAGGTCGGCGCGGCTGGCCGCTTTCAAGGCTGCTTCCGTGCCCAGCTGGATGTAGCCATATGGATGCTGCGGGCCGTACAGGGCCGCCGCCTCCACGCGGGCTGCCACGGCGCCCGCGTTTTCGCGCTGCTGCGCCAGTTCGCCGATGCGGCTGGCGCGCTGGCGCTCGACTTCTTCTTGCGGGAATTGCGGGTGCAGCACCACGTCGGCCAGCACGTCGAGCGCTTGCGGGAACGTGGCTTTGAGCGACGTCAGCTGGGCAAACGAGGCATCCACGCCGGAACCGGTATTGAGCAGGGCGCCCAGCTGCGCCACGTCGTCGGCGATTTGCGGCGCGCTGCGCGTAGCCGTGCCTTCCTGCAGCAATTGCGCCGTAAAGCTCGACAAGCCCGGCTGCGCCAGCGGATTGGCGCCCGAGCCGCTCTTGATGACCAGCTGGCTGGACACGAGCGGCACGGCGCCGTTGTAGTGGTGGATCACGGTCAGGCCGTTCGCCAGGGTGAACGATTTTCCTTGCGGTAAAACAATCTTCGGTGCGGGACCGGCCTTCGGCACGGCATTGCGCCATGGCTCGTCCGCATTGATGGCCGTGCCTGGCGCAGGCTTGACCTTGCCCGGCGCTGGCGTCGGCACTTCCGCGCCCAGGTCCGGCGTGCCGGGCACGCCATAGACGACCACGCGCGACTGGTTCTTCAGGTACTGGTCGACGGCGCGCTGCACGCCGGCCGCCGTCACCTGGCGGTAGCGTTCGATATCCTTGGCCAGGTAGCCGGGGTCGCCCACGTACTGGTTGTATTCGTTGAGCAAGTTGGCCACACCATGGCCGCCCATCTTTTCCACCTGGCTCAGCATGCTTGTCTCGATGCTGTTGCGCGCGCGCTCCAGTTCTTTCTCGGTCGGGCCCTTGGCGCGCAATTGTTCCAGCTCCGCCTGCAAGGCTTGCTCGATTTCCTCGGGCTTGCGGCCCGGGCGCGCCGTCGCGTCGATGGTGAAAATCGACGTGAGGGCGTTCGAGCCCTGACTGGCGCCCACGTCCTGGGCGATCTGCTTGTCGTACACGAGCGATTTATATAAACGGCTGGACTTGCCGCCGGCCAGGATGTGCGCGGCCATCGACAGTTCCGCGTCATCCTTGGTGTAGGCGGACGGCGTCAGCCAGGCCATGAATACGCGCGGCAATTCCACCCGGTCCTGCACCATGACGCGGCGTTCCTGCGTGATGGGCGGCGTCACGACATCGGGTTTCGGCACGGCCGGGCCGCTCTTGAAGCTGCCAAAATACTTGTTGACCAGTTCCTTGGTCTTCGCCTTGTCGATGTCGCCCGCGATCACCAGGCTGGCGTTGTTGGGACCATAGTATTTGGTGAAGAAATCCTTGATGTCGGCCAGCTTCGCGTTCTGGATGTCCGCATGCGAACCGATGACGCTGGCGTAATACGGGTGGGTCTTGGGAAACAGCTGGTGGTACAAGGCTTCCTGCACGATGCCGTATGGCGCATTCTCCACGCTCTGGCGGCGCTCGTTGCGCACCACGTCCTGCTGGTTGGTCAGCGCCGTCTGGTCGAGCACGTCGAGCAGATAGCCCATGCGGTCGGAATGCGTCCACAGCGCCAATTCCAGCTGGTTCGACGGTACCGTGTCGAAATAATTGGTACGGTCGAAATCCGTGCTGCCGTTCGAATCGGTAGCACCCGCGCCCTCGAGCAATTGGTCGGCCATGCCGCGCGGCACGTGCTTGGTGGCGGCAAACATCATGTGCTCGAACAAATGCGCAAAGCCTGTCAGGCCTGGCGCTTCATTGGCCGGACCCACGTGGTACCAGATGTTGACGGCCGTGACGGGCAATTTATGGTCTTCCACGAGAATGACGTCGAGGCCGTTTGGCAGGGTGTATTTTTCGTAGGCAATGTTTGGCACGGCCGTGGCACCCGTCGTGACGGCCGCATCGGCGGCGTGGGCGAGGGTGAGCGGGGCGCCGTACAGCGACAGCAACAGGGCGGGAATGGCCAGCAGTTTGATCGGTTTCATGCATGCTTCCAGGGATGGGTGGAGAAGACGCTGCGGCTCGCTCGTGGCTGGCGCAGCGCGACGTTACTACGGCCGGTGCTACGGTCGGTGCTACAGTGTATACAGCAGGGCCGCCCCGCCCAGTACCAGCAGCGCGCTGGCGATGGAGACGATGGCGGCCGCGCCCAGCAAGCGCCATTCGCGCGGAGAAAACCAAGCGGTGGGCAGGGGCGCTTGCGGCACAGGCTGGGGCACGGCCGCAGGCAAGCCGCCCGCCGCGCGCGCCTGGGCCGCCAGCGCCTGCGTGGCAGAATCCAGCAGGGCCAGCTGGCGCTCGACGGTTTCCGCCAGCACGGCTTCGTTCAGCGCCACGAGGGCGAATATCGGGTCATCGACATCGACCTTGATGCCCGTCTTGTCGAACACGTGGCTGCGCAGTTTGTGCTGATCCATCTACCACTGCACCTTGTCGAGCTGTTCGAAGATGTCGCGGTAGACGACCTTGATGCGCTGCTTTTCCATGATGTTGAACTTGTCGTTCTGCAGCACTTCCTGCATCGTCAGGCGCGCCGTGTTCATTTTCTTGACGTCCGCGCCAAAGGTGTCGGGATTGCGCTGGCTCAAGGTGATGCTGCCTTTCACGCGCGCGCGGTTGTCGCTGTACGACTGCGATTCGACGAATTGCTTGCCGGATGCCGATTGCAGCAGGCCGAAGTGTTCGTTTTGCCACAGCACCAGCGGCACTTTCGTCGATTGGGCTGTCGCGACAAAGCCCGTGGCCGTGTCGTGCAGGGTGTCGCCGCCGCCGACGATGGTGTGGATGTAGACCTTGCGGCCCGATTCTTCCAGCAGCGAAAAACAGTCGTTTTCCAGCAAGTAGCCCATCAGCGGCGAAAACGTGTTCGCGCCATTGTCGATCACGCAGTTGCCGTCCGTGTCGAGAATGTCGATCATCAGCGCGTCGAAACGTTTCGGGTCGATGTTGCGCGCATCCGTCATCACGGGCACATGCTTGACCTGCATCGCCTTGTAGCGCGAGAACGTGGCGTTTTCCTGATCGGTGTCATAGCAGCGCAAAGGCGTGTCGTCCTTACCGCCTATCCACTGGGCCAGCAGGGTCGAGACGAGGGTCTTGCCGATGCCGCCCTTGCCCTGCAGGATGAAATGTACCGTGTTTTGCATTGCGACTACTCCAAGTTGTTGCGTCAGTGACAATCAAAGATCCGTGACAGCGGCGACTGGCATTTTTACCACAATCCTTTGCAAATATGCCATGCGGAACAGCGAATCTGGTTATGATGTTAATCAGGATACCATTGATGTAGAGCAAGTTTTGTGTGAAAAATGCACCCCAGCGTGTGAATGAGGACGCAGTGCCGATCTCCAGTCTCGATAAAGCCGACATTGACCGTCTGAATCAGCAGGCCCTGTCTTGCCTGGTCGGCAACCGCCGCCAGGCGCGCCGGCTGGCGCAGATGGCGCTGGCGGCGGCACAACGGCAACAGTATGCGCGCGGCGGCGCGTATGCGGAACTCAATCATTGCTGGCTCGCGTATTACGCGGGCGAAGCCGAACCGTCATGCGAGCGCCTGGGCGCGTATTTCCAGCACAGCGGCGACCTGGAAGGGGGCATGGAAGTGGCCGCCCTGCAGGGCGCGTATGCGAGCCGGCGCGGCGATTTTGCCGATGCCGAGCAGCATTTCCTGCAAGCGCGCAGCCAGGCCGCGCAGATACCGGACTCGCTGCACAAATTCATGCTGTACGCGCGCCTGGGCGTCGATGCCCTGAACCGTGGCGATACGCAGGACGGCCCGCGCAATTTCCTGCTGGCGCTCGACATCGCCGAGCGTTTCGGCAGCCCCGCGCACCGGGTCAACAGCCTGTCGAACCTGGCGTCGTCGCAGCATGACCTGGGCAACGATGAAGACGCGATTCCCCTGCTGGTCGAGGCGCTCGAAATCATCGGCACGCAAAAGCTCAAATACCAGCAAACCATCGTCTCGGCCAACCTGGCCATGTGTTTATTGGCCACTGGCAAGCCGGCCGAGGCGCTGGCGCTGGTGGAACCGTTTTACGAGTGGCCGGAAGAAGACCTGGCCGTGCGCGCCTTTCTGTTCTGCATCGCCGCTCACGCGGCCATCCTGTTGCACCAGCCCGACAGTGCCCTGCAACTGCTGTTGCGGGCCGAAGAGTACGCGCGCCGGGGCCAGGACCTGGAAGAGCAGATGCATGCGTGGCTGGTGCGCGGCAAGCTCGACTTGCACGCGGGTCAGACGGCGCAGGCGCTGGCGTCGCTGACGCAGGCGCACAGCCTGCTGAGCTGGACGCGCAATCCGTTTCACCAGCAGCAGATCCTGCGGGGACTGGCCGACATCAACGCCCAGCTGGGCGAATGGCAGGCCGCGTATGGCTTCCTGCAGCAATATCAGGCCGCCTACGAAGCCAGCAGCAAGTCGGCGCGCGCCTCGCGCAGCCTGATGCGCAACCTGGAAAAGGAAATGCACAGCTTGAAGGCCGAGCGCGACAAGGCGCTGGAACTGCAGGCGGCGCGCGAATCGGAAAACGTCAAGCTCGAGCACCTGAACCGCGAACTGGCGCACCAGATCCTGCACGTCAATTCCCTGCAGGACAGCCTGAAGGAACAGGCCATGCGCGACCACCTGACGGGCTTGTACAACCGCCGCCATTTTGAAACCTGCCTCAATGCCATCCTGCACGAGGCCGATGCGGATGCGCCCGTGGCCATCGCCATCATCGACCTGGATTTTTTCAAGCGCGTCAACGATACCTACGGGCATAATTTTGGCGATGAAGTGCTGATTCAGTTCGCGCGCCTGGTGGAAGGCCAGCTGCGCGGCACCGATATGGTCTGCCGCTATGGCGGCGAGGAATTCTGCCTGCTGTTGCGCGAAGCCGACAGCCTTATCGCCGCGTACAAAATCGACGATATCGCCGCGCGCTACCGCCAGTTGCTGATCCACCAGGCGCCGCACAGCTTGACGGGCTGCACCTTTTCGGCCGGCATCGCCGAGTATCCGCGCCACGGCGCCGGCCGCCACGAATTGCTGATGCGCGCCGACAGCGCGCTGTACGCGGCCAAGCAGGCGGGCCGCGACCGCGCCTGCATCGCCGACGCTACTGAATAAAGCGCAGCAGTTCGCGCAGCGCGTGCGCCACGGCCTGCTCGCGCACGGCCTGGCGGTCGCCCGCGAATACCAGCCGCTGTGTCTGCACGCGCCCGTCCATGGCCCAGCCGAAGCAGACGGTGCCGACGGGCTTGCCCGGCACGCCGCCCGTGGGGCCGGCGATGCCTGTGGTCGAGACGGCCACCTGCGCTTCGCTGTGGGCCAGGGTGCCTTGCGCCATGGCGGCGGCCACTTCCTCGCTGACGGCGCCGTGCGCGGCGATCAGTTCGGCGGGCACGCCCAGCATGCTGCTCTTGGCGCCGTTGGAATAGGTGACGAAGCCCCGTTCGAACCAGGCGCTCGAGCCCGAGATATCGGTGACGGCCTGCGCCACGCCGCCGCCCGTGCACGATTCGGCCGTGGCCAGCAGCAGGCCTTTCGCCTGCAAGGCCAGGCCGAGCGCGGTGGAGAGGGGGACGAGTTCGTTGCTCATGGATGACTCCTGCATGCGGTGAAAATGGTGGCAAGACTGTAGCATGGCCAATGGTAAAAGAAACTTTCCCCGGTAACAGCGAAAATGCGTACACTCTTTTATACATTTGCTACCACTTCGGGCCGGCAGGCGCTCTGTCGCTACGCCACCCTGGTGCGCATCGCCCGAACCGGCAAGCGGCATGGTGCCGCGCCTTCGTATGCATTATCTTTACTCGGTTGTCATGGCAATTCTGAACTGGACCTGGTGGCATCATCCTGGCCCCTTGCGCCGCCCCGCGCGCGGCGCCGCTCGCCGCTCCCTGCGCTGGGGCTGGCTATTGCTGCTTCTGGGCGTGCTGTGTGCCGATGCGCGATCGCAGGTGCCGGGGGAGCTGGAACGCCAGGTCAAGGCCGCGTATCTGTACAAGTTTGCCGGCTATGTCGAGTGGCCAGACGGCAGCTTTGCCCGGCCCGACTCGCCGCTGGTGATCGGCGTGGCGGGCGCCGACGCGCTGGCCGAGCAGCTCGAGCAGAGCGTGGCCGGGCATAGTGTCCACGGCCGCGTCGTGCAGGTGAAAAAAGTGCGCCGCGGCGAAGCGCTGGCCGGGCTGCACGTGCTGTACCTGGGCGCGCTGGAGAAAACGGCGCTGCAGGAGATGCTGGCCGCCAGCCGTGGCCTGGCGTTGCTGACGGTGTCCGATTCGGATGAGGTCTACGCGATGGGCAGCATGATCAATTTTGTGATGGCCGAAGACAAGGTCCGCTTCGACGTGGCCTTGAAACCCGTGGCGCAGGCGCATATCCGCATCAGCGCGCGCATGCTGCTGGCCGCCTACCGCGTGCAGACTGGGGGCGCCTAGATGATCAGACTGCGTTCCATCCGCCACAAGCTGATGTCGGTGGTCTTGCTGACCACCCTGGTGGCGCTCGTCATTTCGCTGGGCACCATCGTCGTCTACGACTTGCGCGCCTACCACCGCAATCTGGTGGCCGACATCAGTACCCAGGCCGAGCTGCTCGGGCACATGAGCTCGGCCGCGCTGGCCTTCGACGACGAGCGCCTGGCGCTGGAAAACCTCAATTTGATGCGCATCCGTCCGCGCGTGACGGCCGGCGCCCTGTACAAGGCCGACGGCAGCCTGTTTGCCAGCTACCGCGCGCATCAGCACGTGGGCGAGCTGCCGGCGAAGGCGGGCAAGGAAGGCGTCAGCATCGCGGGCAAATCCGTCGAATTGTTCAAGCCCATCGTCGACAATGGCGAATTGCTGGGCACCGTGTATCTGCGCGCCGATTACGAGCTGGCCGGCCGCACGGCCGATTACCTGGCCATCGCGCTGAGCGTGACGGTGCTGGCGCTGCTGGTGGCCTTGCTGCTGCTGCGCCGCCTCGATTTCGTCATCACGCAACCGATCCTCGACATCGCCGACGTGGCGCGCGAAGTGATCGAGACGGGCGACTACTCGCGCCGCGCGCGCAAGCTCAGCGTCGACGAAGTGGCGCAGCTGGTCGATTCCTTCAACAAGATGCTGGCCGAGATCGAGCTGCGCACGCAGGCGCTGGAGCGCTCGAACGGCGAGCTGGCGCGCGAAGGCGAGCAGCGCACCGAGGCGCAGCAGGAAGTCATGCGCCTGAACCAGGAACTGGAAGTGCGCGTGCACGAGCGCACGATGCAGCTGGAAATGACGAATGGCGAACTGGCCATGGCGATGGAAGAGGCGCGCAGCGCCAACTACGCCAAGTCGGCGTTTTTGTCGTCGATGAGCCATGAATTGCGCACGCCGCTCAACGCCATCCTGGGCTTCGCGCAAATCCTCAGTTCCGACCGCCTGCCGTCGACCCTGGAGCAAAAGAAGGAGTTCGCCGGCCATATCCTGAAATCGGGGCGCCACCTGCTGACACTGATCAATGAAATCCTCGACCTGGCGAAGGTGGAGTCAGGCACGGTCAGCCTGTCGCTCGAACCGGTGGGCCTGGACGCCATCTTGCAGGAATGCCGCGACATGATCGCGCCGCTGGCCAGCCAGCGCGGCATCGGCATGACCTTTCCCGACGCCTGCCCCCTGAACGTGCTGGCAGACCGCACGCGCCTCAAGCAAATCCTGTTGAACCTGTTGTCGAATGCGCTCAAGTACAACCGCGAGCAGGGGCAGGTAGCCATCGATTGCGCGCCGCAGGCGGGCGGGCGGGTGCGCATCAGCGTGCGCGATACGGGCGTGGGCCTCGACGGCGAACAGGTGGCGCTGCTGTTCCAGCCTTTCAACCGGCTGGGACAGGAGGGCGGCACGGAAGAAGGCAGCGGCATCGGCCTGGTGGTCACCAAGCGCCTGGTGGAGCTGATGGATGGCAGCATCGGCGTGACCAGCGCGCCCGGCGAGGGCAGCACCTTCTGGATCGAGCTGCGCGTGGTCGACGCCTTGCCCATGCCTGCGGCTCCCGCCTTGCCGCGGCCTGACCTGGCCGGGGCGCTGCTCGATCACAGCGCCCCCGTGACCTTGCTGTACGTGGAAGACAATCCCGCCAACCTGACCCTGGTCGAGGAAATCGTGCGCTACTGCCCGCAATTGCAGCTGTTGACGGCCACCGATGGCCGCCTGGGCGTGGAAATGGCGCGCACGCACCTGCCGCAGCTGATCCTGATGGACATCAACCTGCCGAACGTGAACGGCACGGATGCGCTGAAACTGCTGCGCGCCGATCCCCGCACGGCGCACATTCCCGTCATCGCCCTGACGGCCAACGCCATGCCGGGCGACGTCGAGCGCAGCATGGCGCTGGGCTTCTACCGCTACCTGACCAAGCCGATCAACCTCGATGAATTTACCGAGGCGATCAACAGCACCCTGGCCTATGTGGCGCAGCAGCGCCGGCAGAAGGGAACAGGCGCGCCATGATCAGCCAGGCCGATATCTACGCGGCGAAAATTCTCCTCGTCGACGACCAGGAAGTCAATCTGCGCCTGCTCGAGCATTTGCTGCAAAGCGGCGGCTACACGGCCATCACCAGCACCCTCGATGCGCGCGCCGTGGCCGGCCTGCACCAGCGCCACCAGTTCGATCTGATCATCCTCGACCTGGTGATGCCCGGCATGAGCGGCTACGAGGTGATGGATGCCCTGCGTCCGCTGGAGCTGGAAGGCTACCTGCCCGTGCTGGTGATCGCCGCCGACCCGGACGCCAAGCTGGCGGCGCTGGAAGCGGGCGCGCGCGACTTCATCAGCAAGCCCTTCGACGCGCTCGAGGTGCTCACGCGCATCCGCAACATGCTCGAAGTGCGGCTGCTGCACCGCGCCGCGCGCCACTACAACACCCTGCTCGAACGCACGGTGGGCCAGCGCACGGCCGAACTGCAGCGCTTTCGCGGCGCCATGGACGCCACCACGGACGCCATCTTCCTCGTCGACGTGGTGGGCATGACCCTGGTCGACGTGAACGACGGCGCTTGCCGCCTGCTCGGCTATGCGCGCAACGAATTGCTGGCGCTGGCGCCGGGCACCTTGCTGCCATCGCCGCCGGCCCCGCCGCTGGCCGCGCTGCCGGGCGGCCCGGCCCATCTGGCCACGGAAGTGACGGAGTGCGAACTGGTGCGGCGCGACCTGAGCCTGATCCCCGTGGAACTGGGCTGGCACTGGTATGCGCAAGCGCCCGTGACGGGCGGCTATTCTGGCACCCCTGGCGCGGGCGGCCTGCTGCTGATCGCCGTGGCGCGCGACATCAGCGAGCGGCGCCAGGCGCAGGAGCGCCTCAAGCACCTGGCCCATTACGATGGCTTGACGGGGCTGCCGAACCGCAGCCTGTTCTACCAGACCCTGGCCCAGGCCGTGGAACTGGCGCAGGAAAAAAGCTGGCGCATCGTGGTGCTGTTCATCGCGCTCGACCGTTTTAAAAGCATCAACGACACCCTGGGCGCGGCGCTGGGCGACGAGCTGCTGCGCCAGTTCAGCAACCGCCTGGTCGAATGCGTGCGCTTGCGCGACACGGTGGGGCGATTGGGCAACGACGAATTCGCGCTGATACTGACGATGAGCCGCAACCAGCAGGAAGCCGTGGCCGTGGCCAACCAGGTGCGCGAAGCCTTGAGGGCGCCATTCGACTTGCGCGGCCATGCGGCGACCCTGACGGCCAGCATCGGCATCGCCATGTATCCGGACGACGCCACCGACCCGGAAACCCTGATCAAATACGCGAATACGGCCATGGGCGGCGCCAAGCAGGCGGGCCGCGACGGCTACCGCTTTTTCACGGCCGGCATGAACGTGCAGGTGCTGGCGCGCCTGGACCTGGAACTGGCGCTGCGCCATGCGCTCGAACACGACCAGTTCATCCTGTACTACCAGCCCAAGGTGGATTTGCGCACGGGCCGCATCAGCGGCGTGGAAGCGCTGCTGCGCTGGCGCCGTCCCGGCTACGGCCTGGTGGCGCCCGCCGAATTCGTGCCCGTGCTGGAAGACACGGGCCTGATCGTGCGCGTGGGCGCCTGGGTGATCCAGGCCGCCTGCCGCCAGATCGCCGAGTGGCGCGACAGCGAAGTGGGGCCAGTGCACGTGGCCGTGAACGTGTCGAGCCGCCAGTTTGCCGAAGGCGACCTGGAAGGCGAAGTGACGCGCGCGCTGGCGCATCACAACGTGGCGCCGGAATTGCTGGAACTGGAACTGACGGAAACGGCGCTGATGTCGAACGCCGAGCGCACCATCGTCGTGCTGGGCAAACTGAAGAAAATCGGCGTGAAGGTGGCCATCGACGATTTCGGCACCGGCTATTCGAGCCTCGCGTATCTGCAGCGCTTCCCCATCGACAAGCTGAAGATAGACATCGCCTTCGTGCGCAACATCACCAGCAACCCGAACGACGCGGCCATCGCGCTGGCCATCGTCAGCATGGCGCACAGCCTGAAACTGAGCGTCGTGGCCGAGGGCGTGGAGTCGCGCCCGCAGCTCGAATACCTGCGGCGCAACCGCTGCGACGAGATCCAGGGCTTTTATTTCAGCCGCGCCCTGCCGGCGCTGGAACTGGGGCAGATGATCGTCGCCGGCGCCGGCCTGCCGCCCGGCCACGACCCGGCCGCGCAGCCGGCGCAGACGCTGCTCATCGTCGATGACGACGTCAACGTGCTGTCGTCATTGCACCGCCTGTTCCGTCCCGAGGGCTATCAGATTCTGACGGCCAGCACGCCGGCCGAAGGGTTTGAAATGCTGGCCCTGCACAGGGTGCACGTGATCGTCTGCGACCAGCGCATGCCGAGCATGAGCGGCACGGAATTTTTGAGCAAGGTGAAAGAGCTGTACCCGGAAACCATCCGCATCATCCTGTCCGGCTACACGGGCCTGGAAGCCGTGCTCGACTCGATCAACCGCGGCGCCATCTACCGTTTCTATACGAAACCGTGGGACGACACCCAGCTGCGCGACAACATCCGCCTGGCCTTCCAGCACTACTGGATGGTGAACCAGCCGGGGCTGGCGCGGGTGGCGGTACGCTAGCTCAATCGGTGAAGTGGTCGAAGGAAGACAGCTGCAGATCGAGCGGCTGTCCTGCCGCATCCACCAGCCGCAAGCCCGCTTTGGCCTCGATGCTGCCCACGCGCGTGACTGGTGTGGCGCAGCTGGCCGCCAGGGCGGCGATGGCGTCGCGCGAAGAGGCGGGCGCCGTGAAGCACAATTCATAATCGTCGCCGCCGGCGGCCGTATAGCGGCGGCGCAAGCCTGTTTCCTGCCGTGCCAGCACTGGGCCGGCAGGCAGGGCGTCGACGTCGAGCGTGGCGCCCACCTGCGACGCTTTCAAGATGTGACCGAGGTCTCCCACCAGGCCGTCCGAGATGTCGATGGCCGCATGCGCGAGGCCCGCTTCGGCCAGCGCGCAGCCGAGCGCCACGCGCGGCGTCGGCGTGTGCATGCGCGCGCCTGCCATGGCCAGGTCGGCTGGCGGCAATGCCTGTTCCTTGCGGTAGCCGGCCAAGGCCAGGCGCGCGTCGCCCAGGGTGCCGCTGACCCAGATATCGTCGCCCGCCACGGCCGCGCTGCGGCGCAGGGCCTGGCCCGGCGCCAGCTCGCCGAACACGGTGATGCAGATATTCAAAGGGCCCTTGGTGGTGTCGCCGCCGATCAATTCGCAGCCGTAGGCGTCGGCCAGCGCAAACAGGCCGTCGGCAAAGCCGGCCAGCCAGCTGCGCTCCGCTTGCGGCAGGGCCAGGGCCAGGGTAAATGCCACGGGACGCGCGCCCATGGCGGCCAGGTCGGACAGGTTCACGGCCAGGCTTTTGTGGCCGAGCATGCGGGCGTCGGCGCCGGCAAAGAAGTGCCGGTCCTCGACCAGCATGTCCGACGAGATGGCGATCTGCTTGCCCGAGCCGGGCGTGATCAGCGCGCAATCGTCGCCGATGCCCAGGGTGGCGCGGCCGGGGCGCTGGCGCACAAAATATTGTTTGATCAGGTCGAATTCGGAAAGCGCGTCGTGTGGGGCCATGGCGTGGTCAGTTCGTTGAGTGAGGGTGTGGCCCGGCTATTATAGGCTGGCATACAATAGGCGCCTTTGCCACTGCCGATCCGCTTGCCATGCCCATCCTCGATATTCACTTCTTGCTGCAATCCTGGCTCGACCACGGCTGGCTGCGCGATCCGCAAGCCGTCGGCTTGCGCACCTTCGAAGCGCAGGAGCTGGCGGAGCGCGGCTTCGACGCCATCAGCGACGGCGGCCAGCTGTGCCTGTACGAAGATGCGCGCCTGTTCCGCCGCGCCGGCCGTCCCGTGCCGGCATCGTTCAAAGTGTATCTGCAGCGCGGCCAGCTGGGCGCGAATGGCCTGGAACTCGGCTATCAGGTACACCTGGCCGGTTTCCTGCGCGCGGCGCGGCAGCCCTTGCCGGCGTGTCGCGTGCTGCTGGAACAAGGTGGCCGCAGCGGCGCCCTGCTGTTCGACAACGGCCTGGTGCTGCAGTTTTGCGCCAACTTGCGTGGCAAGCCGCGCCATTACTACCTGACCCTCGTCGAGGGACATGTGGCCGATGCCCAGCTGCCGGACCGCGACAGCGATATCGACTTGCGCGCGGCCAGCGCGCGCCATGTCCAGGCCATTTACGACAGCCGCGACCCTGCCGAACTGCGGCGCCTGGCCCGGCGCGGCAATGCGGCGCTGCGCGAACTGGCGAGTCTGCTCGCCTAGCCTTTCTTCGCCTGCGCCATGCCGTGCAGCAGCTTGGCCAGCAACTGGTCGAGCTGGCGCTGTTCGTCCGCATCGAGCGCCGACAGCATGGCGCGCTCGTTCTCCACGTGCAGCAGCACGAGCTTTTCTATCAGTTCCAATCCCTTTTGTGTCAGGGCCACCAGCACGCCGCGCCGGTCCGTCGGATGTTTCTGGCGTTCGATCCAGCCGGCCGCTTCCAGCCGGTCGATGCGGTTGGTCATGCCGCCCGAAGACAGCATGGCCGCTTCGTACAGGGCCGTCGGCGTCAGGCTGTAGGGCACGCCCGAGCGGCGCAATGTCGCCAGCACATCGAATTCGCCAGGCTGCAAGCCGTGTTCGGCGAACAGCGGATTGAGCCAGTCGCGCGCCATCAGCTGCGCCACCGTGCCCAGCTGGCCTACCAGCTGCATGGCGCGCGTGTCCATCTGCGGCAGCTCACGCTGCCATTGTGCGGCGGCAAATTGCGCGCGTGTGTGTTCTTGCGGGGTAGTTGTCATCGGTCATCCATTTATCTTGACCTCAAGATAGATTTCTATCTTTATGTTAAGATACTTTTCATCGAGTCATATTTGATGACGCATTAAACCATGTGCCTCCCAGCGAGGCAAGGACTATCCCATGCCTTCCGCCCGACCTGCCGCATCCCTTTCTGCTTCATCGTCTTCGGCCCTGCTGGTGGCCGCCATCATCCTGCTGGGCCTGAACCTGCGGCCCATCCTGGCCGCTATCGGCCCCTTGCTCGACAGCATCCAGGCCGGCACGGGCCTCAGCAATGCCGATGCGGGCTTGCTGACCACCGTGCCCGTGTTCGCCATGGGCGTATGTGCGCTGGCGGGCGCGCAGCTGCAGCGCCGGCTGGGCGTGGCGCGCGGCATCTCGCTGGGCATCGCCATCATCGCCGCCGCTTGCGCGCTGCGCTGGCCCCTGCATGGCAGCGGCGGCCTGATCGCCACGGCGGCCCTGGGCGGCCTGGGCATCGCGCTGGTGCAGGCGCTGCTGCCCGCCTTCATCAAGCGCCATTTCCCCGATCGGGCAGGCCAGTTGATGGGTTTTTATACGACGGGCATCATGGGCGGCGCGGCCATTGCCGCCGCGTCCGCTTCACCGCTGGCGCAAGTGCTGGGCTGGCAGGCGCTGCTGGCCCTGTGGGCGCTGCCGGCCGTGGCCGCCGCGCTGCTGTGGCGCCGGGCAGCCGCTTCGCGCGTGGAGGTGCCAGGCGGCGCGGGCGCCAGCCTGCCCGTGGGCAGTGGCCGCGCCTGGCTGCTGATGGTGTTCTTTGGTATCGGCACCGGCGCCTACACCCTGGTGCTGGCCTGGCTGCCGCCGTTTTATACGGAACTGGGCTGGAGCGCGGCCGACAGCGGCTTGCTGCTCGGTGGCCTGACCCTGGTGGAAGTGCTGGCGGGACTGGTGATTTCCAGCGTCATCCACCGTTTTCCCGACCGCCGCATCCTGTTGCTGTCGGTGCTGCTGGCCGTGCTGGGCGGCCTGGCCTGCCTGATTGTGGCGCCCGCGCAACTGGCGTTGCCCGCCGTGATATTACTGGGCTGCGGCATCGGCGCTTTGTTCCCCTTGTCGCTGATCGTCAGCATGGACCACGTGCGTGATCCGGCCGGCGCCGGCGCACTGCTCGGTTTCGTGCAGGGCGGCGGCTACATCATCGCCAGCAGCATGCCGTTCATCGCCGGCCTGATCCGCCAGCACTCGTCCAGCCTGGCCCAGGCGTGGATGGTGATGGCCGGTGGCGTCGTGGTGCTGCTGCTGATCGCCGTGCGCTTCGCGCCGGGGGCGCGGCTGGCCAATGCCCGCTAAGGTGCGCGTGCCGTGTGCCGGCAGCTGATATATTTCGCCCATGCACATCGTCGACCACTATTTGGCAGGATTGCGCCAGGCCTTGCCACCGGAGCCGCTGGCGGAGCTGGCGCTGGCCAGCGGCGCCAGCGCGGCACAACTGGCCAGCTTGCGCCACGCGTATCCGCTGTGCCCGGACAGCCTGCTGCGCTTGCTGGGCCAGTACAACGGCACCTATTATCAGGAGTACGCGGGCGGCATGGTGCTGGTGTACATGCTGGGTTCGGACGTGTTCGAGTATCCGTATTACCTGAGTTCCGTCGAGCAGATCCTGCAGGACGGGCAGGCGAACCAGCGCAGCATCGCCGATATCTATGGCCATTACCTGGAGGAAGATCCCGGTATCGTCGACGCCCGCATCGACGCCGGTATCCGGCAAGGCCAGCGCCTGTGTTTTTCGCATTGCATGAACAATGGCGGCTCTTCGCGGCTGTATATCGATTTCACGCCCACGGCGTCGGGCAAGGTCGGGCAGGTCGTGCGCTTCCTGCATGACCCCGACAATTACCAGGTCATCGCCGACAGCTTCGACGCTTATCTGCAAATGCTGATCGATGACGATTATGCATTCCTGATCGAGGACTATTTTGAATAGTCGCGCTACGCCGCCATCCCTGCTGCCCGCCAACCGCCGCATCGTGCTGTCCGGCGAGGATGCGCTGCGCATCCTGCGCGAGATCGAATTCCTGCTGCAGTCGCTGCAGCACATCGGCCGCCATTATTATCCCGACGGCGACGATGACGGCGCCGATGCCCAGCGCCGTGCGCAGTATTGCGCGGAGACGACCCGCTTCATCGACGCGCAGCAGGCGACGACGCGCCTGGCGCTGATGCGCCGCATTTTGTCCGCCCAATTCGACACCACTCTTGGGGACGACGAGATGGACGATATCGAGCGCGCCGTCGCCGCGCTGCCGCTGTGGCGTGCCCCCGGTCAGTGATCACAAAAACTAATTGAAATCTAAAATTTGATAGTTTTTCCTGTTGAGGACGTTTGTGCCGCCGGACGGCCTTACAATGCTAGGTTATGCGTTTTCGTGATATCAGACTGTGGCTAGCGGAAAATACCTAGCTAATTGAAAGAATCGGTCTGATAAAATCCGGAACACCCGATCGACCAAACAGGAAGGCAGCACAGCATGGATTCGTCATCTGATAAAAAAGAAGAATTGCGTCAACAATTGCGCTTGGCCGCACTCGAGTATCACGAGTGCCCGCGCCCCGGCAAAATCAGCGTGACGCCGACCAAACAACTGACCAACCAGCGCGACCTGGCACTGGCCTACTCGCCAGGCGTGGCGGCACCGTGCGAAGAAATCGTCATCGATCCGGCCAATGCCTATAAATATACGGCGCGCGGCAACCTGGTGGCCGTCATCACCAACGGCACGGCCGTGCTGGGACTGGGCAATATCGGTCCGCTGGCCGCCAAGCCGGTGATGGAAGGCAAGGGCGTGCTGTTCAAGAAATTCGCCGGCATCGACGTCTTCGACATCGAGATCAACGAATCGGACCCGGACAAACTGGTCGACATCATCGCTTCGCTGGAACCGACCTTCGGCGGCGTGAACCTGGAAGACATCAAAGCCCCTGAATGCTTCTACATCGAGCGCCAGCTGCGCGACCGCATGAAGATTCCCGTCTTCCATGACGACCAGCACGGCACCGCCATCATCGTCGGCGCGGCCATCCTGAACGGCCTGAAAGCCGTCGGCAAGAAAATCGAGGACTGCAAGCTGGTCGTGTCGGGCGCGGGCGCCGCGGCGCTGGCCTGCCTGGACCTGATCGTCGACTTGGGCTTCCCGCTCAAAAACATCTATGTCACCGACCTGGCCGGCGTCGTCTACAAGGGCCGCACGGAACTGATGGACCCGGACAAGGAACGCTTCGCGCAAGACACGCCGCTGCGCACCCTGGCCGAGATCATCCCGGACGCCGACATTTTCCTCGGCGTCTCCGCCGGCGGCGTGCTGAAGCAAGACATGGTGCGCAAGATGGCGCCGAACCCGTTGATCCTGGCGCTGGCCAACCCGAATCCGGAAATCCTGCCGGAAGAAGTCAAGGCCGTGCGCAGCGACGCCATCATCGCCACGGGCCGTTCGGACTATCCGAACCAGGTCAACAACGTGCTGTGCTTCCCGTACATCTTCCGCGGCGCCCTCGATTGCGGCGCGACGACGATCACGCGTGAAATGGAAATCGCCGTCGTGCACGCGATCGCCGACCTGGCGCATGCGGAGCAGTCCGACATCGTGGCCACCACGTACGGCATCAGCAACCTGTCGTTCGGTCCTGAATACCTGATCCCGATGCCGTTCGATCCGCGTCTGCTGATCAAGATCGCGCCAGCGGTGGCCAAGGCGGCCGAGGATTCCGGCGTCGCCACGCGTCCGATCAAGGACTTGCAAGCGTACGCGGACAGCCTGCAGCAATTCGTCTACCGCAGCGGCACCTTCATGAAGCCGCTGTTCCTGATGGCCAAATCCACGCCGGCCGAACTCAAACGCATCGTCTACGCCGAAGGCGAAGAAGAGCGCGTGCTGCGTGCCGTGCAAGTGGTGGTCGATGAAAAACTGGCGCGTCCTATCCTGGTCGGCCGTCCACCGGTGCTCGAAGCGCGCATCCAGAAATTCGGCCTGCGCCTCAAGCAAGGCGTCGACTTCGACGTCATCAACCCGGACTTCGACGAGCGCTATCGC
Organism: Massilia sp. LMS1-1-1.1; assembly: GCF_040815535.1. Lineage (NCBI taxonomy): Bacteria > Pseudomonadati > Pseudomonadota > Betaproteobacteria > Burkholderiales > Oxalobacteraceae > Massilia > Massilia sp. LMS1-1-1.1. The sequence goes on along the minus strand of NZ_JBFPNG010000034.1, from coordinate 551,026 downwards.
GATTACTGGAACACGTATTACGCGATGACGAGCCGCAAGGGCGTCACCGAGGAATACGCGAAGCTGGAAATGCGCCGCCGCCACACCCTGATCGGTTCGATGATGATCCACAAGGGCGACGCCGACGGCATGATTTGCGGCACCTTCGGCACCACCCAGCTGCACCTGAAATACATCGACCAGGTGCTGGGCAAGCGCGCCGGCAGCAATGTGTATGCGGCCATGAACGTCCTGATCATGCCGGAGCGCCAGCTGGTGATGGTCGACACGCACGTCAATGAAAATCCGGACGCCGAGCAGCTGGCCGAGATCACCATCATGGCTGCCGAAGAGATGACCCGTTTCGGCCTGTCGCCGCGCGCGGCCCTGCTGTCGCACTCGAACTTCGGTTCGAGCGACAGCGCTTCGGCGCAAAAGATGCGCGCCGCCCTGGCCATCGTCAAGGACCGCGCGCCGGACCTGGAAATCGACGGCGAAATGCACGGCGATACGGCCCTCGACAGCAAGCTGCGTCACAAACTGATGCCAAATTCGGCACTGAAGAACGACGCCAACCTGCTCGTCATGCCGAATATCGAATCGGCCAACATCGCCTACAACCTGGTGAAAACGGCGGCCGGCAACGGCATCGCCGTGGGCCCGATCCTGCTCGGCTGCGCCAAGCCCGTGCACATCCTGACGCCATCGGCCACCGTGCGCCGCATCGTCAACATGACGGCGCTGTGTGTCGTTGACGCCGTCGCCCAGCGCAAAGTCTAAGGCTGTCGCTGTCAGTTAAAAGCCGCGCCATCCGCAAGGGTGGCGCGGCTTTTTGACGTCAGTGCGCCATCAGCACCGGTAGCGTCATCTGGTGCAAGACCGTTTCCGTCACGCCGCCCAGTAAAATTTCGCGGAAGCGCGCATGGCCGTAGCCGCCCATCACCAGCAAGTCCGCATGCACTTCGGCGGCCATGGCCAGCAGGGCCGCGCCGACGTCGCCCGTGGTGACGGCGGGACGCACTTCGACGGGCACGCCATGGCGGCTCAGGTAGGCGGCGATGTCGGCACCCGGGTGGCGGGCCGGCTGCGCATGGCCGGCCGGCGGGTGCAGCAGGGCCAGCACCACCAGGCGCGCCGCGCGCAAGAGGGGCAGGGCGTGGCCGATGGCGCGCGTCGCTTCCATGCTGCCATCCCAGGCCACCACGACGGTATTGTCGATTTGCGCAAACTGGCCGCTGCGCGGCACGATCAGCACGGGACGGGCCGCGTTGAGCATCACGTAGGGCACCAGGTCGCTCATGGCGCCGGGCAGCGCTTCGCTGTCGTCGTGCTGGCTCAGTACCGTCAAGTCGCTGTAGCGGGCGCTGACGGCCATGCCGCCATCTTCATCGTCTTCGATCAGGCGCCGCTCGAGCGAGACGGCGCTGGCCTGGCGCGCCAGTTTTTCAAACTGGTCGAGCGCCTGTTCCGCCTGCCCGTGCAGGGCGTTGATCTGCGCCGCCGCGGCGCCGCCGCGCATGCCGCGGTTGTTTTCCAGGGTAAAGCGCGACACGCCCGTCATGGCGGCGCCGATTAGGTGCGCCTGGTGCGCGTGCGCCAGCCGTGCCGCGATGGCGATGCGCTGCGGCGCATGGCGCGACAGGTCGGCGTGGACGAGGATGGATTTATAAGCCATGTTGTCATTCTCTAGTCAGGATGGCAACAAGGCTAGAACGGCAACACGGGCAAGTCCAGCATTGCCGTGCTGGCGGGCGTTTTTCTTATGCAGCGCTTGATGTGGGTCAAAAAAACGCGGGCGGTGGCCATCTGCAAGGCCGTCGCCAGGAAATTGCGAGCTGTTTGATGTGCATCAAAATGTTCGACTCGCTGCCGGCCATAATGGCATCGAACTCCTTGCCCTTCCAGTGGTCTGCATCGGCGCCGGCGCCATCTGTCCGGCACTTCCTTGTGTGACGCAACAACGCTGGCTGTGGCGGGAGTTCACTTTTCAGGCGGCCGCGTGGCTTCCTCTTTCTCTGCCCAGCGCAGCCGGATGGCGTCGATGGCGGGCAGTTCCTTGACAAACAGCTCGACCAGCCGCGCATCGAAATGGCTGCCTTGTTGCGCTTGTAAGTAGCCCACGGCGTCCGTCACCGACCACGCGCGCTTGTACGGGCGCACCGAGGTCAGCGCGTCGAAGACGTCGGCCACGGCGATGATGCGTCCCGCCAGCGGGATCGCCTCGCCCGCCGAGCCGTTCGGGTAGCCGCTGCCGTCCCATTTTTCATGGTGCGACAGGGCGATCTCGCGGGCCAGCGCCAGCATGCCGCCTGCGGCATGTTCGCCGATGATGTCGGCGCCGATGCGCGCGTGCGTCTGCATGACGGCCCATTCGTCCGCGTCAAGCTTGCCCGGCTTTTGCAGGATGCGGTCGGGGATGCCGATCTTGCCCACGTCGTGCATGGGCGCCGCGTGCAGCAGATCGTCCGCGGCGGCCTCGTCCATGCCGGCGGCCACGCCCAGCAGGCGCGCGTAATGGCTCATGCGGATCACGTGCAAGCCCGTTTCATTGTCCTTGTACTCGGCCGCCAGGCCCAGGCGCTGGACGATCTGCAGCCGCGTTTCCTTCAGTTCGTCGATGCGCACCAGCGACAGATGCGTGCGCACGCGGGCCCGCACGATGGCAGGGCTGAGCGGCTTGGTGATGTAATCGACGGCGCCCGCTTCAAAACCGCTCAGTTCGTCGCGCATGTCGTTCAGGGCCGTGACGAAAATGACGGGGATGGCGGCCGTCAGCGGCGCCGCTTTCAGCTGGCGGCAGGTGTCGTGGCCGCTCATGCCCGGCATCATCACGTCGAGCAGGATCAGAGCCGGGCGTTCCTGCTGCGCCAGTTCCAGAGCCCGCGCGCCATCCTTGGCGAACAGCAGCGCGTAGTCGTTCTGCAAGATCTGGCGCAGCAATTGCAAATTGGCCGCTTCATCGTCGACGACGAGAATCACGGGCCTGGCTCGTGCATTCATGGGGACTCCGGGGAGAAGGTGGGCAGCAGGCCGTGCAGGAGCGACTGTGCCAGGGGGAAATCAAAGTCGTCGATGGCGTGCAGCAGCGGCGCCAGCGCATCCGCTTGCGCGCCCATGGCGTGCTGCAATTGTGCTTGCGCCGCGTCATCGAGTTCGCCGCGCTGCAAGGCCTGCAGCAGGGCGCTGGCCGCTTGCCGGGCGGCGGGCGCGTCGATGGCGCCCGCCGTTGCCGCTGGTAATGCAGGCGGCGCCAGCCGGGCGATGGCGGCCAGGGCCGCCGGCCATTGCGTCAGCAGCTTGCCCAGCGCCTCATCGAGCTGCGGCGCCGTGGCGGGGCCAGGGCTGGCGCACGCTTGTTCCAAAGTCGCCAGGCTGGCGGCCAGCTGTTCCAAGCCGAGGTTGGCCGCCGCGCCGCGCAGCCGGTGGCTTTGCGGCAGGAGCGCTAGATGGTCGCGTGCCTCGATGGCGGCCAGCAGGGCAGGCGGCACGCGCGGATGCTCGCGTCCGAAACGGGCCAGTGCCGCGCGGTAGGCGCTGTCGTTGCCGGCCCAGCGCTGCAGGGCGCCCGCATGGTGCAGCACTCTTCCTCCAGCGGGCGCGGGGCTGTCATCGGCCGGCTCCGCCGTCAGGCCCAGCACGCGGGCGATTTCCCGCGACAGCGCCTGCCATTCGACGGGCTTGGTGGCGAAACCGTCCATGCCGGCCGCCTGCGCCGCCTTGCGGTGCGCATCGAGCACGCTGGCCGTCATGGCGATCACGGGCACGCGCGGGCGGCCATCGCGCAGGGCGGCGGCACGGATGGCTTGCGTGGCGGCCAGGCCATCCATGCGCGGCATTTGCAAGTCCAGCAGCAGAATGTCGAAGTCATCCTGCTGCGTCAGTTGCAAGGCTTGCACGCCATCGCCTGCCGTGATCACCGTGTGGCCGCGCTTGCCCAGCAGCAGACTCAGCAGTTCCAGGTTTTGCGGCACGTCGTCGGCGGCCAGCACGCGCAGGGGCGGCAGGCGCACGCTGCGGCGTTCGCTGGCGGGCAGCGCCGCCTGGCGTGCCGGCAGCAAGGGCAGCATGACGTGGAATACGCTGCCGTGCGGCACGCTGGCGTCGGCCCAGATGCGCCCCTGCATCAGGGTCACCAGCTGCCTGCTGATGGTGGTGCCCAGGCCCGTGCCGCCAAAGCGCCGCGTGGTCGAAGCGTCCGCTTGCACGAAGGGATCAAAAATGGCATCGCGCCGTTCCGCGGCGATACCGATGCCGCTGTCCCGCACCAGCAGGTGCAGCTGGCCACCGTCGAGGCGCGCCGCCAGGCTGACACCGCCGCTGGCCGTGAACTTGATGGCGTTGTCGAGCAGGTTGCCCAGCACCTGCCGCATGCGCAATTCGTCACCATGCAGCACGGCCGGCAGTTGCGGATCGTACTGCACCTCCATGCGCAAACCCTTGTTGCGTGCATGGATGCCATACGTGGACGCCAGTTCATCGACCAGCGCCAGCAGGCTGTAGTCGCGCATTTCCAGCGCCACGGCGCCTCTGTCCAGCTTGGCCGTATCGAGCACTTCGTTGAGCAGGCGCAACAGCGAGCGTCCGGACTGCCGCACGGTATTGAGGTGGCGCCGCTGCTCCGGCGCCAGCGGCGAGTCGAGCAGCACATCGGTGAAACCGAGGATGGAATTCATCGGCGTGCGGATTTCATGGCTCATGTTGGCGACAAAGCTGGCCCGCGTGGCGGCCGCCAGCTCCGCCTTTTCCTTGGCCTTGCGCAAGTCTTCCTCCATCTGCCGCCGTTCGCTGATATCGAGGATGACGCCGTCGACCCAGCGCACGGCGCCTGCCGCATCGTGCACGACGGTGCCCCGCTCCCACAGCCAGCGGGCCGTGCCGTCGGCATGCAGCAGCCGGTATTCCAGCAGGTAGGGCTCGCCGCTGGCCACGCTGCGGTTGAAGACGTCGACGACGTAGGCGCGCTCTTCGCTGGCAATCAGGCCCGTGATGCTGCGGCGCGGTGTTGCGCCGAGAAAGTCGGCGGGCGGATAGCCGGTGACGGCTTCCACGCCATCGCTGATGAACAGCATGGGCTGGTTTTCCGCCGTGGTACAGCGGAAGGCGATGCCGGGAATATTGCCGATCAGCGAGCGCAATTGTTGCTCGCTTTCGCGCAGGGCGGCCAGCATGGCGCGCCGTTCGCTGATGTCCGTAATGAACAGCACATACAAATCCTGGTCGGCCAGACGCGCGCTGGCCACCGAACGCTGCACGGCGACCGGTATGCCATCCTTGCGCAGGTAGACGATTTCCTCGCTGGACTGGAAAGTGCCAGCCTCGCCCGTGCGCAGGTAATGGAGCAGGCCGTGCCGTTCCGACTGGCGCACGTCGCTGACCAGCACGCTGACATGGCGGCCGACAATTTCCGCCGACCGCCAGCCGAGGATGCGCTCGGCCGCGCCGTTGAAGTCGATGATGCTGCCGTGCCGGTCGATGGTGATGACGCCGTCGACCGTGCTTGTCAGCAGTGAACGGGTCCAGTGTTCGCTCTGGTTCAGGTGACGAAACAGTTCGCGGTAGCGCAAGATGCCTACGGCCGAGGCGACCAGTATCGTCAGGGCAATGGTCAGCAAGGTCACGCTGATCACCAGCATGGGCCGGTTGGCATCGGCATCATTTCCTGGGGGAATCGTTCCCACGAAGCGGGCCGCCTGCATGCCCATGTAATGCATCCCGGCAATCGCGCAACCCATGACGCAGGCGCTGATCAGCGTGCGTTGCGACGAGGGCACGCGGCTGCTCCAGCCGCGCAAGCCGAAACGTATCCACAGGGCCAGGGTGGCCAGCGCCACGGCAACGATGAGCGACAGCGCGAACAGCAGCGGATCGTAGCGCAGCGACAAACCCACACGCATGGCCTGCATGCCCGTGTAATGCATGGCGCCGATGCCCAGGCCCACCAGCAAGCCGCTGCGCAGCAGCAGCGACGCCGTGACGGCGCGCCGGCTGATGGTGGCCAGGGCCACGAACGAGGCCGCCACGCTGGGCACGATGGACAGCAAGGTCAGGCCCGGATCGTAGGCAACGCTGGTGCCCAGCTCGAAGGCCAGCATGCCGATGAAATGCATGGCCCACACGCCGCAACCCAGCGCCAGGCTGCCGGCCAGCAGGCACAGCAAGTGCAAGCGGCGGCTGATGCTCGCCTGCGCGCGGCTGTACGCCGTCATCTGGAAAGCCATCCACGACGTGAAAATGGCGATCACGAGCGACAGCAGCACCAGACCCGGCGCATGCTGGCCGTGGTGCAGCTGGGCCGGATCGGCGGGAAGGTGGAACAGGTGCTGGACGCTGGCCGGTATCATCGTAGGCAAACAGGTGACGCGTTTGGCGCCGGCATGGACGCCTGCCGCCACTGCGGGTGATCGATGCGAATTACCTTACCAGATTTCAGGAAACAAATATCTTAATTGTAATTATTTTCCCTGTCGTGCAAGCGATTCCCGAGCAGGACAGGTGGGCCGCGGACTTGTCGTGCCCGTGGAATGGCGATGCTGGCGAGGAAGTTGCCATCAAGAATTGTGTGGTTTTTTTGCAAGGTGCGACGCCTTGCCGGGTGTCATGCTACATTCGCGTCCTGTTTTTTCTGAAAGGATGACGATGCCCGTACCGAGCAACTTCTTGCGGCATAATCAGCAAGCCTGGGATGCCCAGGCTGCACAGAACAGCCCGTGGTCGCAGCCTGTCGACCGCGCCACCATCGCCGCGGCGCGCGCCGGGCAGTGGCAAATCCATTTGACGCCCGGCCCCTTGCCGGCCGGCTGGCTGGGCGATGTGCAAGGCAAGCGTATCCTGTGCCTGGCCGGTGCTGGCGGGCAGCAGGCGCCCGTGCTGGCCGCCGCCGGCGCACACGTGACCGTCTTCGATTTATCTGGGCAGCAACTGGCGAAAGACCGCATGGTGGCTGATCGCGACGGCTTGCACCTGGCCACCGTGCAGGGTGACATGCGCGACCTGCGCCGCTTTGCCGACGCCAGTTTCGATGTCATCGTGCACCCCGTGTCGAACCAGTACGTGCCCGACATTGCTCCCGTGTGGCGCGAATGCGCGCGCGTGCTGGCGGACGGTGGCGTGCTGCTGAGCAGTTTCTTCAATCCGGCCGTGTTCATCGGCGACCGCGATCCGCAATGGGCAAAACAGGGCTTGATACGTCCCCGTTTTGTGCTGCCGTATTCGGATGTGGAGGATATGCCAGCCGATGCGCTGGCAGCGCGCATGGACAGGGGCGAGGCGCTGATCTTCGGCCACGGCCTGGACAGCCAGATCGGCGGCCAGCTGGCGGCTGGTTTCGTGCTGGCAGGCTACCACGAGGAAATGCATCCCCACCCGCGCTTTGAAATTGAAAAATACCTGCCCAGCTTTATCGCCACGCGCGCCGTCAGGCTGGCGCGCGCGATAGCTTAGTTATAGGGCTGCAGATCGAGCCATACGGCATACGCAAGGCGCTTGCCATTCCACAGACCGCCGCCGCGGATGACGGCGTCGCATGAGGTCAGCTGGCCGACCAGGTCCATGCGGCCCAGGTTGCGGCGCAGGCGCAGGGCGTCGTTGTGCGACAGGTAGCCGACCAGCAGGCCATCGATGAAGACGGCGATGGCCTTGTCCTGGAAAGGATTGGCGTCGTCGCAGACGAGCAGGGCCAGGCATTTCTCTTCCGCATTGCCGGGACCGTGCTCGCCGGCCAGCTTGGCGATGGCGGGCTGGTACATCGATTCGTTTTCCACTTCCGACGCAAAGCGTCCCTCATCGCTCCAGTGGTGCGCGGGTGCGCCGGGAGGAATCGCCGGCACGTACTGGCGCACCGAGACGAGCGGCTTGTGCAGCGGTTTGACGGGCGTGCGGCCGCTGAAGACGTAGTACAGCAGGGCGGTGACGATCACGATGGCAAGCAGGTAAAGCATGGTATCTCTCTGATTTCGAAGGGGGGAGCCGGGCTCGCGGGCGCGCCGCGCGGCGTTGCCGCTACTATAGCAAGTTCGCCGCCTGGTCCCGCGTAAATCTGCCCATGATTTGCCGCCGGCGCCGCAGTGCCAGCGGGTCGCTCAGCACGATGGGCGAGGCACCAGTCAAGCCCGAATAATACTGGCCGTGCTGGCGCAGCACGATGGCATAGTCGCGCAGCGCGTGGCCGTGCGCCAGCATGCGCGCGTCGCAATCGACCTCGATGGCAAAGCGCAGCCGGTGCAGTTGCCACCACACGGGCAGGTTCCAGGGCATGAGGATGATCAAGGCGTACGCCACGGCCAGCAGCAGTGGATCGCGCGCAGCCAGCCGGCATTGTTCGTGCGCCAGCAGCAGCGCCTGTTGCGGCGGCAGAATCAATCGCAGCCAGACGGGCATCACGATGCGGGGCCGCAGCAGTCCCGCCACGCAGGGACCGATGCCGCCGCTCAGGAAGACGGGCGTGCCCAGCAAGGTGCTCTTTTGCCAGCGGCGCTGGTGCGACAGCAGCCAGACGCTGCGCATCGCCAATATCAACAGCATGCCCGTCGACAAGACAAACCAGCCCAGCTTCAGCTGCGCCTGTTCCGCCGGCATGGCCGCCAGCACGCCGGGCAGCCATGCCAGCGGCAAGAGGACGGACGCGGCGATGGCCGCCAGCCACAGCCAGCGCGTCGTGCGGCCGCGCCGCTGCAGCAGGCGCTCGGCGCCCCAGGCGGCAGCGCTCAACAGCAGCGCCAGCGCCATGCTGCAAACCAGCCAGACCGGCACTAGCGTGTCAACGCCATGCCGACGGAGGCGGGCGCCGTGTGCTTGAAACCGAATTGCGCGTACAAGTCTTGCGCCTGGCCGTCGGCGATCAGGCTGACGTACGCGCTTTCCGGCACCTCCGTCTCGATGAATTGCATGATCTCGCCCATGATGCGTTTGCCCAGGCCCTTGCCCTGGTGGGCCGGCAGCACGGCGATATCGGTGACCTGGAAGAAGCAGCCGCCATCGCCGATGACGCGGCCGATGCCCACCACCTCGTCGCCATGCAGGATTTGCACGGCAAACAGCGAGTTCGGCAAGCCCTTGGCGGCCGCTGCCGTGCTTTTCGCGCTCATGCCGGCGGCGACGCGCAGGTGCTGGTAGGTGGCGCTGGAGGGGATGGCCAGGCGGGTGGTGTAGGACGATGCTGCGGTCAAGGCGGTCTCCTGTGCAATATGGATGGAATGGCCATTATAGGCGGCACGCTTTATTCGCCGCGCGCTATGTTGTCCGCAGCGCTTTTACGCTATGGTGGCGTCATCCATCCATTTGTTGAAAGCACGCCATGTCCGCAGGATTTACCGCCACCGAGTTGTCCGTCATTAATGAAGACGACGCCCTGATCACCACCCTGGCCGCGTCAGCCGGCAAAGGCGAACCCGTCTACCTGATGCTGCAGCGCGCCGACGAGTACGACGAGCAGGACGTGGCCATGGGCATGGACGAGCCCTACATCGAATACTGCGGCCAGGAATTCGCCTGGTATGGCCACATGCACGCCGTGATTTTGCATCCGAACCGATTGTCCGTGCAGATGGATGCCGAGGCCGCCATGCAGATGGATGACGACGGCCAGATCGACGTACGTTTCAATTTGACGCCCGAACGCTACGCCCAGCTGCAGCAGGCGCTGCGCACCACGTTCGAGGGCTGCGATTATTATCGCGAAGAACGTTGATCTGCGGGGACCGCGCCGGCTTGCTGCCCATGCGGGCGCTGGCGTAAAAAAACCCGCAGCATCGGGCGATGGGCGGGTTTGATCAGGTGCGACTAAAGTGTTCTGTGGTGCCGGGAGCCGGAATCGAACCGGCACGCTGTTTCCAGCGCGGGATTTTGAGTCCCGTGCGTCTACCTATTCCGCCATCCCGGCAACGCGAGACGCATTATCACTGATTTGTCACAATCTGGCAAGTTTTATGCTTGGCGTGCGTTTGCACAGGCATTGAGAATCCTTGATGGCGCCGATTCCAGCGCAAGAAGCGGAGTGCCGCGCCTGGCTTGCCGTCCTATCGTGTCCCTTCATTCACCTGGAGGGATATCCCATGAAGCAACTGGAAAACAAGGTCGCCATCATCACGGGCGCCAGCTCGGGCATCGGTCATGCGGCGGCGCGGCTGTTTGCCCGCCATGGCGCGCGGCTGGTGCTGGTGGCGCGGCGGCGGACGGAACTCGATGCGCTCGTGGCGCAACTGGCGGACGGCGGCGCGCAAGCCGTGGCTTGCGTGGGCGATGTGGGCGACGCGGCGTGTGCGCAAGGGGCCGTGGCGCTGGCGCTGCAGCGCTTTGGTGGCCTCGATATCGCTTTTAATAATGCGGGCACCCTGGGGCCCATGGGGCCCACGCAGGAAGTTGCCCTGGAAGACTGGCGGGCGACGGTCGATACCAATCTCACGAGCGCCTTCCTGGCGGCCAAGTACCAGTTGCCTGCCATGGCGGCGCGCGGCGGCGGCTCGCTGATTTTCACCTCGACCTTCGTCGGCCATACTTTGGGCATGCCCGGCATGGCGGCGTATGCGGCCAGCAAGGCGGGCGTGATCGGCTTGACGAAGGCCCTGGCGGCCGAATATGGCGCGGCGGGCATCCGCGTGAATGCCCTGCTGCCGGGAGGGACAGATACACCATTGGGGCGGCAAGTGGCCAATACGCCCGAGACGCAGGCCTTCGTGGCGGGACTGCACGCATTGAAACGCCTGGCCACGCCGGACGAGATCGCCCGCTCGGCGCTGTACCTGGCGTCCGATGCATCGAGCTTTACCACGGGCACGGCGCTGCTGGCCGACGGTGGCGTATCCATCGTACGGGCATAACGGGGCGCCGAAAACGCCGACGGCCCGGGGATGAGCCGGGCCGTCGGTGCTGTGCTGCTAGATCAAGCTCAGTTGTGAGCCGAGTTCAACTGGCGCGCGATGATGTCGTGGTTGAGCCAGACGACCGGTGCTGGCGGTTCCGACATGGTGTGGAACATCAGCGGGCCCGTGCCTTCCAGAACCAGCGAGCTCAGGTGGTCGGTGATCAGTTCCTTGCGGTCCTTGTGCAGCTTGGTGATGTCGTCCGAGGTACCGATCATGACGTCGGCCAGTTCCGGCGTGTTGTCCATCGGCCAGGCGGCGAAGTTGCGGAACTGCACGCTGGTCGCGTCGCCATTGTAGGCGGCGATACGGTCGAGCAAGTCTTGCAGCGAGACGCCGTCTTCCAGCAAGCCCTGGCAGATTTTCCATTGCTCTTCGGCCCAGGCGCTGCCGCCTTCTTTTTTCAGTGCGTCGAGCAGCGGGAACAGCGACAGTTCCACGCCGACGAAAATGTCGGACGAGTTCGTGCGGATTTCCGGGCAATTGAAGACGGTGGCCTTGATGCCTTTGTCCCACGCGGCCTTGGCCACGTTTTCCAGGCGCATCTTCGCCAGGCCTTGCGTGTAGTTGCTGTAGGTTTGCCACTGGTACTTGCCGTCGATCAGGATCTCGGTGCCGTGGTAGCCGTAGGCGCTGTAGCGCACCTGGCCGCCCGTTTGCTCGATGCGGGCGCGGATGGCGGCGCTGCCGTCGATCAGGTGCTGCAGGGTGTTGGCCGTGACTTCGTCGAAGTTCATCAGGATCAGCTTGCCCAGGTCGCTGTCGAGCAGGGCGCGCGAGGACATGAAGCGCTCGCCGCGGCCTTTGTAGATGCGGTTGGCGATCGCCAGGAAGACCTTGACCTTTGGAATGCCGCCAGCCATGGTGTGGGCGAAATACACATTGCTGCCGTCAGGAATCAGGCTGTCCAGCTCGGCCATGGCTTTGGCCACGGAAGCGCTGAAGCGGGCGATGCCGGCTTCGCGGCAGCGTTCGATCTGCGCCCAGTCCAGCTTGTCTTCTTGCCAGCTTTTCAGGGTCATGTCGGCCAGCAGTGCCGTCGGCGTCGGTTCGCCGGCTGGCGCGTCGAGGTCGAAACCGGCCATCAGCGGCACATTGATGATGCGGCCGCCCAGGTTGGCTTCCGCTTCGGCCAGCTCTTCCGCGTTCAGCGGACGCAGCGCCATGTTTTCATCGCGGCGGCCGACCGTCATGCCGACGATATTCATGCCCGCCTTGCGCGCTTCGTCCAGCAAGCCATTTACATAGCCGCGGCCGAACAGCTCGCCGAACAGCACAAAGGTGTCGCCCTTGCGGAAGATATTTTTTTGCGGGATGTCTCTTAAGGACGTGATCTCGGTCATGGTGTCAATTCATTCTAAAATTAGCAGGGCAGATGGCTGGTGCGACTGCCCGCTGGTTCAACATAGTTGTAAATTATGCGCCATTTCAGCGAGGAAAATTCTGTTGCGAACGATTCTCGTCTGGAATGGCATCTTCTTCTGCATGCAGCTCTTATTCTTTCGCCATGGCGTATTTTACGCTGCCACGGCGCACAGCGCCTGCGGACAGGGTCAGATAAGCCCGGAAGGCGCCGATATTACCTCAGCTTGGCCGCCCAGGTCAGCAAAATTGATCTAAAACAAATCCTGCTGGCCCGACACGAGGCGCGAAAAATCGTCGCCCAGGAAGGGCAGGATGGCGTCGGCCACCGGCTGCAGCTGGCGCGTCAGGTAATGGTGATAGTCGATGGGCGAGCGCTGCGTTTCCAGCGGTTCCGGCCCCGCCACCGTGATCACATAGCTGATCCAGCCGCCGTTCTGGTATTGCAGCGGCCGGCCCTGCGCCAGGTTATAGGCATCGGCCGTGCGCGCCGCGCGCACGTGGGGCGGCACATTGCGCTGGTAATCGTCGAGCGGACGGCGCAATCGCTTGCGGTAGACCAATAAAGCGTCGAACTCGCCGCGTACGGTGCGCGCCACGTAGTCGCGCACATAGTCCTGGTAGGCGGCGCGCTGGAAGATGCGCCGGTACAAATCCTGCTGGAATTGCTGCGCCAGCGGCGTCCAGTCGCTGCGCACGGTTTCCAGGCCCTTGTAGACCATCTCCTCGCTGCCATCGGGTTTGCCGACCAGGCCCGCATAGCGCTTCTTGCTGCCTTCTTCCGAGCCGCGGATGGTGGGCATCAGGAAACGCCGGTAATGCGTCTCGAATTCGAGCTCCAGCGCATTCTCGAGGCCAAATTCGTCGCGCAAGTATGTATTCCACCAGGCATTCACGTGCGCCACCAGGGCGCGGCCGATCTTGCCCGCCTCTTCATCCGTATGCGCCGTTTTCAGCCACACAAACGTGGAATCTGTGTCGCCATAGATCACCTGATAACCGTGCCCGGTGATCAATTCGCGCGTGCGGTGCATGATGTCGTGGCCGCGCAGGGTGATCGACGACGCCAGGCGCGGATCGAAAAAGCGGCATCCGCTCGATCCCAGCACGCCATAAAACGCGTTCATGATGATTTTTAGCGCTTGCGACAGTGGCGCGTTGCGTTCGCGCTTGGCCGTTTCACGCCCCTGCCACACCTGCTTCACGATGGCCGGCAGGCAATGTTTAACCCTTGAAAATTGCGCGCCCCGGTAGCCGGGCACGGTATCGGCTTCATCGCCGCTCGTGCCCACCACCAGGCCCACGGGATCGATGAGGAAGGTGCGGATGATGGACGGGTACAGGCTTTTGTAGTCGAGCACGAGCACGGAATCGTACAGGCCCGACTGCGAATCCATGACGAAGCCGCCGGGGCTGTTTTCGCCGGAGACGTCGCCCAGGTTGGGCGCCACGTAACCTTGCCGGTGCATCAGCGGCAAGTACAGATGTTCGAAGGCGGCCACGGAGCCGCCGCTGCGGTCGGCCGCCAGGCCCGTCACGCTGGCCCGTTCCAGCAAGAAGGTCAGCAGCTCGGTCTTGGCGAAGATGCGCGTGACCAGCTCGCAATCCTTGAGGTTGTAGCGGGCCAGCGCCGGTTTGTCTTCACGGAAACGCCTGTCGATCTCGGCCATGCGCTGGTAGGGATTGTCGATGGACTTGCCTTCGCCCAAGAGCGTTTGCGCCACGTTTTCCAGGCTGAACGAGGAAAAATTCCATGTCGCCGATTTCAAGGCTTCGATGCCGTCAATGATCAACCGTCCCGCAGCGGCCGCAAAATAATGCTCCTGCTTGCCGCCGTGTTCGCGCCATTCCATGACGGCGCCGCCGCGTCCCAGTTTCAATGGCACCTGGTAGCGCTCGGCGTGTTGGCGCAGCACGCGCAAGTCGAACTGCACCAGGTTCCAGCCGATGATGGCGTCGGGATCGTGGCGCTCCATCCACGTGTTCAGGCGTTCGAGGATCTGTGCGCGGCTGTCGCAGTATTCGAGGTCGAAGTTGAGCGTCTCGTCACCACCGTTTGGCGGCCCCAGCATGTACACTTGGCGCTGGCCGCAGCCTTCCAGGGCCAGCGAATACAGCTCGCCATGGGCCGTCGTTTCAATGTCGAGCGATACCAGTTTTAATGTGGGGCGGTAGCCGGGCGCCGGTTTCAGCTGCACTTCCGTTTCTCCGCTGAACGTGACCGGCGCCGTGATGAAACGCTCCATCAGGTAGCGCTCGGGTGGACGGATGTCGGCTTCGTACACGTCGACGCCGTGCGCGCGCAGCTGCTTTTCCAGCTTCAGCAAATGCCGGTATTGCTTGCAGTACAGGCCCAGTACGGGACGGTGGTGGAAATCGCACAGCGACAGGGGCCGCAGCTCCGCATGGCGCTCGCCGCGCAGCAGCTGTTGTGCCTGTTCCTGCTGCTCCATGGGAAGGAAGGCGACGGCCGTCTGCACAGGCAGGCGCACGTGGCGGGGCCCGGCATCTGTTGCCAGCCAGAAATCGACTTCCGTGCCGGCGCTCGTGTCGCGCCAGTGGCGGGTCAGGATGAAGCCCTGTTCGGGCGTGTGCTCGGTGTTGCCTGTCATGGTGCCGTGAGTGTCGGATGTGCTGGCCTGCACATTACAGCAAGCTGACGCAGGGCGGGGGCGGTTGCGGCTATAATTTTCTGCATCGAAGACGATAACAAGAGCGCGCCGCGCCGCCCAACCCGGAGACAGCATGCAAGCAATCAGTTATGTACACGGCGCCCACGAGACGCCGTTGATCGGCGAAACCATCGGTGCTTATCTGGACGGCATCGCCGCCCGCTACGGCCAGCACGACGCCCTCATCGTGGCGCACCAGAACGTGCGCTGGACCTACCTTGAATTCCAGCAGCGCGTGCACCGGCTGGCCGCCGGCTTGCTGAAACTGGGCTTGCAGCCAGGCGACCGGGTCGGTATCTGGTCGCAGAACTGCGCCGAATGGGTATTGACCCAGTTTGCCACGGCGAAAGCTGGCTTGATTATGGTCAACATCAACCCCGCCTACCGGCGCTCGGAACTCGAATACGTGCTCGACAAGGTGCAATGCAGCGCGCTGATCCTGTCGCCCAGCTTCAAGTCCAGCGATTATCTGGCCATCGTGCAAGACGTGGTGCCGGAAATCGCCCGTTCGCGCGCCGGCGCCCTGCAATCGCCGCGCCTGCCGCAATTGCGCCACGTCATCCGCCTGGGCGCGGCCGCCACGCCGGGCATGCACAACTTCGACGCCCTGATGGAGGGCATCACGGATACCGACCTGGCGCACCTGGAAGAAGTGAGCGCTGGCTTGCAGTTTGACGACGCCGTCAACATTCAGTTCACGTCCGGCACCACGGGCGCGCCGAAAGGCGCCACCTTGACGCATCACAATATCCTGAACAACGGCTTTTTCATTGGCGAAGCCATGCGCCTCACCGAACAGGACCGCTTGTGCATACCCGTGCCCCTGTACCACTGCTTCGGCATGGTGCTGGGCAACCTGGCCTGCGTCACGCATGGCGCGGCCATGGTGTTTCCCGGCGAAGGCTTCGATCCGAAAGCCGTGCTGGAAACCGTGCAAGCGGAGCGCTGCACGGGCTTGCATGGCGTGCCGACCATGTTCATCGCCATCCTCGATCATCCCGATTTCAAGCAATACGATCTGTCGAACTTGCGTACCGGCATCATGGCCGGTTCGCCATGCCCGATGGAAGTCATGACGCGGGTCATCGAATTGATGCACATGGCCGAGATCACGATTGCGTATGGCATGACGGAAACGTCGCCCGTCAGCTTCCAGACGTCGATCGATGACCCGCGCGAAATGCGCGTATCGTCCATCGGCCGGGTCCACCCGCACCTGGAAGTGAAAATCATCGATGCGGAAGGCCGGATCGTGCCGCGCGGCGAGAAGGGCGAATTGCTCACGCGCGGCTATTCCGTGATGCAGGGCTACTGGGGCGATCCGGAAAAAACCAGCGAGGCCATCGACGCGGCGCGCTGGATGCACACGGGCGACCTGGCCGTGATCGACGCCAACGGCTTTTGCAGCATCGTCGGCCGTTCGAAGGACATGGTGATACGCGGCGGCGAAAACATCTACCCGCGCGAAGTCGAGGAATTCCTGTACCGCCATCCGAGCGTGCTCGACGTGCAATGCGTGGGCGTGCCCGATGCCAAGTATGGCGAAGAGTTATGCGCCTGCATCGTCTTGCGGCCCGGCACGCAGGCCACCAGCGACGACATCCGCGCCTTCTGCGATGGGCAGATCGCTTATTACAAGATTCCCCGCTATGTGCGTTTCGTCGAGGAATTTCCCATGACGGTGACGGGCAAGATCCAGAAATATGTCTTGCGCAAGCAGGTGGCGACGGATTTGGGCTTGAGCACGGAATAGGGTTTTCGCCCAGTGCATAAAAAAACACCGGGACGCTCGCGCGGCCCGGTGTTTTTTATTGGATTCAGCGTAAAGCTCAGGCCATCGCGGCTTGCGGTGCGCGCGCTGGCGTGCGGCGGCGCAGGAATGCCAGCAGGCCCAGGCCGGCCAGCAGCATGGCGTAGGTGCCTGGTTCCGGCACGGCCGACACGTTGACCGTGTTGAAGCCGGCGCCGTTCATCGCGACGTGGCCATAATTGATCGAGCTGACCGAATTGGCGATCAGCGTGCCGTTCATGTCGCCCGAACCCGAGAACGCGCTGTTCGGCGCCAGGATGCTGCCGTTGATGCCGACGTTCTGCAGGTTGGTGGTGGTGGCGTTGGCGAAGTTGAACAGCGTGCGGTTGGCGAAGCTGGCGAAATTGTCGAAGCCGCCGCTCATGGTGATGTTGGTGGCCGTGCCGTTGATGATGATGCTGGCCGTGCTTTTCAGCGAGGACAGGTCCAGGGTCAGGTTATGCAGGTTCGACGCATCGATGTTGAAAATATTCACGTCGGCGTTGACATTGCCTACCAGGGTCATGTTGCCGTACTGCGAGATCACGGTGCCGTTCGATTGCAGCTTGGCCACGTCACCCGACAGGGTTGTCAATTGCTGCTTGGCGCCCGCGAAGTCCAGGGTGGACGCGTTGCCTTTGCTGATGTTGTTGGTTGGGAACCATTGTGGCGCCGTCAGAGTGGCGTTGGGGTTGCTGACGCCGTACACGGCCGAGCCGCCGAGCGTGCCCCAGCCCGTGTTCAGGTTGCCGCCAGCAACGACGGAATTGACGGCGTTGCCTGGCTTTTTGTTCGTGCCAACGTTGTAGTTGTCGAGGTAGATATTGCCGCCAGCGGCGATGCTGCCACCGACGCTGGTAAAGCCGCTGGCGCCGCTGCTGCCGATGTTGCCGAAGATGAAAGCCGAGTAGCCATTGGCGACGCCAAGGTCAACCACGGTGGCCTGGGCCGACGCGCTGAAGGAGAAAGCGAACAGGGCGGCGCTGATGAGCGGCAAGGTGCGGGTAGCAAATAATTTCATGGACAATCTCATAGTAAATTGGGGACGATTAGGGCGGGAAAGCAAGACACCGCCATCGCGCAGTCCGCTATTATAATATAAAAAGCAATTCTAGTTCAATTTAGGTAATTAACTATATTTTAAGGCAACACTTTTCCTGCGGGTAGCAATTGTCTGGCGGACATAAAAAAACCGGGCTATGAACTGGCCCGGTTTTTTGCTGCTTACCTGACGCGCTGGTACAGGCGGAAGCGTTCCACGTCATCCGTGGGGCGGCGCCCTTCCCACAGCTTGATCCAGTCCGCGCCGTGATGCTCGGGCAGCTTTTCCTTGTTGTCGGGAACCTTGATGCTGTCTTGCAACAAGAAAACATCGCATTCCTGCTGCCCTACGCTGGCAAACGGCAGGTGGCCGAAGTAGGCGAACGAGGCGCGCTGGGCGGCGCCGACGTTGCTGTTGATGCACTTGCTGCCTGGCGGCAGGTGGACGGAAATCTGGTGCGCCACGCTGGCGTAGCTCTTGCTGTAGTTCAGCGGCGGCAGGAACAAGGTCATGATCAGCACCCAGATCAGGATCAGGCCGCCGGACGACAGCACCACGGCGCGCCACAGCACGGCCGGCTGGCGCGAGATGCGCCAGTGCACGAGTGCCACCCAGCCCGCGCTGGCGCAGGCGGCGACGAAGAAGGCCAGCAAGTCCAGCTCGGGCTTGAAGCCGGGCATGAGTTTCAGGGCGTTATGCGACAGTTTCGGCGGCCAGCCCGTCAGGATGGCGAACCAGAACAGCCACAGCGCGAGGGCGCAGATGGTCAGCACCATCACGGAGAACCAGTCGATGGCGTTGATGGCGCCCCGTTTCATGGTCAGCAAGCCGAACGCGGCCATCACGGCCAGCGGCGGCAGCAGCGGCAGCAGCTGGCTCGGGTCGGGATCGGGATGGCACAGGCCCAGGATGGCCAGCATGGCGACAAAGGTCAGCGGCACGACGATGTGCAGTACGTGGTGCTGGCGGCGCCAGGCATATACGGCCCAGGCGGCGAAAGGCCAGGCGGGCCAGAAGAACCAGATGCCAACACGCAAGAAATACTGCACGCTGATCAGGCTCGGAGCGCTGAGCTGGCGCCAATTCCATTCCATCCACGCTTGCAGCGGCGAATGGCCGTAAGGACGCAGCCATTCGCCCGGCAGCAGCCAGACGAGGGTCAGCGCGGCGCCGATCACGATGGCCAGCGCCAGGTGGCGCACGCTGCGCAGCAGTGGCAGGCGCAGGAAGACGGTGCACAGCAGCAGGGAGATGCTCAGCGCCGCCGGCGTGATCCAGCCACGCGCGAGGGTCAGGCCGCCCAGCGCCAGGCCCAGCAGGGCCGCATTGCGCACGGACGGGCCTTCCACGTAGCGCACGGCGCGGTACAGCAAATACGCCATCAGGGACACGTACAGCGCTTCGGCCGTGATGTCGTGGCTGTGCTGCAGCAAACCCAGGCAGCCCAGGTAGATGAGGACGGCGGCATCGGCCAGGGTGCGGCCGAAGTCGTCCGGCTCGGGCTGGCCGCCGAAGGCCAGGCGTAGCGGCTGGGCGTCGTTGCGGCGGCCCAGGTTGAAGGCCGTGTACCAGACGGACAGGGTGCTGACGACGAAGATGCCGATGGTCGACATGCGCGCGCCGAAGACGTCGCCGTCGATCCAGCCGAACAGTTTGATGAAGATGGCGCCCAGCCAGAAGGCCAGCGGGCCTTCATCGGGCTGCGACAGGCCGGCGATATTGGGCCACAGCCAGTCGTTCAGGCCGCCATGCGCCATGGTCCACATGATGCCGAAACTGGCGGCATCATCGTTCTTCCACGGTTCGCGGCCGATCAGGCCAGGCAGGATGTACAGCAGGCCGAGCGCAAACAAGGCCCATCGTGGCAGCGCGAGTGTGGCAGCGGCGGGAAGGCGGACTGGCTTCATCGATAGTTGTATCAGAATAGTGGCAAGACGCGACGAATGGCGTCGGGTATGCGCGAGTATAAAGTAAAGCGGCCAAAGACAAAAAAGGCAGCCGTGGCTGCCTTTTCTCTGGTAGCCGAAGCTGCCCTTTTTTGCCGCAAAGCGGCAAAAATTAGCCTGCTGCGACTGCGGTTTTCGAACCAACCGAACCGAACTTCTGACGGAACTTCTCGACGCGACCAGCGGTATCGACGATTTTGTGCTTGCCCGTGAAGAATGGGTGCGATTCAGCCGAAACCTCGATCTTTACCAGTGGGTATTCTTTACCGTCGTGGGTGATTTTTTCGCGGGTTTGGATGGTCGAGCGGGTAACGAATTTGAAATCGCACGACAGATCGTGGAAAACAACTTCGCGGTATTCTGGATGGGTATCGACTTTCATGGGATTCTCTCTAAGTAGGTAGCCAAACAGCACTTCGTCGGTCGTCTTGCTTCTTGACCCGATTGCCGATCACTTGCCAGGGTTTAAAATAATGCAACCGTCGATTATATAGCGCTTTCGGGTTGGCGGCAATAAAAAAGCCGCTCAATGAGCGGCTTTGCATGATCGCGTGTGGCCAGCGTGGCGCAATCCGACAACACCGCCGCCTTCGCCAACAACGTTGTCGGATTACGGCCCTGCGGGCCTCGGCGGCCCCACCTAATCCGACCTACGTCTTTGGTGGCAGCATGTTGCCACCGGGGAGGGAGAAACCGTAACGAGCAGGCCGCAGTTGCGATCGAGTAGCGCAACCGTACAAAAGTACGGTGAGCAACGGAGATCGCAAATGTGGCCGCGCAGTAGGTTTATCCCCCCCGGCGCATCATGTCGAAGAACTCGGCGTTGTTTTTCGTCGCCTTCATCTTGTCCAGAATGAACTCCATCGCCTCGATCTCGTCCATCGAGTACAGCAACTTGCGCAGAATCCAGATTTTTTGCAGTTCGTTCGGCTTGATCAGCAGTTCTTCGCGGCGGGTACCCGATTTGTTCAGGTTGATTGCCGGGTAGACGCGTTTTTCGGCCAGACGGCGTTCCAGATGCACTTCCATGTTGCCGGTACCCTTGAATTCTTCAAAGATCACGTCATCCATGCGGGAACCCGTTTCGATCAGCGCCGTGGCGATGATGGTCAGCGAGCCGCCTTCTTCGATATTGCGCGCGGCGCCGAAGAAGCGTTTTGGGCGTTGCAGCGCGTTCGCGTCGACGCCACCGGTCAGGACCTTGCCCGAGGCAGGGATGACGGTGTTGTAGGCGCGGGCCAGACGGGTGATCGAGTCGAGCAGGATGACCACGTCTTTTTTCATTTCGACCAGGCGCTTGGCTTTTTCCAGCACCATCTCGGCCACTTGCACGTGGCGCGTGGCCGGCTCGTCGAAGGTCGAGGCGACGACTTCGCCGCGCACGGAACGTTGCATCTCGGTCACTTCTTCCGGACGTTCGTCGATCAGCAGCACGATCAGGGTGATATCCGGGTGATTTGCCGTGATCGCATGCGCGATGTGCTGCAGGATCACGGATTTACCGGATTTCGGCGACGCCACCAGCAAGCCGCGCTGGCCTTTGCCGATCGGGGCGATCAGGTCGATGATGCGGCCGGTGATGTTTTCCTGGCCATTCATTTCACGTTCCAGGCGCAGCGGCTCGTTCGGGTGCAGCGGTGTCAGGTTTTCAAACAGGATGCGGTGTTTCGACATCTCCGGCGATTCGCCGTTGACCTTGTCGACTTTGACCAATGCGAAATAGCGTTCGCCATCTTTCGGGGTCCGTACCTCGCCTTCGATCGAATCGCCGGTGTGCAGATTGAAGCGGCGGATTTGCGAAGGGGAGATGTAAATGTCGTCGGTGGACGCCATGTAGCTGGCGTCGGGCGAGCGCAGGAAGCCGAAGCCGTCAGGCAGCACTTCCAGGGCGCCATCGCCAAAAATCTGTTCGCCGGACTTGGCGCGTTTTTTCAGGATAGCGAACATCAGCTCCTGTTTGCGCAAGCGGGCTGCGTTGTCAATGTCAAGACCGATCGCCATCTCAAGCAGGGCGGATACGTGTAGGGCCTTTAGTTCGGATAAATGCATATGTGTTGAGTGTCCCGAGACGGGATGTAAAGGTAGGGGAGGGGACTGCGTGGCGTTGATTAATTATTGGGGAAGGCTGTGCACGAATGAGGGCAAAGCCGCTTCCCGGTTGTTCAGTCAGGCGGCGCTGCGGGCGCAGCGCTGCCCATCATACATTAAATGTTGCTGTCGACGAAAGCGGTCAACTGGCCCTTGGCCATGGCGCCTACTTTTTGAGCAGCTGCAACACCATCCTTGAACAGGATCAGGGTCGGGATGCCGCGGATGCCGAACTTGGCAGGCACTGCCTGGTTGGCGTCCACGTCCATCTTGGCGATCTGGATGCGGCCGGCGTATTCCTTGGCTACTTCTTCCAGGATCGGAGCGATGGCCTTGCAGGGACCGCACCATTCTGCCCAGAAGTCGACCAGTACTGGCAACTCGGATTGCAGGACGTCTGCTTCAAAAGATGCATCGCTAATGTGTTTGATATTTTCGCTCATATTTTCCTCAAATGAGGGTGGGATCAATAATGCCTGGAATTAACCATACGCTGGTTCGCCATCCATGCTTCCTGGAATGCAATTAGAAGATGGGGACAATGGGCACGAATTCAATGTTCTTGGAAGGTGCGACCAGAGGTATGCAGGCGGGGATGGCTGAAATAATAACCCATTTTTTCAAAGCGTGGCGATTATTGCAGAAAAACTTGAGGCATATCGCCAGCATATCGCTTCCGCAGGCGCCTGCAGGGCGGCAAAGCCGCATGCCTGCTGGCCTGCAGCGCCGTGCCCGCCCCTTCGGCCTGGCCTTGAGATCAGGCTTGCGCGTTGGCTTGACGCGCCGTGTGTTGCAGTTGCAAGTTCACCATCAGCTGCAATTCCGCGCTTTCCATCGGCTTGCGGAAGGTGCCCAATATATGCAGGCCGTTGGCCATGGCCAGGCGCTCGGCCGCCAGGCGCACGGCCGAATGCAGGCCCGACAGCAGGACCACGCCGCCGCGGAAGCCGTTTTCAGCCGCCATGCGCAAGAATTCGATGCCGTCGATATCGGGCATGGACAGGTCGCAGATCAGCAGGTCGGGCTGGTGCTGCTTCAGGGTCGACAGCGCCTGTTCGCTGTGCGACTCGCAGCGGATGTCGAACGGGCCCATCTGCTCGAGCATGTCGCTGAGCACGTCGAGCATGAAAACGTCGTCGTCCAGCAGCAGCACGCGCAACGGCGCCAGACCTGCTTCATTGTGTTCCCCGCTTGTTTGGTTTGGTGCAGTGTTCATCGTCATGTCTTTCTGTTGATATGCATCGCTGTCGATGCCGATACCTTGCCATAGCGTCATTTGGCGGTAGCTAATCGTCATTGGCAAAGCTGGTGTTATTCATGATTTGTTCGGTAATCTGTTCCAGCAGGGGCCACAGGCGCGCGACGATGCGCCGTGCCCGCTCCGCCTCGTCGGCCGGTTCGCCCGGCGCCAGGGTTTCCAGGTTGTGGCACAGCTCGGCCAATCCCAGGGCGCCCACGGTGCGCGCCGACGATTTGATGCGGTGCCCCAGTTCGCGCACCTGGTGCACGTCGCCGCGCGCCAGGGCCGCATCGATGTCGCCAAAGCCATCTTGCGTGGTCTGCAGGAACTTGAAGGCGAACTTGCGCACCTTTTCCGGGTTGTAGCCCAGCAACTTTGCCAGGATGGACAGGTCGATCACCTGCGGGTCGCCGGCCAGGGTGGTCTTGAAGGCGGGCGCGGCACGGCTGCGCGCCGGTGGCGGCGGCGTCTCGCGGGCCGGCAGCCAGCTGGCGATGGTCTGGTACATCATGGCCGGCTGGATGGGCTTGGAAATGAAATCGTCCATGCCCGCGTCCAGGCAGCGCACGCGGTCTTCGCTCGTGGCCGTGGCCGTCATGGCCAGTACGCGCAAATGCGCCAGCTGCGGGTCGGCGCGGATGTGGCGCGTCGCTTGCAAGCCATCCATCAGCGGCATCTGCACGTCCATCAGTACGCAGTCGAACTGCGTCTGGCGCAGCAAATCGAGCGCTTCCTCGCCATTGTTGGCCAGGCAGACGGAAGCGCCCGCTTCTTCCAGCAATTCCAGCGCCACTTGCTGGTTGAATGTATTGTCCTCCACCAGCAGGATGCGCGCATGCTTGAGCGTGCGCATCACCAGGGCCGCGTCGGCGCTGGCGCGCATGGCGGCCGCCGTCTGCACCATGCTGTCGAGCATGGCCGGTGCCGCCTGGTCGGAAATGCCCAGGTTGGCCGTGAACCAGAAGGTGCTGCCGGCGCCGGGACGGCTGTCGACACCCACGTCGCCGCCCATCAGCTGCGCCAGCTGCTTGCAGATGGCCAGGCCCAGGCCCGTGCCGCCATATTCGCGCGTGGTGGACGTGTCCGCCTGCTGGAAGGACTGGAAAAGCTTGCTCATTTCATCCTGCGACAGGCCGATGCCGTGGTCGCACACTTCAAAGCGCACCAGGCAGTGTTTCGCGTCCGCCACGACCTTGCGCACTTTCACGGTAATGCTGCCCTGTTCGCTGAACTTGATGGCGTTATTGGCGTAGTTGATCAGCACTTGCCCCAGGCGCAGCGGGTCGCCCACGAGCACGGCCGGCAATTGCGGGTCGATTTCAAACAGCAATTCCAGGTTCTTGCCGGCGGCGCGCGGCGCCACCACCGTCATCAGGGTTTGCACGACATGGTCGAAACTGAAGTTGACGCGCTCGATCTCCAGCTTGCCCGCCTCGATTTTCGAGATGTCGAGGATGTCGTCTATGATGCCCAGCAAGTGTTCTCCGGCAAAACGGATTTTTTCCAGATAATCGCGCTGGCGCGGTTCCAGGTCTGTTTTCAGGGCCAGATACGCCATGCCGATCACGCCATTCATCGGCGTGCGGATTTCATGACTCATGTTGGCCAGGAATTGTCCCTTCGCCAGGCTCGCTTCTTCGGCCACCTGCTTGGCCTGGTCGAGCTGCTCGGTGCGCTGCGCCACGCGTTCTTCCAGATGCTCATTGAGTTCGCGCAAGGCGCTTTCGCTGCGCTTGTGATACGTGATGTCCGTCAGGCTGGCCACCACCATGCCCACCTTGCCGTATTCATCGCGGATGGCCTCGGTATTTACGGACAGCCACGACAGGCTGCCGTCCGGCTGCTGCACGCCCATCAGCACGTCGCGCATGGCGACACCCGTCGACAGGGTGATGTGCACGGGATGGCTGCGCTGGTCGAAGGGGGAACCGTCCTCGTGGATGGCTTGCCACAGGCTGTTGCCGGCAGGACTGGCCGCCAGCATGCGTTCGGCGGCGGCGTTGCTTTCCAGGATGTGGCCGTGGCTATCCTGCACCACGAGGCCATTCGTCACGGCGCCGAAGACGGACGCCATGCGCTGGCTCGAGTTCGACAGCGCGATCGACGCCTGGCGCCGTTCCGTGATGTCGGTGATCATCGCCAGGGTACCGCCCGGCTCGCCGTTGTCCGACTGGATGCTGGTGCTCGACAGCAAGCCCCACAGGCTGGACTGGTCCTTGCGGAAGAAGCGGAAATCGACCTGGTCCGGCTGGCTGGCGAAGCTGCCGTGGCTGGCCAGGCGGCGCTGCATCAGCAGCTGGCTGTCGCGGTCCATGAAGTCGAGCAGGGGGCGGCCGAGCATTTCCTGCACCGTGTAGCCGAGCATGTGCGCCATCTTCGGATTGACGAAGGTGGTCTTGCCGTCCGCACCCGTCATCCAGATGCCTTCGGCGGCCGTCTGCACGATCAGGCGGTAGCGTTCCGAACTCGCGTGCAGCGCTTCCTCGGCGCGTTGCCGCTGCGTCATGTCGCGCAGCGAGACGATGGAAAACACCTGGCCGGCCATGCGCAGCGGCGACAGGCTGACCTTGGCCGGAAAATGCGTGCCGTCGCGGCGGCGCGCCATCATCACCCGGCCCGGCAGGCTATGCCGCGCTTGCGGGTCGCCCACGGAATGGCTGGCCGTGCTTTCCGGTACCAATTGCTCCAGCGACATGCCCGTCAATTCGGCCAGCGGATAGCCGAAGCAGCGCGCGCCGATCTGGTTGGCGTAATGCACCTTGCCCTCGACGTCGGCCACCAGCATGGCTTCGGGCGCCGCTTCCAGCATCGAGCGCATGCGCGATTGCTCGTCCTGCTTGCGTTCGCTGATATCGCAGATGATGCCGCTGGCCTGCGTGGCGGCGCCATCCGAGGCGCGTGTCAGCACGGCGCCGCGCGCCAGCAGCCAGCGCCAGTGGCCGTCGCTGTGGCGCAAACGGAATTCGCAATTGAAAGTGCCGGGTGCCTGGCCATCCAGATGCTGGCGAAATGCCAGGCTCAGGCGCGCGCGGTCGTCGCGGTGCACTTCGGCCAGCCACTCGTCCAGTGTATGGTCGAGTTTGGCGCTCTTGTCGCCCAGCACGTCCTGGTACTGGGGCGCGAACTGCAGCCGCCCGGACTGGCGCCGCCAGGTCCAGCCAGCCAGGGCCGCGCCGCGCAAGGCTTGCCCGGCATCCTGTTCGGCCAGGGCGTGCGCGGGCAGGAGCAGGCGGCGCAACTGTTGCCGCAGCCGCCATGCTTGCCAGCAAGCCACTCCCGCCAGGGCGGTGGCGCTGGCGGCAGCGTACGGCCACAGCACCGTTGGCGCCATGCCGTGTACCGCCGCCTGCACCGGCAACGAAAGCGCCATGCCTGCCGCCAGCATCGTATGAGCGAGCCGGTGCAGCGCAGGGCGCCGGGGGCGTGATGCGCTGAAACTCGTGTGGCTGCAATACGACAAATGCATCCCTTTCTGGGGCATGATGGAACTGGGCTGACAGTGCATGATGCGCGCTCAAATAAACGCCTGCGGCGCTTTCTGGCGGCAACTATAGCATCGAATATTTGCTCGCAGTAGTTAAGTTCAGAAACGGCCAAAACGGGATTTTTTTTGCCCCGGAATGGCTGTTTTTTTCGCGATTTGGTGAGAATCTGAGAGAAAGTTGGCGCGAAATCGTGCTACGGAATCAGCGATCTGTAGAACACCTGATAAAACCGTAGCGAGCGGTAGCGAGGCTCGGCGCCCCCTTGTGGCCAAGAAGCGCAGCTGTGCTGAAGCACAGCGAGCATCACAGGCCGCAAAGCGCGACGCGCAGTAGGTTTTTCCAGGTGTTCTTAAGTGAAACTGCCGGCGAACTGATATCGGTGTCCGGGATGCCACATGGTGGCGATCGAGGCGATCTTGCCGCCCGAGCGCGTCTGGCGGCGCAGCACCAGGCATGGCTGTTTCGTGTCGATGGCCAGCATTTCGGCGATGTCGCGCGGCGCCGACAGCGCTTCGATGCTGTAGGTGGCGCCTTGCAGGGGCGCGGCCGCCATCAGGTATTCGTTCGGCGTGATGCTGGAAAAATCCTGCGTCATGTAGTCTGGCGCGCACTCGGGATTGACCCAGCGGTCTTCCACCTGGATCGGCACGCCGTTTTCAAAATGCACGATCAGCGAGTGGAACAGCGGGTGCTCGGGCGGCAGGCCGAATTGCTTGGCCAGCAAGTCGGACGCCTTGGTGCGTTCCAGCAATTGCAAGCTGCTGCGGTGGATATGGCCGCGCGCGCGCACTTCATCGGCGATACTCTTGATTTCCAACAAGGTCGCCTGGTATTTTTGCTGCGCGACATAAGTGCCGGAACCCTGGCGCCGGGTCAGCACCTGTTCGCTGGTCAGTTCGCGCACGGCGCGGTTGACCGTCATGCGCGAGACGCCGAATTGTTTTACGAGGGCTTGCTCGGATGGAATCACGTCGCCTTCCTTCCAGCGTCCGGCGGCGATGCCGGCCAGCAGAAAATCCTTGATGCGCTGGAAAATGGGCGTATTTTCTTGTGTGTTGTGATCGTCCAATGCGGTTTCTCCGAGGCGCGGGCAGGGCGCGCCGCCGGCTGGAGGCGCGATGGCCGATTTTAGCACCGAGCACGATGCCTGCCGCCAGCCTTTTTTGAATTCAAAAGCAAGCGCCGGAGTGTGGCGCGCGCGCGTGCTGGCTATGCTGGTGACTTGGAGCCTATCCCAGTAGGGGATGTATTCATCTACTGGGATAGGCTCTTAATATTGACTTGCACGGAGTTCGCCATGGAACACGCTTACCTGACTGACGATGAACGCTGGGATGCCCTGCAGCGGCGCGCGCTTGATGCCGACGGCGTCTTTTATTACTCGGTACGCACGACGGGCGTGTATTGCCGGCCTTCCTGCGCCGCGCGTCCCGCCTTGCGCCGCAACGTGGCTTTCCACGCCACGTGCGAGCAGGCGGAGGCGGCCGGCTTTCGCCCCTGTTTGCGCTGCAAGCCGAATTTGCCGCCGCTGGCCCAGCGCCAGGCGGCCATCGTGGCCGACATCTGCCGGCTGATCGATGCCAGCGACGAGCTGCCCGACCTGGACAGCCTTGCCAGGGCCGCCGGCATGAGCCGCTTTCACTTCCACCGCGTCTTCAAGGCGCACACGGGCATCACGCCGAAAGCGTACGCGGCGGCGCGGCGCGGCGAGCGCCTCAAGGCCGGCTTGCAGGGCGCGGCAAACGTCACGGAAACCTTGTATGCGGCCGGCTTCAATTCCAGCGGCCGCCTGTATGCGGCAACGCCGGGCTTGCTGGGCATGACGCCGGGTGCGTTTCGCGCCGGCGGCAGCGGCGCCGTGATCCGCTTTGCCATCGGCGCCTGCTCGCTGGGCGCCATCCTCGTGGCCAGCACGGACAAGGGCATTTGCGCGATTCTTATTGATGACGACCCGGAAGTGCTGCTGCGCGACTTGCAGGACCGCTTCCCGCAAGCCGAACTGCGCGGCGCGGAAGCCGACTATGAACAGACGGTGGCGCAGGTCGTCGGCCTGGTCGAGGCGCCGGGCCTGGGACTGGACTTGCCGCTCGACGTGCGCGGCACGGTGTTCCAGCAGCGCGTGTGGCAAGCCTTGCGCGAGATTCCCGCCGGCAGCACGGTCAGCTATGCCGAGCTGGCGCGGCGCATCGGCGCCCCGCAAGGCGCGCGCGCCGTGGCCGGTGCCTGCGCGGCCAATGCGCTGGCCGTCGCCATCCCCTGCCACCGGGTGGTGCGCAACGATGGCGCCTTGTCCGGCTACCGCTGGGGCGTGGAGCGCAAGCAGGCGCTGCTCGAGCGCGAGGGCGAGCGGTGAGGGCGCTCGATTGGCAGCGGATCGAAGATGAGCTGAATGCGCATGGCTGCGCCGTCGTGCCGGGCTTGCTCAATCCCGCGCAGTGCGCGGCGCTGGCGGCCCAGTACGACGACGCGTCGCGCTTTCGCAGCAAGGTCGTGATGCAGCGCCACGGTTTTGGCCAGGGCGAGTACCAGTATTGGGCGCATCCGCTGCCCGATATCGTGGCTGCCTTGCGCACGGGCTTGTATTCCCCCTTGGCGGCGATTGCCAACCGCTGGCACGCCGCCATGGGCATCGGGACGCGCTTTCCAGCCAGCCACGCCGATTTCCTCGCGCGCTGCCATGCGGCCGGGCAAACCCGGCCCACGCCTCTGCTGCTGCGCTACCGCGAAGGCGATTACAACTGTCTGCACCAGGATCTGTATGGCGAGCACGTGTTTCCGCTGCAGCTGGCCGTGCTGCTGTCGCGCCCGCAAGACGATTTCACGGGTGGCGAGTTCGTGCTGACGGAGCAGCGCCCGCGCATGCAGTCGCGCGCCGAGGTCGTGCCGCTGGCGCAAGGCGACGCCGTCCTCTTTCCCGTCGCGCTGCGCCCCGTGAACGGCACGCGGGGCACTTACCGCGTCAACATGCGCCACGGCGTGTCGCGCCTGCGTTCGGGCTTGCGTCACACCCTGGGCATCATTTTCCATGATGCGAGCTGAGCAGTACGTGTGATCCTTGAGTTTCCAGGATTACATGGCATGATGGCTACTCCTTGTCACTCTTTCATTTCCGCCATGTCCGCGTTGCTCCGCCTGTTGTGCCTGTTGACCATTTTCCTGCTGCCCGCAGCCCATGCGGACGATGGCGTGCCCGCGCTCGTTGCGGAGGCCGGGACCGTCGTGGCGCCATCGCAGCTTGCGGCGGCCAGGACGGCGCCGCTGATGTTCGCCAATCGCAAGGTATTTGTCTTCCGCGCCGCGCTGGCCGGCTATCCGCCCGATGAGCGGGCCATTGGAGCGCAGCGCCGTCTGGAAAGCGTGCTGGCGAAAAACGGTCCCTTGCAGGCGAGCACGCGCATGATTCCCGAAGGCACGCAAGTGCTGCTCGATGGCGTGCAGCTGTTCGTCGTCGTGCCCGGCGACGTCAACCTGCTGGCGGGCGACACGACGGAAAGCGTGGCGAAAGCGGCGGCCGCCGAGTTGAGCAAGGCTGTGTTTGACTATCGCGAGCAGAGCAGCTGGCGCTACCTGGCGATCGCCGCCGCCGTGTGCGCGGCCGCCACCCTCGTATTCTGGCTCGTGTGGATGGGCTTGACGCGCTTTTACCGCTGGGCCAAGCGCCGCAGCGGCATCCTGCTGGCTTCGCGCCTGCGCGACGTGCGCCTGAAAAACGTGCGCGTGCTCGACGCCGAGCACTACATCGCCTTCGCGTATCAGCTGCTGAGCGCCGTGCTGTGGGGCTTGCGCCTGATGGCCACGTATCTGTGGGCCGCCTTCGTGCTGGGCCGCTTGCCCTACACGCGCTCCTGGGGCGAAAGCCTGAGCGGCTATCTGTTCGACGTGGCCGCCGACGTCTTCCACGCCATCATCGGCGCCTTGCCGGGGCTGGTGCTGGTCTGCGTGATCTTTGCCATCGCGCGCCTGATCGCCGCCACGGCCGCCTCGCTGTTCAAGCGCGTGGAAAGCGGCGAACTGCAAATCGGCTGGCTGGACAAGGACACGGCCCTGCCGACGCGCCGCATCGCCAGCGTGGTGATCTGGCTGTTCGCGCTGGCCATGGCGTATCCATATCTGCCCGGCTCGCACACGGCCGCCTTCCAGGGCCTGTCCGTGCTGGTCGGCCTGATGGTGTCGATCGGCGCGTCGAGCATCGTGGGCCAGGGCGCCAGCGGCCTGATCCTGATGTACACGCGCGCCCTGCGCAAGGGGGAATATGTGCGCGTGGGCGACAGCGAGGGCACGGTGGTCGACGTGGGCATGTTCGAGACGCGCTTGCGCACGGGCCTGGGCGAGGAAGTTGCCTTGCCGAACGCGTGGGTGATGTCGCAAACGACAAAGAACTATTCGCGCGCCCAGCCCGGCGGCGGCTTCGTGCTCGACTCCACCGTCACCATCGGCTACGCGACGCCGTGGCGGCAAGTGCACGCCATGCTGGAACTGGCCGCGTCGCGCACGCCGGAACTGTCCACTTCGCCGAAACCGTACGTGATGCAGCTGGCCCTGCAAGACTATTATGTGCAATACCGCCTCGTCGCCTACGCCAGCGCCGAAGTCCCCCGCCAGCGCGCCGAAGTGCTGAACCGATTGCACCAGAACATCATCGACGTCTTCAACGAGTTCGACGTGCAGATTACCTCGCCGCATTACATCGATGACCCGAAAGAGTCGCAGGTGGTGCCGCCGGAGGAGTGGTTCAGGGCGCCGGCGAAGCGGGGGGAAGAATCGATTTAATTGGCTCCGCCCAAGCCTTGAAGGCCAGCAGTGGTCTGATCGTGATGGGGGAAATCCACACGCGCTATTGTGGTTTTCCCTTGGGCGCGCTTTAGGCTCTTCGCACGTGCAATAATGATAAACTTTTCACGCTGTTATTCCTGTAGCCAACTGAAGATTATGATACGTCAACGACTTAAACGGCTGGCTATAACAATCGCTCTAACATCACTTGTTGGCTTTGGCGTTTGGTCGGGATATAGCTACTACCAATATCAAAAGCTTTCAGAATACATTGCGTCCGAAGCGAAAAATTCGATTGAGATGGGCCGTCAGTGCCTCGATCCGAATGAACCCGATTTTCAAAAACCTATCCTATGCGGAAGCATGAGAGATTCACGCGAAACCATCGACCGACTAATTCCTATTCGGGCGAGCCGTTTGGAAGATACGTATCTAGCCTTACGGCTGGCACTCGGACTACCGCTCACATCGTTTTTCCTCTTCTATGTGGGTAACTGGGTAATGTATGGAAAACTAAAAGGCAGCTCGAAGTAGATTTGCCTAATACCCTTGCCAGGTGTTGCTGCTATGGAGTTTTATGCGCCTTTACCACATGACTACCCTTAAAAACGCCGTTGACTACATTTTGCCAGAACGCCGTATGCGGTTTTCACGATTCGATAATCTCAACGATCCTTTCGAGTTGAAAAGCATAAAGTTTGAAGGGCGTGATGGACGATACATTTTTAAAAAGGTGCTCGAACACTACATCAAAAACGTAGGCCTCCTATGTATGGTCGAACACTGGAAAAGCCCGCTTATGTGGGCACACTATACCCAGAATCATCAGGGCGTATGTTTGGGATTTGATGTGACGGATGAGGACATGCCAACTCAGATCACATACACCGAAGAACGGACGACTCACATCTTGGTCCCCAACGACCCGCACGGCGGCGTCACGTTTGACATGATGAAGGGACTTTCGACTACAAAGGCAAAAGGTTGGTCTTACGAAGAAGAGTGGCGGCTTCTTGGAGAGTTGAAAGAACCAGATCCTATCAATGGAAGTTTTTATCTACCGTTTAGTGAAACGTTTGTTCTTAGGGAAATCATTGTGGGATCACGATGTGACGCTACAGTTGAGTCATTTCGAAAATATGTCGGTAAAGTGGACAAGTTCGTCACGATCATCCAGTCCCGGCCAGCGTTCAAGACGTTCACAATCGTGCAGAAAAATGACGTTCCAGCTGTAGTCGTGATGCCGGAGGGCGACAAATAAGGCAGATAGCTTCGAGGTAGATCTCATGAAGCGCGCGCCCAGGCTTTTCTTCTGGTGGGCCACGAGCTTGAAGAACACGTCGCATGCGGTGGTGCTGATGACATGGTGGCTGGCCATGGGGACTCCGCGATAAAACGCCAGCGTAGGCCAGCGGAGCCTTGCCGATATTGACTGGGCGCAAGGCCTGCGCGCTTGCGCTAAGATGCCGGGCGTTTCCACAAAAAGAAAGAGAACCATGTCCAGCCCATCGCCCGCCGAAACCTCCCGCACCGCCCACAGCCTGGCCGCCGCCCTGATCGGCGACCCGTTTTACCGCACCGTCACGGTGGCGTGCGGCGAGGACGAAACGGCGCGTCTGGCCATGCTGGAAGCGTACTTCGCGCTGGCGCTGGCCGAGGGTGAGCAGGCGGGCCGCGTCGACCTGGCTGACGAGGTGTGCAATGAAGCGGGCAATGGCGCTGCCATCTGGACGACGGACACGCCGGTGCCACTGCGCCAGGCCGCGTATGCGCAGCGCGAAGCAGCGTTGCGCGCGCTGCTGGGGGAGTGCGGCTTCGCCCATTTCACGGCCATCGTCGAGAATATGGAACATGCGCTGGCGCCGCATGGTCTGCAGGATGCGTGGTATCTGTCGATCGCCGGCATCGATCCCGCCGCACAGGGCCGGGGGCTGGGCGCATCCGTGCTGGCGCCTGGCCTGGCGGCCGTCGATGCGGCCGGTGCCGCGTGCTTCCTGGAGACGTACAACGAACGCAGCCTGCCGTTCTATGCCCGCCTGGGCTTCGTGGTGGCGGGGCGGTATGGGGAAGCCGTCACGGGCTGCGATTACTGGCTGATGGTACGGGAACCTCACGCTGCCTGATTGACCATTTTGCCAATTTCTATACACTCGTCTTTTCATTCAAGACTTGGAGATGGAAATGCCGATCCCGCGCCGTACCTTGCTCGTTCTCGCCTGCCTGGGCGCCCTGACCCACGTTTACGCCCACGCCGATACCGTCATCGATAACGCCAACGGCTACACGCTCGATGCAAACGGCAAGGTGGTGCGCTTCACGGCGCTGGCCTTTGACGACGCTGGAAAACTGCTCGCCGTCGGCAGCGCCGCGCAGGTGAAACGCAAGGCGGCCAAGGGCGCCCTGCACGTCGACGTGCAGGGAAAAACCGTGCTGCCGGGCCTGATCGATGCGCACGGCCACGTGTTCGGTCTGGGGACCATCGCCAGTGGCGTGATGTTGTACGGTTCGTCCTCGCTGCCGGCCGCCGTGCAGGCCGTGGGCGACTTCGCGCGCGCGCACCCGGAGCGCAGCTGGGTCGTCGGCAATGGCTGGAACCAGGAAATCTGGAAGCTGGGGCGCTTCCCCACGGCGGCGGAACTCGATGCGGCGGAAAGCGCGCGGCCCGTGTGGCTGCGCCGGGTCGATGGCCACGCGGGTTGGGCCAACAGCCGCGCGCTGGCGCTGGCCGGCATCACGCGCGATACGCTGGATCCTGCCGGCGGCAAGATCGAACGCGACGCACAGGGCAACGCCACCGGCGTGCTGGTCGACAGTGCCATGGACTTGATGGATGCCGTGCTGCCCAAGCCGGGCGACGTGGAAAACCGCGCCGCCCTCGATGGCGCGCTGGCGCAGCTGTCGCAAGTGGGGCTGACCAGCGTGCACGATGCGGGCATCGGCCAGATGCAGGACCGGCTGTTCCGCGACTATGCGGACCACGGCAAGCTGACGGTGCGCGTGTACGGCATGATTGCCGATACGACGGAAGACTTCGACGCGCTGTCGAAAAATGGTCCCTTGACCAGCTATGCGCGCGACATGTACGCCTTGCGCGCCGTGAAACTGCTGTCCGACGGCGCCCTGGGCAGCCGCGGCGCGGCTTTGCTGGCGCCGTACAGCGACGATCCGACTACCAGCGGCCTGTTGTTCTTTAAAGATGACGCCATGCGCGCAAAGATGGAAAAAGCCATGCGCGCCGGCTATCAGGTGAACGTGCATGCCATTGGCGACGCTGGCAACCATCAAATCCTCGACGGCTACGCAGCCTTGACCGCGCAATACCGCAGCGTGGGCCTGCGCCACCGCATGGAACACGCGCAGGTGGTGAAACTGAGCGACATCCCCCGTTTCAAGGCGCTGGGCATCGTCCCTTCGATGCAGCCGACGCACGCCACCTCGGACCAGAACATGGCGGAGCAGCGCGTGGGGCACGAACGCATCAAGGGCGCGTATGCGTGGCGCACCTTCCTCAAACAGGGTTCGCGCATCGCCTGCGGCTCCGACTTCCCCATCGAGTCGCCGAACCCGTTCGAGGGTATCCACGCGGCCGTCACGCGGCAGAACAGCGAGGGTTTCCCGGCCGGCGGCTGGTACCCGCAGCAAGCCATGACGGTGACGGAAGCGTTGCGCTGCTTTACCTTGGACGCGGCCTGGGCGGCGCACCAGGAAAAAGTCATCGGCACGCTGGAAGCGGGAAAATGGGCGGACTTCATCGTCGTCGACCAGGACCTGTTCACCGTGGCGCCAGCGGCCATCGGCAAGACGCAAGTGCTGCAGACGTGGGTGGCGGGCAAGCGCGTGTTCGAGAAAAAATAGCCTGTTTTCACTTGCAAAAACCTGTTGACTTGGTTGTATAGACAACCTATGCTGGGAGCACCAGAGCGGACCACGCATGTCCGCTCGCACCCTACGAGGAGACAGCATGAACAGCACAATGGACACCGATCCACGCTTTGATGCCAGCCGTACCATCCGCGCCCCGCGCGGCACGGTCATGGCTTGCAAGAGTTGGCAGGCCGAAGCGGCCTACCGCATGTTGCAAAACAACCTGGACCCGGAAGTGGCGGAAAATCCGCAGCATCTGGTCGTCTACGGCGGCATCGGCCGCGCTGCCCGCAACTGGGCCTGTTTCGACCAGATCCTCGCGTCCTTGCGCGAACTGGAAGACGACCAGACCTTGCTGATCCAGTCCGGCAAGCCGGTGGGCGTGTTCCAGACTCACGCTGATGCGCCGCGCGTGCTGATCGCCAATTCCAACCTGGTGCCGAAATGGGCGAACTGGGAACACTTCAACGAACTCGATCGGCAAGGCCTGTTCATGTACGGCCAGATGACGGCCGGCAGCTGGATCTATATCGGCACGCAGGGCATCGTGCAAGGCACGTATGAAACCTTCGCCGAGGCGGGCCGCCAGCATTTCGGCGGCGACTGGGGCGGGCGCTGGATCCTGACGGCGGGCCTGGGCGGCATGGGCGGCGCACAGCCGCTGGCCGCCACGATGGCGGGCGCCGTCTCGCTCAATATCGAATGCCAGCAAAGCAGCATCGACTTCCGTCTGCGCACGCGCTACCTGGACAAGCAGGCGGCCAGCCTGGATGAAGCGCTGGAACTGGTCAAATACCATACCGAACGCAAGGAAGCGATTTCCATAGGCCTCTTGGGCAACGCGGCCGAAGTGCTGCCGGAACTGGTGCGCCGCGCGAAAGCGGGCGGCCTGGTGCCGGACCTGGTGACGGACCAGACGTCCGCGCATGACCTGGTCAACGGCTATCTGCCGCGCGGCTGGAGCGTATCGGACTGGAAGGCGGCGCAGCAGGACCCGCAGCGCCATGCGCGCCTGACGGTGGCCGCCGCCGACTCCTGCGCCGCCCACGTGCAAGCCATGCTCGATTTCCACGCCATGGGCGTGCACACGGTCGACTACGGCAACAACATCCGCCAAGTGGCGTTCGACCAGGGCGTGCAGAACGCCTTCGACTTCCCCGGCTTCGTGCCCGCCTACATTCGCCCGCAATTTTGCGAAGGGCGCGGGCCGTTCCGCTGGGTGGCGTTGTCGGGCGACCCGGAAGACATCTATAAAACGGATGCGAAGATCAAGGAACTGTTCCCGCACCACAAGCAGGTGCACCACTGGCTGGACATGGCACGCGAGCGCATCGCCTTCCAGGGCCTGCCGGCGCGCATCTGCTGGCTGGGGCTGGGCGAGCGCCACATCGCCGGCCTGGCCTTCAACGAGATGGTGCGCACGGGCGAGCTGAAGGCCCCCATCGTCATCGGCCGCGACCACCTCGATACGGGTTCCGTGGCCAGCCCGAACCGCGAGACGGAAAGCATGAAGGATGGCACGGACGCCGTCTCAGACTGGCCGCTGCTGAACGCCATGCTGAACACGGCCGGCGGCGCCACCTGGGTCTCGCTGCACCATGGCGGCGGCGTGGGAATGGGGTATTCTCAGCATGCGGGCATGGTCATCGTGGCCGATGGCAGTGAAGCGGCGGCGAAACGCCTGGCTAGAGTGCTGGTCAACGACAGCGGCTCGGGCGTGATGCGCCATGCCGATGCCGGCTACGAAACAGCGGCCGCCTGCGCCAAGCGTAACAATCTGAACCTGCCGATGCTTAATACGAAGTGAAAGCAAACATGACACAGCACTCCAAAAGTTGGACCCTGAAACCGGGCGCGATGACCCTGGGCGACCTGCGCGCCGTCTGGGCCGCACCCGCGAAACTGATCCTCGCCGCCGAGGCCTATCCCGTCATCGAAGCGTCGGCCGCCGCCGTGCAAGCCATCGTCGCCAAGGGTGATGCGGCCTACGGCATCAACACGGGTTTCGGCCTGCTGGCCAAGACGCGCATCCCCGATGAAAAGCTCGAGCAATTGCAGCGCAACCTGATCCTGTCGCACTCGGTCGGCACGGGCGAACTGCTGTCGGACGCCGTCGTGCGCCTGATCATGCTGATGAAGATCGGCAGCCTGGCACGCGGCTTTTCCGGCGTGCGCCCGCTGATCGTCGACACCCTGATCGCGCTGTACAACGCGGGCATCATGCCGGCCATTCCCGCCAAGGGTTCCGTCGGCGCCTCGGGCGACCTGGCACCGCTGTCGCACATGACCCTGGCCATGCTGGGCGTGGGCGAGGTGCGCGTCAACGGCGAATTGATGGCGGCGCCCGAAGCGCTGGCGCAGGCGGGCATCGCGCCCGTCGTGCTGGCGGCGAAAGAGGGCCTGGCGCTGATCAACGGCACGCAAGTGTCGAACGCGCTGGCGCTGCATGGCCTGTTCATGGCCGAGCGCCTGCTGGAAGCGGCCATGGTCACGGGGGCGCTGTCGCTCGACGCGGCCAAGGGCAGCGACTCGCCGTTCGACGCGCGCGTGCATGCCGTGCGCGGGCAGCCGGGGCAGATCCTGGCCGCGCAGATGTACCGCCAGCTGGTGGCGCACAGCGCCATCCGCGCCTCGCACCTGGAAGGCGACGAGCGCGTGCAGGATCCGTACAGCCTGCGCTGCCAGCCGCAAGTCATGGGCGCCTGCCTGGACCTGATCGGCAACGTCGGCCGCACCCTGCTGATCGAAGCCAATGCCGTCACGGACAATCCGCTGATCTTCCAGAATGGCCTGAACGGGCAGGCGGAGATCGTCTCCGGTGGGAATTTCCACGCCGAGCCGGTGGCTTTTGCGGCCGACACGCTGGCGCTGGCGATTGCTGAAATCGGCGCGCTGGCCGAGCGCCGCATCGCGCTGCTGATCGACGCCACGCTTTCCGGCTTGCCGCCATTTCTCGTGCGCGACCCGGGCGTCAATTCCGGCTTCATGATCGCCCACGTGACGGCGGCCGCGCTGGCGTCGGAAAACAAGTCGCTCGCCCATCCGGCCAGCGTCGACAGCCTGCCCACTTCCGCCAACCAGGAAGACCACGTGAGCATGGCCACGTTCGCCGGGCGCCGCCTGGACGACATGGCGCACAACACGGCCGTCATCGTCGGCATCGAGCTGCTGGCCGCTGCGCAGGGCATCGATTTCCACCGCCCGCTGAAAACCTCGCCGCACCTCGAGCATGTGCATCATCAGTTGCGCCAGAAAGTGCCGTTCTTCGACGCCGACCGTTTCTTCGCGCCCGATATCGAGGCGGCCAAGCAGATGGTGCTGCATGGTGAGTTGAGCAGCACGTGCAAGAATTTGTTCGCCCCGCTGTACGCCTGAGCGGGCGCAAGGAGACAAGCATGGATTTCCGCTTCAACGAAGGCAGCATTCCGCTGCTCGTGTCGATGC
The DNA here is from genome assembly GCF_040815535.1 of Massilia sp. LMS1-1-1.1. NCBI lineage: Bacteria > Pseudomonadati > Pseudomonadota > Betaproteobacteria > Burkholderiales > Oxalobacteraceae > Massilia > Massilia sp. LMS1-1-1.1. The sequence goes on along the minus strand of NZ_JBFPNG010000034.1, from coordinate 512,486 downwards.
CCCATGTGGGCACCGACATACCGGACGATATCGCCGCGCGCATGACGCCGCAGGCCTTGATCAAGGCCGATACGGACTGGCATCTGCGCGAACTGTATGGCTTTTTGCAGGAGATGGATGCGTCCGTGCTGTCGGCGCGCTGGTCGCGCTACACCATCGACTTGAATCGCCCGCAGGAGGACACGAATCTGTATCCAGGCCAGGATACGACGGGTTTGCTGCCCAGCGATACCTTCCACCGCGAGCCGCTGTACCTGGCCGGCAAGGAGCCCGATGCGGCCGATGTGCAGCGCCGGCTGCGGCGCTACTGGGCGCCGTACCATGCGCAGCTGCGCGCGGAACTGGACCGTCTGCTGCGCGTGCATGGCGCCGTGGTGCTGTGGGACGCCCATTCCATCGCCTCGCATGTGCCGCGCTTCTTTGACGGCAAGCTGCCCGACCTGAACTTCGGCACGGCCGATGGCGCCAGCTGCGATGGCGGCCTGACGTCCGCCGTGGTCGATATCGCGCGCGCGCAGGATACATTTACCGTGGCCTTGAATGGCCGCTTCAAGGGCGGGCATATCACGCGCCATTACGGCCAGCCGGCAAGCCGCGTGCATGCGATCCAGCTGGAGATGTGCCAGTGTCTGTACATGGACGAGACGGCGCCTTTCGGCTACCGGCCCGACCTGGCGGCACAGGTACAGCCGCTGCTGCGCCAGATGATGGAAGCGGCCGTGGCATGGGTGGCGCGTTGAGCGGCTGCTTGTTTGCGCGCCACGCGCTGCTGCCGCAAGGCTGGCGCCGCGACGTGCTGCTGGAGTGGGACGCGGCCGGCGATCTGACGGTGGTGGCGGACAACGCCGCGCCGCCGCCCGGCGCGGAAGTGGCCGAATACGTCTTGCCCGGCATGGTCAACCTGCATTCGCACGCGTTCCAGCGGGCGCTGGGCGGCATGACGGAAGTCGCCGGTGATGGCCCTGACAGCTTCTGGACCTGGCGCGAGCTGATGTACCGTTTCGCGCACCACATCACGCCGCAGCAGATGGAAAGCATCGCCGCGCAGCTGTTTGCCGAATGCCTGCGCCATGGCTACACGGCTGTCTGCGAATTTCACTACCTGCAGCGCGATGCGGCCGGCGCGCTGTATGCGCGTCCCGCCGAAACGGCCGAACGGGTGCTGGCCGCGGCGCGCCTCAGCGGCATCGGCGTGACCATGCTGCCCGTGCTGTACAGCCATGCGGGTTTTGGCGAACAACCGTTGAAACCCGAGCAGGCGCGCTTTCGCACCGGTGCGGACGATGTCTTGCGCATCGTCGAAGCGCTGGCGCCGCAGCGTGGCGGGCAGGTGGAGGTGGGCTTTGCGCCCCATTCCCTGCGCGCGGCCGGCGTGGCGCAGATACGTGAAGTGGCGCAAGCGCTGCCCGCGGACCGCCCCATCCACATCCATATCGCCGAGCAGCAGGGCGAAGTGCGCCAGAGTCTCGATGTCACCGGCCTGCGCCCGGTGCAGTATTTGTACGATCAGATCGACGTCGATGCGCGCTGGTGCCTCGTGCATGCCACGCATGTGCAGCCCGATGAAGTGGCGTTGATGGCGGCCAGCGGCGCCGTGGCAGGCCTGTGCCCGACGACGGAAGCGAACCTGGGCGACGGCCTGTTTCCGCTGGCCGAATTCGTCGCCGCCGGCGGGCGTTTCGGCGTCGGCAGCGACAGCCACGTGTCCCAGTCGCCGGTGGAGGAATTGCGCTGGCTCGAATATGGCCAGCGCTTGCAGCGCCAGCAGCGCAATGTGGCCGCTACGCCCGAAGAACGCCATGTGGGCGACTACCTGTGGCAAACGGCCTTGCAGGGCGGCGCGCAGGCGGCCGGGCGCAAGCTCGGTGCCCTGGCGCCGGGCTGCCGTGCCGACTTGCTGGTGCTCGACGACGCGCATGTGAACCTGTGCGGCGTGGCCATCGCCGATGTGCTGGGCAGCGTACTTTTCTGCGGCAACGACAATCTGGTGCGCGACGTGCTGTGCGGCGGCCAGTGGCAGGTGCGCGATGGGCGCCACGTGGCGCAGGACGCCATCGCCACCGCCTACAAGCGCACGCTGGCGCAACTGAGGGCACTCTGATGGCAACCTTCATCCCGCAGGAATACCTGCGCGCCGCGCCGTGGAAAAACGGCGGCGGCAGCACGACGGAAATCGCGATTGCTCCCCCGGGTGCCGGCTTCGACGATTTCGACTGGCGCATCAGCCTGGCGACGATCACGGCCAGTGGGCCATTTTCCAGCTTTCCCGGCATCGACCGCAGCCTGATGCTGGTCGATGGCGACAGCGTGCAACTGACGCTCGACGGCGCGCGCAAGGTGACCTTGAGCGCGGCGCAACCGATGCTGTGGTTTCCCGGCGAAGCGGCCGTGGTTGCGCAGGTCAAGGGGCCGACGACGGATTTCAATGTGATGACGCGGCGCGACCGCTGCCGCCATCAGCTGGAAAAAATCACGGCGCCGGGCAAGCTGGCGCGGCGCAGCGCGGCGACCCTGCTGTTCGTCGCCGGCGAAGGCCACGTGCTGGCACGCGGTGGCGAGCAGCAGTTCGCGCTGTCCCGTCATGACGCGCTGCTGCTCGACGCCGACGATGCGCCGGACTGGCGGCTCGACGCCTTGCAGCGCACGGCCGTGTTCCGTGTCGACCTGTTCATCTAGGAGGGCAAACACATGCAAGACTGGGATATGGTCATCCACAACGTTCACCTGGCTACCATGGAGCACGGCTATGGCGAACTGCTGGACGCGGCTATCGCCGTCAAGGATGGCCGCATCGCGTGGTTCGGCCCCGGCGACGAGCTGCCGGCCAGCGGCGCGGCGCTGCACGACGGCCAGGGCTGCTGGCTGACGCCCGGCCTGATCGACTGCCACACGCACATCGTCCACGCGGGCAATCGCAGCGACGAATTCGAGGCGCGCCTGAATGGCGCCAGCTATGAAGACATCAGCCGCGCCGGCGGCGGCATCATGTCCACCGTGCGCGCCACGCGCGCGGCCAGCGACGACGAATTGCTGCGGCAAAGCTTGCCCCGCGTGCTGGCGCTGCTGGCCGAGGGCGTGACGACCCTGGAGATCAAGTCCGGCTACGGTCTTGACGCGGATAGCGAGGCGAAGATGCTGCGTGTGGCGCGCAGGATAGGGGAACAGCTGCCGCTCACTGTGCGCACCACCTTCCTCGGCGCGCACGCGCTGCCACCCGAATATGCGGGCCGCCCCGACGCCTATATCGAGCTGCTGTGCGCGCGGATGCTGCCCCAGTTGGCGAACGATGGACTGGTCGACGCCGTCGACGCGTTTTGCGAACGCATCGGCTTTACGCCGGCGCAAACGCAGCGCATGTTTGACGCGGCACGGGCGCTGGGGCTACCCGTCAAATTGCATGCGGAGCAGCTGTCGGACCTGGGCGGCGCGGCGCTGGTGGCCCGTTACGATGGCCTGTCGGCCGATCACTTGGAATTCCTGTCGGAAGAGGGCGTCGCCGCCATGGCGCAACACGGCACGGTGGCCGTGCTGCTGCCGGGCGCGTATTACTTTTTGCGTGAGACGCAGCCGCCGCCTGTCGCGGCATTGCGCGCGGCTGGCGTGCCGATGGCCGTGTCCACCGATTGCAACCCGGGCACGTCGCCGATGACGTCCTTGCTGCTGGCGATGAACATGGCGTGCACCCTGTGGCGGCTGACGCCGCAGGAAGCGCTGGCCGGCTGCACGATCCATGCGGCGCGCGCGCTGGGTTTGCAGGATCGGACGGGCAGCCTGGTGGTGGGCAAGCGCGCCGATTTCGCCCTGTGGCGCATCGCGCGCCCGGCAGACCTGGCGTATGCGCTGGGCCTGAACCCGTGCGCGGGCGTGGTGCATGGCGGTGTCTGGCGCGCGCCGGTGGTAAGCTTGCCGGATTGATCATCCGTCCTGGAGCGCCGCGTGCGTGTTGTTTACCTGTTGTTGTTGCTTGTTTTTGCCGCCGCACCCATGTCCTCCCTTGCCCAGGATGGTGGCACCTTGAAGGTGGGCTCGAAGCGCTTCACGGAATCGTACATCCTCGGCGAAATCCTCCAGCAGAGCGCCGCGCCGCACGTCAAGGCGCAGCACCGCCAGGGCCTGGGCAACACGGCCATCGTGCTGGCCGCGCTGCAGGCGGGCAGCATCGACGTGTATGCCGAATACATGGGCACCATCGGCAGCGAAATCCTCAAGCACGACAAAGCCATCGACCTGGCGCAGATGCGGCGCGAGCTGGCGGCGCTGGGACTGGGCGTGGCCGTGCCGCTGGGCTTTAACAATACGTATGCGCTGGCCGTGCGCGCTGATGAAAAATCCATCGCCAGCCTGGCGCAGCTGGCCCAGCACCCGGCCCTGAAATTCGGCCTGTCGCATGAATTCATCGGCCGGGTCGACGGCTGGCCAGGCCTGGCCACGCGTTATGGCTTGCCGCAGCGCCCGCGCGGCCTCGATCACGGCATCGCCTATGAAGCGCTGGCGCAGCGCCAGGTCGATGTGATCGACATCTATTCGACGGATGCGAAGATACGCCAGTACGGCTTGCGTGTGCTGGCCGACACGCAGCAGTATTTTCCCCGCTATGACGCCATGCTCCTGTACCGGCTCGACGTGCCGAAGCGTTTCCCCGCCGCCTGGCTGGCGTTGCAAGGGTTGCAGGGACGCATCAGCGAGAGCGACATGATCGCCATGAATGCGGCCGTGGAAATCGACGGCAAGCGTTTTTCCGACGTGGCGCGCCAGTGGCTGGCTTCCGGCACGCAGGCGAATCAACCGGCCGCCGCGCGCGGCAAGCTGCTCGATAAAATTATCGGCGACGACTTGTGGACCCTGACGCGCCAGCATGTGACCCTGGTATTGTTGTCGGTGGCTTTGGCATGTCTGATCGGCATTCCGCTGGGCGTGCTGGCGGCGTTTTCAGCGCCGCTGCGGCAAACGGTGCTGGCCTTCGTCGGCGTGCTGCAGACGGTGCCTTCTCTGGCCTTGCTGGCGATATTGATCCCGGTGCTGGGCATGATCGGCACCGTGCCGGCGCTGGTGGCGCTATTCGTGTACGCGCTGCTGCCCATCGTGCGCAACACGTGCACGGGCATCTTGCAGGTGCCGCAAGGCTTGCGCATGGCGGCGCTGGCGCTGGGCTTGAGCCGGCGCGACCGCCTGCTGCACGTGGACTTGCCCCTGGCCTTGCCCGTGATGCTGGCGGGCGTGAAAACGGCGGCCGTGATGAGCGTGGGCACGGCCACCATCGCCGCCTTTATCGGCGCGGGCGGCTATGGCGAACGCATCACCATCGGCCTGGCGCTCAATGACAACGACATGCTGCTGGCCGGCGCGATCCCCGCAGCCGTGCTGGCCCTGTTGACGCAAGGCTTGTTCGAGCTGGTGGAGCGCTGGGCCGTGGCCGGCCGGCAGCGCTGACGGCATCACGGTTACAGCGAGTGCAGTTTGGAGCGCACCGAGACGACGGCCTGGTGCAGGATGCGTTCGGCCTGGAAGTCGTTTTCGCGCTGTTCGGCGATGGCTTGCAAGTCGCGTGTGTAGCGCTCCAGGCGGGAGCGCAGGTAGGCGCGGTAGATTTTCATGACGAGCGGTTTGGCAGAAACATTCATGATGTGGCTCCCGTATGCGATTCGTTCATTGATTCGTTCATTGTGTGTGAGCGCATTGCCGCCATTTTGCGTCGCATCAAACGCCAGCGTGCCGTCACTTTGGCGCGTTTGATCTTCCGCAATGTCCCCCAGGCCGAAGATGCCACACTGAATTTCCCTGTTCGCCTGGTCATCATCAGCCGCAGGCCTGATTCCCTCAAGCATACTCAAGGAGCGTCGCATGGTCATTTTTGCCGTGGTTGCTGGCTGCATCGCCTGCCTGACAGTGTATCAAATCTATAGAAAATCGCAGGGTGGCAGTGGGGTTGCGCAACAACATATTGGCTTGCACGGCACATTGATTGAACCACGGAAATAATCAGTGGCATCCGGGCGACACTGGGTGACACTTGGTTAGCGGATTTAAGTCAAATGTAAGGCCCGGTAAGCAAATGTAAAGGTCTGCGCCATCGCAAGCGGCAGCGTTTATATTGATAACCGTTGATTGCATTCTCCCCCTCCCACTTGACAATGGGTTCTGCCCCGCGGTGCCGCTAGCCCGCGGGGATTTTTTTTGGAACTTGCGCTGACAGTTCCCCCATCAGGCCGATGTTGGCGTGCCTGCCGACAATTGCATCAAGGCATCGCCAGCGACCCGGCAGATGCGCCAGTCCGGCATCACGTCCGCGCCCATGCCCTTGTAGAAGTTGATCGCATTTTCATTCCAGTCCAGCACCGACCATTCGAAGCGGCCGCAATCGCGTTCGACGGCCAGTTGCGCCAGCGCCACGAGCATCTGTTTTCCATAACCCTTGCCGCGCATCGATTGCTTCACGTACAGGTCTTCCAGGTACAGTCCCTTGCGGCACAGGAAGGTGGAAAAATTATGGAAGAACAGGGCGAAGGTCACTACTTCACCATTTTCCTCGCCGACCAGCGCTTCGCATGCGGGATGGGCGCCGAACAGGCTGTCGTGCAACATGGATTCCTTGGCGATCATCATGTGTTCGAGTTTTTCAAACACGGCCAGTTCGTGGATCATGCCGAAGATGGCGGCCACGTCGGATGCGGCTGCGGGACGGATGGCGAGGGAGGAAGAGGTGCTCATGTTGCCTTTGCTGATGGAGTGGTGGAAAGGGAAGCAATGGTATTCGTCTTGCGCGCGCCCGACGTCAGGGCCCAGGCCACGCTGGACAGGCACAGCACCATGCCCACCCATTCGATGGCTGCGGGCCGGTAGTGTTCGAATTGTACCGACAGCAGCACGGAAATGACGGGCGTGACGACGCCGATATACACGGTCTTTTGCGTGCCGATGCGGGCGATTAACGTGAAATACGCGCTGAAGGCGATCACCGAGCCGAAGATGGCCAGGTACACCAATCCCATCCAGTAACTGGGGCGCGTGGGCAGCTGCCAGGACTGGCCCGTGGCGATGGCCCAGGCGGCCACCATCAAGGTGCCCCACAGCATGGTCCAGGCCATGGTCAGCATCACGTTGCCCGAATGTTCGCGCACTTTCATGACGAGGGCATTGCCTGCCGTGCTCGACACGGTAGCCACCAGCGCCAGGATAAAGCCCAGCAGAAAATGGCCATTGCCGCCGCCCAGAATATCTTGCAGCGCCGCGCCGATGGACTGGTAAAACAGCAGCACGATGCCGCAGATGGCGACGAATGCCGCGCAGCAGGTGCTCAAGGTGATCGGTGTGCCGAAGGCGATGCGGTTGAGCAACGGCGTCCAGAACACCATCAGCGCGAACAGCACGCTGACGAGGGCCGATACCAGGTATTGCTCCGAGCTGTAGGTGCACACATAGCTGAGGGCAAACGAGGCCAGGCCTTGCAGCAGCATCCATTTTTGCGCGCGCCACGGCAGACGCAGGCGGTCGCCGCGCACGGCGCACCAGGCAAACAGGGTGGCGGACGCGAGACCGAAGCGGTAGACCACGGAAACGGCGGGGGCGACGTCGCCCAGCTGCAAGGTGATGGCCCAGAAGGTGGAGCCCCAGATCAGGCAGGCAATGATGAACAGGAGAGGAGATGACATCGCGCAAGTATACGGGCATCGCGCGGGGATGGCGAGTGCGGTCGAGTTTGCTCAATGTGCCGTCAGGAGACAGCCGGGATTGAGCCAGCGCAGTGCTTCTGGAAAATATTGAATTTATGAAAATATTTACTTTATTATCAAGTAAATATTTTCCGGATTGCATCTTTGAAAGGGGAGCGCCATGTCAGCCTCACTGCAGATCAAAGTATGGAGCGTACTTGTGTATGTCGTCGTGACGGCTGCGATTGCCATCTGGCTGCACCCTTCAGTCTTGCTCGCTGCCGGCGCATTCGGCTGAGCGCCTGCGCCGGCAAGCGGATCAGTGCGTGACGCGGGTCTTGCGGCCGTCCGACAGCAGGCGCACACGCTCGCCCGGGCGGAACAGCTCGTCGGCATCTTGCACGATGGCGCGCATGTCGCCATTGTCCAGGCGCACGGTGATTTCCAGGCCGGGCTTGTTCGAGGCATTCGCTTCGATGCTCTTGCCGGCCATGCCGCCAGCGACGGCGCCGAGGATGCTGGCCGCGATGGCGCCCTTGCCGCCACCGACTGTCGAGCCGGCCACGCCGCCCAGCGCCGCGCCTGCCAGCACGCCCGTGCCCGTTTCGCCCTTGTCGATGGTCACCTGGCGTACGGATTCAACCGTACCCATGCGGACCGATTGTTCATTCTGCGCCTGGCGCGCGTTGTAGACATTTGCCGAGTTCGGTTGTACGGCGCAGCCGGCCAGGGTGGCGAGCAATGCCACTGCAATAATTGGTGCTTTCATGTGGAACTCCCTTGGACAAAAGTTGGTTGCCGATTGCGTCGACCGGCAGATGATGACTTATCATAAGGACACTTGCTGCAGATACCTAGTTGCGAATAGTAAAAATCTGTTACCGGCCCCACGTAACCACCGAACCACGTGACCGTTTGCCGCTCAATACGCCAGCCGCAGGCGCCGGTACAAAAATCCCAGCACGAACAGCGGCCCCACCAGCAAAAAGCGCAAGTCGTCGAGGAACGACGGTTTCTTGCCTTCGATCTGGTGGCCGATGAACTGGCCTATCCAGGCCAGCACGAACAGCGCCAGCGACACGGGCAGGATGGTCAGCGGCGGCATGAGCAACAGCAGGCCCAGCATGGCGGCCAGCATCGCCAGCATGCCCGCCGCAAACGGGCGCGACAGCTTGTAATAATAGTATAAGGCCAGAACACTGCCGAGCAGCGCCACGCTGGGATGCACGCTCCACAGCAGCCCCAGCAGGCTGAAAACGATCAGCGGCACGCACACGATGTGCACCCATTCATTGACGTGATTGCGGTGGCTTTCGCCATACTGAGCCAGCAGGGTGTCGATGGTGCGCATGGGCGGTCTCGTGGGCAGGAAGGTTGTGCGGGAATTCTACACCGTCGCGTGGCCGGGTAAAATGGTCCTTCGTTTTCCCTTCCGGACCGCCCATTGAATAGCCCAGTCAATAGCCCAGTCATCCTGCCAGAGCAAGCCGCAGATGCGCGCAAGCGCTGTTTCGATCCCGTCGTCGACGCCGGCACGCGCTTGCTGATACTGGGCAGCCTGCCCGGCGAAAAATCGCTGGCGCACAGCCAGTACTATGCGCATCCGCAAAACAGGTTCTGGATGCTGCTGGGCGAGGTGCTGGGGGTAGATTTGAAAAGCCAGCCCTATGAGGAACGTCTGGCGACCTTGTTGGCGCATGGCGTGGGCCTGTGGGATGTGGTGGCGCAGGCGCAGCGCACGGGCAGCCTGGACAGCAATATCCGCGCCCGTGACGACAACGACCTGGTGGCCCTGGCAGCCAGCCTGCCGCAGCTGCAGACGATCGCCTTCAACGGTGGCACGGCCGCGAAGCTGGGCATCAAGGTGCTGGGCGAACACGCGCAGCGCTACCGCATCGTCAGCTTGCCGTCGAGCAGCCCGGCTTACACGCTCGCGTATGGCGCCAAGTTGCTGCAGTGGAAAACACTACAGCCCTTGTAAAGCTTACGCCGGCGCGTATGGCTGCGCTTCCAGCGGCTGTCCCTTGGCATCGAATTTCAGCGCCACGGACAGTTGCGTCACGCCGATGGTGGCCAGCGCGTCGCAGATGTCGTCGACTTCGTCCTGCAGGTCGGCGGCCAGGTCCAGCGGCTTGTCGGCGCTGTGCAATAGTTGGCCGTTCGCCGTGCTGACATTGACACGCAACAACATTTCGCCATGTTCATCGGCCGGGCCGACGACCACGGAGACGTCGCCGGCGTCTACCTTGTTTTCCGCCAATGCGTGGTTGATGCCGGACATCATCTGCAGCATCGCGTACTCGCTCATGCCTTGTTCTTTGCCGCCGTGGAACAGATCCTGGTAGAGGAAGCTCACTTCCAGGGCGCTGCCGGCCGGCGCCAGGCAACGCTTGACGAGCTCGCCGACTTCCGTTGTCCACTGCTGGTAGCGGGCCATGCGCGCATCGAACCAGGCGTCGAGCGCCGCTTCGTCCTTCGGTTCCGCATAGAACGGGTCGTCCACGCGTTTCAAGGCAAAGCCCAGCAGGAAGCGCAGTTCGACGGCCGTGTCCTGCGGGCCGAAGGCCGTCTCGCTCCAGCCGACGATGCTGCTTTCCAGTCCCGGCGTGGCGACGATCTTCTTGTCCGTCATCGAGCTATACGCATCGCGCACCATCTCGTGCAGATGGCTATAGGTGATGCGATCGATCTCGTCGAGGTCGTAGGCATGGCTCATCAGGACCACCTTGGCCTTGGCGCTTTCCAGTTCTGCCTGCTGGAAACTTTTCACCAGCGCTTCGAAAGCGTCCTGGTCCTGGAAGCTGTCCGCTTCCTTCAAGCCGCCCGTGCTTTGCACCAGCAGGGGCACGACGAAGGCGTTGATTTCCATGGCCGGGGCATTGTCGCGGCGGATCACGGAAATGGATGCCGCTTCCTCGATGTGGCTGCGCAGGTACTGGTAGGCGCCCACGTCTTCGTACTTGGCGCGCTCGATGGCGTCGTACAGGATTTCATCCTTCTTTTGATTCAAGGCCTTGCGGATCAGGCGGCCAAACTCGACGGCTTGCTCGGCCAGCACCGTGCCCTGCGATTCGCTGTCTTCCTGCTCCGCCAGGTTCAGGGCCATCGTGCACAGCATGCGCGTGACGGATTCATCCTTGTCTTCAGGCGTGTTGGCGGATTTACGGAGGACAGGGCGCTTATTTTTGGGCATGGCGATCAACAGGTTAAGAAATACGGGTCAGGCAAACGGGAACGGGCGCCATGGCTCAGGCCAGGCGCCGGGACAGATCATACAGGCGGCCGCGGCCGCCTGATACCTCAATGGTCGGTATCGAACATCTCGTGCAATTCGTCGAGCAGGTCGGCGGCTTCTTCCTGCGACAGGCCGAGATGCTGGCAGGCAAGTTCGCCACCCTTGTCCCACTCGAGCGAAGTACTGTTGCCATGGTAGCGCTGAATGCCCTTTTCGGCCAGCAGCGACAGGGCGACGAGCGAGCGGATGGCGTCGTCCGTGGACGGGTCGGCCAGCACCGTGTAGTCGTGGTGATGCAAAATCGCCCAGGAGACGTCGGAGGACAGGCCCCAGTTGCGCGCCAGCAGGCAGCCGATGGCCGCGTGGTTGGTCTGGTGGCGCGCGTCTTCCAGTGTCGTAAAACAATTGTGCGCATCGTTGGCCGCCGCCGCGTACGTGTTGACGTAGTCGGGGAAGCGGTTCATCAGCAGGGGCACGCCGATGTCGCAGAACAGGCCGAAGGTGTGGGCGATGTCGGGCGGGGCGATGCGCAGCTTGCGCGAGGTAAATACCAGGGCGCGCGCGCGCTTGGCCGACACATCCCAGAAGTTGGTCAGTTCCACGCCTTCCGCTTCCAGCGCCTGGCGTGCCAGCAAGCCCGTCATCATGGCGCTGCACTGGTTGATCCCAAGAAAGTTGATGCCTTGCTCGACGGACTTGGCCTTGCGCGCGGCGCCATAGAATGGCGAATTGGCCAATTTCAGCAGGGCGCCGGACATGCCGACGTCATCGGCGATGATGCGCGCGATGCGGCGCGGCGACGGGTCTTGTTCCGCCAGTTCGCGCTGCAAGTCGACCAGCAGGCTGGGACGCGGCGGGATACGGATGGAACGCATCAGGGCGTCAACCGGATCTTCCTGCACTACCTGCTTTTGCGCTGCCGCTCTCATCATTACGCTTTCATCATCATTTTTGTGCCCGGTGCTTATTCTGTGCGCGCTGCCGCTGCCCGCTGCATGAGCGTCTGGCGCAGTGCCCGACGATTATCGCTGTTTATGCGCGGCAATAGTTCATCTCTGCAATATTTTGTCGCAAAAATCCCCGTTTGGGCCTGCTCCAGCTGCGATTTTCGTCATTTTACGACGCTGCTCATCGCGATATTTGTGATGGAAAGGTCAAGTTTTATTTGTTTTCAAGACGAAGCGAGGCGTGTGGCGCGATGCGCAGCGGTACAATTGCCCGATGAAAAAAATCCTCGCGGGTATCGATTTTGCGGATGATTCCAGCAGCGTGGCGCGCCAGCTGATCGGCGTGACCGTGCTGGTCGACGGTGTGGGCGGGCGCATCGTGGAAACGGAAGCGTATGACCGGCTGGACCCGGCTTCGCACACGTATGGTGGGATGACGCCGCGCAATGCGGCCATGTTCGGCCCGCCCGCGCACGCCTATGTCTACCGCTCGTACGGCATCCACTGGTGCCTGAACTTTGTGTGCCGCGAAGCGGGGCATGGGGCGGGCGTGCTGATCCGGGCGATCGAACCGCTCCTGGGGCTCGATGCCATGCGCGAACGGCGCGGCGTCGAGGATGCGCGGCTGCTGTGCTCGGGGCCGGGCAAGGTGTGCCAGGCGCTCGGTGTCACGCATATGCACAACCGGCTGGCGCTCGATGCGCCGCCATTCATGCTGCTGGCGCGCGAGGAAGAGGTGACGGTACACGCTGGCCCGCGCATCGGTATTTCCAAGGCGATGGAGACGCCGTGGCGCTTCGTGCTGGCCGGTTCGCCTCACTTGAGCAAACCGATGCGCGCGCCGGCCAGCTAGCTGCGCCGGCGCTGTGGCGCCGTGTTTGCGCCGTGCAAGCCGGGCATGCCGCGCAGCGGGCTATGCAGTGCGCGCCGCTCCTGCTGTGCACTGGCCGGATGCCGGAACGTTTCCTCGTCCGGCGAGGCGGGCTGCGCGGGCGCCAGCGGGTCGAGGGTGAACACGGCCACGGCCGCCGACAATTTGACGGCCTGGTCCTGCAAACTGGCCGCCGCTGCCGCCGCCTGTTCCACGAGGGCCGCATTTTGCTGGGTGACGTCATCCATTTGCGTGACGGCCTGGTTCACTTCCGTGATGCCCGACGCCTGCTCCGCGCTCGCTTCTTTCACGCGCTGGATGATTTCATTGACTTGCTGCACCGAGGCCACGATGGCGCCCATGCTGTCGCCCGCTTGCTGCACGGCCACGCTGCCGCCATCGATGGTGGTGACCGAGGTGGCAATCAGGGTCTTGATTTCTTTGGCCGCTTGGGCCGAGCGCTGCGCCAGGGTGCGCACTTCGGACGCCACGACGGCAAAGCCGCGGCCCTGTTCGCCCGCGCGCGCCGCTTCCACTGCCGCGTTCAGCGCGAGGATATTGGTCTGGAAGGAAATACCGTCGATCACACCGATAATATCCACGATCTGACGCGAATTGGCGCGTATCGTCGCCATCGTCGTCACCGCTTGCTGCATCGACGCGCCCCCTTGCACGGCCAGGGTCGATGCTTGACCCGCCAGCTCGCAGGCCAGCTGGGCGTTGTCGGCATTGTCATTGACGGCTTGCGTCAGTGCTTCCATGGCGCTCGACGTTTCTTCCAGCGAACTGGCCTGCATTTCCGTGCGCGCCGATAAATCCAGATTGCCGGTGGCAATTTCGCGCGAGGCCGTGTCGATCGATTGCACGGCGTTCATGATGGTGCGCAAGGTCTGGTTCAGGTGGGCGATGGTCTGGTCCAGCACGCGCGACGTGGCGGCGATTTCGTCATTGCCCTGCTTGGGCGCGCCCGCCATCAGCTTGCCCGCCGCCAGGTCTTGCACGGCGTCGGCAATACCGCGGATTTCCACCAGCATGGCACGCCGCACCAGCATGGTCACGACGATGGAAACGAGGATAGACAGCAGTACCGTCAGCAGCAAGCTCCAGCCCAGGCTGCGGAACTCGGCGCTGGCCGTCGCATGGGCCTCGCTGCTGAGGCTTGTTTCCAGGGCCGACAGTTGCGCCAGCTGCGTGTTGAGCTGGACGAATTGGGTTTCCGCCTTGAGCATGGAATTGGTGGCGATCGACTGGTCCATCTGCGCCATTTCCATGGTTTCCAGCACGGCCTTGCGATAGCCGGCCAGCGCCGTGATGGCCGCATCGACGAGGGTGCGCTCGGCACCCGTGGCCGTGGCGCGCAGCGTGGCCAGCTGCGCGCCGATGGCCGCGTGGCGTGCCTTGATCTGTTGCTCCAATGTATCGAGGCGGGCCTTGGCGAAGCTGCCATTCGTCCACGACAGCAACTGGTACATATTGCCGTGCACCTGCTTGGCCTCTCCTAGTACGTCGGCGGCCGCCTTCAAATGCGTGATGCGTACCCGCACCATGTTTTCCAGCGAGGCATTTTGCCGCACCATGCCATACCAGGCGCCGCTCGAGCTGAGTATCAGCAGCAGCAAGACCAGGGTGGGCGCCAGCAATAATTTTGGTCCGATGCGTAATTGATTGAGCATGCTTGACTCCTGGCGATGGCTGTTCAAACCGCAGGCGGCGCACGGCGTGCGTGCGCGCCGCCCCCGTCTTATTTTTTGTAGATGCCCGCTTCCAGCACCACATCATTGACGCGCAGAATGTAGGTGGTCTTCGGCTCGATCTTGCCGCTGACGGGATTCTTGTACTGGTAATCGACCCAGCCCTTGCCCTGCTTTTGTGCCAGCTCAATGATTTCACGGCGATATTTCTTGCCGTTCGCATCGGGCACATCCGTCAAATCCTTGCCCACGATGGAAGGATTGATGGGGTGGGCCAGCACGATGCCCGTCTTGATGTCGCGCATGTCCACATACAGCGAGCCCTGCACGAAGTCCGGGTCTTTCGCCGTGATTTTCTTCATCATTTCTTCCTTGCCATGCGCCTTCATGAAGGCGGCGCCCCGTTCGGCCATGGCGATTGCATCTTTTTCCGTTGGTTCGACCGCGGCACTGACGCTGCCGCCGGCAAATGCCAGGCACAGCAGGCTACCCGTGAATAAGCGTTTCATGAAAGCTCCTTGTGATATCGATGGAAGTGTTGCCAAGACGTAATTTACGTCGCCGAAGTTCGTCTCAGCTTGCGTTGGAACAAACTAAGGTGTTGCTTGTAGGCAGCATGCAACGTATCGACGGCTTGTTGATATGCAGCAATTTAGTTCCGAACGGCAAGAATTATGATGACTTTCACAGCATGCCAGGGTGGCTTGGCATGCGGGAGAAAAAGGCTGGGATTGGCCGATATACGGCCGATTTCATGACAGTTATCGCTATTTACAGGCAAGGAGCCGATCGTGTCCGCACTCATTACCGAGCCGTTTTCACCCAAGTTCAAGCCGTATACGCGGCAAACCATTCAGCAGGCGCGGCAGTGGGAATGGCTGCCGGAAGAGCAGCGTGTAGCCGTGCAAGTGGTGTCGCACGTCTTGCCGTTTCGCACCAATGAATATGTGCTCGATCAACTGATCGACTGGAACAACATCCCTGACGACCCCATCTACCGTCTCGTCTTTCCCCACCGCGACATGCTGCCACCCGAGCAGTACGCGCACTTGCGCGACCTGGTGCTGGTGCAGCGCGACAAGGCGGCCATCGATGCCTATGTGCATGGCTTGCGTCTGGGCATGAATCCCCATCCGGCCGGCCAGATGACGCATAACGTGCCCCGGGTCAACGACGCGCCCGTGCGCGGCCTGCAGCATAAATATGCGCAAACAGTGCTGTTCTTCCCCAGCGCAGGCCAGACCTGCCACGCGTATTGCACTTTCTGCTTCCGCTGGCCCCAGTTCGTCGGCATGGACGACATGAAGTTCGATGCGCGAGAGTCGCATGAGCTGGTTGCCTACCTGAAACTGCATCCGGAAGTGACGGACGTGCTGATCACGGGCGGCGACCCGATGATCATGAACACGCGGCAACTGGCCGCCTACCTGGAGCCGCTGCTGGCGCCGGGCCTGGAACACATCCAGAACATTCGCATCGGCACCAAGGCGGTGGCGTATTGGCCGCAGCGCTTCGTCTCCGACCGCGATGCGGATGACTTGATGCGCCTGTTCGAGCGCATCGTCAAGGCGGGCAAGAACCTGGCCGTGATGGGCCATTACAGCCATGCCGTTGAGTTGCGCCAGAACATTGCCCAGCAAGCCGTGAAACGCATCGTCTCCACAGGCGCCACCTTGCGCATGCAGGGGCCGCTGATCCGTCACATCAACGAAGACCCGGCAAGCTGGGCCGAGCTGTGGCAGACGGGCACGCGCCTGGGGGCGATTCCGTATTACATGTTCGTCGAACGGGACACGGGTCCGCGCGGCTATTTCGAGTTGCCCTTGGCAAAGGCGCACGAGATTTTCCAGGCCGCCTACCAGATGGTGTCGGGCCTGTCGCGCACGGTGCGCGGACCGTCCATGAGCGCCTTCCCCGGCAAGGTCGTCATCGACGGCATCGTCACCATCAATGGCGAAAAACTGTTTGCTTTGCAATTTTTGCAGGCGCGCAACCCGGACTGGGTGCGCCGGCCGTTTTATGCCAAGTTCGATGCGGAAGCAACGTGGCTGGATCATTTGAAGCCGGCATTTGGCCACGACAAGTTTTTCTTTGAAATGGATGAGCCCGTGCCGCAGCTGCCGCATAAAATCATCCGCCTGGCACAGGCCGCCTGAGCATGCACGCGGCCGTTGCGCCTGCCCGCTCCGGCGTGGCCGTGTTTTGCCTGGTATTCCTGCCGTTCGCGCTCGGGCATTATCTGTCGTGTCTGCTGCGCGGCGTCAATGCCGTGCTGACGGCCGAGTTGCTGGGCGCCATCGCCCTGACACCCGCCCAGCTGGGCCTGCTGACCAGTGCCTTTTTTCTCGCCTTTGCGCTGGTGCAACTGCCGATCGGCATGGCGCTCGACCGCTACGGTCCCCGCGCGGTGCAACTGTGGCTGCTGGCGCTGGCCGCCCTGGGCGTATGGCTGTTCAGCCGGGGCCACAGCTTTGCCGAGCTGATGTGGGCGCGCGCCTTGATGGGAGCGGGCCTGGGCGGCTGTTTCATGGCCGCCGTGAAAGCGGTCTCGTGCGCCATCGCCCCATCGCGCCTGCCGTCCGTGCACGGCTATCTGATCGCCGTGGGCGGCCTCGGTGCGGCCACGGCCACCATGCCTGTCAAGCGGGTCCTGCATTACACGGATTGGCGTGGTGTGTTCCTGGGCCTGGCGCTGGCGGCGCTGGCCATAGCCTTGCTGATCCGCCTGCTGTCGCCGGCCATGCCCGCGCCTGCCGCGGCCAAGAGCAAGGTCAGCGTCTGGAGCGTGTACCGCGATCCTGGTTTTCGCCGCACCATCGCGCTGATCTTGCTGCCGCACACGGTGTTCTTTGGCGTGCAGGGCTTGTGGATAGGCCGCTGGCTGGCCGACGTGGGCGGCTTGTCTGACGATAACGTCGCGTATTTGTTGTACCTGGGCATGGCGGCCGTCATCTTCGGCGCCATCGGCATGGGCATGCTGACGGAGTGGGCCGGGCGGCGCGCGATTGAACCGATGCAGGTGGCGGGCGCCGGCATCGTCCTGTTTGTCGGCGTGCAAGTGGCGATGGCCTGCAATGTGACGCCCAGCCTGCCTTTGCTGTCCGTGCTGTTTACCTTGCTGGGCACGGTGACGGGCCTCGAGTATGCGATCGTCGCGCAAAGCATGCCGGCCAGCCTGACGGGCAGGGCGGCCACCTGCCTGAATTTGCTCATTTTCACGGGCGCCTTCCTGGTGCAGGCGGGCTTTGGCCTGATCCTCGGCTGCTGGCCCCTGAACAGCCAGCAGCAGTATCCGCCGCAGGCCTACCAGGCGGCGTTTGGCGTACTGGCGGCCTTGCAACTGCCGGGACTTGCGATGTTTTTCATAGACCGCTACAGGCGTGCCGGGGCATCCGGTAAAATGGCAGCCTGCACAGCGGCAATGATCAACTCCAAGGAAGACTATGAAACTCGTTCGTTATGGACGTCCAGGCAAGGAAAAACCGGGCCTGATCGATGAAGAAGGCAAACTGCGCGACCTGTCCGGCGTGATTGCCGATATTGACGGCGCACAACTGTCCGACAAGGCCCTGCGCAAGCTGGCCAAACTCGACGAAAAGACCTTGCCTTTGGTGCGCGGCAATCCACGCTTCGGCGTGCCGCTGGCGAAAGTCGGCAAGTTCATCGGCATCGGCCTCAATTATGCGGATCACGCAGCCGAGTCCGGCATGGCTATTCCCGCCGAACCGATCGTGTTCATGAAGGCCATTACTTGCCTGAATGGCCCGGACGACAATGTCGTGCTGCCAAAAGGCTCGAAAAAGACGGACTGGGAAGTGGAATTGGGCGTGATCATCGGTACGCGCGCGCAATACGTGAGCGAAGAGGACGCCTTGAAATACGTGGCCGGCTATTGCGTCGTCAACGACATTTCCGAACGCTCGTTCCAGCTGGAACGGGGCGGCCAGTGGGACAAGGGCAAGGGCTGCGACACCTTCGGCCCCGTCGGCCCGTGGCTGGTGACGCGCGATGAAGTCATCGACGAGCAGGAGCTTGACCTGTACCTGGAAGTCAACGGCAAGCGCATGCAGACCGGCAATACGCAAACCATGATCTTCACGGTGGCGCAGATCGTCAGCTATTTGTCGCAATTCATGACCCTGGAACCGGGCGACGTCATCGCCACGGGCACGCCGCCGGGCGTAGGCCAGGGCCGCAAGCCGCAGCGCTTCCTGAAAAAAGGCGACAGCATGCGCCTGGGTATCGCCGGCCTCGGCGAACAGCAGCAGGACGTGGTCGCCTGGACCGCCTGATGGCCGGTTGCGATATCGACCGTTTGCCGCCGCTGCCGCTGGACCAGCTGGACCCGCAGCAGCGCGCGGCCGCGCAAGCCATCATCGATGGCCCGCGCGGGGCGCTGTACGGCCCCTTCGTGCCGCTGATCCGCAGCCCCGAGCTGATGGAAACGGCGCAGCGCATGGGAGAGTACTTGCGCTACCGCAGCGCCATCGGCACGCGGTTGTCGGAACTGGCGATCCTCGTGACGGCGCGCCAGTGGGACCAGCGAGTCGAGTGGGCCATCCACGCGCCGCTGGCCGTGCAGAACGGCATCGCGCAAGCAGCCGTGGACGCCATTGCGGAACGGCGCTTGCCGCTTGCCCTGAAAGAAGACGAGCAAGCCGTGCACGACTTTTGCATCGAGCTGCAGCAGAACAAGCGGATCAGCGACGCTACCTATGCGCGGGCGCTGGCGCTGTTCGGCGAGCACGGCGTGGTTGACTTGATGGGCATCAATGGCTACTACACCTTCCTGGCCATGGTGATGAATGGGGCGCAGACGGCCGTACCGGCGTTGGGCGTGCCGCCCTTGCCCGCCTGATGAGAGGAGTGTAGAGGAGTTCTTCGGCAAAGATGGACAAAGTGTAATGAAGTTGCAATTATTCAATATATAATTTTACTTCCCTTCCATTGCCAACAAGCTCAATGAAAACTCGTCCGTGCTTCACCCTGATGGGCCGCGCCTTCCTGGCGCTGGCCCTTTCTTTTTGCCCCTTGATGACGGTGCGTGCGCTTGCCGCCGAGACGGCCGCCAGCGCCAGCGCTTCCGCCCTGGAAAACTCCGTCGTCAAGGTGTTTTCCACCCTGCGCGGACCTGATCCGTACAAGCCGTGGAGCAAGGCCGCGCCGCAAGAGGTGACGGGTTCCGGCGTCGTCATCGAAGGCCGTCGCATCCTCACCAATGCGCACGTGGTCGGCTATGCCAGCCAGGTGCAGATCCAGGCCAACGGCGCCGGCGACAAGATTCCGGCGACCGTGCTGGCCATCTCGCGCGGCATGGACCTGGCCTTGCTGAAAATCGACGACGACAGTTTTTTCGCCAGCCACAAAGCCGTGCCGCGCGCCAATGTCTTGCCGGACGTGCGCGATGCCGTGCTCGCGTATGGCTATCCGACGGGCGGCACGTCGCTGTCGATCACCAAGGGCATCGTTTCGCGCATCGAATTCGTGCGCTACAACTTCCCCGTCTCCGGCCTGCGCATCCAGATCGATGCGGCCATCAACCCGGGCAATAGCGGCGGCCCCGTGATTGCCGGCGACAAGATGATCGGCCTGGCCTTTGCCGGCATGCTCAATGCGCAAAACATCGGCTACATCATCCCCAACGAGGAAATCGAGCTGTTCCTGCGCGACCAGGAAAGTGGCGCACCCAAGGGCAAGCCGGCCATGCGCGACGTGACGCAAACGCTGGAAAACCCCGCGCTGCGCACCTATCTGAAGCTGGCCAAGGGCGTCGAGGGCGCCGTCGTGATGTCGCCGGCCAGCAAGGATGCGGCCTATCCGCTCAAGGAGTGGGATGTCATCACGCATATCGGCGATTTTCCCATCGACAACCAGGGCATGGTCAAGCTGAATGCCAACAGCCGCGTGCGCTTCCAGTACCGCGTGCAGCAGCTGGCGAAAGACGGCGAATTGCCGTTGACGGTGGTGCGCCAGGGCGCACCCCTGAAAATCAAGGTAGCCGTCTCGGCCGCGCATCCGATGCTGATCGCCGGGCTGCAGGGCAATTACCCGTCCTATTTCATCTTCGGCCCGATGGTGTTTTCGCGCGCCACCACGGAATTCATGGCGGTGCCAAATGGCAACCCGGCGATCCTGGGCGGCATGGCGTTTGCCGGCAATCCGCTGGCGACGCGGCGCGGCGATGCGCCCGATAGCGAGCGCGATGAGCTGGTGGTGATCGCCGCGCCCTTCTTCCCGCACAAGCTGATGAATGGCTACAGCACCCGTTTCTTCTCGGTCGTCGATTCCGTCAATGGCGTGCGCGTGCGCAGCCTGGCGCACCTGGTGGCCTTGCTGCGCGACCAGACCGATGACTTGCTGACCTTCCGTTTCCAGCAGCGCGATGCGGAAATGGTCGTCGTGCCCCGCAAGGACATGCTGGCAGCGACGGAATCGATACTGACGGACAACGGCATCCGCTCGGAAGCGTCGCCCGACATGCTGAAAATCTGGAATGAAAAAACGCCGGCGAACTGATCGTTCCCGGCGTTCCGCAAGACAACAGGCGCGGCGCACACCGCGCCTGTTTTATTTTAGGCCAGCACTTTTTTCAGCCACGCGCCGATGGCGTCGATTTCTTCCTGGCACAGCGAGTGCTGCATCATGTACTCGTGCCATTCCACCTTGTAACCCATGCCGGTGAGCAAGTCGCGCGACTGCTGTGCGCGGCCGATCGGCACCACGGGGTCGGCCGTGCCGTGCGCCATGAAGACCGGCGTCTGCAGGCTTGCCGGCGTGCGCTCGGCTGCCGTCTTGTCGGCCAGCGGCAGATAGCCGGACAGGCACATCAGGCCGGCCAGCGGTTCCGCGTGGCGCAAGCCCGTTTGCAAGGTCATGGCGCAGCCTTGCGAGAAGCCTGCCAGGATGATGCGGCTGGCGGGAATGCCGCGCGCCTTTTCGCGCGCGATCAGCGCTTCGATCTGCGCCTGCGAGGCGCGCAAGCCGCCCTCATCTTCGCGGCGCACGAGGTCGTTCACGAGAATGTCGTACCAGGCGCGCATCACATAACCGTTGTTGATGGTGACGGGCATGGTGCCGGCGCTGGGGAAAATGAAGCGGATGGCGGGGCAGCCGCGCAAATCGAGTTCTTTTACCAGGGGAACGAAGTCGTTGCCGTCGGCACCCAGGCCGTGCATCCAGATGATGGCGACGGTAGGATTCGGTGCGCTGTCGAGTTCTATGGTTTCCAGCAAGTTGCTCATGTGTTTTCCTCTGGTAATGGTTGCGCCGGACGCAGCGCTGATTTGGGGCGGAAGGCCTTGCAGATGACCGGATCGGTTTCCATGTAGGGGCCACCGATGAGGTCGATGCAATATGGCACGGCGGCAAAGATGCCGTTCACCAGTTGCACGCCAGCGGCGTCTTTCAAGCCTTCCAGGGTTTCCTTGATGGCTTTCGGCTGGCCCGGCAAGTTCATGATCAGGGCGGCGCGCTCGGGCGTTTCGCGGATCACGGCCACCTGGCGCGACAGGATCGCCGTCGGCACGAATTGCAGGCTGATCTGGCGCATCTGTTCGCCGAAACCGGGCATTTCCTTGGTCCCCACGGACAAGGTGGCGTCCGGCGTGACGTCGCGCCGCGCCGGCCCCGTGCCGCCCGTCGTCAGGATCAGATGGCAGTGGCTCAGGTCGACCATGTCGATCAGGGTGTTTTCAATCTGCGAGCGCTCGTCCGGGATCAACCGCTTTTCCAGGCGGAAAGGCGTGCGGATGGCGGCGGACAGCCAGCTTTCCAGGGCGGGGATACCCAGGTCTTCATATACGCCGCCGCTGGCGCGGTCCGAGATCGACACGAGGCCGATAATCAATTCGTCTTCTATCGTGGTCATGGGGCACCTGTCTATGTCGTAAAAAAACCGGGCTGATCCCGGTTTTTCGTCAATGCTGGGGTCAGACCCCAGTTTTTTACTCGTCGTCTTCGCCTTCAACGTCATCTTCGTCGGCATCTTTCTTGCCGCCGTTTTTCTTCTTGGCGATCTCTTTCAAGATCTGGAAGATTTCACGGTAGGCTTTTGGCGGCTTGTTCTCGGCCTGCTCCTTGCGGGCATTGCGGATCAGGGTGCGCAGGTGCTGCACGTCCAGTTCCGGGTTTTCCGACAGCAAGACGGTCAACGCCTTGTCGTCCGTCAACAGCTTGTCGCGGCGGCGTTCCATCGCGTGCATATTGGCCGTGTCGGCTTTCGACAAGCCTTTCCAGCTATCGATGGTGCGTTGGATGGCGGCAACTTCTTCTTCATCCAGGGTGCGCATCTTCTTGCCCACGTATTGCAGCTGGCGGCGGCGGCCTTCGTGATCCTTGATTTGCTGGCATTCGAGAATGGCGTCGCGCACGTCTTCCGGCATCGGGACGCGCTTGACGCGGTCGCGTGCTTCATTGACGAGTTCTTCGCCCAGCTTTTGCAGGACGGTCATCTGGCGTTTGAGTTCCGATTTCGACGGACGTTCATATTCCTGTTCGAATTCGGTCGATTGGAAGCCGCAAGCTCCCCGGTTTGGATTTGGCATGATATATAAGGCGGGAGAGGACTTGTGGACCGCTCCTGTAAACTGTAAACGACTGCTATGATAACCTTTTTAGCGGCTTTCCGAAGAAAACAGCGCATGAACGACTCCGTATTTACCCATAGTCAAGAGCAATTGCAGCAACTGGCCCGTGATGTGTTGTCTTTTGCGCGGGAAGCGGGCGGCACCGACGCTGCCGTCGAAGTCAGCGAAGGCGGTGGCCTGTCCGTTTCTGTACGAAAAGGCAAGATCGAGACGATCGAGCAAAACAAGGACAAGGGCATGGGCGTGACCGTGTTTGTCGGCAAGAAGCGCGGCAATGCCAGCACTTCCGACTTTTCGCCGTCCGCACTGCGCGCCACGGTGGACGCCGCCTACAACATCGCCCGCTTCACTGCCGAGGACGATTGCGCCGGCCTGGCCGACGCCGACATGCTGGAAATGTCCCCCCGCGACTTGCAACTGTTCTATCCGTGGCTCATTTCCACCGAGGAAGCCGTCGCGCTGGCCCAGCGGGCCGAAGCGGCCGCGTTTGCCGTCGACCCGCGCATCACCAACAGCGAGGGCGCCAGCGTGCACGTGCAGCAATCGCATTTTGTGTCCGCCAATTCGCGCGGCTTCATCGGCGGCTACCCGTTTTCGCGCCACACCCTGTCCGTGGCGCCCATCGCCGGCAAGGGCGCCAAGATGCAGCGCGACGACTGGTATTCATCCGTGCGCGACGCCGCCAAAATGGCTAGCCCGGAAGCCATCGGCCGTTACGCCGCCGAGCGCGCCCTGTCGCGCCTGAATGCGCGCAAACTCGGCACGCGCACTTGCCCCGTGCTGTTCGAGGCGCCGCTGGCGGCCGGTTTGCTCGGTACCTATGTGCAAGCGACCTCGGGCGGCGCCCTGTACCGCAAGTCCACGTTCCTGAACGACTCGCTGGGCACGCAAGTGCTGCCGTCGCACGTGCAGATCTTCGAAGACCCGCACGTGATCGGCGGCGTCGGTTCGGCGCCGTTCGATGAAGAAGGCGTGAAAACCGTCAGCCGCGACGTCGTCAAGGATGGCGTGGTGCAAGGCTATTTCCTGTCGACTTACACGGCCCGCAAGCTGGGCATGCAGACGACAGGCAACGCGGGCGGTTCGCACAATCTGTACCTGACCTCGAAGCTGACGGCCGCCAGCGACGATTTTGTCGCCATGTTGAAAAAGCTGGGTACGGGCTTGCTGGTGACGGAACTGATGGGGCAAGGAACCAATTACGTGACGGGCGACTATTCGCGCGGCGCGTCCGGTTTCTGGGTAGAAAATGGCGTCATTCAATACCCGGTGGAAGAAATCACCATCGCCGGCAACATGAAGGACATGCTGCGCAACATCGTGGCCGTGGGCGCCGACGCCTTGCGCCGCGGCACCAAAGAGACGGGGTCCATCCTCATCGAGAGCATGGTGGTGGCCGGCGGCTGACGTCGTTATGTGCTTCACTCAAGGCGCCGCTGGCGCCTTTTTTCATGGGCGGGCGGTTTTTCCAGCAGTGATCAGCTCGTCATACGGATGAAATATTGCCTTCGTATGATGTCGCCATCGGACGTTATTGGCGCAATTTAGATGCTTTTAATGTAAGTAAGCCGAACTTCGTGATATTTCATGCAAGATGCGTATCTTGCTGTGACGCGTTGTTGTTGATCAAACCTGCATAGTGAACTCTCCATGACCGACTCCCGTACCCGCATCGCCCGCGCGGTGGCCCTGATGTGTGCCATGACCGCCGTGTTCGCCAATCAGGCACAAGCCCATGGCGACGCGCTCGCTGCCCCTGTTTCCGCCAGCGACGCTATTGATACCCCGCAAGCCGTGATCGTCACTGGCACGCGGGGCAGCAACCGTACGCAATTCGACACCATGGCGCCCGTGGATGTCTTCAACCGCGAAGATATCGGCGCCGTCGAGTCGTCGGATTTGAACGACGTACTGGCGCAACTGGTTCCTTCGTACGTGGTGCAGCGCTTGCCGATGGCTGACGGGCAAGTCTTCGTGCGTCCCGCTACCCTGCGCGGCCTGTCTCCGGACCAGACTTTGGTGCTGATTAACGGCAAGCGTTTCCACCGCAGCGCCCTGCTGGGTGCGCGCGGCGCGCAGGCGCCCGACCTGGCGCAGATTCCCGTGTCCGCCATCAAGCGCATCGAAGTGCTGCGTGACGGCGCCTCGGCGCAGTACGGTTCCGACGCGATCGCCGGCGTGATCAACATCATTCTCGACGATACGCCCGGTACGGAAATCTCCGTGCACCACTCGCAATATTCGGAAGGCGATGGCAAGGGCAATGAGATCAACCTGAAGACGGGCTTTGCCTTTGGCGAGACGGGCAAGGCGACGATTTTCGGCGCGCTGGCCCAGTCCGACCCTACGTCGCGCACGCGCCAGCGGGCCGACGCCATCGCTTTCCAGAACGCCCATCCGGAACTGAAGGTGCCCAATCCCGTGCAGCGCTGGGGCCAGCCTGAACTCGACAGCAAGCGCATCGGCTTCAATGCCAGCATGGCCCTGTCCGACACGATGGAACTGTACGGTTTCGGCCTGTTCAGCCGCAGCGACGGCACCTCGGATTTCAATTGGCGGAATCCCGACACCAGCACGGGCGCCTATAAAACCAGCAGCTTGTTCCCCGGCTGGGATTTGCGCAGGCTGTATCCGCTCGGCTTCAGCCCCAGCTATTCGAACGACCAGGATGACTTGCAATTGGTCGCCGGTGTGCGTGGTCACTTCAATGATCGCTTCGGCTGGGATGTGAGCGCTTCCTACGGCCGTAACCGCATTGATTACAACTTGGCCAATTCCATCAATGCCTCGATGGGGCCGGCCAGCCCGACGGCCTTCTACCTGGGCCAGTTGTCGCAGGCGGAAAAGATTCTCAACGCCAACTTCAACTATGAATTCCCCGTGGCTTCCTTGCCGCAACCGGTCAACATCGCCTTCGGCGCGGAAGCGCGTAACGAAACGTATGGCGTGAAGGCGGGCGATGCGGCATCCTGGACGGTGGGGCCGGGCGCGGCCATCGGTCTCGACGCGAACGCCAACGGCGCCCCCGGTTTCAGCGACCGCCAGGCGGGCAGCTGGGGCCAGGATAGCTATGCGGCCTATCTGGACGTGGAAGTGCCCGTCACGAAGGCCCTGAGTCTGGGCGGCGCGGCCCGCTATGAGCATTTCTCGGAATTTGGCAGTACCGTCAACGGCAAGTTGTCCGCCCGCTACGCACTGAGCGAAGACCTGGCCTTGCGCGGCTCCTACTCGACGGGTTTCCGTGCCCCAACACCTGGCCAGTCGAACACCAACAGCACGAACCAGGGCCTCGACACCAAGACCCTGCTGTTGTTTACTAGCGGCCGCCTGGCCAACAACGATCCACTGGCCATCCTGCTCGGTGCGCAGGCGCTGAAGCCGGAAAAATCGAAGAACCTGTCGCTGGGTTTTACCTGGAAGACGCCGGCCGGTTTCTCCGGTTCCGTCGACGTGTATGACATCAAGGTCAGCGACCGCTTCAGCACGTCCGCCGCATTCGCCGTGCCGGCCGGCGTGGCCAATCCCTTGCGTTACACCTCGGTCAGTTATTTTACGAATGACTTCGATACCACCACGCGCGGCATCGATATCGTGGGCAGCCACCTGAGCCGTATCGGCGACGGCAAGTTGAACTTGACCCTGGCGTATAACTACAACACGACGAAAGTCGATGGCGGCAAGTCCAGCCTGGTGACCAATCCAGCCCAGCGCCAGGTGTTCGAAGAGCGCCTGCCGCGGCAGAAAGCCACCATCAGCGGCAACTATGACCTCGGCAGCTGGAATACGCTGGCCCGCGTGCGCTACTACGGCGCGTGGACGGACAATTCCGGCAATGCCACGGGCGATATCTTCCAGCGCTTTGGCGCCATGCAATTTCTCGACCTGGCCGTCAGCTACAAGATCAACGACAAGCAATCGATCCGTGCTGGCGTCGACAACGTGCTGGACAAGTATCCTGATGAGGCCAGCTTCCAGGCCAGCCGCGGTCTGATCTATTCGCGCAACGCACCCTACGACACGGACGGCCGCAATCTGTACGTCGAGTACAAAGTGAAATTTTAAGGGGAGATGACGATGAATCCACAACGCCGCGCCCTGTTGCGCGCGGGTACACTGGCGGCGGCGCTGCCTTTGACGGTGGGCGCAGGATCGACTGCTGCGTCCGGCTTGGCTCCACCTTTGCCAGCGGTGCCGGCCGGCACCTCGCCGGAAGCCTTGGCCAGCAACCAGGCTTATTGGCAGGCGGTCGCCGCGCAATACGACACGGCGGATGCCATCGTGCAACTCGACAATGCCTACTGGGGTTCGATGGCCAGGCCCGTGCTGCGTCATTACGAGCAGCAACTGGCCATGGTCAACCGCGATAACGCCTGGTATGCGCGCATGCGTTTTCCGGCCGACTTCGAGGCGGCGCGCGCGGCGGCGGCCAGGGCGCTGGGCGTGGCCATCGATGAAATCGTGCTGACGCGGGGTGCCACGGAAGCGCTGCAAGTCTTGATCGCCGGCTATAACCGCTTGCAGCCCGGCGATGCGGTGTTATACGCGGACATTGATTACGACAATATGATCACCGTCACGCGCTGGTTGCAGCAGCGGCGCGGCGCCCAGGTGGTCCATATCGCCATGCCGGAACCGTTTACGCATGACAACGTCGTTGCCGCCTATGTTGCCGCCATGGAGCGTCATCCGGCCTTGAAACTGATGCTGCTGACACATGTCAATCACCGTAACGGCATGGTCTTGCCCGTGGCCGAGATCAGCCGTCTGGCGCGCGCGCGCGGTATCGATGTCATCGTCGATACGGCGCACGGTTTTGGCCAGCTGGACATGACGATCCCCGATTTGCAGGCGGACTTTGCCGGCATCAACTTGCACAAATGGATAGGCGCACCCGTCGGCGTGGGCGCTGCCTACATCAAGCGGGCCAGGGTGGCCGATATCGATCCCTGGCTGGGAGAAAAGGCGGGCGACGATATCCGCACCCGCGTGCACACGGGCACGGTGAATTTCGCCGCCTACCTGAGCTTGCCAGCGGCGCTGGACTTGCATGCGCAGATCGGCGTGGCCAACAAGCAGGCGCGGCTGCGGCTGCTGCGCAACCGCTGGGTGGAAGCCGCACGCGGCATTGATGGCATCGAGGTGCTGGCATCGAGCGATCCGCGCCTGACGAGCGCCATCGCCTCGTTCCGCTTGAAAGGCAAGACCAGCGTGGCCGACAGTTATGCCCTGTCGAAAAAGCTGGTGCAGGAACACGGCATCTTTGCCGTGCCGCGCGACGGTCTTGCCAGCGGTGCATGCGTGCGCGTCACGCCAGGCATCTTTACACCGGAGTCGCATCTGGACCGGCTGGTCGATGCCTTGCGCAAGGTGGCCAAGGGCTGAGTTTGCTTCGGCAGGGGGGATGGTCTCAGTACTCTTCCCAATCGGTATCGGCGACCACGGCCAGTGCCCCCGCCTTGCCTGCTTTCCTGGCGGGGACGGCAGTGGCCGTGGCGCGTGGCGCGGCGGCAAGCTTGACTGGCGCGCGTGCCGGAGCGCGGATGGCTTGCACCTGCACCTGCGCCGGTGGCAGCGCCTGCGTGCCGTCGAGCTTGAACACGCTGACGGCTTCGGCCAGGATGCCGGCCTGATCCTGCAGGGCTTCGGACGCGGCAGCGGCCTCTTCCACGAGGGCCGCATTTTGCTGTGTCACGGCATCCATTTCCGTGATGGCCTGGTTGATCTGTTCAATGCCCGCTTCCTGCTCGTTGCTGGCGGACGTGATCTCGGCCATGATGTCCGTGACGCGCCGCACGCTGCTGACGATCTCTTCCATGGTGCTGCCCGCCTGGTTCACGAGGCTGCTGCCAAGGTTGACCTGGTGCACGGAGTCGTCGATGAGGATCTTGATTTCCTTCGCGGCGGAGGCGGAGCGGTGGGCCAGGTTGCGCACTTCCGTGGCGACCACGGCAAAGCCCTGTCCCTGCTCGCCCGCCCTGGCCGCTTCCACGGCCGCATTCAGGGCCAGGATATTGGTCTGGAAGGCAATGCCGTCGATGACACCGATGATGTCGGCGATTTTCTTCGACGAGGCATTGATGGAATCCATGGTCGTGATCACTTCGGCCACTACCTGGCCGCCCTTGCTGGCCACGCTGGAAGCCGATTGCGCCATCTGGTTGGCCTGGCGCGCATTTTCGCCATTCTGCTTGACGGTCGACGTCAGTTCCTCCATCGATGAGGCCGTTTCTTCCAGCGAGCTGGCTTGCTGTTCCGTGCGCGACGACAGATCCATATTGCCGGAGGCGATTTCACGCGAGCCGTGGGCGATGGCATCCGTGCCATGGCGCACGCGGGCCACGATGCCTTGCAGATTGTCATTCATCTCTTTCAAGGCCCGCAGCAGCAGGCCCGTTTCATCGTTGCCGCGCGCATCGATGGTGACCGACAAGTCGCCGGCTGCCACCCGTTGCGCCACCTTGACGGCTTCGCCGATGGGGCGGCTGATCGAGCGGCTGATCAGCATGGCCAGTGCAATGGCAATGGCCGTCGCGGCGACCGACAGGGACAGGGACAGGATGATGGCCATGCGCCCATCGGCGGCGGCTTGCTTGCCTTCGCTTTCCATCAGCAATTCCTGGAAGCTGGCCATGGCCGCCAGTGCAGTCAGGAATTTTTCTTGCGGATAACGCAGCTGCGTCAGCAGGAAAATGCCCGCCGTTTCCGATTTGCCTTCTTGTAACAGCTTGATATTCGCATCGCGCGTCTTGCCATAGGCTTCGTGGCCGTTCGCCACGGCCTGGAACAGCTCCTGGCCTTTGGGCGTGTTGACCAGGACTTTCAGGCGCGCCAGCAGTTCCACGTTCTTTTTGACCGACGCCTGTACCTTGGTTATGGAACTGCTGACTTCGTCAGCATCGTTGGCGCCGATGATGGCGATGCCCAAGATACGGGCCTGGACATTGACCTCGGACTGTATCGCATTGGACAGCATGACCTTGGCATAGCGGTCATTGAGGATTTTTTCCGTCGAGGCATTGATGTTGCGGATACGGCTGATGGAAACAAATGCCACCATGATAAGCAGGACAATGATCAGGCCGAAACTGAAGGCCAGGCGGGTACTGATTTTAAGCTTGGACATAAGTCATTCATCCTTGGCGGAAAGCGGAAAGCGTGCGCTGGGCATCGTCCTGCGGACAGGCGGCGTCCGTCCGTGACGATGCTGATGCGGTCAGTTTTGCGTTACAGAGAGCTAGCTCGGCAGGTATGGGGCCGTGATGTCAAGGGCAATGCCATGGATGCGCATTGCAGAGCGCCGGCGACGGGGCCAGCGGCGTATTCTTGAGGGTCCGCGCAGAATGGCACGGTCCGATTTTGTTGTTTAGTGTAGGACGATAATTTCTGACAGGCAAGATGTTCGCGCAAAAAATCACCGGGCCAGCAACGCTTGCCGCGCGGGCAAAAAAAATGCCCCGGCGAGCGGGGCATGGGGTCAAGCGGACCGGTGTGGCCCTGGCGCTCAGGCGCGCAAGGTGGACAGGATAGGCTGCAGCACGGCCGCGCCCAGGGCGGCGCTGCGAGCGCCGCTCCAGCCCGTTTGCGGGTCGGGATCGTTGGCGTTGTCCTTGAACGGCAATTCCAGGGTCAGCGACAGGCAGCCGAAGGCGTGGGTGATGTGGGGCGAACCCATGGTCAGCACTTCCGGCGTGAACGGGCCGTCTTCGTAGCCGTGCTCATCCTGGAAGTCGGGGCTGGCCACCTTGAAGTCGGCGATGAAGCGGTCTTGCTCGGCTTTTTGTGCTGGCGTGAAATTTTCCAGCGCGTCGCTGCCGGCCACAAAGACGTAAGGCAAGCCTTCGTCGCCATGCACGTCGAGGAACAGGTCGCAACCGATTTCATGCATTTTTTGTTTCACCAGGAATACTTCCGGGCTGCGCTCCATCGTCGGCGTCATCCATTCGCGGTTCAGGTTGGCGCCGGCCGCGTTGGTGCGCAGGTTGCCATGCACGGAGCCGTCAGGATTCATGTTCGGCACCACGTAGAAGACGGCGTCCTGCAGGCACTGGCGGGCAAACGGATTGGCCTGGTCCAGCAAGGCTTCGAGCATGCCTTCGACAAACCATTCGGCCATCGTTTCACCGGGATGCTGGCGCGCGATGACCCAGACTTTTTTCTCGGCATCGGCGTCGCCGACGACCAGCAGATTCATGTCGCGGCCTTCGACGGTGCTGCCCAGGTCGATCAGGCGCACCAGCGGCGACGCTTGCGCGCTGTCGATCAGGGCCAGGTGGCGGTCCCATGGATACGGCTCGAAGTAGGCGTAGTACACGCTTTCTTCTTCGGGCGTATGTTCGATCGTCATCACCGTGCCGTCAAAGCTGGTCGGCACGCGGAACCAGGTTTCGCGGTCGTAGCTGGCGACAGCCTGGTAATCTTTCCAGCCGTCCGGGTAGGCCGACTTGCCTGCGTTCATGAAGCGGATCGTGCACGCTTCGCCTTGCGCGCCTTGCAGGCGGAAGTAAAACCACTGCGTGATGTCGGCGTGGGAATCCTTGCGGATGTTCAGCTCGATGGATTGGGCATCGTCGGCGCGCAGCACCTCGATCGCGCCGGCGTCGAATTGCTGGCTGATTTTAATGGTCATGAGTGTTCCTGATAAAAACGTATGGGTTTTGCATCGTGTGCAATGGCGCGATGATACCTGTTTTGCGGTGGCCTTTGTGCTGGCGCAAGCGATGACGGACATGCTTTGCTAACGTGGAAGCTCCAACACGGGGAGATCATCATGGATGACAACGGCAAACACATACGCGAACTGGAAAAGAAAGTCAGCGCCCTCAGCGACGCCCTGGCGCATCTGGGCAAGGGCACGACCTTGCAGGAATTGCTGCGCATCATACGTTTCCCCGGCTATACGACGCCGGCCGAATACACGTTCAACGTCGCCATCCTCGACACCATGCTGGTGCAGGTCAATGCGCTGGAAAAGCTGGGGCAGGATTTGTTGGCGGGGGCCAAGCAAGTAGTGGCGAAGCAGTGAACGCCTGAGAAAATGCCCATGGCGGCGTTGCGTGGCCTTGGCGTACTAGTCGTACTGCCTGCGGCCACGCGCCTGGCCCTGAACATTTTTCAGACGTTCAAGTAGTCAGGCCGCCAAAACGTTCAAAAAACCACGGCTCGACGTCCGGCGCCTGCGCATCCTCGCGCCGCAATGTTGCCAGGATATGTTCCTCTGCAGGTGCATACGTGATGCGGTACAGGTCGCGCGCCAGCACATACGCTTGCGTGCCGGGCCACGGTTCGGGCAGCAGTTCGACGGGCAGTTGCGGGTCGTGCAATTGCACGCGGCGGTAGGCGTGCGTCAGCAGCGAGCGGATGACGAACGCCTGCTCCGCATCGAACACGGGTTCTTCCTGCAGCAGGGTCAGCAGGGGCTGGAAGCTGGCGATGAATTTTTCGTAGCCGGCCATCACTTCCGACAAGTCCCAGCAGTCGCCCACCATGTCGCGCAGGGGACGCGTGCTCACGCCCGGCAATTCCGTGGTGTGGCAGACGTACAGCTTGCCCTGCACCTCGTTGCGTACGAGGATATCTTCCAGCGCTTCCGCATTGCTGGCGGGGTGGCCAAAGATGCCGGGAGAAATCAAACCATAGCCGGCCCACAATAATTCCTTGCGCAGCGCCCCCCGCTCGGCCGCGCCGATACTGCCGGCCGGCCCGATCACCAGGGTCCAGCTGCCATCCCAATGCACGACCAGCGGCGCATAGATGCGGCGGTAGGCGCGTTCGAAGCGGGCCAGCGCCTCTGGGCGTATCGTATAGGCACTGCGGCGGCCGTCGCGCTGCGAGCTGAGCCAGCCTTCCTGCGCCAGGCGGAACACGCTGGTGCGCAATAGCCGGTCATTGACGCCGAATGGCGCCAGCAGTTCGATCAGGCTGCCCAGCCAGATGGCGCCGCCGCGCGGCACGATGGCGTCGCCAAAGATGGTCATCACCAGGGACTTCGAGCGCGGTGGGTCGCTTTCCAGGAAATCGGCTATCCATGCCGTGCAGCGGGTGTTCTTCATGTGGTTCCGGTCTGGCCGTGTTGCGGTCGAATCAATAAAAGCAGCAGTTTACTTGGCTGCGCGGGTAGCGCGGCAATAATTTGCCGGAAGCGCTGGTGGCGCTCCATGGTGTTTTCTCATAAGCAATATCATACGCACAAAAAAGCTGCACAAGATACGATTTTTTAAAATGATTCATATCAAGTGTATGCAAATCGATTTTTGTATCGTATTATCTGTTTATCGCACCGCGTTGCTGCGCAAAATCAAAGACATGGGAGACACATCATGTACGCACAAATGGTTGAAACCGGCCTCAAGAACGTCCGTTCCCTCGACGACATGGGTCAAGAAGAGCGCGCTTTCCAGGCGCGCATCGACGAAGGCATCAAGATCGAGGCCAAGGACTGGATGCCGGATGCCTACCGCAAGACCCTGATCCGCCAGATTTCGCAGCACGCACACTCGGAAATCGTCGGCCAATTGCCCGAAGGTAACTGGGTCACGCGCGCGCCGACCCTGAAACGCAAATCGATCCTGCTGGCGAAGATCCAGGACGAAGCGGGCCACGGCCTGTACCTGTACAGCGCCGCGGAAACCCTGGGCGTATCGCGCGACGACTTGCTGGCCGCCTTGCACTCGGGCAAAGCCAAGTATTCCAGCATCTTCAACTATCCGACCCTGTCGTGGGCCGACATGGGCGCCATCGGCTGGCTCGTCGACGGCTCGGCCATCATCAACCAGATTCCCCTGTGTCGCTGCTCGTATGGTCCATATGCGCGCGCCATGATCCGCGTCTGCAAGGAAGAATCGTTCCATGCGCGCCAGGGCTACGACATCATGATGTCGCTGTGCAAGGGCACGCCCGAGCAGAAAGCCATGGCGCAGGATGCGCTGAACCGCTGGTGGTGGCCATCCTTGATGATGTTCGGCCCGTCCGACGCCGCCTCCGTCAACAGCGCCCAGTCGGCGCAATGGCGCATCAAGCTGTTCTCGAACGACGAACTGCGCCAGCGCATGGTCGACCAGACCGTGCCGCAAATCGAATACCTGGGCTTGACCGTGCCCGATCCCGACCTGAAGTTCAATGCGGAAACGGGCCATTATGAATTCGGCGAGATCGACTGGTCCGAGTTCAACAACGTCCTGAAGGGCAATGGCCCGTGCAACCGCGAACGCCTGCAAACGCGCGTAAAAGCGTATGAAGACGGCGCATGGTTCCGCGATGCCTTGGTCGCGTATGCAGACAAGCAGGCTGCTAACAAAGCGGCAGCGTAAATACACAAGACAGATAGGGGATAGCAACATGAGCAAAGAATGGCCATTGTGGGAAGTTTTCATCCGCAGCCAGCACGGCCTGGCGCACAAGCATGTGGGTAGCCTGCACGCTTCCGACGCCACCATGGCGGTCAACCATGCGCGCGACGTCTACACGCGTCGCAATGAAGGCGTCAGCATCTGGGTGGTGCGCGCGGCCGATATCGTCGCCAGCAGCCCCGGCGACAAGGGCGCCCTGTTCGAACCGTCGAACAGCAAGGTGTACCGCCATCCCACCTTCTTCCCGATGCCGGAAGAAGTCAAGAATCTGTGATGGGAGCGCCTGCAATGGATGATAAGGTCAATTACCTCTTGCGCCTGGGCGACAACGCCCTGATCCTCAGCCAGCAGCTGTCGCAGCTGTGCGGCAAGGGTCCGGCGCTGGAAGAAGACATGGCGCTGACCAATGTGGCGCTGGACTTGCTGGGCCAGACGCGCTTGTGGTTCAGCTATGCGGCCGAGCTGGAAAACGCGGGCCGCGACGAGGACGACATCGCCTTTTTGCGCGACGCCCACGACTTCAAGAACTGCCTGCTGGTCGAACAGCCGAACGGCAATTACGCCGACACCATGATGCGTCAGTTCTTTTTCGACAGCTGGCACTACTTCCAGCTGCTGGAACTGACGAAATCGGCGGATGTGCGCATCGTCGAAGTGGCGCAAAAGTCGATCAAGGAAGTCACGTATCACTTGCGCCGCAGCGGCGACCTGATCGTGCGCCTCGGCGACGGTACGGCCGACAGCCATGCGAAAACGCAGGCCGCCGCCGACAAGCTGTGGATGTACACGGGCGAGATGTTCACGTACGACGCCGTCGACCAGGCCATGGTCGCCGCCGGCATCGCGCCGCCGTCGGACGTGCTGCGCCGCGCTTTCCTCGAACACGTGGCCGAGATCTTCGCCGAAGCCACCTTGACCATGCCGGCGCCCGACGCCTGGATGCAAAAGGGCGGCAAGCAGGGCACGCACACGGAGCACCTGGGTTTTATCCTGGCCGAGATGCAGTTCCTGCAGCGCGCCTATCCCGGGGCGGAGTGGTAATGAACACGGCTACGGCAGCGCTGGACGCCGCCCAGGTCTGGGCCTGGCTCGGCGACGTGCCGGACCCGGAAATCCCCGTCATTTCGGTGGTGGACCTGGGCATCGTGCGCGCCGTCGAAGTCACGGATGGCGATGCGTGCATCGTGACGATCACGCCCACGTATTCGGGCTGCCCGGCCATGCAGGTGATCGCCGACGCCGTCACGGATGCCTTGCGCAGCCATGGCGTGGCCAAGGTGACCTTGGTGAACCAGCTGGCGCCCGCCTGGACGACGGACTGGATGAGCGAAGCGGGCAAGGCCAAGCTGAAAGGCTATGGCATCGCCCCGCCGCAGCAGCAGGTGATCGACATCAGCGGTTTGCGTGGCGGCGTCAAGCGCCAGGCGATGCCCAAGCTGGACGTGATCTGCCCGAACTGCGGCTCGACGCACACGCAGCTGACCAGCCAGTTCGGCTCCACGCCGTGCAAGGCCCTGTATAAATGCATGGATTGCCGCGAACCGTTTGACTACTTCAAGTGCCACTAAAAAAATCAGGCACACGTTCCGAAGAAACTGGAGATGAAGCATGAGTAAATTTTATCCGCTGTCCGTGGCCAACGTGCGCAACGAAACGCGCGACACCATCGCCGTCACGTTCGACGTGCCATTTGAGTTGCAGCAGCAGTTCCGCTTCCATCAAGGCCAGCACCTGACCCTGCGCGCCAATATCAATGCGGAAGACGTGCGCCGCTCGTACTCGATCTGTTCGGCGGTGCAGGACGGCACCCTGCGCGTGGCCATCAAGCGCACGCCCGGCGGCGCCTTCTCGACCTGGGCGAACGACACCCTGAAAGCTGGCGCCACCATCGAGGTGATGCCGCCCATGGGTCACTTCAACGTGCCGCTCGATTGTGTCAACCGCAAGCACTACCTGGCCTTTGCGGCCGGCAGCGGCATCACGCCCATCCTCTCCATCATCAAGACGACTCTGCTGACGGAACCCCTGAGCCGCTTTACCCTGTTCTACGGCAACCGCGCCTCGTCATCCGTCATCTTCAAGGAAGAATTGACGGACTTGAAAGACGTGTACCTCGAGCGTCTGAACCTCGTCTACGTGATGAGTCGCGAGCAGCAGGACATCGAATTGTTCAACGGCCGCATCACGCAGGAAAAATGCGAGCAGTTCCTGCAGCACTGGATCAAGGTGGAAGACTACGACAATGCGTTTATCTGCGGCCCGGAAGACATGATGCTCGGTGTCTCCGCCGCCCTGCAGGCGGCCGGCATGCCGAAGCAGAACATCAAGATCGAACTGTTCGCCGCCAGCATTCCGAAAAATGCCCACAAGCCGCGCGCCCAGCTGGCCGCCGATACTGTGCAGGAAACGGAAGTGACCGTCATCATGGACGGCAACCACACCACCTTCACGATGGACAAGGACAAGGAATCCATCCTCGACGCGGGCCTGCGCGCCGGGCTGGACATGCGCTACTCGTGCAAGGGCGGCGTATGCTCGACCTGCCGCTGCAAGATCCTCGACGGCAAGGTCGAAATGGACGTCAACTACGCGTTGGAAGACTACGAAGTGGCGCGCGGTTTTGTGCTGAGCTGCCAGAGTTTTCCTGTCACCGACAAGGTGATTGTCGATTTCGACCAGGCAGAGTAAACGCAGACCCCAAACAACATCTGGGGTCAGACCTTAAGGTCTGACCCCGGCACTGGCACCTGGGTTAAAAATAAACGTAGACGAGACACGCCATGACCTACCAAAACATCCTCTTCACCATCGAGCAGGGTATCGCCACCCTGACCCTGAACCGTCCCGACAAGCTCAATAGCTTTACGCAAGCCATGCACGAGGAAGTGCGCGACGCGATTGCGAAAGTCAATGCGGACAGTACCGTGCGCGTCTTCGTGCTGACGGGCGCGGGCCGCGGTTTTTGCGCGGGCCAGGATTTGTCCGACCGCGCCGTGGAACCGGGTTCGAAAGGCGTGGACCTGGGCGAATCGGTGGAAAAGAACTATGCGCCGCTGGTGCTGGCCTTGAAGGCTTTGCCCATGCCCGTGATTTGCGCCGTCAACGGCGTGGCGGCCGGCGCGGGCGCCAATCTGGCGCTGGCCTGCGACATCGTCATCGCCGGCAAATCGGCCAGTTTCGTCGAAGTGTTTTGCAAGCTGGGCCTGATCCCGGACACGGGCGGCACCTTCTTCCTGCCACGTTTGATCGGTTCCGCGCGCGCCATGGGCCTGGCCATGCTCGGTGAAAAACTGACGGCGGAAAAAGCGGAAGACTGGGGCCTGATCTGGAAATGCGTGGACGACGCGCAGCTGGCCGAAGAAACGCGCAAGCTGGCCGTGCACTTTTCCACGGCGCCGACCAAGGGTCTGGCCTGCACCAAGCAGGCGCTGGCCGCCAGCGGAGCCAATACCCTGCCGCAGCAGCTTACGCTGGAAGCGCGCATGATGAGCGATCTCGGTAACAGCGACGATTACCGCGAAGGCGTGGCCGCCTTCATGGAAAAGCGCGCACCGCAATTCAAGGGACGTTGATATGGCAGCTTTGGACAACAACAATATCGTCGCCGTCATCGGCAGCGGCGCCATGGGCGCCGGCATCGCGCAGGTGGCGGCCGCCGCCGGCTACCGCGTCAAGTTGTACGACACGCGGGCGGAAGCCGTCAGCAAGGCACTGGCCGACATTGGCAAGATGTATGCGAAGCTGGCTGAGAAGGGCCGCATGACGGCGGATGAAGCCAGCGCCGCCACGGCGCGCCTGCAGGCGGCCGGCAGCCTGGCCGATGTGAGCGATTGCGCCCTGGTGGTGGAAGCCATCGTGGAAAACCTCGACGTCAAGCGTGGCCTGTTCGCCGAACTGGAAGCGCTGGTCAGCGACGACTGCATCCTGGCGACGAACACGTCGTCGATTTCCGTCACGGCGATTGCCGCCAAACTGCGCCGCCCGGAGCGCCTGGTCGGCATGCATTTCTTTAATCCCGTGCCCCTGATGGCGCTGGTTGAAGTGATCAGTGGCCTGGCCACCAGCGAGCAGGTCGCCGCCACCGTCTATGACACGTCCATCGCCTGGGGCAAGAACCCCGTGCATGCGAAATCGACGCCCGGCTTCATCGTCAACCGTGTCGCCCGTCCATTCTATGCGGAAGGCTGGCGCCTGTTGAACGAACAGGCGGGCGATGCCGCCACCATCGATGCGGTGCTGCGCGAAGCGGGCGGTTTCCGCATGGGGCCCTTCGAATTGATGGACCTGATTGGCCACGACGTGAATTTCTCCGTCACGCAATCCGTGTTCGGCGCCTATTTCAACGACCCGCGCTTCACGCCTTCCGTGCTGCAACAGGAAATGGTCAACGCCGGTTTCCTCGGCCGTAAATCGGGCCGCGGCTTCTACCCGTATGGCGAAGGCGCCAGCGCGCCTGTGGCGCAGGCGGAGAGCGCGCAGCCGACACCGGAATTCATCGCCCTGTCGGCCGCCATCGGCGGCGATGGCCGTGGCCACAGCGGCATCATCCACAGCCTGGTGCAGCGGCTGGAGCAGGCCGGTATCACCGTCAGCCGCCGCGTGATGCAGGAAGGCCAGGCGCACGACGAAGCGCCGGCCCTGCATTGCCATGGCGCCGCGATTTACCTCACCGATGGCCGCAGCGCCACCCAGCGCGCGCACGACAACCAGCATCCGGACACGGTGCTGTTCGACCTGGCGCTCGATTACGCCGGTGCCAAACGCATCGCAGTGGCCCGTGCCGACCAGTGCAGCGATGCCGCCTACGCGGCCGTCGTCGGCCTGTTCCAGGCCGCCGGTTTCATCGTCACGCGCCTGGACGACGTGCCTGGCCTGGCCGTCATGCGCACGGTCGCCATGCTGGCCAATGAAGCGGCCGACGCCGTCAACCAGGGCGTGTGCACGGTGGCCGCCGTCGATATCGCCATGCAGAAGGGCGTTAACTATCCGCGCGGACCGCTGGCCTGGGCCGATGCCGTCGGCGTCCAGCACATCGTCACCGTATTGCAGCACCTGGCGCTGGGCTATGGCGAAGACCGCTACCGGGTCTCGCCGCTGCTGCGCCGCAAACTCGCCAATGGAGCACCGTTTCATGCCGAATGATATGTCAAATAAGGACCACAACATGAGCGCGCAAGCCCTGGCCGAAGCGGCTGCCGCCTCGATGCTGTCGCGCGATAACGCCACCGCCGCCATGGGCATCGCCCTGGCCGACGTGGGCCCCGGTCATGCGCGCATGACGATGACGGTGCGCGCCGACATGCTCAACGGCCACCAGACCTGCCACGGCGGTTTCATCTTCGCCCTGGCCGACAGCGCCTTCGCCTTTGCATGCAACAGCTACAACATGAACACCGTGGGCGCCGGCTGCACCATCGACTACCTGGCGCCGGGCCGCGAAGGCGACGTGCTGACGGCGCACGCCGTCGAGCAGGCGCTGGCTGGCAAGAGCGGCGTCTATGACGTCAAGGTCAGCAACCAGGAAGGCCGCGCCATTGCGCTCTTCCGCGGCAAGTCGATCCGCGTGGCCGGTGAAGTGATCAGCAATTGAAGTGACAAGAGCAGGTTTGAACTGCCAGTACCGATTGAACAGTTAAAGAATTAAACAGGAGACAATGATGGTCCAACGTACGCCTTCCCCGAATGACCTCGAGCCGATCGAGCGCGCCAGCAAGGATGAACTGCAGGCGCTGCAGCTCGAACGCATGAAATGGACGCTCAAGCACGCGTATGACAACGTGCCCCATTACCGCGCCGCTTTTGACGAAGCGGGCGTGCATCCGGACGACCTCAAATCCCTGGCGGACCTGGCCAAATTCCCGTTCACCGATAAAAAAGTCTTGCGCGACAATTACCCGTTCGGCCTGTTCGCCGTGCCGCGCGAGCAAGTGGTGCGCATCCACGCGTCGAGCGGCACCACGGGCAAGGCCACGGTGGTCGGCTACACGCAGAACGATATCGATACCTGGGCCAACGTGGTGGCGCGTTCGATCCGCGCAGGCGGCGGGCGCGCGGGCGACATGGTGCATATCTCCTACGGCTACGGCCTGTTCACGGGCGGCCTGGGCGCGCACTACGGCGCCGAACGCCTGGGTTGCACGGTCATCCCGATGTCGGGCGGGCAGACGGAAAAGCAGGTGCAATTGATCCAGGATTTCAAGCCATCGATCATCATGGTCACGCCATCGTACATGCTCAACATCATCGAGGAATTCACGCGCCAGGGCCTGGACCCGGCCGAATCGTCGCTGAAAGTGGGCATCTTCGGCGCCGAGCCGTGGACGGACGCCATGCGTTCGGAAATCGAGGCGCGCGCCGGCATCGACGCCGTCGACATCTACGGCTTGTCCGAAGTGATGGGCCCTGGCGTGGCATCCGAATGCATCGAGAGCAAGGATGGTCCCGTCATCTGGGAAGACCATTTCTACCCGGAGATCATCGATCCAGAAACGGGCGAGGTGCTGCCGGACGGCGCGGAGGGCGAACTGGTGTTTACCTCCTTGTCGAAAGAAGCGCTGCCCATCATCCGCTACCGCACGCGCGACCTGACCCGTTTGCTGCCGCCGACGTCGCGCTCGATGCGCCGCATCGGCAAGATCACAGGCCGTTCCGACGACATGCTGATCATCCGTGGCGTGAACGTCTTCCCCACGCAGATCGAAGAGCTGATCCTCAAGATGCCGCGTCTGGCGCCGCAATACCAGCTGGTGGTCACGCGCGACGGCCACCTCGACAAACTGGAAGTGATCGCCGAGCTGCGCATCGACCTGACCGCCACCATCTCGGCCAGCGAAACGGACGCGCTGGCGCGCGAACTGGAACACCGCATCAAGACGCATGTGGGGGTGAGCACGCGCGTGCGCCTGGTGGCCGCCGCCGGCATCGAACGCACCTTGACGGGCAAGGCCCGCCGCGTGGTCGACCAGCGCCCGAAAATTTTCTCCTGATAGCCCGAACAAGGAAGCAAACATGAACGAAGCCTTTATCTGTGACGCCGTACGCACTCCTTTCGGCCGCTACGGCGGCGCCCTGGCCAGCGTGCGCGCGGACGACCTGGGCGCGCTGCCGATCGCCTCGCTGATCGCCCGCAACCCTTCCGTCGACTGGTCCGCCATCGACGACGTGTTTTACGGCTGCGCCAACCAGGCGGGCGAAGACAACCGCAACGTGGGCCGCATGGCCGCGCTGCTGGCCGGCTTGCCGGCGGCAGTGCCGGCCAATACCATCAACCGCCTGTGCGGTTCCAGCCTGGACGCCGTGGGCATGGCTGCCCGCTCCATCAAGGCCGGAGAAGCGGAACTGATCATCGCCGGCGGCGTCGAAAGCATGACGCGCGCGCCTTTCGTGATGGGCAAGGCCGACAGCGCGTTTTCGCGCGCGGCGAAAATCGAGGACACGACCCTGGGCTGGCGTTTTGTGAACGGCAAGATGAAGGCGCAGTACGGCATCGACACCATGCCGGAAACGGCGGAAAACGTGGCCGTGGAGTTCGGCATCAGCCGCGCCGACCAGGATGCCCTGGC
This sequence comes from Massilia sp. LMS1-1-1.1, assembly GCF_040815535.1. Classification (NCBI taxonomy): domain Bacteria; kingdom Pseudomonadati; phylum Pseudomonadota; class Betaproteobacteria; order Burkholderiales; family Oxalobacteraceae; genus Massilia; species Massilia sp. LMS1-1-1.1. The sequence goes on along the minus strand of NZ_JBFPNG010000034.1, from coordinate 470,601 downwards.
CTTGCGCAGCCAGCAGCGCTGGGCCGCCGCCCACGCGGCCGGCGTGTTCGAGCGCGAAATCGTGCCCGTCGCCGTGCCGCAAAAAAAGGGCGATCCGAAAATGGTCACCAGCGATGAACATCCGCGTCCCGATACCTCGCTGGAGATGCTGGCAAAGCTCAAGGGCGTGGTCAAGGCTGACGGCACCGTCACGGCCGGCAATGCCTCGGGCTTGAATGATGGCGCCTGCGCCATCCTGCTGGCGTCCGCCGCCGCCGTCGATAAATACAAATTGACGCCGCGCGCAAAAGTGCTGGGCATGGCCACGGCCGGCCTGGCGCCGCGCATCATGGGCTTTGGCCCATCGCCCGCGTCGCGCAAGGTGCTGGCGCAAACGGGATTGAGCATCGAGCAGATGGACGTCATCGAACTCAATGAAGCGTTTGCGGCACAGGCGCTGGCCGTCACGCGCGACCTGGGCCTGGCGGACGATGCGGCCCACGTGAACCCGAATGGCGGCGCGATCGCCATCGGCCACCCGCTGGGCGCATCGGGCGCGCGCCTGGTGATGGCAGCCCTGAACCAGTTGGAGCGCACGGGCGGGCGCTATGCGCTGTGCACCATGTGCATCGGCGTGGGGCAGGGGATTGCTGTCGTGATTGAACGCGTATAAACGCGTAAAGCTAAGTAAAAACAAAAGGCGCAGGCTTGTAAGAAAAGCGCCAGCCAAAATTGACCGTAGTGCCAACCTGGTGGAGACCATAATGATTGCCAATATCTTCAAGAAAACCCTGATCGCCGGCGTGCTGGCCATGTCCGCCGCGGGCGCATATGCGGCCGAGAACATCAAGATCGGTTCCGTGCTGTCCGTCACGGGCCCTGCCGCCTTCCTGGGCGACCCTGAACTGAAAACCCTGCAGCTGTACATCGAGAAGATCAATGCGGCCGGCGGCGTCCTGGGACGCAAGCTGGAACTCGTGCATTACGACGACGGCAGCGATGCGGCCAAGGCCAACGGCTTTACCAAGCGTTTGATCGAGTCGGACAAAGTCGATGTGCTGATCGGCGGCACGACCACCGGCGCGACGATGGCGATGGCGCCGCTGGTGGAGCGCGCCAGCATGCCGTTCATCTCGCTGGCGGGCGCCGTGGTGATCATCGACCCGGTCAAGAAATGGGTCTTCAAGACACCGCATACGGACCGCATGGCGGCCGAGAAGGTGTTCGAGGACATGAAGAAGCGCGGCATCAGCAAGGTGGGCCTGCTGTCGGAAACGAGCGGCTTTGGCGCCTCGGGCCGCAAGGAATCGCAAATCGTCGCCTCGAAATACGGCATCACCCTGGTGGCTGACGAAACCTACGGCCCGAAAGATACGGACATCACGGCGCAGCTGACCCGCATCAAGAACACCAAGGGCGTGCAAGCCGTGTTCGTGTTTGGCTTGGGCCAGGGACCGGCCGTCGTGACCAAGAACTATGGCCAGCTGGGCATGGCCGCGCTGCCGCTGTACCAGTCGCATGGCGTGGCGTCCGACGAATACCTGAAACTGTCAGGCAAGTCCGCTGAAGGCGTGCGCCTGCCAACGCCGGCGCTCTTGATCGGCGCCATGCTGCCGGACAGCGACGCACAGAAGGCCGTCGTCGTCGGCTACGACAAGACGTATAAAGACCGCTACAAGATCGATCCATCGACCTTTGGCGGCTATGCGCTCGACGCCCTGAACCTGTCGGTCGACGCCATCAAGCGTGCCGGCGGCACGGACCGCGAAAAAGTGCGCGCGGCGCTGGAATCGACCAAGGGTTTTGTAGGGACGACGGGCGTGTTCAACATGTCGGCGAAAGACCACATGGGCCTGGACCTGTCGGCGTTCCGCATGGTGGAAGTGAAGAACGGTGAATGGCAATTGTCGAAGTGATGTTCGAAACAAGGTAAGCCAGAAGTACCTGCGCGAGGCCGCCCCCGAAGCGGCCCGCGCATCGCCGAACATATTGGAGACACCATGGAAGTCGCACAATTTCTACAATTTCTGTATTCCGGGATGACGGTCGGTTCCGCCTATGCGCTGGCGGCGCTGGGCTTTACCATCATCTACAACACCAGCGGCGTGATCAACTTCGCCCAGGGCGAATTCATCATGCTGGGCGGGATGCTGGCCGCCGTGATGTCGGCCGCCGGCGTGCCGCTGCCAGTAGCCATCATTGTGGCCGTCATCGCCACCGGCATCATTGGCCTGCTGATGGAAAAAACCGTGATCGAGCCGGCGCAAAACGCGCAGGTCATCACGCTGTTGATCATCACCATCGGCGCCTCGCTCGTGCTGCGCGGCCTCGTGCAAATCTGGCTGGGCAAGGACACGCATTCGCTGCCAGCATTTTCCGGCGACGCGCCGATCGAATTTTTGGGCGCCAGCCTGCTGCCGCAAAGCCTGTGGGTGCTGGGCGTGACGGTCGTCATCGTGCTGGTGCTGGGCTGGTTCTTCGGCCGTACCCTGATGGGCAAGGCCATGCTGGCCACCTCGCACAACAAGCTGGCCGCGCAACTGGTGGGCATCAACACGCGCAAGGTGTTGCTGTTCTCGTTCGGCCTGTCGGCACTGCTGGGTGCTGCCGGCGGCATCCTCGTCGCACCGATCACTTACACGTCCTACGACGCGGGCATCATGCTGGGCCTGAAAGGCTTTGTCGCCGCTGTTCTCGGTGGCCTCGGTGGCGGCGCGGGCGCGATTGCCGGCGGTCTGATCCTCGGCATTGCCGAAGCCATGACGGCCGGCTACATCTCGTCTGCGTATAAAGATGCCGTGCCCTTCGTGCTGATCCTGCTGATCCTGTTCTTCCTGCCGCAAGGCTTGTTTGGCGCTAAAAATTCGGAGCGTGTATGAAGAATTTATTTACCCGCTCGCGCCACGGTGGCCTGCTGGTGCTGGCGCTGATCCTGGCCATCCTGCCCCTGTTCCTTACCAACGCGTTCTACTATGACGTGGCGATCCGCATCGCCCTGAACGCCATCGTCGTCATCGGCCTCAATCTGCTGATGGGCTATACGGGCCAGATCAGTCTCGGTCACGCGGGTTTCTATGGCCTGGGCGCGTATGCGTCGGCCGTGCTGACCACGCACTACGGCTGGCCGCCGCTGGCCGCCCTGGCCGCAGGCGCCGTCGCCACGGGCCTGCTGGCGCTGCTGCTGGCGCGCCCCGTCTTGAAGCTCAAGGGTCATACGCTGGCCATGGCCACCTTGGGCCTGGGCATCATCATTTCCATCGTCATCAACAACGAGACGCAGTGGACGGGCGGTCCGGACGGCATCGGCGTGTCCGCCTTCAGTGTCGCCGGCCTGGAAATCGCCGGTGAAAAATCGTGGTATCTGGTGTGCGCCGTGCTGCTGTTGCTGGTCACGTGGCTGGCCCTGAACCTGATCGACTCGCCCGTCGGCCGCGCGCTGCAAGCGATTCACGGTTCGGAAGTGGCGGCCCGCGTGGTCGGCGTCGATACGACCCGCTTCAAGGTGCGCGTGTTCGTGCTGTCGGCCGTCATTGCCAGCATCGCGGGCAGCATCAGCGCCCATTACATCGGTTTCATCACGCCCAACCTGGCCGGCTTCTTCCACTCGATCGAGCTGGTGACGATGGTGGTGGTGGGCGGCATGGCGTCGATCTTCGGCTCCATCATCGGCGCGGCGCTGCTGACGATCCTGCCGCAACTGCTGTCCAGTTTCGAAGGCTGGGAAACGGTGGTGTTTGGCGTGATCCTGATGGCGACCATGATCTTCATGCCGAAAGGCCTGGTGCCGAGCCTGGCCAGCCGTTCGCGCAAGCGGGCAGCCACGCCGAAAGCACCCGTTAAATCCGCACAGGAGGTCTGAGATGTTGACGATTAACAAGCTGAGCAAGAGCTTCGGCGGTGTGCACGCGGTGCAGGACGTCAGCTTTACCGTCAAGGAAGGCAATATCCATTCCGTGATCGGGCCGAACGGGGCCGGCAAGACGACCTTGTTCAACCTGATCACCGGCGTCTACACGCCGACCAAGGGCGAGATTTTGCTCAATGGCGAGAACGTGGCCGCCATGTCGCCCGATGCGCTGGCGCGGCGCGGCATGAGCCGCACCTTCCAGAACCTGCAGGTGTGCATGAACATGACGGCCATCGACAACGTGATGGTGGGCGCGCATCTGCGCCTGAACCAGAACCTGTTCGCTTCCATGCTGCGCCTGCCATCCGTGCGCCGCGCCGATGCGGCTTGCCGCGACGAGGCGGCGGGCCTGATGGAATTTGTCGGCGTGGGCCGGCATGTCGATGACGAGGCGGGGCAGATGTCGTATGGCGCCTTGAAACGCCTGGAAATCGCCCGCGCACTGGCGGCCAAGCCGAAAGTGCTGCTGCTCGATGAACCGGCGGCCGGCTTGAACCACACGGAAACGGGCGAGATCGAAGCCTTGATCCGCAAGGTGGCGCAATCGGGCGTGACGGTGGTGCTGGTCGAGCATGACATGAAACTGGTGATGAATCTGTCGGACCATATCCTGGTACTCGACTATGGCAAGAAGCTGGCCGAAGGGACCGCCGCCGAAGTGCGCGCGAACCCCGACGTGGTGGCGGCGTATCTGGGAGTGGCGGCATGATGAAGATGGAAAAACCTCAGACACCGCTGGTGCTCGACATCCAGGGATTGACTAGCCACTATGGCCGCATCCAGGCCTTGCACGGCATCGACCTGCAAGTGCGCCAGGGCCAGCTGGTGGCGCTGGTGGGCGCGAATGGCGCCGGCAAGACGACCCTGCTGCGGGCCATCTCCGGCGTGCAGTCGATCAGCGCCGGCAGCATCGTTTTCGCCAGCCAGGATGTCAGCCGCATGAGCGCCGACAAGCGCGTGCGCGCGGGCATCTGCCAGGTGCCGGAAGGGCGCCAAGTATTCGGCCCCATGACGGTGGAAGACAATCTGCGCCTGGGCGCGTTTACCCGTCCGCCGCAAGACGTGGGCGGTGACATGGAGCGCATGTACGGCCTGTTCCCCATCTTGAAGGAAAAGCGCTTGCTGCTGGCCGGGACGCTGTCGGGCGGACAGCAGCAGATGCTGGCCATGGCGCGCGCGCTGATGGGCCGTCCGCAACTGCTGCTGCTCGACGAACCGAGCATGGGCCTGGCGCCGCTCCTGATCGCGGAAATCTTCCGCATCGTGGCCGAACTGCGCGACCAGGGCATCACCATCTTCCTCGTCGAGCAGAACGCGCATGCGGCCCTGTCGATTGCCGACGTGGGTTATGTGATCGAGACGGGCGCGATTACCTTGTCCGGTCCCGGTCCTGAATTGCTGCATAACGAGCAGGTGCAGAGCGCCTACTTGGGTATGTGACCCGAAGGGAAAATACTGGGGTCGGACCCTCAGGGTCCGACCCCGGCAGTGCAAGGTTTTGGGACGCAAGGAAGCAGCGGAGGGCCGGGGTCAGACCCGCCGGGACTTGGCGTCCCCGTCTCACCCCAGTTTTCCGCTGCGTCTAGTAATGGCGTGCATGGCGCGCAGATGAATAGGAGTTTGTATGGTCAAAGTCTACGAAATCAACGGCGTCACCCCCGTCGTCCACCCCAGCGCCTATGTGCACCCGTCGGCCGTGCTGATCGGCGACGTGATCGTCGGGCCGCGCTGCTATATCGGCCCGCTGGCCTCGATCCGCGGCGACTTTGGCCGCCTGATCCTGGAAGAGGGCGCCAACCTGCAGGACACCTGCGTCATGCACGGTTTTCCCGGCTGCGACACGGTGGTTGAAGTCGACGGCCATGTGGGCCATGGCGCCGTGCTGCACGGCTGCCGCATCGGCCGCAACGCGCTTGTCGGCATGAACGCCGTGGTGATGGACAATGCCGTCATCGGCGAGGAATCCATCGTCGCGGCCATGAGTTTCGTCAAGGCGGGCATGATCGTCGCGCCGCGCAGCATGGTGGTGGGCACGCCCGCCAGGATCATCCGCGCGTTGACCGACGATGAAATCCAATGGAAAAGCTCGGGCACGGGCCAGTACCACGAACTGGCCGTGCGTTCCATGCAGACGATGCGCGAAGTGGAAGCCCTGACGCAAGTCGAGGCGAACCGCCAGCGCCTGAATTTCGAATCCGCATTGCCGCTGCACCTGCACAAGAACGCCGCCGCGCAATAAGCAGTATGGGCGTAGGTCGGATTAGCGGGGCCAAGCCCCGCGTAATCCGACGCCACCGCCAACATCATTTATGGAGAAAAAAATGGCTCAAATATCCACCCTGCAAAGCCTGATCGCCGGCCGCTGGCTGGGCGAAAGCGCCGCCGTGCCCCTGCACAGCGCCTTGAACAACCGCGTCATCTATCACACGCATGCGGAAAAGATCGACTTCGACGAAGCCGTCACATATGCGCGCAAGACGGGTGTGCCGGGCCTGATGGCGCTGGACTTCCAGCAGCGCGCCGCGCGCCTGAGGGCGCTGGCCCTGTACCTGGTCGAGCGCAAGGAAGAGCTGTATGCGATCTCGCATTTGTCGGGCGCCACGCGCGCCGACAGCTGGGTCGACATCGAAGGCGGCACGGGCACCCTGTTCGCCTACGCCAGCATGGGCAGCCACGAACTGCCGTCATCGAACGTGCTGCACGAAGGCCCGGCCATCGCGCTTGGTAAAAAAGGCGGTTTCGCCGGCACGCACATCCTGGTGCCGCGCGGCGGCCTGGCCGTGCATATCAACGCCTTCAATTTCCCCATCTGGGGCTTGCTGGAAAAATTCGCGCCCAGCTTCCTGGCGGCCATGCCCTGCATCGCCAAGCCGGCCACGGCGACCAGCTATCTGACGCAAGCAGTCGTGCGCATGATGCATGAATCGGGCTTGCTGCCGGCCGGCAGCCTGCAGCTGGTGATCGGCTCCACGGGCGACTTGCTGGACCGCCTGAACGGCCAGGATTTCGTGACATTCACGGGATCGGCCGCGACGGCCGCCAAGCTGCGCACCAATCCGAACCTGATCGCCCAGTCGGTGCCCTTCAATGGCGAAGCCGATTCGCTCAATTGCGCCATCCTGGCGCCGGACGTCACGCCAGACGACGTGGAATTCGACCTGTTCGTCAAGGAAGTCGTGCGCGAGATGACGGGCAAGTCGGGCCAGAAGTGCACGGCCATCCGCCGCATCATCGTGCCCGAGCACCTGATGGATGCCGTCGGCACGCGCTTGCGCGAGCGCCTGGCCAAGGTGGTGGTGGGCGATCCGTCCATCGAAGGTGTGCGCATGGGCGCGCTGGCGTCGAAAGAGCAGCAGAACGACGTGGCCGAACGTGTCGCTACCCTGTCGCACGGTAATGAAGTGGTGTTCGGCGCGGCCGACGGCTTCAATCCGCTCGGCGATGGCGCGCAGGACGGCAGCTTCTTCTCGCCGACCTTGCTGATGTGCCGCGACGCCTTCGGCAACGACGCCGTACATGACGTGGAAGCGTTCGGCCCCGTCAGCACCATGATGGGCTATCACGATATCGACGAAGCGCTGGCCCTGGCTGCGCGCGGCAAGGGCAGCCTGGTGAGCACTCTGGTGACGCGCGATCCGAAGATCGCCGCGCGCGTGGTGCCGCAAGTGGCGGCCACGCATGGCCGCGTGCACGTGCTCGAGCGCGTGGCGTCCGTCGATTCGACGGGCCATGGTTCGCCCCTGCCGCAGCTGAAGCACGGCGGTCCTGGCCGCGCGGGCGGCGGCGAAGAGCTGGGCGGCGTGCGCGCCGTGCGCCACTACCTGCAACGGGCGGCCGTGCAAGGCTCGCCGACCATGCTGGCGGCCATCACCGGCGAGTACGTGCGCGGCGCGGACGTCAATGAAAGCCCGATCCACCCGTTCCGCAAGCACTTCGAGGACTTGAAGACGGGCGACTCGCTGCTCACGCACCGCCGCACCGTCAGCGAAGCGGACATCGTCGCCTTCGGCGGCATCTCGGGCGACTTCTTCTACATGCACTTCGACGAAATCGCGGCCAAGGAATCGCAGTTCGGCAAGCGCATCGCCCACGGCTACTTCGTGCTGTCGGCCGCCGCCGGCCTGTTCGTTTCGCCTGGCGTCGGTCCCGTGCTGGCCAACTATGGCCTGGACAACCTGCGCTTCGTCGCGCCGGTGGCGATTGGCGACACCATCCGCGCCCGCCTGACGTGCAAGCGCAAGGTCGACCGCAACCGCAAGGACGTCTTTGGCGTAGGCCAGGGCGTGGTCGCGTGGGACGTGCAGGTGACGAACCAGAACGAGGAACTGGTGGCCAGCTACGATATTCTGACCCTGGTGTCGAAGCGCGAGTAAGCGTCTGCCGCAGCACTGGTGTGAACGGCGCCGCCCGCGATCTTCGCGCGGGCGGCGCTTTTTTTATTCCAGTTCTTTTCGTCTTGAATTATCCATAAGTGTATGAAAAATATAGCGTAAGTGTGGTTTTGCACGGCGTGCTATTTAGATAAACCCCTCTAGAACGCGTGCTTTTTTCGTGAAAAGAGGCGAATTCGCTCATTGCCTCAAGAAAACTTTCCAACGTAAAACCTTTTCTCTGTAGCATGGTTTTACTCACTGGTCACGCCGCCATGCACGCTCCCCGAAGCGATGGCGGCGCGAAAAAACGGACCCGGCCTTTTACGGCCGGTGAGCCATCGACCTCGAGCCCAACTCCACGTTCACCGCTACGGGTATTTAATTACTATGAATAAACACGTCCTGCTTTTCCTGCTGGCCATGCCCTTGGCCATCAGCCATGCCTATGCCGAAGAACCCACCGGCCCCGCGGTCAAGATCAGCGGTTACGGCACTGCCGCCCTGACCATGGCCGATACCGACAATGCGCAGTTCGCGCGCCCGAACCAGGCTGCCGGCGCCGGCCGCACTGCCCGCACGGGCGTCGATTCCAACCTGGGATTGCAGGCCAATGTCACCGTCAATCCATGGCTGTCGGCCACCGTGCAGGGCCTGGCGCGCAAGGACGGCGAGGACGATTTCGGCGCCGAACTGGCATGGGCCTTCGCCAAGGCCAAGGTATCGGACAGCTTCAGCGTGCGCGTCGGCCGCATGGGCCTGCCCGTCTTCATGATTTCCGATTACCGCAACGTCGGCTATGCCAACACCATGCTGCGCCCGCCCGGCGAAATGTATTCGCAGGTTCCCCTCAACAGCATCGATGGCATCGACGGCACCTACCAGTTCAGCGCGGGCGACACCAGCGTCACGACGCAGCTGGCGCTGGGCCGCACCAAGGCCACCCTGGCCACAGGTCCCGCTTCGACCGTGCAGGTGGAAGGCAAGTCCATCGTCGCCCTCAACGTGGTGGCCGAACACGGCCCCGTCACCGTGCGCTTCGGCCGTGCGGAGACCAAGCTGACGATCAACGATTCTCCCAGCTTGAATGCCCTGATGGGCAGCTTGCGCGCGGCCGGCAGCGGCTACAGGATCGCCCAGCTGGGCGCCCTGGCCGATGCGCTGGAAGTCAAGGACAAGAAGGCGTCCTTCACGTCCGTGGGCCTGGGCCTGGACTGGAACAACGTGCTGCTGCAGTCCGAATATGCGAAGCGCAAGACGGACAGCTATGTCAGCGACAGCACCTCGTGGTACGTGATGGGCGGCTACCGCATCGGCGCCTTTTTGCCCTACTACAGCCACGCCAGCCTGAAGGCCGATGGCCGCGTGAACAATACCGTGCCCGCATCTTGCCCGGCCGGCTATCCGGCCGCCTGCACGCCGACCCTGCGCGCCCTGTCGGCGGGCGTCGACACGCTCGCTTATACGCGCAACCAGCTCGAGCAATCGACGGACAGCATCGGCGTGCGCTGGGATTTCCACCGTTCGGCCGCGCTGAAAGTGCAGATCGACCGCATCAAGCCGAAGAATGGTCCGGGTCTGTTCGTGCAAGCCAAGCCAGGCTTCCATGGCCCCGTCACGGTGGCTGCCGCCGCCATCGATTTTGTTTTCTAGGGAGCGCCGCATGAAACCTTACATTTTTGCGGCTGCCTTGCTGGCGCTGTCGACCGCTGTTCCCGCCATGGCCGAAGTGGTCGTGGTGGTCAATGCTAAGAGCGCCGCCGGCGCCATGACGAATGAACAGGTGGCGCAATTCTTCCTCGGCAAATCGACGGCCATGACGCCGATCGACCAGCCGGAAAGCGCGCCCGTGCGCGCCGAGTTCTACAAGAAGGTGACGGACAAGGAACCGTCGCAGGCGAAGGCCCTGTGGTCCAAGCTGGTCTTCACGGGCAAGGCCACCTTGCCGAAGGAAGTGGCCAATAGCGCCGACGTGAAGAAGGCCGTGGCCGCCGATCCGAAAGCCATCGGCTATATCGAAAAGAGCGCCGTCGACGCCAGCGTCAAAGTGGTGCTGACGGCGCCATAAAGCCGGCCCGGGCCGCCCGCCATGCGGCGGCCCGGTACACATACATCAGGAGACAGCAATGAGCATCAAACGCAAGATATGGGCGCTGCCTGTCGTCTCGGCCGTGATTTTCGGACTGGGCCTGGCCGTCAGCGCCTACCTGTCCACGGCCACGCTCAATTCCATCCACGCCACGGAAAGCGCCGACTATCCCGTGCTCGACATGGCCAAGTCGCTGACCCTGGACGTGGCCGCCGTGGGTGACGCCCTGCGCGACGCCGTCAGCGAAGGCGACAAGGAGCGCATCGGGCAAGTCGGCGGCCAGGCCGCCAAGCTGCGCGAAAAACTGGCCGCCTTTGCGGCGATTCCCGGCCAGCGCGAGCAGGGCCAGCGCCTGACCCGGGAATTCGATGCCTACTATGCGCCGGCATTGAGCGCGGCGCGCATCATGCTGGAAATGGAAGAGGGCGACCCGCAGGCGACCGTGGCGCGCATGCAGGGCGCGCTGGCGGTGCTCAACACGGATCTGGCCAAGACCAACGAACAGGCGCAATTGCAGTTCAAGCAGGGCATCGAGCGCAGCGCGGCCAATGTGCGCAATGCGCTCAATACCAGCATCGCCGTGGCGCTGGCCGTCATCGTCTGTCTGGTGGCCGTCTCGCATTTCGTGGTGCGCGCCATCTGGCAGCAGCTGGGTGGCGAGCCCGAATACGCGCGCCAGATCGCGCGCGCCGTGGCCGATGGCGACCTCTCGATGCACATTGTGACCGAGGCGGGCGACCAGGACAGCCTGCTGGCGGCGCTGAAGGAGATGCGTGGCCGGCTGGCCGGCATGGTGTCCGGTATCAAGGCGTCGGCCGAAACCATTCAGGTGGCCAGCGCGGAAATCGCCCAGGGCAATGCGGATCTGGCCGCGCGCACGGAATCGCAGGCGGGCAGCCTGGATCAGACGGCGCGCAGCATGGACAGCCTGACTTCCACCGTGCGCGACAACGCCGCCAACGCGGGCCAGGCGCACGAACTGGTGGTGTCGGCATCGTCCGTGGCCGTGAAGGGCGGGCAAGTGGTCAGCCAAGTGGTCACCACCATGGGTGAGATCAACGATTCCTCGAAACGCATCGTCGACATCATCGGCGTCATCGACGGCATCGCCTTCCAGACGAACATCCTGGCCTTGAATGCGGCCGTGGAAGCGGCGCGCGCCGGAGAGCAGGGACGCGGCTTTGCCGTGGTGGCGTCCGAAGTGCGTAGTCTGGCGCAGCGCAGCGCGGCAGCGGCGCGCGAGATCAAGCAACTGATCGGCGACTCGGTGGCCAAGGTCAATGTGGGATCGAAGCTGGTCGACGAAGCGGGGCTGACCATGGGCCAGATCGTCGACTCCGTGAAAAAGGTGGCCGACATCATGGCCGAGATCAGCGCCGCCAGCCAAGCGCAAAGCGCCGGCATCGGCGACATCGGCGTGGCCATCGGCAGCATGGACCAGATGACGCAGCAAAACTCCGCGCTGGTGGAAGAAGCGTCGGCGGCGGCAGAGTCGCTGCAGGAGCAGGCCGTGCAGCTGAGCACGGCGCTGGCCGTGTTCAAGCTGGCGCAGGGCAGCGCGTCGGCGATCACCACCGTACCGACGGCACGGCGGTTGGCGTTGGCGAAGACGTAGGTTGGATTAGCGCAGCGTAATCCAACACCCGGCTTAAGCCTGCAGCCCGAACGGATCGTCGATGCTGTGCGCCGGCTGCGTGAACCAGCGCGGACCGTTTTCCGTCATGTAAAAATGGTCTTCGTGGCGGATGCCGAATTCGCCGGGGATGCAGATCATCGGTTCGTTCGAGAAGCACATGCCCACGTCGAGCGGCGTCGTGTCATTGCCCACCAGGTAAGGCCACTCGTGGATATCGAGGCCGATGCCGTGGCCCGTACGGTGCGGCAGGCCTGGCAGCTTGTAGCCGGGGCCGTAGCCATCGGCTTCGAGCGACACGCGCGCGGCGCGGTCCACGTCGCCGCAGGGCACGCCCAGCCGGGCGGTGGCGAATGCGGCGGCCTGCGCGGCCTTTTCGCTGTTCCACACGCTGCGCTGGCGTTCGCTGATGGCGCCAAACACATAGGTGCGCGTGATGTCGGAGATGTAGTTCATCACCTGGCAACCCGTGTCGATCAGCACCGTGTCGCCCGCTTTCAGGGTTTGCACGTAGTTGACGCCATGCGGATAAGCCGTCGCCTCGCCGAACAGCACGATGCAGAAATACGAGCGGGGCGCGCCTACCTTGCGGTGCGCGCGCTGGATGAATTCTTCCACTTCCACCGTCGTGATGCCTTCGACCAGCATGCTGGCCGTGGCCACGTGCACGGCCAGGGTCATGTCCATCACGCGCTGCATCAGGGCGATTTCCGCTGGCGACTTGCGGCTGCGGCAGTAGGCCGTGACGGCGCGCGCGTTTTCCAGCGCATAGCCGGGGGCCAGCGGCTTGATGCCGTCGTAGATGAAGAAGGCGGCGCTTTCGCAGATGCCCACGCGCGGCGGCGCAGCCGCATCCTGAGCCACGCCCATGCGCGCCAGCACGTCGACGAACAGCTGGTACGGGCTTTCATGCTCTTCCCAGCAATTGACACGGCCTTCGATGAGCATGAAGCCTTGCAAGGTGCTTTCCTCGAAGGCGGGGGCGATGTATTCGATGTCGCCGCTGGCCGGCAGGATGGCGCCCACCATGCGTTCGCTGGCATACCATTTGGTGCCCGTGAAATAGGTGAGGTTGGCGCCCGCGTTCAGGTAGATCGCGGCGATGCCCTGCTGGCGCATGAACGCTTGCGCCTTGGCGATGCGTTGCGCATGTTCGTCCTTGCCGATGGCGACCATGCCGCCCGTCATGTCCGACAGCGATGCCAATGCCTGTTCGATGAAAGTGCCACCTATGCTCATGCCTGCTCCTTTGTTCGATGCTGAATATGGAATGCGGGCATGATATCAGTTCGCGCCTTTCGGCTTGAGCCCGGGCGCGCCGCCGGCCGCATCGGGCGGGGCCAGCACCAGGTCGTGCGGATACGTGAAGTGCCAGTCCGCGTAGCGCTGCTTGCGGCGCAGGCTGGCGTCTTCGTCGAGAAAATTGTCCTGCTTGATGGGCAGCTGCGGCGACAGCGAATGGATGCCGACGATGCGTCCCTCCTGCCGCAGCAGCCCCCATTCCGCCCTGCCCGTGACGGGATCCGCATACAGGCGGCGCAGATGCCGCCGGGCGTTGGCAAAGCGCGGGTCGCGCAGCAATTCCTGCAGGGTCAATGGATAGCGGGGCCGCCCGTCGCCTGGCGTGCTGTCGTAGTAGCGGCCCAGCGCATTGCGGAATTCATGGCCGATGAACAGCAGCTCGCGCTCCTTGTCGCGCCGTGCGGCCGTGGCATGCAATTCGCTGGCCAGCACCAGGCCCACGCCCATGAAGGCCACCAGCATCAGGGTCCAGATATACGCGAAGCCCCGTGCGCGGCGCCGAAAATCAGAGCTGCTCAAAGGGGATGCCCTCGCGCGTCTTGCCCTTGGCGCCGCTGCGCACGTCGGCCACGCCGCCGATCTCGCCATTCGGCGAAGGGATCAATTGCCAGGTGGCGGCGGACTCCGTGACGGGATCGAGCGGCACGCTGCGGAAGTAATGGTGGGTCACCAGGTCGTCCAGCGCGGCCGGATATTCTCCCTTGTCGGCATAGTATTTATCGAGGCCGCTCCTGAGCACCTGCAGGTTTTCCTTCAGTGCGACTTCCTTCGACTTTTCCACGGAACCGAAATAGCGGGGGATGGCGATCGTCAGCAGCAGCGAGATGATCGCCAGCACTACCAGCAGTTCGACCAGGGTAAAGCCGCGGCGTAGAGAAGAGGCAGGCATCGGGTTCACCATTGATTGAGCGGCACGCCGTTCAGGCCCACCTTGGTCGAGCGCGAGGCGACGTCGAACACGTCCTCTCCTTCGCTGGGGTTGTCGGGCGGCGAGGCATAGGCGCGCTTGCTCCAGCTGTCGGCCGCGCTGCCTTCTTCCCTGGGCTGGAACGGGTCGCGCGGCAAGCGGCGAAGGAAATAGATGTTCTGCTTCGATGGGCTGCGCTGGTCGGGGACGCCCTCGACCAGTTCATCGAGCTTTTTCGGATAGCCGGATGAACCCAGCGACAGCTTGATGCGGCCATTGTCCGACGCGCGCTTGTAGGCATCGATCGCTTCGCGCATCTCGATCAGGGCGCTGCGCAATTGCTGCTCCTTGGACCGTTGCAAGGCCACCTGCGCCATCGGCACGGCCACCGTGGCCAGGGTCGCCATGATGGCCAGGGTGATCATCAGCTCGATGAAGGTAAATCCCCTTGGCTTCACTGGCCACCCTTGCCTGATTTTTCGCCGGCGGCGGGCGCCTCGTCGCCGCCCGTCATGGGCGAGCCGCTGCGCGCCGGGGCTTGCTCGGGTGCGGCGATGACCTCGGGGGCGCCGCCCACGCTGGCGCGTCCGCCCACGGATGCTTCGGTGCCCGAGTTGAATTCGGCCGTCATCAGGTCCGGGCGGCGGATGCTGCGCAGCAGGCGCGGCGTGATCGACAGCACGATCTCGCTGCGCATGGCGTCGTCCTTCTGGCTGCCGAACAAACGGTTCAGCACGGGCAGTTCGCCCACGCCCGGCACCTTGTTGGCCGTGCCACGGTCCTCGTCGCTGATCAGGCCCGCCAGCACCTGCGTCTCGCCATCCTTCAGGCGCAACACGGTGGACGCGCTGCGCGTGCCGATCTGGTATGCCTGCGTGCCCGTCTTGCTGATCACTTCCTTGACGACGTTCGACACTTCCAGGTTGATCTTGATGGCTACTTCGTCGTCCAGGTAGACGTTTGGTTCCACGTCGAGTTTCAGGCCCACGTCGATGTAGTTGACGCTGTCGGAACTGACGCCGTTATTCGTCGTGACGGTAATGACGGGCACGCGGTCGCCGATGAGGATCTTGGCTTTTTCCTTGTTGCGCACGCGGATGCGCGGGTTGGCCAGGATATTGCTGTCGCTGTCCGTCTTGTTGGCGTTCAAGGTGACGCCGCCGATGCCCAGGTTGATATTGTCGCCATTGATGCGGTGCAGGTCCGCCACTTTCAGGCCGCCCAGGCCTCCCGTGCTGCCTGCGACGCCGGCCAAGGTCAGGCTGGCCTGGTCCGGCCAGCGCACGCCCAGCTCCATCAGGCGCGTACGCTTGACTTCCAGCACCTCGACTTCCAGCATCACTTCCGGATCGGCCAGGTCCTGCACATTGATGATACGCTCGGCCATGCGCACCATTTCCGGCGTATCGCGCAGCATGATGATGCCCAGGCGTTCATCGGTGACGACGTCCTTGGCCTTGAGCAGGGTCTTGATGGAAAACGCCACCGTCTTGACGTCGGCATTGGCGAGGAAAAAAGTACGCACCACGAGCTGCTGGTAATCCTTCACCTTTTGCGGCGTGTTCGGGTAGATCGTGATCGATTTGTCGCTGGTGACGCTTTGTTCCAGCTGGTTGGCGCCCAGCAGCATGGCGATCGCTTCTTCGATGCTGGTGTCGCGCACGGAGATCGTGGCGCGCAGGGCCGGGTCGATTTCCTTGTCGAAGACGAAGTTCAGGCCCGACACCTTGCTGATGAAATCGAACACGGAGCGCAGCGGAGCGTCGCGAAACTCGAGGGTGACGGGTTTCCTGTAGGCGGCCGCCAGCTTGCCGCCGGCCGGCAGGCTTTTCGACTGCGCTTCGCCGATGCGGCTTTTCAGTGCCAGCGCCTCGCGCTGCGCGGGGCGTTCCTGCAGCACCTGGCGCAAGGCTTCCTGCGCCTGCGCGACATTCGCTTCGCCACCGCGCTGGTAGCTGGCCTGCGCTTCCTGCACCAGCTTGCGGTGCCGTTCATCCTGCGCCACGCCAGCCAGGCCCCGCTGCGCCACATCGTTGCTGGCGTCCAGCGCCAAGGCCTGCTGGTACAGCGCCTGTGCTTCGGGCAGCTTGCCCTGCTGGCGCAGCGCCTCGGCGCGGCCATTCAGATTGTTCAGCGCGCGCATCCTGCCGTTGGTGACGGCGATGCGGTACTTGGCGTTGGTCGGTTCGGCCTGCGCCGCCTGTTCTAGCAGGGCCAGTCCCTGTTCCGTGCGCCCCGCGCCCAGCATGGCCTGGCCATCGTTATAGGCCTGGTTGCCGGCGCAGGCGGCCAGCAGGGACAGCACCGGCAGCAGGGTGATGAGATGACGAGACATACGTGCGGCGCATCGTTTCAATTGAGGTCCCCTACGGCGAGTGTCTGTTTCTGGTTGAGCGGCAGATAGGTAAATTGCAGGGCGCCTTGCACCACGCCGTCGAAGCGGTAACGCTCTTCGAGCGTGTCGCCGGGGCGCGCCACCACGTTGCGTTCGCCCGCTTGCAGGAAGTAGGCCGCCTTGCCTTCATCGACAAAGCGGCCGAGGAATTGAAATGGCAGCGGTGGCGGCGCATTCGCATCGACGCGGGCGGCGGGCAGCGCGGCCTGGGCCGCCTGCTGGTCGAGCATGATCTTTTTCGGCGTCTCCGGCTGCCAGCTTTGCTTGGCGAACAGGGTGGCCGCTTCCTCGTCGTCGAGGCCCCGGCGCGGTTCGATGGCCAGTGCGCGATTGGTTTGCGCAGCAGCAGCAGCAGTGGCGGCGACGAGGGGGGGCGGCGCCACCCGCTCCACCTGGCGCGTGGTGGCCGTGGCCGGTCCCACGATGCTGCCTTCGTCCTCGGGGGCGAAGAGGGCGGCCAGCAAGGTCGCCACGGCGGCGCCTCCCAGTACGGCTTTTTTCATCGGCGCACCTCCGCCTTCTTCACCAGCAGGATGAACTGGATGCGCGCGTCGATTTCGCCCGCCTCGATCTGCTCGCGCTTGAAGAGCACGGAGTCCAGGGTCAGGGTGGGCAGCGCTTGCAGGGCGTCGACGATAAAGGTTTGCAGCTGCGCGTATTCGGCCTTGACGGGCAGGGTGATCTGGTAGCGCAAAAAGGCCGTGTTGCCGTCTTCCTGCGGCTTGTAGTCGGCCTTGGCCAGGGTGACGCCGCTCTTTTGCGCCACTTCCAGCAAGGCCTTCAACTGGTCGGGAATGCTGTCATGCGCGGGCAGGTAGGCGTGAAAGGCGGCCAGGCTGTCGGCATCCGCATCGAGCGTGACGGGGGCCGGCGGCAGCGCCGCCTGTCTGGCGGCAGTGGCCAGTTGCGCCGCCAGTTGCTGCTGGCGCGTGCCCAAGGCATCGCCCTGCTGCACGGCAAAAGCGGCCAGCGCCAGGCAGGCCGCGCCGATGGCACTGGGCCAGCCCAGCATGCGCCACAGCCGCTGCGCTTCCCACGCCAGGCGCGGCGGCATATGCAGCTGCAGGCGCGCGCGGGGCACGGGCGTGCCGGCTTTTAACACGGGTTTTATTGCCGCCATTGCGCCTCCAGCTGAAAACGGTAAGGGTGTTCGGGGGCGTTCGCATTCATCTCGTGCTTGAGCAGATACACGGAGCTGAACATCGGTTGCTGGTTCAGGAAGGCCAGGTAATTGAGCATATCCTGCGGCGTTTCCGCTTCGGCGGCGATCTTCAGGACGCTGGCGCCATCCTGTCCCTGCTGTGCGTTCAGGTCCAGTCCCAGCAAGGCCACGCGCACGTCGCGCGGCGCCTGCACTGTCTTGACCAGGCGTGTGACGGGCAGGTTGAGCTGGCGCACGGCGGCAGCTACCTGTTTCAGTTCGAGGTCGCGTTCGCGCTGCTGGCTCGCCGACAGGGGCACGCGCACGGGACGCGCGGGCTGCAGCTGCGCCAGTTGCGCTTCCAGGCGCCGCGTTTCCTGCGCTTGCACCAGCCAGTACACGGCGGCCGGCAGCAGCATCAAGCTGCCCGCCAGGCACAGGGCCAGGCGCCAGCCCTTGAAGGTCTGCGCCGCTCCAGGTGGCAGGAATTCCAGGCGGCTCAGGCCCATGCGGCCTCCCGCATCAGGTGGGCACCGCTGGCCACGGCGACGGGCACGAAGCGTTCGGGCACGTTCGTTTGCGGCACGCCGCTCAAGTCGATCAGCGCCACCTGGTCGATGGCGTCGAGCTGCGGCGCGCGCAAGTTCCAGCGCCGCCACGCCCGGTCCAGTTCATCACCCCAGTCCGCGGCGCAGGGCTGGCTGTGCAGGGCCGTGATGCGCCCGGAGCTCGCCGTTGCCAGTAGCAGCCGGCCCGCTTCCACCAGGGCGAAGGCGGCCGGTTTGCTACCGGCGATGCTGCGCCAGGCCGGTCCGGCGATCGGTTCGATGGACAGGCAGCGCCGGCCATGCGCGGCCGCCGCGTCCTGCACGCCTTGCAGCAGGGCCGCATCGATGCCGCAGGCCAGGCGCGGCTTGCCATAGGGCGCGTCGTCGGCGGCCAGGCTCCAGGCGCGCGCGCCCTCGCCATACACGGCGCTGAACTGGCTGTGCAGGAAGCGCTGTGCGCTGGCCCTGTCGAGCAGGGCGCCGCTCCACGGCACCATTTGCATGGCGCACCAGCGGCTGGCCAGGCTGACGGCCAGCGGCAGTTTTTTGCCACCATCCTGTTCGAGCCAGCCACGCAGGGCGGCCAGCGCCACTTCCCAGCTGGCGTCGGGATTCGCAATGGGCAGGTGGAAGGCGCTGTCCTCCACGGGACGGCCGGCGCGGCGCAGCACGCCGTGCAGCCCGTGCGGCGCCAGATGCAGGCACACGGTGGCGCGGGCAAGGCGTTCAATAAGTAACACGATTGAGCTCCGCTAAAGTGGTTTCGCCGCGCCGCACCAGGTCCAGGCCCGCTTCGCGCGCCAGACGGAAACCGTTGCGCGCCGCTTCTTCCTTCATCTGGCTCAGGGGCGCCCGCGTGCAGATCATTTCGCGCATCGCGTCGCTGAGCATCAAGACTTCGGCGACGGCCTTGCGGCCCTTGTAGCCGGTGCCGCGGCAGTGGCCGCAGCCCTTGCCGGCCATGAACTGCCAGTCCTGCACCTGGTGCAGGGCCAGGCCGCTGTCGCGCAATTGCTGCGCATCGGCCAGCACTTCGGCGCTGGCGTCGACGGCGCAATGGGCGCAATTGAGGCGCAGCAGGCGCTGCGCCACGATGCCGTTCAGGGCGGCCGCAAAGCTGTAGGCGTCGACGCCCATGTGCAGGAAGCGGCCCACCACATCAAAGACGTTGTTCGCATGCACGGTGGTAAACACCAGGTGACCCGTGAGCGCGGCCTGCACGGCGATCTGCGCCGTTTCATCGTCGCGGATTTCGCCGATCATGATCTTGTCGGGGTCATGGCGCAGGATGGAACGCAGGCCGCGCGCAAACGTCAGCCCCTTCTTTTCGTTGACGGGAATCTGCAGCACGCGCGGCAAGCGGTATTCGACGGGGTCTTCGATGGTGACGATCTTGTCGCGCCCCGTGTTGATTTCCGTGATGGCCGCGTACAGGGTGGTGGTCTTGCCGGAACCCGTGGGTCCCGTCACCAGCAGCATGCCGTGGGGCTTGGCGGCCAGGCGGCGTATTTGCTCGATGGCGTCCTCGTTCAGGCCCAGGCTTTCCAGGCGCAGCGCCTGCGCCGCTTCCGTCAGCGCGCGCCGGTCCAGCAGGCGCAGCACGGCGTCCTCGCCAAAGATATTGGGCATGATAGAAACGCGAAAATCGATCTCCGCCCCTTTCACGCGCACCTTGAAGCGGCCATCCTGGGGGATGCGCCGCTCGGCGATGTCGAGATCGGCCATGACCTTGATGCGCGAGATGATCTGTTCGGCCATCGCCAGCCCCTGCGCCTGGCCCGCCTGCACCAGCACGCCGTCGACGCGGTATTTGATGACCAGGCTGGCCACGTCGCATTCGAGGTGGATGTCGCTGGCCTGGAATTTCAGGGCGTCATAGATGGTGGAGTTCACCAGTTTGACCACCGGGCTGCTGTCCTCGCTGATGCGGATCAGCGAGATGTCCTCGATGCTCTGGTCCAGCCCTGGAATGTCATCCCCATGCTGCATTTCCTGCATCGCCTGCTGCACGCTTTCCTGCTGCAGCAGATAGGCGGCCAGGTCGTCCGGATGCGCCAGCGCCACCGTGAAGGGCGTGGACAGGGCGAAGTCGGCCCACTGCAGCAAGTCTTCGGCAAACGGGTTGCCGATGACGAGCACGGGCGGCGCGCCGGGAACGCCAGGTTGCAGCAGCACGCAGTCGCGCTGGGCGCAATCCGTGTAGGGCAGCAGGTCAAAGGCGGGCAAGGCGGCCTGCATCTCGGCCATCGTCCAGGCCGGGTAGCGGAACAGGGCGGCCAGCTGGCGCAAAAAGACTTCGGGCGGCAGGGCCGCCGTTTCCTGCAGCACGGCCATCTGCGGGCGGCCCTGTTCCAGCGCGCTGGCGTGGGCGCGGCGCAGCATGGCGGCATCGAGCACGGCCCGTTCTTCGTCGCGTGCGTTCATGTCATGACCCTCACGATAAGCTCCCGGCCAGTTCAAAGATCGGCATGTACATCAGCACCACCACGCCGCCGATGACGACGCCGATGATGGTCATCAAGAGCGGCTCGAGCAGGCGCGACGCCCAGTCCACCCAGCGGGCGAATTCCTCGTCGTGGAACTTGGCCGAGCGTTCCAGCATGTCGCCCAGTCGGCCCGTGTTCTCTCCCACTTTCAGCAGCGATTGCGCCACCGGCGTGGCCATGCCGGCTTGTTCCAGCGCAGTGGAAAACGGCATGCCTTCCTGCACCGAACGGCGGGCCTGCGCCAGCTGCTCCTGCTGCGCCGGCAGCAGCATGGGGCCGACCATGGCCAGCGCCTTGTGCAGCGGGATGCCGGCGTGCAGCAGCAGGCTCAGGGCGCGGTAGAAGCGGGCCAGGCGAAATTCCGCCGCCTTCCCGGCCAGCACGGGCAGGCGCAAGAGACGCAACACCAGCGCCATGCGCATGGCGCGGTTGGCGATGCCGAAGACCACGGCGCCGACCACGGCGGCCAGCGCGCCGGCGCACAGCAACGGATGCGCGGCCAGGGTCTGGCCAAAGCCGAGCAGCATTTGCGACATCCACGGAATCTCGCGGCCCGAGCTTTCGTAGACAACGCTGAACTTCGGCACCACGTAGCCGAGCAGGAACAGGGTCACGAGGCCGCCGACGACGAGCAGCATGCACGGGTAGATGGCGGCGGAAATGAGTTTTTTGCGGATGGCGTCGAACTGCAGCTGGTAGGCGACGAAGCGCGCCAGCGCCTCGGGCAGGTTGCCCGAGCGTTCGGCCGCGTGCACGGTGGCGATGTAAATATCGGGGAAGATGTCGGGAAAACCGGCCAGGGTGTCGGAAAAGCTTAGGCCCTGCTGCAGGGTGAGCACGATGGCGGCCAGGGTGGCCTTGGCGCCCGCGCGCGTTTCCTTGGTGTGCAGGGTGGCCATGGCCTCGCCCAGGTTCAGGCCCGCTTCGAGCAGGGCCAGCAGCTCCTGGCTGAATTGCAGCAGGGGCAGGCCCTGTTTGCCGGGACGCAGCGCGGCGCCCGTATCCGACGTGGCGCCAGCGTCGACGGCCAGCACGCGCCAGCCGCCGCGCACGGCCGCGCGGATCGCCTCGGCCTCGCTGGCGGCGTCGATGGCCAGCGCCTGGCTGCCCGCCGGGCCCTGCACCTGGAGATGGAACTGCATCGTCGGCTCAGGCGAGCATGATGATGGCCTGGGGCGTGAAAATGGGGTGATGTGAAAAGGGGACGGCGCGTGCGGACAAGGTCGAAGTAGGCATCGGTCAGGAACAATCCAAAAAAAAGTTCAATTCGTCGCGGGTACCGGCAGCAGGCAAGAGGCAATCACTGCCTCAGGGTAGACTGGAATTGCCAGGAAATCAATCGTGCCGTGCGGGCAAGCCTTGTATCGATGGCTTGCCCGCATGTTCAGCCGCTTACTGGGTAACCAGGCTGACCTTGTCGATCACGAACGAGGTTTGCAGCGATGCATCCTCGGTTGCGGCAAACGAGATCTGCACGGTCTGGCCCTTGTAGGCGATCAGGTCGAAGGTGCGGATCTGGTAGCCGGCGGCCTTGTTCACGTTCGAGTACGAAGCCAGGGTGCCCAGCACCGTACCGGCGCTGTTCTTCACGGTGACGACCAGCTTGTCGTACACGGTGCTGCCCGTTTCGGCCGTGTCGATATGCAGCGCGAAGCTCAAGCTGGCGGACGTGGCGGCGGCGGGAATGGCCACGCTTTGCGTCAGCGATTCGCTGGCCGTGGTGCCATTGCCGCCCAGCCAGGCGTACTTCGTGCCTTCGTACGCGGTTTGGCCCGTGAAGGTGCCGATGGCGCCCGTGGTGCCGCTCCAGCCCGTGGCGCCGGACTCGAAGCCGCCGTTCGTCACGCGCTCGGTGGCGCTGCTCGTGCCGACCGTCAGGGTGGCGTTGTTCGACGTGGCCGTCACGGCAGGCGACGAGGAATCCGTCACCGTGGCTTTGAAGACGGCGCCGCTGTCGGCCGCCACGGCCGTGAAGCTGTAGGCTGGCGATGTGGCGCCGCTGATCACGGCGCCGTTGCGGAACCACTTGTAGGTGTACGGTGCCGTGCCGCCGCCCGCGCCCACGGCGAACGAGGCGGTGGCGCCCGGTGCGACGGTGATGCTGGCCGGCTGGCTGGTGATCGTCACCGCGCCGCCCGTCGTCGATTCATCGACGTCGGTGCCCACGTTGATGGCCGCATACGCACGCTTGACGGCGATAGACTCGGCGCTGCCCACGCCATACAGTTCCTCGGCCGCCTGCAGCACCTTGTTGCGCGCGTCGGCATAGTTGGTCGACGAGGTGAACTTGGTGGTGGCTGCCTTGAACCAGATGCGGTAAGCCTTGTCGCTGCCGATACCGGTCATGGCCAGCGGGCTCTTGTTCAGGTAGGAACTGTAGTAGTCGCTGCTGGACGTGGAGTTCGAACCTTGCGACAGGAAGTAGAACATGCGGTTGTTCGGGCCGCTGCTGTAGTGGACGTCGAGGTTCTTGATGGAGCTGCTCCACGCATTCGGGCTGCTGCCATCCTTGCTCGGCTTGTACAGCCAACGCAGCGGCTGGCCATTCTTGGCGATTTCCTTGCCCGTCATCCAATCGTTGCCCGTGTTGGGAATCGTGGTGCCCGTGCCGCCGGCGCGCGCATACGCTTCCACCATTTCGCCGGCGATGTCCGAGCTCGATTCGTTCAAGCCGCCCGACTCCTGCGAGTAGATCAGGCCCGAGGTGGCGTCCGTGATGCCGTGGCCCATTTCATGGCCGATCACGTCGATGGAACCGAGGTTGTTGAACGAGCTGCCGCCGTCGCCGATGTACATGCACTTGCAGCTGCTGTCGTAATAGGCGTTGTCGTAGGCCGTATTGACGTGGGCGGCGATGTGGGTGGCCGTGTTGTTGCCATCCAGGCTGGACCAGCCCAGCACATTTTTGTGCGTGTCGTAGGTGTTCATCAAGCCCCACATCGCGTTCACGGCCGCCGTCTGGCCGTTGGCGTTGGTGGTGCTGCCGCCGTTGATGTATTGCTGGCCGTCGCCCCAGGTATTGCTGGTGCTGCTGTACACGCTGCCCGAGGTGGTGCCGTGGTTGGCATTCGTGATGGCCATGCCGCCGAAGCTGCCGCCCGTGCCGCGGCTGGGGTCCTTCATGGTGTAGGTGCTGCCCGTGAGCGTGGTGTTGAGCGGCACCTGGCCGTTGTACTGGCTGTTGCCGATGCCGGCCACGGTTTTCAGGGCCTTCCATTGACGCAGGATGCGGCCATCCTTGGCGCTGACGACGGTGTCGTAGTAGACCGGCTTGCTGCCGCTGATCATGCGCGTCTGCACCAGGTAGGCCAGCTCGTAGTGGTCGACCACGTCCTGCACGTCAAGGGCGTTCAGCGCGGCTTCCGATTTATTTTCGGCACCGGCCACGCGCACGGTTTTCATGACGGGGTAGATCAGCAACTGGGCATGCGGCGGCACGTGGTCGACGCCTCGCACGCCGATGTTATTCACGGCGGCGGCGATGGCGGCGGCGGCGCTGACGGCCGGCGTGGTGTCGATATCGGTGGTGGCGCTGCGGGTGACGGAATTGACGCCACCGCTACCGAGGCCGGACGCGCGGTCCGACACGGATTCGCTGACGATGTCGCCGGCGCTGTTGCTGACCACGACCGTTTCGGAACCGAAGACAGGCAAGCCCTTGTAGGTGTGCTGTACGCGGCTCACGCGCGTGCCGCTGACGCCAGGATGCTGGGCGCCGACGGCAAAGCCATGTTCGGTATTCAGGCCACGGCTGCGCGCTTGCGCGGCCAGCTTGTTGACCAGGCTGGCGGTCTCTTGTGGAGAAGCCAGGGCGACCGGGGCGGCCATCAGGGTCTGTGGCAGCGGCGTGGCGGCGTCTGCCGTGGTGGCCATCAGCGGCAGGGCGGCGATGGATGCGGCAACTATTGTCAAACGTAAATTCATTTCTGCTCCAGGGTATCGGTTAAGGAAATGGTGAATGAGCTGGCCGCGATGCCTGATGGCCACCCCGGCGTGCCTGGCGGCGGGCGGATAGCCTGCCGTTTTGTGGTGGCATGACGCCGGGTAGGGGGACACTAAACTTGTCGAGATCGCCATGTCAAAAAATTCAAGAAATGGGTCACTCCGCGATTTTTTGTTAAGAATTGAACATTTACCGGCGTCGCATCGTTGGAAAGTTTGATCTACCACAAGCTGCAACTTTTGTTATGGACTACTTCCCCTAATGGAGCGTTCTGTTGGAAAAACACTGTTGCCTTTTCTAAATGTTGCGATCTACACTAGCTCTTCGCGTTGTTCCCTGCGGACCACGCGAAGACAAAAAAAGCGCACGCGGCAATGACCGCGTCCAGATACAGCGCATCGGGAAAAAAAATCGGGAGTTTCACATGACGTCAGTTCTGTTTTCTGCTGTTGGTTTCAGCCATTTCCCCTCTGGAGCGGCATTCATGCTGCATCCGCCTTCCTAGCCGCCGCCAGCCGGCTCTTCCCCCTCGCGAGGGGGTTCTTTTCCGCGAGTCCGACCGCGCCGCCCGGCGTGGCCGCTGGCGCAGTGCATCCTTTTTTCAGGAAGGGTTGCCGGCTCCTGGTGCGTGCACCGGAATCACCGGCCCGAAGAACTATGCTTTCGATAGCGACCAAAGTGGAACAGATCGTGATGGAATCGGCCTTTCTCAGCGAGGGATTGGGCCGTGGTTTGCTGAACCTGTCGGAACTGGCGCGCCAGCTGCAACCGCAATTGCAGAGCGACCTGTGGAAACCGGTGGGGCAGGCCGCCGTGGTGATGGCGCTGCGCCGCCTGGCCGAGCGGATGCCGCAGCAGAAAAGCGGCGAGATCGTGCTGGCGCACCGCGCGGGAGAGCTGTCCACACGCAGCGAATTGATGATTTTTACCTACCGCTATTCCGACCAGACCTATGACTGCCAGCGCCAGTTGCTGGCGCTGGCCGCACCCCAGCGCGGCACCTTCATTACCGTCACGCGCGGCGTCAACGAGGTGATGGTGATCTGCAGCCGTTCGCTGCATGCGCTGGTGGAAGAGGTGTTCGGCGAAGAGCAGGAACTGGCGCGCCTGGAGCGGGTGACGGCCGTGACCCTGCACCTGGCGCCAGAGACCTGCTATACGCCGGGCGTGTATCACGCCATCCTCAAGCGCCTGGCGTGGGAGCGGATTAACCTGATCAACATCATCTGCACGTATACGGAACTGACCTTGCTGCTGGAGGCATCGCAGACGGGGGCGGCTTTTTCCGTGCTGTCGAAAATCGTCGCCCAATGAAAAAGGCTCTGTCTCCGCTAAGTAGGGGAAGTCCAGGAATCTTCCTGTGTCCCTGCTGTCTGACTGTGTATACCAGACAAACGGGAGCCGTCCATGCAGCCAGCCCAATGGAAAACGTTCATCGCCCAGTTCGCCGAATTGAACCGCCGCCAGCGCCTGGCGGGCATCACCCTGCTGCGCGGGGTCGCACCGCAAGACGTCATCGTGGCACTGGTCGAAAGCGTGGCCCGGCAGCGATTGCACTGTCCTGCCTGCAACAGCAACCATGCTCACCGGCATGGCCATGCACACGGGTTGCAGCGATACCGTTGCGTGCCGTGCGGGCGCACCTTCAATGCGCTCACCGGCACGCCGCTGGCGCGCCTGCGTCACAAGACCTTGTGGCTCGCCTATGCCGATTGCCTGCTGGCATCGGATTCCGTGCGCAAGGCGGCCAGTCAGCTAGGAGTGCACCGCAACACCACGTTTCGCTGGCGCCACCGTTTTTTGTCGTTGGCAAAGACAGACCGGCCGCATGGCTTGCACGGCATCGCCGAGGCCGACGAGTTATATCTGCTGGAATCGGAAAAGGGAGCGCGGCAGATGACGCGTCCGGCGCGCCGCCGGGGCGGCCATGCCCACAAGCGCGGCATTTCCAATGAACAGGTCTGTATCCTGGTGGCGCGCGACCGCACGGGCCAGACCCTCGATTTCGTCACGGGCAAAGGGGCGTTGACCAAGGCGCAGCTGCATCATTGCCTGTTACCCGTTATCGACAAGGACGTGTTGCTGGTCACCGATGGTCATGCGGCCTATCGGGCCTTTGCCAGGGAAGCGGGTATCAGCCACCAGGCCGTCAACTTGCGCGCCGGCATCCGCGTGCAGGGCGCCGCTCACGTGCAGAACGTCAACGCTTATCACAGCCGCTTGCGGGAATGGCTACGGCCGTTTCACGGCGTAGCGACGCGCTACCTATCGAATTACCTGGGCTGGCGCTGGATACTCGACGCCGGGCGTATCCGCTCCCCTGAAACGTTATTGAAGGCAACGCTGGGCGCCTTCCCACATTTGACGGTGACATAGCCATGAAAAACGCCCCGCTGCAGCGATGCAGCGGGGCGTCCGAAGGCGCAGGCGCCGTTTATTTTTCCAGCTGCGTACGCACGCGGGCGATCGCAGCGCGTACCTGGCGCGGCGCAGTGCCGCCTACGTGGTCACGCGCGGCAACGGAGCCTTCCAGGGTCAGCACGGCAAACACGTCTTCGTCCGTCAACGGGGAAAACGCGCGCAGCTGCTCGAGCGACAGGTCGGCCAGGTCGCAGCCGGCGTCGACGCAGGCGCGCACGGCCAGGGCCACTGCTTCATGGGCGTCGCGGAACGGCAAGCCTTTCTTGACCAGGTAGTCGGCCAGGTCGGTCGCCGTCGCGTAGCCCTGCAGGGCGGCCGCGCGCATCGCTTCCGGTTTCACCGTGATGCCGCCAGCCATATCGGCGAAGATGCGCAAGGTGTCAATGACGGTGTCGACGGTGTCGAACAGCGGTTCCTTGTCTTCCTGGTTGTCCTTGTTGTAGGCCAGCGGCTGGCCTTTCATCAGGGTCAAGAGGCCAGTCAGGTGACCGTAGACGCGGCCCGTCTTGCCACGCGCCAGTTCCGGCACGTCCGGGTTTTTCTTTTGCGGCATGATCGACGAGCCGGTGCAGAAGCGGTCGGCGATGTCGATGAAGCCGATGCGTGGGCTCATCCAGATCACCAGTTCTTCGGCCATGCGCGACACGTGCATCATCAGCACGGCGGAGGCGGCGCAAAATTCGATGGCGAAGTCGCGGTCCGACACGGCGTCGAGCGAGTTGTGGCACACGTCGTCAAAGCCCAGCGTTTTTGCCACGCGCAAGCGGTCGATGGGGAAGGTGGTGCCGGCCAGGGCGGCGGCGCCCAGCGGCAGGCGGTTGACGCGCTTGCGGCAGTCGGCCATGCGCTCGGCGTCGCGGCCGAACATTTCGACATACGCCAGCATGTGGTGGCCGAAGGTGATCGGCTGGGCCACCTGCATGTGGGTAAAGCCCGGCATGATGGTGTCGGCATGCTGCTCGGCCAGGTCCGTCAGCGCGCTGCGGAACGTCGCCAGCAGGGCGGTGATGTCATCGATGGCGGAGCGCACATACAGGCGGATATCGGTGGCCACCTGGTCGTTGCGCGAACGGCCCGTGTGCAATCGCTTGCCCGCATCGCCTACCAGTTCGGTCAGGCGTTTTTCAATATTCAGGTGGACGTCTTCCAGGTCCAGCAGCCATTCGAACTGGCCGCTGGCGATTTCCTGCGAGATTTGCGCCATGCCGCGCTGGATTTCCGCGTAGTCGGCCGGGCTGATGATGGCTTGCGCATGCAGCATTTCCGCATGGGCCAGCGAACCTTCGATGTCGAACAGCGCCAGGCGCTTGTCAAAAAATACAGAAGCTGTGTAGCGCTTGACGAGGTCCGAGACCGGTTCGGAAAACCGGGCCGACCAGGCTTCGCCCTTTTTGGAGAATTGATCAGTCATGAAAGAAGTCCTTTAGTGTACGGCGATTATAAACAAGGTTGGCCGGCGGTAGGGCTTTTAGGGGCTTGCAAGGCGCTGAAATGGCCAGGAATGGGGCCGGCAAGCCTCAAATGCCACGGCGATGGCCCGTTGCGCGTTTCATCCGGGCTGTTTGTATTCTGTCCCGCAAATCGTGCGTTTGGTCGCAATCCGATGGCAGTTCAGGGGGGATCGGCCTACAGTTCAATCATCGCAGCACACAACCAGCCACTCAAAGGACACCATCATGAACATCGCTAAAAACATGGAAGCCATCTTCGTTGCCATCATCGCCGTCGTCGCCGCCACCAGCCTGGCCACCGCCGCCGTGCCGAAGTTCCGCGCCGCGCCAGCCGCTTCCGCCGCCCTTGTCGCCAGCGCCGATCAAGCCACCATGCACACCGTGTACGTCAGCGCCAAGCGTTTGAGCGCGGAAGAAAAAGCCGCCCTGTAAGCGCGGCCATGCATTGTCTGCAGTATCAGTAAGCCATACCAGTAGCGCCATCAGCTTCAGCAATACAGCATCATCGGCAGTCACCCCGCTTCTTGCCAGCCCACGTGACAGCAACGTCAATACAGCGAACATTGTCCCCTAGTACCATCAGCGCGGCTCGGTGGCATGGGCATCCCGTTGGCATCCGTGCAGCGTGCGATCAACCATCGCTTGTGTTCTGGTGCTAGTGTCCTTTCAGGTTCTAAAGAATATCAACA
Source organism: Massilia sp. LMS1-1-1.1 (assembly GCF_040815535.1). Taxonomy (NCBI): domain Bacteria; kingdom Pseudomonadati; phylum Pseudomonadota; class Betaproteobacteria; order Burkholderiales; family Oxalobacteraceae; genus Massilia; species Massilia sp. LMS1-1-1.1. The sequence continues at coordinate 441,340 of NZ_JBFPNG010000034.1, read as the reverse complement.
TCCGCGTATTACTTTGTAAGTAATTGATTATTATATTTTTTCGGCATAGAATCAAAAAATAGATAAATGTACCGAGGAGCCTAGCCATGCGAGAACGGCCTGCCGACGCCACGCGACAATATATTGATGCGGTCGCCACTTTTGAGGCCTATGAAGATGCTCTTGCCGAGGCCGCCAAAGTGCGAGGGGGTATGTATTGGCATAAGGGGCCTGCCTCAGCGCCTGACGATGCCTATCTGGTACGTACCAGTGCCTCCGGCAGTGAGAAGAGTCTGGGGCGGCGCTCGCCGGAAACGGAAGCAATGTACGCCAGTTTCCGTCAGAGAAAGGAAATGGCTGCCGAGCGGCGAGATGGTCTGAAGGCTTCATTGCTCAAGCATAAACGCATGAACCGTGCACTTCGCGTTGGACGCGTCGCGCCGATTATTGTGGATATTTTGAACCGCCTGGCGGCTACCAGGCTCGGTGAGCACTTTCGCGTGGTTGGTACGCACGCGCTGTATGCCTATGAATCGGCTGCAGGCATGACCTTTGAAGACGATGCGGTAGCAACACGCGATATTGATCTGCTGTGGGATGTACGAAAACGCGTCGCATTCGCTACCGCCTTGAGCAAAGTTGACGTTTCCATGCTGGGCGTGCTTCAGAAAGTGGACCCGACGTTCCGGATCCGGGACGCGCAGAAATATACCGCCGTCAATAAAGATGGATTCGAAGTGGATATTATCCGCCGCGTGCAGGTCGGTGATGATCCGCATCCCATTCGCTTAAGCGATGAGGACGACGATTTCTGGGTGGCGCAAGCACCGCGTGCCCAGGAGTTGCTCGATTCAGCGCAATTCTCTGCGGTCATCGTCGCCACCAACGGTGCTATGGCCAGGATGAATACGCTCGAGCCGATGGCCTTTGTCCGTTTCAAACAATGGATGAGTGCATTGCCCGAGCGCGATCCGCTCAAGCGTCGCCGAGATGCACTGCAGGCGAGTTCAGTCGAGGATGTTGTGCAAGAGTACCTACCGCAGTGGAGCCAGAACTGAGTTGGCAGTGTATGCGCGCAGTAGGGCAGGGCGTCTGGCATCGACGCTGATCATCGCAATCCGGTGGAGACGGTGGGCCATTCACAGCATTTTTCAGCCTGCCATCGGCATTGGCCAATGGCGTGCTCCGTTTTACTGCCAGTGTATCAGGCACGGTGGTATCAATAGCAGCAGCGCCAGCACCAGATAGATCAGCTGCAGCGGGATCATCCACTTGGCCCACGTGATCCACGGTACGCGCGCCAGCGCCAGCACGCCGACGGTGATGCCGGACGTGGGGATCATCGGCGTGGTAAATTCGCCGAACTGGAAAGCCAGGATGGCCGTCTGGCGCGTCACGCCCACCAGGTCGGCCAGCGGCGCCATGATCGGCATGGTCAGCGCCGCCTGGCCGCTGCCGGAATGGATGAAGAAGTTGATCACCGACTGCATGAAAAACATCTTTTGCGCGGCGAAGACGGGGCTGGACGAGGCTACCAGCGGCGTCAATGCATGCAGCATGGTGTCGATGATCTGCGCGTCGCGCGCCAGGATCATGGTGCCGCGCGCCAGCGCAATCACCAGCGCCACGCTGACCATATCGCGCGCACCCTGCACGAAGGACGCCACCAGGCTGTCCATGTCGAGCCGGCCAACCAGGCCGACGACGATGGCCATCACCAGGAACAGGGCGGCGATTTCATCGATGAACCAGTCGTACTTGACGACGCCGACGACCATCGTCAGCAAGGTCGCCATGAAAATCCACAGCACCGCGCGGTGCGTGCGCGTCATGCCGGCAAAGCTGTCCAGGTCCATCGAGTGCTCGCTGCGCTTCTCGATATCGAGCAGGTAGGTCGGGCTTTTTTCCGGATGGCGCTTGATGCGCGCCGCGTACCACATCAAGAACACGATGCTGACCGCCGTGGCGATGGCCCACACGATCAGGCGATATCCGATGCCGGAAAAGATCGGCACGCCCGCGATACCTTGCGCGATGCCGACGTTGAACGGGTTCAAAAAGGCGGCGGAAAAGCCCACCTGCGAGCCGATGAAGGGAATCGACACGCCCGTGATGGTGTCATAGCCCAGGGCCAGGGCCAGCGGCACGAAGATCAGGATGAAGGGGATCGCTTCCTCGTTCATGCCGAAGGTGGCGCCTCCCAGCGAGAACATGGTGAAAAAGACGGGGATGATGGCGGCGCGCACGAAGCGCGAACTGGTGTGCGCCTTGGCGATGGCCTTGATCAGCGAATCGAAGGCTTCCGTTTTTTGCAGCACGGCGAAGGCGCCGCCGACGATCAGCACGAAGCCGATGATCAGACTGGCGTCGACGAAGCCCTTGATGGGCGCCATCATCAGCGCGGCGAGGCCCTGGGGCTTGTTGTCGACGTAATGAAACGTGCCGGGGATGATCAACTGCTTGCCGTTCACCAGCTGGGTGTCGAATTTCCCGCCCGGCACCAGCCACGTGGCCATGGCGATCATGGCCAGGATGCCGCACAGCAGGACGAAGGTATTGGGGAGCTTGAATTTTCTCATGGGTGTCACTTATTGGCTCAGCAGGCTGCCGCCGCGGTAGGCGACGGCGCCTGCGACCTTGCCGACGTTCATGCCGCGCAGGACGTGGCGGTGGGCACTGCGCGCAAAAAAGACACCGGCGACCGTGCAGCGCAAGGTCGTCGTCTCGCCGCTGACGGGGTCGATCAGGTCGGCCACCGCATCGCCGGCGGCCAGCACCTCGCCCATTTCGCGCAGGTAGACCAGCACACCGTGATGCGGCGCGAGGATCGGCTCCACGCCGGCCAGCGGCGTCGGCTCGCATTGCGGCGCGGGCAGGTTGTCGCCTGCACCATCGATCTCCAGCACGCCCTCGATGGCGAGAAAACGCAGCAGGGCGGCGGCGTCGCGTTCGGCCAGGGCGTAGCTCACTTCCACTTCGCCGCGCAGTTCGACGGTGGTCGACAGGCAGGCGGCGGGAATCGGATAGCGGCCGCCGAAGTGCGTATCGAGATCCCACCACAAGCGGCTGCACGCTTCATCGAACGGCTCTTCGCCGGCCGCCAGTTCCAGCAGCACGGCGCGCGCGCCCAGGAGCGCGGACAGGGGCGCGATCTGCGCCGCCAGCGGCGTGCCCGTATAGATGTGCAGGGCCGCCTCGTTATCGCAGTGCAGGTCGAGCACGATGTCGGCGTCGATGGCCATGCCCAGCAGGGTTTTCTTCAAGGTTTCCGCATCCGTGCCTGGCCGCCAGGCGGCGACGGCGGCGCGCGCATGCTCGCGTATCAGCGCCACGTTGGCCTGCGCATCCTGCCCCAGCTGGCCAGCCAGCGTGGTTTTCAGTTCATCGGCCACGTGGCGGTAGGCGCGGTTGAAATTGATGCCCGTGGTCAGGTCGAAGCGGCCGAATGGCGCGCCATGGATGGCTTGCGCCAGGCCGATCGGGTTGGCAGCCGGCACCAGGATGATTTCGCCGTGGATCTTGCCGGCCGCTTCCAGCGCCAGCAGTTCGCGGCGCAAAAACTGCGACACCAGCATGCCAGGCACCTCGTCCGCGTGCAGGGCCGCCTGGATGTAGACCTTCTTGCCGCTGCGGCTAGTGGCGGCCGCGGTGCCGAAGTGGAAGCTGCTCAATTGGCAGGACATGCTGGCGTGCGCGGTGGAGATGGGATGCTGTTGTACTTGCATGGTGGGCGCCCCGGAAAGGTGCATGGTTGATGGATTCCGGTCGATTATGTAGCAATATTTTCACGAAGTAAATCAATGAAAATCCTTTTACAAATATTTGTTGAGTTTTCTTTTTGATATGAGTACAGTAAGTTCCAGCGACCCGATTTCGCCTTCCGCCAGTGATCCGCAGTACCCAAGAATACAGGCCGCCAGTGATATGAGAGCATCCGCCAGTCCTGCCCGCAGCAGCACCGCCACGCCACTTGCCACCACGCTGGCGTCGCCCGACGCCGCGTTCGCGCAATCGCCGCTGGGGCAGGCGCTGATGCACGTGCTGGCCAGCGGCTCGGCTTCGCAGCGGCAGATCGCCGATTACCTGCTGCGCAACCAGATGCGCGTGACGGCGCTGGGCATCGAGGAACTGGCCGACAGCTGCCAGGTGTCGACGGCCACCATCAGCCGCTTCGCGCGCGATATCGGCCAGAAGAATTATTCGGCCATGCGCGGCGCCATGGCGGAGACCTTGCAGGCGCTGTTGCAGCCGGTCGACAAACTGCGCCGCACGATAGAACGGCGCGCGCGCGCCACCTCGCCCATCACGCAAAGCCTGGAATATGCGGCCGCGAACATCGCCGCCACGTCCGACGCCCTGTCGCCGCCCGCCATGCAGGCCGTGGTGCGCCGCCTGACGCGCGCCAGGGTCGTGTATGTGATGGGCTTTGGCCTGTCGGCCAACCTGGCGGGCATGCTGGTGCAGCATCTGCAGCCGTTTTGTCCGCATGTGGTGGAAGTGGCGGGCATCGGTGGCTCGGAAGTGGCGGCTGGCCACCTGGTCAACCTGACGGCGCACGACGTGCTGGTGGTGATCGCGTTTCCCCGCTACACGCTCGACTGCATCGGCCTTGCCAGCTTCGCGCGCGACCGCGGCGCCTGCATCGTGGCGCTCACCGACTCGCCCGCCTCGCCGCTGGCCGAACTGGCCGACCACGCGCTGTACGCGCAGAGCACGCATCCCGTCCTGCCCAGCAGCGCCAGCACGGCGCTGGCCATGATCGAGGCGCTTGCCGTGGCGCTGATGGTATCGAACAAAAAGAACGTAGAAAAAGCGGGCCGCTTGAGCGAAGTCATCGCCGCCTATCTGTATGGCGGCGAACATGGCGTGCCGGGGCCGCGCAAAGCAGCTTCAAAGCAGCGCAAGGCAGTCCCAAAATCATTATAAGAATCAGGCATCAACATCAGGGGAGAGTGACAATGCACATGAAAAGACGGGACGACGCCTTGCCACGCGAGCGGGTGCTGGCGCAAGGCGTGCGCGTGGCGCTGGGCGCCCTGAGCGTGACGGCGGCGCTGGGCATGCTGGGCAATGGTGCGCAGGCGCAGGAGAAGGAGCAGGAGACAGAACCTGCGCCGAAAAAAATGCAGCGCGTGGAGATCACGGGTTCGGCCATCAAGCGCCTGGAGTCGGAAACGGCGCTGCCCGTGCAGATCATCACGCGCGCCGAGATCGAAAAGGCGGGCGTGACGACGGCGGCCGAGCTGATGGCGCGCGTGTCGGCCAACGTGGGGGGCTTGACGGACGGCGCCAGCATCAACGTGGGCGGCGACCAGCGCGGCTTCAACAGCGCCAACCTGCGCGGCGTGGGCACCTCGTCGACCCTGGTGCTGCTCAATGGCCGGCGCATGGCCAACTTTGCCTCGCCCGGCGACGATGCGGGCGTGGACCTGAATAACATTCCCGCCGCCGCCCTGCAGCGCGTGGAAGTGCTGCTCGACGGCGCTTCGGCCCTGTACGGCACGGATGCCATCGGCGGCGTCATCAATTTCATTACGCGCAAGGATTACCAGGGCGTGGAGCTGAACGTCTATGGCAGCCGCACCGATGAAGGCGGCGCGGGCAAGCGCACGGCCAGCATCACTGCCGGCACGGGCGACCTGGCTGCGGATGGCTACAATATCTTCGCCGTGGTCGACCTGCAAAAAACGGACGGTCTGCGCTCCTCGCAGCGCAAGTTCATCCCGAACCTGCAGATTCCGCAGCGCCTCGGGCATTTGCTGTCGAACTTTACCAGCCCGGCGAATATCCGCCTGTCCAGCGCCCAGCGCGAGCACCTGCAGGACAATGGCTTCCTGCTCAATGGCCAGCCGATCACCAACCGCCAGATCAATTTTGGGATTCCGAACTGCGCGCCGCCGGCCAATTTGTACCTGCCGGCGGGCACGGGCGGCGTCGATGCCTGTACCTACGACTACATGGGCGACACGGAGCTGTATCCGAAGACGGACAAGCAGAACCTGCTCACGCGCGGCGTGCTGAAACTGAATAACGATCACCAGCTGTACGCGGAAGTGGCGCTGAGCCGCTCGCGCAGCCATTACGTGGGGTCATCGGCGCGCGTGATCGGCTACCTCGATTACAGCAAGGTGCCGCAGTTGGCCAATGCGGGCTTCGACACGCTGCTCGATGACGATGGCAAGCAGGTGGAGCGCGAACTGGAACTGCGCATGCGGCTGAACGAGGCGGGCATGCGCACCAGCGAGCTGACCAGCGAGAGCCAGCGCTTCGTCGTGGGCGCCACCGGCACGCTCGCCGGCTGGGATTACGACGTGGGTTTCAATCACAGCGTCAATGTGGTGAAAGACCGCGATACCCACGGCTACGTCCTGTACGACAAGCTGCAGGCAGGGATCGCCGCCGGCGACATCAATCCCTTCGGGCCCTCTAGCGCGAAAGGCCGGGCGCTGCTCGACAGCATCCAGGTCGACGACGAGGTGCGCCATGCGCGCGGCGTCATGGACTCGCTCGACTTCAAGGTGTCGCGCGCCTTGATGCCCATGGGCGGCGGCGACATGGCGCTGGCCGTGGGCGGCGAAGTGCGGCGCGAACGCACCGAATTCCGTCCATCGGCACTGCTGATGAGCGACAACATCAACAACGATGCGGCGCCGGAAGGCGGCAAGGGCACCAGCGACAGCCGCAATGTACAAGCCGTCTACGGCGAACTGTTGCTGCCGTTGACCAGGCAATGGCAGGCGCAGCTGTCTGGCCGCTACGACCATTACGAGCAGGTGGGCGGCGCCCTCAGTCCCAAGGTCGGCCTGACCTACATGCCCAGCAAGCAGGTGCTGCTGCGGGCCTCCGCCGGCAAGGGCTTCCGCGCGCCGTCGATGTCGGACTTGCATCGTCCCACCGTCTACAGCAGCACGGCGACCTTGCCCGACCCCGTGTTGTGCGCCACCGTGGACAACAATTATGCCGATTGCGCGCAGAACTGGGATACGCGCCGCTACAGCAACGACAAGCTGAAACCGGAGCGCAGCCGCCAGTTCTCGGCCGGCCTGGTGCTCGAACCGAGCCAGCACTGGACCTTCAGCTTCGACTACTGGAACATCAGGCGCACGGACCTGATCAGCGAAATTGGCGACGACATCATCCTGGGCAACCTGTCCAAGTACGGCGACCTCGTGCACCGCAACGAGGACGATGAAATCGACTACATCGAACTGCGCAAGGAAAACCGCGGCGCGCAAAAAGCCTCGGGCATCGATATCACGGCCGACCTGCATGGCGTGAAAACGGCATGGGGACGCTTTGGCGGCCACCTGAGCGGCACGTATGTGCTGGGTTCAAAAATCCAGACCAGCCCTGGCGACACCTTTGTCAGCAATCTCAATCGCTTCGTCACGGACGGCGTGGTGCAGCGCTGGCGCCACACGATCACACTCGATTGGGACAGCGGCCCGTATTCGGCCAGCCTGTCGAACACGTATTCGAGCGGCTACGATGACCAGAACTCGGCCATCAACACGGACGATGGCAGCGTGGTCAAGCCGAACCGGGTGAAGGCGTACACCTTGTGGGACATGTCGGCGGCATATGCGGTCAGCCAGCAGTTCAAGCTGCGCGCGGGCATACAGAATCTGTTCAATACCAGTCCGCCATACTCGAACCAGGCCTATTTTTTCCTGTCCGGCTATGACCCCAGCTACACGGACCCGCGCGGCCGGCGCTTTTATGCGAGCGCCAATTACAGCTTCAAGTAAGCAGTTTTACATAGAAACCCGGGGATGCCGCAACAACGCTGTCATATGCGGCAGGTAGTATCGTCGTTCGGTGGAGTTGGGTTGCAAGCAGCAGTGTTGGCAGCAAGGGCGCGCGCCTGTATCGACAAGTGTGCGCCACTTTCATTGTATTCGAAAGGCACCATGAAATCATCTTCAAACCTGTATCACACCTTCCGCGCCGCGCTGCTGTTCGTGCTGGCATTGTGCAGCGTCCATGCCGTGGCGGCGCCCGCAGGCAGTGCCATCGGCAGCGCGCCGCAGGGCACCCTCGTCATCATTGGCGGCGGCCTGCGCGCCGACAATGCCGAAGTCTGGCAGCGCATCGTCAAGCTGTCGGGCGGGCCGGGCGCGCGCATCGCCGTGCTGGCGTCGGCCGCGATGAACCCGGAAAAATCCGGTGAAAACATCATCAGGAAACTCAATCAATATGGCGCCGAGGCCTTTTTCGTGCCGCTGGCTGTCAAGCTGGCCAACCGCGATTACCGCAAGGCGGCCGAAGACCCTGCCATCGTCACGCAGATCAAGTCGGCCACCGGCATTTATTTTGCCGGCGGCGACCAGGGGCGCATCACGCAAGCCTTGCTGCGCCCGGACGGCAGCCGCACTGCCGCGCTGGAAGCTATCTGGTCGGTCTACCGCAACGGCGGCGTGATCGCCGGTTCCAGCGCCGGCGCGGCCATCATGAGCACGACCATGTTCTACGACGCCAAACCCGTGCTCGACATGCTCAAGATGGGCGTCACGGATGGCCGCGAGATCGCGCCGGGCCTGGGCTTCATCGGCAGCGACGTGTTCGTCGACCAGCATCTGCTGGTGCGCGGGCGCTTTGCCCGCATGATCCCCGTGATGCTGAAAAAAGGCTACCACCTGGGGCTGGGCATCGATGAAAACAGCGCCATGGTGGTCGACGCCATGCGCGACGTGGAAGTCATCGGCTACAGCGGCGCCCTGCTGATCGACCTGTCGGGCGCCATCAGCGACCGCGGTGTGAAAAATTTCAATATCAGCAATGCGGCCATCAGCTATCTGGACCGTGGCGACAAATTCAATCTCGTCACGCGCGTGTTTACGCCGTCGCCGGACAAGGCCGACAACAAGCTTGATCCGAACCAGCCCGACATGCGCGAACCTGTCTTCACCAACGATATCCTCGGCAACAACGCCGTGCTCGACCTGATGGGCAATTTGATCGACAACGCGCAGCAGGAAGCCATCGGCATCGCCTTCGGCAACCCGCGCGACCCGTACCCGGACCTGGGCTTCGAGTTCCGCTTCAGTAAAACCGTCAACAGCGTCGGCTACAGCTCGACCGAGGCGGAAGCATATTCCGTGCTGAAGCTGCGCCTCGACATCCGCCCGATCCAGCTGCGCCAGCCGCTGTACCGCTACAAGTAAGCGGAGCGCTACCTCCGCCAGCGCGGCCACGCGGCGATCGTCAGGGCCCGCAGCAGCCACTCGACGGGGCCGTAAGCGTGGCCGCGCAGCCACCAGCGGCTCAATGGCAGCTGCGCGCAAAAGATGATGGCGGCCAGCGCCAGCGCGCCGAGCGGCGAGACGCTGCCCATCAGCCGCGCGCCATACGCGAGGAACAGCACGGCGCAGATGGCCGACTGCAGCAGGTAGTTCGACAAGGCCATGCGACCCGTGTCGGCCAGCAGCGCAAACAGCGTGCCGTCGCGCAGGCGCTCGAACAGAGATAGCGCCAATGCCAGGTAGGCGCCCGCCAGCAGCGGTGCGGTGGCCAGGCCCACGGCCAGCCCCGCCACCTGCCATGTCTGGCTGTCGCCATACACGGAAGTCCACGCATAGAAGGCGGCCCCGGGCAATCCCGCCAGCGTGCCGGCCCGCAGCAGGCGGCGGCGCAGCGGCAGATAGTCACTCGCATGCAGCAGCATCTCGCGCTTGCCGGCGGCCAGGCCGCACAGGAACATGGCCAGCGCGCACGGGGCCTGCACCAGCAGCAGGACGAGCCAGATGTCACTGAGTTCGCGCAGATGCTGATGGATGACGGCGGCCGGCGTGGCGCGGTAGGCGGCCAGCGCGCTTGCCGCCTTTTGCGCCATGTCCACGGCCAGCTGCGCGGCGTCGCCCGCCGGCTGCAGGCTTTGCAGCCAGGCCATGCCCGCCCAGAACGCCACGCAGACGGCGACGAGCGTCAACGCCAGGGACAATGCCTGGCGTTCGCCGCAGCGGTGCAGCGCCAGCAGCACGATGCCCAGCACGGCGTAGGTTGTCAGTATGTCGCCATGAAACAGGAACACGGCGTGCAGGGCGCCGATCAGCCACAGGCCCGCTTGCCGGCGCAGCATGCGCGGCACGAACGGTGCGCCAGCGCGCGCGGCCGCCTGCATCTGCAGGGTGAAGCTGTAGCCGAACAAAAAGGAAAATAGCAGGTAGAACTTGGTTTCGAACAGCAGGGCGACGAGAAAATGCGTGGCGCGGTCCACGCCGCCGTGGAAGGCGGGATCGGTCAGGCCCAGGCCGAACCAGGGCGTGGCGAAGGCGCCGATATTGACGACCAAAATGCCGAACAGGGCGCAGCCGCGCAGGGCGTCGACGTCGGCGATGCGCGCGGGCTGGTTTTTCATGGCGGCGCTCATGCCAGGGCAGGGCGCAGGAAGCGCGCCAATAACAGATGCAGGCTGGCACGCTGCGCCAGCGGCGCGTAATCGGGATCGACGGCGACCCGGTTGAAGATGCCGTCGATCAGCGCGGCGATCCAGCTGGCCGTTTGCGCGGGGTCCAGCGCGGCGTCGACCTGGCCTCCTGCTGCCGCTTCTTCCAGCAAGGTTTGCAGGCCGCCGCGCAGGCTGGCGTCGTTGCGCGCCACCCTGGCCGCGATGTCCGTATCGCGCATCGCTTCGGCGGCAATGTCCAGCGCCAGTCCCGCAAAGTCCGCGTCGGCCGCCAGTGCCAGCACCAGGTCCATGAAATCGAGCAGGGCGCCGTAGGCATCGGCGCTGCCTTGCACGCCGGCGAAATAGGCGGCCGTTTCGCTGCCTTCCTGGTCGACGATGGCGGCGATGATCGCTTGCTTGGTGGGGAAGTAATGGAACAGGTTGCCGGGACTCATGCCCGCCTGCGCGCAGATGGCGGCGGTGCTGGTCTGGTGAAAGCCCTTGCGCGCGAAGCAGTGGCGCGCGGCGGCGAGAATGGCGTCGCGGCGTGCCGCGTGTTTGTCGGGATCGATGGTGCGCATGGATTTACCTCTAATTAATCGACTGGTCAGTCTAATATAGGCCGATTGCCTTGCCGGGTCAAGCTGGCCGCTTTGCACGCCTGCTTCCTGTCGCTACAATGTGCCGCAGCGGTTTTTCCCGCGCCTGCCGGCAGGCCCGCCGATTGTTTGGAAAACCGATCCCTTCACCTGTTTTTCTACCGTTTTAGGAATGACATGCAGCAGACCCCGATTCGATCCTTCCTTTGCGCGCTGGCGCTGGCCGCCGGCATTACCCCTGCCGCGCAGGCAGCCAGTGCCGCCCAGCCGGCCACCATGCGCCTCGATTACCAGCACAGCGGCAATGCGCTGGGCGAGCATTACGCGGTCGAGCGCGTGCTGGTCGAGCCCCTGCCATGGCCGGGCAACCTGGCGCGCCCCATCGATGACAGCAACCGCGGCAACAATATGCTGGAAGTGGTCGACATCAAGTCGGGCAAGGTGCTGTATTCGCGCGGTTTTTCCACCATCTTCGGCGAGTGGGCCAGCACCGATGAAGCGAAAACCACCACGCGCGCGTTCCAGGAATCCGTGCGCTTCCCGCAGCCCGAGCAGCCCGTGCGCGTGCGCATTCTCAAGCGCGACGAGCGCGGCCTGTTTTCCATTGTGTGGAGCACGGACGTTGATCCGGCCGCGCAGGAGGTGAGCCGCAAGCAGCCGCCGGCGCCCGTCAAGCCGATCCCGATCCGCATCAGCGGTCCATCGTCCGGCAAGGTCGACCTCTTGATCATGGGCGATGGCTATACGGCGGCTGAAATGGGCAAGTTCGAAGCGACGGCGCGCAAGCTGGCCGAGCATCTTTTCACGGTGTCGCCGTTCCGCGAGCGGGCCAGTGACTTCAATGTGTGGGCCATGGCCGCGCCGACGCCGGAGTCGGGCGTGTCGCGTCCCTCGACGGGCGTGCACCATGCCTCGCCGCTGGGCACGCGCTACGACATCTTCGGCAGCGAGCGCTATGTGCTGACGACGGACAACCGCGCATTGCGCGACCTGGCGCAGTACGCGCCGTATGAATTCATCGAAATCCTCGTCAATAACGATACCTACGGCGGTGGCGGCATCTTCGGCCAATTCAGCACGGCGGCGGCCAACAGCGACTGGGCCAATTACCTGTTCGTGCATGAATTCGGCCACCATTTCGCCGGCCTGGCCGACGAGTACTACACTTCGCCCGTGGCCTATCAATCGAACGGCGAGCGCCAGGAACCGTGGGAACCGAACGCCACGGCGCTGCGCGATCCGGCCAAGCTGAAATGGAAAAACCATGTGAAGGCGGGCACGCCGCTGCCGACGCCATGGCCGAAGGAGGCGTACGACAGCCATGCGCGCGAATACCAGAAGCAGCGCGCGGCTTTGCGCGCGGCCAACCGCCCGGAAAGCGAAATGAGCACCTTGTTCAAGGCCGACCTGGCGTACACGCAGCAGCTGTTCTCGAAAGCGCCGCAGCGCCATGCGGTGGGCGCCTTCGAAGGAGCGCACTACGAGTCGTCCGGCTACTACCGGCCCGAGATGCAGTGCATCATGTTCGACCGCAGCGAGACGTTCTGCTCCGTTTGCCAGGATGGCATCAGCACCATCATCGACCTGTATTCGCGTCCGGCCCCGGCGCCAGGCAAATAAGGCCGCTCATGTCATTCCAGTAGTGCATGGGGGCCATGTTGCATCGCAATAGCATGGCCCCGATTTTTCCCGCTCCCCGCCTGGCGCCGCGCGCCAAGTCGCCCCACCGCTTGTTTTCCAGGCAATCTCCCTTTCTTTTTGCACGGCTGCTTTTCTGTGCGCCAGCCCCACGGAGTTATCAAACAGACACTGCGATTCGCTTGCTTGTCAATTAGTTCATTTAAATAATATTGATGTAGAATTTGATGTATATCAATGTTGCATTGCCGCAATCGCACTTATAGTTGACCTAGCTCAAAACGATAAGCATGCGGACCGGACTCATCGCGAATCACGTATCTAAATGCTGTAGAGTAATTTTCGCCCTGCACCAGTTCCCCGAGAATGCACTGGTGCCGGCCTCGAATTTCAGTGACGGAAGCCGATTCATGAAGATGCAGACCCCCGCGCCTGACGCGTGCAGTACCCTCCATCCCCACACTCCGATTGCCTTGCCGTATGCGCGTGCTGGCGGCGTTACCCTGGCCATGTGCGCCGCCGCCATGCGCGCCGGCGCCGTGCGTAGCGTGCATGCGGCCACGCCGTGGCCCGCCCTGCGTCCAGTCCCGGCATGACGGCCCCCTTGCCGCACCTGCCCTTGCAGGGCAAGCGGGGGCTGGTGGTGGGCATCGCCAACGCGCAAAGCATCGCCTGGGGCTGCGCCAGCGCCCTGCGTGCGGCCGGCGCGGAACTGGCCGTCACCTGGCTCAATGACAAGGCGAGAACGCACGTGGAACCGCTGGCGCAGCAAGTGCAGGCGTCCATCATGGCGCCGCTCGACGTGGCCGTGCCGGGGCAATTGGAGGCGCTGTTCGCGCAGATCGAACGGCAATGGGGACGCATCGACTTCGTCGTCCATTCCATCGCCTATGCGCCGAAACACGATTTGCATGGCCGCGTGACGGACAGCTCGGCCGACGGCTTTGCGCAGGCGATGGATGTCTCCTGCCACTCCTTCATGCGCATGGCGAAACTGGCCGAACCGCTGATGCCGGACGGCGGCAGTTTGATGACCATGAGTTACCTGGGCGCCGAGGAAGTCATCGCCGACTATGGCCTGATGGGGCCCGTGAAGGCGGCGCTGGAAGCGTCCGTGCGTTACCTGGCCGCCGAACTGGGCCCGCAAGGCATCAGAGTCAACGCCATTTCGCCGGGGCCACTGGAAACGCGGGCCGCTTCCGGCATCGCCCATTTCGACCGCCTGATGGCCGACGCCATCGAACGTTCGCCCATGCGCCGCCTGGCCACCATCGAGGACGTGGGCGCGCTGTGCGCCTTCCTCGCCGGCGACGGCGCGCGCGCCATCACGGGCGGCACCCTGTACGTCGATGGCGGCTACAACATTCTGAATTGACTGGAAGATGATGACCATGGCTGTTTTTACCTTGCCACACCGCGCCATGCTGGCCGCCCTGGCAGCCACGCTGGCCCTGGCCGGCTGCGCCTCGATGGCGCCGGCGTATGCGCCACCGCCGCTGCCCGTGGCGGCGCAGTATCCGGAAACCGATCCGGCCGGCGCGCACGCGCCCGACGTCGCCTGGCAAAGCTACTTTGCCGATCCGCGCCTGCAGGCGCTCATTGCGCAGGCGCTGGCCAGCAACCGCGACATCCGCATCGCCGCGTTGCGCGTGGAAGAGGCGCGCGCCGCGTATGGCATCCAGCGCGCGGAGCAATTTCCCACCATCGCGCTGGGCGCCTCGGGCAGCCGCGCACGCGTGCCAGATGACCTGAGTCCGACGGGCCGCGCCATGACCAGCGCGCAATACCAGGCGGGCTTGAACGTGAGCGCCTGGGAACTCGATTTCTGGGGCCGGGTACGCAGCCTGAAAGACAGCGCGCTGCAAACCCTGCTGGCCAGCGACGAGGCGCGCCGCGCCGTCGGCGTGGCCCTCGTGGCGCAGGTGGCCAATGGCTACCTGGGCTTGCGTGAACTCGACGAAAGGGTGGAGCTGGCGCGCGCCACCGTCGACAGCCGCGCCGAATCGCTGCGCATCTTCACCCGCCGCTTTGAGGTAGGGTCGATTTCCAAGCTGGACCTGACGCAGGTGGAAACCCTGCTCAGCCAGGCCCTCTCGCTGTCGGCACAGCTGGAACAGGCGCGCGCCGTGCAGGCGCACGCGCTGGCCCAGCTGGTGGGCGGCCCCGTCGATCTGACGCCGGTGGCTGAGGTGCGCCGTTTCGACGACGCCAGCGTGCTGCAGCCGCTGCATGCGGGCTTGCCATCGGCCTTGCTCACGCAGCGTCCCGACCTGATCGCGGCCGAACACCAGTTGCGTGCCGCGCAAGCCAATATCGGCGCCGCGCGCGCCGCCTTCTTCCCGACGATTTCACTGACGGCCGCCTACGGCACGGCCAGCGCGGAATTGAACGGTTTGTTCGACTCGGGCAGCGGCGCCTGGAATCTCGCGCCGCGCCTGGTGCTGCCGATCTTTGACGCGGGCCGCCTGCGCGCCAATATGGACCTTGCCGAGGTGCGCCGCGATGTGGCCGTGGCCAATTATGAAAAGAGCGTGCAGGGCGCGTTCCGCGAAGTGGCCGACGCGCTGTCGAACCGGCGCTGGCTGGCGCTGCAGGTCGACATCGGCAAGACGACGTTGGCCGCGCAGAGCGAACGGGCGCGCCTGGCCAAGCTGCGCTACGACAATGGCGCCGCGCCCTACCTGGAAGTGCTCGACGCGCAGCGCGACTTGCTGACGGTGGAGCAGCAGCTGGTGCAGACGCGCCGCGCGCTGCTCTCGAGTCAGGTCAGCCTGTATGCAGCCCTGGGCGGCGGCGCGCCCGTCGCCTCCGCCGCCGCTTCCACCCACTAATTTGATCGCCCCGATATCATGAATGCTCAACTGAAGAAAAAACTCATCCCCGCGGCGCTCGTCGTGGCCGTTCTCGTGCTCGGCTATGTGGCCTGGCAAAAAATGCGTCCCACCGGTCCTGGCGAAGGTTTTGTCAGCGGCAATGGCCGCATCGAAGCGACGGAAATCGACGTTGCCACCAAGCTGGCCGGCAGGGTCAAGGAGATCCTCGTGCGCGAGGGCGACTTCGTCAAGGCGGGCCAGCCGCTGGCCACCATGCAGGTGGACTCGCTGGCGGCCCAGCGCGACGAGGCGCGCGCGCGCCAGCAGCAGGCATCCGATGCGGTGGTCGGCGCGCAGGCGCAGGTGGCCGTGCGCGAGAGCGACAAGGCGGCCGCGCTGGCCATGGTGGCGCAGCGCGAAAGCGAACTCGATGCGGCCAAGCGCCGCCTGGCCCGCTCCGAGACCCTGTCGAAAGAGGGCGCGTCCTCGGTGCAGGAACTCGATGACGACCGTGCCCGCGTGCGCAGCGTGGCCGCCGCCCTGAATGCGGCCAGGGCGCAGGTGACGGCGGCGCAGGCGGCCATCGACGCAGCCAAGGCGCAGGTGGTCGGCTCGCGTTCCGCCGTCGTGGCGGCCGAGGCGACGACGGCGCGCATCGATGCCGACCTAGCCGATGGCCAGCTGGCGGCGCCGCGCGACGGCCGTGTGCAATACCTGGTGGCGCAGCAGGGCGAAGTGCTGGCCGGCGGCGGCAAGGTGCTCAACCTGGTCGACCTGTCCGACGTCTACATGACTTTCTTCCTGCCCGAAACGGCGGCCGGCAAGGTGGCGCTGGGCGGCGAAGTGCGCATCATCCTCGACGCGGCGCCCCAGTACGTGATACCGGCGACGATCTCGTTTGTTGCCGCCAGCGCGCAGTTCACGCCGAAGACCGTGGAAACGGCCAGCGAACGCCAGAAGCTGATGTTCCGCGTGAAAGCGCAGATCAGCCGCGAACTGCTGCAAAAGCATCTGGCCCTCGTCAAAGTGGGCTTGCCCGGCGTGGCCTGGGTGCGTCTCGATACCAAGCAGGCCTGGCCCGCTGAATTGACGGCGAAGGTTCCGCAGTGACCATGGACGTGAACAATTCTGTCGTCAGCATTCGCGGCGTCAGCCAGCATTACGGCAAGACGGTGGCGCTGGACGGCATCGACCTCGACGTGCCGGCCGGCCGCATGGTGGGCTTGATCGGTCCCGATGGCGTGGGCAAATCGAGTTTGCTGTCGCTGGTGGCGGGCGCGCGCGCTGTGCAGCAGGGCACAGTGATGGCGCTGGGTGGCGACATGCGCGATGCGCGCCACCGCGACGACGTCTGCCCGCGCATCGCCTACATGCCGCAAGGCCTGGGCAAGAATCTGTATCCGACCCTGTCGGTCGAGGAAAACCTGCAGTTTTTCGCGCGCCTGTTCGGCCACGACGCGGCCGAGCGCCGCCGCCGCATCGACCAGCTGACCCGCAGTACGGGTTTGCAATCGTTCCTCGCGCGCCCGGCCGGCAAGCTGTCGGGCGGCATGAAGCAGAAGCTGGGCCTGTGCTGCGCGCTGATCCACGATCCCGACCTGCTGATTCTCGACGAGCCGACCACCGGCGTCGATCCGCTGGCGCGTGCCCAGTTCTGGGACCTGATCGCCGGCATCCGCGTGCAGCGCCCGCAAATGAGCGTGATGGTGGCCACGGCCTACATGGACGAGGCGCAGCGCTTCGATTGGCTCGTGGCCATGGATGACGGCAAGGTGCTCGATACGGGCACACCGGCCGAACTGCTGGCGCGCACGGACAGCGGCAATCTGGAAGCGGCTTTCATCAAGCTGCTGCCGGAAGCGAAGCGCGCGGGCCACCAGCCCGTCGTCATCACGCCGCTGGACGCCGCCAGCGCGCAGGACGTCGCCATCGAGGCGCAAGACCTGACCATGCGCTTCGGCGATTTTACGGCCGTCGACCATGTGAATTTCCGCATCGGCCGCGGCGAAATCTTCGGCTTCCTGGGCTCGAACGGCTGCGGCAAGTCGACCACCATGAAGATGCTCACGGGCTTGCTGCCGGCCACGGAAGGCAAGGCCTGGCTGTTCGGCAAGCAGGTCGATTCCAGCGATATCGACACGCGCCGCCGGGTCGGCTACATGTCGCAGGCGTTCTCACTGTACAGCGAACTGACGGTGCGCCAGAACCTGGTGCTGCATGCGCGCCTGTTCCACGTGCCAGAGGGCGAGATACCTGCGCGCATCGACGAAATGGCGCAGCGCTTCGACCTGCGCGCGGTGATGGACGACTTGCCCGACAGCCTGCCGCTGGGCATACGCCAGCGCCTGTCTTTGGCCGTGGCCATGGTGCACAAGCCGGAAATGCTGATCCTCGACGAACCGACGTCCGGCGTCGACCCGATCGCGCGCGACAATTTCTGGCGCCTGATGATCGAGCTGGCGCGGCGCGACCACGTCACCATTTTCATTTCCACCCACTTCATGAACGAGGCCGAGCGCTGCGACCGCATCTCGCTGATGCATGCGGGGAAAGTGCTGGTCAGCGATGCGCCGGCCGAACTGGTGCGCAAGAAGGGCGCGCCTTCGCTGGAAGCGGCTTTCATCGCCTACCTGGAAGAGGCGGGCGGCGGCACGGCGCCGGCGGCGCAGGAAAGCGAGGCGCCCGCGCAGAAGGCGGAAGCGGTCGCACCGCAACAGGAACACCGGCGCAGCCGCTTCAGCCTGGGCCGCATGCTCAGCTACATGTGGCGCGAAACGCTGGAATTGCGCCGCGATCCCGTGCGCCTGACCCTGGCGCTGGGCGGCTCCGTGCTGCTGCTGTTCGTCATCGGCTTCGGCATCAGCCTCGATGTGGAAGACTTGAGTTATGCGGTGCTCGACCACGACCAGACGACGTTGAGCCAGAATTACACGAACAACCTGGCCGGCTCGCGCTATTTCATCGAGCGAGCGCCGTTGCGCGACTATGCCGATATCGACAAGCGCATGCGCAGCGGAGAACTGTCGCTGGCCATCGAGATCCCGCCCGGCTTCGCGCGCGACGTGCAGCGCGGCGCGCCGGCTCAGGTGGGCGCGTGGATCGACGGCGCCATGCCGATGCGCGCGGAAACCGTGCAAGGCTACGTGCAGGGCATGCATCAGCTGTGGCTGGCCGACCAGGCCTTGCACCGCTATGGCATCACGATGAGCAACCCCGTCGCCATCCAGACGCGCTACCGCTACAACCCCGACGTGAAAAGCCTGCCGGCCATGGTGCCGGCCGTGATTCCCCTGCTGCTGCTGATGCTGCCGGCCATGCTGGCGGCGCTGTCCGTCGTGCGTGAAAAGGAACTCGGCTCCATCATCAACCTGTACGTGACGCCCGTCACGCGCCTGGAATTCTTGCTCGGCAAGCAGGTGCCCTACGTCGTGCTGGCCATGTTCAACTTCCTTCTCATGGCGCTGCTGGCCGTCACCGCTTTCGGCGTGCCGGTCAAGGGGAGCCTGGCGACCCTGATCGGCGCCACCTTCATCTTCAATATCTGCGCTACCGGCATCGGCCTGTTCGCCTCGACCTTTACGCGCAGCCAGATCGCGGCCCTGTTCGTGACCATGATCGGCACCATGATCCCGGCCATCCAGTTTTCCGGCCTGCTCAATCCCGTTTCGTCGATGGAAGGCGTGGGCAAGGCCATCGGCCTGATGTACCCGGCCACGCACATGCTCAATATCAGCCGCGGCGTGTTCAACAAGGCGCTGGGACTGGGCGACCTGCACGCTTCGTTCTGGCCGTTGATCGTGGCGATCCCCGTGATCCTCGGCGTGACCGTGGCGCTGCTGAAGAAGCAGGAGAGCTGATATGCGCCACCTTGAAAACATCTACCGCCTGGGCGTGAAGGAAATCTGGAGCCTGATCCGCGATCCGATGATGCTGATCCTGATCCTCTACACGTTCACGCTGGCCATCTACGTGGCCGCCACGGCCAAGCCGGAAACCCTGCACATGGCGTCGATCGCCATCGTCGACGAGGATGGCTCGCCCCTGTCCGGGCGCATCGCCTCGGCCTTCTTCCCGCCTCAGTTCACGCCGCCGGCCATGATCAACCAGAGCCAGGTCGATGCGGGCCTGGACGCGGGCCAGTACACGTTCGTGCTGACGATCCCGCCCAAGCTGCAGGCCGACGTGCTGGGCGGACGCCAGGCGGAACTGCAGCTGAACGTGGACGCCACGCGCATGAGCCAGGCTTTCAGCGGCAGCGGCTACATCCAGCAGATCGTCGCCGGCGAGATATCGGAATTCGCCAAGCGCTACCGGGGCGCAACCGTCTCGCCCGTGGAGCTGGTGATGCGCGCGCGCTTCAACCCGTCGCTGAGCCAGGCCTGGTTTGGCTCGCTGATGGAGCTCATCAACCAAGTGACGATGCTGTCGATCATTTTGACGGGCGCGGCGCTGATACGCGAGCGTGAACACGGCACCATCGAGCATTTGCTGGTGATGCCCGTGACGCCTGCCGAAATCATGCTGGGCAAGGTATGGTCGATGGGCCTCGTGGTGCTGCTGGCCGCCGCCTTGTCGCTGAACCTCGTGGTGCGCGGCATGCTGCACGTGCCCATCGAAGGCTCGATCGCGCTGTTCCTGTGCGGCGCCGCGCTGCACCTGTTCGCCACCACGTCGATGGGTATTTTCCTCGCCACCGTGGCGCGCAGCATGCCGCAGTTCGGCATGCTCCTGATCCTCGTGCTGCTGCCGCTGCAGATGCTCTCGGGCGGCAGCACGCCGCGCGAAAGCATGCCTGAACTGGTGCAGAACATCATGCTGATCGCCCCGACCACGCATTTCGTCGAATTGAGCCAGGCGATCCTGTACCGGGGCGCCGGCATCGACGTGGTGTGGAAACCGTTCCTGGCCCTGCTGGCCATCGGCACGGCCCTGTTCACGTTTGCCCTTGCCCGTTTTCGCAAGACCATCAGCCAGATGGCGTAGCTCCCGCGCCGGAATGGTCCGGCGTTTTTTGCATGAAAAGGATAGCCATGAAAACCGAAGCTGCACCATTTTTCTCCACCGGCGGCTTGCCGTCGCTGGGCGTGCTGGGCGACTATACGCGCGATTCGTGGCAGCGCATCGTGCTGTACGCGGACGTGATGCGCCGGCGCGGTAACCAGTATCAGGAACACATGGCCGAGGAAGTGCCGAACGTGCTGGACTTCCCCGCCGAACTGGTGATGTCGGGCCTGGAGCTGGCGCGTCCCGTCAACTACGGCCTGGCGCGCATCCTGACGCCCGATGCGCCCGAACCTGATCCATCGAAACGCCCGTTCGTCGTCGTCGATCCGCGCGCCGGCCATGGTCCCGGCATCGGCGGCTTCAAGGCCGAGAGCGAGATCGGCGTGGCCCTGCGCGCCGGCCACCCATGCTACTTCATCGGCTTCCTTCCCGATCCCGTGCCGGGACAGACGGTGGAAGACGTGATGCACGCCGAAGCGGCCTTCCTGGAAAAAGTCATCGCCCTGCATCCGCACAGCGAGGGTAAACCCGTCGTCATCGGCAATTGCCAGGCGGGCTGGCAAATCCTCATGACGGCGGCCATGCGCCCGGAATTGTTCGGCCCCATCATCGTGGCCGGCGCGCCCGTGTCGTATTGGGCCGGCTGGCATGGCCGCAATCCGATGCGCTACGCGGGCGGCCTGATGGGCGGCAGCTGGGCCACGGCCCTGGCGGGCGACCTGGGCAACGGCCGCTTCGATGGCGCCAGCCTGGTGCAAAATTTCGAGAAGCTCAACCCGGCCAACACGCTGTGGAGCAAGCAGTACAACTTGTACGCGAACATCGACACGGAAGCGCCCCGTTACCTGGAATTTGAAAAATACTGGGGCGGCCACGTTTTCCTCAATGACGTCGAGATGCAATACATCGTCGACAATCTGTTCATCGGCAACCGCCTGGCCACGGCCGAATTGATCACCTCCGACGGCGTGCGCCTGGACTTGCGCAATATCCGTTCGCCCATCGTCGTGTTCTGCTCGAATGGCGACAACATCACGCCGCCGCCGCAGGCCCTGGGCTGGATCACGGACCTGTACCGCGACGACAAGGACGTGCTGATGCACGACCAGACCATCGTCTACGCCGTGCATGACAGCATCGGCCACCTGGGCATCTTCGTGTCGGCCAAGGTGGGGCACAAGGAACACCAGAAATTCGCCAGCAATATCGACCTGATCAACCTGCTGCCGGCCGGCATCTACGAAGCGCGGATCGTCGACAAGACGCCCGATACGCCGAACGCCGACCTGGCCAGCGGCGACTACGTGCTGCAGGTCGAGCACCGCGGCATCGACGACGTACGCGCCATCGTGCAGCCGAGCGTGGAAAACGACCGCAAGTTCGCCGCCGCCGCGCGCGTGTCCGAGGTGAACCTGGCCTTGTACCGCACGTTTGCGCAGCCATGGGTGCGCGCCATGGTCACGCCGCAGACGGCGCGCTTCCTGCAGCTGGCGCACCCGCTGCGCGTGTCGTACGAGCGCTGGACCGACCACAATCCGCTGGCCAGGCTGGTGGCCAAGGAAGCGGAGAAAGTGCGCGCCCAGCGCCAGCCCGTATCACCCGACAATCCGCTGCTGGCCATGCAGGAAGCGATCTCCGGCGCCATCACGGCCGGCTTGAATGGCTGGCGCGACTGGCGCGACACGGTGCAGGAAACGACCTTCGACCTGGTGTACGGTTCGCCGCTGGTGCAGGCGCTGACGGGACAAGCCATCGGCGATACGACGCCGCCGCGCCCGCATCCCGGCATCTCGCCCGAGCATTGCGAATACGTGCGCTGCGAAACGCGCAAGATGGACGAGGACATGCAGCGGGGTGGCCTGGTGGAAGCGGCCGTGCGCGCGCTGTTCTATATCTACCGCTTCCGCATGATCGCCGACGAGCGCAGGGTCAACCTGGCCCTCAAACTGATCAAGCCGCAATACCGGCAGGATGTCGGCATGGAGGAATTCCGCGGTATCGTGCGCCAGCAGGCGCGCCTGATGCTGCATGATTTCGATGCGGCCATCGCCGCGTTGCCGGCCTTGCTGTCGCGCGCCGACCCTGACGACATCGGTGCGTTGGCCGAGTGGCTGCAGCAAGTGCTGCAAGTGCCCGAGGCGCCGACGCCGGACGAGGAAGCGAGCCTGCAGCAGATGCTCGATGTTTTCGACCGCGCGGTCAAGGCACAGGCGAAGGCGCTGCCGCCAGACGCGCGCACATCCGCTGTCGGCCCCAAAGCCAAACCGGCCAAACACATTACCCCTGTATAGAAGACCACGATGACTACTCCCCAAGACGATGATTTGAATATCGTACGCAACCGCACCTTCGACCAGATCGCCATCGGCGACACGGCCAGCATCACGCGCACCCTGAGCATGGACGATATCGCCCTGTTCGCGGTGATGTCGGGCGATGACAACCCGCAGCACCTCGATACGGAATTTGCCGCCGCCACCCGCTACCAGGGCGTGATCGCCCACGGCATGTGGGGCGCCTCCCTCATTTCCGCCGTGCTGGGCACGCGCCTGCCCGGCGCCGGCACCGTCTACACGGGCCAGACCCTGCGCTTTTTGCAGCCCGTGCGCGTGGGCGATACCCTGGCCATCAGCGTCACCGTCACGGCGCTGGAACCGCGCAGCCGCCACGTGACCCTGGCTTGCCGCTGCGTCAACCAGCATGGCGCCGTGGTGCTCGAGGGCGAGGCGCAGGTGATCGCGCCCGCCGAGCAGATCGAGCGGGCGCGCGCCACCTTGCCCGAAGTACGCCTGCATAACGGCGACGGCACGCGGCGCCTGCTCGAGCACGCGCGCACCCTGGGGCCGATCAGGGTAGCCGTGATCCATCCTTGCGATGAACTGAGCCTGTCCGGCGCGCTTGACGCGCATGCGGCCGGCCTGATCACCCCCGTGCTGGTGGCGCCGCGCGCGCGCCTGGAAGCGGTGGCGTTGGAGGCTGGCCTGAGCCTGGACGGTATCGCCATTGCCGACGTCGAGCATAGCCATGCGGCCGCCGCGCGCGGCGCCGAACTGGCGGGCAAGGGCGAAGTGGAAGCCTTGATGAAGGGCAGCCTGCACACGGATGAACTGATGTCGGCCGTGCTGTCGGCCAGCGCCGGCCTGCGCACCAAGCGCCGCATCAGCCACTGCTTCCTGATGCAGACGCCCGCGTATCCGCGTCCCTTCATCATCACGGACGCGGCCATCAATATCGCACCTAACCTGGCCATGAAGGCCGACATCGTGCGCAACGCCATCGACCTGGCCCACGTGATCGGCGTGGCCTGTCCGCGCGTGGCCATCCTGGCCGCCGTGGAAACGGTGAACGCGGACATGCCGGCCACCCTGGACGCGGCCGCCCTGTGCAAGATGGCCGACCGTGGCCAGATCACGGGCGCCATCCTCGACGGTCCGCTGGCTTTCGACAATGCCGTGTCGATCGCCGCTGCCACCGTCAAGGGCATCGTCTCCGAGGTGGCGGGCCGCGCCGATATCCTGCTGGTGCCGGATCTGGAAAGCGGCAACATGCTGGCCAAGCAGCTTGAGTACATGGGCGACGCGGACAGCGCCGGCATCGTGCTGGGCGCGAAAATCCCCGTCATCCTCACCAGCCGCGCCGACTCGCGCGCCAGCCGCATCGCTTCGTGTGCCATCGCCGTGATGCTGGCCAACCATTACCGGAGCACGCCGCCATGAACGCAGCAGTCCAACATGCCGATGGCACCCTGATCCTCGTGCTCAATTGCGGTTCGTCGAGCATCAAGTTCGCCCTGTTCGAGCAGACGGGCGGCGTGCTGCCGCAGCAGGCGCAATGGAGCGGCAAGGTCGAAGGCATCGGCCGCGAAAACGCCACCTACCGCGCCGGCGGCCTGCCGGCCGTCGCCCTGCAGCTCGATCCGCAGCAGCCGCATCACGCGGCACTCGAATACATCCGCGCGCAAGTGGTGGCGCAGCTGGACGGGCGTCCGCTGCGCGCCGTGGCGCACCGCGTCGTGCATGGCGGCAGCAAATATTTCGCCCCCGTGCGCATCGATTTTGCCGTGCTGGCCGACCTGAAAAGTTATGTGCCGCTCGCGCCCCTGCACCAGCCGTTCGCGCTGGAAGCGATCGAGGTGCTGCTCGAATCACGGCCCGACATCGCCCAGGTGGCGTGCTTCGACACGGCCTTCCATCACACGGTGCCGCAGGTCGAGCAGATGCTGGCCCTGCCTTACGATGCGTGGGAGCGGGGCTTGCGCCGCTATGGCTTCCACGGCCTGTCATACGAATATCAGTCGCTGGTGCTGGAGCAGCGTTTTGGCGCTGTCGCGCGCGGCAAGGTCATCGTGGCCCACCTGGGCAGCGGCGCCAGCCTGTGCGCCATGGAGAATTTGCACAGCGTGGCCACCACCATGGGCTTTTCGGCGCTCGATGGCCTGATGATGGGCACGCGCTGCGGTTCGCTCGATCCGGGCGCCGTTATCTACCTGATGGAGATCGAAAAACTGTCGCTGGAAAAAGTGGCGCACGTGCTGTACCACGAGTCGGGCTTGCTGGGCGTATCGGGCGTGTCGGCCGACCCGCCGGTCTTGCTGGCGCAGCAGGACCGGCAGGATGCCACGGGAGAACGCATCCGCGCCGCGCTGGACTTGTATATCCGCCGCATCGTGCGCGAGATCGGCGCCCTGACGGCCGTGCTCGGTGGGCTGGACATGCTGGTGTTTACGGCCGGTATCGGCGAACACAGCGCCGAGCTGCGCCAGCGCATCTGCGACGAGCTGGGGTTTATCGGCCCCGTGCTTGACGGGGAGGCCAATGCGCGCAACGCCAGCTGTATCTCCACCGATGCCAGCCGCATCGTCGTGGGCGTGGAGCCGGCCAACGAGGAATGGGTGGCTGCCCGCCACGCGGCGCTGGCCGTGGGCGCATGAGGCTATGAGGCCTGCATCGCACCCAATGGGAAATTTGCTGATTTGCACATATTTTCCGTTGAGTGCGCTAACGCACTGTGTGGTTTGCCCGTTATCTTTACTATGAAGTCATGCCATTGCGCTACATCAAGAAACAGCGCGATGCCTGGCAAATTTTGAACATTTTGCCCGCCTTTAGTAAGAATAAAATTAAACCATATTGAAAGGTCTCATCATGAACAAATTACTCGCCACCCTGATCGCTACCCTGTTTGCCACCGCTGCCATCGCGCAAACGGCGCCAGCTACCCCAGCCGTTGCCAGCGCCCAGGCGTCTGCGCAGCATGACATCAACAAGGCCGCCAACAAGGAAGCCAAAGTCGATGCCAAGGCTGACGCCAACGTCGCCAAGGCCGAAATGAAGGCCGACGAAAAGAAAGCCGACGCCCAGCACAAGGCCAATAAAACCAAGGCCAAGGCCCACGACAAAGTGGTCGACGCCGATCCGGAAGACAAGATGAAGGCGCAAGCCAAGGCTGACAAAGCTGCCGCCAAGGCCGATGCGAAAGCGCACAAGGCCAGCGTGAATGCGGACGCCAAAGTGGCCAAGGAAAAAGTGGAAGCGAACCAGGATAAAGCCATCGCCGCCACCAAAACGGAAGAAGCCAAGGCCAAGGCCGACGCTGAAGTCAAGGCCGCCGCCGCCAAATAATGCACCGTTTGCGGGCTTCGGCCTGCAAGCCAAAAAGACAGCTTCGGCTGTCTTTTTTTTCGTCCGCCACTTTTCCCTGGCGTCGCTTGCCAGTCTTGATCTCGCGCAAGTGCTCCTCTTTTCGCCGTGCCATAGTGAATTGGCACATAGACGAAGGAGACATCATGAGCACCGCTAAAACGAAAAAATCGCCGGCCACCAGCTCGGCCGAAGACATGCCTGCCATGCCGGTCGAGGGCGATGTGCAGGCCGATGCCCGGGTGGCGGATGCCATGCCGGGGCCGCGCCTGGGCGTGTCGTACGCGGACCAGGCGGCGCTCACCCAGGGCGCGGCCGCCGTGAATGCCGGCGACATGCCGGGCGGCGGCATGCAGCAGGCGCCGCAGGGCATGGCGGGCGCCAGTTGCATGCAGGTGGGCGTTGGCGGTGGCATGGGAGGCGATGGTGGCGGCATGGGCGGCGGCGGTGATGGAGGGCAGGGCGGCGGGCAGGGCGGCACCCCGCAGAAGCGCACCTGCGCCACGATGGACGTGCATCGCCGCCTGCTCACCGAAGATCCGTCGTACGCGAACGTGCGCGCCGATATCGAGAATCTGGCGGGGCTCTACGAGGGCGACGCCAGCATTGCCGGGCGTTCCGGCGTGACGCACATTCCGGTGGTCGTGCACGTGGTGTGGAATACGGCCGAGCAGAATATCTCGGATGCGCAGATCGCCAGCCAGATCGATGTGCTCAATCGCGACTTCCGGCGCGTCAATCCCGATGTGAACAGCACGCCGGCGCCATTCCTGCCGTTGACGGCCGATGCGCGCGTGGAGTTCGCGCTGGCCACGACCGATCCGCATGGCGCGGCCACCAGCGGCATCGAGCGGCGCCAGACGACGGTGGCCTCGTTTGGCGCGGACGATGCCGTCAAGTCGCAGGCGACGGGCGGCATGGATGCCTGGCCAGCCGACAGTTACCTGAATATCTGGGTCTGCCAGCTCGGTAGCGGCTTGCTCGGTTACGCGCAGTTTCCCGGCGGCCCGGCCGTCACCGATGGCGTGGTGATCCTGCAATCGGCCTTTGGCACGAGCGGCACGGCGGCGCCGCCGTTCCACCTGGGGCGCACGGCCACGCATGAAATCGGCCACTGGCTGAATTTGAACCATATCTGGGGCGACGACGGCACCGGCTGCTCGGGCACGGACAACGTGGCCGACACCCCGAACCAGGGCGGGCCGAACATGGGCCAGCCTTCGTTTCCCCAGGTGTCGTGCAGTAACGGGCCGAATGGCGACATGTTCATGAACTACATGGATTACGTCGACGATCCCGCCATGTTCATGTTCACGGCAGGCCAGGTGGCGCGCATGCAGGCTTGCCTCGATGGCCCGCGCGCCAGCATCGGCACGGGGGGCGCAGGTACGGGCGCCACGCCGCGCCAGAGTTCCTCTCCCGTCGTGGCCTGGGGCGCGAACCGGCTCGACGTGTTCGTGGTAGGCACCGACCGCGCCCTGTACCACAAGGCCTGGAATGGCACGGCCTGGGCGCCGTCCGTCAGCGGCTATGAAGCCCAGGGCGGCATCTGCACCAGTGCGCCGCAAGTGGTGTCGTGGGGGCCGAACCGGCTCGATGTGTTCGTCACGGGCACCGACAGCGGCTTGTTCCATAAATGGTGGAACGGCACGGCCTGGGGACCGTCGCTGACCGGCTATGAAGCGATGGGCGGCCTGTGCGTGGGTGACCCGCGTGCCGTCGCCTGGGGCACGAACCGCCTCGACGTATTTGTCGTCGGCACGGACCGTGGCCTGTATCACAAGTGGTGGAACGGGTCCGCCTGGGGGCCGTCGCTGACCGGTTACGAAGCCATGGGCGGCATTTGCCTGGGCCAGCCGGAAGCCGTGGCATGGGGGCCGAACCGCCTCGATGTCTTCGTCGTCGGCACGGACCGTGCCCTGTACCACAAGTGGTGGGACGGCACTGCCTGGGGACCGTCGCTGACGGGCTATGAACGTCTGGGCGGCATCTGCACCTCGTCGCCGAAGGCCGTGGCATGGGGGCCGGACCGCCTCGACGTCTTCGTCACGGGCACCGATGGCGCGCTGTACCACAAGTGGTGGGATGGGTCGAAATGGGGGCCTTCCAACGATGGTTTCGAACGGCTGGGCGGTATCTGCGTGGGCGAGGTGGAAGCCGTGTCGTGGGCACCGGACCGGCTCGACCTGTTCGTCATCGGCACGGACAGCGCCCTGTATCACAAGGCCTGGAATGGCACGGCCTGGTCGCCTTCCCTGACGGGCTTTGACAACCTGGGTGGCGTGTGTACTTCGCGTCCGCGCGTCACGGCCTGGGCGCCGGACCGCCTCGACGTGTTTGTCACGGGCACGAATGGCGCGCTGTTCCACAAGGCGTGGAACGGCACGGCCTGGTCGCCCTCCGTGAGCGGCTATGAAAACCTGGGCGGCGTGGTATCGTGCTTCTGAGGGAGGGATCGCCATGCATGGCATGACAACGGCACTGCCCAGCGGCAGCTGGACGCACTCGTTCGAGGAAGATGCGGACGGTATCGAGGTGTACCGGCCCACGGCCACGTTTGTCTTTCCTCCCAGCCGCAAGGGGCGCAAGGTGCTGGAATTCGGCGCGCCCGCCGGCGCCATGGCGCAAGGGGCGGCGACCTTGACGCCGATGGCGCCCGGCCCCGACGACCGGCCCCGCGCCGGCCCCGTGACCCGGCTCGTGCCCCTGGGCATGGGCCGTTATGCGCTCGGTGATGGCGCCGGGGCGCAAGACGTGATCGATATCGTCGAAGCGACGCCCGACGTGCTGCGCCTGTCGCGGCGCTAAGGCTGGCCGCGCAGCTTGTGCGCAAGCGCCGTGCGGTTACCCACGTCCAGCTTCTGATAGATCGCGTGTAGCTGGTTGCGCACGGTGGCCGGCGACTTGCCCAGTTCCCTGGCGATGCTTTTGTAGGGCAAGCCTTCGGCCGCCATGGCCGCGACCAGCCGCTCGGCCGGGGTCAAACGCTGCATGGCGACCTGCCTGAAACGTTGTTTGTCATCGCTGTTCTCCTGTCCGTGGACGGCATGCCGGTGGCATGCCTGCAGGGATAACGAAAACGCGGCGCGTATTTGTAAAACTATTTTTCCCGCGGTGATAGGCGAAAAAAAAGACAGGCGAACCTGTCTTTTTTGTATGGCGCGATGCCGGTCAGCCGATGGCCGCCATCGACACCGGTTTCAGCTTGGCTGCCAGCGCCTTGCCCTTCTTGGCGCGCTTGCCGAAGTGGTCGGCCAGGGCCGTGGCGCCCAGCGACGCATCCTGCGGTTTCGACGCCCGGCCGATGCCGGAGACGACCACGCCACGCTGGGTGATCGGCTGCACGGCCAGCAGCTTGTCCTTGGCATCGAGGTCGATCAGCTTGACACCGGTGCCGCCCTTGGACAGGGTTTTCATTTCATCGAGGCCGAACACCAGCAAGCGCGCGCCTTCCGTCAGGCAGGCCAGGGCGCTGGCCGCTTCGGCGATGACCTTCGGTTCGAGCGGCACGTCGCCGTCATCGAGGGTGATGAAGGCCTTGCCGCCTTTCAGGCGGCTGACCATGTCGCCCGCCTTGGCGATGAAGCCGTAGCCGGCGCTCGACGCCAGCAGCAAATTGGTGGCGCCATTGCCCGCAAAGTAGTGCAAGATGCGCACGGCGTTGCCCGGGGTGCCGCCGCTCAGGTCGCACAAGGTCGTGATCGGCACGCCGTCGCCGCGTGCGTTGGGCAGGGCCGAGACGGGAACCGAGTAAATCTTGCCGTTGTTGCCAAAGCCCAGCAGGGTGTCGACCGTGCGGCACTCGAAGGCACCATGCAGGCTGTCACCGGCCTTGAACGTGAATTGCGCCGCATCGTGGCCGATGCCGGTACGCGCGCGCACCCAGCCTTTTTCCGAAATGATGACGGTGACCGGTTCATCGACCACCTTCTGTTCCGCCACGGCTTTCTGCGCTTCCTCGATCAGGGTACGGCGCGCGTCGCCGAACTGCTTGGCGTCCGCTTCGATTTCGCGGATGATGGCGCGCTTCATCGAGCCTGGATTGTCGAGCAGGTCTTGCAGGGACTTTTCTTCCTTGCGCAGCTCGGCCAGTTCCTGCTGGATCTTGATCGTTTCCAGGCGCGCCAGCTGGCGCAGACGGATTTCCAGGATGTCGTCGGCCTGGCGCTCGGACAGTTTGAACGCGTCGATCAGGGCCGCCTTCGGTTCATCCGAATTGCGGATGATCTGGATCACCTTGTCGATATTGAGCAGGATCGCTTCGCGCCCTTCCAGGATATGGATGCGGTCCTTGACCTTGCCCAGTTTGTAGCCGGTGCGGCGCGTGACGGTCTCGAAGCGGAAGTCGATCCACTCGCGCAGGATGTCGCCCAGGCCTTTCTGGCGCGGACGGCCGTCGCCGCCTATCATCACCAGGTTGATCGAGGTCGACGATTCCAGCGACGTGTGCGCCAGCAGCATCAGCATGAATTCCGTCTGATCCTGGTTCTTCGACTTCGGTTCGAACACGAGGCGCACGGGCGCGGCGCGGCCCGATTCGTCGCGGATGGTGTCGAGCGAATTGAGGATCAGCGCTTTCAGGGCCACCTGGTCCGGCGACAGCGCCTTCTTGCCCAGCTTGATCTTCGGATTCGTCAGTTCCTCGATTTCTTCCAGCACCTTTTGCGAGGAAGTACCGGGCGGCAGTTCCGTCACGACGGCTTGCCACTGGCCGCGCGCCAGCTCTTCGATCTTCCAGCGCGCGCGCACCTTCATGCTGCCACGGCCGCTCGCATACATGTCCTGGATTTGCGATGGCGGCGTAATGATCTGGCCGCCGCCGGGGAAGTCGGGGCCGGGAATGATGGCCATCAGCTCGGCGTGCGTCATCTTCGGATCGCGGATCATGGCGACGGCCGCTTTCGCCACTTCCGCCAGATTGTGCGACGGGATTTCCGTCGCCAGGCCCACGGCGATGCCGGAGGCGCCGTTCAGCAGCACCATCGGCAGGCGCGCCGGCAGCAGCTTCGGTTCTTCCGTCGAACCGTCGTAATTGGGCTGAAAATCCACCGTGCCCATGCCGATTTCATCCATCAGCAGTTTGGCGATCGGCGTCAGACGCGCTTCCGTGTAACGCATGGCCGCCGCGCCGTCGCCGTCGCGCGAGCCGAAGTTGCCCTGGCCGTCGATCAGCGGGTAGCGCAAGGAGAAATCCTGCGCCATGCGCACCAGCGCGTCGTACACGGACTGGTCGCCGTGCGGATGCAATTTACCGAGCACGTCGCCGACCACGGCTGCCGATTTGCGCGGCTTCGCCGTGGAGTTGAGCCCCAGCTCGTTCATCGCATACAGGATGCGGCGCTGCACGGGCTTTTGGCCGTCGCACACGTCGGGCAGGGCGCGGCCCTTGACGACGGAGATGGCGTAATCGAGATAGGCGCGCTCGGCAAAGGTGGACAGGGTCAGCGCTTCGCCGTCGAATACCGGTTCATCCGGCTCGATCGGCTCAGGCTGGGCATCGTCAAATAAATTCGTTTGTGTGGACATGGCGCTTGTTTCGGTGTTGAGTGGTTGCGGTTGAATTCGTGGGGCTGATTATGACAGCCGGGATTTGGAAAAGGACTTGCCGTACGTCAGATACATATAGCGCAAGGTCAGATACAGCACGGCCAGGGCCAGTTCGACGCTGTGATGCATCATCGGCATGGCGCGGATGGCCGGGGCGTGGCCGGCCAGCACGACGCTGGCGAGGGACGGCACCAGCACCACCGGCCAGATCGTCTTCCATTTGAAATCGGTGGGGGAAAACAGCAAGCCGGCGCACGACCAGGCATACAGCGCGGCGCCGACGAGGGCGGCCGGCAGCTGCTGCACATACAGCAAGGACAGCAAGCCCGCGCAGCCGATCAGCCATGCGGTGCGCAGGCGGGGCAAGAGCGCCTCGGGGAAGCCGCAATCGCCATACAGGCCGGTGGCGCAGCGCAGGGCCAGCGCCGCCAGGCAAAACATCAGTGGCATGGCATCGCCGATGGCCAGCGCCGCCTGGCCTTTGCCGCTCATGAACATGGCCGCGAACAGCGACAGGCCCAGGCACAGGAGCAGCAGCATGCCATGCAGCAGCTGGCGGTTCATCGCATACGCGAGCAGGGCCGACGCGCACAAGCCGGCGGCGGTAACGAGGCGCATGGTGTCGCTGCGTTCGGGCAGGAACAGCAGCAAGGCCAGCACGAGGTAGGGCGCGATCCAGCCCAGTTGCCGCAAGCCGGGCCGCTGCCACAGCATGGGCAGGCGTTCCTGCAGCGTTTCTTGCAGCGCTTCCAGGCGCGTGAACAGAGGCTGCGGCCAGCGCAAGGCATGCATGGCCAGCAGGGAAAAGGCCAGCGCCTGGAAGCCCAGCAGGCTGGCATAGGCCGCCATGTCGCCGAGCTTGAAGCCGGCCGCATCGAGCACGCCCGCGAGCATGAAGTGCAGCACGAAACCGAGGCCGCCCGAGGCCAGTGCCGTCTGCTTGAAGTAGCGCTTCGCATGGACGGCGTGTTCCCACCGTTCGAACAAGTCCGTATCGAGTTTGTAAGCGAGCATCTCGCCGTGCTGCCAGCGTATCGTGTGCAGCAGTTCGCGCAGCTGCAGCGTGAATTTTTGGTCGAACAGCTGGCGCGCGTAGGCGCTTGGCGGCTGTTGCGACATGATGCAGTCCAGGCCCGGGTAGCTGTCGCGGTTGTCGCTGAAATGGGCGAACGAACGGTCGGCCCGGTAGCGCTGCACGGCAGCGCGCACCAGATCCCCATGGCTGCGCGCCAGGTAGGAAAAATCGCGGTCCCAGCCCAGCTGCTCGAACAGGGCCTGGCGCAGCGCCAGGTCATAGCCGGCGCTGGCGCAGTAGCGCAGCGCGCACAGCTCGAATTCCTCGCGCACGTCGAGGTTGAGCATGGCGTCGTCCTGCAGGATGCCGGCCAGTACCTCGCTGGCATCCGCACGCCGCGACTGCTCCAGGAATGCCTGCCACAGGCTGGCCGCTTCCTGTGCCGGATCGATGGCGACCACGCCCCATAGTTCCGGCGGCGGTGCGGGCTCCAGGGCAATGACGCCCCACAGTTCTGCAGGTGGCTCCTGCGCTTCCTGCGCGGGTCCGTCGATCACGCCCCACAGCTCGGCCGCTTCCAAGGGCGGCGCTTCTGGCGCTTGCGCCTCTACCGTTTCGGCCTCGGCCGCTTGCGCTTCCGGGAACTCCTCGGCAAACAGGTGCGCATGGCGCAGCGCGTATTCATACGCGTCGCGCAGTTCCTGGAAGGCGGCCGGATCGTCTTCGGGGCGCGTCACCTTCAGGCGCTTTGCATACGCGCGCTTGAGGGCGCGCTCGTCGCCGGTCGGCTCCGTGCCCAGGATTGCCCACAGGCTGCGCTGTCCGTTGTCCATGCCGCCGTCCATTTACAGGAAGCTCTCGCTCTCGACCTGGCGCAGCACCTCGTCGAGTGCCTGGCGCGCCTTGCGGATGGTGTTCGGGTCCTGCGTTTCCAGCGCGGCCTGGAAATTGGCCGTGTGCGCGGCCAGGTACTGGCGCACGTCGCCCAGCGACTGTTCGTACAGGCGGTCGGCGCGTGTGACCAGGGTGCGGTTTTCCAGCTGCTCGCGCGGGTGGATCTTCAGGTCGGCCAGTTCCGCAAAGCGCTGCTCGATCTGTTCCGGCGTCATCACGCCCGCGTTGTCGCTGATGATCATCTTGTGGCGTTCCTGCGTGGCCAGCACCGTCACTTCCGCTTCCAGCACGCCGCTGATGTCATAGGTGAAGCGCACGTCGATGCCGATCTCGCCCGCTTTTTTCGCGGGTATCGGGAAGCTGATCTTGCCGAGGAAGACGTTGTCGGCCACCAGGCGCGACTCGCCCTGGAAGATCGCCACGTTGATTTCCTTCTGGTTGTCGTAGATGGTGGTGATGTTTTCCGTGCGCGAAACGGGCACCACGGAATTGCGCTCGATGATGGGCAGGTAATGCCCGCCTTCATACTGGTTCGCGCCGACCTGGCGCGAAATGGAAATGCCCAGCGAGTATGGCGCCACGTCCGTCATGACCACTTCGTCGAGGGCCGCGTCGCGCATTTTCAGGCCCGCCTGCACGGCGGCGCCCAGCGCCACGGCTTCGTCCGGGTCCAGGTGGATGGCGGGGAAGCGGCCGAACATGCGCGACACGAGTTTGCGCACCAGCGGCATGCGCGTGGCGCCGCCGGCCAGTACCACTTCATTCAATTCCGCGGCGCGGATGGTGGCGTCGCGCAGCGCCCGTTCCACTGGCAGGCGCAGGCGGGCCAGCAGGGGCTCGCACAATTGCGCCAGCTTGTCTTCGCCGATCTCCCAGCTGTATTCCTTGTCCTGGTAGCGCGTAGCCATGCGAACGGACGGCTGGTCCGACAGCAGGCGCTTGACGCGCTCGGCCTCATCGCGCAGCAACTGCTGCTGGCGCGGGTCGAGCAGGCGGCTGCCGACGGCGTCGCGCAGGCCGCTGCCTTCCAGGAAGGCGTCGACCAGCACGGTAACGAAGTCTTCGCCGCCGAGGAAATTGTCACCGGCTGATGCGCGCACCTCCATCACGCCTTCGAACAATTCGAGAATCGACACGTCGAACGTGCCGCCGCCCAGGTCGAAGACGAGAAATTTGCTTTCCTGTTCCTTGTCGCGGATGCCGTAGGCCAGCGCGGCGGCCGTCGGCTCGTTGAGCAGGCGCTCCACGCGCAAGCCCGCCAGCTGGCCGGCGATGCGCGTGGCTTTGCGCTGCGCATCGCTGAAATACGCGGGCACGGTGATGATGGCTTCCTCGACCTTGTGGCCGAGGAAGGCTTCGGCATCTTCCTTCAGCGCGCGCAGCACCATCGACGACAGTTCTTCCGGACGGAATTGCTGCGTGCCGAGGGTGATCTTCTTTTCGCTGCCCATGTAGCGCTTGAAGACGGCCGCCGTCAGCTGCGGGTGCGTCTGCAGGCGCTCGCGCGCGGCGCGGCCCACGAGCACGGTGCCGTCGTCATCGATGCTCACGCATGATGGCGTCAGGTGCTCGCCGAGCGCATTCGGGATGATGGAAGCCTTGCCGTCGCGCCAGATGGCGACCAGGCTGTTGGTGGTGCCCAGGTCGATGCCGATGATCATCAGATATCCGCCTCCGCCTCATTGCCGTGTTCTTCGATCCAGGCGCGGCGTCCTGCCGCTTCGCCCTTGCCCATCAACATATTGAAGCGCAAGGCCGAAGCCATGTGATCGACTTCACCGAGCGTCACGGGCAGCAAACGGCGCGTGTCCGGGTTCATCGTCGTTTCCCACAGCTGCTCGGCGTTCATCTCGCCCAGGCCCTTGAAGCGCGAGATCGACCAGGCGCCCTGTTTCACGCCTTCCTTGCGCAGCTTGTCTTCGATGGCCACCAGTTCGCCGTCGTCGAGCGCGTAGATTTTCTGGATCGGCTTCTTGCCGCGCGCGGGCGCGTCGACCCGGTACAAAGGCGGGCGGGCGATGCAGATGTGGCCCTTGTTGATCAGGACCGGGAAGTGCTTGAAGAACAAGGTCAGCAGCAATACCTGGATGTGCGAGCCATCCACGTCCGCATCGGACAGGATGCAGATCTTGCCGTAGCGCAGGCCGGACAGGTCGGGTGTATCGCCCACGTTGTGCGGGTCGACGCCGATGGCCACGGCGATATCGTGGATCTCGTTATTGGCGAACAGGCGGTCGCGGTCCGTCTCCCACGAGTTCAAAACTTTGCCGCGCAGGGGCAGAATAGCCTGGAATTCCTTGTCGCGGCCCATCTTGGCCGAACCGCCCGCCGAGTCGCCCTCGACGAGGAACAGTTCATTGCGCGCGATGTCCGACGATTCGCAGTCGGTCAGCTTGCCCGGCAAGACGGCGACGCCCGACGATTTTTTCTTTTCCACTTTTTGCAGCGAGCGCTGGCGCGACTGCGCCTGCTTGATCACCAGCTCGGCCAGCTTCTTGCCGTAGTCGACGTGCTGGTTCAGCCACAGTTCCAGCGGCGGCTTGGTGAAGGTCGAGACGAGGCGCACGGCGTCGCGCGAGTTCAGGCGCTCCTTGATCTGGCCCTGGAATTGCGGGTCCAGCACTTTCGCCGACAACACGAACGAGGCGCGCGCGAACACGTCTTCCGGCAGCAGCTTCACGCCTTTCGGCAGCAGCGAGTGCATCTCGACGAAGTTTTTCACGGCGCCGAACAGGCCGTCGCGCAAGCCCGATTCGTGCGTGCCGCCATTCGAGGTGGGGATGAGGTTGACGTACGATTCACGCACGATGGCGCCTTCTTCCGTCCACGCCACCACCCACGCCGCGCCTTCGCCTTCGGCAAAGCCTTCCGAGTCCGGACCCGCGTATTGCGCGCCCTCGAACAGGGGAATCAGGGTTTCGCCATTCGATACCTGCGCCAGCGTTTCGGTCAGGTAGCCGCGCAAGCCTTCCGCGTACTGCCACGTTTGCGTGTCGCCCGTTTTCGCGTTGGTGAGTGTGACGGTGACGCCCGGCAGCAGCACGGCTTTCGAGCGCAGCAGACGTTGCAGCTCCGTTTGCGAGATGTTCGGCGAATCAAAATATTTTGCATCGGGCCAGGCCGTGACGCGCGTGCCCGACTTCTTGCCGTCGCGCGGGGCGGGGCGGGAATTCAATGGCTCGATCACGTCGCCATTCGCAAACACCATGTGGTGCAAGCCGTTGCCGTCGCTTTCCTTGCGCCAGACGGTGATTTCCAGGCGCGTCGACAGCGCATTGGTGACGGACACGCCGACGCCGTGCAGACCGCCCGAGAACGCGTAGGCGCCGCCCGAACCCTTGTCGAACTTGCCGCCCGCGTGCAGCCTTGTAAACACGATTTCCACGGTCGGCACGCCTTCTTCCGGGTGCAGGCCGACGGGAATGCCGCGGCCATTGTCTTCCACGGTGATGCTGCCATCCGTGTTTTGCGTGACGGCGATGTGCGTGCAATGACCGCCCAGGGCCTCGTCGGAGGCATTGTCGATCACTTCCTGAATGATGTGCAGCGGATTTTCAGTGCGGGTGTACATCCCCGGGCGCTGCTTGACGGGTTCCAGTCCTTTCAGGACACGGATGGATGATTCGCTGTAGTCGGATGCTGGTTTTTTAGTGGCCATACGTGTTCAAGCTAAGTAAAGACAGTGGTTGGAACGCCAGGCCAGGGCACTGCGGGCGCAATGACAGCGGCGGCGATAACTGTATGAATATACAGTATATCCCGTCCAGCGTCACTGGGGGAGGGCAGTGCGGCAGGCCAGGCGTCCTTGTGCGGACGCTCGCGCATTCTATCTTGTCCCGCGAGCAATAGCGCTACTCCAGGGCAACAACAGTGCGCCTCAGGCGTGGTTTTGCGCCAATTGTGCTGGATTTTATGCGGTAAAGCCCCCGTTTTTACATCTTGTTTACATGCGCCTCCCCAGTCTTTACGAATTTTTTAGACCCTTTTGGCTAATCTGCTCACTATCAAAACAAACCTGAATGAGGGTGGGAATGGATCTCGTGTATCTCGGCTTGATTGCCGTGTTTTTCGTCCTGGCGGCCGGCTTTGCCGTCGCCTGCGACAAATTAGGGAGCGTCAAATGAACGCGTTTTATGTGCTGGGCGCCGTCGTCTCGGCTGGTTTGCTCGTCTACCTGCTGGTGGCGCTGCTGAAGGCGGAGGAACTGTGATGACGACGCAATCGATACTGTTATTGGTGGCCTTCCTGGCCGTGCTGCTGGCCGCCGGCTATCCGCTGGGCCTGTACATGGCCAAGGTGGCCGGCGATGCGCCCGTGCGCGGCCTGGGCTGGCTGCAAAAGCTGGAAAACCTGCTGTACCGCTGGTCCGGCCTGCCCGCCGACAAGGCCATGGGCTGGAAAAGCTATGCCATCGCCCTGATCGTCTTCAATACCGTGGGCGCCGTCTTCGTCTACGGCCTGCAGCGCCTGCAGGGCTTTTTGCCGTTGAATCCACAGGGCCTGGGCGCCGTCAGCCCCGATTCCTCGTTCAATACCACCGTCAGCTTCGTCGCCAATACCAACTGGCAGGGCTACGGCGGCGAACAGACCATGAGCTACCTGACCCAGATGCTGGGCATGGCATGCCAGAACTTCTTTTCGGCTGCCACCGGAATCGCCGTGATCTTCGCGCTGGTGCGCGGCTTCGCCTCGCGCTCGGGCAAATCGATCGGCAATTTCTGGGTCGACCTCGTGCGCTCGACCCTGTACATCCTGCTGCCGCTGTCGCTGGCCCTGTCCGTCGTCTTCATGGGCGAAGGCATGATCCAGAATTTTTCCGCCTACAAGGAAGTGACCCTGCTCGATCACGTGGCGTATGAAACGCCGAAGGTGACAGCCGACGGCCAGCCCGTGCTGGATGCGGCCGGCAAACCCGTGATGGAAGCGCAAGTGGCGACGACGCAGACGATCGCCATGGGCCCCGTAGCGTCGCAGGAATCGATCAAGCTGCTGGGCACGAATGGCGGCGGCTTCTTCAACGCCAATTCCTCGCACCCGTATGAAAACCCGACCGTCCTGTCGAACTTCCTGCAGATGCTGGCCATCTTCATCATTCCCGCCGGCCTGTGCTTCACCTTCGGCCGCATGGTGGGTGACCTGCGCCAGGGCTGGGCAGTGCTGGCCGCCATGACCCTGATCTTTGTCCTCATGACGGCCGGCGTGATGAGCGCCGAGCAGCAAGCCAATCCATCCTTGCAAGCGCTGGGCGTGGATCAGCAGGCCAGCAGCCTGCAATCGGGCGGCAATATGGAAGGCAAGGAAACGCGCTTCGGCATCAGCTCCTCGACCCTGTTCGCTGCCGTGACGACGGCCGCATCCTGCGGCGCCGTCAATTCCATGCACGACTCCTACATGCCCCTGGGCGGCATGGTGCCGCTGCTGCTGATGCAGTTCGGCGAAGTGATTTTCGGCGGCGTGGGCACGGGCCTGTACGGCATGCTGATGTTCGCCATCCTGGCCGTCTTCATCGCCGGCCTGATGATAGGCCGCACGCCTGAATATCTGGGCAAGAAAATCCAGGCCTATGAAATGAAGATGGTCTCGCTGGCCATCCTGATCACGCCAGCCCTGGTCTTGACGGGCACGGCGATCGCCGTGATGGTCGAACCGGGCAAGATCGGCGTGGCCAACCCGGGCGCGCATGGTTTTTCCGAAATCCTGTACGCGTTCACGTCGGCGGCCAACAACAACGGCAGCGCGTTTGCCGGCCTGTCCGCCAACACGCCGTTCTACAACGTGATGCTGGCGATCGCCATGTGGTTCGGCCGCTTCGGCGTGATCGTGCCCGTGCTGGCGGTGGCCGGTTCGCTGGCGGCCAAGCAGCGCCTGTCGGCCAATGCCGGCACCATGCCCACGCACGGCCCCATGTTCATCGGCCTGCTGATCGGCGTCGTCGTGCTCGTCGGTGTATTGAATTACGTTCCCGCGCTGGCCCTGGGCCCGATCGTCGAACACCTGCAACTTTTCATCAAATAAGAGGCTACCATGTCACGCACAAGCCTGACTTTGTTCGATTCCGCACTGATCGGCCCCGCCGTCGTCGATGCGTTCAAAAAACTCGACCCGCGCACGCAGTGGCGCAGCCCCGTGATGTTCGTCGTCTACGTGGGCAGCATCATCACGAGCCTGCTGGCGACCCAGGCCGGGATCAGCGGCGGCCAGGGTGAAGCGCCATTCGGCTTCATCGTCGCCGTCGCCGTGTGGCTGTGGTTTACCGTGCTGTTCGCGAACTTCGCCGAAGCGCTGGCCGAAGGCCGCAGCAAGGCGCAGGCGGCCTCGCTGCGCGCCCTGAAGCAGACGGTGATGGCAAAGAAAATGCAAACGCCGAAATACGGCACTTCCTGGCTGCCCACGCCGGCCACCGACCTGCGCAAGGGCATGACGGTGCTGGTCGAGGCGGGCGACGTGATTCCCGCCGACGGCGAAGTGACGGCCGGCGTGGCTTCCGTCGATGAAAGCGCCATCACGGGCGAATCGGCGCCCGTCATCCGCGAGTCGGGCGGCGACTTTTCCGCCGTGACGGGCGGCACTCGCGTGCTGTCCGACTGGCTGCTGGTGCGCGTCTCCGTCAACCCCGGCGAAGCCTTCATCGACCGCATGATCGCCATGGTCGAAGGCGCCAAGCGCCAGAAGACACCGAACGAGATCGCCCTGACGATTCTGCTCGTGGCCCTGTCGATCGTCTTCCTGATCGTCACCGTGACCTTGCTGCCGTACTCGCTGTTTTCCGTGGCGGCGGCCGGCAGTGGCACGCCCGTGACGATCACGGTGCTGATCGCGCTGCTCGTCTGCCTGATTCCGACCACCATCGGCGGTTTGTTGTCCGCCATCGGCGTGGCCGGCATGAGCCGCATGATGCAGGCCAATGTGATCGCCACGTCGGGCCGCGCCGTGGAAGCGGCCGGCGACGTGGACGTGCTGCTGCTCGATAAAACGGGCACCATCACCCTGGGCAACCGCCAGGCGTCGAGCTTCGTGCCTGCGCCCGGCGTGACGGAGCAGCAGCTGGCCGACGCGGCGCAGCTGGCCTCGCTGGCCGATGAAACGCCGGAAGGGCGCAGCATCGTCGTGCTGGCCAAGCAGAAGTTCAACATCCGCGAACGCGAGATGGCCAGCCTGCACGCTACCTTCGTGCCCTTTACGGCGCAAACGCGCATGAGCGGCGTCGATATCGCGGGCGAACAGCAGGTGCGCCAGTTGCGCAAGGGCGCGGCCGATTCCATGAAAAAGTATGTGGAAGCGCTGGGCCAACCGTATCCCGATGAAGTGGCGCGTGCCGTCGACGATATCGCGCGCCGCGGCAGCACGCCGCTGGTGGTGGTCGACGATGGCCGTGTCATGGGCGCTGTGGAGCTCAAGGATATCGTCAAGGGCGGCATCAAGGAGCGCTTTGCGGAATTGCGCCGCATGGGCATCAAGACCGTCATGATCACGGGCGACAACAAGCTGACGGCTGCCGCGATTGCGGCCGAGGCGGGCGTGGACGATTTCCTCGCCGAAGCGACGCCGGAAGACAAGCTGAAACTCATTCGCAGCTACCAGTCCGAAGGCCGCCTGGTGGCGATGACGGGCGACGGCACCAACGATGCGCCGGCGCTGGCGCAGGCCGACGTGGCCGTGGCCATGAACTCCGGCACGCAGGCGGCCAAGGAAGCGGGCAATATGGTCGATCTCGATTCGAATCCGACCAAGCTGCTGGAAATCGTTGAAATCGGCAAGCAGATGCTGATGACGCGCGGCTCGCTGACGACGTTCTCGATTTCGAACGACATCGCCAAGTACTTCGCCATCATCCCGGCCGCCTTCGTGGGCACCTATCCACAGCTCAAAGCGCTGGACATCATGCACCTGGCCAGCCCTGCGTCGGCCATCATGTCGGCCGTGATCTTCAATGCCCTGATCATCGTCGTGCTCATTCCGCTGGCCCTGAAAGGCGTGCAATACCGGGCCATCGGCGCGGCGAGCCTGTTGCGCCGCAATCTGCTGATCTATGGCCTGGGCGGCATCGTCCTGCCCTTCATCGGCATCAAGCTGATCGACATGCTGCTGTCCGCACTCAATTTAGTCTAAAGGAACCATCATGAGCACCATCGTACGTCCCGCCCTGGTCCTGTTTGCCGCGCTGACCGTGATCTGCGGCGTCGTCTATCCATTCGCCACGGCCGGCATCGGCCAGCTGGCCTTCAGCGATGAAGTCAACGGCAGCATCGTCGAGCGTGGCGGAAAACCCGTCGGCTCGACCCTGATCGGCCAGTCCTTCACCTCGCCCAAGTACTTCTGGGGCCGTCCATCGGCCACCGCGCCGATGGCGAACAACGGCGCCGGTTCGGGCGGCTCGAACCAGGGACCGACCAATCCGGCCCTGGTGGACGCCGTCAAGGCGCGCATCGCCGCCCTGAAGGAAGCGGATCCCGGCAACACGCGCGCCATTCCCGTCGACCTGGTAACGGCGTCGGGCAGCGGCCTGGATCCGGAAATCAGTCTGGCCGGTGCCTTGTATCAGGCGCCGCGCGTGGCCCGGGTGCGCGCCATGCCGCTGGCGCAGGTGGAAAACGCCATCGCCAAGGTGCAGAAAACCGCGTATATCGGCTTTTTCGGTGAACCGCGCGTGAATGTGCTGGAACTGAACCTGGCGCTCGATGCGGCCGCAAAGTAAGATGATACCGGGGTCAGACCCGTCGGGTCTGACCCCAGCCCTTGTTCTTGGGCTAATCGACAATTAAAAGATGCCCATGCTCCCCAACGACAGCCAACGCCCCGACCCTGATGCCCTGCTGGCGCAAGTGCAGGCGCAGGAAAAGAAAGCCGCGCGCGGCCGGCTGCGCATTTATTTCGGCGCCTCGGCCGGCGTCGGCAAGACCTATGCGATGCTGGCGGCCGCGCGCAAATTGCTGGCCGATGGCCAGGACTTGCTGGTGGGCGTGGTGGAGACGCATGGGCGCCAGGATACGGCGGCCCAGCTTGACGGGCTGCCCGTGCTGCCCCTGAAGGCCATCGAGTACCGGGGCAAGACCCTGTACGAGTTCGACCTCGACGAAGCGCTTCGCCGCGCGCCGCCTTTGATACTGATGGATGAACTGGCCCACTCGAACGTGGCCGGCTCGCGCCATCCGAAGCGCTGGCAGGATGTCGAGGAATTGCTGGCCGCCGGCATCGACGTGCTGTCGACCGTCAACGTGCAGCACCTGGAAAGCCTCAATGACGTGGTGGGGGGGATTACCGGCGTACGCGTGGCCGAAACCCTGCCCGACACGGTATTCGACCGCGCCGATGAAGTGGTGCTGGTCGATATCCCCGCCGATGAACTGCTGCGCCGCCTGAAGCAGGGCAAGGTGTACCAGCCGTTGCAGGCCGAGCGGGCGTCGCAGCATTTTTTCCGCAAGGGCAATCTGATCGCCCTGCGCGAACTGGCCTTGCGCCGCACGGCGGACCGGGTGCAGGACGACGTGCAGGCTTACCGCGTCGAAAAATCGATCAACCCCGTATGGAAGACGGGCGCCGCGCTGCTGGCCTGCGTGGGACCGCACGCGGGGGGCGAACACGTAATCCGCAGCACGGCGCGCCTGGCCAGCCAGTTGAATGCGGAATGGCATGCGCTGTACGTGGAAACGCCGCGTTTGCAGCGCCTGCCGGCGGGCCAGCGCGAACGTATCCTGAAAACCCTGAAACTGGCGCAGGACCTGGGCGCGCGCACGGCCATCGTGCCGTCGGCCGACATCGCCGGCGCCGTGGTCGAGTATGCGCGCAGCGCGAATATCTCGAAAGTCATCGTGGGCCGAGGCCGCGCCAATGCACTGGCGCGCCTGTGGCATGTGCCGCCGGCCGCGCGCATGGCCAGCCTGGCGCCCGATATCGATTTGATCGAAGTGGGCTTGCCGCCAGCCGAT
Source organism: Massilia sp. LMS1-1-1.1 (assembly GCF_040815535.1). Lineage (NCBI taxonomy): Bacteria > Pseudomonadati > Pseudomonadota > Betaproteobacteria > Burkholderiales > Oxalobacteraceae > Massilia > Massilia sp. LMS1-1-1.1. The sequence continues at coordinate 397,899 of NZ_JBFPNG010000034.1, read as the reverse complement.
GCGGCGCCCCGGCGCGCAAGCGGCGACGATGCGGAAGCGCCGCGCCGGTCCTCGCGCCATTGGCGCTACATCGTGGCCGCCGGCGTCAGCCTGGCCACGGCCCTCGCCTCGGTTCCATTGCAACCGTACCTGGACCTGGCCAATATCGCCATGCTGTCCCTGCTGACTGTGGTGCTGGTGGCCGTGCGCCTGGGGCGTGGGCCGGCGGCGCTGGCCAGCCTGGTGGGCGTGGCCAGCTTCGATTTCATCTTCGTGCCGCCCCGTTTCTCGTTTGCCGTGGGCGATTTCCAGTACGTGATCACGTTTGGCGTGATGCTGGCCGTGGGCCTGATCACGGGCCACCTGACGGCCGGCCTGCGTTTTCAGGCCCGCGTGGCATCGCACCGCGAAGCGCGCGCCCGCGCCCTGTACGAATTTTCGCGCGAGCTGTCCGGCGTGCTGCAGACGGAGCAAATTTTCGACATCACGAAAAGCGCCATCGAACGGGCTTTCCGCGCGCGCGCCACCTTGCTGTTGCCCGATGACGAAGGCAGCTTGCAAGCTCCGAACGGCGGCGAGGCGCTCGATATCGGCATCGCCCAGTGGGCCTTCGACCATGCGCAGGCGGCGGGAACGGGCACCGATACCTTGCCGGCGTCGCCCATTTTCTACTTGCCGCTGATCGCACCGATGCGCACGCGCGGCGTGCTGGCGCTGCTGCCGCTCGAGGGCGCGCAGCGCGGACGCTGGCTGCTGGTGCCGGAACAGCGCCAGCACCTCGATACCTTTGCCGCGCTGGCGGCCATCGCCCTCGAGCGCGTGCACTACATCGACGTGGCCCAGGGCGCGCTGCTGCAGATGGAGTCCGAGCGGCTGCGCAATTCGCTGCTGGCGGCCCTGTCGCACGATTTGCGCACCCCTTTGACGTCGCTGGTGGGCCTGGCCGAATCGCTGGCTTTGTCCCGGCCCGCGCTGTCGCCCGCGCAGCTGGACATGGCGCGCTCGCTGCAGTCCGAAACCGTGCGCATGAGCGCCCTGGTGGCGAACTTGCTGGACATGGCGCGCATCGAGAGCGGCCAGGTGCGGCTGAACCTGCAATGGCAGGCGCTGGAAGAAGTGGTGGGCAGCGCGCTGCGCGCCAGCGGCCCGCAATTGCAGCAGCATGCCGTGCAGACGCAGCTGGCGCCGGATTTGCCGCTGGTGCGCTACGACGCCGTGCTGGTCGAACGCGTGCTGTGCAACCTGCTGGAAAACGCGGCCAAGTATACGCCGCCCGACAGCACTATCACGGTCGCGGCCGGCGTACACGGCCAGTTCCTGCAGGTGACGGTGTTTGACGATGGCCCGGGCTTGCCGCCGGGCCGCGAAGAAGCCATCTTTGAAAAATTCACGCGCGGCGAGCGGGAATCGAACAAGCCGGGTGTCGGCCTGGGGTTGGCCATTTGCCGCGCCATCGTCGAAGCCCACGGTGGCACCATCCACGCGCAGCCGCATGTGCCGGGACAGGGTGCCGCCATCGTCTTCAGCCTGCCGCTGGGCACGCCCCCGGCGGCACCGGAGCTCGAGCTCGATGACGCCAACGACCATGAAACAGGAAAATCAATATGAACGAACCTTCCGCCACCGCCTTGCTGGTCGAGGATGAGCCGCAAATCCGCCGCTTCGTGCGCGCCGCGCTGGAAGACGAGGGCTGGCAGATTTTCGAATCGGCCACCATGCAGCGGGGCTTGATCGATGCCGGCACGCGGCGGCCCGACCTGATCGTGCTGGACCTGGGACTGCCCGATGGTGATGGCATCGATTTCATCGCCGACATCCGCAAATGGTCGGCCGTGCCCATCATCGTGCTGTCGGCGCGGGTTGACGAGCAGGACAAGATCCGCGCGCTCGACGCGGGCGCCGATGACTACTTGACCAAGCCGTTCGGCGTGGGCGAATTGCTGGCCCGCGTGCGCGCCACCTTGCGCCGCCAGCGCCAGCCCGCCGCCAGCGAAGATGGCGTGGTGCAGTTTGGCGACGTGCGGGTCGACCTGAAGGACCGGCTGGTCACGCGCAACAAGCAGCTGGTGCACATGACACCGACGGAATTCCGTTTGCTGTCCGTGCTCGTGAAAAACGCGGGCAGGGTGGTCACCAATCCGCAGCTGCTGCGTGAAGTGTGGGGGCCGTCGAACAGCGAAAACGGCCATTACCTGCGCATCTACATGGGCCATCTGCGCCAGAAGCTGGAAGCCGATCCGGCCCAGCCGCAGTACCTGCTGACGGAAACGGCCGTCGGCTACCGGCTGCTGCTGCCGCTCTAACACCTTTGTGTCCCCTGTTTGAAAACAGGCGCCGCGCGCGCCAGGGGGACGCTTTACTTAAAATTTTTGCAGCGGCGGGCCAGCTGCGCCATGTTGGCAAAGGCCCATACCACCGATGAAGAAGAACAACCATGAACAAAATGCTACTTGCACTTGCCGTCGCCACAGCCTTGACGGGCAGCCTGGCCCACGCGGACGAGGCCAAGCCCGATAATGAAGTGAGCTTCAACGTGGCCGGCGTGTCCGACTACCGTTATCGGGGCATCTCGCAGACGCGTTTGAAACCGGCGCTGCAGGGCGGCGTCGATTATGTCAACAATCCGACGGGCCTGTACGCGGGCGCCTGGGCCTCCACCATCAAGTGGACCAAGGACGCGGGCGGCAGCGGCGACGTGGAAGTGGACCTGTATGCGGGCAAGCGCGGCCAGTTGGGCAGCGATGTTGGCTATGACGTGGGCGTGCTCGCCTATGTGTATGCGGACAACGGCTTGAAGCACGTCGCCGGCCTGGCCGACGCGGACACGCAGGAAGTCTATGGCCAGCTGTCGTATGGCCCCGCCTATATCAAGTATTCGCACGCCGTCTCGAACCTGTTCGGCATCGTCAACAGCAAGAACAGCGGCTACCTGGACATCGGCGCGACTATCGATCTGACGAACGGCTGGACCGGCAACCTGCACGCGGGCCACCAGAAGGTCAAGAACAATGATGCATCGAGCTACACGGACTGGAAAGTGGGCGTCACGCGCGACTTCGGCATTGTTTCGGGCGCGCTGGCCGTGATCGGCACGAACGCGGGCAAATCGGCCTATGCCTCACCCGTGAATGGCAAATTCATGGGCAAGACGGCGCTGCAGCTGACGGTCAGCAAGACGTTTTAATTGACAGAGAAGAGAGGCGGCGCATGCGCCGCCTTTTTTTGCGTGCCCGGCCCGGCTAGGCGGGCAGGTTGAAAACGGCGCAGTACAGCTGCCCCAGGCTGACCACGCGGGCGGCCGGGATCTGCGCGGCCAGCGCATGGGCGGGCGCCGCTTGCGTGTCCGTTGCCAGCAGCACGCGCAGGTCCGGATTGATGCTGCGCGCATGTGCGATGCGGCGCGCCAGGCCTGATTGCGCGGTGGCGTTGACGACACCGTCGAGCGGCACCACCAGCACGCGCGCGGCGACAAGGGCCGAACGGCTGCCCATGGAGTCGCGGCCTTCGCTGTCGATGACGATGTCGTGGTAGCAGTGCACCAGGTGTTCCAGCTCCGGCTGCAAGCCCTTGGCGCTGATTGCGCGTGCCATCAGGCGCGGCCGCGTCAGGCTGCCGTGCATGGCGCCGTCGTGCATGTTCCTCGCCTGCGCCATGGCGCCCTGGCGCGGATCGGCATCGAGCAGCAATACCTTGCGTCCGGCCAGCGCGCGCGAAGCGGCCAGCCGCCCGGCCAGGATGGATTTCTCCATCCCTCCGCGTTCATCCGTGATGGCGATGATCATCTTGGCGCACGGCTGGCATGATGTTGGCAGGGGAAACCAGCTGCAGCAGGCAGCCTTCGCGCGGCTCGTCCCTGTCGCTGGCCGTCCATACGGGCAGTTCCAGCAGGGGCTCGAGGGCCGCGGCCAGGGCGGCCTGGCCGGCGGCCGACATCGGCGTCATCGGCAGGCGCAAGGCGTTGCGCACCTTGCCCTGCATGGCCAGCGCTGCTTTGACGGGAGCGGGATTCGGTTCGGCAAACAGCAGGCGGATGACGGGCAGCATGGTCTTGAACAGGGCGCCGGCGGCGCCGTGGCGGCCCTGCCTGACGAGGTGGTACAGCTGCGCGTACAGGTCGGGGCGCACCTGGGCGGCGGCCGACATGGCGCCATGGCCACCCATGGACAGGCTGGCCAGCAGCAGCGCATCGTCGCCGCACAAGACGTCCAGGCGCGTGTCGAGCAGCAGTTCGCCCAGTTGCTGCAGCTTGCCGCCCGCTTCCTTGATGGCGACGAAGTGCGAGTCGCGCGCCAGCAGGGCGGCCGTCTGCGGTTCGATATTGACGCCGGTGCGGGCCGGCACGTTGTACAGCACGATGGACTGGTCGGTGGCGGCGGCGATGGCCTGGAAGTGGCGCACGATGCCGTCCTGCGACGGGCGCACATAGGCGGGGGCGGAGACCAGCAGGCCCGCCAGCGGATGGTCGTTGTAGCGCTGCACCGTGGCGACGACGCTGCGCGTATCGCTGCCGCCTATCCCCATCACGACGGGGAAGCGGGGGCCGACGGCTTCGAGCACGCTGTCTAACAGCATGGTCTGTTCGGCGGCGCTCAGCATGGCCGCTTCGCCCGTGGTGCCGCACACCACGAGGCCATCGATGCCGCTGGCGGCCAGTTCGCACGCGAGCTGCTGGGCCGCGTCGAAGTCGATGTCGCCATCGCGGAAGGGCGTGACCATCGGCACCCAGATGCCCTGGAAGTGCGCGGTGATGCGCATCGAGGACATCGCCTGCTCGCAGGAATACTGGTTCATAGCGATTTCCCCTGGCTGATGCGGCCAAATTCGGCCGCCGGCAGGAGGCGCATGACGGCGTCCATCGTCAGGCGCAGGGCCGGTTCCGTCACGCACAGCCAGACTTTCATGCGCTCGGCGTGGTCGACCGCCTCGACGCGCATGAACGACAGCATGCCGCCGCACGTCCTGACGACCAGCTGGCGCAGCTCGGCCAGGCAGGCTTTGTCGACCGTGATATGCATGAGGAAAGTGGGCAGGCGCGGGTGGCGGTGGGGCAGGGCTTGACGTGCGGACAGGCGTGAATGGGGTTCCATGGTGGCTTTGCAGCGGTGGTTGAGGTACGTTCAAGATTAGCAGCGGGGGCGTAAAGATTCTCTAAAAAGCGGAGCCGCCAGCGTAAACGGGGCGTATGCGTTTGCCGCCGGCGTGTTGCGTGGATGCCCCGCAGGTATGCTTTTGTTACAAAATTGAATCGTGCTTTTGAAGGCAGGGGTTTATATTGAAACCGTTCTCCGCTTTCAGTCAGCCCCGCCATGTCAGACGAAAAAGATCCCCAGCAGCCCCCGTCCACCGACCCAGCGCCGCCAGAGCCAGCACCGGCGCGGCCCGACAGGGTCGGCCGCCGGGCACCCGATGACGAGCACCGCGCGCGCGACGCCGCCCCCCGCTACCTGAAGGATAACGATACGCCGCTGGCGCTGGCCTGGCGGGTGATCTCGTCGCGCTACCGCTCCATGCGCGACAAGGCCAGCCGCGATTTCATGCGGCGCACCCTGCGCATCGGTATCTCGGCGCGCATTTTCCACCCCGAGCCGGGCGCCACTGGGCTGCGCAGCAAGAACCTGCAATACCTGGAAGAGTCGATCGCGCAGTGGGTCATGTCGCGCGACGTGCTGGTGTTCATGATCCCGACGGTCAATACCAACGGTCAGCTACACCCGAGTAACATCACCCTGCGCCACTATGCACGCCACCTGGACGGCCTGGTGCTGCAGGGCGGCGCCGACGTCTCGCCGCAGACGTATTCCGAGGCGGCCACGCGGCCCGAATGGAACGGCGACCGCGCGCGCGACCTGTACGAACTGGAACTGCTGCACGAATTCGTCGATGCGGGCAAACCCGTGCTGGGCATATGCCGCGGCTGCCAACTGATCAACGTGGGCTTTGGCGGCACCCTGTACCAGGACATCGCTTCGGACGTGGAAGGCGCCGCCTCGCACGTCAACGACCTGTATGACCGTCACCGCCACACCATCGTCTTCCCGAAAGGCTCGTCGCTGGCCGGCATGTTCCCGAAGGCGGGCGAGGCGCTCGTCAATTCCATCCACCACCAGTCGGTCAAGGACCTGGGGCGCGACGTCACCGTGGAAGCGTATTCGCAAGGGGACAACATCGTCGAAGCCATCCGCTACCAGCGGGCCCGTTTCGTCATGGGCTTGCAGTGGCACCCGGAATTCCATTCGGCGGGCGGCGTCGAGCTGCTCGATTGCACGCCCATCCTCGATAATTTCTTGCGCGCGGCGCGGGAGACGCGGTTTTGAGTGCGCACCTGATGCGCCGGCGCATGGTGCTGGCCGGCCTGCTGGCATTGCCCCTGACGGGCTTGCGCGCGGCACCGCGCCCGCATGACGGCCCGCTGCCGTTTGCGCTGACGTCCGCCGCGCGGGCCCGCATGCTCAAGGCGAAGGTGGCGCCGGCCATCGCGGAACAGGTGCTCAAGGCGGCGCGCAAGGATGCGGCGCGGCCCGTGCATCTGATGGCCGAAGTGCGCACGGGCGGCTTGCTGAAGGGCGAGGGCGGGCGCGAGACCAGCCAGCAGGCGCAGGAAGACTGGCGCCAGGCGCGCTTGCAGGCCTTGGCCTGGCGGCTGTCTGGCGAGATGGCGCATTTCGAGGCGGCGCGCCAGCTGCTGCTGGCCTGGAGTGGTAGCTATGCACCCTCTTTCAGTCCCGTCGACGAGACGGAGCTGGCCAGCTTGCTGATGGGCTTTGATCTGGTGCAGGAACGTTTGAACGGCGTCGAGCGCGAGCAGGTGCAGGCGTTTTGCCGCACCCTGGCGAACGGGTATCTGAGTGATCCCATCAAGGTGGGCGGCCCGTCCACGGCGCGCAATAACTGGCATAGCCACCGCATCAAGATCGGCACGGCCGCCGCGTATGTCACGGGCGACGCCTTGCTGATCGCGCGCGCGAAGGAGTGCTTCCTGGCGCACGTGCCGCGCAATATCGGCGCCGGCGGCGTGCCCTTCGACTTCGAGCAGCGCGACGCCCTCCATTACACCACCTACAGCCTGGAGCCGCTGCTGACGACGGCCCTGATGGCGCAGGCGCATGGCGACGACTGGTATGGCGCGCCGGAAGCGAAGCGCCTTGCCGAGGCGCTGGCCTGGCTGTCACCGTATGCGCAGGGCAAAAAAAAGCACGAGGAGTTTGCGAAAAGCGCCGTGCCCTTCGACCGCAAGCGCGTGGCGGCTGGCGAAAAGGGTTTTACGGGGAATTGGGAACCGAAGGGCGCCGCCAATGTATATTTGCTGGCGGCGCGCTTCGATCCCGCTTACCTGTCCCTGGCGCTGGAATTGCGTCCGCCAGCCTGGGCGCTGGCGCTGTACGGCAACTGATTAAAACTTCGTGCGCACGGTGAACATCACATTGCGCGGTTCGCCGTAAAAGCCCGTCTGGAACAGGCCCAGGCCCGTGAAGTACTTTTTACCCGTCAGGTTGTTCACGTTCAGGCTGGCCGTCGTGTTCTTGCTGATTTCATAGCGGGCCAACAGGTTGAGCAGGGCAAAGCCGCCTTGTTCAATGCGCGCATAGTCATTGGCGGCCGGGTTCCAGATATGGCCGTAAAAGCCGCTTTGCCAGTTGACGCCACCACCCACGGTGATTTTATTCAGGCTGGCCGGCAGGCGCCATGTCCCCTGCACGCGCAGCAGGTGCGGCGGCTGCGTCGTTTGCAGCATGGTGGAAAACACTTCCTGCCCATCCTTGTCGCGGATACGCGTATAGGTATAGCCGGCGCTCAGTTTCACATCGTTCAGCACTTCGCCGGTCACTTCCATTTCCAGGCCGCGGCTGGTGACGCCGTCGATGCCTTCATACGCTTCCTCGCCATTGACCTCGCCCACATAGCTGGCCACGTTGCTCTGGCGGATCTGGTACAGCGAGGCGCTGGCGTTGACTTTACCTTCCAGAAATTCGGCTTTCACGCCCGCCTCGAAACCCTTGCCGCGCACGGGGGCGAGGAAGTTGCGGTTCCTGTCGCGGTTGCTTTGCGGCGCGAAGATGCTCGTGTAGCTGCCGAAGAGGGAATAGGTTTTGTCCAGGTCATACACGACGCCCGCATACGGCGTGATGACATTGCTTTCGTCGATGCGCGAGGTGATGCGCGCCGTGCCGCTGTCGAAGAAGGTACGGTCCTGGTCCTGCTTGTAGTTGCTGACGCGCGCGCCGACGATGACGGACAGCGCATCGAGGGGACGCAGGCGCAGTGCGCCATACAGGCCGCTCTGGCGTGTCGTGTCGTTGTCGTTGCCCAGGCGCGTGAATGCCGGTTCCGCGTACTGGCCGCGCCAGTCGAAGTAGCTGCCTTCCACGGGCGGGTAGACGGATTCGTAGACGGGACCGTCCTGCTTCGCGCTGGAGTGGGAATAGCCGATCATCGCTTCGTGGCGGCGGCCGAAGGCCGTGAATGGTCCGCTGGCGTCCAAGTTGACGGTGGTCTGGCGGCGGTCGCCCTTGTATTTACCCATGAAGAAGTAGGCGCCTTCGCCCGTGACGGGATCGGGATTGCCGCCGCTGGCCGAACCGAGCACGCTGTCATGCTTGCTGCGCAGCTGGTTGGCGCTCAATTTCAGTTTCCACTCGTTGGCGAACGTATGTTCGAGCGACGAGAACAGCGTGGTGTTCTGCATGTCGCGGCGGCTCCAGTCCGTGGCCGGGTTCCACGAGGTGGGGAAATCCGTGCGCGAGCCGTCGGCCAGCAGCACGGGGAAACCGGTCCACGTCGAGCCGCGCGGCTTGTAGTCCTGGTGCGTGAAGCCGGCCGTCAGCAGGGTGACGGGCGTCAGGTCCGCCTCGATGATGCCGTAGGCGACGGACTTCTGCTGCGTGTAGCGGTCCAGGTGGGAATGCTTGTCCTGGTAGGCGCCCACCAGGCGGCCGCGCACCGTGCGGCTGTCGTTGAGGGGGCCGGAAACATCGGCTTCGCCGCGGTAGTTGTCCCACGATCCCGCGCCCAGGGTGGCCGAGCCTTCGAAGGCTGCGGTGGGGCGCTTGCGCACCATGTTGACGGTGGCCGACGGGTCGCCCGAGCCGCTCATCAAGCCCGTTGCACCCTTGAGCACTTCGATGCGGTCGTAGATGGCCATGTCGCTGTTCGTCGTGCCCCAGTCGTAGACGCCGTCATAGATGGCCGACACGCCGTCATACTGGAAATTGGTGACGGCAAAGCCGCGCGCCCAGAAGCTCCAGCGGTCGCTGTCATAGTTTTGCACGTTGACGCCATTGACGTTCTTCATGACGTCGGAGACGGCATTGCTGTTCTGGTCATCCATCTGCTGGCGCGTGACGATGGTCAGCGATTGCGGCGTTTCGCGCTGCGTCAGGGCCAGGCCCGTGGCGCCGCTGGCGGGGCCGCCCGTATAGCTGCCCGTGCCGCTGGTGACGGCGCTGCGTTCGGCTGCCGCCACCACGGTGACGCCGCCCATGACGGCCACGCCGCGGCTGTCCGCCGAAGGGGCGCCGGCGCCGGCGGGGATTTTCTGCAGCAGGTAGCCGCCATTCGCCTGCGGCACGGCTTGCAGGCCGCTGCCGGCCAGCAGCACGCGGAAACCATCGTGCACGCCATAGCTGCCTTGCAGGCCGGCGCTGCGCAAGCCTTGCGTGGCATCGCTGGAGAACGACAATAAAATGGCGCTGTCGCTGCCGAAGCGCGTCAGCACGTCGCCCAGCGCACCGGCGGGAATGCTGTAGGTGCGCACTTGCCGGGTTTGCGCCTGGGTCGATGCCGGCAGGGCCAGGGCCATGCCGATCTGCGACAGGGCGCAGGCGAGGACGGTGCGGGTAAGGAGGGAACGCGAAGCGTGGTGCATGGAATAAAACCTTTCGTGGATGCGCAAGATGGAGACTGCCTATCTTCCAGGTCACGCAAGCACGGCGAAACAGCTCACTTTGCAGAAAATATTTTTCAGCGGGCCGCCAGTTCTATCCTGACGACTTGATGGCCCCAGAAGCGCGTGACGGTATGGCGCCGCAGCTGCAGGCTGGCGCCGATGGCGTCGAGGATGGCATCGACATCGGCCAGCGGGTAGGAGCCGGAGACGCGCAGGCCGGCGATGGCAGGCGCGCAGCTCAATGGATGGTCGCTGTAGCGCGACAGCTCGGCGAGGAAATCGGCCAGGCGCATGTCGCGCGCCACCAGCATGCCATTGAGCCACGCGCCGCCATACGGCGCCAGGGCCTGGCGGTGCACGCCCTTGCCGTCGAAATGTGCGCCTTCGCCGGGACGCAGCACCAGGCGCTGCGCGCCATCATCGGCCAGCACGGCGACGGCCCCTTCGAGCACGCCGGCGCTGGCGTATTGCTCGTGCAGGCGCACGGTGAAACGCGTGCCCAGCGCCTGCAGGCTGCCATGCGGCGTGTCGACGAAGAAGGGGCGCTGCGCCGCATCCTTGCCGGTGGCGATAAAGATTTCACCGGCCAGCAGTTCGATGCGGCGCCATGCGCCGTCGTAAGCGATATTGACTGCGCTATTGGTATTGAGCGTGAGCTGCGTGCCGTCATCGAGGGTCACGACGCGGCGCTGGTTGACGGCCGTGCGGTAGTCGGCCATCCAGCCGCGCCATGGGCTGCGGCGTTCGAACGCATACAGCGAGGCACCGCAGGCCAGCAGCAGTGCCAGCGTCTTGACGGCGTGGCGGCGCGGCGCGTTCGCTTGCACGCAGGCGCGCAGCAGGGTCGCGTGCACGGCGGACGGCAGGTGTTCGTGCTGCGTTTGCAGCTGTTGCCACGCCTGCGTGGCGCTGCCGGCGCGCTGCAGATGGCGTTTCACGGTGGCCAGCGAGATGCCGAGCTGGCGCGCGATGTCTTCCTGCGGCAGTTCGTCGAGCTGGCGTAGCAAAAAAGCCCGTTTCACGGGAGGCGGCAAGCCGTCGAGCATGCGGTCGAGTTCAAACACGGTGGACAGCAGCAGCGCCCGATCCTCGGGCGACGGCGCATGCAGGGGCGGCAGCTGCGCCAGCACGTCGAGATAAGCCTGTTCCAGTTTCTGGCGGCGGTAATGGTTGAACAGCACGCGCTGGGCGACGGTGGCGAGAAAGGCGCGCGGCTCGCGCGCGGCGACGGCGTCTTCGCGGTCGAGCAGGCGCATGAAGGTGTCCTGCGCCACATCGGCCGCGCACGCCGTGCTGCCCAGTTTCTTGCGCAGCCAGCCCTGCAGCCAGCCGTGGTGGTCGGCATACAGTGTCGCGATGTCCTGGCGTTGTAACGGCTTTGCCAGCGGCATCGCATTCCCCTTGCAAGCGTGACCGGGCCAGCCAGATCAATTTAGTTAATAAGAATCATTCTCAAATATTGTAGCAAGCGGGGGATAGGGTGTAAATGTGGGGTGTGGTTTTTTAGCGCGTTGCTGGCGTTGTTTAAACCCCAGAAGCAAGATCTGGGGTCGGACCCTGCAGGGTCCGACCCCGGAAGTTCAGGTGTTGGGTTGGACGGGCTAGTCCTTAGTAGTTCATCGGTTCACCACGGAAGCATCTGATCGCCGAATCGACCATGCCCTCGGCACTGCCCTGCAAGCTGTGCTGCTTGCGCAGGTATTGCGCGTCGCTCCATTGCTTGGCCACGTCCGACAGGTGTTTCAGGGCCGGCGTGCTGCCCAGCGCCTCGGCGTGCGGTTCCATCTTGCGCAGCGTCGTCATGATGTCTTCGCGCAGCGACATCGTTTCGTAGGTTTTCGGATGCGTGATGGCGCCATCGAGGCCGAAGCGGCAAGCCTGGAAGCGGTTGTAGTTATACACGAGGTAATCGTCTTCGACCGGCGGCACCTCCTTGCGTTCGAGCAGGTAGCGGCACAGGGCCTGCAGGTAGGCGGCCAGCGCGGCGGCCCGTTCCACCGTCAGCGGCGTGTCGCACACGCGCAGTTCGATGGTGCCGAATTCCGGCTTGGGACGGATATCCCAGTAAAAATCCTTCATGCTCTTGATGATGCCCGTGTTCTCCATCTTGGCGAAATACTCGTTGGAGAACTGGTCCCAGCTCAGGGTGAACGGCGCGCGCCCGCTCATGGGAAACGCGAACACGGAGTTCAGGCGGGCCGAATCGAACAGGGTGTCGCGGCCCTGCACGTAGGGCGAGGAAGCCGACAGGGCGATGAAGTGGGGGATGTAGCGGTTCAGCGAATGCAGCAAAAACATGGCGTCGTCGCCCGAGGCGCAGCCGATGTGCACGTGCTGGCCGAAGATGGTGAACTGCTTGGCCAGGTAGCCGTACAGCTCCGAAATCTCCTGGAAACGGGGCTTGGAAAAGATCTTTTGCGACGACCATTGCTGGAACGGGTGCGTGCCGCCGCCCGCGATGCCGATATTGAGCTTGTCGCCGGCCGTGATCAAGGTGTCGCGGATTTCCTGCAACTGCGCCAGCAGGGGGCCGTGATGCGTGTGCACGCTCGAGTTGATCTCGATCATGCTCTCGGTGATTTCCGGCGTGACGTTGCCGGGGAACGGTTTTTTATTCAGCAGATGCAGCAGGTCGGGGCTGGCGGCCGTCAAGTCATAGTCCGACAGGTTCACCAGTTGCAGTTCGAGTTCGACGCCGAAGGTCAGCGCGGCCGATTGGCCAAAGGGTTCCAGCGGCATTTAGCGCTCCTTGATTTCATGGGTTTCTTTGGCCAGCATCAGCACGCGCTGCACCAGCACGGGGCCGACCAGTTCCAGGCCCAGGGTGATGGCGGCCAGGGCGTTCAATTCGTCGCCGAAGTTCACGCCGTGCTGGCGCGCGTGTTCGAGCAGCAGGATGATGAAGACGGAAACGGGCGTCAGCGCCACGCCCGTCAGCACGCCCTTGCGCCAGGAAATGCCGCTCACGTGCGAAAACGCGGCCACGCCGGCGACCTTCGTCAGCAAGCGTCCGCCGACGACGGCCAGGGCCAAGCCCGCGCCGGCCGTCACGCTGGCCCATTCCAGGGTCGAGGCGGCATACACGAACAGCAGCACCGTCAGCAGCTCGCCCATGGCGCCGAAATTGCGCTGCGCCTGGCTGAAGGCGACACGGCGGTGGCGCGCCACCAGGCCGAAGGTGAGCGTGGCCAGCAGCGGCGACAGGCTGGTGGTGTAGGTCAGGGCGACGAGCAGCATCACCGACAGCGCGAACGCCACGGTGGCGTCCTGCGCCATGTTGCCCAGGCGGCGCAGCATGGCCGGCACGACGATACCGAAGACGGTGCCGGCGGCCACCGAGGCGGCCAGCACGGCGGCGCTGCTGCTGCTCGCCTCGATCAGGTCGGTGGAGCTCTGGAACATCCAGAAGCCGACGATGATGTTGAACGTGAAGACGGCCAGCACGCAATTCAAGGCCGTGAGGTGGACGATGCGTTCCGTGACCTGGCCCGAACTGCGTTCCTCGTTGATGACGCGCATGATGGTGGCCGGCGAGGTGGACATGGCCAGCGACGCCAGCAGCAGCGCCGTCATCGAAGTGCTGCCGAATTCGATGCCGATGAAGTAGACGACGGCAAAGGTCAGCAGGGATTCGACGAGGCCCGTAACGGCGATCCACGGATTGTTCTTCAGCCAGCGCAAGTTGATGCGGTAGCCCACCTCGAACAGGATCAGGCCGAAGGCCACGTCGGCCAGCACCAGCATGGGGCCGGCGTCCGTCTGCGGCAGGATGCCCACCTGCGTCTGCGCGAGGACGAATCCGATCACGCCGTAAAAACTGATGCGCGGCAGGCCCGTCCAGCGGTGGCCGAATTCGCCCACCACCCAGGCCAGGGTAATGGCGAACGGCCAGGACAGGTCGGCGGCGATCGAGATCAGACTTTGCATGCTCATTCCTTTGAAAATGGCGCTGGCACCGGCCGGCAGCACGGAGGCTGGCGCGGCAATGTCGTGGTGCAGCGATGGTGCATTGTTTGCGCAGAGCGATGCGCCGATTCTACCGGAGCAGAAGGCGCGCACGATGTGCGCAATCGAACAGTGTCGCGGCCATGGCGGCCGCGCACAGGATGCAGCAGGTTGGGCAGGGCTGGTATCAGCGTATGGTACCCGCCCGCAGCGGAGATGCTCCGCACGGTAGTGCCGTGTCGCAGTGTACGGCATGGCGGCCCCCTGCCGCCATGGACTTTTTGTTAGGCGCTTTTATTTACTGAGCAGACGCATGCCCCGCTCCAGCCCGTCGATCGACAGGGGGAACATGCGGTTGTTCATCAGCTGCCGCATCACGCCGATCGACTGGCGGTACTGCCACAATCCCTCCGATTCGGGATTGAGCCAGATGAATTTCGGGAACGCCTGGGTAAAGCGCGCCAGCCACGTCGATCCCGCTTCCTCGTTGTTGTACTCGACGCTGCCGCCCGGCTGCAGGATTTCATAGGGGCTCATGGTGGCGTCGCCGACGAAGATCAGCTTGGTGTCGGGCGGGTATTTGCGCAGCACGTCCCAAGTGGGGAAACGCTCGGCGTTGCGGCGCCGGTTGTTCTTCCACAGGTAATCGTAGACGCAGTTATGGAAGTAAAAGAACTCCATGTTCTTGAATTCCGTCTTCGCCGCCGAAAACAGTTCCTCGGTGCGCTCGATATGGTCATCCATGCTGCCGCCCACGTCGAGCAGCATCAGCACCTTGATGCGGTTCTTGCGCTCGGGCCGCATCCTGATGTCGAGGTAGCCCGCGTTGTTGGCCGTGGCGGCGATGGTGGCGTCCAGCGCCAGTTCGTCTTCCGCGCCTTCGCGCGCGAACTTGCGCAGGCGGCGCAAGGCCACCTTGATGTTGCGCGTGCCCAGTTCGCGCTCGCCGTCGTAATCCTTGTAGCTGCGCGCTTCCCACACTTTCACGGCCGTGCGGTTGCCGCCCTTGCCGCCGATGCGGATGCCTTCCGGGTTCGTGCCGCCATTGCCGAACGGCGACGTGCCGCCCGTGCCTATCCACTTGCTGCCGCCTTCGTGGCGCTCCTTCTGCTCCTTCAGCAGCTCGTTCAGGCGGTCCATCAGCTTGTCGTAGCCGAATTTCTCCAGCTGCGCCTTCTGCTCCTCGGACAGCTCGCGCTGCATGCGCTTGAGCAGCCAGTCGAGCGGAATCGCCGCGTTCGTGTCGAAGGCCGCGTTGACGCCCTTGAAGTACTGGGCAAACGCGCGGTCGAACTTGTCGAAATGGGCTTCATCCTTGACCAGGGTCAGGCGCGACAGATAGTAAAAATCATCCATCGAGGCGCCGATGACGTTCTTTTGCAGCGCCTCGAGCAAGGTCAGAAATTCCTTGATCGAGACGGGAATCTTCGCGTCCTTGAGCGTGAAGAAGAAATCGATCAGCATGGCGACCGCTCTCCCGCGCGCGGCAGTGCGGCGATGGGGCGCTGCGCCAGCTTGTAGCGCAAATGGGCGGCAATCTCGGGCCACTCGCCGCGCGTGATGCTGTACATGACGGTGTCGCGCACGGTGCCGTCGCGGCGCAGCGCATGGTGGCGCAGCACGCCATCCTTTTTCGCGCCCAGGCGTTCGATGGCCGCCTGCGAGGCGTGGTTGAAATTATCGGTGCGCAGGCCCACCAGCGCGCAGCCGAGCGTGTCGAAGGCGTGCGCCAGCAACAGCAATTTGCAGGTGGTGTTGACGTGGCTGCGCTGGCAGCGCTTCGCGTACCAGGTGTAGCCGATTTCCAGGCGCCCGATGGCCGGCACCACGTCGTGGTAGCTGGTGGTGCCGAGCACCTCGCCGCTGGCCGCGTCGACGACGGCAAAGGCGAAGCGCGTGGGGCGCATCTCGATGCCTTTGAAAATGTACTGGTCCACCTGGTCCGGTTCGGGCACGGAGGTGACGCGCAGATTCCACAGTTCGCCATCCATGGCCGCCGCGCGCAGGCCGGCCGCATGGTGCGGCGCCAGCGCTTCGAGGCGGATGCCGTGCAGTTCCAGGGGGACGAAGACCTTGTCGGGGCTGATGTCGTTCACCGTCGCTCCTTAGCGGTTGGTGCGCGACATGAACATCAGGCGCTCGAACAGGTGCACGTCCTGCTCGTTTTTCAGCAGCGCGCCGTGCAGCGGCGGCACGACGGCCTTGTTGTCCTTGCTGCGCAAGGCTTCCGCCGGGATGTCCTCGGCCAGCAGGAGTTTCAGCCAGTCGAGGAATTCCGACGTCGACGGTTTTTTCTTCAGTCCCGGCACGTCGCGCACTTCATAGAAGGTTTGCAGCGCCTGCGCCAGCAATTCCTGTTTCAGGTGCGGGTAGTGGACGGCGACGATCTGCTCCATCGTGTCCTTGTCCGGGAATTTGATGTAGTGGAAGAAGCAGCGGCGCAAAAAGGCGTCCGGCAATTCCTTCTCGTTGTTCGAGGTGATGATGACGAGCGGGCGGTGGCGCGCCGTGACCATTTCGCGCGTTTCATACACATAGAATTCCATGCGGTCCAGTTCGCGCAGCAGGTCGTTCGGGAATTCGATGTCGGCCTTGTCGATCTCGTCGATCAGCAGCACCACCGGTTCGGGCGCCGTGAACGCTTGCCACAGCACGCCCTTGACGATGTAGTTCTGGATGTCGCGCACGCGCTCGTCGCCCAGCTGCGAATCGCGCAGGCGCGAGACGGCGTCATATTCGTACAGGCCCTGCTGCGCCTTGGTGGTCGATTTGATATGCCATTGCATCAGCGGCATGTTCAGCGCGGCGGCCACTTCCTCGGCCAGCATGGTCTTGCCCGTGCCCGGTTCGCCCTTGATCAGCAGTGGGCGTTGCAGGGTCAGCGCCGCATTCACGGCCAGTTTCAGGTCGGCGGTGGCGACATAGCTGTCGGAACCTTCGAAGCGTTGGCCTTGCTGGGTGTGCTGTGCTTGCATGAGCGGTCTGCCAAAGTGGGGAAATGGTGAGTATAAACAGAACTGTGGCCCAGCGTCACGCGGACGGCCTGTGCCCGCATGCCTACAATGCGGGTTTTATAGGTGGACTTGCAAGAATATCTTGGCTAGAATCGGCAAGCAGCAGATTAATTGGCAACCTTAATTGTCAACACATAAAATCAAAAAAAACCAGCTCTGGCGTTTCTCCGATTACCTTTGTTCACATTGCCACTATGAAAAAAATATTTGCACTTCTCGTGCTTGCCGGCATAGCAAATGCCGTCACAGCGGCTGACATTGTAGGAAACGCCAAGGCAGCCCCTGCCAAGGTGGAAATGTGTATCGGCTGCCACGGCATCCCCGGTTACAAGGCAACCTTCCCTGAAGTATTCCAGGTGCCGATGATCGGCGGCCAGCCGGCAAAATATATCGAGAATGCGCTGCAAGCCTACAAGAAGGGCGACCGCAAGCACCCCAGCATGAAGGGCATCGCCAGCAGCCTGTCGGACCAGGATATCGCCGATGTCGCCGCGTATTATGCGCAACAAGCCAAGACGAACTGAGGACCAGCCTGATGAAAAAACTACTCGCCGCCCTCGTTTGCGCCACCATTTCGTTTTCCGCCAGCGCCGCCGGCAATATCAACACGGGCAAGGCCTTGGCCGAAAAATACAGCTGCGCCACCTGCCACGGCAAGGATTACAGTTCGCCCATCGACCCGTCGTACCCCAAACTGGCGGGCCAGCACAAGGATTACCTGGAACATGCGCTGATCGCGTATAAACGGGGCGACAAGGCCAACGGCCGCAACAACGCCATCATGACGGGCCAGGTGAAACCGCTGAGCAACCAGGACATCAAGGACCTGGCCGCTTACCTGCACAGCTTGCCGAGCAGCCTGGTCACTCATCGCTGAGCGGTAACGCCGGCTCAGGCTTTCAGCCCCACCCGGCGAGCAAGTTTATGCAGATTGCTGGCGTCGAGTCCCAGCTGCCGCGCCGCAGCGGCCCAGTTATCCTGATGCAGCACCAGCGCTTGCCGGATGGCCTGGCGCTGGCTCGCTTCCACGATCTGATGCATCGATAGCAGCGGCGCCGCCGGCGTGCCGCATGCGGCTGGCGCCAGCGGCAGCGCTTCCGTGCCGGCCGGCGCTTCCAGCGCATCGAGATCGAGCATATCCGTTTCCAGGGTCACGATGTCCTTGCGGTCCGCGCCGCGTATCACGGCTTTCAGCGCGGCCCGGCTGATCACATGTTCCAGTTCGCGCACATTGCCCGGCCAGCGGTAGTGGCACAAGGCGTTTTCCGCCGCGGCGGACAGGCGCAGGCTGCGCAGGCCCAGGCGCGCGCGGTTCAGTTCCAGGAATCCCCCGGCCAGCAGCAGCACGTCATTGCCCCGCTCGCGCAGCGGCGGAATCGGCACGGGATACACGGATAAACGATGATACAGATCGGCGCGGAACGAGCCGTCGCGCACATGTTCGCGCAAGCTTCGGTTGGTGGCGGCGATCACGCGCACGTTGACCCGGCGCGGCCGGTCCGCGCCCAGGCGCTGGATTTCCCCATTTTGCAAGGTGCGCAGCAGCTTGGCCTGTATCGACAATGGCAGTTCGCCCACTTCATCGAGAAACAGGGTGCCCCCTTCGGCCGCCTCGAAACGCCCGGGCCGGTCGCTGACGGCGCCGGAAAACGCACCGCGCACGTGGCCGAACAATTCGCTTTCGGCCAGGGACTCGGGCAAGGCCGCGCAATTGACGTGGATCAAAGGCTTGCCCGCGCGGCGCGACAGCCGGTGCAGGCGGTGCGCGCACAATTCCTTGCCCACGCCCGTCTCGCCCAGCAGCAGCACGGGCAGTTCGGAATCGGCCACCACCTGCAATTCGTGCAGCAAGTGCGTGATGGCGCTGCTCTGGCCCACGAAATCGTGTTCCTCGCGCGGCGCTTGGGCATCGGCCAGCATGGCCCCGCCCGACAGGCGCAGGGCGCGGATTTCCGTTTCCAGGCGCGTCACGCGCACGGCCGCCTCGATGGCGCAGGCCAGTTCGCCCAGGTCGCGCTGCGCCTGCGTATCGAAGGTGCCCACCTGCAGCGCGTCGAGCGTGATCACGCCCCAGCGTTCGCCTTCCAGGTCCAGCGCCATGCCCATGCAGTCGTGCACGGGCAGCGGCTCGCCGGCCCGCTCGGCGATCAGGCCATCGTAGGGATCGGGCAGCGAGCTGTCGTGATGGAAGCACAGCACGCCGCGCCGCTGCAGGATGGCGGCCAGGCGCGGATGGTCGGCGACGGCGAAGCGGCGTCCCAGCGCGTCGTTGGCCAGGCCGGCCATCGCCACGGGGCGCAAGTGCTCGCCGTCGAGCTTGAGCAAGGCCACGGCCTCGCAGCCGAAGTGGGCGCGCAGGCTGCCGACGAGGCGCTGCAGGCGCACGGCCACGGGCAGGTCGGCGACCAGGTCGGTGAGTAACAGCAGGTGGATGGCAGTGGTGGTCATAAGTACCATGCAGGGTACAACGGACCATGCTTGAACAGGGTCATATCGACCCTGCATTTTTCAAATCGTTGATTTAAAACAAGTTTTTCCTGGCACACGGATTGCCTAGGTAAGAGTGCCGAACCGGCATACAAGACCAAGGAAAGCTTGATGAAAACGACTCCCTCCCTCCGCGCCATTGCCGCCGCTGTCTGCGTACTGGCCATGCCCCTGTCCGTGCAAGCTCAGGCCAGCCTGCCGGCCGGCGCCGCCGCCACCGCCAAACCCGCTACCGCCGCAGTCAAGCGCTATGAACTGCAAACCAATATCGTCGACGGCAAGATGGTGTTCATCGACGCCAAGGGCCAGGTCAACCCCGTGCTGGCGGCCAAGGTAGGCGACACGGTGGAACTCGTGCTGAAAAGCGGCGAAGGCGCCGAGCACGATCTGCTGATCCCGGAACTGAATGTGGCCTCGGCCAAGTTCAGCGCCAACAGCGGCAGCACCACCGTGCGCTTCAAGGTCACGCGCGCCGGCACGTTCACCTATTACTGCTCGATCCCCGGCCACCGCCAGATCGGCATGGAAGGCAAGCTGGAAGTGACCGGCACCTCGCTGGCCGAAGCCGGAACACCGAAGGCCGCTGGCGCCGGCAGCGCTGCCAGCGAATCGAGCCAGGCCGCCGCGCTGGCCCTGTACACGCCCGCGCCGTCGCCGATGCGCGGCCCCGATCCCTCGGCCGTCAGCGTGGCGGCCAATCCCGCCTCCGTGCCGAACGCCATCGGCGCGCGCGCGCCGCAAACCCTGAAATACCGGATGGAGACGGTAGAACTGCCGGGCAAGCTCGATGACGGCACCAGTTTTACCTACTGGACCTTCAACCGGCAAGTGCCCGGCCCGATGCTGCGCGCGAAGGTGGGCGACACGGTGGAGCTGACCCTGTTCAACGCCAAGGACAGCAAGATGATCCACTCGATCGACCTGCACGCCGTGACGGGCGGCCATGGCGGCGGACAGCACACGCAGGTGGCGCCGGGGCAGGAAAAAACCGTCACTTTCAAGGCGCTCAATCCGGGCCTGTATGTGTACCACTGCGCCACGCCGCTGGTGCCGCAGCATATCGCGGCCGGCATGTACGGCATGATCCTGGTCGAACCGGAAGGCGGCCTGTCAAAAGTCGACCGCGAGTACTACGTCATGCAGGGCGAGATGTACACGGGCCGTCCGCACGGCGCGCCCGTGCATCAGGAACCGAACCTGGAAAAAATGGCCAATGAGCTGCCCGACTACTACGTCTTCAACGGCGAAGTGGGCGCCCTGAGCAAGACGCACAAACTGCAGGCGAAAGTCGGCGAGACCGTGCGCATCTACTTCGGTGTCGGCGGCCCGAACAAGATTTCATCATTCCACATCATCGGCGAGATCTTCGACAAGGTGTACAGCGAAGGCTCGATCAGCAGCCCGAAACACGACGTGCAAACGACGCTTGTGGCACCGGGCGGCGCGACCATCGTCGAACTCAAGGTACAGCATCCTGGCAGCTATCTGCTGGTCGACCATGCGCTGTCGCGCGCCGGCAAGGGCGCCGTGGGCGTGCTGGAAGTGACTGGCGAACCCGTGCCCGGCGTCTACCACGCCGGCGCCCGTCAATAAACCCCATTCATCCTCAAGGAACCATTATGGAAATGATCGACCAATCCCTGGGCCAGCTGGCCCGCCGCATCCCCGGCGCCACGCGCCTGTTCGATGCCCACCGCCTGGATTTCTGCTGCGGCGGCAACAAGACCCTGCGCGCGGCGGCCGAAGCGGCCGGCGTGGACACGGCGCCCATCGTCAAGGAACTGCAAGCGCTGGCCGGACGGACTGACGCCAGCGGCGAGCGTGACTGGCAGGAAGCTTCGGCCACCGAGCTGGTGGAACACATCCTGGCGCGCTACCACGCCGTGCACCGCGAGCAGCTGCCCGAGCTGATACGCCTGGCGCGCAAGGTCGAGCAGGTGCATGGCGACCGCGCCGACTGTCCGCACGGGCTGGCGGAACACCTGTCGGCCATGGCGCAGGAACTGGAAAGCCATATGCGCAAGGAAGAAGACGTGCTGTTCCCCATGATCGTGCGCGGCCAGGGCCCCCGGGCCGGCGCGCCCATCAACGTGATGCGCATGGAGCACGACGACCATGGCGTGGCCTTGCGCGCGATGGAGGAAATGACGAACGACATCACCGCGCCGGCCGGCGCCTGCACCACCTGGCGCGCGCTGTACACGGGCTTGCGCACCTTCCGCGAAGACCTGATGGCGCACATCCATACTGAAAACAATATCCTGTTCGAGCGCTTTGCGCCGGCCGTGGTGCACTGACAAAGGAAAGACCCATGGGTCCCTACAAAAAACTCTGGTTCACCCTGATCGGTGTGCTGATCGTGACGTTTTCGCTGCTCGGCTACTACGGCGCCGAAGTGTACCGGCAGGCGCCGCCCATCCCCGCGCAGGTGCTAGCGCAGGATGGCCGGCAACTGTTCGACCGCGAGGGCATCCTCGATGGCCAGACGGCCTGGCAATCGGTCGGCGGCATGCAGCTCGGCTCCATCTGGGGCCACGGCGCCTACCAGGCGCCCGACTGGACGGCCGACTGGCTGCACCGCGAACTGACGGCCTGGCTGGAACTGGCCGCGCAAGAGCAGCATGGCAAGGCGTACGCGGCGCTCGACGGCCCCGCGCAGGCGGCGCTGCGCGAAGCGCTCAAGCTCGAATACCGCGGCAACCGCACCGATGATGCGCAAGTGCTGCGCCTGTCGCCGCGCCGCGTGCAAGCGATCGCCAACACGGCGCACTATTACGACCAGCTGTTCTCCGACGCGCCGGCGCTGCAAAAAAGCCGCGAACACTTCGCCATGAAGGAAAACACTTTGCCCAGCGCCGAGCGGCGCGCGCAGATGACGCAGTTCTTCTTCTGGACGGCATGGGCCGCCGCCACCGAGCGTCCTGGCCAGAAAGTGACCTATACGAACAACTGGCCGCATGAACCGCTGATCGACAACCAGCCCAGCGGCGAAAACCTCGTCTGGTCGGTCGCCAGCGTGGTGGTGCTGCTGGCCGGCGTGGGCTTCCTCGTCTGGGGCTGGGCCTTCTTGCGCGACCATGACGAGGCGCTGCCGGCGGCCGGTCCGCGCGACCCGCTCACCACGTTCGCGCTGACGCCTTCGCAGCGGGGACTGGGAAAATACCTGTTCCTCGTGGTGGCGCTGTTCATCTTCCAGGTCTTCATCGGCGGCTTCACGGCGCACTACACGGTGGAAGGGCAGCAGTTCTACGGCATCGACGTGTCGCGCTGGTTCCCGTATGCGCTTACGCGCACCTGGCATATCCAGGCCGCGCTGTTCTGGATCGCCACGGGCTTCCTGGCCGCCGGCCTGTTCCTCGCGCCCCTGATCAATGGCGGCAAGGACCCCAAGTGGCAGCGCCTCGGTGTCGACGTGCTGTTCTGGGCCCTCGTCGCGGTCGTTGTCGGCTCCTTCATCGGCAACTACCTGGCCATCGCGCAAGTGATGCCGCCCGAGTGGAATTTCTGGCTCGGCCACCAGGGTTATGAATATGTGGACCTGGGACGCTTGTGGCAGATCGGTAAATACATCGGCATCCTGCTGTGGCTCGTCTTGATGCTGCGCGGCGTCGTGCCGGCCCTGCGCAAGCCGGGCGGCGACAAGAACCTGCTGGCGCTGTTGACCGCATCCGTCGGCGCCATCGGCCTGTTCTACGGCGCCGGCCTGTTCTACGGCGAGCGCACGCACTTGTCGGTGATGGAATACTGGCGCTGGTGGGTGGTGCACCTGTGGGTGGAAGGTTTCTTTGAAGTCTTCGCCACGACGGCGCTGGCCTTCATCTTCTCGACCCTGGGCCTGGTGTCGGTGCGCATGGCCACGGCGGCCAGCCTGGCCTCTGCCTCGCTGTTCATGCTGGGCGGGATACCCGGTACTTTCCACCACCTGTACTTCGCCGGCACCACCACGCCCGTGATGGCCATCGGCGCGAGCTTCAGTGCGCTGGAAGTGGTGCCGCTGATCGTGCTGGGACATGAAGCGTGGGAAAACTGGCGTCTGAAGGAGCGCGCGCCATGGATGGAAAACCTGCGCTGGCCGCTGATGTGCTTTGTCGCCGTCGCCTTCTGGAACATGCTGGGCGCTGGCGTGCTGGGCTTCATGATCAATCCGCCCGTCGCCCTGTACTACATCCAGGGCCTTAACACGACCCCCGTGCATGCGCATGCGGCGCTGTTCGGCGTGTACGGTTTCCTGGCGCTGGGCTTTACCTTGCTGGTGCTGCGCTATCTGCGTCCCGACTACCGCTTCAGCCCTGCCTTGATGAAGACGGCGTTCTGGGGCTTGAATGTGGGCCTGGTGCTGATGATCTTTACCAGCTTGCTGCCGATAGGCATCATCCAGTTCCACGCCAGCGTGACGGAAGGCCTGTGGTATGCGCGCAGCGAGGCATTCATGCAGCAGCCGCTGCTGCAAAACCTGCGCTGGATACGCACCTTCGGCGACGTGGTCTTCATCGGCGGCGCCATCGCCATGGCGCTGCAGGTGGTGCTGGGATTGATGGACAAGGCGAAGGCACCCGCGCTGCCACAGGCGGTACGGCCAGCCTGATCGGTTGCTGCACCGCCGAGTGTTGTTGATCGATCTCCCGAAGCCGTGCTAGCCACGGCTTTTTTCATATAGAGCCAGGAAGACGAGGCCGGCGACCAGCGGGATATTTTTCGTCAGCGGCCCGAAAGGGTGTATCAGGAATTCCGGCAGGAAGACGGCGATCACCAGTGTATAGCCGGCCACCAGCGCGCACTGCGTCCACCATAGCAACGGCCTGGCATGGAACAGCGAGGCGATGCCCATGGCCAGGTCGGCCAGGCAGGAGGCGGCAAACACGTGTTCCGTATGCAGTGTGATGCCGCTGCGGCGCAGCCATGCGAGCGATTCGGCATGCGGATACAGATACCAGGACACAAACGCCGTCCATAGCCAGATAAAGGCCATGCCGAGGCGCATGGCCCAGTACAGCCCTTGCAGCTTGGCTGGCGTCATGGCGCGGGCTTGGCAACCATCAGCCAGTAGACCAGCATGAGTGCGGCAAATGCGGGCACGCCAAGCCAGAACCAGCAGCGCGCATAGAACCAGTAAAGGCGCGGCAGCGGTGTGCCCGTGTCGTCAGCCAGGCGGGCCAGGCTGCGCATGCGGATCTGCAGCCATACCACGGGTAGCCAGCAGGCGCCGGCCACCGCATACAGCAGCATCGAGGCGAGGACCCAGCCGGACAGGATCGGATAGCCGGCCAGGTGCGCCAGGGCCAGTCCGGACAGCGGCTGGACAATGACGGCCGGCGTGGTGAACAGCCAGTCGGCCAGCACGGTCTTTTCGGCCGACAGGCGGATCGTACGCACCTCGCCACCCCGGTCGTTGACCCACTTGAAGAAAGCGATGCCGATGCCGGTGCCAAACAGGATGGTGGCGCTGAGGATATGCAGCCATTTGACGAACAGGTACCAGCTCATGCCGGTACCTCGGTCACGTCATGGCCTTGCAGCGCGGCCAGGTAATTTTCCACCGTGAGCAGGCCGACGCAGGGCATTGCGCCGCGCGGTAGCGGCACGCCACCGGTGCTGGCGCTGGCCAACCGGTTCGCCAGCGCGATCGACGCGCCGCACGGGATATGCGGGCCGTGGTTTTGCGCCGCCAGCAATTGCCAGGTCAGCGTCAGCGGCAGGCCATCGAGTCCCGTGCCTTCCAGCGTCACGAACATCGCGCCTTTGTCGCTGACCACCGGTTCCACCAATTGGCTGATGGCGTGCAATGGCCTGACCAGTGGCAGCAGGCTGCGCAACAGGCCCAGGCGCACCAGTTGCGCGGCGGCCCAGACGAACATATGGCCGGGCGCACCGGCAAAACCGGCGTGAAAAGTGACGGTCTCGAGGCCCGGATAGCGTTGCGGGAACAGCGCCAGGTCGGGCACGTCGCAGCTGCCCAGCAAGCGCCGTCCCACTGGCGCGGCAAAGCGGTGGCGCTTCAGGTCGAGCCAGCCGTGCGTGGTCTGCTGGCTGCCGGCAACCAGGCGCTGGAACGGTTTGCCACAGTACGAGAAGATGCCGGCCATGGTGGCGATGCCCGGCGCGCGGGCGCCGGAGGCGATGCCGTGGCGGATCGATGTGAGCTGGCGAAAGCGCGGCAGGTAGCGGTCCACTACGGCCGAGGACAGCGCTGGCAGCGAGCTGGCGCCGCTGGTGACGAACACGCCGCGCTGGCGCGCCAGGTCGTCGAGGCTGGCGATGCCGGCGACAAAATCGCGGCCGTCGGCCAGGTCGATATAGTTGGCGCCGGCCTCGATCACCGCACGGGCGACGCGGTAATCCTGGCCCTGGAACGGGCCGGCGGTATGGATCAGTGTATCGACGCCCAGTTCGGCCAGGCGCCGCGCCAGATCAGGTGCATCGGCATCGAGCGCCAGTGCTTGCCGCGGCGGCAAGCCCAATTGCGCCGCCAGTGCCCGGGCCCTGGCGGCGTCGCGCCCGGTCACCAGCAGATTGATATTCTGATTGCCGGCTAGCGCCTGGCAAATGCGCGTGCCGAAAAAACCGTAACCGCCGAGTACGAGAATGGTGTGATGGGCCAAGATATCCTTCAGTGGCTGAGTTTCTTGGCAACATGATACTACCTGATCAGCGGCGCCGCACGCAGTCGATATACGCGTCCGTATCCGGCGGCAAGCCCGAGCGCTGCGAAGCCCAGATCATCTGGCCCAGGCATTCCATCACTTCGTGCTGGGCGGCATGGGCCGAATCGAGGCGCTGGGTCAGCTGCTGGACGGCCGGGCGGATGCCGCGCGGCTGGTCCACCTGCACCTGCTCCGTGATCGACAGATGCATGGACAGGTGCAGGAAGGGGTTGGCCTGGCCCCCTTCGACGGAGTAGTCGCGCGCCAGCGCCGCTTCGACGTCGGAGAGCTCGTTTTCATACTCGGGGTGTTCGAGTATCCAGTCGAGCGCGATGGCTTCCATCGGCGTGAGGATTTCATGGGCGCGGTGCTTGCGCAAGGTGTCGCAAAAGAAGCGGCGCACGTCGTCGGAAGAGGGGTTGAACATGGCTGAATGGCTATGGCTAAAGGGCAGCCGGCATTGTACCGCGTACGTCAACGAAGGGCATCGAGGATGCCCTTTTTGCCGTCTGGCGCCCGCTTTCATGACCCGATAGTCACCGAAATTTAATACCCTGCAGTAAGTATTATCCACTACCGCCACGGCCCGGTGGCGCCAAATAACGGTGATAAAATCGCCGCTCTTGATATTTGCTCTGGACACGATGACGATTTTGTTGTCATTCCGTGCTTCCATTGCCCGCACCTTTGCCACCAGATCTTGCTCCTGGTTTATCCCGGAGCGCGGCAGCATGCCTATCACCATCGACTTGACCTGTCCGGCCGCCCTGGCGTTCCGGCTGGCGGGCTGTTTGCATTCCATGCAGCGATGGTGCCGTCACGGTGGCGCGCAAGAATCATCCTTCAGTATTCATAAACGGAGTTACGTATGCGTAAATCGCTATTACTTTTGATGTCGTGCCTGATCCTGGCGGCATGTAACAAGACCCCTCCGGCCTCGTCCGAAAAACCGGTCGACGTGCTGCTGATCGGCGCTGGCACCATGAGCGCCACCCTGGGCAGCATGCTCAAGGAACTCGATCCGTCGCTGACGATGGAAATGGTCGAGCGCCTCGATTCCGTGGCCGCCGAAAGCTCGGACGCGATGAACAACGCGGGCACGGGCCACTCGGCGTTTGCCGAACTGAACTACACGCCGGAAGCGGCCGATGGCAGCATCGAGACCAAGAAAGCCGTTGCCATCAACGAGCAATTCGAAATTTCCAAGCAATTCTGGGCCTATCAGGTGGCCAACAAGCACCTGGGCGCGCCGCAAACCTTCATCAACAACGTGCCGCACATGGCCTTTGTCTGGGGCGACGACAATATTGCCTTCTTGAAGAAGCGCTATGCCGCGCTGCAAAAGGAAAACCTGTTCAAGGGCATGCTGTTCTCGGAAGACCAGGCGCAGATCGAGCAGTGGGCACCGCTCGTCATGCAAGGCCGTGACAAGAGCCAGAAAGTGGCCGCGACGCGCATGGAAATCGGTACCGACGTCAATTTCGGCAACCTCACGCGCGGTCTCGTGAAATACCTGACGGACAGCCACGGCATGGTCCTGCACCTGCGCCACCAGGTGGAAGACATCCAGCGCGGCGCCGATGGCGTGTGGAACGTGACGGTGAAAGACCTGGCCGCTGGCAAGGAAAAGACCATGCGCGCCAAGTTCGTCTTCATCGGCGCCGGCGGCGGTTCGCTGCCGCTGCTGGAAAAATCGGGCATTCCTGAAGCCAAGGGCTACGGCGGCGTGCCGGTCGGCGGCCAATGGCTGGTGACGACCAATCCGGAACTGGTGGCGGCGCATGCGGCCAAGGTCTACGGCAAGGCATCCGTTGGTTCGCCGCCGATGTCCGTGCCGCATCTGGACACGCGCATCATCGATGGCAAGAAAGCCCTGCTGTTTGGCCCGTTTGCCACCTTCTCGACCAAGTTCCTGAAAAACGGTTCGTGGATCGACTTGCCTGCCTCGATCGGCACGGGCAATGTAAAACCGATGCTGCAAGCCGGCTACGACAATATTCCGCTGACTAAATACCTGGTGGAACAGGTCATGAACTCGCCGGAAGACCGTTTGAATACCCTGCGCGAATACCTGCCGAACGCCAAGATGGAAGACTGGACCTTGCAAAACGCGGGTCAGCGCGTGCAGATCGTCAAGGATGACCCTGTCAAAGGCGGCTTGCTGCAGTTCGGCACCGAAGTCGTCGGCGCCGCCGATGGCAGCATCGTCGCCCTGCTGGGCGCATCGCCAGGCGCTTCGACCGCGCCGCCGATCATGATCAAGGTGCTGCAAACGGCATTCAAGAGCCGCCTGGCCACGCCGGAATGGCAAGCGAAGATGGTGGAAATGGTGCCGTCGTACGGCCAAAAGCTGAACAACGACCCGGCCCTGGCCAATAAGATCCGCCACTACAGCAGCAATATCCTGGGCCTCAAAGCCATCACCCTGGATGTTCCCGCCGCTGCGCCAGCTGCGGCAGCAAACTAAGTCAGCCTGCCCGGCAGGGTGTTCCTGTCGGCATGAAAAAAGGGGCAGCCTGTTCAGGCTGCCCCTTTTGCGTGGGAGAGTGCGTTCATTGCGGCGGACTACTCCTTGCCCGGCAGAATCAACTCCGGCGTACACCCTTCGGCGGCAATGCCGTCGCAAGGCTTGGCCACAGCCGTACCGTCCGGTGCCCGTGGCGCATGGGGCTGGCGCAGGTAGCGCGACGTGTGGCGGTGCGCTTGCTGTGCGTTGCCATGCACGGGCCAGGTCAGGAAGCGGGACAGCTCCTGCAAGGCGCGCTGGTACACATCGCGTTTAAATTCAATGACGACATCGAGCGGGACCCAGTATTCATGCCAGCGCCAGGCGTCGAACTCGGGATGGTCGGTCAAGCGCAGATTGACGTCGTTATCGCGCGCGCACATTCTCAGCAGAAACCAAATCTGCTTCTGGCCACGGTAATGGCCGCGAATCTCGCGCTTGATGAAGTGGTCTGGCACTTCATAGCGCAGCCAGTCGCGGGTGCGGCCGACAATTTTGACGTGTTCCTGTCTGAGTCCGATTTCCTCTTCAAGTTCGCGAAACATGGCTTGTTCCGGTGTTTCGCCATATTTGATACCGCCTTGCGGAAACTGCCATGAGTGCTCGCGCACCCGCTTGCCCCACCACACCTCGTTCTGGGCGTTTAGCAGGATGATGCCGACGTTGGGCCGAAACCCTTCACGGTCGAGCATAATGCACCTCAAACTTTCTGCGACAGTGCGTCCTTTTTTACATAATTACCCACAACTTCGCAAGCCGGTGACCTTTTCGGGGTGCGAAAAGCGCCGGAATCGCACCAATTGAGCGCATTTGTGTAAAGTATGGACGCATCAGCCAGCTAATCCTTTAAAATTAGGTTGATTATAACCCTCTCTTTTTAAAAAGAATTCACCGTTATGCGCGCCTCCCGTTTTTTTATTTCCACACTTAAAGATGCACCTTCTGACGCGGAAATCGTCAGCCACCAATTGATGATGCGTGCAGGCATGATCAAACGCCTCGGTTCCGGCATCTATACCTACATGCCGATGGGCTTGCGCGTGATCCGCAAGGTGGAAGCCATCATCCGTGACGAGATGAACAAAGCCGCCGCCATCGAACTGCTGATGCCGCTCGTGCAGCCGGCCGAACTGTGGCAAGAGACGGGCCGCTGGACCAAGATGGGCGACGAACTGATGCGCGTGAAAGACCGCCACGGCCGCGAATACGCGATCCAGCCGACGTCGGAAGAAGTCATCACGGACGTCGTGCGCACGGAAATCAAGTCCTACCGCCAGTTGCCGTTGAATTTTTATCATATCCAGACCAAGTTCCGCGACGAGCGCCGCCCACGCTTCGGCCTGATGCGCGGCCGCGAATTCACGATGAAGGACGCCTACTCGTTCGACCGCGACCTGGCCGGCATGCAAGCGTCGTACAAGGTCATGTTTGACGCCTACACGCGCATCTTCACGCGTTTCGGCCTGAAATTCCGCGCCGTGGCCGCCGACAACGGCGCCATCGGCGGTTCCGGTTCGCATGAATTCCACGTCATCGCCCACACGGGTGAAGACGCGCTCGTGTACTGCCCGACGTCCGACTACGCGGCCAACATGGAAGCGGCCGAAGCGCTGCCGCCAGCGGGCGAGCGCCCGGCTGCCGCCCAGGCACTGACGAAAACGGCCACGCCGGATACCGTCAAGTGCGAAACCGTGGCTACCCTGCTCGGTATCGAGCTGTCGCGCACCGTGAAAACCATCGCCCTGACGGTGGAAACGACGGGCAAGGACGAGAAAGTCACGAAACAGCATTTCATGCTGCTGCTGCGCGGCGACCATGAATTGAACGAAATCAAGGTGGGCAAGGTTGCCGGCCTGGCCGGTCACCGTTTCTCGACGGAAGCGGAAATCCTGGAAGTCTACGGCACGATTCCTGGCTACCTGGGTCCGATCGGCACCAAGGCCCCCGTCACCGTGGTGGCGGACCGCACGGTTGCCCACATGAGCGACTTCGTTTGCGGCGCGAATGACGCCGGTTTCCACTACACGGGCGCCAACTGGGGCCGCGACGTGGCCGAGCCAGCCATCGTGGCCGATTTGCGCAATGTCGTCGCCGGCGACGCTTCGCCGGACGGCCAGGGCGCACTGGCGATCGAGCGCGGCATCGAAGTGGGCCACGTGTTCCAGCTGGGTACGGCGTACTCGGAAAGCATGAAAGCCACTTTCCTCGATGAAAACGGCAAACCTGCGCCGCTGCAGATGGGCTGCTACGGCATCGGCGTGACGCGCATCCTGGGCGCCGCCATCGAACAGAACTTCGACGACAAGGGCATCATCTGGCCCGCATCGATCGCACCGTTCGAGGTTGTGCTGTGCCCGATGGGCATGGACCGCAGCGAACTGGTCAAGGAAGAGACGGAGAAGCTGTACGCGGCCCTGCAAGGCGCTGGCGTGGACGTTATCGTCGACGACCGCGGCTTGCGTCCAGGCGCCATGTTCGCCGACTGGGAGCTGATCGGCGTGCCGCACCGCATCGTCATCGGCGAGCGCGGCCTGAAAGAAGGCAAGCTGGAATACCAGGGCCGCCGCGACGCGGAAGCGACCGGCGTGGCGCCGGACGAGATCGTCGCCTTCATCCAGGGCAAAATGGCGCAGTGAAGCGTCTATCAGTAAGCAAGACGGCTGGCGCGCTCGCGCTGGCCGCCTGCCTGGCCTGCGTCTCTCCGGCGCAGGCCGGCAACCAGAAGGAGGAGGCGCTGGCCGACTCCGTCCGCCTGGCCCTGTCGCATGCGATCCGCGACGAACGCCCGCCGCAACCCAAATTTGCCACGCCCGCCGACTTGCAGCGCTACCAGCAATGGCTGGCGCAGATGTCGTCGCGCCTGCAGCGCAAGCTGCCGGACGCCCAGCTGCGCACGGAATTCCTGGAAACCGTATGGTATGAATCGCGCCGCGCGGGCCTCGAGCCGGCCCTCGTGCTGGGCCTGATACAGGTGGAGTCGGCCTACCGCAAGTACGCCGTCTCGCTGGCCGGCGCGCGCGGCTACATGCAGGTGATGCCATTCTGGACGGGCGTCATCGGCGACCATGACCGCAGCAAGCTGTTTCACATGCAGACGAATCTGCGCTACGGCTGCGCGATCCTGCGCATGTACCTGGACATGGAAAAGGGCGATCTATACCTGGCGCTGGGGCGGTATAACGGCAGCCGGGGACGGGCCGAGTATCCGAATGCGGTGCGGGCGGCTTGGAAACAATGGGAATTCAAGCCGGCCGGGTGATGGGTTGGGTCGGACCCTGCGGGTCCGACCCCGGTATTTGCCGGGTTTCATGTTTTTTAAACCCCACCGCAACGGCCGGGGTCAGGCCCGACAGGGTCTGACCCCAAAAAAAATGCCCCGCTCGCGGATGCGGCGGGGCACTCACACGGCGTAGACGCCCTGTGCGTATCTGATTATTTCAAATGATCGGAGATCAGTTTGGTCATTTCAAACATGGAGACTTGGGCTTTGCCGCCGAAAACTGCTTTCAGCTTGTCGTCCGCATTGATCATGCGGCGGTTGGCCGGATCTTGCAGATCGAGTTTTTTGATGTAATCCCATACCTTTTTGGTCACTTCCGTGCGCGGCAGTGGTGCTGCGCCAACAACGGCGGCCAGATCTTTCGATGGCGTCATTGCTTTCATGAATGCTGCGTTTGGCTTGCGTGGTGTTGCCGGTGCTGCCGCTTTCTTCGCCGCTGCAGGTTTAGCTGCCGCTTTGGCTGCGGGTGCTGCTTTCTTGGCGGCTGCAGGCTTGGCTGCTGCTGCTTTGGCTGGCGCTGCTACTGGGGTTTTTTTGGCTGTTGCCATCTTCGAGCCTCCTTAACAAACACATGGGAAATTGCGCAATTAATCGCACGGCTAATATTGGTGTGGATTTACCTAGTATGCAAGTGTTTTTCACGTTTTCACGAGGAAAAAGCAGGGAAATGGCAATGCTGTCGCCCGGGCGCACCGCTTGGGGGCGCGGATTGGCGTTTTTGCCCGTAAATGGCATGGTTGCTGGCTATGCGGGGAGGGGCGCTGCGGAGGGAGGGAACAGTGATGCCGGACACATGAAAATGCAATCCGGCATTATTTAGAACGATGTTTTTACTTGGGTGTGCGGCGCAATGAATGCCGTCGAAATCCCCGCGAGCGGGGATTCTGACTCCTTACCTCATCCCAGGCATCATGCCCTTCATGGAGCGCATCATCTTCATCATGCCGCCACCCGACAATTTCTTCATCATCGTCTGCATTTGCTCGAATTGCGTCAGCATGCGGTTTACTTCCTGTACTTGCACGCCGGCGCCGGCGGCGATGCGGCGCTTGCGCGTGGCCTTGATCAGTTCAGGCTTGGCGCGTTCCTGTGGCGTCATCGAATCGATGATGCCGCACATGCGGCGCACCTGTTTGTCGGCTTGATCCATGTTCTTGCCGCCTGCCGCCTGCTGGAACTGGGCCGGCAGCTTGTCCATCAGGTTGGCCATGCCGCCCATTTTCTTCATCTGGCCCAGTTGCGCCTTGAAGTCGTTCATGTCGAACTTGCCGCCAACCTTGATCTTCTGCGCCAGATCGGCCGCCGCCTTGCTGTCGACGCCCTTGCGCGCTTCTTCCACCAGGGCGAGGATGTCGCCCATGCCGAGGATACGATTGGCCATGCGGGTCGGGTCGAACGCTTCCAGGCCGTCGAGTTTTTCCGAGACACCGGCAAACTTGATCGGTTTGCCCGTGATGTGGCGCACGGACAGGGCCGCACCGCCGCGCGCATCGCCATCGAGCTTGGTCAGCACGATACCGGTCAGCGGCAGCGCATCGTTAAAGGCTTTGGCCGTGTTGATGGCGTCCTGGCCCAGCATGGCGTCGACGACAAACAGGGTTTCGATCGGTTTCACGGCGCCGTGGACGGCGGCGATTTCGCGCATCATCTCTTCGTCGATACCGAGACGGCCAGCCGTATCGATGATCAGCACGTCGTGGTAATGCTTTTTCGCCCAGTCCAGCGCGGCCAGCGCGATATCGACAGGCTTGTCCGTGCTGGTGGACGGGAAGAAGTCGGCGCCCACCTGGGTGGTGACCGATTGCAGCTGGGCGATCGCGGCTGGACGGTACACGTCGGCCGAGACGGTCAGCACTTTCTTCTTCTTTTCTTCCTTCAGGTATTTCGCCAGCTTGCCGACGGTGGTGGTTTTACCCACACCCTGCAGACCGGCCATCAGGATGATGGCGGGCGGCTGCTGGGCAAAGCTGATCTGCGACGCTTCCGGTCCCAGGTCGGCGCCCATCAGGGCGGCCAGCTCGCGCTGCACCACGCCCACCAGGGCCTGGCCCGGCGTGAGCGAGGAAATGACATCCTCGCCCATGGCTTTTTCTTTGACTTTGGCGATGAATTCGCGCACGGCGGGCAAGGCGACGTCGGCTTCGAGCAGCGCCAGGCGCACTTCGCGCAGCATGTCGGCGGTGTTCGCTTCGGTCAGGCGCGCCTCGCCGCGCATGGTCTTGACGACTTTGGCAAGCCGTTGGGTGAGATTATCTAGCATGATGAACCTGCAATGAAAAGCTTGGGAGTGGGCGGCGCAAGCCGGACGATGGGCGCCATTTTACCCCATCGCGGGTGGCTGGCGGTCCCGCGCTGCGCCGCCTGGCGGTTGGCCTGCTTTTGAATTACTTGGTATTTCTGGCAATGCCGCGATTGCATGAATGGCAGGAACGCGGTTAGAATGAGAATAATTCTTATTTACATTCTCGGGCGCCGCACGTCCGGGCGGAAAGGGATGCCATGTCGGCCGCCGATTTTGCACAGCAACAAGACCTGCACGCGCTCTACAGCAGCCATCACGGCTGGCTGCAGGGCTGGCTGCGGCATAAGCTAGGCAATGCGGGCGAGGCGGCGGACCTGGCGCAAGACACCTTCGTCAGCGTGCTGACTGCTGATGCCGCACCGCAGATTCGCGAAGCGCGGCCTTTTCTGGCCACCATCGCGCGCCGCCTGGTAGCGCACCGCCACCGCCGGCAAGTGCTGGAAGACGCCTATCTGGAAGCGCTGGCTTGCCTGCCGCCCGAAGTGGCGCCCGCGCCGGAAGAGCGGCTGCTGGCGCTGGAAGCCTTGCAGGAAATCGACCAGGCCCTGGCTGGCCTGCCCGCGCCCGTGCGCACGGCGTTCCTGCTGGCGCAACTGGAAGGGCTCAGCTATGCCGAGATCGCCGCGCGCCTGAACGTGTCGGCCAGCTCGGTCAAGCAATACCTGACGCGCGCCAACCGCCAGGTGTTTTTCTCGCTGCCGGCATGAGCAAGGTGGGCAATGCTGCGGCCCCGGCGGCCATCCGCGAGGACGTGCAGCAGCAGGCGGCCGAGTGGCTGACCATGCTGATGTCGGGCGAGATGGACGCGGCGCAACAGGCCGCCTGGCAGCGCTGGCGCGAGGCGGACCCGGAACATGAGCGGGCCTGGCGGCATATCGAAGCCGTGTCGCAGCGCTTCAACGGCTTGCACCGCGGTGCGGCTGCGCAGGCACTGGCCGGCACGCAGCAGAAAGCCGTCAGCGGCAAGCGGCGCCAGTTGCTGGCGTGGCTGGGCGTGGCGGCCGGCGGCGGCATGCTGGCCGCGCAGACGGATGCCTGGGATGGCGTGCGCGTCTTGCGCGCCGACTACCGCACGGCCACGGGCGAGCGGCGCGAGGTGGCGCTGGACGATGGCAGTGTGCTCAGCCTGAATACGGGATCGGCCGTGAACGTGCGTTTCGATGCCAGCCGCCGCCTGATCGAGCTGCTGGCTGGCGAAATCCTCGTCACCAGCGGCCATGGCGCCGGCAGCGGTGCACCGCTGGAAGTGGTCACGCGCGAAGGCCTGGTGCGCGCGCTGGGCACGCGCTTTGCCGTGCGCCAGCAGGATGACTACAGCACCGTGGACGTGTTTGACAGCGCCGTTGAAATCCGTCCCCGCGACGGCGGCGGCGCACCCTTGCTGCTGGCGGCCGGGCGCGGCGTGGCATTTTCCCGCCATGCGCTGGATGCGCCGCACGCCCTCGGTGCGTATGCGGACGCCTGGTCGCGCGGGCAGTTGATCGTCGACGACGTGACCTTGGGCGATTTCCTGGCCGACCTGGCCCGCTACCGCCCCGGCGTGATCGACTGCGCGCCGCAAGTGGCCCAGCTGCGCCTGTCGGGCGTGTTCCCGCTGGCCGACACCCAGCGCATTTTGAACATGCTGCCCAACTCCCTGCCCGTGCAGGTGCGCAGCCGCACGCGCTACTGGGTGACGGTCGAACCGGCCATGTCATTAAAAAATATTTAGCCATCCGGCTGCCCGTTTTTTGTTTTCGCGGCACCTACAGAGTAGGGCGCCTGTTTTTCACCGTCTGATGACGCCACTACTATCAGGAACTTGCATGTCTCACGCTTTGAATTTTGTCAGTTTGCCATCTCCTCATTCCGCATTGCGTCCGCTGGCGCAAGCGGCTGCGGCCCTGTGCCTGGCCGCCAGCCTGCCGGCCATCGCGCAGCAGGCGCCAGCCACTCCCGCCGCCGAACAGACCATGCTCGGCGTGTCCGTCACGGCGGGGCGCGACGCGACAACGGAAGGCAGCGGCTCGTACACGACGGGCGTGAGCAACACGGCAACCAAGCTGAACCTGTCGCTGCGCGAAACGCCGCAGTCGGTCAGCGTGCTGACGCGCCAGCAGATCGACGACCTGGGCATCACGACCCTGGACGACGCCGTGCAGTCGATCACGGGGCTGGTCATGCAAAAGGGCAACTTTACGGGCGATTCGGGCAGTTTCAGCGCACGCGGCTTTCCAATCGATAACATCCTGTTCGATGGCTTGCCTACCAGCCTGGGCGCGAACGGCACCTTCAATGGCGATAATGACGACCTGGCCATCTATGACCGCATCGAGGTGGTGCGCGGTGCCACGGGCTTGATGACGGGCAGCGGCACGCCCAGCGCGGCCATCAACATGGTGCGCAAGCGCCCGACGGCCACGCCGCAAGCGTCATTCTCGGCCAGCGTGGGCAGCTGGAGCAACTACCGCCTGGAAGCCGATGCGGCCAACGCGCTCAATGAAGCGAAGACCCTGCGCGGGCGCATCGTCGTGACGGTGCAGGACAAGAAGGATTTTGTCGACGTGCTGCATGGCCGCAACCACCAGCTGTACGGCATCATCGAAGCGGACCTGCGCCCCGACACCACCTTGACGGTGGGCGCGCATTACCGCAAGACGGACAACGACGGCGTCTCGACGGGCGTGGTGACGGCCGCCGACGGCCGTTTTTTGAATTTGCCCCGCTCGACTTACCTAGGCAGCGACTTCGATGGCTGGCGCCAGACGGATAAAACCATTTTCGCGGAACTGGAACACCGCTTTGCCAATGGCTGGAAGGCCAAGCTGGCAGCCACGCGCAAGACGCCCGAGATCGACACGACGTTTTCCGGCATCAACCGCCGCGGCGACACCCTGCGCTTCAATTCGCAAAGCTACCGCGCCGAGCTGGCCAACACCAGCTATGACGCGTATGCGAGCGGCAGCTACAGCCTGTTCGGCCGCGAGCACGAGCTGACCGTCGGCGCCAGCCACCGCCGTTCGTCGAAAAACAGCTATGGCGGCTGGGCGCCGTACAGCTGGGGCGCGGCGGCACCGGTGCTCGACCCGTTCAACTGGGATGCGGGCAGCGTGGCGCGCCCCGTCATCAACTACGCGCAGTGGCGCACGGCCAGCATCACCGAGCAAAGCGGCGTGTATGCGGGCACGCGCATGCGCCTGGCCGACCCGCTGTCGCTGGTGCTGGGCGGTCGCGTGAGCTGGTACAAGGACGATGCCGGCTACTCGGTGGCGCGCGAATTCACGCCGTATGCCGGCGTTGTGTATGACCTCGACAAGCAGCATTCCGTGTACGCCAGCTGGACCGAAATCTTCCAGCCGCAGGCGGCCACCGACGCCAATGCGCAGCCATTGAAGCCGATCAGCGGCACCAACTATGAAGCGGGCGTGAAGGGCGAATACTTCGGCGGCGCCCTCAATGCCAGCGCGGCCGTGTTCCAGATCCGCCAGCAAAACCGTGGCGTGGACGATCTGGCCGGCCCGCTTCCCTGCCCGGGCAGCACCTGGGGCTATTGCCAGCGCGCGTCGGGCGAAGTGCGCAGCGAAGGCGTGGAGCTGGATCTGGCGGGCGCGCTGACGCCCGACTGGCAGCTGTCGGCCGGTTTTACCTATGTGAAGGCGCAATTCAAGCGCGACAGCGACCCGGCCAATATCGGCAAGGATTTCAACAGCCGCTATCCGCGCCAGCAGCTCAAGCTGGCCACCAGCTACCGCCTGTCCGGCGCGGCGCAGGGCTGGCGCGTCGGTGCTTCCGTATACGGGCAGGGCGCGACGGAATCAAACGAGGGCGCCTACCATCTGCGCCAGGGCCGCTACGCGATCGTGGGCTTGAACGCGGCGTGGCAGATCGACAGCCGCGCCGAGCTGCGCCTGAACGTGAACAATGCGCTCGACAAACACTATTACCAGAGCATCTATTCCGATGTCTTCGGCAACATGGTGGGAGCGCCGCGCAACCTGATGCTGACCTTGAACTACAAACTGTAAATAACCGCTTTTGAATGATCTATCTTGATGAAGGATGCATGGCTTATGGAAGTGCAGTTGAATCTGGCCCGCGACGGTGTGAGCCAGCGTATGCCACAGGGAGCGCCGCGATGATGAAATCGGCCCACATGATGTTGTTCTCGCGCGTGCTCGCCGCCATCTTTGGCGGCTATGCACTGACGTCCGGCGTGGCCGTGCTGCTGGCGGCCGTGCTGCCGCTGTCGCGCGCCGAAGCCGTGCTGACGGCTACCCTGAGCGCCTTCGTCGTCTATACCTGCGCTGTCATCTGGGTCTTTGCGGTGCAGGACCTGCGCCGCGCCTGGCTCGGCATGCTGCTGCCGGCCATCGCCTGCGGCGGCATCGGGCTGCTGCTGTCGCGGGGTGCCGCATGAACGCCGTCAAGGTAGACAAAGTGGTGAAAACGCCGCAGCAGGGCGGCTTGCGCCAGGCCATGGCCTGGCTGCATACGTGGAGCGGGCTGTGGATTTCCTGGCTGCTGTTCGCCATTTTCCTGACCGGCACCCTGGCCGTCTTCGACGAACCGATCACCCACTGGATGACGCCCGAACATGCACTGGAAGAGGCGGCGCATGCGAACGATCCGCCGCTGCCGAAGGTGACGGACCGTGGGCACCGCCTGGAACTGGCGCTCGACTTCATGGCGAAGGAACACCCGAAGGCGGACATGTGGGAAATCTGGCCCGTGCAGCGTCCCGGCCACGGCCTGTCCGCCTACTGGTTCCAGCCCGCCGGCGGCTATGGCTCGGCGGACCTCGATCCGCTGACGGGCGCCGTCATCGAACATGCGCGCGAGGCAACGGAGCGCGAAACCATCGGCGGCCACCATTTCGTCGATTTCCACTACGAGCTGCACGCGGGACGCATCGGCGTGTGGGTCGTCGCCATCACCACCATGATCATGCTGGTGGCGCTGGTGAGCGGCGTCATCACGCACAAGCGCATCTTCAAGGATTTCTTCACCTTCCGCCCGGCCAAGGGCCAGCGTTCGTGGCTCGACGCGCACAACGCGGTGGCCGTGCTGACCTTGCCGTTCCAGTTCATGATCGCCTACACGGGCCTGGCGTTCTTCAGCGATGACTATGTGCCGGCCCCCGTGGTGGCGCAATACGGCATGGACAATGCCAAGAAGGCCTTCCTGGCCGACTGGAACGATGTGGGCAAGCCCGCGAAGACAGGCCAGCCGCTGGCCATTCCCGCGCTGGAACCGTTCGCGCTGCGCGCCGAACAGGCCATCGGCCAGGAAATCCGCGCCGTGGTGCTGGACAATCCGAACGACGCCTCCATGCGCGTGTGCATGTATGGCTGGAATGAAGAGACGGACACGATGGAACGCATCAGCGCCAACACGGGCAGGGCTTGCTATGCGCTGGCCACCGGTGAGCAGGTCGCCTTGCGCCGTCCCGGCGAGTCGGATACGGGCGGCGCGGGCCTGACGCGCGCCGTCATGTCGAACCTGCACATGGTGGGCTTTGGCGGCACGCCGATGCGCTGGTTGTACTTCTTCTGCGGTCTGGCCGGCACGGCCATGATGGGCACGGGCGCCATCCTGTTCATGGTCAAGCGCCGCCAGAAGTCCGGCGGCGAGTTCGGCGCCTATACGCAGCGCGTGTACCGCATCGTCGCCTGCCTGAACGTGGCGGCGATTGCCGGCCTGTCCATCGCCTGCGTGGGCTTCCTGTGGGCCAACCGCCTGATTCCCGTCGGCGTCGAACACCGCGCCGGCTGGGAATTGCGCGCCTTCTTCGGCGTGTGGTTTGTGATGCTGGCGCACGCCTGCCTGCGCGCGGAAAAGCGCGCGTGGATCGAGCAACTGGGCTTGCTGGCGGCCCTGTGCCTGCTGCTGCCGGTGCTCAATGTACTGAGCACGGGCGACAACCTGGCGGCGCAGGTCGCGCGTGGCGACTGGGAAAGCGCCGGCGTGGAACTGGGCAGCATGGCCTTCGGCCTGCTGGCCGCCTGGGGCGCGTGGAAAGTCCACAAGCGCAAGGAAAAACCGGTCAGCAAGGCCGCCGCCAGGGAAAGCGCCGCGCCCTCGGCCAGCCTGCACGTCACTACGGAAGGACAGTCATGATCCCTACCATCCTGTGCGCGCTGGGCCTGTCGTATGCGGGCATGGCCAGCCTCTCCTTGGCGATGGACCGCCAC
This sequence comes from Massilia sp. LMS1-1-1.1, assembly GCF_040815535.1. Lineage (NCBI taxonomy): Bacteria > Pseudomonadati > Pseudomonadota > Betaproteobacteria > Burkholderiales > Oxalobacteraceae > Massilia > Massilia sp. LMS1-1-1.1. Next base: position 357,692 of record NZ_JBFPNG010000034.1, on the reverse strand, counting down.
CATGGCCAGGTCTGGGGCAGGGATGCGGCGCCGAACGTGCGGCGCGCGCTGCAACTGGCGGGCGCGGTGTTGCTGGCGCTGGCCATCTGGCCCTGCGTGGCCGGCTGGAGTGCCACCGTCGGCGTCGTCGCCTGGCTCGGTTTCATATCGGCCGGCGCGCTGCTGGTGGCCATGCTGCTGCCGTATGCCCCCCGCTTGCTGTTTCGTAGTTCCCTGCTGGCAGCCGTCGCCGCGCTGGCAGGTCTTGTGACGTTCCTGCGGTGATATTCACCGCCATTTTCAAGGATAGACCGATGCACTTTTCACGTTTGGCGACACCGACTGATGTTGTGACTATATTGAAAGCGGCTGCCTGATGGCGGCCCGCCTGCCTTCCCGCCGCGCCCGCATCCTGGGCGGCGTGGTCTTGCTGGCGCTGTTCGGCGCCGGCGCCCTGTGGGCCACGCGCGGCCCGAGCACCGTGTTCGACACGGCGCCCGTCAAGCGCGGCAACATCGAAGCCAGCGTCACGGCCATCGGCACCCTGCAGCCGCAAACCTACGTCGACGTGGGCGCGCAGGTGTCGGGCCAGATCACGCGGCTGCACGTGCAGCCGGGCAGCGACGTGGATAAAGGCCAGCTGCTGGCCGAGATCGACCCCAGCGTGCAGCAAGCCACGGTCGATGCGGGCCGCGCCGCGCTGGCGGGCTTGCGCGCGCAGCTGGCCGACCAGCAGGCGCAGCACCGCCTGGCGGGCCAGCAGCACGTGCGCCAGAAGCAGATGGCCAAGTTTGACTCGACGCCTTTGGCCGACCTGGAAACGGCCGAAGCCACCCTGGCCTCGGCCGGCGCCAAGATCGACCACCTGAAGGCGCAGATCGACCAGACCCAGGCCAGCCTGAAGGCGGACGAGGCGCGCCTCGGCTACACGCGCATCTATGCGCCGATGGCAGGCAAGGTGGTGGGCCTGGACGCGAAGGAAGGGCAAACCCTGAACGCCACGTACCAGACGCCGAACATCCTGCGCATCGCTGATTTGTCGGCCATGACGGTGTGGACGGAAGTGTCGGAAGCGGACGTGCGTCGCGTGCGCCCGGACATGCCCGTGTATTTCACCACCCTGGGCGGCGACCAGCGGCGCTGGAGCGGCAAGGTGCGCCAAGTGTTGCCGGCGCCGCCGGTGCCCGGTGGTTCCGCCGCCGGCACGGCCCTGGCACCGTCGACCAGCAAGGTGATCTTGTATACAGTGCTGTTCGACGTCGATAACGCCGATGGCGAACTGATGCCACAGATGACGGCGCAAGTGGTGTTTGTTACGGCGGCGGCGAACAATGTGCTGGCCGTGCCCTTGCCGGCCCTGAAACCGTCGACGGAAGAAGGCGCCAAGCCGGGGCAGTTCACGGCCCGCGTGATGGATGCGGACGGCAAGGTCGATACGCGCGCCGTCACCGTCGGTGTGCGCAACCGCCTCAGCGCGGAAGTGCTGCAAGGCTTGCGCGAAGGCGAATTGCTGGTCACAGGCGAGCAGCCATCGAACAGCGGCGCCAGCAGGTTCCAGCTGTGAGCGCGATGAGCGAGGCCAGGTCGCTGGGACAAGCAGGAGAACCTGGCCAGCCGGCGCCATTGATTGAACTTGCCGGCATCCGCAAGCGCTACGGCGGCCACGATGGCGCGCCGGCCGTGGAAGTGCTGCGCGGCCTGACCTTGTCGATTGGCGCCGGCGAATTCGTCGCCATCGTCGGCGCCTCCGGTTCCGGCAAGTCGACCCTGATGCATTTGCTGGGATGCCTCGACCGCCCCAGCGACGGCACGTACCGCTTCGCCGGCCAGGACGTGGCCAGCCTGAACCCCGATGAACTGGCGTGGCTGCGGCGCGAGGCGTTCGGCTTCGTCTTCCAGGGGTATCACCTGATCGCCACGGAATCGGCGCGCGAAAACGTGGAAGTGCCGGCCCTGTACGCGGGCATGCCGGCAGCGGCCCGCCATGCGCGTTCCGCAGCGCTGCTCAAGCGCCTGGGTCTCGGTGAACGCCTTGATCATCGGCCGAATCAATTGTCGGGCGGGCAGCAGCAGCGCGTGTCGATCGCGCGCGCGCTGATGAATGGCGGGCGCATCATCCTCGCCGATGAACCGACGGGAGCGTTAGATAGCAGCAGCGGCGCCGAAGTCATGGCCCTGCTGGGCGAACTGGCCGACGCGGGCCACACCATCATCCTCATTACGCATGACCGCAAGGTGGCGGCCCAGGCGCGCCGCGTGATCGAGATCAGCGATGGCGAAATCGTCGAAGACTCGGGCGCCATCGCCATCCCCGCCACGTCGACGGCCCTGCCGCCGCTGGACATGTCGCGCGCCGCCCACGACACGGGCGCGTCGCTGGGCACGGAACTGCTCGACGCGGCGCGCGCGGCCTGGCGCGTGCTGTGGATCAACCGCTTCCGCACGGGCTTGACCCTGCTCGGCATCGTCATCGGCGTCGCTTCCGTGATCGTCATGCTGGCCATCGGCCTGGGCACACGCCAGCAAGTGATGGCGCAATTGGGCGCGTTTGGCTCGAACCTGCTGTACATGGCGTCGCGCGGCGAAAGTTCGCGCATCCCCGGGCGCAGCATCACCCTGGCCGACCTCGATGCGCTCAAGGACGTGCCGGGCATTTCCCACGTGTTGCCTAACGTCACGGGCAACAAGGTGATACGGCACGGCAACCTCGACGTGCAGACCTATGTACGCGGCACGGGGCCGGCCCTGCCGCAGATCCAGACCTGGCCCGTGGCCAAGGGCGGCTTCTTTACCGAAGAAGACGAGCGCGAGATGGCCACCGTGGCCGTGCTGGGCGCGCACCTGGCGGAAAAACTGATGCCCGACGTGGCCAATCCCGTCGGGCAGAGCATTCTGATCGGCAACGTGCCGTTCCAGGTGATCGGCGTGATGAGCGCGAAAGGCGCGCTGACGGGCGAGAAGGATGAAGACGACGTGCTGCTGCTGCCGTTTTCCACAGCCGGCATCCGCGTCTTCGGCCAGCGCGAGCCCACCTACACGGTGATGGCGGTGGACGACGTCAAGCGCGTGACGGAGGTGGAGGCGGCAGTCGACGCCACCATGTTCGAGCGCCACCGTATCCGCGACTACGGCATCAGCAACGCGGCCGCGTCGATCGCCGCCGAAGCGAAGACGCAGGACAATATGACCATGATGCTCAGCCTGATCGCGGCCGTCTCGCTGGTGGTGGGCGGCATCGGCGTCATGAACGTGATGCTGATGACGGTGCGCGAGCGCACGCGCGAAATCGGCATCCGCATGGCGACGGGCGCGCGCCGGCGCGACATCCTGCGCCAGTTCCTCACCGAAGCCGTGCTGGTATCGGTGGTGGGCGGCGTGGCCGGCATCGTGGTCGGCGTGACGGTGGCCGGCTTGCTGCTGGTGTGGGATGTACCGGTGATCTTTTCCCTGAGCGCCATCGCCGGCGCGTTTGCCTGCGCCGTGGTGACGGGGCTGGTATTTGGCTTCATGCCGGCGCGCAAGGCGTCGGGACTTGATCCGGTCGTGGCGCTGGCGGGGCAGTAATAACAGGCAGTAATAACAACGCCGGCAGCGTGGCTGCCGGCAAAAAAATGTTGCCCTGGCTCCAACACGCGGTACTATCTCCTGATAATAAAAGCAGTGTTTCGCGTAGTTTTGCCCTTGCGGGCACACACCAACCACCACAGGAGAACCCGATGCAGAAAAAATCAACCCTGAAGACCGGTATCGCCGCCGCCCTCATGCTGGCCTTCGGCATGGGCGCCGTGCAGGCGCAGGAAGTCGTGCGCCTGGGCAATTTGAAATTCGCCCATTACGGCGCCGTGTCGTACATCAAGGAAATCGCGCCCAAGTGCGGCATCAAGGTCGAAGAGCATATCTTCGCCAAGGGCCTCGACGTGATGCAGGCGATTATCGCGGGCGAGCTGGACGTGGGTGCGACGGCATCCGAAGCAGCTATTTCCGGCCGTGCCGGCGGCGCGCCCATCTACGTGGTGGCCGGCTTTGCCAAGGGCGGCGCGCGTCTGGTGGGCGGGGCGGGGCAAAAGATCACCAGCGTCAAGGAACTCAAGGGCAAGCGTGTGGGCGTGACGCGCGGCGGCATCCAGGAAGTGCTGCTGCTGGCCGAGCTGTCGCAGGCGGGCCTGACGTACTCGGAAACCAAGGGCAAGGACGTGCAACTGGTGTTCCTCGCCTACGCCGACTTGAACCAGGCGCTGATGGGCAAGAATATCGACGCCATGATGCAGTCCGAACCGCAATCGTCGCAGGCGATCAACAAGGGTTTCGGCACCGAGGTCATCAAACCGTACGACACGCCGATCGGCGAGCCCGTGCGGACCATGGTGATGACGGAAAAGTTCTACAAGGAACGCCGTCCCGTGGCGGAAAAATTCATGCGCTGCTTCGTCGAAGCGACCAAGACCTTTATCGACAACAAGGCGACGGCGGAAAAATATGTGCGCGAAGTCGTGTTCCGCGGCCAGATCACGAAGGATGACTTCGACGACGCGATCAGCAATTCGCCGTACTCGTACGACATCTCGCCCGAGCATATCCAGATCACCACGGACGTGATGGTGAAAACGGGCGTGGGCCGCATGACGAAACCGCCCGTGGCCAAGGACTGGGTCAAGACGGACTTGCTGGAGCAGGCGAAAAAGAGCCTGAACGTGAAGTAAATCAGGCAACCGTAAAAAAACCTCCGCACCAGCGATGGCGCGGAGGTTTTTTTGTGGAGGAATGGCCTTAGCGGGCGTTAAAACCCATCCAGCCTTTTTCCGTCTGGCGGAAGCTCAGCGTGTAGATGCGGGTCAGCTCATCGCCTTTCTTCAGCTGGCGGCTGATGATGGCACCGTAATTGTCTTGCACGAGCTGGTCCGACCATTGCATCAGGTTGTCGAAACGCTCGGCCGTCATCGCCGCCTGGCGCGCCAGCAGCGGCGCGGGAATCGTCTTCTTTTCCAGTTGCTGCACCCAGAATTCGCGGAAGACCTTGTTTTCGCCGCCCATGCCGCGCGCCATCAGGCCCAGGCCCATGGTCATGCCCACGGTGCCGTCCGTTTTCGCCTCAGCCTCGAGCTTGTCGGCCACGTCGGCCAGCAATTCCAGGTAGCCCACCTTGGCGCGCAGCACGGCCGAGCCCTTGATTTCGTACTGTTCGTTCTCTTTCCAGCCGTTCAGCTTTTCCAGCTTCGCGATGTCGAAGTACTCCTTGTACAGGTCATAGCTTTGGATGGACGTGCGGAAATACTCCTCGTATGTGGATTGGGAAGGCGCATCTTTCATGCAACCGCTTAATACGGTGCAGGCGGCCAGCAGGAGACAGGTCCAGGAAATTTTTTTGAAAGAAAACATGGCGGTGGTGGGCGAGTGGCGAAAAGTGAAAGATTGTTGCTCTATGGACATAATTATAGGGCTGGCTCATCCAGATGGCAACGTGGCCGTGACGCGGCGGCAGTGCGCCGCAGGAAAGATTGCCAAAATCTTGAGGGTGCGCCACCCCGCCGCGCCCGAGGCGCGATATCATGGCAGGCTTGCGGTGTCGGCTGGCGGCGAATTGCCTGCAGCCCATACTGTCGCTTGAATCGCGCTTGCCGGCTATGGTGTAAACTTAAACTATGCAGATCTATTTCTTTTTCATCGCCGCCCTGTTGTATGCGGCATGCGCGGTGCTTCCCTCGTCCCGTGCCCGGCTCATTGCCGGCCTGACCGGCGTCGCCTGGCTGGCGCACGCCGCTACCCTGTGGTTCGACCTGATGGCGCCGGGCACCTTGCGCTTCGGTTTTTCCGCCATGCTGTCGGCCGCGCTGTGGGTCTCCGTGGGCGCCTACTGGATAGAGAACCGCAATTTCAGCCTGGACGGACTGCGCCGCATGGTCATGCCCAGCGCCGTCCTCGCCATCGGCCTGGCCTGGGCCTTTCCTGGCAGCCAGGTCAGCATGGAAGGCAAGTCGGCCGTTTTCGGCTGGCATATTGCCGTGGCCGTGCTCGCCTACAGCACCCTGACGATTGCCGCTTTTCACGCCGTGCTGATGGCGCTGCAGGAATCGCGTCTGCATACGCGCAGCGAAAGCCGCGGCTTCATCGGCACGGCGCTGGACCAGCTGCCAGCCCTGCTGACGATGGAAAAACTGCTGTTCCGCATGATCGGCCTGGGTTTTATTTTGCTCAGCCTGACCGTGCTGTCGGGCATCGTGTTTTCTGAGCAACTGTTTGGCAAGGCGCTCAACTGGGATCACAAATCCGTGTTTACCATGCTGTCGTGGCTGCTGTTTGCCTCGCTGCTGGCAGGCCGGCGCTTCCGCGGCTGGCGCGGTAAGACGGCCCTGAGCTTTACCCTGGCCGGTTTCGCCACCTTGCTGCTGGCCTATGTCGGCAGCCGTTTTGTACTGGAAGTGGTTTTACACCGAGGATTCGCATGACACGTGTTTTATTCTGGCTGGCGCTGGTGTTCCTGGTGCTGTTTGCTATCCGCAGCAAGATCCGTGGCATGCAGCAGCGCGCCCGCGCGCAGCAGCAACAGCAGCCGAATCCGTTTGCGCCGCCCGGCCGGCCGCAGGAATTGCCCGATGCCGAGCTGATGCTGTGCTGCGCCCATTGCGGCGTGTACTATCCGGCTTCGGAGAACGTGCAGGCCAAGGGCCACGATTACTGCAGCCACGCGCACGCCACCTTGTAAGGGCAGGCCGGTGCGCCGTTGCTCATCCGTATCGTAACGTCTTCCAGCCTCCGTCCGGCGTAGCATCTGCAAGAGGCGGTTCGCCGCCGCCATTGCGGAAAGGCGCGCTTCCATGTCCCGTCCCAGTCCCAGCCAGCATTCTGCCGCCGATATGCCGCCGGCGCCGCAACTGAGCGGCAACTCGCTGCCCATGCAGGCGCTGCGCGCGCAGATCGGCCGAATCGCCCGCTGTGGCGCGCCGGTGGCCATCCGCGGCGAATCGGGCACGGGCAAGGAACTGGCGGCGCGTGCCATCCATGCGCAGGGCGCGCGCGCCAGCTTCCCGTTTATCGCCGTCAACTGCGGCGCCATTCCCGAAGCGCTGATGGAAGCGGAATTTTTCGGCTGCCGCCCGGGCGCCTATACGGGCGCGCTGCACGAACGCCAGGGTTTGTTCCAGGCGGCTCATGGCGGCAGCCTGCTGCTCGATGAAGTGGACGATCTGCCGCTGGCCATGCAGGTAAAACTGTTGCGTGTGCTGCAGGAGCGCCGCGTGCGCAAGCTGGGCGGCAGTAGCGACGAAGCCGTCGACGTGCGCATCCTGTGCGCCAGCCAGCATGGCCTGGCGCGCGGCGTGGCCGCCGGCACGTTTCGCCAGGACCTGTTTTACCGCCTGCATGTGATCGAGCTGGCGCTGCCGCCGCTGCGCGAGCGGCGCGGCGATCTGCAGGTATTATGTGAGGTGATCCTCGCGCGCCTGTCGCCACGCCGGGCCGTGAGCCTGGCGCCGCCCGTGCTGGCGGCCCTGGCCGCGTATGCGTTTCCCGGCAATGTGCGCGAACTGGAAAACGTGCTGGAGCGGGCGCTGGCCTTTGCCGACGGCGGCGTGATCGCGCTCGACGGGCTGGCCTTGCCATCCACGGCGGGCACTATGCCTTTGCGGGCGGCGCCGGCATTGCCGGACTTGCCGGAACGGCAACTATGCCTGCCCGGCATGGCCGCGCATGGCGTGGGCCCCGTCCTGCCGCTCGACGTGTATTTGCGCCAGGCCGAGCGCGACATGATCATGCTGGCGCTGGTGCAGGCGCGCTACCACCGGGCACGGGCGGCGCGCCAGCTGGGCTTGAGCGTGCGCCAGTTGCGTTACCGCATGCAGAAATTGACGATACAGGAAGCTTTACTTGATGAGCGTATGGACGATAGATGAAGACGGCTGGTGCGACGGTGCGCTGCGCTATGACTCGCCGCACCACGATGCGCGCCCGGACGGTACGCAAGTCGACTTGCTGGTGATCCATAACATCAGCTTGCCGGGCGGCCACTTTGGCGGGCCGCATGTGTCGGACTTGTTTACGGGCCGGGTAGATTATAATGCCGATCCTTCTTTCGCCGACCTGCGTGGCTTGCAGGTGTCGGCGCACTTTTTTGTGCGGCGCGATGGTGCGCTGCTGCAATATGTTTCTACTGATCAACGTGCTTGGCATGCGGGCGCGTCCATGTTCGAAGGACGCCCGCAGTGCAATGGCTATTCCATCGGTATCGAAATGGAAGGCGCGGACGATGTGCCCTTCCAGCGGCGGCAATACCATGTGCTGGCGGCGCTGACGGCGGCGCTGGTGGCGCGCTACGGGCTGTCGCAGGTGCGCGGGCACGAGCATATCGCGCCGGGGAGGAAGACGGATCCGGGGCCGTTTTTTGACTGGCATTTTTATCAAAAATGCTGGTTGGAAACCTTGCGCGGGCAGCCTGCGTTAGCGCTTACTTCGCGGGGATTGGGCTTTCCATCCACACCCTGAAAAGTCAACCGAAATCGTATATGAAAATACAAAAAATTACGCCGACGGATGCCGGAAAACTATTGCATCACCCTCCGATGGGTACTACAATTAGTGCAGAAGTTGGATGTAGAGACTATATGTAGTGCCATCACAGACGTTTTCAGAATTATTGTCAAAGCTACCCGGATTGCTGATAAAGCACTGGAACTGGCGGTTTATCACCCTTGATCGTGTTTCGCGCCAGCCGGGCAGTGCGGTGTGGCGAGATGGATACTGAGCTGTTTTATGCACTATGAATTTACTATTTAGCAACAAATACCTGAAGAAACCCTGACCATCGGGCGTTCTATTCAACAACACACGCGGCAGCAAAACTGCAGGCTGACTTTAGCTGACAACGGGAGCTTCAATGCAATCACCACAAGATATTTCCATCCATCCAACGCCAGTATCGCCAGCGCCAGGCGCGGCCAACAGCGTGGCGAGCACGGGCGCGGCATTGGGCGACTATCGCATCATCCGCCGCAACGGCGCAGTGGTGGCATTTGAGCCTTCGAAGATCGCCATCGCCATGACCAAGGCGTTTTTGGCCGTTAACGGCGGCCAGGGCGCCGCCTCGGCGCGCATCCGCGAACTGGTGGAACAACTGACGGACGGCGTCGTCGCCGCGCTGGTGCGCCGCCATCCGGGTGGCGGCACCTTCCATATCGAAGACGTGCAAGACCAGGTGGAACTGTCGCTGATGCGTTCGGGCGAGCACGACGTGGCGCGTGCCTACGTGCTGTACCGCGCCAAGCACATGGAAGAGCGCCGTTTGCAGAAGGAAGCGCAAGGCGCGTCCGCGCAAGTGACCGCGCCCCAGCTGAACGTCACCGACAACGGCGTGCGCCGCCTGCTGGACATGCAGGAAGTGCGCGATCTGATCAACGCCGCCTGCGCCGGCCTGGAAAAGCACGTCGATGCCGACGCCATCCTGGCTGAAACCGTGAAAAACCTGTACGACGGCGTGCCTGTCGAAGAGCTGCACAAGTCGGCCATCCTGGCGGCGCGCGCGCTGATGGAAAAAGATCCGGCCTACAGCCAGGTCACGGCCCGCATCCTGCTGCACACGGTGCGCAAGGAAGTGTTCGGCAAGGAAGTGCCGCAAGCGGCCGCTGCCGCCGAATACCTGACGTATTTCCCGCAATACATTGCCAAGGGTATCGCCGCTGAGCTGCTGAACCCGGTACTTGCCAGTTTCGACCTGGAGCGCCTGGCGAAAGCCATCGTCGCCGACCGCGACTTGCAGTTCGGCTACATCGGCCTGCAAACCCTGTACGACCGCTACTTCCTGCACATCCAGGACGTGCGCATCGAAATGCCGCAGGCGTTCTACATGCGCGTGGCCATGGGCCTGGCGCTGAACGAAGCGGACCGCGAAGCGCGCGCCATCGAGTTCTACAGCCTGCTGTCCTCGTTCGACTTCATGAGCTCGACGCCGACCCTGTTCAATTCGGGCACCCTGCGCTCGCAGCTGTCGTCGTGCTACCTGAGCACCGTCTCCGATGACCTGGAAGGCATCTACGACGCCATCAAGGACAATGCGCTGCTGGCCAAGTTCGCCGGCGGCCTGGGCAACGACTGGACGCCAGTGCGCGCCCTGGGCGCCCACATCAAGGGCACCAACGGCAAGTCGCAAGGCGTGGTGCCGTTCCTGAAAGTGGTCAACGACACGGCCGTGGCAGTCAACCAGGGCGGCAAGCGCAAGGGCGCCGTCTGCGCCTACCTGGAAACCTGGCACATGGATATCGAGGAATTCCTCGACCTGCGCAAGAACACGGGCGACGACCGCCGCCGCACGCACGACATGAACACGGCGAACTGGATTCCCGACATGTTCATGAAGCGCGTCATGGAAAAAGGCGATTGGACCCTGTTCTCGCCATCGGACACGCCAGACCTGCACGACAAGGTCGGCAAGGCGTTTGAACAGGCTTACCTGGGCTACGAAGCCAAGGCCGCCGCCGGCGAAATCCGCGTCTTCAAGAAGATCGCCGCGCTGGACCTGTGGCGCAAGATGCTGTCGATGCTGTTTGAAACGGGCCACCCATGGATCACGTTCAAGGATCCTTGCAACATCCGCAGCCCGCAGTCGCACGTCGGCGTCGTCCACAGCTCGAATCTGTGCACGGAAATCACGCTGAACACGGGTCCTGACGAAATCGCCGTCTGCAACCTCGGTTCCGTCAACATGCCGGCGCACATGAAGGAAGGCAAGCTCGATCACGTCAAGCTGGCCAAGACCATCCGCACCGCCATGCGCATGCTCGACAACGTCATCGACATCAATTACTACGCCGTCGACAAGGCGCGCAATTCGAACATGCGCCACCGTCCGGTCGGCATGGGCGTGATGGGCTTCCAGGACTGCCTGCACATGATGCGCGTGCCGTTCGCCTCGGACGCCGCCGTATCGTTTGCCGACACCTCGATGGAAGCCGTCTGCTACTACGCCTACCTGGCGTCGACGGAACTGGCCGAAGAGCGCGGCCGCTATGAGTCGTACGCCGGTTCGCTGTGGGACCGCGGCATCCTGCCGCAGGATTCGGTGAAACTGCTGGCCGAAGAGCGCGGCGGCTACCTGGAAGTCGATTCCTCGTCGGCCATGGACTGGACCCCGGTGCGCGAACGCATCGCCAAGTTCGGCATGCGCAACTCGAACTGCGTGGCGATCGCCCCGACGGCGACGATTTCGAACATCATCGGCGTGTCGGCCTGTATCGAGCCGACGTTCCAGAACCTGTACGTGAAATCGAACCTGTCGGGCGAATTCACCGAGATCAACGGCTACCTGGTGCGCGACCTGAAGGCGCGCGACCTGTGGGATGAAGTCATGATCTCGGACCTGAAGTACTTCGACGGCTCGCTGGTGAAGATCGACCGCATCCCGCAAGACCTGCGCGATATCTACGCCACCGCCTTTGAAGTGTCGCCAAGCTGGCTGGTGGAAGCGGCTTCGCGTCGCCAGAAGTGGATCGACCAGGCCCAGTCGCTGAACATCTACATGGCTGGCGCATCGGGCAAGAAACTGGACGAAACCTACAAGCTGGCATGGCTGCGTGGCCTGAAAACCACGTACTACCTGCGTACCATCGCCGCTACCCACATGGAGAAATCGACCTCCAAGACGGGCGCCCTGAACGCCGTGGCAGTCGATGGCGGCATGTCGGCCAGCGCGCAAAGCGCCCAGGCAGCGGCCGTGGCGGCAGCAGCGGTGGCCGTGGCGCCAGTGGTGGCAGCGGCAGCGGACGACGCCGATGGCGAAGCCTGCTACCTGCGCCCAGGTGATGACGGTTTCGAAGAGTGCGAAGCCTGCCAATAAGATTTTAGTTGTCAGCCCGGAGCGTCTGGGCTGATTCAATGTTGTCAATGTCCGCATTGTCCGATTCAACGGGCCTGTTGCGGACCGCCGGCTCGCCGGCATGGAAAGGAAGAAGAATATGTCGTTGTCATGGGATGATGAAACCACGTCGGCAGCTGTGCCGCGTCCGGCGCAGCAAGCGCCATTGGGTAATACCGAATTGAACCTGCCGGCAGGTGCCGAGCCGTCCGAAGCGAACGCCGAGCAAGTGGCGCGCCGCGTGAATGCGGACGACAAGCGCATCATCAATGGCAAGACGGACGTCAACCAGCTGGTGCCGTTCAAGTACAAATGGGCGTGGGACAAATACCTGGCCGGCTGCGCCAACCACTGGATGCCGCAGGAAGTGAACATGCAGCGCGATATCGAGCTGTGGAAAAACCCGAACGGCCTGACGGACGACGAGCGCCGCCTGGTCAAGCGCAACCTGGGCTTCTTCGTGACGGCCGACTCGCTGGCTGCCAACAACATCGTGTTGGGTACCTACCGCCACATCACGGCGCCCGAGTGCCGCCAGTACCTGCTGCGCCAGGCGTTCGAGGAAGCGATCCACACGCACGCTTACCAGTACATCGTCGAATCGCTGGGCCTGGACGAAGGCGAGATCTTCAACGCCTACAACGAAGTCAAGTCGATCCGCGACAAGGATGAGTTCCTGATCCCGTTCATCAACACCCTGACCGACCCGGCATTCGTCACCGGCACGGTGGAAAACGATCAGAAGCTGCTCAAATCGCTGATCGTGTTTGCCTGCCTGATGGAAGGCCTGTTCTTCTACGTTGGCTTCACGCAGATCCTGGCGCTGGGCCGCCAGAACAAGATGATGGGCGCGGCGGAACAGTACCAGTACATCCTGCGCGACGAATCGATGCACTGCAACTTCGGCATCGACTTGATCAACACGATCAAGATGGAAAACCCGCAGCTGTGGACGGCCGAATTCCGCGAAGAGATTAAAGTGTTGTTCATGCAGGCCGTGGAACTGGAATACGCATACGCGGAAGACACCATGCCGCGCGGCGTACTGGGTCTGAACGCGCCGATGTTCAAGGGCTATTTGCGCTTCATCGCCAACCGCCGCGCGCAGCAGATCGGCATCGAGCCGCTGTTCGCCCAGGAAGAAAATCCATTCCCGTGGATGAGCGAAATGATCGACATGAAGAAGGAACGCAACTTCTTCGAGACGCGCGTGACGGAATACCAGACCGGCGGCGCGCTGAACTGGGAATAAGCCAGCCAATAGCGTCACAAGCAATATGACAAAGGCCTCGCGGATGCGGGGCCTTTTGCTATCTGGAGAGCTGACTGCACCTGGCTCACATGGTCGGGATGGTGCCGCCCGTGATCAGCACACGCTTGTCCTTGAAATCGGTATTCATGCGCTGATCTCCAGGGTCTGGATGCGGTTGTCGGCGAGCGTGAAGGCAAAGCGCAGCGCCAGCGGGCTGCCGGGGAAACTGCCGCTGACGCTGCCGGTGACCACGCAGCGCGCGCCCTGGGTGTCTGCCGAGATGGGGCTGACGGTGGCGCCGTATTGCTGGCTGCCAGCTTCTTTCCAGGCCTGGATGGCGGCATGGCCCGCGTGGGTCCTGCCTTCGTCGTGAACGGAGCCATCGGCGGCGAAGCACTGCGCCACGGCGTTGCTATCGTGATGGTTGTCGGCGCTAAAGTAGTCGCCGACGATGGCCGGCATGAGGAGAGACATGGTGCTTCCTTTCGGTGGAGAGGTAGGGAGCAACCATCATATGGCGTTCAATTGCAGAGAAAAAGTAGCGTAGGGGTGATAGGCTTTACACTTCAGGTTCATTATTGGCGGCGTGATCGCGCATGAAAAATAACTCTCTCGATGGCATCCGTACCTTTCTTGCGGTCGCCGAGCGCAAAAGTTTCAGCGCCGCGGCACTGCAGCTTGGCGTGACGGTGACGGCCGTCAGCAAGGCGGTCAAGGTGATGGAGCGCCAGCATGGCGTGCTGCTCTTCAAGCGCAATACGCGCAATGTCGCCTTCACCGAAGCCGGCGCTGGCCTGTACGCCAGCCTGGCCGGCGCCACCCGGCAAATCGATGACGCCTTCGCCGCGCTGACCATGTTTCGCGACCGGCCCGCCGGCCATTTGCGGCTGACGGTGCCGCGCGCGCTGGGTGCGCTGGTCATGCGCGCATTGATACCGCGTTTTCGCAGCAGCTATCCTGACGTGACCATCGACCTGTCGCTTGACGATGGCGCCGTCGATCTGCTGGCGCATGGTTACGATGCCGGCATCCGCCTGGGACAGTCGGTGGAGCAGGAGATGGTGGCCGTGCGCCTGACGGGCGACTTGCGCTGGTCCGTGGTTGGCGCGCCCGGCTACCTCGAGCGGAAAGGGCGGCCGCTGATTCCGGAAGACCTGATGCGCCACGACACGCTGGCCTACCGCTTCCACACTTCCGGCGCCTTGCACCGCTGGCGCTTTGTGCGCGATGGCGAAGAATTTCTGGTGGAAACGGGCGCGCCCCTGGTCGTCAACGACACCACGCTGATCGCCGATTTCGCGCGCTCGGGTCTGGGCCTGGCGTATATGCCTGACGTGGAAATCGAAGCTGACCTGGCCAGCGGCAGCTTGCTGCGGGTGCTGGAAAACTACGTGCCGACGACGAGTGGATTGTTCCTGTATTTTCCAGCGCGTACCCAGAGTCAGCCCAAACTGCGCGCCTTCATCGATACGGCGCTGGCGCTCTCCCGGCCCGCGTCTTCCGGCGATACGCGCTAGCCTCGCCTGCTTTTTCCAGCCTGGTGCCATCATCCTGAGTACCGGCTGCGGCATCGCACGCCGCGTTTTTTTCGCGCTGCTTTTTCATGAGGTGCAGTGGCGTGGTGGCGCAGAAAAGTGCGGCCATTTTTTCGCCGCATCGCGCGCGCCGCGACGCATTTTTTTGATGGCGCCAATGCGCGCGGGACGGGGTGTAAATATCGTTTCCGGACACGCTGGCGGCGGCATTTGCCGCGCGATTGTGCGATAGCACGCGTATCGTGCAAAAAAGCGGGCGAAAACATGTCGTGCCGGTTGCGCATTGACAAGGTTTTCGTGTACTTTATGAGATTGCAAATGCGAGCGTTAGAATGCGGGGTTTTTTAACCAGCGCGGTAGCGAAAAAACCTCGCAAAACAGGGATACAGATTTACACGGATATGCACAAAACCACACCGTTTTCGTCTGCCGCCGTGCCCGAATTTTTTCAGGCATGGCGGTTTTTTATTTGACGCATCGGTGTTGTGGCGAGCGCGATGCGAGGAGCGAAAAAACGCACGGCATCGAAAACGAATGACCGAATTCAGACTTTGCCACCAGCTGCGAGATAAAGCAGGGTGGCACCGACGATGGCTGAAGTGCTGCAAACGTGAGGAGTTGCAGCAGTTCAGCTGGTGCCGAATTCATTAGCGCAAACGACCGTTTGCGCCGATGAATAATTCGCCTGGCCTATCCCTGTGGTGGGTCGGACGGGTTTAAATCTTGTAGCTTAAATTTCTCATCTCAGATGAAGGAGAGACAAATGGCAACAGCCGCTAAGAAATCAGAAGTAAAGAAACCAGCCGCCAAGGCTGCTCCTGCCGCGAAGAAGCCGGCAGCCGCAGCGAAGACGGTTGCCGCTAAACCAGCTGCCAAAGCCGCAGCGAAACCAGCAGCGAAACCAGCCGCCAAAGCCGCAGCCAAGCCTGCAGCAAAAGTGGCTGCCAAGCCAGTAGCGAAAGCCGCAGCGAAACCAGCGGCCAAGGCAGCAGCGAAACCGGCAGCCAAGCCAGCAGCGAAAGCCGCAGCGAAACCGGCCGCCAAGGCAGCAGCCAAGCCTGTCGCGAAAAAAGCCGCAGCCAAACCGGCCGCCAAGCCAGCAGCAAAAGCCGCAGCCAAACCAGCGGCAAAAGCAGCAGCCAAGCCAGCAGTGAAAAAAGCCGCAGCGAAACCTGCAGCCAAGGCAGCAGCGAAGCCGGCAGCCAAAGCGGCAGCCAAGCCAGCAGCGAAAAAAGCCGCAGCAAAACCAGCCGCCAAAGCAGCAGCGAAGCCAGCAGCAAAAGCTGCAGCCAAGCCAGCCGTGAAAAAAGCCGCAGCAAAACCTGCAGCCAAGGCAGCAGCGAAGCCGGCCGCCAAAGCGGCAGCCAAGCCAGCAGCGAAAAAAGTCGTCGCCAAGGCAGCAGCGAAGCCAGCAGCCAAAGCGGCAGCGAAGCCAGCAGCAAAAGCAGCAGCGAAGCCAGCGGCCAAGGCAGCAGCCAAGCCAGCAGCAAAAGCCGCAGCCAAGCCAGCGGTCAAGGTAGCAGCGAAGCCTGCAACTAAGGCGGCAGCCAAGCCAGCGGCCAAGGTAGCAGCGAAGCCTGCAACTAAGGCGGCAGCCAAGCCTGCAGCCAAGGTAGCAGCGAAGCCAGCAGCCAAAGCGGCAGCCAAGCCAGCAGCGAAACCTGCTGCCAAGGTCGCAGCAAAACCGGCAGCCAAGCCAGCAGCAAAAGCTGCAGCGAAGCCAGCCGCCAAGCCTGCAGCAAAGCCAGCGGCCAAGGTCGCAGCAAAGCCGGCAGCGAAAGCAGCAGCGAAACCTGCCGCCAAGCCAGCCGCAGCGCCAGTCGTGGCAGCCGCACCAGCAGCAGCGCCGGCAGCAGCTCCAGCGGCACCAGCCGCCGTGGCCGCCAAGCCAGCCGCCAAGAAGGCCGCGCCTAAAAAGGCCGCACCGAAGAAGGCAGCTCCTGTCGCCAAGCCATCGGCACCTATCGCACCTGTAGCAAAAACCGTGTTGGCACCGGCTGCAGCCTGGCCATTCCCAACCAGCACCCGCCCATCGTAATTTCAACGATACGGGTGCCTGGATGAGGCAACACGCCGCTGTGTGACTCAATCACACAGCGGTTTTTTTTTGGAGAATTAGTCGTGCTGATCGTTATCCTTACATTGATCGTTGATACCATCGCTACCTTGCTGGGCGGCGTGCTGCTGCTGCGCTTCTGGATGCAGGCGGTGCGCGTGCGGCCCCCCTCGTCGGTGGCGCAATTCACGTTTCAATTGTCCGACTGGCTGGTGCGCCCCCTGCGCCGCGTGGTGCCGGGCGTGGGCGGGTATGACTGGGCCAGTCTGATCGGCGCCTTCCTGATCGTGCTGCTGGCCAGCTCGGTGCTGTTTATTTCCGGCTATCCCGTCGAAGTGGTGCTGCTCAAGTCGCTGCAACGCTTCCTGCAATGGATACTCTACGGTTTCATGGCCTTGCTGATCATCGAAGCCATCTTCAGCTGGGTCAACCCGCATGCGCCGCTGGCGCCGTTTGTAAGGGCCCTGAACGAGCCGCTGCTGCGCCCGATCCGCAAGGTCGTGCCGCTGGTCGGCAGCCTGGATTTGTCGTTGCTGGTCGCGCTGATCCTGCTGCAGATCGCGCAGGTGCTGGTGGGGATGATTATTGTGGTGCGATGATGGTGGAGTAGGTCGGGTTAGCGTAGCGTAACCCGACATCAGCACTTGCCATGCCAATGATGTTGCCGGATGACGCGCGGGTTACCGCGCTCATCCGAGCTACATATTAATAGCGGTAACCGAACGCCGCTTCGAACTGGTCGGCGATGCTCTCTGGCGTAAACACGTGGTTTTGCGCGCCCTGGGTGGCGATCTTGATGGCGCCCAGCAGGCTGGCCAGGCGGCCGCTGGTTTCCCAGCCCAAGTCGTTGGTGATGCCGAACAGCAAGCCGGCACGGTAGGCGTCGCCGCAGCCGGTCGGGTCCAGCACTTCCTTGGCGGTCACGACAGGAATGTCGATGCGCTTGCCGTCCGTATAGATTTCCGACCCTTTTTCGCCACGCGTGACGATCAGCGCTTCCAGGCGGCCGGCGATGTCCGGCAGGGTCAAGCCCGTGCGTTCCATTAACATTTCCATCTCATAATCGTTGGCCGACACATACGTGGCTTTGTTGATGAAGTCGATCAACTGTTCGCCATTGAAACGTGGCAACTGCTGGCCCGGGTCGAACATGAAGGGGATGCCCAGCTCGGCCAGGTCGGCGGCGTGCTTGAGCATGCCCTGGTCGCCGTCCGGCGAAATGATGGCGACCTTGGCCGGGCCCGCGTTGGCGATCGGGTTTTCATGCGCAAACGACATGGCGCCCGGGTGGAAGGCATTGATCTGGTTATTGTCCGCGTCGGCCGTGACGAAGCACTGCGCGTTGTAGCTGTCGGCCTTGATCAGGATGTTGGCGGTGGAAATGCCCAGCTTTTGCAGGCGCTCCAGGTAGGCGGCGCTGTCTTGCCCCATGACGCCGACGATGCGCGGGTCGCCGCCCAGCATTTTCAGGCTGTAGGCGATATTGCCCGAGCAGCCGCCGAACTCCGTGCGCATGGTGGGCACGAGGAAGGACACGTTCACCTTGTGCAACTGGTCGGCCAGCAGCGATTCGCCGAAGCGGCCGGGGAATTGCATGATGGTGTCGGTGGCAAGCGAGCCGCAGATCAGCGATGTTTTGGTCATGATAGTGTCTGTTAAGGGTAAAAGATGGCGATATGGTAGCCAGACGCCGTGAGCTGGTCTAATGCAAAATACAGTTTGATGGTTTGTTCCGAGCGCGGCGCAAAGCCCTTGTTCACGTCGATATTGGCTGGCAGATAGTCGCGCGGCGCGATCACGCGGCGCAAGACGGGCTTGTCGTTGGCGTCGTTGAGGATCAGTTCGATGCTGGGCCAGGCTTGCACGCTGCGGCTCTGGTTGCGCAGCAGCGAGACGTAGGAAAAGGTTTGATCCTTGATGGTTTGCAATTCGCCTTGCTCGATGGCCAGCGCCTCGATCTGCGCCGGCAAGTCGACCTGGCAGCCGCTGAGCTTGCACAGCGCGACCAGGGTCGGCTTCCACTGCGGGAATTGCGCCGCCAGCGGATTGCGGAAGGTGGTCATTACTTGCAGGAATAATAGCAGCAGCAGTACTGCCGAGCCGGCGGCCGTGGCCATGCGCAAGGCCTTGCCGCTCTGTTCACGGCGCCGTCCCAAGGTCACAAAGGCAGGCTCGTCGTCGGCTGGCGGCAGGACAGGTTCTTCCTGCTCTTCGGCTGGTTCCGGCGCGACGGGTGCGGCGGGCAGCGCTTCGAACGAGTGGTCGGCCAGCGTCGGTTCACGGCGCGCGGGCGCGGGCTTGTCCAGGCTGACTTTCTCGGTCGCGGGCAGCGCCGGCGCGGCGCCAGTTTCCAGATTCGGTTCGCGGCGGCTGTCGCGCAAATACGTGGCGAAGGCGGGCACGTCATCGACCTGGCGGCGCTTGAAGGGCGCCACCGGCTGGGGCAACGGTGCTTCGGGCAGCTTTGCCGGGGTTTCTTCAGGTTCAGGTCTATCGAGCGGTATGTCGAGCGGTGCGGCGGCCGGTACCTCTTCGGGCAGGGCCACGTCGAGGTCCAGCTCGATATGCTCACCATTGTCTTCATCGTCCTTGAGCTGCGCCGTTTCCGGCAAGATGCCGAACGGGTCGAACGAGGTGTCGAAGTCGAGGGAATAAATGGGTTCGTCGTCCGTGGCGGACGGCAGGCTGTTGTCGGCCGGATAACTGGCCGGCAGCGGGGTGGCAGTGCCGGGGGCCGATGTTAAAAACGGCGATGCCGCGGCCGGATCGACCAGCGCGGCATTGCCGTCAAACACTTCCCTGCACGTGCCACAGCGCACGATGCCCCCACGTAACTTCAATTGGTCAGCAGCGACCCGAAATATCGTGTTGCAATGGGGGCATTTGGTGGCGAGGGCCATTGCTGTGCTTATGCACCTTCCGCGCGGGGCGCAGGCGCTTGCGTTGCACCCAGGCGGCCATGCAGCGCCACCCAGCCGTCTTGCTCGGCCCACACGCCCAGTTGGATGAACGGTGCGTAGGCAGCGGCCACTTCTTCCGCCTGGCGTGCCAGCACGCCGGACAGGATGAGCGCGCCGCCATCGGCGACACGGCCGGATAGCATCGGCGCCATCAGCTTCAATGGGCTCGACAGGATGTTGGCGACGACGATGTCAAACTTGGCCGTGGCGTGTGCCGACGTGGCAAACGTGTCTGGCAAGAAATATTCGATGTCGCACTGGTTGCGTTCGGCATTGTCGCGCGCCGATTCGATCGCCTGCGGGTCGATGTCGACGCCGGCCACCGTTTGCGCGCCCAGCTTCTTGGCCACCATGGCCAGGATGCCGGAACCGCAACCGTAGTCGAGCACGGTCTTGCCTGGAGCGGGGTTCGCTTCCAGCCATTCCATGCACAGACGCGTGGTCGGATGGCTGCCCGTGCCGAAAGCCAGGCCAGGGTCCAGTTCCAGGATCAGGCCGTCAGGATCCGGTGCCTCGTGCCAGCTGGGCACGACCCAGATATTCTTGCCGATGTGAATCGGCGCGAATTGCGATTGGGTCAGGCGCACCCAGTCCTGCTCTTCCACGGGGCGCATGGTGAAGGCGGGCACTTCCGTCATGCCGACAGCCTGGGCTGCGGCGGCCACGATGGCGGCCTGGTCGGCGTCGACGTCGGTCAGCGCCACCACGCGGCTGCGTTCCCACGCCGCTTCCTTCGGTTCCATGCCGGGCTCGCCAAACAGGGGCTGCTCGGCATCCGTGCCTTCATCGGCGTCTTCCACCGACACCGACAGGGCGCCCGCTTCCATCAACGCGTCGGACATGGCCTCGGCGTTGTCACGGGCGATTTCGATGACGATTTCCGTCCAGCTCATGCGCCCGCCTTGATTTCGGACTTCTTGGCGATGCTGGGGCTGCCGCCATTCAGGTTCTTGCCCAGGTCCGGCATGTCGGCCAGTTTCTGTTCCAGATAGTGAATGTTGGTGCCGCCTTCGATGAAGCGCGCGTCGATCATCAGTTCGCGGTGCAGGGCGATATTCGTGTTGATGCCTTCGACCACCATTTCGGACAGGGCGATCTGCATGCGGCGGATCGCTTGCTCGCGCGTAGCGCCGTAAGCGATCACTTTGCCGATCATCGAGTCGTAGTGCGGCGGCACGTAGTAGCCGGCGTAGGCGTGCGAGTCGACGCGGATGCCTGGGCCGCCCGGTGCATGCCACGACACGATCTTGCCTGGCGATGGCGTGAACTTGAAGGGATCTTCGGCATTGATGCGGCACTCGATGGCGTGGCCAGACAGCAAGACGTCACGCTGGCGGAAACGCAGTTTTTCGCCGGCGGCGATGCGGATCTGCTCTTGCACGATGTCGATGCCGGTGATCATCTCGGTGACCGGATGTTCCACCTGCACGCGGGTGTTCATTTCAATGAAATAGAACTCGCCGTTTTCGTACAGGAATTCAAACGTGCCGGCGCCGCGGTAGCCGATCTTGCGGCAGGCTTCGGCACAACGGTCGCCAATTTTCTCGATCAGCTTGCGCGGGATGCCCGGCGCTGGTGCTTCTTCGATCACTTTCTGGTGGCGGCGCTGCATGGAGCAGTCGCGCTCGCCCAGCCAGACGGCGTTCTTGTGTTCGTCGGCAAGGATCTGGATTTCCACGTGGCGCGGATTTTCCAGGTACTTTTCCATATACACTTCAGGGTTGCCGAAAGCCGTGCCGGCTTCCGTCTTCGTCATCGCCACGGCGTTGATCAGGGCCGCTTCCGTGTGCACCACGCGCATGCCGCGGCCGCCACCGCCACCGGCGGCCTTGATGATGACCGGGTAGCCGATCTTGCGGGCAATTTGCACGATCGCTTTCGGATCGTCGGGCAACGCGCCTTCCGAGCCCGGTACGCACGGTACGCCGGCCTTGATCATGGTTTGCTTGGCCGATACTTTATCGCCCATCAAACGGATCGATTCGGAGCGGGGACCGATGAAGACGAAGCCCGATTTCTCGACGCGTTCGGCGAAGTCGGCATTTTCCGACAGGAAGCCATAGCCTGGGTGAATCGCTTGCGCATCCGTCACTTCAGCGGCGCTGATGATGGCGGGCATGTTCAGGTAGCTCAGGGACGACTGTGCCGGGCCGATACAAACGGATTCGTCGGCCAGCTTGACGTATTTCGCGTCCTTGTCGGCTTCGGAGTGGACTACAACCGTTTTAATGCCCATTTCGCGGCAGGCGCGCTGAATACGGAGGGCAATTTCACCACGGTTGGCAATCAGGATTTTTTCAAACATGGTAGGTTCGCGTATGTCTGTGAGAGCCGGCGAGCCGGCGAAACAACAAGTGTGAGGGGCTAAAACTGCAAACGGCCGTTGCCGGCCGTGTGGACTGGGTTTTAGCCGATCACAAACAAGGGTTGACCGAATTCGACCGGTTGGCCGTTTTCGACCAGGATCTGGGTCACGACACCGGCTTTGTCGGAGTCGATTTCATTCAGGAGCTTCATCGCTTCGATGATGCACAGGGTATCACCTTCCTTGACGGTAGCGCCCACTTCAACATAGGCGGCGCTGCCAGGAGCGGACGAGCGGTAGAAGGTACCGACCATCGGCGACTTGACCACATAGCCCGTTGGCTCGGCGGCGACCACGACGGCGGCTGCCGTAGCGGGAGCGGCGGCTGGCGCGGCTGGCTGGTATTGGGCTTGCATGCCTTGCGGCTGCATCATGACCATCTGGTTTTGCGGCATGGCCGACGATTTGACGATGCGAACCTTGCTTTCGCCTTCGGTAACTTCCAGCTCTGCGATATCCGATTCGGCGACCAGGTCGATCAAGGTCTTGAGTTTTCGTAGATCCATGTAAAACCCCTAGGAATGTAGTTTGTTTTTTGAGTGATGCGGTGATGTCCAAGAACCTATCGCCGCGCTAAATGCGTGCAGATCGCGTAGATTAACGTTTTTTAAGCGCAAAGTCGATGGCAAACCGATATCCATCGATACCCAGCCCGCAGATCGTCCCCTGCGCGATCGCGCTGAGAAATGAGTGATGTCGAAACGTCTCGCGTTGATAAATATTCGAGATATGGACTTCCACGAACGGGATGGCGACCCCGGCCAGCGCATCGCGCAAGGCAACGCTGGTATGGGTCAGGCCGCCCGGATTGATGACGATGGCATCGATCCCTTCCGCTCGCGCGGCATGGATGCGGTCGATCAGCGCGCCTTCGTGGTTGCTTTGAAAGCAGACCAGGTCGGCGCCGGCCGCCATGGCTTGCGCCATTGCTGCCTGCTCGATATCGGCCAAGGTGCTGGCGCCGTAGACCTCAGGCTCGCGCGTTCCCAGCAAATTCAGGTTGGGACCGTTGAGCAGAAGGAGGTTTTTTGCCATGTATGGAAGACCGTTTTAGCGAAAGTTCCGCATTTTGCCGCCAAAGATACGCATTGGCAAGAGAAAAAAGCACGCTCCGAATTTACAATTTATCCAGATCGGCGCGCAACTGATCAAATTTTAAGCGGCCCAGATAGGTCTTTTTGACTTCGCCATCGGCGCCGATCAGCACCGTAAAGGGCAAACCGCCCGTGGCATTGCCAAAATGGCGCGACAGGTCGGTACCGCTCATGCCGGACACATACACGGGATAGGCGATCTTGACCTTGCTGGCAAAGGTGGCAATATTGCTGGCCGAATCGATGCCGATGCCGATCACCTGCAGGTTTTTCGCCGCATAGTGGCCTTGTACTTCGGATAACTCCGGCATTTCTTCCACGCAAGGCGGGCACCACGGCGCCCAGAAATTGACCAGCAAGTTTTTGCCTTTCCATTGCGACAACGCTTGCGTGGCGCCGGCCGCGTCCGGCAGGGACAGCGCATACAGTTCGTTGACGGGGCCCGTCGCGCCAGGCGCGATGGTGCTCGTCAGCGGCCCCGCTTCTTTGGCTTTTTCCTTGCTCAAACCGACGTAAGCGCCCATGCCGCCAAACATCAGCGCCACGATGGCGCAGGCGATCCAATTCTTTTTTGTCATAACTTTATCTATATCAATGTTAGTCGGCAGCCGGCACGCCATCGGCGAGGCTGGCGGCCAGCAGGCTGCGCAGCCCGGCGATGTCGGTGCGCAGCACCTTGCCGTCCGCCTTGGCTTTCAGCGCGCCGCGCATATCGTCGAGTTCATACATGGCCGCGTGCACGCCTTCGTTTTTCCACAAGAAACTGGCTGTCTCGACCGCATCATAACGCGCTCCCTTGAAATGCGGGCTTTCCGACATATCGAGCACGACATTTTTATTCAGCAGGAAGATGTGGATTTCCTTGGCGCTCTCGGCAAACAGCTGCAAATAGATCTCGTCGTGCGGGCCGGCCGTGCCATTGAGCACGGGACCGCTGAGCAGGGGGTGAAATTGTTGCAACGCTTCCATCACCTGCAGCGCGATCGTGCGCAGCTGGAACAGCCGTGCCGGCTGGCTGTCGGCCAGGAACAGGGCATTGTATTGCCGCACCTGCTCCTCGATCATGTCGTTGTCAGGCAGGATATTGGGCCGGTTCGGCGCGTCGCCGAGGACTTGCCGCGCCGCCTTGCGCTTGGCGCTGCCATAGTCGGCGCCGTCCTGCGCCACGAGGCGCGCGGCAGCGGCGGCGATTTCCAGGCGCAACTGCGCGCTATCGTCAAATGCATCGTTCGTCATGAGCGAGATGATACTCCGAAGCGGAAAAAGTCATGGCGTCAGGTAAAATCCTGCACTTGCTGTTTTTTATCTCACCGTCTTACTTACTTAAGCGTGCGCCTTTCGCACTGATCACATGCATATTCATATTCTCGGCATTTGCGGTACCTTCATGGGCGGCCTGGCTGTCCTGGCCAAGGAAGCCGGCCATAAAGTTACCGGTTGCGATGCCAACGTGTATCCGCCGATGAGCACCCAGCTGGAATCGCAGGGAATCGAACTGATCCAGGGTTTCGATCCGGAACAGACCAAGCTGAACCCGGACTTGTATGTGATTGGCAATGTGGTCTCGCGCGGCAACCCGCTGGTGGAAGAAATCCTTAACCGCAGCCTGCCGTATGTGTCCGGCCCGCAATGGATCGGCGAACACATCTTGCGCAACAAGTGGGTACTGGCCGTGGCCGGCACGCATGGCAAGACGACCACCTCGGCCATGCTGGCCTGGATACTCGAAGACGCGGGCTACGCGCCGGGCTTCCTGATCGGCGGCGTGCCGATGAACTTTGGCATTTCCGCCCGCCTCAGCGGCACAATCGACGGCAAGAGCGCCGATTCCGACTTCTTCGTCATCGAAGCGGACGAATACGACACGGCCTTCTTCGACAAGCGCAGCAAGTTCGTGCATTACCACGCGAAGACGGCCATCATGAATAACCTGGAATATGATCACGCCGACATCTTCCCCGATCTGCACGCGATCGAGACGCAATTCCACCACCTGGTGCGCACCGTGCCCGGCATCGGCCGCCTCGTGTTCAACGGCGACGAAGCGTCGCTGCAGCGCGTGCTGGCGCGCGGTTGCTGGAGTGAAAAGGAAAGTTTTGGTCAAGATGCCAATTGGCAACTGCAAGAACAGGCCGACGGCAGCTTCGATGTGTTCTTCAATGGCAAGCAGGAAGGCCATGTGGCGTGGGCGCTCACGGGCAAGCACAACCGCAGCAATGCACTGGCGGCCATCGCCGCCGCGCGCCACGTGGGCGTGCCCATTGCCCAGGCGTGCGCCTCGCTGGCCACGTTCGAGAGCGTCAAGCGCCGCATGGAAGTGCGCGGCGTCGTCAACGACATCACCGTGTACGACGATTTCGCGCACCACCCGACGGCCATTGCCACCACCGTGGGCGGCCTGCGCCAGAAGGTAGGCAGCGGCACCCGCATCCTGGCCGTGCTGGAACCGCGCTCGAACACGATGAAGCTGGGCGCCATGAAAGATGCGCTGCCGGGCAGCCTCAAGGATGCCGACCTCGTTTTCGGTTTCGGCAGCCAGCAAGCGCTGGGCTGGAGCCTGGGCGATGCGCTGGCGCCGCTGGGCAAGATTGCCAGCGCCTACGAAGACATCGATACCCTGGTGGCGGCCGTGGCGGCAAGTGCGCGTCCTGGCGACCAGATCGTGGTCATGAGCAACGGCGGCTTTGGCGGCGTGCACCAGAAATTGCTGGAGGCCCTGGGCCGATGATTCTGTACCTGCATGGATTTCGCTCGTCGCCCCTGTCGATGAAGTCGCGCTTGCTGGCCGCACAGATGCAGGCGCTGGGCCGCGAAGCACAGTGGCTGTGCCCGCAATTGCCGGCTTCGCCGAAACTGGCCATCGCACTGGCCCTGTCGCTGGTCAAGGATGTGGCGCCGGCCGAGCTGACGATTATTGGTTCGTCCCTGGGCGGCTATTACGCCACCTGGCTGGCCGAGCAGCTCGGTTGCCGCGCCGTATTGCTCAATCCTGCCATCGTGCCCCTGATCGACCTGGAGCAGCATGTGGGCGTGACGACGGAATTCCATTCGGACAAGCCATTCGAGTTCAAGCGCGAATACATCGACGAGCTGCGCACGTTTGCCGTAGAGAAAATTACTGAGCCGCAACGCTATTTCCTGATTGCCGCCACCGGCGATGAAGTACTCGACTACCGCGACATGGTGGCGCATTATCAGGGGGCGCGGCAGTTGGTCATCGATGGCAGCGACCATGGCATCAGCGAATTTGCCGACTACCTGGCGCCCGTGCTGGCCTTTTGCGGCATCGATGCGGACGCTGCCCAGTGAGGCCGGGTTCGCTACGGCAGGCGCAATGGCATGCGCACGTGAACGCTGTCAATGCGCCGCCGGCCTTGCGCCACTGGCTGACGGGCGGGGGTTCGCTGACGGCCAAGCTGAAAGCGCATAGCCAGGCATTTCGCGTGCAATGTTTGCATCAAGAAACGGCACGTTGCCTGAGCGACGAGGCCGCCATCATCGGTTTGCACCGCGCGGGCCGCGTGTGGGAACGTGAAGTGCTGTTGCGTTGTGATGACAGACCGGCCGTGTTTGGCCACACCGTCGTGCCCATGCAGGCGACGGCCACGGACTGGCCCTTGTTTTCCGCGCTGGGCGAGCGTTCGCTGGGCACGACCCTGTTTGGCGACCGCATGGTACGCCGCGGTGAGCTGGAATTTGCCCGCTTGCGCGCCGGGCATCCGCTGGTGCAGCGGGCGCAGGCGGCGCTGGTGCGGGAAGGGCGGCGCGCCGACGGGCAGGCGCTGTTTTTTGCCCGCCGCTGCCTGTATCAGCGTCACCAGGGCTTGCTGCTGGTAACGGAAGTATTTTTGCCGGCGGTGCTGGAGTTGACGTCCGTCACTCGCACCGTTGCAACCGACACATTAATAAACAAAGCATAACAATGAATCTATTTTTTGAAGAATCCGGCGATTTCAAGGTCGGCACGGTCCTGTCGCAAGCGGGTGAAGCGTACCAGGTCGAAATGGCCAGCGGCAAGCGCACCAAGGTCAAGGTCAAGGACGTGCTGTTGCAATATGAAAAGCCGGCCCCGGCCGAGCTGCTCGAGCAAGCCAAGGCGGTTGCCGCCGAGATCGACCTCGATTTCCTGTGGGAAGTGGCGGGCGAAGACGAGTTCGGTTTTGCCGAGCTGGGCGCCGAGTATTTCGGCCACGCACCGTTGCCGCCGGAAGCGGCCGGCCTGATCCTGGCCCTGCATTCGGCGCCCGTGTATTTCTACAAGAAGGGCCGTGGCCGCTACAAGGCGGCGCCGGAAGCATCCTTGAAGGCGGCCCTGGCCGGTATCGAAAAGAAAAAGCAGCAGGCGCTGGTGCAGGCGGGCTATGTGGAAGAGCTGAAACAGAACCGTCTGCCCGCCCCGATGCAGCCCATGGTGCTGCAACTGCTGTTCAAGCCGGACAAGAATACGATTGAATACAAGGCGCTGGAAGCGGCGTGCACGGAATTGCACACGACACCGCCGCGGCTGATGCTGGCTGTCGGTGGTATTGCTTCACCGAAAGACTTGCACCTGTCGAAGTTCCTGTTTGAAAATTTCCCGAAAGGCGCCGGTTTCCCGAGCGTGCCCGTGCCGTCCGTGACGGCCAAGCTGCCGCTGGCCGACGTGGCCGCCTTCTCGATCGACGACGTGACCACGACCGAGATCGACGATGCCTTCTCCGTGCAGCCGCTGCCCGATGGCACCGTGAAAGTGGGTATCCACATCGCCGCGCCGGGCCTGGGCATCCGTCCGGAAGACGTGATCGACAAGATGGCGCGCCAGCGCATGTCGACCGTCTACATGCCGGGCGACAAGATCACCATGCTGCCGGACGAAATCGTCAACGCGTTTACCTTGGCGGAAGGCACGACGTGCCCGGCCCTGTCGTTGTATGCGACCCTGGATCCGAAAGCGGACTGGGCCGTAGTCAGCACGCAGACGCGCGCCGAGCTGGTGCCGATTGCCAGCAATTTGCGCCATAACCAGCTCGACGACCTGGTCAACGAGGAAACCCTGGCCAGCGGCGAAGGCGAGTATCCGCACAAGGCCGATTTTGCCGTGCTGTGGCAATGGGCGCAGCAGCTGGAACAGGGCCGCATGAAGAAACGCGAAGCGTTTGGCCTGAAGCCGGAACAGAATAACCGTGTCGATTTCAACTTCTATGTGGAAAATGACATCGTCACCGTGGCGCGCCGCAAGCGTGGCGCGCCGCTCGACAAGATCGTCGCCGAGCTGATGATTTTTGCCAACAGCACCTGGGGCAAGATGCTGCATGACCATGGCGTGCCCGGCATCTATCGCAGCCAGGGTGGCGGCAGCGGCAATAGCTGGGCGGCAAAGATGCAGGTGCGCATGGTTACCCATGCGGCGCCGCACCAGGGCCTGGGCGTCGATCAATACGCGTGGAGCACTTCGCCCCTGCGCCGCTACACGGACCTGGTGAACCAGTGGCAAATCATTGCCTGCGCCGAGCATGGCGTGACGGCGCCGCTGGTGGCCCCGTTCAAGCCGCGTGATGCGAATCTGTTCGCCATCGTTTCGGCGTTTGACGCCGCGTATGCCGCGTATGGCGATTTCCAGTCGAACATGGAACGCTACTGGTGCTTGCGCTGGCTGCACCAGGAAAACGCGCGCCAGGTCGATGCCGTCGTCCTGAAAGACGAGATCCTGCGCCTGGTCGACATTCCGCTGGTCATCAAGCTGCCGGGCATGCCGTCGGTGGCGCGCGGCGCCCAGGTGAAACTGGACTTGCTGCGCTGGGATGAGGTTGACCTGAGCATCGAAGCGCGCCTGCTGGAAATCGCCGCCGTGCCCGATGCGGCGGCCGATGCCGAGCTCGACTACGAGGAAGAGCCGGGCGACGATGCTGCGGACGAGGGCGACGTGGCGGCCGAGCCATCGCCGGAAGCGGCGAACCAGGTCAGCGACGCCGATGCGGAAGTGGCGGAACTGGCCAGCGAAGACGTGGTCAGCGAGCCCGAGGTCAAATAAGGCGCCAATCAGGCTGCAAAGGCGGTGCTGAAAATTGTTGCCGGCACCGTCCTTTGACGTAGAATTCAGCCATCTT
The DNA here is from genome assembly GCF_040815535.1 of Massilia sp. LMS1-1-1.1. Taxonomy (NCBI): domain Bacteria; kingdom Pseudomonadati; phylum Pseudomonadota; class Betaproteobacteria; order Burkholderiales; family Oxalobacteraceae; genus Massilia; species Massilia sp. LMS1-1-1.1. Next base: position 328,529 of record NZ_JBFPNG010000034.1, on the reverse strand, counting down.
GTATGGTGTGTTTGTTGCGAACTGGGTTGCGCGTGAAGTCTTTCCGAGAGAATCGTTTCCTGATGATAGCCGTGGCGGTATCGCTGCTGGCCCACGGCGCCTTGCTGGCGATGCATTTTGTCGCCCCGGCCCCGCAGCGGGCCGTCGCCACCGATCCCGGCCTGGAAGTGATCCTGGTCAACGCCAAGCATGCGAACAAGCCGCTGAAGGCCGATGCCCTGGCGCAAGCCAACCTCGACGGTGGTGGGCAAGCCGACAAGGGCCGCGCCAAGTCGCCCTTGCCCGACATGCGCAAGGTGGAAGAGGGCGACAGCGTCAAGGCCAGCGCCCGGCGCATCGCCGAACTCGAGCAGAAGCAGCAGGAACTGCTGACGCAGGCGGCCAGGCCGACGCTTTACAGCGCCGCGCCCGTCACGGAAAAGGACAAGCCCAATCCCCTGGCCACCGGCTCGGACTTGATGGAAAGCAGCAAGGCCATCGCCCGCATGGCGGCCGAGATCAGCCAGACCGTGGAAGACCAGAACAAGCGCCCGCGCAAGACCTTCATTACGCCCAGCACGCAAGAGGTCGGCTATGCCATGTATTACAAGACCTTGCAAAAGCGCATCGAGGAAATCGGCACCCTGAATTTTCCGCAAAAGAATGGCCGCAAGATGTATGGCGAACTGGTCGTCTACATCCCCATCTTCCAGGATGGCACGATTTACCAGAAGGAAGGCGGCGCCCGCGTGGAAAAAAGCTCGGGCAATCCGGCACTCGATGCGGCGGCCCTGGCCATCGTGCGCCGCGCGGCGCCGTTTGGCCGTTTCCCACCGAACATGTTGTCGAGTGACAAGGATGACCTGTGGGTGGTGATTACCCGCTTCAAATTTACGCGTGAAGAAAAAATGGAAGCTAACCTGACTGGCGGCAGCAATTGAACAAGCAAGCAATGAATCCTGATCAATATTGTGTCTTCGGCAATCCCATCGCCCACAGCAAGTCCCCCCTGATCCACGCCGCGTTTGCCCTGCAGACGGGCGAGCCCATCGTCTATGACCGCCGGCTGGCGCCGCTCGACGGCTTTGCCCTGGCGGCCCGCACGTTTGCCGCCGAGGGCGGCAAGGGCGCGAACGTGACGGTGCCCTTCAAGCTGGACGCGTGCGCGCTGGCCACCGAGCTGACGCCGCGCGCGCAAGCGGCCGGTGCCGTCAACACCCTGCGTTTCGATGGCGACACGATTCTTGGCGACAATACCGATGGCGCGGGCCTGGTGGCCGACATCGTGCGCAACGCCGGCGTGAAGGTCGCCGGCAAGCGCGTCCTGCTGCTGGGCGCGGGCGGGGCCGCGCGCGGCGTCGTGCTGCCCTTGCTGGAACAGGGACCGCAGGAAATCTTCATTGCCAACCGCACCGTGGCCACGGCCGAGGCGCTGGTGGCGCAGTTTGCCGACGCGCTGGCCCACCCCGGCCAGCTGTGCGCCGGCGGCTTCACGCAGCCCGAAGGCGTTTTCGATATCGTCATCAATGCCACCTCGGCCAGCCTGGCGGGCGACTTGCCGCCCGTGCCGCCCGGTATCTTCGGCAGCCACACCCTGGCGCTGGACATGATGTATGGCGCCCAGCCCACCGTCTTCATGGACTTTGCCGCGCAGCATGGCGCGCACGTGCGCGACGGCCTGGGCATGCTGGTGGAGCAGGCGGCCGAAGCGTTTTACGTGTGGCGCGGCGTGCGGCCGCAGACGCAGGACTTGCTGGCGCAGCTGCGCAGTGCCCTGTGAGCGCCGGCAAGAAGGGCGCCCGCAAAAGCGGTAGCCGCTACGGCTGGATCAAGTGGCTGTTCATCGTCCCCGTGCTGGCCTTTATCGTCGTGCAACTGTATTTCTTCCTGCAAATCTGGTGGTGGGTCGACCATAATCCGTCCAGCACGGCCTTCATGCGCGAACAGTTGTCTGTCTTGCAGGATAAAAATCCCAAGGCCACGATCAAGCACACGTGGGTGCCGTACAACCGCATCTCGAACAACCTGAAACGCGCCATCATCGCTTCGGAAGACGCGAATTTTTCCGAGCATGAAGGGGTGGATTGGGAAGCCTTGCAAAAGGCGTATGAAAAAAACAGCAAGAAGCAGAAGGTCGTGGCGGGCGGCTCCACCATCACGCAGCAGCTGGCGAAGAATCTGTTCCTGTCCGGTTCGCGCAGCTATGTGCGCAAGGGCCAGGAACTGATCATCACGTACATGCTGGAAAACCTGATGGAAAAGGAGCGCATTTTCGAGATTTACCTGAACGTGGTGGAGTTTGGCACGGGCACCTTTGGCGCCGAAGCGGCCGCGCGCCACTATTACCGGGTCAGCGCGGCGGGCCTGAGCGCGGGACAGGCGGCAAAACTGGCCGTGATGCTGCCGAATCCCCGCTTTTACGACCGTCACCGCGATACGGGCTACCTGAACCGGCGCACGGGCGTGATCCTGCGCCGCATGGGGGCGGCGGAATTGCCTTGATGGCAGCGGGCTTTCTTTTCATAAAGTTAAAGCTGCCTGATTGGCACTATTGCGGCGCAGCATCTTAATCGTCCCCCCTTGGTGCAACGCCGCACTTTTTCCGTGAAAAAGCGGTGCCGGGGGTGGTCGTGAAAAGGCCTTTGCGGGTACACTTGCGCTGTTTTCATTTTTGGCGCCAGCGCCAGCACATCACGATAACCCCACATCCGGCTGAGAGCGCGCATGATCAATGTCTTTGTATTACAGAATGGCCGGCTCAACCAGGTGCCGATCGACAGCCGCGCAGACCTCGAAAATGCCGAACCGGTGTGGGTCGACCTGACCGACCCTACCGATGATGAACGGGCCTGGGTCAAGGCCATCTATAACGTCACCCTGCCGGGCGAAGACGAAGTCAAGGATATTGAAGCGTCGGCCCGCTATTACGAAGCGGAAAACGGCGACTTGCACCTGCGCACGGATTTCCTGCGCGAAGAGGACGACGGCCCGTCGCGCGTCATCACCGTGGCTTTCATCCTTGCCCGCAAGATTTTGTTTTCCATGCATACGGACGACTTGCCCGTGTTCCGCCTGGTGCGCATGCGCGCCCGTTCGCGGCCAGGCTCGATTGCCGACTACATGGACGTGCTGCTCGACCTGTACGCCACCGATGCCGAATACTCGGCCGACGTGCTCGAAGGCATCTACCAGAACCTGGAAGAAGTCAGTACGCGCGTGTTGCAAAAGGAATTTACCGATGCGCACGCGGCCGAAGCGCTGAATGCGATTGCCCATGAGGAAGATTTGAACGGCCGTATCCGCCGCAACATGATGGATACGCGCCGCGCCGTGAGCTTTCTGATGCGCGGCCGCTTGCTTAATTCCGAGCAGTTCGAGGAAGCGCGGCAGATTTTGCGCGACATCGAATCGCTGGACGGCCACACCTCTTTTCTGTTCGACAAGATCAACTTCCTGATGGATGCCACCGTCGGTTTCATCAACATCAACCAGAACAAGATCATCAAGATCTTCTCGGTGGCCAGCGTGGCCTTCCTGCCGCCGACCCTGATCGCCAGCGTGTACGGCATGAACTTCAAGCTGATGCCGGAGCTGGAATGGTCGTTCGGCTATCCCTGGGCCTGGGGCTTGATGATTACCAGCGCCATCGCGCCTTTCCTGTACTTCCGCCACCGCGGCTGGCTGAAATAAGCCGTATCGCAGCGTCGCCGGGGCGCTTCCGCGCCCCGGTTGCAGCACGAGCGCAGCAATTTCAAAAATCGGCGATAATCACTGGTACTGCGTGGTATTGAATTGGTATTGTGTATTTGCTGATTCATGCCTGCCGCGTGCTGTGCAGAAAAGTATCGTCATTCAGACATTTTCTGCGTGGTAGCGTCCGCCTGTTCCACCTATGATCGTTACGATGCCGGCCTTGGCCGGCTGGCCGCCGCATTTCCCGTCACCATTGCTTTCTGGAGAGTCCATGCCTGATACCGCCACCACCCCACCGCGCTTTACCCATCTGATCAGCGACTGCGATGGCGTGCTGATCGACAGCGAAGCCGTGGCCCTGCAAGCGCTGCTGGAATTGCTGGGGCCGCGCCTGCCGAACCTGCCCGAGGGCGTCACCCTGCAAGGCTTGATCGAGCCGCGCCTGGGCCAGCGCCTGGTGCCGCTGATGCAGGATATCTACAAGGAACTGGGTTTGCCGCAATTGCCGGCCGACGAGATCATGGCCATCGGCAATGCCGTCGATGCGGCTTGCGACGCGCAATTGCGCGCTGTGCCCGGCGTGGCGCAGGCGCTGGCCGCCATTCCCCTGCCCAAGGCCGTCGCTTCGAACAGCGTCAGCGCGCGCGTGCTGTCGGCGCTCGAGCGCACTGGCATGGCGCCGCTGTTCGACAAGCGCGTGTTTACGCCCGACCTGGTCGGCCACGCCAAGCCGCATCCGGGCGTCTACCTGGCGGCGGCTGCCGCCTTTGGCGTGCCGCCAAGCCAGTGCTTGGTGCTGGAAGACAGCGTCACGGGCGTGACGGCCGCCGTGGCGGCGGGCATGACGGTATTGGGATTCATCGGCGGCGGGCATATCGCGCCCGGCCAGGAAGCGCGCCTGAAGGCAGCCGGCGCGCATGTCGTGTTCAGCGACATGGCCAAGCTGCCGGCGCTGGTGGCCGCGGTGATGGACACCGCGACCGTATAAAACGCTTAGGCGAGAGCGGCAAACACCTTGCGCGCGGCGGCGATGGTGGCGTCGATGACGGCGTCATCGTGCTGCGCCGAGACGAAGCCCGCCTCGAAGGCGGCGGGCGCGAAGTACACGCCTTCGTCCAGCATGGCGTGGAAGAAGGCGTTGAACTTGCTGCGGTCCCCGGCCATCATTTCCGCGTAGCTGGTCGGCGGCGTTGCGCTGAAATAAATGCCGAACATGCCGCCGATGTAGTCGGCGCAGAAGACCACGCCCGCTTCTTTGGCGGCGGCGGTCAGGCCTTCGGCCAGGCGCTTGGCCGTGGCGCCCAGCTGCTCGTAGAAGCCCGGCTGCTGGATCAGTTTCAAGGTGGCCATGCCGGCCGCCACGGCGACCGGGTTGCCCGACAAGGTACCGGCCTGGTAGACGGCGCCCAGCGGCGCCATGTTGTGCATCAGCGCCGCGCTGCCGCCGAAGGCCGCCACCGGCATGCCGCCGCCGATCACCTTGCCCAGCGCCGTGAGATCGGGCTTGATGCCGTACAGCGCCTGCGCGCCGCCCAGGGCCACGCGCAAGCCGCACATGACTTCGTCGAAAATGAGCAGGGCGCCGTGCTGCGTGCACAGCTCGCGCATCGCCTGCAGGAATTCCGGCGTGGCTTTCACCAGGTTCATATTGCCGGCCACCGGTTCGACGATGACGCAGGCGATTTCCGCGCCGAAGCTGTCGAAGGCGTCTTTCAGCTGCTCGACGTTGTTATAGTCGAGCACCAGCGTGTGCTTGACGAAATCTTCCGGCACGCCGGCCGACGTCGGGTTGCCGAAGGTGAGCAGGCCGCTGCCCGCTTTCACCAGCAGCGAATCGGCGTGACCGTGGTAGCAGCCCTCGAACTTGACGATCTTGTCGCGTCCCGTGGCGCCGCGCGCCAGGCGCAGGGCGCTCATGGTCGCTTCCGTGCCGGATGACACCAGGCGTACCTGCTCGATCGACGGTACCAAACGCGTGATTTCCTCGGCCATCAGCACTTCGCCTTCCGTCGGCGCGCCGAACGACAGGCCCAGCGCGGCCGCATCCTGCACCGCTTTCACCACTTCCGGATGGGCGTGGCCGACGATGGCCGGGCCCCAGGAGCCGATGTAGTCGATATAGCGCTTGCCGTCCGCGTCCCAGAAGTACGGACCTTCGGCGCGCGTGATGAAGCGCGGTGTGCCGCCCACGGAGCGGAAGGCGCGCACGGGCGAATTGACGCCGCCTGGCGTGGTTTTTTGTGCGCGGGCAAACAGGATGTCGTTCTGTGAAGTCGTCGTCATGATAATCGTGCCTTGAAAGTGGATCGTTGTCTGTGTCGTCTGGTCTTATTGGGCGCCGCGCTGGCGCTGCTGCCGGAACAGCCGGTTCGGCACCAGCTTGCCCATGCCGTGGCGCTGCGCGTGGGCCAGGGCGCCGGCAGTGAATTCCTGCGCCGCCACGACCACCTGCGGCACATCGTCTTCGTTTTCCGCCAGGGCCAGCAGGGCGGTGGCCGCTGCCGACAGGGTGCTGCCGGCGCCGTTGAAGATGCCGGGCAGGTGCTGCCATTCGTCGTGGCGCACCACGCCGTCTTCGCCGAACAGGGTATTGGCGCGCAACTTGCCTTCGGCCGTGCCGGACTTGCTGGCGTCGGCCGGCATGCCGGTGACGAGCACGTATTCGCAGCCCAGGGCCACCAGGTAGTCGACGTCGTTTTGCAGGGTGTCGTCCGGATCGGCGTCGCGCCAGGTCTCGGCCAGGCGCTCGAGTTCCACCGGCGAGAGCACCAGCAGGGTCGTTTGCGGAATCAGGAGCTGGCGCACGGCCGTCAGGATGTCTTCGTCGTCCATGCCCTGTTCCGGCAGCGCCGAAATGAAGGGATCGAGGATCAGCGGCACGTCCGGATAGTCGGAGACGATTTCGGCGATGGCCGTGACGTTTTCCACGCTGCCCAGCGCGCCGATCTTGATGGCGGCCACGGACATGTCTTCCAGCAGCACGCGCGCCTGGTCGGAAACCCAGTCCGGGTCGACCGCCTGTACGTCTTCCACGCGGGCCGTATCGCTGATCAACAGGCCCGTGGTGACGGACAGGCCATGGCAGCCGAAGGCTGAAAAGGTGGCCAGGTCGGCCTGGATGCCGATCGCGCCGACCGGATCGGACACGCCGAAGCTTAATATGAGGGGAGAAGTTTGGTTTTGCACGGCGGGTAGATTAAGATACCTAATTCAGCATTTTACTTGATTGAAGGGTGGCAGAACGTGAGTAGCAACGAAACAACGCAGCAATTCCAAACGTGGATGTGTCTTATTTGCGGCTGGGTTTATGATGAAGCGGCCGGCTTGCCCGACGAAGGCATCGCTCCCGGCACGCGTTGGGCCGATGTTCCGATGAACTGGACCTGTCCTGAATGCGGTGCGCGCAAGGACGATTTCGAGATGGTGGCGCTGTAATCAATCGGGTTCACGGGATGCCGCTGCCGCACGCAGGTATCGCGGCTGCCTGTGCTATGGTATGAAAAATTGTCGAATAATCACATGACGCGATCGTTCTTGCCCGAGGCGCCGTCCGATGCCGTGTGCGCGAGCGTCACGATACTCGTCATCGACGACAGCGCGACGATACGCAGCGCGGCCGCGAAGATCCTGGGCGAGGCCGGCTATCGCGTGGTGGTGGCGGAAAACGGCTTCGAGGCCCTGGCCAAGATCGCCGACTGCCAGCCGGCGCTGATCGTGTGCGACATCGTGATGCCGCGCCTGGACGGCTACCGCACCTGTGCGCTGATCAAGGCCAGCGCGGCGTATCACGCCACGCCGGTGCTGATGCTGTCGTCGAAGGAAGGTTTGTTCGACCGCGCGCGCGGCGCCATGGCAGGCGCCAGCGCCTGCCTGGTCAAGCCGCTGGCGCGCGAGGCCCTGCTGGAGGCCGTGCGGCTCCACCTGGCCGGGCATTTTGAGTAGTGGTTTATTGATTACAACGCAGCAAGGAAGCAGATGGCCATACACACAATTCTGATCGTCGATGACTCGCCGACAGAACGCTACTACCTGAGCGAGATGCTGGTGCGTGCCGGTTATGCCGTCCTCACGGCGCAGGACGGTGCCGACGCGCTGGCGCAGCTGAAGCAGGCCAGGCCCGACCTGATCCTGATGGACGTGGTGATGCCCGGTGCGAATGGCTTCCAGATCACGCGCGCCATCGCCCGCGATCCGGAACTGCAGGACGTGCCGGTGATTATCTGTTCGAGCAAGAGCCAGGAAACGGACCGCATCTGGGGCTTGCGCCAGGGCGCGCGCGATTATCTGGTCAAGCCGGTGGTCGAAGCCGAGCTGCTGGCCAAGATCGCCGCGCTTTCCTGAGCATGCACACGATGCCAGGTCACGGCGTGCCTACAGCGGCCTTTCCGCCCGCCGCTGCCGCCATGCCATCTTTCGAGACGGGCGCGCGGCAGGGGCGCTTGCGCCAGTATCAGCTGCAATTGATCGAGCGGATACAGGTCGCGCGCAGCGGCGCGCTGGCGGCGCGCAAGGAACTGGGCGTGATGCTCGGTGGCCGGCCTTGCCTGCTCGACCTGACGCAGCTCGGTGAAATCGTCATTGCCGCCGGTGTGCAGGTCCAAGGCGTGCCGCTGGCGCAGGACTGGTACCTGGGCCTGGCGGCCATGCGCGGACGCCTGACGGGGGTCGTCGACCTGGCCCGCTACATGGGCGAACCGGCTTGCGCGCCCGGCAATCACTGCCGCATCATCACGTTTTCTCCGCGTCTGGGCCTCAATTGCGCCTTGCTGGTCGAGCGCGTACTGGGCTTGCGCCAGCTGCGCGCGATGCAATCGGTACCCTTGCCGGATACGCAGCCGTCCTGGGCCGTGCAGACGCTGCGCGACAGCAAAGGGCAGCAGTGGCTGCGCCTGGACCTGGCGCAGCTGGCGCAATCGGAACGCTTCCTCGATGCCGGCTTTGGCGGCCTTGCCGTCCACAAGGATATTGGCTGATGGGCGCCAATTCTCCCATCCTGGCCGCTGGCATGCCCGAAGCGGAGCACGCGCCCGGCGAGCCGGCATCGGCGGCCGACCTGCCGCTGCGCCTGCGCGACGCGCTGGGACGGCGCAAGTCGCTGGCCAGCGCGCCGGTCAGCGACTTGAAGCTGCCGCTGATCGGCCATTTGCCGCTGCAAAAACAATTGAGCATCCTGTCGACGGTGATGGCCCTGAGCCTGGCCGCGAGCCTGCTGTTCGTGGGGCTGAACACGCGCAGCGGCAATATCGCCTCGGCGCAGACGCAGCTGGCCAGCGATGCGCTGATGCATTCGCAGCGCATCGGCAAGGCCGCGCCGAACGCCGTGCAAGGCAATCCGGAAGCGTTCCGCCAGCTCGAGGAAAGCCGCAATGAACTGAACCAGGATTTCCGCCTGATGCTGCGCGGCGGCACGTATCACGGGCGCGATATAGGCGAGTCGCGTTCCGCCCTGCTGGCGGCGGTGGCCGACGCGCGTAAAAAATGGGCCAGCAGCGACCGCGCGGCCAGCACCATCTTGCGGCTGAAACCGGAGCTGGGCGAATTCGACAAGACCTTGCAGCAGTTGAACGCGCTGTCGCCGGCGCTGCTGGCGCAGACCGAGGAAATCGCGGCCTTGAAGGTGCAGCGTGGCGGCAATGCGCGCGATCTGGCCGTCATCGGCCGCCTGATGATGCTGAGCCAGCGCATGAGCCGCAGCGCCAGCGAGTTCCTCTCGTCGGGCAGCATCAGCTCGGAAACGGCGTTTTCACTGGGGCGCGACACGACGTATTTCCGCACCGCCGTCGAAGGCCTGCTCAATGGCAGCGTGTCGCTGCAGCTGGCGCCCACGCGCGACGCCGAACTGCGCGACCGGATGGTGGCGCTGAAAGCCAGTTTCGACACGTACCAGAAGCTGGTGTCGTCGATACTCGACCGCCTGGACAAATTCAGTTCGGCGAAAAGCGCCGAGCAGCTGATCTTCAACGAGAACGAAGACCTGCGCCAGCGTTTGACCTTGCTGCAGCAAATGTATCACGTGAACCAGGAAACCCTGGGCGTCGCTTTCTGGATGATGGTCGGCGGCGTGCTGCTGACCCTGATCGCGGCGGCCGGCATCGGCAGGGTGCTGCTGCAGGACTCCGTCAACCGCACGCGCGACGCCGAGCGGCGGCGCCAGGAAGCGGAAATCCGGCGCCTGCAGTCGCAGGAAAAAGAGGAAGTGGCGAAGGCCAGGAATGAGCAGAACCAGGCGGCCATCCTGCGCCTGATGAACGAATTGCAGAAGGTGGCCGACGGCGACCTGACGGTGCAGGCCACCGTGTCGGAAGACATCACGGGCGCCATCGCCGATTCCGTCAATTACACGGTGGAGGAATTGCGCGGCCTGGTGGGGCGGGTGACGGCGACGGCCGAACAGGTGAACCGCGCTTCGACGCAGGCGCAAAGCATCTCGAGCAAGCTGCTGATCGCGTCGCAGCAGCAGTCGCGCGAAATCCAGGGCGTCAGCGCCACCGTCGTCAAGATGGCCAATGCGATTACCGACGTGTCGAAGTCGGCCAGCGTCTCTGCCGACGTGGCGCGCCAGTCGGTGGCGGCGGCGCAGCAGGGTTCGACGGCCGTGGAAAACGCCATCAAGGGCATGCATGAAATCCGCGAGCAGATCCAGGATACGTCCAAGCGCATCAAGCGCCTGGGCGAATCGTCGCAGGAGATCGGCGAGATCACCGAGCTTATTTCCGACATTACCGAGCAGACCAACGTGCTGGCGCTGAACGCCGCCATCCAGGCCGCATCGGCCGGCGAGGCGGGGCGCGGCTTCTCGGTCGTGGCAGAGGAAGTGCAGCGCCTGGCCGAACGCTCGGCCGCCGCCGCCAAGCAGATCGGCGCGCTGGTGCGCACCATCCAGGCCGATACCCAGGATGCGACGCGGGCGATGGAAACGTCCACGCAGGGCGTGGTCGAGGGCGCGCGCTTGTCCGACGCGGCCGGCGCGGCCTTGAACGACATCAGCCAGGTATCGAAACACCTGGCGGAACTGATCCAGGGCATCTCGTTCGCCACCGGTACGCAGGCCGGTTCGGCCAGCGGCGTGGCCTTGAATATCCAGCATATCCTGAGCGTGACGGAGCAGACCCAGGACGGCACGCAGCAAACGGCGCAGTCGATCCACAAGTTGTCGATGCTGGCACAGGAACTGAAAAATTCGGTGTCGCGCTTCCGCGTCGCCGCCTGAACGCCGCGCCAGTCCAGGGCGAATTCTTTACCGAGGCATGCATGAGCACACCAGATAGTCCACAGCAGTCCAAGCCGTTCGACAGCGAGCCTTTGTCGTGGGTGATGGTGGAAATCCGCGAAGCGCTGAGCCGCTCGAAAACAGCCCTGTTCGAAGCGGGTGGCCGCGAGCGCGAGGAACGCGCCACGGCCCTGCAGCATGCGCGCTCGCACTTGCACCAGGCGCATGGCGCGCTGGTGATGGTGGACGTGGCCGGCGTCATCCTGCTGACGGACGCCGCGGAACTGGCACTGGCGCGCTTTCGCGACGGCAGCCTCGAATACACGCTGGACCATGCGCAAGTGGTCGCCGAACTGTATCAAGCCTTGAGCGAATACCTGGAAGACCTGGTGGCCGGCACGCCGCCGCAGCCGGCGCGTTTGTTCCCCTATTACCGCGATCTGCAAACCATGCTGGGCGCCGAGCGCATCCACCCGGCCGACCTGTTTTTTCCGCCTGCGTCGACGCTGGAAGGGAATGCCATCGCGCTGGCGGAATCACCCCCGGTGCCCGATTACCCGGCATGGCGCGGGCGCTTTGAAAAGTCTTTGCTGCCCTTCCTGAAGGCGCAGGATGACGCAACGCGGCGCCAGCATGCTGGCGACTTGCACGCCACCTTGACCCTGGTGGCCGACGCGCAGCAGGACGCGCCGGCGCGCACCTTCTGGTTCGCCATGCAGGCGTTTGCCGGGCTGGCGGCCAGCGGCGAGGGCATGGGCACGCTCAACGTCAAGCAGTTGTTTGGCCTGATCAATCTGCAGTTGCGCCGCCTGGCGCAGGGCACGGCCAGCCTGCCCGAGGCGATGCTGCGCGACGCCCTGTTCTTCATCGCCGCCGCACGCGAGCCGACGCCGGAGGCACGCCAGCTGCGCGCCGCTTTCGCCCTGGAAGGCATGCTGCCGGCCGACGTGGAAACGCGGCGCTACGGCCAGGTCGACCAGGATGCCTTGCAAGGCGCCCGCACGGCGCTGGCGCAGGCGCGCGCCAGTTGGAGCCGCCTGGCGCAAGCCGACCTTGATCCTGCCCTGGGCACGGATTTCGACGAGGCGCTGCAACAGGTGGCCGCACATGTGGATACGCTGAAGCAGCCGGCCCTGGCCAGCCTGCTGCGCGAATGCGCGGCCGTGGCGCGGCAAGCCGTGGCCAGCGGGCGCAGTGGGGCCCTGGAAAATGAAATCGGCATGGCGCTGCTGTTTGCCGACACGGGCCTGGAGCAGCTGCGCCGCCTGCCCGACGATTTCGCGGGCAATGCGGAAACCATCGCCGCGCGCCTGCAGGCGCTGCTGGCTGGCGAAGCGCCGCCGCCCGTCACGGCGGGCGAGCTGTCGCGCCAGATTGAACAGGGCCAGACGGTGGCCGCGCTGGCCGAGGAAATGAAGACGGGCTTGCGTCAGGTGGAAAAGGTGCTCAACGCGTATTACGCGGATGCGGCGGGTGCGGGGACAGGGACGCTCGATGGCGTCGCGCCCGTGCTGGAGCAGTTGCAGCAGCAGCTGGCCGGGCTGGGACAGGAAGACGCGCGCGCCGCCGTGTTGCAGGTCGATGCGGCCGTGCGGCAACTGGCCGGTGCCGACGCCAAGGCGGATGCCAATGCGGAGGCGCGCGCCGAGGCGCTCGACGAGATCGCGCAAAATGCCAGCGCGCTGGGCTTTTTTGCCGATATGCTGGGCCGCAACGCGCAGGCGGCCAGCGGGCGTTTCCATTTCGATGCGGCCGCCGGCACCTTCCGCGCGCTGCCATTTGAAAAAGTCGCCGCCGCCGGCCCCGTGCCCTTGCTCGACCAGGCATTGGCGCCCGCCGCGCCTGCCGGCATCGATGCCGTGCCGGCGGTGACCGATGTCGACGCGGAGATGCTCGACATCTTCATCGCCGAAGCGCGCGAAGTGCTGGCCTTCATCGACACCACCCTGGCCCTGCCGCGCGAGCAGGCCGCCAGCGGCGACCACCTCGCCATGCTGCGCCGCTCGTTCCATACCCTGAAAGGCAGCAGCCGCATGATCGGCCTGGCGCAGTTTGCCGAAGCGGCCGGCGCCATCGAGCGTGTCATGAATACCTGGCTGGCCGAGGCGCGCCCCGTCAGCGACGACTTGTTTACCTTGCTCAATTACGGCTGGTACCAGCTCAGCGAATGGGTGGCCGAACTGGAAGGCGGCGCTGGGCGCGAGCGCGAGGCCGGCATGCTGCTGATGGCGGCCGAGCGCGTGCGCGAAGGCGGTCCGTTCGAACTGCGCAAGCCTCGCTCGGCATCGGTATCGGCCGCGCCCGTGGCCAGCAATGGCAATGTGATCGGACTTCCCTTGGCCACGGCGCCGACGCTCCACGAAGCGCCGGACGATCACCTCAAGCACGTGGGCGAACTGCGCATCAGTCTTCCCTTGTACAACATCTACCTGGCCGAGACGGATGAATTGCTGCGCGTGCTCACGCGCGATTTCGGCGAATGGCGCCATGAACAGCGTGCCGTCAGCGCGGAGGCGCTGCAAGCCGTGCATACCCTGGCGGGGACGTCGGGCACGGTGGGCTTCCAGTCCCTGCGCGACCTGGCGCACGCGCTTGAAACGGTGATTGAAACGGTGGTGCCGCCGCTGGCCGGCTTGCGCGCCGAACAGCACGACGTGCTGGAACAGGCCACGCAGCGCATCGGGCAAATGCTACAGGCCTTCGCGCTGGGCGACCTGGCGCCAACGCAGCCGGACATGATCGAAGCGCTCAACACCCTGTGGCGTGCCTTGACGGCGCCGCCCGGCGAGAGCAAGGAAGAGCGGCTCGACGCCCTGTTCGCGGACGCTTACGCCAGCATCGTCGGCGCGCCGGCGCAGCCCGCCGAGCCGGTCGCTGAGGTCCCGCTGCCGCAGCTCGAGACGCTGTTCGAGGCGACGTATGCGAGCATCGTCGCCGACGCGCTGCAGCCGGAGGCTGCCGACGTGCCGGCACTGGTGCCGGCGCAGGACACTGGCGCCAGCGACGACCTGTTCGACGCCGGTTTCGAGCACGCACCGCCATTGGAGCATGCGGCGCCGGAAGCGCCGGCGCCCGCCATCATGCCGGCCGATGCGGCCGCGCTGCTGGCGGCCAGCGCCGGCATCAGCGATGAACTCGACCTCGATCTCTTGTCCGTCTTCCTGGAAGAGGGCGCCGACTTGCTGCCGCAGATCGGCGAGGCGCTGCGCAGCTGGCAGCAGCAGCCGCACGACAGCGGCCAGGCGCAGATGCTGCTGCGTACCCTGCATACGGTCAAGGGCAGCGCGCGCATGGCCGGCGCCATGCGCCTGGGCCAGCATGCGCATGAAATCGAGACGCATATCGAAAACATGCTGCACGCGGGTACCGCCACGCCGCAGGCCTTCGAGGAATTGCTGGCCCATTACGACCATGCGCTGCACCTGTTCGAGCAGCTGCAGCAACCGTTGCTGCCCTTGCCGGGCATGGAAGACACGCCGCCCGCCGAACCGAAGGCGGCGCTGGTGCGCGTGCGCGCCGATATCCTCGACCGCCTGGTAAACCAGGCTGGCGAAGTGTCGATCACGCGCTCCAAAATGGAAAATGAAGTGGGCGTGCTCGGCGCTTCGCTGTCCGAGTTTTCCGACAACCTGGCGCGCTTGCGGCGCCAGCTGCGCGAAGTGGAAATGCAGGCCGAATCGCAGATCGCCTCGCGCATGGCCGTCGGTAGCGAGCGCGAATTCGACCCGCTCGAATTCGACCGCTTTACGCGCCTGCAGGAACTCACGCGCATGATGGCCGAAAGCGTCAACGACGTGGCCTCCTTCCATGAAAACCTCAGTCACAGCGTCGATGCGGTGACGGACGACCTGGTGCTGCAGGCGCGGCTGACGCGCGAGCTGCAGCGCGACCTGATGCAGATACGGATGGTGCCGTTTGCCAGCATCGCCGAACGGCTGTTCCGCGTGGCGCGGCAAAGCGCCAAGGAAGTCGACAAGCGCGTCAACCTCGACATCCGCGGCGGCGGCGTGGAAATCGACCGCAGCGTGCTCGAACGCATGGCCGCGCCGTTCGAGCATTTGCTGCGCAACGCCATCGTGCACGGCGTCGAGCCGCGCGACGCGCGCCTGGCTGCGGGCAAGAGCGAGACGGGCGAGCTGCTGGTGCAGGTCAGCCAGCAGGGCAACGAAGTGGCGATCGCTTTTTCCGACGATGGCGCGGGACTTGACCTGGAACGCATCCGCGCCAAGGCGCACGGCGCCGGCCTGGTGGCGACGGACGCGCCATTGACCGACGCGCAGGCGGCCGAACTGATTTTCACGCCCGGTTTTTCCACCGCCGACAGCCTGACGGAACTGGCCGGGCGCGGTTTTGGCATGGATATCGTGCGCTCCGAAGCGCTGGCCCTGGGCGGGCGCGTGGAAACGCTGACGCAGGCGGGCCTGGGCATGCGCTTCACCATCCACCTGCCGCTGACCCTGGCCGTCACGCAAGTGGTGCTGCTGGCGGCCAGCGGCAAGACGTATGCCTTGCCATCGGTGCTGGTGGAGCAGGTGCTGCACCTGAAAGGCGAACAGCTGGAGCAGGTGCGGGCGGCCGGGCGCATCGAGTCGCACGGACAGTCGCTGGCGCTGCACCACCTGTCGGCCATGCTGGGCGAGACGCCGGCGGCGCAGGCCACGCAGCGTTATGCGCCCGTGCTGTTGCTGCGAAATGGCAATGACAGGCTGGCCTTGCAGGTCGATGACGTGGTGGGCAACCGCGAAGTCGTGGTCAAGCACGTGGGCCCGCAACTGGCGCGCATGCCGGGCATCGCCGGCGCCACGGTGCTGGGCACGGGCGATATCGTGCTGATCCTGAATCCCGTGGCGCTGGCGCAGCACTTGGAACACCATCCGGAACTGCTGTCGCAATATGCGCTGGCCAGCAGCGAGCAGCATGCCGCTTCCAGCGCGCTGGCCACGCCAGCCGTGCGCGTGATGGTGGTCGACGATTCGCTGACGGTGCGCCGCGTGATGCAGCGCCTGTTCGAGCGCGAAGGCTACCAGGTGCTGCTGGCCAAGGATGGCCTCGATGCGCTGGAACAGCTGCATGCGCTGGAACCGGCCGCCATGCCGGCCCTGCTGCTGGTCGACGTGGAAATGCCGCGCATGGATGGTTTTGATTTGACGCGCAATGTGCGCAGCGATGACAAGACGCGCGCCATCCCCGTCATCATGATCACCTCGCGCAGCGCCGACAAGCACCGCGCGCACGCGTTCGAGCTGGGCGTGAATGCGTATTTCGGCAAGCCGTTCCAGGAGGAGGAATTGCTGGCGGAGGTGGGGCGGTTGTTGAGCGACGGCGTGGCGTAACCGGCGCCAATGCCAACAATGTTGTCGGATTACGCGGGGCCTTGCCCCGCTAATCCGACCTACGCCTGTTGACTGACGGCGTAACCCGACATCACCGTAATGCCAATCAATTACCCGATTACGCCACCACCTTCACCACGGCATAGCGCTCAAGGGTCTCCTTGCGCGCCTCGTCGTGCTGCACCAGCGGTTCCGGATAATCGCGTCCCAGCACGATGTTTTTTTGCTCGAGCAGCATGCGGGGCACGAGCCAGGGCGCGTGGATTTCCTTGTCGCCCAGCGCCTTCAGCTGCGGCAGGTAGCGGCGGATGAAGCGTCCGCTGGCATCGAATTTTTCCGACTGCGTGACGGGATTGAAGATGCGGAAGTAGGGCTGCGCGTCGCAGCCCGACGACGAAGCCCATTGCCAGCCGCCGTTGTTCGATGCCAGGTCGAAGTCGTTCAGGTGCAGCGCGAAATACGCTTCGCCACGGCGCCAGTCGATGCCCAGATCCTTGATCAAAAAGCAGGCCGTGACCATGCGCAGGCGGTTGTGCATATAGCCCGTCTGGTTCAGCTGCGCCATGGCCGCGTCCACCAGCGGATAGCCGGTGCGCCCCTCGCACCAGGCGGCAAACGCGGCATCGGCGTCAGGCCCCGTTTCCCAGGCGATGGCGTCGTAGGCCGGTTTGAAGGCGCCGCCTTCCACATGCGGGTTCTGGTACAAAATCATGGCGTAGAAATCGCGCCAGATCAGTTCTGCCAGCCACACGGGCGCGCCATCGCCGCCACCGCCCCTGTCCATCAGGTCGACGATGGTGCGTACCAGGTAGCGCAGCGAGACGGTGCCGAAGCGCAGATGCATGGATAAATACGACGGTCCCTTCAGGGCGGGGAAATCGCGCGCCACGTCATAGCGGTCCACGCGCGGCAGAAAATCCTCGAACAGTTGGCTGGCGCCCGCCATGCCGGTGGGGATGGCCAGTTCGGCCAGGTTGCTGGCCTCGAAACCAAGTTCGCCCAGGGTGGGCAGGGGCGCCGGCGTGCCGGCGCGCGGCGGCGCCAGGCTGGCCGCATGCGGCTCGATATCGAATGGCGCCAGACAGCCGGGTTCGGCGCGCATTTTCTTCAGCCAGGCATTCTTGTACGGCGTGTAGACGGTGTAGGGCTTGGCCGAGAGCGTCAGCACTTCGTCCTTTTCAAAAATCACCTGGTCCTTGAAGCTGAACCACAGGCGCGCGTCATGCGTGAGCGCGGCGGCCACCGTGGCGTCGCGGGCGATCGCTTGCGGCTCGTAGTCGTGGTTGGCAAAGATGGCGTCGGCGTTCAATTCGGCGGCCAGGCGCGGGATGGCCTCGGCCGCGTCCGCGTGCAGCACGATCAGGTCGCCGCCGAGCTGGCGCAGCTCATTGGCCAGCTCGGCCACGCTGGCGTGGATGAAGTCGACCCGCCGGTCGCGGCGCGGTAGCGCAGCCAGGATGGCGGTGTCGTAGACGAAGACGCAATGCACGGCCTGGCTCTGGCGCAGGGCGTGATGCAGTGCAGCATGGTCAAACGCGCGCAGATCGCGCCGGAACCACACCAGGGAAGTCTTGATTGTCATTATTTCGCGTGTTCAGGGTCAAAGATAGGCTATTTTTTGCCGCCAACAGGGCTTTATGGCCGCTCGCGTCATGCCTTTGGCGTCGCTGCGGCGGTAATTCAGTGTAAACTAGCGGGTATGTTCGCGGTACTTTATGTGCGACAGCGATTTTGCAATCAATTTTACAATTGGCATTGAAATGCGCCGGCAGGCATAGCGAACTGATCATTAATTTACAAGATAACAAGAATAACGCCTGGCACCACGGTGCGCGCCGCCCAAGATTCGCGGCAGCTTGCGCCAGGCGTACGATAGCGGGGTAAGCGAGACTTGCCAGCAAGCCCACAGAGAGAGCATCGCGTATGAAAAAGAGTAAAATCGACCAGACTCTACCAGGACATCGTCTGATGCAGGGTGTGGGAGAACCGGCCGCGACCGGTTCCTCCACCCTGAATCTGGCCAACCATTTCCTCATTGCGATGCCGGCGATGCAAGATCCGATCTTCGGCGGCACGGTCGTGTACGTGTGTGAACACAATGAAAACGGCGTGCTCGGCGTCGTCATCAACAAACCCACCGACATGACCATGGAAGTGCTGTTCGACCGCATCGACCTGAAACTGGCGGCCGGCAGCGACACGCCCATCATCAACGAACCGATCATGTTCGGCGGCCCCGTGCAGGACGACCGCGGTTTCGTGCTGCATACGCCGGGCGCGCGCTATTCCTCGTCGCTGACGGTGACCGATGAAGTGGCGTTTACCACGTCGATCGACGTGCTCGAAGCCGTCGCCAAGGGCGATGGTCCCGAGCGCATGCTCGTCTCGATCGGCTACTCGGGCTGGAGCCCTGGCCAGCTGGAAGACGAGATCGGCCGCAACG
This sequence comes from Massilia sp. LMS1-1-1.1, assembly GCF_040815535.1. NCBI lineage: Bacteria > Pseudomonadati > Pseudomonadota > Betaproteobacteria > Burkholderiales > Oxalobacteraceae > Massilia > Massilia sp. LMS1-1-1.1. Next base: position 309,871 of record NZ_JBFPNG010000034.1, on the reverse strand, counting down.
GCTGGCTGACGGTGGGCGCCTCGGCCGACATCCTGTTCGATTTCCCCATCGAGCAGCGCTACGTGGCGGCCATCAAGCTGCTCGGTATCGATCCTCTCATGCTGGCATCGGAAGCCGGACACGCATGAGCGGTGACGCCATCGACACCATCCTCGCCTTCGATTTCGGCTTGAAACGCATCGGCGTGGCCATCGGCAATACCATGATTTGCCAGGCCAAGCCGCTCAGCGTGATCACGGCCACGGCGAACGAGCCGAAGTTTGCCGCCATCGATAGCCTGATCAAGGAGTGGGGCGCGAGCCGCATCGTGGTGGGCTTGCCCAGCCATCCCGATGGCACGGAACACGAGATGAGTGCGCGCTGCCGCCGTTTCGCCAACCAGGTGCATGGCCGCTTCAACCTGCCCGTGGAACTGGTCGACGAGCGCTATTCCTCGGCCGTCATCGCCGCCAAGCGCGGCGAAGTCATCGACGACCGCGCCGCCGCCATTATCCTGCAACAGTATTTCGACGCGAATTATTAATCTGACCCTAGACTCCCTCCCTGAATGATTAAGAACTCTATGCCGCATCCTACGAATCCATCCCAACTCGACGCCGAGGCCCTGTACGGGGTCTTGCTGCAGCAAGTGCAAAGCGGCCTGGCGGGCATCCCCAACGTGGCCATCGTCGGCATCCATTCGGGCGGCGCCTGGCTGGCCGAACGCCTGGCGCGCGACCTGAAACTGCTCGACCGCCTGGGCGTGCTCGACGTCTCGTTCTATCGCGACGACTTCGCCCAGAAGGGCCTGCATGCGGACGTCAAGCCGACGCAGATCAGCTTTGACGTGGCCGGCGCCACCATCCTGCTGGTCGACGACGTGCTGTACACGGGCCGCACCACGCGCGCGGCCATCAATGAATTGTTCGACTATGGCCGCCCGGCCAAGATCATGCTGGCCGCCCTGGTCGACCGCGGCGAACGCCAGCTGCCGGTGGCCGCCGATTTCGTGGCCGCCTTCACTGCCGTGCCGCCGGGCCAGGCCCTGGTCCTGAAGCAAGCCGACGATGGAAAATTCACGCTCACCATAGATACCCACCATGCTTAATCCGCAACTGAATAAACACGGCGAACTGCAACATCTGCTGACGATTGAAGGCTTGCCGAAGTCTATCGTCAACCACATCCTCGACACGGCTTCCTCGTTCGTCGGCATTTCCGACCGCGACGTGAAAAAGGTGCCGCTGATGCGCGGCAAAAGCGTTTTCAACCTGTTCTTTGAAAACTCCACGCGCACCCGCACCACCTTCGAGATCGCCTCGAAGCGCCTGTCGGCCGACGTCATCAACCTGAACATCCAGGCTTCGTCGGCCAGCAAGGGCGAGTCCCTGCTCGACACCATCGACAACCTGTCGGCCATGCATGCCGACATGTTCGTCGTGCGCCACGCGCAGTCGGGCGCACCCTACCTGATCGCCAAGCACCTGATCGACACCAAGCAGCCGCACGTCCACGTCGTCAACGCGGGCGACGGCCGCCATGCGCACCCGACCCAGGGCTTGCTCGACATGTACACGATCCGCCACTACAAGAAGGATTTCACCAACCTGACGGTGGCCATCGTGGGCGACATTTTGCACAGCCGCGTGGCCCGTTCCGACATCCACGCGCTGACTACCCTGGGCGTGCCGGAAGTGCGCGCCATCGGTCCGCACACCCTGCTGCCGGGCGGCCTGGAGCAGATGGGCGTGCGCACCTTCACCAACATGGATGAAGGCTTGAAAGGCGTGGACGTGATCATCATGCTGCGCCTGCAAAATGAACGCATGAGCGGCGCGCTGCTGCCGTCGGCGCAGGAATATTTCAAGAGCTACGGCTTGACGCCCGAGCGCCTGGCGCTGGCGAAACCGGACGCCATCGTCATGCATCCGGGCCCGATGAACCGCGGTGTGGAAATCGATTCGGCCGTGGCCGACGGTCCGCAGGCGGTGATCCTGCCGCAGGTGACGTTCGGTATCGCCGTGCGCATGGCGGTGATGAGTATTTTGGCTGGTAATCAGGGCTGATAGCCCAAGGACGAGTAAGCAAGCATGACGACACTACATATCAAGAACGGCCACCTGATCGACCCTGCCAACGGCATCGATGGCTTGCAAGACCTGTTTATCGCCGATGGCAAGGTGCTGGCCGTGGGCAGCGCCCCGGCCGGCTTCAAGGCTGACACCACGTTCGACGCGGCCGGCCTGGTGGTTTCCCCCGGCTTGGTCGACCTGTCCGCGCGTCTGCGCGAGCCGGGCTACGAATACAAGGCGACCCTGGAATCGGAATTGCAGGCGGCGCTGCAAGGCGGCGTCACGAGCCTGGTCTGCCCGCCCGACACGGACCCCGTGCTGGACGAACCGGGCCTGGTGGAAATGCTGAAATACCGCGCCAAGACGCAGAACAAGGCCCACGTGCACCCGCTGGGCGCACTGACCATGGGCTTGAAGGGCAAGTCGCTGACGGAAATGGCGGAACTGACGGAAGCGGGCTGCATCGGCTTCGCGCAGGCGGAAGAGCCGATCGAAGACACGACCGTGCTGCTGCGCGCCATGCAGTACGCGAACACCTTCGGCTACACGGTCTGGCTACGTCCGCAAGACCCGCATATCGGCCGTGGAGGCATCGCCCACAGCGGCCCGCTGGCGTCGCGCCTGGGCTTGTCCGGCGTGCCCGTGATGTCCGAAACCATCGCGCTGCACACGATTTTTGAATTGATGCGCGCCAGCCGCGCGCGCGTGCACCTGTGCCGCATCTCGTCGGCGGCAGGCCTGGAACTGATCCGCGCGGCGAAAGCCGAAGGTCTCCCTGTCACCTGCGATGTGGGCGTGCACCATGTGCACCTGACGGACGCCGACATCGGCTTCTTCGATCCGAACGCCAGGGTCACGCCGCCGTTCCGCAGCCAGCGCGACCGCGATGCGATCCGCGCCGGCCTGTTCGATGGCACGGTCGACGCCATGTGCTCGGACCATACGCCCGTCGACGACGATGAAAAACTGCTGCCGTTCGGCGAAGCGTCGCCCGGTGCCACGGGCCTGGAACTGCTGCTGTCGCTGGCCCTGAAATGGGCCGACGACTACGCACTGGAGCAGCCGCAAGCGGGCGCACGTCCGCTGGCGCGCGCCGTGGCCAAGGTCACGGCCGACGCGGCCCGTGTCGCCGGCATCCCGGCCGGCAGCCTGGCCGTGGGCGAAGCGGCCGACATCTGCGTCTTCGATCCCGCCGCGCGCTGGACCGTGTCGTCGGCGTCGCTGGCCAGCCAGGGCAAGCACACGCCTTTCCTCGGCTATGAGCTGAGCGGCATCGTCAAGGCGACCATCGTTGCCGGACAGGTGGCGTTTCAGCGTTAATTGCCGCTAGTGCACCAGCGAAGGTGTCGAAGCCGGGGTCAGACCCGCCGGGTCTGACCCCAGATTTTGCTTGGGGTCGAGAGCCTTATTTAATTTGTTGGTGTCATTTGAAACTTCTGCTTACCTACCGCCTCGCGCGCATCGCCATTCACCTGAGCTGCGGCATGGCCAAGAGCGCCGTGCTCTTTCCCTGGCTGGACCTGGAGGGACGCAATCGGCGCATCCGCCGCTGGTCGACGCAGCTGCTCGACATTTGCGGCGTGCACGTGGCGCAGCCGGCCGACAGCGTGCCGGCGCTCGACCATGCGATGGTGGTGGCGAATCACGTTTCGTGGCTCGACATCTTCGTCATCAACGCCGTCCACCCTTGCCGTTTCGTCGCCAAGGCGGAAATCCGCGCCTGGCCGATCCTGGGCTGGCTGGCGGGGCGCGCGGGCACCATCTTCATTTCGCGCGGCAGCAAGCGCGATCTGCGCTTGATCTTCCAGGGTCTGGTGGATAAATTGACGGCGGGCGAGCGCATTGCGTTCTTCCCCGAAGGCACGACCGCCGCGCAAGGGCAGATCCTGCCGTTTCACGCCAATCTGTTCGAGGCGGCCATCGACGCGCAAGTGCCGGTGCAGCCGTTCGCGCTCGTGTATGTCGATGACAAGGGGGCTTTGCATCACGCCGTAGACTTTATCGGCGACATGAGTTTTGCGCAAAGCATGGTGGCGATCTTGAGCGGCCCGCCCATCACGGCGCGCCTGACCTGCCTGGCGCCGGTGGCGACGCTGGACGCGCACCGGCGCGAGCTGGCGGCGGCAACGCAGGCGGCCGTAGCCGCTACGCTGCCGTTGGACAAGGCCGCTTAATTCTTCACATGCAGCCAGCGCGCGTGTGCGGCGCGGGCCAGGTAGTCGAGGATAAAGCCTAAAATCCCGATCAGCACGATGGCGGCCATCAGTTCCGAATACGCGAGGCGGTCGCGCGTGTCGAGGATGAAGTAGCCGAGGCCCGCCGACACACCCAGCATTTCCGCCGGCACCAGCACGATCCAGATGATGCCGATGGCCAGGCGCACGCCTGTCAGAATGTCGGCCGTGATGCCCGGCAAAATCACCTTGAAGACGATTTCGCTGCGCGTTGCCGACAGGCTGCGCGCCAGCAGCAGCCAGTTCGGATCGAGCCGCGCCACGCCGGCCGCCGTATTGAGCAAAATCGGCCAGACGGCCGCAAACGCCAGCAGGAAGTATACGGGCGCGTCACCGACGCCGAGCACCATCACGGCGATCGGCATCCACGACAGCGGCGAAATCATGCGCAGCAACTGGAACAGCGGCATGGCCGCACCGGAAAAGCTCTTCGACATGGCCACCAGCACACCGAGCGGCACGCCGATGACGATGGCCAGTCCCAGGCCCACGGCCACCCTTTGCAGGCTCAATACCACGTGCAGCCAGATATCCGCTCCGCCCACCATCTCCCTGAACGCCAGTGCCGTGGGCAAGGGCGCAAAAGCGGTGGCGATGGGCGTGGATTTCTCCAGCGCCGTCACGCCCATGGACCACAGCAGCAAGGCACAGGCCAGCCCCACGAGGGGCAGGCCGAACTTCGTGAACAGCTTGCTCGCCATCGTCAGACCGCCACGGTTTCGCTGCGCAGCAGGTTGGCCGGCAAGCCGAAGGCGGCAGGGCCGCCGACCGCCGTGATGGCCTTGCGCACGAAGCGGTCATCGACCAGGTCGCGCGCGGCGAACTTCGGATCGAGGTTGGCCAGGAAGCGCGTATCGCCTTCGACCTTGGTGCGGCCGATGGCGCGCACCAGTTCTTCCGTGTACGAGGCGAACGGATACGGCTGGAAGTCGATGCGGCGCTGCTGCCAGTTCTTGTGCACGATCAGGCCCTGCTTTTCGTAGCCGGCGTAATCGGTGGTGGCCAGCACCTTGGTCAGCACCTGCAGCGGATGCGGCGTGTAGCGGTGTTCGCCCACGTTCGACAGCAGCTTGGCCGTGTCGACCTGGTTCGTGCGCGTCCACAGCTGCGCCTTGACGATGGCGTTGGTGACCTTTTGCGCCCATTCGGGACGCGTATTGATGTCGCGCTCGGACAGGAATGTGACGCAGCATGCATGGTTTTTCCACACGTCGCCCGAGAAGCGCAGGATCTTGCCGATGCCGGCGTTTTCCGCCGCCGCATTGAACGGTTCGGCCACGATGTAGCCGGCAATCGACTTGCTGGCCAGGGCGGAGACCATTTCGGCCGGCGCCAGCACGATCAGGTTGACTTCATTCGGCTTGATGGCCGCGTTGCGCGCGCGCGTGACCGGCGTCAAACCATTCGAGGACAGGATTTGCTGCAGCAGGATGTTGTGGATCGAGTACCAGAACGGGATGGCGACCGTGCGCCCGCCCAGGTCGGAAACCTTGTTGATCTCGTTGGCCACCGTCAGCGCGGACCCGTTGACGTGGTTCCAGGCGACGACTTTCGCGGGGAACTTGGCGCCGTAGCGCACCCACAGGGTGGCCGGCGACAGCAGGTGAATGACGTTGACCTGGCCGGCGACGAAGGCTTCGATGATCTGCGCCCAGCTGCGGAACAGCCGCGGCGTTTCCGCTTGCAAGCCTTCCGCTTCGAACAGCTTGCGGGCGTGGGCGACGAGCAGCGGGGTGGCGTCCGTGATGGGCAGGTAGCCGATTTTCACGGGCTGGTCGTCGCCCTTCGGTCCTTGCTGGGCCATGGCGTCGCCGGCGAACAGCAGCGGCGAGGCGACGCTGGCCGTGGCCAGGGCCGACATGCGCAGGAAGTCGCGCCGCGTCAGGCCGCAGTCGCAATCGGACGAGGCGCAGATGTGCAGGGGTTTGTTGTGGTCTTCGAATGTCATGGGAATGTTCCGGTCGATTAATTGGGAGCAAAGGCGGGCGCTTGATCCTGCTTTTGCAGCGCCTGCAGGGCGTCGAGGATGTCCATCTTGAGGGCGATGACGTCGGCGCTGTGGCCGATCCGTGGCTGGTCGATGGCGACGGGCCATTCGCGCACGATGTTGCCCGGCTTGCCGCCCATGAGCAAGATGCGGTCGGCCACGAGGATCGCTTCATCGATATCGTGCGTGACGAGCAGCACGGCCGTGTGCCAGCGGTGCACGACGTCGACCAGCAGCGATTGCATCTCGGCGCGCGTGATGGCGTCGAGCGCGGAAAATGGTTCGTCGGCGAACAGCAGTTCCGGTTCGCGTGCCAGCGCACGGGCCAGGGCCACGCGCTGCGCCATACCACCCGACAGCGCGGATGGATACAGCTTTTCGCGCCCTTTCAGACCGACCGCTTCGATGGCTTGCGCCACGCGCGCCTGGTGCGCCTCGCGCGTGAGCTGCGGCTGGTGCTTGAAGTCCAGGCCGAAGCCGGCATTGCCCGTGACGTTCAGCCAGGGTAGCAAACTGGCTTGCTGGAAGACGAGGGCGCTGCGCGGATCCGGTTCGCGCATGGGAGCGTCGAGGAACTGGATCTCGCCAGTCGATGGCGGCTGCAAGCCAGCCAGCACGCGCAGCAGGCTCGATTTGCCGCAGCCGCTGCCGCCCAGCAGGCAGACGATTTCGCGCTTGCGCACGCCGAGCGAGACGTGCTGGAACACGGGCGCCGTACCGGGGTAAGCGTAACTGAGATCCTGCGCCTGCAAGGCCCAATCGGCAACGCTCATGCCTGCGCTCCCGCTGCCTTGGCGGCCTGCTGGCTGTCGAACAGCTGCAAGGCCGCCTGCAACTGCGTCAGGCTGGGAGTGACGATGGGGATGAACGACGATTCGCGCCAGCGGCGGGCAAAGCCCTGCTGCTCGGCGTTCAGATAGGCGCGCCCGCCCATGGCTTGCAGTTCCAGCATCAGCGCCTGCTGCAGCACGTCGGCCAGCTGTATGCGCAGGCGGAACATGGCTGGCGCCTGCGTCTTGAAGCGGCCATCGTGCACGCCGGCCAGCAGGGTAGCGACGGCGCTTTCCAGTGTCGCTTGCAGCGCTTCGATACGTGGCGTGAGCTGGTTGCGCGAGCCGGCGGAAATTTGCGCCGCCTTTGCCAGGCTGGCGCGCGCCAGGCCGATCGACAGGCCGCACTGCATGCCGAGGAACGATGGACGCACCTGCGGCAGCCAGGCTGGCGCATTGTCGCTGATGATGTCGGCGGCCGGGATGTGCACCTGCGCCAGCTTGACGGATGCCGTATTGCTGCCGCGCAGGGCGATCAGGTCCAGGTCGTCGCTGCGCGTGACGCCTGCGCTGCCGCTGTCGAAGGCGATGATGACGGGTGGCGCGCCGTCGTTCGGCGCCACGGCGGCCGCCGCGACAAAGCCCGCCTTGCGCAAGTTCGTCACCCAGGCCAGGCCGCCGTCGACGAGCAAGCCGTCATCGTGGCGCGCGCCCGTGATTTGCAGCTGCTCGATACCGGACAAGAATTTCATGGCGTTCGACAGGCCGCTGGCGCCTGCCTGCGTGCCTGCCAGCAGGCCGGGCAAGCGGCGCTCGGCCAGGGCGCGGTTCTCGCTTTGCAGCAGGAATTCGATGAAGCAGCGCTGGCCCCAGAAGACAAAGGCCGCCGTCACCGATTGCTCGGCCACTTTGGCGATGGCGTCGATGGCGTCGCGCACGTCGCCGCCCGCGCCGCCGTATTCCTTCGGCACGCCGATGGCCAGCAGCTTGTCGCCGGCGAGGGCAGGTAAAACGGTTTCAGCCAGTTCCGGTGATTGGTCGAGCTGGTCGGCATGCATGTGCAGCCAGTGAGTGAGGTTCGCCATGTCAGACGGCGCCAGGCAGGTAGGGCGTCAATTGCGGATTGACGGGCGTGCCAGCCAGGCTGTTGGAGAAATTGCACAGGGTGGCCAGGCTGATGCCCAGCACGACTTCCAGCGCTTGCTGTTCGTTGTAGCCGGCGGCCAGGAAGGCTTGATATTCGCTGTCGGCCACGGCGCCGCGCGTGGCGATGACGGCCGTGGCGAAGGCGGCGACGGCGTCCAGCTTGGCGTCGTTCGTCGGCTGGCCGTGCTGCAGGGCGCGTACCGTGTCGGGCGTCTGGCCCGCTTTTTTCAGCGAGATGGCGCTATGGCCGGCGATGCAGAAATCGCAGCCATGGATGCGCGCGGCCGTGATTTGCACCACTTCGCGTTCCATTAACGTCAGGCTGGCGCGCGCATTGATGCCGGAGACGGTCAGATAGGTTTCCAGTGCCAGCGGGGCATTGGCCAGCACGCCGATCAGGTTGGGCAGGAAGCCATTGTTGGCGATGGCCTTTTCCACGAAGGGGCGGCTATCGGCCGGGGCGGTATCGAGAGTGTGCAGCGTCAGACGGGACATGGGGTACCTTGCTAAGTTAGTAAGTCACCCGGCCATTATATCGGCCATGCCGTGCACGCAACAGACGTCAGCGTCGTCCTTTTGTGCTCGTTCGTCTGCGATTGTGCGATCCTTGATTTCAGCTGGCGCTTAGCTGGTCAGCTGGCGCAATCGCTGGTCGCGCCGGTAGGCGCCCGGCTGCTCGCCCGTGACCCGCTTGAAGGCGCGCGTGAAGGCGGCGTGCGAGCGGTAGCCCACCAGTTCGGCCGCGCGTTCCACGGAGGCGCCGTCGTGCAGCCGGCGCGCGGCGATCTTCATGCGCAGCAGGAGCAGGAACTGGGCCGGCGAGTGGCCGCTGGCGCTGGCGAAATGCTTGCAGAAGCTGGCGCGCGACATGCACGCCGCCTTGGCCATGTTCTCGATCGACCAGTCGGCGGCGGGCGTGTCGAACATGCGTTCGAGCAGCGGCGAAAATGCGGGCTGGTGCAGCAGCGACAGCAGGCCGGCCGCCACCTGCTCGCCCTGGGCCACATGGCGGATCAGGTAAAAGAACAGCAGCTCGACCAGGCGCGCGATCAGCGGCGACGGCTGTTCCGGATCGCCGCCTGCTTCCGCCAGGATCAGGTCGAACAGGGCGGCGGCCGCGCTGAAGGCGGGCGCGTCGCCGCGTATCAGCAGATATGGCGGAAACGAGTCGACGATCAGCGCGGAGAGGGCGCCGCGAAATTGAAAGAAGCCGCAGGCCAGCGCCGTCGCCGGCTGCTCCGTGGGCGTTTGCAGCGGCAGCATCGCTTGCGCGCTGACCGCCTGCAGCGGGTCGCTGTGGGGGCTGAGAAAGTGCGGCAAGTCGCGCAGCAGGAAGACGCCGTCGCGCGGGCCGAGCGCGATCGGCGCCGCCCCGTCGAGGTGCAGATAGCAGTGGCCATCGAGCACCAGGTGAAAGCTGCCCAGTTCCCGGCCCGCCGTGGACGCGCGCCAGCGGCCGCAGTACTGGCCCACATGCAGGACGGCGGTGTCGAGTTCCAGGCTGCCGAGCAGCCAGCGCGCCAGTCTGTCGGTATCAGGATGCATGGGATGGCAAAAGCAAAAGCTCCATCATACGGGTCAGGCGCGGCATAGCCAACGACCGATTTCGACTAAGCATATGCGCGCCATGGTTGCTACTTAGCGTTTGCCGCTGTGCTGCTGGAACGTGGGGCAGTCGACCTGCAGCAGCGAGCGGTCTTCCAGGCACACGGCCGACAGTTTTCCGCCCCACACGCAGCCGCTATCGAGGCCGATCAGGTGCGGCCGCAATTGCAGTCCCAGCGCCGACCAGTGGCCGAAGACGATGGTGTCGCCGGCGCTGCGCCGGCCCGGCACGTCGAACCAGGGCAGCAGGCCGGAACCGGGCGGCGGGCTGCCGCTTTCCTTCATCTTGAAGTCCATCACGCCGTCCGGCGTGCAAAAGCGCAGCCGCGTCATGGCATTGACGATGCAGCGCAGCCGGTCGGCGCCCTGCAGGTCGTCGCGCCAGGCGGCCGGCTCGTTGCCGTACATGGTGCGCAGGAACGCCACCCAATCGTCGCTGCGCAGCATGGCAGATACTTCCTCGCTCAGGGACAGGGCCTGGGCCGCGCTCCATTGCGGCAGCAAGCCCGCATGCACGAGCACATGGCCATCGTGTTCCAGTGCCAGTGGCCGCTGGCGCAGCCAGTCGATCAATTCCGCGCGGTCGGGCGCATCGAGGATTTCAGCGAGCGTGTCGGACGCATGCTCGGGGCGGATGCCGTTGGCCACGGCCAGCAGGTGCAAGTCATGGTTGCCCAAGACGCTGTCGGCCAGGCCCTGCCGCGCCAGCGCGTGAATGTGGCGCAGGGTGGCCAGCGAGGCCGGGCCGCGATTGATCAAGTCGCCCGCGAACAGCAGGCGGTACGGACCATCCGCTGCCGCCTGGATCCGTTCGATCAGTTCGACGGTTTGGTCATGGCAGCCTTGCAGATCGCCGATAAAATAAGTTTTCATATGTGCCGGGGTGAAGTGGACTACGCGCCTGCATTATAAGCATGCAGGCCTTTGGCGTTGGGGCATTTCTGGCAAGTGCCCGATTGCACGCATGGCCGGCGGGAAGAAAAACACGGGCGCCGATTATTCCGCATGGGGAGTTGATTCTGCTGCATGTCACGCTGCCCCTATATCGGCAATAATCGGCCGGCATGCCACACAGGCATGCGGGAATGCCATGTTATTCATGGTTATTCATTTTCCATGTGTGCTTCCCGTATATTCTTCATTGAATCTTAATGTTGCTCCGCTAAATAAAGCGGTGAGCATAATGAAATTGACGATAGATTATGCAATGGTGCGCAAATGTTTATGCAATGTAGTATATTCCACGTGATTTTATTATTTAAATGAATATAAAGGATGTCCCAATGGATTTGTCTACGATGACGATGCTGGAATTGCGCAAACTGGAAGATAATGTCAAACAGGAATTGAACAGCCGCGAGCGCGAAGACTTGAACAAGGCGCGCGAACAGATCATGGCCATCGCGCAGCAGGCGGGCATTCCGCTGAAACAGCTGATACTCGATGGTTTGCACCCGCGCACGGGCAAAGTCGCTGTGCGTTACCGCCATCCTGACAATGCGACCGAACAATGGACAGGTCGTGGCCGCCAGCCGCTGTGGGTCAGGCAGTGGGTGGAATCGGGCAAGTCGATCGATCTGCTGCGCGTATAATTCGGTATGCTCTTGGCGCAGTAGCAAGCTGCCAGCCGCGCGCTGCACCTTGCCAGGAACCTTATTGACCCTACTTATACCGGCCACACCATGCTTCCATTGTCCCAAACGATCTTCAAGGCCTACGATATTCGCGGCATCATCGCTAAAACCCTCGATGCCAGCGTGGCGCACAAGATCGGCCAGGCATTTGGCCAGGCCGCCCTGGCCAAGGGCGAGCAGCGGGTCGTGATCGGCCGCGATGGCCGTTTGTCGGGACCGGAATTGACGGCGGCGCTGGCGCAGGGCTTGCAAGCGGCAGGCGTCGACGTGATCGACCTGGGCGTGGTGGCCACGCCGATGGTTTATTTCGGCACGAATGTGCTCGACACGCGCTCCGGCATCATGGTCACGGGCAGCCACAATCCACCTGACTACAATGGCTTCAAGATGGTGCTGGCCGGCGAAGCGATCCACGGCGAAGCGATCCAGGCGCTGTACCACAGCATCGTCGCGCACGACGGCAGCGCCAGCGCCAGGGACGTTGCCAATCCGGGCAGCTATGCCACGCACGATATCCGTGCCGCCTACCTCGAGCGCATCCTGGGCGACGTCAAGCTGGCGCGCCCGATCAAGATCGCCGTCGATTGCGGCAATGGCGTGGCCGGCGCGTTCGCGGGCGACCTGTTCCGCGGCATGGGCTGCGAAGTCATCGAACTGTTCTGCGAAGTCGATGGCAATTTCCCGAACCACCATCCGGACCCGGCGCATCCGGAAAACCTGCAAGACCTGATCCGCTGCCTGGCCGAGACGGATGCGGAAATCGGCATCGCCTTCGACGGCGACGGCGACCGCCTGGGCGTGGTCACCAAGGATGGCCAGATCATCTACCCTGACCGCCAGATGATGCTGTTTGCCGCCGACGTGCTGACCCGCCACCCTGGCGCGCAGATTTTGTACGACGTGAAATGCACGCGCCACCTGGCGCCGTGGATCAGCAAGCATGGCGGCGTGCCGCTGATGTACAAGACGGGCCACTCGCTGGTGAAAGCCAAGCTGCGCGAGACGGGGGCGCCGCTGGGCGGCGAAATGAGCGGCCATATCTTCTTCAAGGACCGCTGGTACGGTTTCGACGACGGCATGTACTCGGCCGCGCGCCTGCTGGAAATCCTCACGCGCGAAGCCGACCCTTCGGCTTTGCTGAACTCCCTGCCGCAGTCCGACAGCACGCCGGAACTGCACTTGGAACTGAAGGAAGGCGAGAACGTCGCGCTGATGGACATGCTGCGCCGCGACGCCGTCTTCCCCGGCAATGAACAGATCATCACCATCGACGGCTTGCGCGTGGAATACGCGGACGGTTTCGGCCTGGCCCGCTCGTCGAACACCACGCCGGTGATCGTCATGCGCTTCGAAGCGGAAACGCCGGCAGCCCTGGCGCGCATCCAGGGGCAGTTCAAGAGCGTGATCCTGGCCGCCAAACCTGACGCCGTACTGCCGTTCTGACAGCATGGCCGCTCAACCTGGCGCACAGGCGCCCTTGAAAATCCTGCTGGTGCGCGTGTCTTCGCTGGGCGACGTGCTGCATAACCTGCCGATGGTGGCGGACATCGCCCGCCATTTCCCGAACGCGACCATCGACTGGGTGGTCGAAGAGGGCTACACCAGCCTGGTGCGCCTGAACCCGCGTGTCAATACCATCTTCCCGTTCGCGCTGCGGCGCTGGCGCAAGAGCCTGGGCAAGAAAGAGACGCGCGCGGAAATCGCCGCCTTCTTCCGCAGCCTGCGCCAGACGCACTACGATTATGTGTTCGATACCCAGGGTTTGCTCAAGACGGGCATCATCATGGGCGCCGCGCGCCTGGCGCCGGGCGGACAGAAGGTCGGCCTGGCCAATGGCAGCGAAGGCTCGGGCTACGAAGGCATATCGCGCATTTTTCACACGAAAAGCATTCCGCTCGATCCGCGCACGCATGCGGTAGCGCGCGGCCGCCTGGTGGCCGCCGCGGCGCTCGGCTACACGGCCGACACGCCGGCCGATTTCGGCTTGCCGGAAGTGCCAAGCAGCGAGCCGCGCCCGGACTGGATGGGGGCAGCACCCTACTGCGTGTATTTCCACGGTACGGCGCGCGACGCCAAGAAATGGGCGCCGGAAAACTGGATCGCCCTGGGCCAGGCGCTCGCACCGATGCCGATTTTGCTGCCCTGGGGTTCGCCCAAGGAAAAGGCGGAAGCGGAACAACTGGCGGCCGGATTACCGAACGCGCGCGTGCTGCCGAAGCTGTCGATGGGCGACGCCACCCTGCTGGCGCGCCACGCGGCGCTGGTGGTCGGCGTCGACACGGGTCTGACGCACATCGCGGCCGCCTTTGTGCGCCCGACGGTGGAAGTCTATGCCGATTCGCCGCTGTGGAAAACGGAAGGCAACTGGTCGCCGAAAATCATCAACCTGGGCGATAAAGGCGCGCCGCCCGGCGTGCCGGAAGTGCTGGCCGCGGCACGGCGCCTGCTGGCAGACTATCCTCCCGCCTGACTTTAACATTCAATCATCATGCGACTTCTTTATACCCTTGCCTGGTGGCTGGCCTTGCCCCTGGTGCTGGCGCGGCTGTGGCTGCGCGGACGCCAGGAACCCGGCTACCGCCAGCACTGGGGCGAGCGCCTGGGCTTTTACGGGCGCCAGCCGGCGTCTGCTACAAACACCATCTGGCTGCACGCCGTCTCCGTCGGCGAAACGCGCGCGGCCGAGCCGCTGATCGATGCGCTGCTGGCCGCCTGGCCCGCGTGCCGCATCGTTCTCACGCACATGACGCCGACGGGGCGCGCGACAGGAAAATCCCTGTTCGCCAAACACGGCGCGCGCCTCGTGCAAAGTTATCTGCCCTACGACACGGGCGCCATGCCGGCCCGTTTCATCCGCCATTTCGCGCCGCGCATCTGCATCCTGATGGAGACGGAAGTGTGGCCGAATCTGATCCACCAATGCAATCGCTACAAAGTGCCCGTGGTGCTGGCCAATGCGCGCCTGTCGCAGCGCTCGCTGGGCAAGGCGCAGCGCCTGGGCAAGCTGATTGCCGATGCGGCGCGCGGCATCACCCTGGTGGCGGCGCAGACGCAGGACGACGCCGATCGCGTGCGCCAGCTGGGCGTGCAGGACGTCGTCGTCACGGGCAGCATCAAGTTCGACGTCGTCGTGCCCGAGGCGGCACTGGCGACGGGCACCTGGCTGCGCAACGCCATCGGCCAGCGTCCCGTGCTGCTGTGCGCCAGCACGCGCGAAGGGGAAGAGCAGTTGATCCTCGATGCGTATATTCGTGCCAGCTTGCCGGCGAATGCGCTGCTGCTGATCGTGCCGCGCCATCCGCAGCGTTTCGACGAGGTGGAAAAATTGATCGCGGCGCAGGGCCTGACAGTGCAGCGCAGGTCCGGCCTGGCGCAGGATGCAGCCGTTGCTGTGGGCACGCAAGTGCTGCTGGGCGATTCGATGGGCGAGATGTTTGCGTATTACGCGGCCTGCGATTGTGCTTTCGTCGGCGGCAGCCTGCTGCCGCTGGGCGGGCAAAACCTGATCGAGCCCGCGGCCTTGGGCAAACCCGTGCTGATCGGCCCCCACACCTTCAATTTCGCGCTGGTGACCGAGCAGGCGATCGCCGCCGGCGGCGCCACGCTGGTGGCGGATGCCGATGCGCTGATGGCGCAGGCATCGGCCTTGCTGCAGGATCCGGCGCGTTTATCTTCCATGGGAGAGCGGGCGCTGGCGTTTGCCAACCAGCAGCGGGGGGCCACGCCGCGCACTATCGCGGCCATCAAGCCTTTGCTGCCGTGATGGGCACGCGGCCAACAATGGCGTCGGATTACGCGCGCTGCGCTAATCCGACCTACGTGACTGTAGGTCGGATTAGCTCGTAGAGCGTAATCCGACAGGCGCCTACGTAAACAGCACAGGCAGCTCTTGCGAGCGCTTTCTGAGCGCTTGCTTGGCGCCATCGTAATCGGGATAAATCGATTCCACGGTGGCCCAGAAGCGGGGGCTGTGGTTCATTTCCAGCAGGTGCGACAGCTCGTGTGCCACCACGTAGTCGATCAGTGGCAGGGCGAAGTGGATCAGGCGCCAGTTCAGGCGGATCTTGCGCTCGATGGTGCAGCTGCCCCAGCGTGTGCCGGCCGACGACAGGGATAATGAATCGTAGCGCACGCCCAGCTTGTCCGCATATACGTTCAGGCGCGCCTCGAACAGCTGGCGCGCTTCGTGCTGGAACCAGCCTTTCACTTTTTCCTTCAATTGCTGTTCGCTGCCCGTGGGCGTGACCCATACGTGCAGCTCATTCGTCTCGCGCTGGAAGCTGGCGCGGTGGCGCGGCGCCTGGTGCAACCGCAAGGTGATCTCGCCACCGAGGTAGGGCAGCACGGCGCCATCGACCCAGGCCACGGGCGGGCGCTGCTGGCGCTGCACCTTGCGCTCGCCCCGTTCCAGCAGCTTCGAGACGATCCAGCTTTGCTTGGCGCGGATGGCGTTGTCGATTTCGGCCAGGGTGACGCGCTTGGGGGCCGTCACGCGCAAGCCGTTATCGTCGATCATGAAGCCGATGGAACGGCGCGTGGAGCGGCGCAGCGCGAATTCAACGAGGTGGCTGCCCAGCTGCAGCTGGCGCAATGGCGGGCCATCGGCGCTGCGTGGCGGGGAAGGCAGGGGAGGCGGGGCGGGACGAACGATGGGCGGCGCGGGCGCCACTACCGGTGGCGCCACGGGCGGCGCTGGCGGTGCCGTGGGGCGCACCGCCGGGGGCGTGCTGGTCGAGACGTCATGCGCGAACAAATCCAGTTGCTGGTCGCCGACCTTGATGGTCTTCATCTGCTGGCGCAGCGTCGGCTCCTGGATGACCGCGCTGATGCCGTCTAGCCAGCGTTGTAGGCGTGAGGCGAAATGACGCGCATTTCTGATTCTATCCAATTTTCCACCTGTTGCATCATGCTGTCCGGGGTTTGCCCTTCCGGCGAAATCGGTTTGCCTATCGAGACGGTGATCAGTCCCGGGCGTTTGAGGAATGACTGCTTGGGCCAGCACTCGCCTGAATTGTGCGCAATCGGCACCACCACGGCGCCCGTTGCAATGGCCAGGCGCGTGCCGCCGCTTTTGTACTTGCCCGCCTGGCCCACGGGAATGCGGGTCCCTTCAGGGAACATGATAATCCATTGGCCATCGGCCAGCCGGCGCTTGCCATGCGCGACGACGCTCTTGAACGCATGCTTGCCCTGTTTGCGGTCGATGGGGATCATGCGCAGCAGCGCCATGGCCCAGCCGAAAAAGGGGATGTACAAAATCTCCTTCTTGAACACATACACGAGCGGGCGTGGCAGGCTGGGAAGCAAGAAGATGGTTTCCCATGCCGACTGGTGTTTCGACAGCACGATGGCCGGCGCGTCGGGGAAGTTCTCGGCGCCCTTGACTTCATAGCGGATGCCGCAAATGACCTTGGCACACCACAGGATAAACACGTTCCAGCGCGAGGTGACCCAATAGCGCTTGTTGTAGCTCAATGGCGCGGCAAAAAAGCACACGCAGGCCCAGACGATGGTGGCCACGATCATGATGATCATGAACAGCAGTGATCGCAGGAACAGGGAAATATTACGCAATGCGGTTCTCCGAAAATTAGATACTCAATGCTACGGTGGGCGCCGGTGCCGCTGGCGCCTTGAGCAGGTGGCTGACGACGGCCGCCAGGTCGGGGAAGACCTGGGTGCCGGGGGGCAGGCCACCCGTCTCGTTGGTTTTTTCGCCCTTGCCCGTCA
This sequence comes from Massilia sp. LMS1-1-1.1, assembly GCF_040815535.1. Taxonomy (NCBI): domain Bacteria; kingdom Pseudomonadati; phylum Pseudomonadota; class Betaproteobacteria; order Burkholderiales; family Oxalobacteraceae; genus Massilia; species Massilia sp. LMS1-1-1.1. The sequence goes on along the minus strand of NZ_JBFPNG010000034.1, from coordinate 292,714 downwards.
ATACCAGGTAGGGCACGCAGCCGCTGATGAAACCGGCCTGCAGGTCGCGCAGGGAATCGCCGACCGTGGGCACGCCTTTCAGGCTGGTGTTGTAGCGCTGCGAGATTTCATGGAACATGCCCGGTTTCGGCTTGCGGCAGTCGCAATTGTCCGCGCCCGCGTGCGGGCAAAAGAAGATGGCGTCGATATCGGCACCGACCTGCTGCGCCAGCGTGTGCATCTTCTGGTGGATCGCGTTCAGCACCGTCATGTCGAAGTATTCGCGCGCGATGCCCGACTGGTTCGAGGCGATGACGACGCGATAGCCGGCCTGGTTCAGGCGGGCGATCGCTTCGAGCGAGCCGGGGATCGGCAGCCATTCGGCCGGCGACTTGATGAAGTCCGGCGAGTCATGATTAATGACGCCGTCGCGGTCGAGAATAATCAGTTTCAGCGCCGGAGTACCCATTATGCCGCCAGCTTGGAAATGTCGGCCACGCGGTTCATCATGCCGTGCAGGGACGACAGCAAGGCCAGGCGGTTGTTGCGCAGGGCGACATCCTCGGCCATCACCATCACGTCGTTGAAGAAGCCATCGACGTCGTCGCGCAGCTGCGCCAGGGTTTGCAGCGTGCTGGTGAAGTCGCCCTTGGCAAAGGCCGCGTCGACTTCCGGCTGCACGCGCGAGACGGCGGCGGCCAGTTTTTTCTCCGCTTCGTCCTGCAGCAGCGCCACGTTGACGCCGCCGGCGGCAACCTGGCTCACGGCTTCCTCGTTCTTTTTCAGGATGTTCGTGATGCGCTTGTTGGCGGCCGCCAGCGAGGCGCTTTCCGGCAGGGCGGCAAATGCCTGTACGGCTTCCAGGCGCTGCACGATGTCGTCCAGGCGGTCCGGATTCTGTGCCACGACGGCTTCGATTTCATTCGGCGAGAAGCCGCGCTCGCGCAGGATGCCACGCAGGCGGTCCAGCATGAAGGTGGTCACATCCGCGACCGGGTCCTTGAAGCCGGGCACCGCTGCGAACTGCGCTGCCGCATCCGCCAGCAAGCCCTGGATCGACAATGGCAAACGTTTTTCCAGCAGCATGCGCAGCACGCCCAGCGCGTGGCGGCGCAGCGCGAACGGGTCCTTGTCGCCCGTGGGCGCCAGGCCGATGGCCCAGATGCCGACCAGGGTTTCCAGCTTGTCGGCCAGGGCCACGGCGGTGCCGGTGGCGGTGGACGGCAGGCTGTCGCCGGCAAAGCGCGGCTGGTAGTGTTCGGAGGCGGCCAAGGCCACTTCTTCCGGTTCGCCGTCATGGCGCGCGTAGTACGTGCCCATGATGCCTTGCAGTTCGGGGAATTCGCCGACCATGTCGGTCAGCAGATCGGCCTTGGCCAGCAGGGCGCCGCGTTCGGCCAGGGCCACGTCGTACTGCAGCTTGGCGGCGATGGCGCCGGCCAGCGACTTGACGCGCTCTGTGCGTGCCGCTTGCGTGCCCAGCTTGTTGTGGTAGACGACGTTGGCCAGCAGCGGCAGGCGCGATGCCAGGGTCTTCTTCTTGTCCTGCTCGAAGAAGAACTTGGCGTCAGACAGGCGCGGACGCACGACGCGCTCGTTGCCGCCGATGATGTGCTCGGGCGTGTCCGTCTCGATGTTCGAGACGATCAGGAAGCGCGAGCGCAGCTTGCCTTCGCTATCGGTCAGCGCGAAATACTTCTGGTTCGTCTGCATGGTGAGGATCAGGCATTCCTGCGGCACGGCCAGGAATTCTTCCTCGAAGTGGCATTCATACACGACCGGCCATTCGACCAGGGCCGTCACTTCATCGAGCAGCGCTTCGGGCATCAGCACCTGGTCGGCACCGGCCTTGTCCAGCAGCTGGGCGCGGATGCGTTCCTTGCGTTCCTCGTTGCTGGCAATGACGCTGGCGTTGAGGATCAGCGATGGCGCATAGTTTTCCGCGTGCGCGATGGCGATCGGTTCGCCGTCGGTCAGGAAGCGGTGGCCCAGGGTGCTGCGGCCGGCCGTGAGGCCCAGCAGGGTCAGGGGCAGGATATTGATGCCGTGCAGGGCGATCAGGCTGTGGGCAGGGCGCACGAATTGCACGGTGGTGCCGTCCGGGCGCTGATAGCTCATCAGCTTTGGAATCGGCAGCTTGGCGGCCGATTCGGTCAACGCCGCTTGCGCGCCGGCGGCGAGCTGGCTGCCTGGCGCCGTGTAGGTGTAGAAGAAGCTTTCAGCCTTGCCGTCGACGGCACGTTCCAGGTCGGCTACCGTCAGATCGGGGAAGCCCAGCGCGGCCAGTTTCTTGGCCAGCGGCGGCGTGCCGTTGCCGTTCGCGTCCAGCGCCACGGAGACGGGCAGGACTTTTTCGCGGATCGACTTATCGGGCGAGACTTCGCGCACGTTGGTGATGGAGACGGCCAGGCGGCGCGGCGAGGCGTAGCTGGTGGCGACGCTGTCGGCTTCGAGGAAGTCGCGTGATTTCAGGCCGTTGACGATGCCGGCCGTGAAGGCGGCGCCCAGTTTGGCCAGCGCTTTCGGCGGCAGTTCTTCGGTCAGCAGTTCGATGAGCAGTGTTTGGTTCATGGTGTTCTTGTCAGGTACGGCGGTGTAGAGGCTCGAATTAGGCGGCGGCTTGGTCTGCGGCGGGCAGCATCGGGAAACCGAGGCGTTCGCGCGAGTCGTAATACGCTTGTGCCACCAGGCGCGACAGGGTACGCACGCGGCCGATGTAGGCGGCGCGTTCCGTCACCGAGATGGCGCCGCGCGCATCGAGCATATTGAAGCTGTGCGAGGCCTTCATGATCTTTTCGTAGGCGGGCAGGGTCAGTTGCAGCTCGATCAAACGCTTCGCTTCCGCTTCATAGTTGCCGAACTGTTCGAACAGCAGGTCCGTATTCGCGTGCTCGAAGTTGTAGGTCGATTGCTCCACCTCGTTCTGGTGGAAGACGTCGCCGTAGGTCAGTTTTTTTGTGGTACCGTTTTCTTCCCACTCGGTCCACACCAGGTCATACACGTTTTCCACGCCTTGCAGATACATGGCCAGGCGTTCGATGCCGTAGGTGATCTCGCCCAGCACGGGCTTGCAATCGAGGCCACCCACTTGCTGGAAGTAGGTAAATTGGGTCACTTCCATGCCGTTCAGCCAGACTTCCCAGCCCAGGCCCCAGGCGCCCAGGGTCGGGCTTTCCCAGTCGTCTTCGACGAAGCGCACGTCATTCTGTTCCAAGTCCAGGCCCAGCGCGGCCAGCGAACCCAGATACAGGTCGAGGATGTTTTCCGGCGCCGGCTTCAACACCACCTGATACTGGTAGTAATGCTGCATGCGGTTCGGATTTTCGCCATAGCGGCCATCTTTCGGGCGGCGCGACGGCTGCACATACGCGGCGCGCCAAGGTTCCGGGCCGATCGCGCGCAGGAAGGTGCCGGTGTGGAAAGTGCCGGCGCCGACTTCCATGTCGTAAGGCTGGAGCAGGGCGCAACCTTGCTTGTCCCAATAGGTTTGCAAGGTCAGGATAATTTGTTGAAATGTGAGCATCGTATGAGTTCGCCGCGCGGGAGGCTGCGCTTTGTTAAGGTTTGCTTGAAGCCCGGACGCATGCTTGGCAGCGCGTCCGGGCCGGGGTTTTGCTAATTTTAGCGGTTTTTACGGGCCCACTGTGACTCTTCGGGCAATATCGGCCGCTTATTGCTGCGCGGCGCGGCCACGGCGGGCGGCGCGCGACAGCAGGAAGGCTGTCAGCAGGGCCAGCGCGGCCAGGGCCAGCACCAGTTTATTGCCGTACAGAATGTATGGCGTCATGCCGCCCATGCCTTGCACCTTGGCCGCCAGGGTCGCTTGCTGTTCCGGTGGCAGCAGGCTTTGCACTACGCCCTTGCCGTCGATGACGGCGGTGGCGCCCGTGTTCGTCGAGCGCAGCATGGGGCGGCCCGTTTCCAGGCTGCGCATCTGCGAAATCTGCAGATGCTGCGGGATGGCGATCGAGTCGCCAAACCAGGCCAGATTCGAGATATTGAGCAGCACGGACGCCGACTGCTTGCCATGGCGGTGGGCGCTGGCCAGCTGGCCGGCGATTTCTTCGCCAAACAAGTCTTCGTAGCAGATATTCGGCAGCACCAGCTGGTCGCGCACGGGCAAAGGCGCTTGTACTTCCGCGCCGCGGCCCATGTCGCCCAGCGGGATGGCCATCATGGCGACAAACCAGTGCAGGCCGGGCGGCACGAATTCGCCGAATGGCACCAGATGGTGCTTGCGATACTGGTAGTAGGGGCCCGGCGTGCCGTTGGGCGTGATCCCCACGGCCGCATTGTAGAAGCGCTGCTGTTCGTCGAGCACGGGCATGCCAACCAAAATCGTGCTGCCCGTCTGCTGCGCATAGGTGCCCAGGCTATCCAGATAGCCTGGCGGCAGCTGGTGCGGCAGCACGGTAACGGCTGTTTCCGGCGTGGCGATCAGGTCGGCCGGCGCGCTGGTGATGGCGCTCTGGTACATCTGCAGGGCGCCCAGCACGAAGCCGGGGTCGAATTTCTGCTGCTGCGGCACGTTCCCCTGCAGCAGGCGCACGGTGATCGGGCGTCCGACAGGGTGGGTCCACGCCACATACTGCAAGCCGATGCCGGCCGCGTACAGCGCGATGACGCCGCCCAGCGCAAACCAGCGCGTGCGGTGCGTGAGCAAGAGCAGGGCGCCGGCCGACAGCGCCGCCAGCCAGCCCAGGCCATACGAGCCGATGATGGGGGCAAAGCCGCCCAGCGGGCTGGTATTGTGGGCGTAGCCGGTGGCCAGCCACGGGAAACCCGTAAACAGCCAGCCGCGCGTCCATTCGAACAGGGTCCACGTGGCGGGCAATACCAGCAAGGTCATGGCGGGCAGGGACAGCACCCAGCGCTGGCGCAGCCAGGCGGCCGCGCCCATGGCCATGGCCACGTAAATGGCCATCAGGAGGGCCAGCAGGGCCACGGCGATGGCGGCGATCGGCGCTGCCATGTCGCCATAGCGGTGCATGGAAATATACAGCCAGTGCGTGCCGGCCGCGCACCAGCCGAAGCCGTAGGCCCAGCCGATCAGCGCGCCGGCCTTGACGTTCGATGCGCGCAGCACCTGGTAGAACAGCACGCCCAGGCTGAGGATTTGCAGCGGCCAGTAGCCGAAAGGGGCGAACGCCAGCACCGCGACGGCGCCGGCGATGGCGGCAGTCAGCATGCGCGCCCACGTGCTGCGGGGCGGTTTGGCGGGGGCGTTGGGGTCGGCGCGTCTGAAACGCATTTACAGCACGCGCATGTCAGAGTTCCAGTTCCGGCACGTTGGGCAGGCGCTCGACGAGCAGCACGTGCACCTGGCGCGCATCGGCGCGCAGTACCTCGAAGCGCAGATTGCCCAAGTCGAAAATATCGCCCTTGTGCGCCATGCGGCCCAGATACTTCGACACGAGGCCGCCGATGGTGTCGACGTCGTCGTCGACCAGGTGGCTGCCCACTTCTTCGTTGAACTGTTCGATCTCGGTCAGCGCCTTGACACGCCAGCGGGGGCCGAACTGGCCTTCCTTGAGCGACAGGATATTGTCCTCGGCTTCGTCGAAGTCGTATTCGTCCTCGATGTCGCCGACGATCTGTTCCAGCACGTCTTCGATGGTGATCAGGCCGGCGACGCCGCTGTATTCATCGACGACGATGGCCATGTGATTGTGGTTGGCGCGGAAATCGCGCAGCAGCACATTCAGGCGTTTCGATTCGGGGATGAAGATGGCGGGGCGCAGCATGTCGCGCACGTCGAAAGTTTCTTCTGCGTAATAACGCAGCAAGTCTTTCGCCAGCAGGATGCCGATGACCTTGTCGCGCTCGCCTTCGATCGCGGGGAAGCGCGAGTGGGCGGTCGACAGGACTTCCGGCATCCATTCCTCGATCGGCTTGCTGATGTCGATGACATCCATTTGCGAACGGGGAATCATGATGTCGCGCGCGCAGAGATCCGATACCTGGAACACGCCTTCGATCATCGACAGGGCGTCGGCGTCGATCAGCTTGCGTTCATGCGCATCGTGTAGAACTTCGAGCAATTCTGCACGGTTCTCTGGCTCGGGGGAAATGAGTGCGGTCAGGCGTTCAAACAGTGACCGGTGGGGCTTGACGTCAGTTCTGACGCCACTAGGGTGCTCGGGCATAGGAGGCGTGAGCCGTTGTTGCGAAGGGATATAGGATACACCAAAAGTGGGGCCATACCGGATTTCCCCGCTTTTGATGCAAATTTAATACGTTGAAGTGCGCCGTTGCGCGATGTTTTACGCCGCTTCCTGGCCCAGCACGCGTGTGCGCAAGGCCGCCACGTCGGCCTGCCAGTCGGCGAAATGCTCGCTGTCCTGCCACAGCTGGCGCAGTTCCGACGATTCGGCCGTGATGCGCTCGAAGGCCAGGCGCGCTTTTTCCAGCAGCGGCGGCGTGACTTTCTTCTTGCAGGCGGCCACCCATTCGTCTACTTCCGCGGTGGCCGGGTCGTCCTCGCCTGGCTGGCCCTGCAGGCGCGCGATCACTTCCAGCGCGGCCAGCGCTTCGGCGGCGAACGGCGCTTCCAGTTCCGCTTCCTGGCTGTCGATGACGTTGTCGAGCGTCGTCTCGACCAGTTCCAAGGTTTTATATTCGTGCAAATCCTGCGCCCAATCCATGGCGTAGTCGTTGCCGAAGGCGTCGGTGGCCCAAGTGCCCATAGTGTGTCCTTGTTGCGTGTGTGGTTGATGGTGCTATTGTGGCACGCAGGTCAGACGTTGCGGTGCTCCGGTTAAGTTGTTGGGTGTTGTCGGGTTACGCCCTGCGGGCTAACCCGACCTACCCGACCTACGCGGTTTATTTTTGGTCCGCGTAGGGATCGCTGATGCCGAGTTTTGCGAGGATTTCCGTTTCCAGACCCTCCATCTCGGTGGCTTCCTCGTCATCCATGTGGTCGTAGCCTTGCGCATGCAGCACGCCGTGGACGATCAAATGGGCCGTGTGCTCTTCCACGCTCTTCTTTTGTTCCGCCGCTTCCTTTTCCAGCACGTCCGTGCACAGGATGATGTCGGCGCGCGTCGGTTCGTCGTCGCCCAGTTCTTCGCCTTCGTTGTAGGCGAACGTCAGCACGTTGGTGGCATAGTCCTTTTCGCGGTAGTCGCGGTTCAGGGTGCGGCCTTCTTCCGCGTCGACGAAGCGGATGGTGAATTCGGCTGGCGCGAACAGGGCCGCCTTGACCCAGCGGCGCACTTTCGGGCGCGTGATCAGGGCTTCCAGGCGGGTGTCCGGGTATTGCACGGACAGGGACAGTTTATTTTTTTCGGACATTTTTGGCGGCAGCTGGTTTCAATAAGGAGGGCAGGTGGGCGGCGTCGGCATTGTCCGCCTGCGCCGTTTCATAGGCATCGACGATGCGCGCGACGAGCGGATGGCGCACCACGTCGGTGCTGTTAAATTGCGTGAAGCCGATGCCGCGCACGTCTTTCAACACGTGCACTGCGTCGATCAAGCCGCTCGTCTGGCTCTTGTGCAGGTCGACTTGCGTCACGTCGCCCGTCACCACGGCCTTGCTGCCAAAACCGATGCGCGTCAAAAACATCTTCATCTGTTCGACGGTGGTGTTTTGCGCTTCATCGAGGATGACGAAGGCGTGGTTCAAGGTGCGTCCGCGCATATAGGCCAGCGGGGCGATCTCGATCACCTGTTTTTCAAATAGCTTCTGCGTGCGGTCAAAACCCAGCAAATCGTACAGCGCGTCGTACAGGGGACGCAGATACGGGTCGACCTTTTGCGCCAGGTCGCCCGGCAAGAAGCCCAGGCGCTCGCCCGCTTCGACGGCGGGGCGCGTCAAAATGATGCGCTTGACGGCGTCCCTTTCGAGCGCGTCGACGGCGCAGGCGACGGCCAGATAGGTTTTGCCCGTGCCGGCAGGACCGACGCCGAAGCTGATGTCGTGTTCGAGGATGTCGCGCAGGTAGGCGATCTGGTGCGGCGTGCGCCCGCGCAGGTCGGAGCGCCGCGTTTTCAGCACGGGGCTGGCGATGTCCGGCTCGACGAAGGTGCTGGCGGGCGCGTTGGCATGGTGTTCGGAGGCGGCGGACAGGCCCGCGCGCTGTTCCACCAGGGCCAACTGCACTTCTTCGAGCGGCACGACCTTGTTGGCGATGGCGTAGAACTGCTCGAGGATTTCCACGGCGCGTTCGGCATTGCTGCCGCCGACGATGAATTTTTCGCCGCGGCGGAAGATCGTCACGTCGAGGGCGGCGGAAATCTGGCGCAGGTTTTCATCGAGCGGTCCGCACAGGTGCGCCAGGCGCGTGTTATCAAGCGGCTCGGGGATGAAGTAATGCGGCTGTATCGGGGCTTTGGTTTTCAACTGGCTCTTTTCAATGCGGGTGCGCTGGCGACCAATTCGCCGCGCAGGGTGTAGGAATGGCTTTCGGTGATGCGCACGTCGACCAGCTGGCCGACCAGCTGCAAACCGTCCGGGCCGGCGTCGAAGTTGACCACGCGGTTGTTCTCCGTGCGGCCTTGCAGTTCACTGTCATCGGTGTCCTTTTTGGAGCGGCCTTCGACGAGGATGGTTTGCACCGTGCCCACCATGGCCAGGCTGTACTTGCGCGTGTTGGCGTCGATGGCCGCCTGCAACTGCTGCAAGCGGGCCAGTTTCACTTCATGCGGCGTGTCGTCTTCCAGGCTGGCGGCCGGCGTGCCGGGGCGCTTGCTGAAGATGAAGCTGTAGCTGTTGTCGAAGCCGACGTCCGCGATCAGCTTCATCATGGCGTCGAAGTCGGCTTGTGTCTCGCCGGGGAAACCGACGATGAAGTCGGACGAGATGGCCATGTTCGGGCGCACGGCGCGGATGCGGCGGATGATGGACTTGTATTCGAGGCCCGTGTAGCCGCGCTTCATGGCGCCCAGCACCTTGTCGGAGCCGTGTTGCGCCGGCAGATATAAATGGTCGACCAACTGCGGGATCTTCGCGTAGGCGTCGATCAGGCGCTGCGTGAATTCCTTCGGGTGGCTGGTGACGAAGCGCATGCGCTCGATGCCGGGAATGTCGGCCACGTATTCGAGCAGCAGGGCGAAGTCGGCGATCTCGCCGCCTTCCATCGCGCCCCGGTAGGCGTTCACGTTTTGCCCCAGCAGTGTGATTTCCTTGACGCCCTGGGCGGCCAGGCCCGCCACTTCCGTCAGTACGTCCTCGAAGCGGCGCGACACTTCCTCGCCGCGCGTGTAGGGCACGACGCAGTAGCTGCAGTATTTGCTGCAGCCTTCCATGATGGAGACGAATGCCGAAGCGCCTTCCACCTTGGCCGGCGGCATGTGGTCGAACTTTTCGATTTCCGGGAAGCTGATGTCCACTTGCGCATCGCCGCTGGCGCGGCGCAGTTCGATCATCTGCGGCAGGCGGTGCAGGGTTTGCGGGCCGAAGACCATATCGACATACGGCGCGCGCTTGACGATGGCGTCGCCTTCCTGCGACGCCACGCAGCCACCCACGCCGATCAACAGGTGCGGCTTGGCCAGTTTCAGCTCGCGCAGACGGCCCAGGTCGGAAAACACTTTTTCCTGCGCCTTTTCGCGCACGGAGCAGGTATTGAGCAGGATCACATCGGCATCTTCCGGCGTGTCGGTGCGTACCAGGCCATCGGAGGCGCCCAGCACGTCGGCCATCTTGTCCGAGTCGTACTCGTTCATCTGGCAGCCGAAGGTTTTAATGAATACTTTTTTCTGCATGGAGTCAGGCGCTTATCGGTAAATGTGGCTGCAAATAAGTGTGGCGGAAAATAAGCTGGGCAGGCGGCTTGCGCCGTGCGCCGCTCGGGGCGGGAGGCGGTGGATGACCGGCCGGGCGCCTCTGGCTGCCCGGTGGCAGGCTCGCTGCAAGTTCAGGCCATAGTTTAGCGTAAATCGCGGGCACGGGCCATGTCGTGCTGACCTTGCCGACAAGGTTGCCGCTTGTATATGCCGCCATGTGTCGTGATGCTCAAAAGCATTTATTGCCGTACGTCACCATTGATTTGTAACAAGTTGCTGCAAAGCCTTGTGTGCGCCCGCTGGCATCCTAATGTGTTGAAATAGCATCGTTGCCAAGCCAACCAGCAGCTTGATTGATATTTAACAATCAGGAAGTTTGCGCGAGGCGCAGATGCCGCGTGTTTGGGCTAGTATATTGTCTTATATGCAATTCATTTTGGTGTATTGCAGTGCTTTTTACTCACGCGGCAAATTGCGTACGTTGGCTGGGCGTGGCTGTGCGAGTCCTGTGCGGGCAGTGCGATAAGGAGGAAGGGCGGGGGAAGGCTGAATCAGTGGGAAAGACGTTTATTTAAACACTCTAAGCCAGCCTTAAGTTCGTATCGGCATTATTTTCTACATTCACCAGACGAGGAAAAATCATGGCACATCATGCATTAGCATCGCAAGAGAGTTACAACCCGAACCACCTGCTGGATATTCTGCTGAGCAAGATGCAGCTGAAGAACGATGCAGCCCTGTCGCGTCTGCTTGAGGTGGCGCCACCGGTCATCAGCAAGATCCGCCACCACCGCTTGCCGGTTGGCGCTTCGCTGCTGATCCGCATGCACGAAGTAACGGGCATGAGCATCCGCGACCTGCGCGACTTGATGGGCGACCGCCGCACCAAGTATCGTCTGTCCGACGCCCAGGGCCGTCCAAAAGCGGAAGACCGCGGCGATGCGCAAGAATCGAATTACGCGCACTGATGTGGCGGTTACGCGCTGACTGTGCCGCTTGCATAGCTGCTGGCGGCAACAGGCTGGCGTGGACCGGGCAGCATGGACCGACCGTAGTATCCAGAACGGCTTTCGCTTCGCAGCGAGAGCCGTTTGCGTTTGCGGCGTTGTTTAGCTGAGCAGTGCCGAGGTGATTTCATCGTAGCGCAGCTCCGTTTCGCGGAACAGCTGCAGATACGCGTCTTCGCCCAGGCCCAGCGCATCCCAGGCCACCGGCGAGACGCGCGGCACCATGTCGTCGCCCGCCTGCGCCAGGTCGAGCGCGCAAACAACCGCATTGGCCACGTGGATCAGCGACGCGAGAAAGCCTGCCCCCGGCGTTTCCGGCTGCAGGTAGTTGCCCAGCGCCAGGCGCATGGTGTCGGAAAAATTCCAGTGTTCGGCCAGGGCCACGCCCGCCTGCACGTGGTCCACGCCCAGCACGGCCTGCTCCGCTTCGAGCAGGCTGCAATCGTGCGCGGCCTGGTGGGCGATGGCTTGCGCGTAGTGCGCGGGAAAGCTGCTGACCAGCACCAGGCGGCCGATGTTGTGCAGCAAGCCGGCCGTGAACGCGTAATCCTGGTTGAAGCGGATCTGCCGCGCCAGCACTTTGGCGCAGGCGGCCGTCGCCACCGAATGACGCCAGAAGGCCTTGTCGTCGAAACCGGGGCAGCGTCCTTCCGGGAAGCAACCGGTGATGGCGGCCGACGTGATCAGGCTGCGCGTCGTCTGGAAGCCCAGGTAGGTGATCGCCTGCTGGATGGTGGTGGCCTTCACTTGCAAGCCATAGTGGGACGAGTTGGCCAGGCGCAGGGTTTTCGCCGTCAATGCCTGGTCGTACGACACTTTTTTGGCCAGCACGGAAATATCGACGTCTTCCTGGTCGATGCTGTTGAGCAGTTCCATGACGACGGCGGGCAGCGAAGGCAGGTCATCGAGGTGGGCGACGATATCGTCGAGCGTCAGCTGCGTGCTCATGCGGCCTCTCCCGTGCCCAGGCGGTACACCGTGACATAGCTGCGCAGCAAGGTGGTGGCCGCGTCTAGGGGATCGTCGGGATCATGCTTGCGGAACAGGTAGGCCAGCCGTTCGCTGTCGGCCGCCTGCTGCGCGGCGATTGCTTCCGGCGAAGGGGGCGGCGCCTGGATGGGCAGCATGTCGATGTTGTGGCGGGGCATCAGGGCCAGCATGTTTTCCGTCAATACCGCGCCTTGCGGCAACAGCACTTGTCCATGCGCATCAAGCAAGACATCCGACAAGATCATGCCGGGACGAACTTGTTCCAGGGGTAGATGTTGATGCGTGACCGCCATGACGACTCCTTAGATGATTGCGGGATATTACCATTGCCATGCCGCAATGTCTCAACCTGCATCAAAGTCTCTATCGAAAGTGGGAATACTGTAAATCTTGCCAATAAGCATGTCATACCGTACATTTGATTCAGGCCCTTGTATTGCCGACGTATCTACGCCCGCGCCGCGGGCCGGCGGCTGGCCTGGCCCGGGGAGTGTTGATTGATGGCGAGTATCCAAGTCCGGCTGACCCTGCTTTTTGTCGTGATCGTCACCTTGGTGCTGGGCATTTCCGGCAGCTATACCCAATATACACTGAGCCAAGAACTCGAATCGGGCAGCGCGCGCTTGCGTAGCGGCGTGCTCACGCGCTTGCAGACCAGCTTGCCTTCGGCACTGTGGGACCTCGACAAATCCAAGGTCGACAGCATCGTCGCGGCTGAAATGCTGCCGCCGGAACTGGTTGGCATCCGCGTCTACGACGCCTCGGTCGGCCTGTTCGCGGGCGAGGTGCGCGACGCGGGCGGCACCCTGGTGCCTTTGAGCGCCGACGTGGCCATGGGCGGCACGCCCGTCGAGGCGCCGCTGGTGTTTCGCGACGCCGTGGCGGCGGCCACGGGCGGCAAGCCGGTGATCGTCGGCAAGGTCATCGTCAACTTCAGCCGTGCGCAGATCGATGCGGCCCTGCATGCCGAAGTGCGGCGCAAGGTGCTGGAAGTGCTGCTGCTGGATATCATTCTCGTGGGCGCCCTGGCGCTGAGCCTGCGCATCGTCTTCGAGCCACTGAAACAGTTGCGCGACGGCTTGTTCGACCTGGCCACGCGCGGCAGCGATGACGTTGAAGAGCTGCCGGAAAACCGGCGCGACGAATTGGGCGACGTGATCCGCGGTTTCAATGCCGTGCAGCGCAAGCTCAAGTCCATCATCGAAGGCAGCCGCGAGGCGGAAGACATGGCGCGCCGCTCCCAGCAGGCAACGGCGCAGGCCATGGACGAGCTGCGCCGCGCGCAGGAATCGTTGCTGCAATCGGAACGCCTGGCTTCGCTGGGCAGCCTGGTGGCCGGCGTGGCGCATGAAATCAACACCCCGGTCGGCATCGCCCTGACCAGCGCCTCGGTGCTGAAGGAAGCCACCGATGACATCAGCGCGGCCGTGGCCGGCGGCAGCGTGAAGAAGACCGACATCGTGCGCTACCTGGAAACGGCCGGCGAAAGCGCGCGGCTGATCATGAACAATGCCTACCGCGCCGCGCACCTGATCCACAGCTTCAAGCAGATCGCCGTCGACCAGGTCAGCGAGGCGCGCCGTTTGTTCGAATTGCGCGACTATATCGGCGAGGTGATCTCGAGCCTGCAGCCGACCCTGAAAAAGACGCGCATCAGCATCGATATCGATTGCCCGCCAGACATCATGCTCGACAGCTATCCGGGCGCATTGGCGCAGGTGCTGACCAACCTGGTGTTGAACTGCGTCGAGCATGCGTTTGATGCGGACATGGCCGGCAACATCCATATCGGCGTGCGACGCGATGGCGACGCGATCGCCATGCAGGTGCGCGACAACGGCCGCGGCATCGCGCCCGACATGCTCGACCGCGTGTTCGATCCGTTTGTCACCACGCGGCGCGGGCAGGGCGGCACGGGACTGGGCTTGAATATCGTGTTCAACTTGATTGCCAAGCAATTTGGCGGCACCATCACGGTCAGCAGCACCTTGGGGCAGGGTGCGACGTTCCTGCTGCGCCTGCCCACGGTGACGCCGTTGCCGGAAAGCAGCAGCCAGGCATAGGCAAGGAGACAGCATGGCACAAATAGAAAACAGTCAGCAAGTGGCGCTGTTGCGCGGGATTAATGTGGGCCGCGCCAAGCGCGTGGCCATGGCCGACCTGCGCAAGCTGCTGGGCGACCTGGGGTTTGCGCAAGTGCGCACGGTACTCAACAGTGGCAATGTCGTGTATGACGGCGGCAAGGTAGCGCCGGCCGAGGCCGCTGCTCGCATCGAGGAAGCGCTGGTGCTGAAACTGGGCGTGGCAGCCAGGGTGACGGTGCTGTCGGCCAGCCAGTTTGCCGAGCTGGTCGAACAAAACACCCTGGCGCCGGCGGCCGATGCGGCCCGCTTGCTGACCCTGGTGCTGAACAACCCGGCCGACGTCAAGCGCCTGGCGCCGCTTTTGCAGCAGTCGTGGCAGCCCGAAGCGCTGGCGCTGGGGCGCTGGGCCGCATATGCGTGGTGTCCCGATGGCGTGCTGGCCAGCAAGGTGGTGGCGGCGCTGGGCGTGCTGCTGGGCGACGGCGTCACGTCGCGCAACTGGGCCACCATGCAAAAACTGCATGCGCTGCTGAGCGGACCCGATGCGGCAGCCACCTCTTCATTTTCCAAGGAGCACTGATGCCTTCCATTACCGGTACCTTCGACGTCACCATTACCCCGGAAACCTTGTCGGACACGGCCGCGCAATCGGGGCTGGGACGCTTGTCGCTCGACAAACGCTACCACGGCGCCCTCGAGGCCAGCGCGCAGGGCGAGATGCTGAGCGCGCGCGCCAGCGTGACGGGCTCGGCAGGCTATGTGGCGCTGGAACGGGTGGAAGGCAGCCTGGACGGGCGCCACGGCAGTTTTTATTTGCAGCACAGCGGCACGATGACGCGCGGCGTGCCCGCCTTGTCGGTGACGGTGGTGCCCGATACGGGAACGGAGCAGTTGCAAGGACTCAGGGGCAGCCTGGCCATCCGCATCGAGGACGGCAAGCATTATTATGACTTTACGTATGACATTGTTGAGACGCAATGAACTGGGATATCGTCAAGGGTGTCTTGATCGTGCTTGTCGCCATCAGCGTGGTGGTGACGGCCTTCGTGCTCATTTCCGCCTCGGGCCCGGACAAGGCGGGCTGCATCGCGCGGGCCCTGAAGTCGGGCATTCCGGTGGGGAACATCGAACGGGTCTGCCGCCTGCTGGACAAATGATGGCGCCATAACAAAACATTCCGCACCAGGCGGAATGTTCTTCAGCAGCACCTTGCCAGTGCAGGCGCCGTCAGTTATCGAATTTTTCCTGTTTTTCGCCGTGCAGGCTCAAGGCCACCAGGCCCAATCCCACCAGCAACATCGAGTACATGCTCGCTTCAGGCACGGGGGCCGGCACGTTGGCTTGCTGTGCGGGTGCGGCCGTCATGGGCCTCGGTGGCGCCAGGGCCACATGGCGCGCGCCACTGGTGCTCCAGTGCGGTGCCGCCGTCGCGCTGCTGCTGGCCAGCAGGCGTGCATACGGCAAGTCCGGCGTTTCCCAGCCGGGATTATTATTCAAGCTGATGCTTTCATCGATCGTCACGCGTTCGCCAGCTTCCTGCAGCTTGCCGGCTGTCGTGTCGCTGACTGCCGCCATGCTCCATGTGCTGGCCGACAGCGCCAGCAAGGCCATGCATAGCGACTGATAGATTCTCATCGTGCTCTCCCTGTTGTTCACCGTGCGGCGCAGCCGACACCGGTTAGCGCATGGACGGACAATTCGCCCGTACGGGGGCGTATCATGGTTTTTCTGCTGTTCTCCCATTACAGCATAGATCGTGACAATTTTGATACGCTTATTTCCTCTTTATTACGAATATTTGTCATTTTGATAGCGTAAACATGATCGCTGCCGCACACTTTGCATAAGGATGCTATCGACGAAAAAACACTGTTGTTTTTTTGCGTGAATCGCCAGCACGAAAACAATATATTGATTAGTATATTGTTTATCGCACGCTATTCAACATGACCGCCTGTGGGAGGGCAAGATGGAGACAGTCGCAACACAACACGCCGAATACAACCTCGACGCCATGCGTGGCTCGGCCTACAAGGCCAGCTCGCTGCTCAAGGCCATGGGCAATGCCGACCGTTTGATGCTGCTGTGTCAGCTATCGCAGGGTGAGCATTGCGTCAGCGACCTCGAGCAAAAAGTGGGCATCGGCCAGCCGTCCCTGTCGCAGCAACTGGGCGTGCTGCGCGAAGAGATGCTGGTGGCCACGCGACGCGACGGCAAGCAGATTTATTACCGCGTCGCCAGCGCGCCCGTGCTGGCCGTGCTGCAAGTGCTGTACGCGCAATTTTGCGCGCCGCGCGCCCCGTTCAACGACGAAGCGGACTGACCCTGCCATGACCATAGACTGGCAGCACTTCACGCCGTGGGCCTCGCTGGCCGGCGGCATGCTGATCGGCCTGGCGGCTGCGCTATTGATCCTGTTCAATGGCCGCATCGCCGGCATCAGCGGCATCGTCGGCGGCTTGCTGCGCCCGCGCAGTGGCGACCTGGGCTGGCGCATCGCCTTTCTTGCCGGCCTGATCGGCACACCCTTGCTGTACCCGATGTGGCAAGCCTTGCCGCCCGTACAGATCGACGCAGGCACGCCCGCCCTGATCGTCGCGGGCTTGCTGGTGGGCGTGGGTGTGCGCTATGGCGCCGGCTGCACCAGCGGCCACGGCGTGTGCGGGCTGTCGCGCCTGTCTCCGCGTTCGCTGGCGGCCACTTGCGCCTTCATGGCGGCCGGCTTCCTCACCGTCTATCTGTTGCGCCACGTATGAACAAACTGATTCTTTCCCTGTTAAGCGGCCTCGTCTTTGGCTTGGGCCTCATCGTCTCCGGCATGTCCAACCCGGCCAAGGTACTCGCTTTTCTCGACCTGGCCGGCGCCTGGGACCCGTCCTTGGCGCTGGTGATGGGCGGCGCCATCGGCGTGGCCTTGCCGGCCTTCTGGCTGGCCCGGCGGCGCAGCAAGTCGCTGCTGGGCGAGCCCATGCAGTTGCCGGCATCGCGGCGCATCGACCGGCGCTTGCTGCTGGGCAGCCTGGCCTTTGGCGCGGGCTGGGGTATCGCCGGTTTCTGTCCCGGTCCCGCCCTCGTGTCGCTGCTGGCGGGCCAGCCGAAAGCGTGGATGTTTGCCGGCGCCATGCTGGCCGGCATGGCCGTGTTTGAAGTGCTGGAGCGCCGCAAGCTGCCCGCGCCGGCCTGAGACGGTACAATCTGGCGCATCGCCACTTTGGATACCGCTTACATGAAGACCGAGATTTTCCGTGCCGGCGCGCGCGCCACCCTGCTGTGCAGCGTGCTGGCGCTGGCCGCCTGCGGCAGCCTGCTGAAGAAGGAAGCCCCGCCCGCTCCCGCGCCGGTGGCTGACGCCTTGCCCAATCCGCAAGTGCTGCTGCTCGGTGAAGTGCATGACAATGCGCAAGGCCAACGCCTGCGGGTCGCAGAATTGCAGCGCCGGCTGGCGGCCGGCTGGCGTCCCGTGATCGTCATGGAGCAGTTCGACCGCGAAAACCAGGCCTTGCTGACGCGCGCCGCGCGCGAGTGCGCCGACCCCGATTGCATCATCCGCGTGATGGAACAGCCGCGCTGGGACTGGAGCGTGTACCGTCCCGTGCTGGACCTCGTCATCAGCTACCAGCTGACCCTGGTCGCCGGCAATTTGTCGCCGGCCGATGCCTCGCGCATCGTGCGCGACGGCATCCAGTGGTCGATGCCGCCCGCCATGGTGGCCACGTACCTGGCCGCGCCCGTGCCGGCCGATATCCTGGAAGGGCAAAAGAAGGAAGTCCAGGCGGCCCGCTGCAATATGCTGCCCGACATGATGGTGGGTGGCGTCGTCAACGCCCAGGTGGCGCGCGATATCTGGATGGCCAAGCTGATCCGCGACCAGGCGCCGCGCGACGTGGTGCTGATCGCCGGCAATGAGCATGTGCGCAAGGATATCGGCGTGCCCCGCTGGCTGAAGCTGGCCGACCCGCAACTGAACGTGCGCAGCATCGGCTACCTGGAGCAGGGGAACACCGGCTACAAGGGCACGTTCGACCTGACGCAAAAGATGCCGGGGCAGCCGCGCCCGGATCCGTGCGCCAAGTTCAAGAAATAATCACTGCTGCACCCGCACCAGCGCGCTGACCCGGCTTGCCGTATCGAGCAGTTTCGGCAAGCTGTGTTCCAGCAGATGCGCCACGGACGGCCCCGCCGTCTGGCCGCTGACGTTGATCGCCGCCACCACCTTGCCGGCCCGGTCGAACACGGGCGCGGCCAGGGCGATCAAGCCCTGTTCCAGCTCCTCCTGTACCAGGCACCAGCCCTGGCGCCGCACTTGCGCAATCTCTTCCATCAAGACGTCGATATCGACCTTGGTCGCCGGCGTGATTTTCAGCAGCGCCATCTTCGACAGCCGTTCGCGCAGCGCGTCGGGCGTGAGGCCCGATAGCAACACTCTGCCCATCGAGGTGCAATAGGCGGGCAGGCGGCTGCCGATGCCCAGGTTGATCGACATGGTGCGGTGCGCGGACAGGCGCACGACATACACGATGTCGTCGCCGTCGAGCACTGTGGCCGAGCACGACTGGCGCAAGGTCTGCATCAATTCTTCCAGCAGCGGCTGCGCCTGCGTCCACACGGGCAAGGATGACAGGTAGGCGTAACCGAGATCGAGCACCTTCGGCGTCAAACGGAACAGCCGCCCATCCGCTTCCACATAACCGAGATGCAGCAAGGTGTGCAGGATGCGCCGCGCGCCCGCGCGCGTCAGCTGCGCCCGTTCCGCCACTTCGCTCAGGGTCTGTTGCGGCGCGTCCGCGCCAAAGCTGCGCAGCACGGCCAGGCCCCGCGCGAACGATTGCACATAGCTGTCGCCGGGACGCGGCGCGCCGTCGGCATCGGCGGTTTCTTCGGCGGAAAGGGAGGTGCTGCTGCGTGCGGTCATGGCAATTCCAATTGATCAAGGTGGCAATTATAGCCATGGCGCTGGCGAAAACGGCAAATTGACAAGCGCCCCGATCAGGCATATTCTCACGAATAAGTTCTAAATACGAATATTTGTTCGCTATGCGAACAAATGGCAAATGGATTTGATTGGGAGGAGACCGCAATGATCGACAAACTGCGTTCCAGCGTGCTTGATGCGCTGGCCGATATCCACGATGGCGCCACCGTCATGATTGGCGGCTTTGGCGGCGCGGGCCAGCCGGCCGAGCTGATCGACGGCTTGATCGCCCAGGGCGCGCGCGACCTCGTCATCGTCAACAACAATGCGGGCAATGGCGACACGGGCTTGGCGGCCCTGCTGAAAAACGGGCAAGTGCGCAAGATCATCTGCTCGTTCCCCCGCCAGGCCGATTCGCACGTCTTCGACGCGCTGTACCGCGCGGGCAAGCTGGAACTGGAACTGGTGCCGCAGGGGAATCTGGCCGAGCGCATCCGCGCCGCCGGCGCCGGCATCGGCGGCTTTTTCACGCCTACCGGTTATGGCACGGACTTGGCCAAGGGCAAGGAAACGCGCGAGATCGATGGCCGCATGTATGTGTTCGAGTCGCCGATCCACGCCGATTTCGCGCTGATCAAGGCGGAGCAGGGCGACCGCTGGGGCAACCTGACTTACCGCAAGACGGCGCGCAACTTCGGCCCGATCATGGCCATGGCCGCCAAGGTCAGCATTGCTTCCGTGCATGAAGTTGCTGAACTGGGCAGCATCGACCCCGAGCACGTCGTCACGCCGGGCCTGTTCGTGCAGCGCATCGTGCAAGTGCCGCGCACTGCCACCGGCCCCGCCGGCTTCAAAGCAGCCTGAGGAGTATCAAGTGAACAAATGGAATCGAGACCAGATGGCGGCCCGCGTGGCGGCCGACATCCATGAAGGCAGTGTCGTCAACCTCGGTATCGGCTTGCCGACCCTGGTGGCGAACCACTTGCCGGCTGGCGCGGACATCATCCTGCACAGCGAAAACGGCGTGATCGGCATGGGCCCCGCGCCCTCGCCCGGCGAGGAAGACTACGACCTGATCAACGCGGGCAAGCAGCCCGTCACCCTGCTGCCCGGCGGCAGCTATTTCCACCATGCCGACAGTTTCGCCATGATGCGCGGCGGCCACCTCGACATTTGCGTGCTCGGCGCGTTTCAAGTATCCGCCACGGGCGACCTGGCCAACTGGCACACGGGCGCGCCGGACGCCATTCCCGCCGTAGGCGGGGCCATGGACCTGGCCATCGGCGCGAAAAAAACCTGGGTCATGATGGAATTGCTGACCAAGACCGGTGAAAGCAAGCTGGTGCAGGCCTGCACCTATCCGCTCACGGGTATCGGCTGCGTCAGCCGCATCTACAGCGACCTGGCCGTGCTCGATTTGTCGGCCGCTGGCGCCACGGTCGTCGAACTCGTCGATGGCTTGAGTTTTGAACAGCTGCAAGCGTTGACGGCCGTGCCGCTGACGGACGGACGTTAATTCAGTATCAATACGCAAACCACTTTCTTGGAGGAAAGAACATGACCCACGCTTATATCTGCGATGCCCAGCGTACGCCCTTCGGCCGCTATGGCGGCGGACTTGCCGGCGTGCGCGCCGACGACCTGGGCGCCGTGCCCATCCGTGCCTTGATGGCGCGCAATCCGGACGTGGACTGGACCGCCGTTACCGACGTGCTGTACGGCTGCGCCAACCAGGCTGGCGAGGACAACCGCAACGTGGCGCGCATGGCCGCCCTGCTGGCAGGCTTGCCCGACAGCGTGCCGGGCGCCACCCTGAACCGACTGTGCGGCTCGGGCCTGGACGCCATCGGCAGCGCCGCCCGCTTCATCAAGAGCGGCGAAGCGGGATTGCTGATCGCCGGCGGCGTGGAAAGCATGAGCCGCGCGCCATTCGTCATGGGCAAGGCGGACAGCGCCTTTTCGCGCGGCATGAAAATGGAAGACACGACCATCGGCTGGCGCTTCATCAATCCGCTGATGAAGGCGCAGTACGGTGTCGATTCGATGCCGGAAACGGCGGAAAACGTGGCGTCCGACTTCGGTATCAGCCGCGCGGACCAGGATGCGTTCGCCCTGGCCAGCCAGGTCAAGGCCCTGGCGGCGCAGCAGGCGGGCGTGTTCGACAGTGAAATCTGCCCCGTCAGCATCGCGCAAAAGAAAGGCGAGCCCGTCATCGTTGCCCGCGACGAGCATCCGCGCGCCACCACCCTGGAGACCCTGGCCAAATTGAAACCCGTCGTGCGCGCCGATGGCACGATTACCGCCGGCAACGCATCGGGCGTCAACGATGGCGCGGCGGCGCTGCTGCTGGCCGACGAGGCGAACGCGGCCCGCTTTGGCCTGACGCCGCGCGCGCGTGTCGTGGCCATGGCCACGGCCGGCGTGGCGCCGCGCATCATGGGCATCGGCCCCGCGCCCGCCACCCTGAAAGTGCTGGCCATGACGGGTTTGACCCTGGCCGACTTCGACGTCATCGAACTGAACGAAGCGTTTGCCGCGCAAGGCCTGGCCGTGCTGCGCCAGCTGGGCTTGCCCGACGACGATGCGCGCGTCAACCCGAACGGCGGCGCGATTGCCCTCGGTCACCCGCTGGGCGCCTCCGGCGCGCGCCTGGCCATGACGGCCGTCAACCAGCTGCACCGTACGGGCGGCCGCTATGCGCTCTGCACCATGTGCATCGGCGTGGGCCAGGGTATTGCGCTGGTGCTGGAACGGGTCTGATTCCACGCGCCCGCAGGCGAAAAATAGTTGCCACCGATACGTATTAACCCGTATGCCGGGCGGCTTTTTGACCCCGATCAAGGGCGTATGATGCAAAACCAGCCCGGGCAACCGGGCTGGCGTTGGCTTTTTCACACGAACAAAAAGACTGATATGACATCCCACGATACTCCGCATGACGTTGCGCAGCTGACTTCCCAGCAGCGCATCAAGGCCATCATTGGCGCTTCCTCCGGTAACCTGGTCGAATGGTTCGACTTCTACATTTATTCGTTCTGCGCGCTGTACTTTTCGCACGCGTTCTTCCCCTCCGGTAACCCGACGACGCAGCTGCTGCAGACGGCTGGCATCTTCGCCGCCGGCTTCCTCATGCGCCCGGTGGGCGGCTGGCTGTTCGGCCGCATCGCCGACAAATACGGCCGCCGCCAGTCGATGATGATTTCCGTGCTGATGATGTGCGGCGGTTCCCTGATGATCGCCGTCCTGCCGACCTATGAAACCATCGGCGCCTTCGCGCCCTTCCTGCTGCTCGTGGCACGCTTGTTCCAGGGCCTGTCCGTGGGCGGCGAATACGGTACCAGCGCCACCTACATGAGCGAAGTGTCGGAATCGGGCAAGCGCGGTTTCTTCGCCTCGTTCCAGTACGTGACCCTGATCGGCGGCCAGCTGCTGGCCTTGCTGGTGCTGGTGGTCTTGCAGCAACTGCTGACCCTGGAAGAGCTGCGTGCCTGGGGCTGGCGCATCCCGTTCGTCTTTGGCGCCCTGGCGGCTCTCGTGTCGCTGAACCTGCGTAAATCGCTGACGGAAACGACTACCGCCAGCGAGCGCAAGGACAAGGATGCGGGCAGTTTGCGCGGCTTGCTCAAGCACAAGCGCGCCTTCATCACGGTGCTCGGCTTTACGGCCGGCGGCTCGCTCGTGTTCTACACGTTTACCACCTACATGCAGAAATACCTGGTCAACACGGCCGGCATGGATACCAAGACGGCCAGCGCCGTCATGACCTGCGCTCTGCTCGTCTACATGATTCTGCAACCGGTGTTCGGCGCCTTGTCCGACCGCATCGGCCGCCGTACCTCGATGCTGTTCTTCGGCGGCCTGGCCACCTTGTGCGTGCTGCCGATCATGCATGCCCTGAAAGACATCACCAGCCCGTACGCCGCGTTTGGCCTGATCGTCATTGCGCTGGCCATCATCAGTTTCTACACGTCGATCAGCGGCTTGATCAAGGCGGAAATGTTCCCCGTCGAAGTGCGCGCGCTGGGCGTGGGCCTGTCGTATGCGGTCGCCAACGCCATGTTCGGCGGTTCGGCCGAATACGTGGCGCTGCAGTTCAAGGCCTGGCACGTGGAAGAGTATTTCTATTGGTACGTGACCGTCATGTGCCTGATTTCCTTCATCGTCGCCATCCGCATGCCGGACCCGAGCCGCTCGGGCCTGCTGAAGTAAGCTTGTCGTAAAATGGGGGACACTGCGGTGTCCCTTTTTCATCACCGCTTTTTTATCGTGCCGATCAGGAGTTTTCATGTCGTATGTCATTCCCGCACCGATCCAGCCCAGCGTTCCCGTCACGGGCAGCGCCGACAGCTTTCCCGTCCACCGCATCTATTGCGTGGGCCGCAACTACGTCGACCACGCCAAGGAAATGGGCCACACGGGCCGCGAGGCGCCGTTTTTCTTCATGAAACCAAACGATGCCGTGCTGCCCGTGCCTGACGGCACGACGGGTGAACTGCCGTACCCGGCGCAGACGCAGGATTTCCAGCACGAGATGGAACTGGTGGTGGCCATCGGCAAGGGCGGTAGCGACATCGGCGTGGCCGACGCGCTGAGCCATGTGTGGGGTTATGCGATCGGCCTGGACATGACGCGCCGCGACGTGCAGGGCGCCGCGAAAAAACTGGGCCGCCCGTGGGACACGGGCAAGGCCTTCGAGCACTCGGCGCCCATCGGCCCCATCACTCCGGCCGCGCAGGCGGGCGACATTGGCCATGCCGCCATCACCCTGCACGTGAACGGCGAGCTGCGCCAGGCGAGCACCATCGACATGCTGATCTGGAACGTGGCTGAAACCATCGCCGACCTGTCGACCTATTTCACTTTGCAGCCGGGTGATCTGATCTACACGGGTACGCCGGCCGGCGTGGCGGCCGTGCAGCGCGGCGACGAGCTGGTGGGCGCCATCGATGGCCTGGGCACTTTGCGCGTGAAAGTGGTCTAAGTTCTCAAGGAGACTGACATGATGAACGACACGTATTCCGTAGCGCAACCGACGCGCGCCGAGATCGACGCCTTGACCGGGCCGGCCCTGCTGGAATTCGGCACGGGCTGGTGCGGCCACTGCCGCGCCACCCAGGCGCCGCTGGCCGCCGCGTTTGCGCAGCACCCCGGGGTGCCGCATATCCGCGTGGAAGACGGCCCCGGCCGCGCGCTGGGACGCGCGTTCCGGGTGAAGCTGTGGCCGACCCTGGTTTTTTTGAAGGATGGCCAGGAAGTGGCGCGCCTCGTGCGCCCGCTCGACAGCCGCGAGATTGAGCAGGCTTTTGCATTGATTGATGCGTAGGTCGTTTTAAACCCAACGGCAGATGCCGGGGTCGGACCCTGAGGGTCCGACCCCAGTCCTTGCTGTTGGGGTTTGCACTGCATCATTTCTTGCCGCACCGCACCACTGCGCGTATCATAAGCCGCTTACAGCAAGATCAACCGCATCCTGAGTGATGCAGCGCGATCATCGCCGGCCCGCTCCACCCGGAGGGGCCGCAGGCAAGGACTCACCACAAATGACCGATGCCGCGATGCCGACGCGCGGGTCTGGTACGGAATGCCTGGCGATACGCCGGGCCTGATACACGTCGCCCACCCCCTGACGCCTTTCCT
This sequence comes from Massilia sp. LMS1-1-1.1, assembly GCF_040815535.1. Lineage (NCBI taxonomy): Bacteria > Pseudomonadati > Pseudomonadota > Betaproteobacteria > Burkholderiales > Oxalobacteraceae > Massilia > Massilia sp. LMS1-1-1.1. The sequence goes on along the minus strand of NZ_JBFPNG010000034.1, from coordinate 268,379 downwards.
GCCGTGCCCCGGGTAACCGGATGGCGCACGACCGTTGTTTCTCTAAATCAGCACTGATCACGGCGCGATAGCGCGCGTTGGTACACCGTTGTCTGCCGTTAACAACGGCGTGTTGCGGCGTGGAATTTGTTTGCGAATTTAATAGCAAATTCGCAGCAATTACGCCCGAGCACAGCTATGATATGTGAACCGCGCGCCTAGACAACGTGCTGTGCTGCTGCCTGAAAAAACATCCAGAGAATGGCCTTTAGACACCCTCCCCAAGGAGCGCAGTAAATGAGCACCCCCCCCAAGAAAAATTCCCCCGGCACGGTGCTGTTCGCCAGCCTGATCGGCACTACCATCGAGTTCTTCGACTTCTATATCTACGCCACCGCCGCCGTGCTGGTGTTCCCGAAACTGTTCTTCCCGGCCGGCGACCCGTCGGCCGCCGTGCTGCAGTCGCTGGCCACGTTCGCCATCGCCTTCTTCGCCCGCCCCATCGGTTCGGCCGTGTTCGGCCACTTCGGCGACCGCATCGGCCGCAAGGCCACCCTGGTCGCAGCCTTGCTGACCATGGGTATTTCCACCGTCATCATCGGCTTGCTGCCGACGTATGCCGCCATCGGCACCCTGGCGCCGCTGCTGCTGGCGCTGTGCCGTTTCGGCCAGGGCCTGGGCCTGGGCGGCGAGTGGGGCGGCGCGGTGCTGCTGGCCACGGAAAACGCGCCACCGGGCAAACGCGCCTGGTACGGCATGTTCCCGCAGCTGGGCGCGCCGATCGGCTTTTTCCTGTCGGGCGGCATCTTCCTGCTGCTGAGCGAAACCATGACCGATGAACAGTTCTTCAGCTACGGCTGGCGCATCCCGTTCCTGGCCAGCGCGCTGCTGGTCATCGTCGGCCTGTATGTGCGTCTGAAGATCACGGAAACGCCGGACTTCCAGAAAGTCATCGACAAGAACGAAGTCGTCAAACTGCCGGTGGCCACCGTGTTCCGCCAGCATGGCCGCATGCTGTTCCTGGGCACCATCATCGCCCTGGCCACCTTCGTGCTGTTCTACCTGATGACGGTGTTCGCGCTGAGCTGGGGCACGACCAAGCTGGGCTTCACGCGCAAGGAATTCCTTATCGTGCAGCTGTTTGCCGTGTTGTTCTTCGCCCTGACGATTCCATTCTCGGCCGTGCTGGCCGACCGCCGCGGCCGCCGTTCGACTCTGATCTGGGTCTCCGTCGCCATCGCCATCTTCGGCCTGGTGCTTGCGCCGATGTTCGGTTCGGGCGTGACGTGGGAAGTGACGCTCTTCATGGCCGTCGGCCTGGGCCTGATGGGCATGACCTACGGACCGCTGGGCACGATGTTGTCCGAGCTGTTCCCGCCCGAAGTGCGCTACACGGGCGCTTCGCTGACGTTCAACCTGGCTGGCATCCTCGGTGCCTCGCTGGCGCCGTACATCGCCACCTGGCTGGCCACCAACTACGGCTTGCAATACGTGGGCTACTACCTGTCGCTGGCGGCCGTGCTGACCCTGGGCGCGCTGCTGATGGTGGGCAAGCCGCGCGCGGGCAAGGAAGCCTGGCAGTAACTGCTTGCTACACGATGGTCGAAAGCCGCCAGTTGCATAAGCTGGCGGCTTTTTTTGTGCCTACGGCGTTGCCACGTGGCCGTAGCAGGCTTTCAGTCCCGCATAGTCGTAGAAGACGCTGCCGGGCGCGATGCGCGCGCCGTCGCAAGCGGCCTGGAACGGCGTTTCCTTTTCGTTGTACAGCAGGCGCACGATCAGTTGTCCTGCGCCGTTGCGGTACACATCCCACTGCATGTTGGCCGCCAGCGGCGAGATGCTCTGGCCGCGCCATCGAGGGCCGGCATGGCTGTCGCTGGCCGATGCCGGCAGCGGTGCCAGCGCCTCTTTCAAGCCCATGGCCGAAGCGAGCGGAATGATCATCTCGGCGTGCGTGAAGCGCAGCTTGGCGGCGTGGCGTAAATCCCCCTTGGCCAGCGCATCGACTTCCTTGAAAAAATCGTCGCGCAAGGCCAGCGCGAAGCGCCAGGTCACGCCGGGGCTGGTCGTGGTGCCCGGCCCTTTCTGGTAAAAATCCTCGTGGTCGGCGATATAAGCGTAGTAGCGCGCATCCTCGGCGGGCATGTAGCGGCTGAAATCGGCCGGCGCTTCATGGCGCATGCCGGCGGCGATCGCATACAGTTCATATAGTTTTGTCGCGGCCGCATTCAGGCTGCGGATGACGGTCTTGCCGCTGCCCGTCATGGTGCGCGTGAGCTGGCCGTCCGCGCTGGTGAAGGTGTAGCTGCCCGTGTCCGCATAGCTGGCGGCGCCGCGCTCCAGCTGGACGAGGAAGGCGGGTGCAAACAGCCGTTCGAGCACGTGGCGCGCATGCGCGGCCGCCGCAGGCAGCCTGGCGGGGGCATCCATCAGCGCATGCAGCTGCTTGGTTCTTTCGTAGTACTGGTAGGCCTGGCTGGCGGCGTAGGTGGCGAAATACGGGCTGGCACGATCGGCGACAAGATCCGTCTGCGGCGCCAGCTTGTGCGCATACAGCAGGAAGCGGTTGACGCCATCCGCTTGCGGTACCGCCTTGCGCCCCTGCGGATACGGCGCCGGGGCGGGCGGCATGTAGAGCAAGGGCGCCAGCGCGGGCGCGTGCTCGAGCAGCGACTGCGTGAAAAAGCGGGCGCTGTCGCGCGCGCGGTCCACGCCGGAATCGATGGTGACGAGCTGGCGCGGTGCCGTGGCCGCGTCCTGGCCCACTTGTGCAAACAGGGCGGGCAGGCGCGCCAGCATGCGCACGGCCAGTTGCCGGTGTTCCTCGATGCCCGTCTGAGACAGATTGCCGTAGCCGGGTTTCTCGATGCCGGCCACGCCATAGCCAAGCAGCGCGTTGGCCTTCATCAGGGCTAGGATGTCGGGGCCCAGTTCGCGCCCCAACGGCGTGAGCGCATCCTGCGCGGCGGCCTGCTGCCACATCGCATACAGGGCCGCGTCGCTCTTCATGCCGGTCAATCCGCGCGACCCGTGGCGCGCCACCAGTTGCGTATAGATGGGCTGGAAGCCGGCCGGCGGCGCGGCATAGGTGGCCGGATCCTGCTGCGGCGCATATGGCGTCTTGGTCTGGTAATGGCCTTCGACGGCCAGGACGGGACTGGCGTGCAGGGCAAGGGCCAGCGCAATGCTGGACAGTGGGAACAGTAAGGGCATGTTTTTTCGTGGTGAATATTTCTCGTACGCCAGCCTAGCACTGAACGAAAAAAAACGGAAAAAAAGGCGGGCACGGCTGAATGCCGGCCCGCCTGTGCTGTCAGCGCAGCGCGTCAGCCTACCACTTCGGCGTGTACTTCAGGGTCAGCTGCACGTTGCGCGGGTCGCCGAAGTGGTTATTGCCGCCCGTGTCGTTATACGACGGGATCACGTAGCGCTTGTCGAACAGGTTGTTGACGTTGACGGCCAGCGACAGCTGCGGCGTGGCTTGCCAGGCCAGGCGCGCGTTCCACAGCGAGAAGCCGGCCACGTCGAACGAGCGGCCGAAGTCCAGCGTGTGGCTTTGCATGTTCACGCCGGCGCCGACGCTGAACTTGTTCCACTCGCCGGGCAGGGTATAGCCGGACCACAGGCGCAGCATGTGCTTCGGCGTCCACGTCGAAAAGACCTCGCCCTTGTTGTCCGGGTCGTCGAGGTAGGTCGTCGTCGTGTAGGCATAGCCGGCCGACAGCTGCAGGCCGCGCGCCACTTCGCCCGACACTTCCGCTTCCAGGCCCTGGCTGCGCACTTTGCCCGAGGCGCGCGAGCAGTACCGGCCGTCGCAGGCGAAACCGGCGGCGTAGTCGTTGACGGCGCGGTCCTTGTGCTCGTAACGGAAGACGGCCAGCGAGGTATTGACTTTGCCGTCCAGCAGCTCGCCCTTGACGCCAGCTTCATAGCTGTCGCCCGTGACCGGTTTCAGGACCTGGCCCGCCGCGTTGCGGTTCGTCTGCGGCTGGAACACGCCCGCATAGCTGGCGTAGGTGGACCATTGCGGCGTCAGCGCATACATCAGGGCCGCCGATGGCGTGAACTTGGCCGTGACCCTGGTGCTGTCCGCCGTGCCGCCCTTGGGGGCATACTCGAAGTCATACCAGCTGAAACGCCCGCCCAGCAGCGCTTTCAGGTTGCTGGTCAGCTGGCCGTTCCAGGTGCCGTACAGGCCTTTCTGGCGCATGTCGTAGGTGCTGCTGGAGCTCACGCCGCGCGCGGCGATGGTGTCGAAGTCCTGCCATGGACGGTGGTGGTTGATATTGAAGATTTGCGCGCCTTGCGTCCAGGCGCGCGCAGAGCGGTCGTCGGAGTGGAACTTCACATAGCTGGCGCCCATGACGACTTCCTGCGCGATGCCCAGGCCATCGAATTTGCCGCGCACGAAGGCGTCGATGCCGCGCTTCTGGTTCTTGAAATCGGTGGAGAAGTCGCCGTACATGGAACCGCTGCCATTGGCCTTGATGGTGCCGGCCATGCGCTGGTGGGTCGAATTGGTGCGTTCATTGACGCCCAGCGCGGCCGTCTTGAAGGTCCACCGGCTGTTGAAGTGGTGCTCGAGGTCCAGGTTGACGGTGGTCTGTTCCACCTTGCTGCGGTTCCAGTCGGCGCCCGTATAGGTCGAACGGGGCAATCCCAGTTCGCTGCCGTCGGCGTAGCGCGCCAGGCCGATGTACATCGGACGGCCGCGCCCGTTGACATTGCTCACGGCCAGGCCCACGGTGGTGGCGGGACCGAGGTCGTAGTCGAGCGCCGCATACACGGTGCGGTTCTTGCTCCAGACCTGGTCGATGAAGGAATGGCTGTCGTCTTCATCGATGATGGCGCGCCCGCGCAAAGTGCCTTCCGCATTCAGCGGCGTGCTGACGTCGAGCTGCGCGCCGTAATGGTCCCACGAACCGGCGCGGCCCGTGAGCGCGACCTGGCGCGTCGCCAGCGGGCGCTTGCGCACCAGGTTGACGGAGCCGCCCGGGCTGCCCGTGCCTTCGAGCAGGCTCGATGCCCCGCGCAGCACTTCCAGGCGGTCGTAGATGACCATGTTTTCCTGGCCCCAGTTACCCAGCGCATAGGTGTTGCGGTTGATCGGCACGCCGTCGTACTGCCACTGGTCGATCTGGAAGCCGCGCGAAGTGATCACCACGCCCGCGCCCACGCCATGCACGCCCACCACGCCGGTGACGTTGTTGACGGCTTCGCGCAAGTCCGTGATGCCCTGGTCGTCCAGGCGCTGGCGCGTCAGCACGCTGACCGATTGCGGCATGTCCTTCATCGACTGCTCGCCCTTGCCGAGGGTGATCTTGCGCGCCGTGTAGGAGCCGCTGCCTTCCGTGGTGGCGCCTTGCTCGGCCTGGCCGACGATGGTAATCGAGGGCATGGTGCGCTCGGCCGCCGAGGCGGCGCTTGCCGCTGCCGTGGGGGCGGATGCCGGCGCGGCCACCAGCACATAGCCGGTCGCCGTCTTGCCGATGGCGTAGCCGCTGCCGCGCAGCAGCACGGCAAAGCCGTCGTCGATGGCGTAGCTGCCCTGCAGGCCGGCCGTCTGCAGTCCCTGCACCTTGGCCGCGTCGACGACGATGGATACGCCCGCCTGCTGCGCATAGCGGTTCAGGGCGCCTGCCAGCGGACCGGCGGGGATGGCGTAGCTGGCGGTGGCTAGGCTGGCCTGCGCCTGGGCGGCTGCCTGGACGTGCATGCCGGCGCCAGCCAGCAGCAGGGCGGCCAGGGCCAGGGGATGCAGCCGCGTGCGCAGCGCGCGCGGCGAGGAAACGGTAAGGATACGAGCGGACATGGTGACAGCCTTTTTTGATTGATCTCAGCTGCCTTGACGCACGAGATGCGCAAAGTGGAACCGCGAATGCAAAAAATATTTACTTTTTGGCGGGGGCGTCGACCATCACCAGGTAGCGCGTCAGCATGCGGATGCGCAGCTGGGGGAAATTGTCGATCAGCAGCTGCAGCGCCTTGTCCGTGTCGTCCAGCGGCAGCACGGCCGCCACGCGAATGCCGGCGATCTGCGCGCGGTCGTAATGCAGCTGGCCGGGACGGTGGCGGGCCAGCTCGTCGAGCACGTCGGCCAGCGGCAAGTCGTCGACCACCAGCTGGTGCGCGCGCCATGCTTGCTGCACGCTGGCCGCATCGATGCTGGTCAGTGGCCCGACGCCATCGTCCGTGATGCGCGTGCGCTGGCCTGCCTGCACCACGACGGCCCGATGCTGTGGCACCTGCGCCGATACTGCCGATTCGAGCATGCTGAGGATGGTGGCGCCATCTTCCCTGCGCACGGCAAAACGCGTGCCCAGCGCGCGGATCGCCGCCTGCTTGCTGTCGACGATGAAGGGGCGCTGCGCATCCTTGGCCACGTCGACGAGGATGTCGCCACGCACCAGTTCCACATGCCGTTCACCCGCATTGAAGCGCACGTTGACGGCGCTGCCGCCGGCCAGAGTCAGGCGGCTGCCGTCGGCCAGGGTGTGCGTCTGCCATTGCCCCGTGGGGCTGCGCAGGTCGGCCAGCAGGTAGGCGGGGCGCTCGCCGAGGACCAGTGTGCCGGTCAGCACCAGCATGGCCACGGCGCTGGCTGCGGCCAGCTGGCGCAGACGCTGGCGCTTGGGCGCGATGGCGGCCAGTGCGGCGCGCGCGGGGCGATGGTCGCCGCCGGCCGGCTCGCGCACGGCATGCAATTGGCGCAGCAGGTTTTCCATGCCGGCGGCCACTGTCGCGTGCAGCGGATCGGCCGCCTTCCACGCGGCGAAACCGGCCCGCGCCATGTCGCGCTCGGCCGGGTCGTCGGCACTCAACCGCACGATCCAGCGGGCAGCCTGCTCGGCGGCGATATCGGTGCGCGTGCCGCTCATGCCGCCATGGCCGGGCAGGCGTGGCGGCAGGCCAGCAAGGCTTGCACCAGGTATTTTTGCACCATGCGCGTGGAGACGTTCAGCTGCGCGGCGACGGCGGCCTGCGGCTGCTCTTCCAAGTAGTGCAGCAAAAAGGCGTCGCGCGTCTTGGCGGATAATCCGTCCAGCGCCGTGGCGATCTGCCCGAGCGCCTGCACGGCCATCAGGATTTCGTCCGGCGAGGGCGCGCCTGGCAGGCTGTCGGCCAGCAGGGCCAGTTCCGCCAGGTAGCTGCGTTCGAGTACTTGCCGGCGCGCGCGGTCGAGCAGCAAGCGCTTGGCCGTCGTCGACAGATAGGCGCGGGGCTCGCGCATGCCGAACAGGGCGTCGCGCGAGGCGATGATGCGTAAAAAGGTGTCTTGCGCCACGTCGGCCGCGCCATGCGGGCAACTGAGTTTCTTGCGCAGCCAGCCGACCAGCCAGCCGTGATGCTCGCTGTAGAGCGACTGCACTTGCTGTTGCAGGCTGGGCTGGATGGCGGACATGGGTGATGAATAATATAAATGAGAATTATTCTCATTGTAAGCGGCAGAGGCGACTTGTCACAATCCCCGATTGCATGTGGATGGGACAGTTGTTGCGCGCAGGCCGCATGCGCGGTGCTGCCGGAAATGAAAAAACCCGCCGCTGCACGGGGCAGGGGCGGGTTCTTCATACTGCAAATTCTTGGTGGTGATAGGTGGACTTGAACCACCGACCCCAGCATTATGAATGCTGTGCTCTAACCAACTGAGCTATATCACCAAACAGACCGGTCAGACCGGATGCTCGTTTTGACCAGAGGAAACCTGATCGATGTTCTTTGGTGGTGATAGGTGGACTTGAACCACCGACCCCAGCATTATGAATGCTGTGCTCTAACCAACTGAGCTATATCACCCAACAGCCGAGCATTATCCAGTCTTCCCATTTCCTTGTCAATGCCGGCGCAAAAAAAATGTGCGGTTTTTTCACGCACCGGCGCAGGCATGATTATTTCAATAACGGCTGGATCTGCGCCAGCATGGACGAGGCCGGATCAGGGCCCAGGCAGTCGATGACGATGCGTTCCGGCATCGAGCGTAACCAGGTCAGCTGGCGTTTGGCCAGCTGGCGTGTGGCGATGATGCCCGTCTCGCGCAAGGCGGCGCGGTCGATGCGGCCATCGAGGTAGTCCCAGGCCTGGCGGTAGCCCACGCAGCGCATCGAGGGCAGACCCGGGTGCAGGTCGCCGCGCCGGCGCAACCCATCCACTTCATCGAGCAGGGCGTCGTTTTTCAGCATGAGGTCGAAACGCGTGGCGATGCGCGCATGCAGCACGGCGCGGTCGGACGGTTCCAGCGCGAACGATTGCAATTGAAACGGCAGCACGGTCTTTTCGCGGCGGTCCAGCAGGGCCGACATGGGCTGGCCGGACAGGGCGATGATTTCCAGCGCGCGGCCGATGCGCTGCGCGTCCTGCGGCGCCAGGCGCGCGGCCGTGACGGGATCTTGCTGCGCCAGGCGCGCATGCATGGCGGGCCAGCCGATGGCGGCCGCGTCTTCTTCCAGCTGGGCGCGCAGCACGGGATCGGCGCCGGGCAAGTCGTCGAGGCCATCGGCCAGGCCTTTAAAATACAGCATGGTGCCGCCGACGAGCAGCGGCAGCTTCCCGCGCGCCGAGATCTCCGCCACCAGGCGCAGGGTGTCGTTGCGGAACTGCGCCACGGAATAGGCGTCCAGCGGGTCGATGATGTCGATCAGATGATGCGGTACGGCGGCCAGTTCTTCCTGCGACGGCTTGGCCGTGCCGATATCCATGCCGCGGTAGACGAGGGCGGAATCGACGGAGATGATCTCGGACGGAATCGCTTGCGCGATGGCCAGCGCACTGGCCGTCTTGCCGCTGGCCGTGGGGCCCATGATGGCGACGGCCAGGGGGAGGGTATGGGTGTTTGTCATGATGCTTTTTTGATGTGCTTGCGATGGGGGCCCCAAGGCAAAGGCTGGGGTCAGACCCGGCGGGTCTGACCCCGGAATTTTATTGGCCGCGCAGGAACAGTTTATCGAGCGCGTTGATCTCGACCTGCACCCACGTCGGCCGGCCATGGTTGCACTGGTCGGCGCGTTCCGTGCTCTCCATCTGGCGCAGCAGGGAGTTCATTTCCTGCACCGACAAGATCCGGTTGGCGCGCACGGCCGTGTGGCAGGCCAGGGTGCCCAGCAATTCGTTCTGGCGCTCGATCAGCACGCGCGAGCCGCCGTATTCGCGCACGTCGCGCAGCACGTCGCGCGCCAGGGTTTGCGCGTCCGCGTTTTTGAGCAGGGTCGGCACGCTGCGCACGGCCAGCGTGGTGGGCGACAGGGCCGCGATGTCGAAGCCCAGCGCTTTCAACGTGTCCTGGTTTTCATTCGCCGTCGACACCTCGATGGCATCCGCGTAGAACGTCACGGGGATCAGCAAGGATTGCACCTGCATGTCCTGGCCCGAGACCTGCGCCTGCAGCGCGTTTTTCAGCTGCTCGTACAGGATGCGCTCGTGCGCCGCGTGCATGTCGACCAGCACCAGGCCCTTGGTGTTCTGCGCCAGGATGTAGATGCCATGCAGCTGGGCCAGGGCAAAGCCCAGCGGATACTCTTCGCGCGCCATCGCTTCGGGCGAGGCGATGTAGGGTTCCACTTGCGTGATCGGCGAGTTGGCGGCAGCTGCGCCGCCGCCGAACAGGGCGCCATAGGCTGCCGTGTCCTGGGCCACACCTGGCGCGTCGGCAAAGAAGGGAAGGTTCGCGCCGGGCGAGGCGGGCGCAAAGGTATTCGTGAATTGCGCGCCGAACAACGTCTGCGTCTGCTCGCGGCGCCAGATGCCGGGGCCGCCCAAACCCGCGCCGGCGGTATCGCCGCCCAGGCTGGAAGCGGCCGGCAGGGGCGCCGGCACGCTGCCGAAGGCCGTGGCGGACGTCTGCGCCAGCGCGCGCTGCACGGCGTGGAAAACGAACTGGTGCACGGAACGGCTGTCGCGGAAGCGCACTTCGATCTTCGACGGGTGCACGTTGACGTCGACCAGGGCCGGGTCGAGGTCGAGCGCCAGCACGTACGATGGAAAACGGTCGCCATGCAGCACGTCCTGGTAGGCCATGCGCACGGCGTGCACCAGCAGCTTGTCGCGCACGAAGCGCCCGTTGACATAAAAGAACTGGCCATCGGCGCGCGCCTTCGACGCCGTCGGCAAGCCGGCAAAACCGTGGATGCGCAGGCTGCCGGCCGATTCGTCCAGCGCCAGGCGCGCTTCGGCGAAGTCGTTACCGAGGATGTGGGCGCTGCGCTTGGCCAGTTCGCTGATATTCCACTGGTCGATGGTGCGGCCGTTGTGCGACAGCGAGAACGATACGTCCGGCCGCGCCAGCGCGATGCGGCGCACGACTTCGGCGCAGTGGCCGTATTCCGTCTGCTCGGATTTGAGGAATTTGCGCCGCGCAGGCGTGTTGAAATACAGGTCTTGCACATCGACCGTGGTGCCGTGCGCGCCCGACGACGGCGAGACGCTGCCATTGTGCGAGCCGACGATTTCCCACGCATGGGCCGCATCCATCGTGCGCGACGTCACGGTCACGGCGGCCACCGAGGCGATCGAGGCCAGCGCCTCGCCGCGAAAGCCCAGGGTGCCCACGTTTTCCAGGTCGTGCAGCGAGGCGATCTTCGACGTGGCGTGGCGCGCCAGGGCCAGCGGCAGCTGATCCTTGTCGATGCCGCGGCCGTTGTCGGTAATGGCGATGCGTTTCACGCCCCCTTCTTCCAGCCGCACCGTGATCTGCGTGGCGCCCGAGTCGAGCGCGTTTTCCAGCAGTTCCTTGACGACGGCCGATGGCCGCTCGACCACCTCGCCGGCGGCGATTTGCGAAATCAACTGGTCAGGCAGAGCCTGGATCGGGCGGTGGGGCGTGATGGGAGCGTTCATGCGCTGATTATAACGGGTTCGCAAGGGGAGGCGCTGCTGTGCTGATGCCCGAAACCCAAAACGAAGGCCGGGGTCGTACCCTGAGGGTACGACCCCGGAACTTGCCTTTCGGGTCGCTTTATTTCCCCACCTCCCGCACCGGTATCGGCGCATTGCACACGTCGACGTGGCCGGCCGTGACCTTGCTCCACGGGCCGCCGCGGTGGCGCTGGGCTTCCAGCACGGCCTGGTAGGCGGCGCTGTCGGTGCGCATCACTTCCAGCTTGCTGCGCTGCTCGGGGGGCACGCTGGCGGCCAGGCGGATGGACTTGATCGGCACGTTTTTCTCGGGGCTGTCATAAAAGCCCATGGGCCCCGTGCCCCTTGGCAGGGTGGACAGCAATGGCATGCCGGAGACGACCCTGCCGACGACGGTGATGTCGCGGTCCAGGTGGCGCGGCGACTGGCCGATGACGGCGTACAGCTCCGTGCCGCCGCCGCTGTCGCTGGCGCTGTCGCGGCCCACGCCCACGGTGGCATAGCAATGCGTGAGCCAGGCCGTGCCGGTTTTCGGATCGCGCGCGGATGGGAAACCGTTCGAATGGCCCACTTGCGGCGCATAGCCGTCGACGTCCGGCAGGCGCGTGAAGCTCTTGATGGTTTTCAGGGGCACGGTGAATTCGCCGGGCAGGGTGCGCTGCGCATGCTGGATCGGCTTGGGATTCTTCTCGTTCGGATCGCCCCACTGCGCCACCCAGTTGTCCTGCGCGCGCGTGATGGCCAGGCCGTCGTAATACTGTTCCGCCACCAGGGCCTTGATGTTGGCCACGTGCTTGGGCGCGAAGTCCGGTGCCAGTTCGATCACCACGCGGCCGGCGGGAATGTCGAGGTACAGGGTGTTGTCCGGGTCCAGCGGACGCCAGTCGGACGGCTTCGAGGCCTTGATCACGTCGGCCAAGGTCGCCTTGGCGGGCAGTTCGGCGGGCGCCTTGATCTGGACGGGCGCGGCGTGGGCAGCCAGCTGTGCAAGGCCCAGTACGGTGGCCATGGTCAGGCCGCTCAGTGGGTGTCGATACATGTTTTCTCCTGGTCGACGCGGGTTGCGTTGTGCAGAAAGTGTATACCGGAATGGCAATATTTCGTCGTAAAAACATTGCATACCGTAATCCTGACAGTTGCCTGCCGATATGGCGTTTCCTTAACCTTTACTTAAATTGCCACACGCGCAAGGGCGACGCATAATTAATCCAGAAATATCGGCCCGGGGACTGCCGTTGCGCGGGCCGGGTGGTGTATGATTCCGCCGCTACCTTTAGGGAAAAATATATGGATTTTGTGCAATTCCTCGACATGATCGTGCATGTCGACAAGACGTTGGGTATCTTGATCGAGCAGTACGGCACCCTCGTGTATGCGGTGCTGTTCGCCATTATTTTTTGCGAGACAGGCCTCGTGGTGCTGTTTTTCTTCCCTGGGGATACCTTGCTGTTTATCGCCGGCGCGTTTTGCGCGACGGGACAGATGCACTTGGGCTTGCTGATCTTCCTGCTCGTCACGGCGGCCATCACGGGCAATACGCTCAATTACTGGATAGGCGAGGCCATCGGGCAGAGGGTGTTTACCCACGATTACCGCTGGATCAACAAGGACGCCATGCGCCGCACGCATGAATTCTTTGAAAAGCACGGTGGCAAGACCATCATCCTGGCCCGTTTCGTGCCGGTGGTGCGTACCTTTGCCCCGTTCGTGGCCGGCATTTCCGACATGACGCATGCGCGCTTCCAGATGTACAACATCACGGGCGCCCTGTTGTGGGTGGTCGGTCTGGTCACGGCCGGTTACTTCTTCGGCAATATCCCGTGGATCCGCGACCACCTGACCTTGATCGTGCTGATCGGTGTCGGCGCCGCCGTCGTGCCGGTGGTACTGGGCGGCATGTGGAAACTCTACAAGCGCATGGTCGGCAAGTCGGCGTAATTGCTGCAAAGATCCAGGGCAAGCATGCTGCGGCGCCGTCCGCAGCTGGCCCTGGATCTCGTTTTCTCTTCGGTACTTCTGTTTTGCTCCTGCCCTGATTCAAGTTTTGTTGCTTTACAGCCGTAAACCAGAAGGTATTCTCACTTTCTGGATTTCCATGCGACATTTGAGCGCCCTGTTAGCTTGCAGCCTTGCCGTGATGACGGCCATGGCAAGCGCCAAAGATGCCCCCGCCCCGGCGAGCGCCACCGCATCCGCACCCATGTCGGCCTCGGCGCGCGCGGCCGCCATGAAAACCCTGACCGAGTCGGTGAAGGGCAAGGAGGCCAAGGCGCCTGTCGTCGTCGCGCCCACGGCGCGCGAAAAGGAGGAAGCGGCCGAAGTCGACCTGTCCGAACGCATCGCCGCGCGCCTGGCGGAAATGCGCGCCACCCAGGCGGCCCGTGCCGCCGCCCGCGCCAAGCGCGCCGCTGTGGTGAAGGCCGCGCCGCCACCGCCACCGCCCGTGGCGCGTGGCACGCACTGGTCGTACGAGGGCGACAGCGGCCCGGCCAACTGGAGCAAGATCAACGTCGACTGGGGCAAGTGCGGCAATGGCAGCCGCCAGTCGCCGATCGATATCCGCGACGGCATGAAGGTGGAGCTTGAGCAGATCAGCTTTGACTACCGCCCGTCGTCGTTCAATGTGGTCGACAATGGCCACACGGTGCAGGTGGGCGTGAGCGGCGGCAATTACATCACGGTGCAGAACCGCATGTTCGAGCTGCAGCAATTCCATTTCCACCGCCCGTCCGAAGAGCGTATCAATGGCAAGGCGTTCGAGATGGTGGTGCACCTGGTGCACCGCGACGCGGAAGGCCGGCAAGCCGTGCTGGCGCTGCTGCTGGAACGCGGTGCGCCGCAAGCGACCATCCAGACCGTGTGGAACAACCTGCCGCTGGAAAAATTCGAAACCATGCAGCCGACCATCCTGCTCGACCCGGCCGAAATGCTGCCGGCGCGGCGCGACTACTACACGTATATGGGATCGATGACGGAGCCGCCTTGCAGCGAAGGCGTGCTGTGGATGGTGATGAAGCAGCCGGTGCAGGCGTCGCCGGCGCAGATGGCGTTGTTCAGCCGTCTGTATCCCTTGAATGCGCGCCCGATTCAGCCGACCAATGGCCGCATCATCAAGGAATCGAATTAAACGAATGCGAGGCGCTGGCGCCCGGTCCATTCGGCGCCGGCGGCAAGCAGGTCGGGCTGGATCAGGGCAGGTTCGATGCAGATGAAGCGCGGCTGCTCGTCGTCGGCCAGGTCGGGCAGGGCGGCCGCATCTTGCGCGCCCGGGTTCCACACGACGGCGTCCGTAAAGCCCTGCTGCTCCAGGCGCAGGGTATGGCGGCCAGACTGCACGGTCAAGGCGCCCGGCAGCTGGTAGTAGATGCGGTCGAGCTTGTCCGAAAATTGCAGTACTTCTTCCGCCTGCAAGGCATCTTGCGGCGTCTCGTCCGAATAGCGCACGCGCTGCAAGCCTTTGATGCGCGCTTCGCTCAAATCATCAATCGAAAAATACGTATGCAGGGCGGCCGAGAACGGGAACGCCTGCTCGCCCGTGTTGTGCACGGACAGCTCCAGTTCCAGCGCCTGCGCCTTGACGGCCACGCGCAGGCGCAAGGTGAAGGCCCAGGCCCAGCTGGCGGCGATCGCTTCGGGCAAGTCGGCCTGGGTCAGGACAAATTGCGCCCATGCGGCACCATCGCTGTCGCCGCTCGATTCCAGCTGCCACGTCGCCACGCGCGCAAAGCCGTGGCGCATGCCCGTGCCGCGCGCGCCGAACTGCGGGAAGATCACCGGCACGCCGCCCCGGATGGCGCGGCTGCCGTCGAGGCTCGATGCGCTGCTGCAGAACAGGCGCTCCTGGCCATCGCTGGTCTGCCACGAGACCAGATGGCCGCCGTACAGGGTGACGGTCGCCTGCGCGCCATCGGCCGCGCGGATGGTCACGGCCGGCAGCTCGCCAAAGATACTCTCGCTCATGCTAGGCTTTCATGTCAGGTCAGGCGGCTTTTCGCCAGCGGCGGATTCTTTGCAAAATAATTCTTGATGCCCGTGACGATGGCGTCGGCCATCTGGTCCTGGTAGCCGTTGTCGGTCAGCTTGGCTTCTTCTTCCGGATTCGAAATAAAAGCTGTCTCGATCAGGATGGAAGGGATGTCCGGCGCTTTCAGCACGGCGAAGCCGGCCTGCTCGACGGAACCCTTGTGCAGGCGGTTGATGCCGCCGATTTCGCGCAGCACGGCCTTGCCCAGCTTCATGCTGTCATTGATCTGCGCCGTCGTCGACAGGTCGAGCAGCACGCTGGCCAGCTGCTTGTCGTGGTTCTTCACGTTCACGCCGCCGATCAGGTCGGCCTGGTTTTCCTTGTTGGCCAGCCAGCGCGCGGCCGTCGAGGTGGCGCCCTTTTCGGACAGCACGAACACGGACGAACCGCGCGCCGTCGGCTGGATGAAGGCGTCGGCGTGGATCGAGACGAACAGGTCGGCCTGCACCTTGCGCGCTTTTTCCACGCGCATGCCCAGCGGGACGAAGAAGTCGGCGTCGCGCGTAAGCATGACGCGCATGTTCGGCTGCAGTTCCAGCTTGGTCTTGAGGCGCTTGGCAATGGCCAGCACCACGTCTTTTTCGCGGCTGCCCCGGCTGCCCATGGCGCCCGGGTCTTCGCCGCCGTGGCCGGGATCGAGGGCGATGGTAATCATGCGCACCACTTTCTGGCCAGGCAGGGGGCGCGCTTCGGGGCGCTGTTCCGGGCGTACGTCGGGAACGGGCGGAACGATCGGCGTTGCCGGTGTGACGGCGGCCACGGGCGGCTTGCCGCTCTCGGGCAGAGGCAGCGCGGGCGGCGGCGTATGCGTATCGGCCATCGGTGGCTTGGCCGGGTCGCTCGACCAGTCGCCCTTCTCGATCATCTGCGCGATCAGGTCCGGCTCGCGCACGGGATACAGGTCGAAGATCAAACGGTGGTTATAGGAGCCGGCCGGCGGCAGGGTAAACAGCTGCGGCGTGATTTCCTCTTTCAGGTCGAACACCAGGCGCACGACGTTGGGCCGATTCTGGCCCACGCGCACCTGCTTGATGTACGGGTCGTTCGACTGGATCTTCGCCACCAGGCCCTTCAGGGTGGGATTGAGTTCCAGCCCTTCGATGTCGACCACCAGCCGTTCCGGGTCCTTGACGATGAAGTGGGTCGCCTTGAGGATGCTGTCGTTTTCCAGGGTGACGCGCGTGTAGTCCTCGGCCGGCCAGACGCGCACGGCGAGAATTTGCGCCGCCATCGCCGACATGGGCGCGAACACGGACAACAGCAGGGTGCCGCCGGCCTTGAGGACCGTGCGCCGGGTGATGGGCGAGGAGATCAAAGGTTCGGGGCGAATTTGAGACGGTGAAGGCATGACAGACCCAATTCAGAAGACGCTTGCAATTCTACATCACGTCCTGTACCCGCAACGTTCAAATAAATATTCAGGTCGGCCGGCGGCAGTACCGGTTCGGCTTTCTCCGGCCATTCGACGATGCAGATATTGCGGCCGTCGAAGTCTTCGCGAAAGCCCGCGTCGAGGAATTCCTCGGCGCTGCCCATGCGGTACAGGTCGAAGTGGATGACGTTGACGCTCTGGCCGTCGAGCTGCACCGTGTACGGTTCGGACAGGGTATAGGTGGGGCTTTTCACGTGGCCCGCATGGCCGGCCGCGTGCAGCAGGGCGCGCGTGAGGGCCGTCTTGCCGGCACCGAGGTCGCCGTGCAGGTAGATCGCCAGGCCCGGCGCCAGCGCGCGCGCCAGCGCGGCGCCCAGCGCGGCGGTGCCGGCTTCGTCGTGGAGGTGGGCTTTGAAGTGTTCGGTCATTATCTTCGGTATCGCATAAAATGGAGGCTGCTGTCATTGTAACCGCCCGCGCGCCTGCCGTTTTCCGTAAAGTCCCCTATGTCCGCCACCGTCACCGATCTCGCCGTCCTGGCGCGCACCATCAAAGAATGGGGGCGCGAGCTTGGTTTTGCCGAGGTGCGCATCGCCGACGTCGACCTGTCGTACATGGAAGCGCCGCTGCAAGCCTGGCTAGCTGCAGGGTATCACGGCGAAATGGATTATATGGCCAGCCACGGCATGAAGCGTGCGCGCCCGGCCGAACTGGTGCCGGGCACGGTGCGCGCCATCAGCGCGCGCATGAATTATCTGCCGCCGGCGCTGGGGCCTGACTGGCGCGAAAGAGAGGCGGCGCGCGACGCCGATCCCGAGGCGGCCGTGATCTCCGTGTATGCGCGGGGCCGCGATTACCACAAGGTGATGCGTTCGCGCCTGCAGCAGCTGGCCGAGCGCATCAAGGGCGAGATCGGCGACTTCGGCTACCGCGTCTTCAGCGATTCGGCGCCCGTGATGGAAGTCGAGCTGGCGCAAAAAGGGGGATTGGGCTGGCGCGGCAAGCACACCTTGCTGATCAACCGCCAGGGCGGCTCCTTCTTTTTCCTTGGCGAGATCCTCATCGACGTGCCGCTGCCCGTCGACCCGCCGGAAACGCCGCGCTGCGGCCAGTGCTCGGCGTGCATCACTGTGTGCCCGACGCAAGCGATCCTGGGACCGTACCAGCTCGACGCGCGCCGCTGCATCTCTTACCTGACGATCGAATTGAAGGGCGCCATTCCCGTCGAGATGCGGCCCCTGATCGGCAACAAGGTGTATGGCTGCGACGATTGCCAGACCGTCTGCCCGTGGAACAAGTTCGCCCAGCGCGCCGTCGTGCCGGACTTCGACGAGCGCCACAGCCTGGGCAGCGCCGGCATGGTGGAGCTGTTCGCCTGGACGGAAGAGGAATTCAACCGCCGCATGGAAGGCAGCGCGATCCGCCGCATCGGCCACGAACGCTGGCTGCGCAACCTGGCCGTCGGCATGGGCAACGCGGCCGCCAAGGCCAAAGGCCAGGCCGATATCGTCGCGGCCCTGTTGTCGCGCCGCGAGCACCCGTCGGCCATCGTGCGCGAACACGTCGAATGGGCGCTGGCCTTGCACGGCATCGCCTAGACCGTCCTTACACCTGCTTCAGGCGCAGCGCCGACCAGCCGGCGTCGATGGCGACCATCGCCACGCTGTCGAGTCCTGATTCCTGCGCATACAGGCGAATATCGTCGCGGTGGATGTCGCTGCCCGCCTTCACGCCGCCCTTGCGGTACGCCACCCAGAGGGCGCCGCCCGGCGCCAGGCGCGCTTGCGCTACCGGCAGGAACTGTTCCAGTTCCGCGCGGCTGCGCGCGAACAGCAGGATCCAGTCGGCATTGTCACCTTCCCGTACCACCCGCTTGGCCGGCAACTGCGCCAGCAATGCCCCATGCTCGCCGCCGTCATTGAGCACGGCCAGGGCCGTGGCATTTTTCACGTACATTTTGTCAACGGCGGTTTTGTCGGGCATGGCATCGGCGTGTCGATTGGGAAAAGACGAGCATAACAAATTTCTCCTTGACTTATCGATATATCGTTATAAAATAGCGATACCTACTAACGATATATCTTTAAAGAGAAAACATGAGAAACTCACACCACGCAGAACACGGCCACGGCGGCCATCATCATCACGGCCATTGCGGCCAGCATCACCACCACCACCATGGCGAGCATCGCCACGAATACTCCATGCATGGCCGCGGCCCGCGCGGCTTCGACGAGCGCGGTGATGGCATGGGCGGTGGTCCTGGCGGGCGCGGTGGGCGCGGCGAGCGGGCCGAGCGCGTTTTCGGCCGCGGCGACTTGCCGCTGATCGTGCTGGCGCTGATTGAAATCAGCCCCCGCCACGGCTATGAAATCATCAAGGCCATCGAAGAGCGTTGCGGCGGCGCGTACGCCCCCAGCCCGGGCGCCGTGTATCCGACCTTGACCCTGCTGGAAGAGCAGGACCACGTGACGTCGTCCGAAAGCGCCAGCGGCAAGAAGCTCTACACGATCACGGACCTGGGCCGCGCGTATCTGGACGAGAACCGCGCCCAGGTCGATGGCATCCTGGCCCGCCTCGACATGTTTGCCCGCGTCCAGGCGCGCAAGGCCTTGCCCGAGCGCGTGCACCAGGCCATGCATACCTTGAAGCATGCGCTGCTGCTGAACAAGACCAATTGGAGCGACGCGGAAGCCGAGCGTGTCTCCGCCGTGCTGGAACAGGCGGCGAACGCCATCGTCGACGGCCACTGAGCCCACTTTACAAGGACAAGCAATGACTAGTGTATCAACTACAGCACCACGCCCGCACGCCATCGAGCGCGTGCGGCATGACTTGACACTGCGCGTGCTCACCGTCGTGCGCACCGAGCAGATCACGCCGCACATGCGCCGCATCACCCTGGCGGGCGGCGACCTCGATGGCTTTGTCTCGCCGGCGCACGACGACCACGTGAAACTGTTCTTCCCCGCACCCGGCGAGACCACGCCCGTGTTCCCCGTGCTGGGCAATGGGCCGAATCCCATCCAGTACGCGGAAGGCGCGCGCCCCATCGCCCGCAACTACACGCCGCGCCGCTACGACGCCGCGCGGCGCGAGCTGGACATCGACTTCGTGCTGCATGGCGACGGCCCCGCAGCCAGCTGGGCGGCGCAAGCCGCGCCCGGGCAGACCCTGGGCGTGGGCGGCCCGCGCGGCTCGATGCTAGTGCCGCTCGACTTCGACTGGTATGTGCTGGTGGGCGACCAGACGGCCTTGCCGGCCATCGCCCGCCGCCTGGAGCAGTTGCCGGCCACGGCGCGGGCCATTGCCGTGATCGAGATCGTCGAAGACGGCGAGCAGATCGCGCTCGATTGCGTGGCGCAACTGGACGTGCGCTGGGTCGCGCGCAATGGCCGCAAGGGACCGCTGCTGCTGGAAGCGCTGGCGCAGGTCGCCTTGCCGCAGGATGGCGACGGCTATGTGTGGGTGGCGTGCGAGCATGCGCAGGTGCAGGGCTTGCGCGGGCACTTCATTGATGCCGGGGTGCCGAAGCAGCATCTGCACGTGGCCAGTTACTGGAAGCATGGGGCGGCGGAGCATCATGAACACCATGATGAGTGATGGTGGTGGTGTCGGCTTACGCGCGTTGCGCTAAGCCGACCTACGCCGACCTACGCCGGCCTATATTGCAACGTAGGTTGGATTAGCGGCGCGCGAGCGCCGCGTAATCCAACATCAGCGTCATTACTTCAACAACCCCGCCAGCTCCACCGCCGTCTTGACCTGCATCTTGTCGAAGATATGCGCGCGGTGCACTTCCACGGTGCGCATGCTGATGCCCAGCTTGTCGGCCACCACCTTGTTCATCTTGCCCGCCAAAATCAGGTCCAGCACTTCGCGTTCGCGCGTCGACAGGGTGGCTAGGCGCGCGTGCACGGCGGCCAGCTCGCCGGCCTGGCGCGAGTTGGCCAGGCCTTGCTGCACGCGGTCCATCAGGTCGTTGTCGTTGAACGGCTTTTCAAAGAAATCGAAGGCGCCCCGTTTCAGGCTGTCGACGGCCATCGGCACGTCGCCGTGGCCGGTGAGGAAGATCACGGGCAGGCGCGCCGTCAGGTCGCGCTTGACCAGCTGGTCGAACATGGCGATGCCGTTCATGTCGGGCATGCGCACGTCGAGCAGCACGCAGTCGCCGGCGGCGTCGAAGCTGCCATCGAGGCTATCGAGAAATTGCTGGGCGCTGGCGTAGCTGCGCGCCTCGATGCTGCGCGAGGCGGCCAGCCAGGACAGGGAGTCGCGTACGACCTCTTCGTCGTCGATGATGTGTAGCATGGTGTCTCCGGCTTGTCGTTATGCGTTATTAGTTAATGCGAGTGCGGCGCGCTTGGCGCGGCCGGCACGCTGAAGGTAAAGATCGTTCCGCCAGCGGGGTTGGCGCCGAAGGTCAGCGCGCCGCCGTGAAATTCGATGGCGGTGCGGCAGATGTTCAGGCCCATGCCCATGCCTTCGGACTTGGTCGAGAAAAACGGCGAAAACAGCCGTTCGGCCACGTCCTGGGGAATGCCATGGCCATGGTCGATCACGTCCACCGTCACCATGCCCTGCTGCGCGTCGTGGCTGGCCCGCAGGCGCATGATACGCCGTCCCGGCGCCGCATCCTGCATGGCCTCGATGGCGTTGCGCGTCAGGTTCAGCAGCACTTGCTCGATCATCACGGGATCGGCGCGCAGCAGAGGCAGGTCCGGCGGCAGCTCTTCCTGGATGGTGACATAGTATTTGCGCGCCTGCAGGTCGATCAGCGCGCGGATGCCGTCGATCAGGGTGCGGATGGCGATATCCTGGCGCTGTGGCTCGCTCTTGCGCACGAAATCGTGCACGCTGCGGATGATCTGGCCGGCCCGCTGCGCCTGCGCGCTGGCCTGTTCCAGCGCCGGCTTCAAGGTGCCCGGATCGACGGGGGCGTCATGGTCGATGGCGCGGCGGATCAAATTCAGGGCGCCTGTCGTGTAGCTGGAAATGGCCGCCAGCGGCTGGTTCAATTCGTGCGCCAGCATCGACGCCAGCTCGCCCATGGTGGCCAGGCGCGAGCTCGTTTGCAGCTTTTCCTGCTGCTGGCGATTCAGTTCTTCGACGCGCTTGCGGTCCGAGATGTCGAGCACGGAACCCATCCAGCCCGTCTGCTGGCCATTCTTGTCCACCAGGGGCGCCTCGAAGATCAGCACGGGCACCCGCGTGCCGTCCGGGCGCTGGAAATAGGTTTCGAACTGCGGCGTGGGATTGCCGGCCAGGGCCTTGACGAAGCGCTGCTGGTATTCCTCCAGCGCTTCGGGTACCCAGTAGGGCATGGGCGGCAGGCGCCCGAGGATTTCCTCGGGCGGATAGCCGACGATCTGGCAAAACGCGGGATTCACGTACGTGACTCTGCCTTCCAGGTCGCGCGCGCGCATGCCCGTCACCAGCGAGTTTTCCATCGCCGTGCGAAACAGCATCTGCTGGCGCAGCGCGCCTTCTGCCACCAGGCGGCGCGAAATATGGCGCCACAGGGCCAGCAAGCTCCACAGCAAACCCAGCGACAGTGCGATGACGGAGCCGACCAGCAGATTGGGCAGCAGCTTGGGCTGGCTTTTCACGCTGTCGGTAAACAGGGTGATGCTGGCGCCGGGCACGTCGAGCGCGCGCTTGTGCGTGTACACGCCGTGGCCGGGGCCGGCGGCGGCGCGCCGCGCCAGCACCTTGTCGTCGCGGTCGATCAGCGAAATCTGGTTATCCTGGGCGAACCACCACGGCACCATTTCATCGAGCAGGCTGCTGATCTGGTAGGTGGCGACCAGGCTGCCCACGTAGCGCTGGCCATCGAACAGGGGCTGGTGGTAATCCATCAGCATGGCGCCCGGCGGCGCGTCGGGAAAGCCCGTCTGCTGCGAAGGCTGGGCGTACTGGCCCCGGTGCAAACGGCGCGCATTGTCGGCCGCCGTCAGCGAGGCCGGAGAAAACGAGAGCGCGTGCGGCAGGCTGTTGTCGCTGGTGGCCAGTACCTTGCCGCTGGTGTCGAGCCACAGTACGCGCTGCAATTCGCGGCCATTGCGCAACATCTGCTGCAGCCGTTCGTGCACTTTTTCCGCCGACAGGGAGCCGCTGGCGATGTCCACGCCAAGATTGAACAGGCTTTCCTCGTTGCGCGCCAGCTGGAAGCGGATGGTCTGCTCCACCCACAGGGTGTCGGCGATCAGCTGCTCCTGGCGCTCGTTGCTTTCCATCTGGCGCGCCTGCCAGGGCAGCCAGAACAGGATGGACAGGAACAGCAGCAGCAGGATGACGGGCAGCAGCCAGCGCATCGGGCTCGATAGCTTGAAGCGGCGCGCAAGGGTGGGGGGAGTCGGCATGGCTGGCAGGGTAGCGGCTTATCGGGAACCGGCTATTGTGGTTAACCACAATAGCCGAAGCAGTTTCTTTGGCACAATATTCAAGTAGACAAATAATAAAGTTTTTTCAAAAACCATCCAGGAGACAAAAATGCAGATGAAAACCATGTTCGTCGCGCTGTGCGCGGCCATCGGCGCCACCGCCGGCGTCCACGCTTACGCGCAAGCCCCCATCGTCATCAAATTCAGCCACGTCGTGGCGACCGACACGCCGAAAGGCCAGGCCGCCGAGCGCTTCAAGCAGCTGGCCGAAAAAGCCACGAACGGCAAGGTCAAGGTCGAACTGTACCCGAACAGCCAGCTGTACAAGGACAAGGAAGAACTCGAAGCGCTGCAGCTGGGCGCCGTGCAGATGCTGGCACCGTCGCTGGCCAAGTTCGGCCCGCTGGGCGTGAAGGAATTCGAAGCGTTCGACCTGCCCTACATCTTCCCCACCAAGACGGCGCTGTACAACGTCACCGAAGGCGAAATCGGCAAGAGCCTGCTGAAAAAACTCGAACCCAAGGGTATCACGGGCCTGGCCTACTGGGACAACGGCTTCAAGGTGATGTCGGCCAACAAGCCGCTGCACATGCCGGCCGACTTCAAGGGCCTGAAAATGCGCATCCAGTCGTCGAAGGTACTCGACGCGCAGATGCGCGCGCTGGGCGCCAATCCGCAAGTGCTGGCCTTCTCGGAAGTGTATCAGGCGCTGCAGACGGGCGTGGTCGACGGCACGGAAAATCCGCCATCGAATATGTACACGCAAAAGATGCATGAAGTGCAAAAGCACGTGACCGTGTCGAACCACGGCTACCTGGGCTATGCCGTCATCGTCAACAAGAAATTCTGGGATGGCTTGCCGCCCGATATCCGCGGCCAGCTGGAAAAAGCCATGCGCGAGGCGACCACGTTTGAAAAAGCCATCGCCCAGCGCGACAACGACCAGGCCCTCGAGGCCATCAAGAAAGCGGGCAAGACGCAGATCTATACCCTGACGGTGCAGGAACAGGCCGAGTGGCGCAAGGCGCTGGCGCCCGTGCAGAAGGCCATGGAAGCGCGCATCGGCAAGGATCTGATCTCGGCGATCAACAAGGAAAGCGCGAAGTAATCGCGCTGGCCACGCCACCCGGCGAGGCTGTCAGGGGCATCCCTGTCTTTCTGTAGCAACGGCACCTGCGCGTCCTGCGCGGGTGCCAGCGTACCCGCATTCTTTGAAAGTCCACCATGAAATTTCTGGATCACCTGGAAGAGTGGCTGATCGCGACCCTGATGGGCGCGGCCACCTTCATCATCTTCGTCGCGGTCGTGCACCGCTACCTGGCGGGCCTGCCGATACCGGGCCTGCAAGACTTCCTGATTCAAATCAATACCAGCTGGGCCCAGGAACTGTGCATCTACATGTTCGTCTGGATGGCCAAGTTCGGCGCCGCATATGGTGTGCGCACGGGCATCCACGTGGGCGTCGATGTGCTGATCAACCGCATGAACCCGCGCTGGCGCGACCGTTTCATCGTCTTCGGCCTGGCTGCCGGTGCCCTGTTTACGGGCATCGTCGGGACCCTGGGCGCCAGCTTCGTGTGGTCGATCGGCCACACGGACCAGACTTCGGCCGACATGGAAGTGCCGATGTGGCTGGTCTACCTGGCCGTGCCGCTCGGTTCCTACCTGATGTGCTTCCGCTTCCTGCAAGTGATGGTGCATTTCATCAAGACGGGCGCCTTGCCGAAACACGACCACTCGCATGTCGAGGGGCTGGAAGATGAACTGACGGCTGAAGAAAAAGGAGCCAAGGCATGAACGCGCTGATCATTTTTGTGTTGCTGCTGGCGCTGATGCTGACCGGCATGCCGATTTCCATTTCGCTGGGCCTGACGGTACTGACGTTCCTGTTTACCATGACCAGCGTGCCCATCGAATCGGTGGCCCTGAAGATTTTCACGGGCATCGAGAAATTCGAGATCATGGCCATCCCCTTCTTCATTTTGGCCGGCAACTTCCTCACGCATGGCGGGGTGGCGCGGCGCATGATCAACTTCGCCAGCTCCATGGTCGGCCACTGGCACGGCGGCCTGGCGCTGGCCGGCGTGATGGCGTGCGCGCTGTTTGCGGCCGTCTCCGGCTCCAGCCCCGCCACCGTCGTGGCGATCGGCTCCATCATCCTGCCGGCCATGGTCAAGCAGGGCTATCCGCGCGGTTTCGGCGCCGGCGTCATCACCACCTCGGGCGCGCTGGGCATTTTGATTCCACCGTCGATCGTGATGGTGATGTATTCCGTCAGCACGAATACCTCGGTGGGCAAGCTGTTCATGGCCGGCGTGATTCCCGGCATGATGCTGGCCATGCTGCTGGGCCTGACGACGTGGTTTTTGGCGCGCAAGCACAACTATCCGCGCATGCAGAAGGCCAGCTGGGGCGAGCGCTTCGTCACGTTCAAGAAGAGCGCCTGGGGCTTGCTCTTGATCGTCATCGTCATGGGCGGCATCTATTCGGGCGCCTTCACGCCGACGGAAGCGGCCGCCATGGCTGCCGTGTACGCCTTCATCATCGCCGTCTTCGTCTACAAGGACTTGAAGATCAAGCAAGTGGGCAAGGTCTTGCTCGATTCGGCCGCCATGTCGGCGATGCTGCTGTACATCATCACGAATGCCGTGCTGTTCTCGTTCCTGATGACCAGTGAAAACATCCCGCAAGCGATGGCCGAGTGGATTACGGGCAAGGGCCTGGGCGTGATCAGCTTCCTGCTGGTGGTCAACGTGCTGCTGTTGTTGGCTGGTAACGTCATGGAACCGTCGTCCATCGTGTTGATCATGGCGCCTATTCTGTTCCCCGTCGCCATGAAGCTGGGCATCGATCCCGTGCACTTCGGTATCCTGATCGTGGTCAACATGGAGGTCGGCATGTGCCATCCGCCCGTGGGCTTGAACCTGTACGTGGCGTCCGGCATCACGAAGATGGGCATTTCGGAGCTGACCGTGGCCGTGATGCCGTGGCTGCTGACGATGCTGGCCTTCCTGGGCCTGATCACCTACGTACCACAAATCTCGCTGTGGCTGCCAAATTTAATTTACAACTAAAACAGTTGTCCCCGTCATGGTGCAAAAAAAGTCGATCCGGCCGAATAAATGCGCTATGATGGGCAGCCTCAAGGGGAAACACGTATATGCATATGCGCCCCGGTAGCAAGGCTGAAATACAGAATTGGTAACAAGGTTAGTGGGGGAGTGGTCTATAAAAACGGTATTGATACCGGGGATATATTGAGGAGACACACGTTTCACAGAAGTTGTTGAGTCATAGCTGTCTGCGGCCACAAGCCGGCACCGGCGGACCCAAACGACCGGGAACGTGAAGCAATATTTGAAGCGCACCGACTGGTGCGCTTTTTTTTCGTGCGCAGGAAACGTCCGCCGGCACGCCCAAAGTCGGTGCATAATTCCCGTGGCGCGGTTTCCGGCGCCGGCAGGTTGCATATATGCCACACTTGAATAATGATCAGCAGATGAAAAAACAACAGGGCAGTGAACTGTTCAGCGCCATCGTGGCCGCGCCATTCGGCGCCATGGGCGTGCGCGCGCAGGATGGCCAGGTATGCGAACTGGTGTATCTGCCGCCGCACTTTGCGGAAAAAGACGCGCAGGATGCCGTCTCCGAGCGGGCCTGCCAGCAACTGGCGCGCTATTTCCGTGACCCCGATCATGTCTTCGACTTGCCGCTGGCCGCTTCGGGCAGCGCCTATCAGCAACGGGTGTGGACGGCGATCAGCGGCATTGCGCGCGGCCAGGTGCGCACGTATGGCGACGTGGCGCGCCTGATCGGCTCGGCACCGCGCGCCGTGGGCCAGGCCTGCGGCGCCAACTGGTTTCCCGTGGTGATCCCCTGCCACCGGGTCACGGCCGCTGGCGGCCTGGGCGGCTTTGCCCACCATGACGATGCGACGGGTTTCCACCTGGGCGTCAAGCGCTGGCTGCTGGCGCATGAAGGCGTGGCGGCTTACCTATGATGAACAGCCTGCTGGCGCCCGACAACGCTACCCTGATCGATGAATTCTGCGACAGCCTGTGGCTCGAAGACGGCCTGTCGAAAAACTCGCTGGACGCCTACCGGCGCGACATGCGGCTGTTTGCGCGCTGGCTGGAAGTGGCGCGGCCCGGGCGCGAGGGCCTGTACGAAGTCTCCACGGCCGACATCGAAGCGTATTTCGCGGCCCGCCACGACGAGAGCAAGGCGACGTCGTCGAACCGGCGCCTGTCCGTGCTCAAGCGGTTTTACCAGCTGGCCCTGCGGCACAAGCATATCGCCGCCGACCCGTGCCTGAAGATGGTCTCGGCCAAGCAGCCCGCGCGCTTCGTGCATACCCTGAGCGAAGCGCAGGTGGAAGCCTTGCTGGCGGCGCCCGACGTGAGCACGCCGCTGGGCCTGCGCGAACGCACCATGCTCGAACTCATGTATGCGAGCGGCTTGCGCGTGTCGGAACTGGTGGACTTGAAATCCGTGGAACTGAGCCTCAACGATGGCGTGCTGCGCATCACGGGCAAGGGCAGCAAGACGCGGCTGGTGCCGTTCGGTGAGCAGGCGCGGCTGTGGATCGAGCGCTACCTGAAGGAAGCGCGCGGCATCATCCTCGACGGGCAAATGGACGACGCGCTGTTCGTCACGCGGCGCGGGGGCGCCATGACGCGGCAAATGTTCTGGGTCATCATCAAGAAACATGCGCTGAGCGCCGGCATCACGGCGCCGCTGTCGCCGCACACCTTGCGTCACGCGTTCGCCACCCATTTGCTCAACCATGGAGCGGACTTGCGTGTTGTGCAATTGTTACTGGGGCACTCCGATATTTCCACCACGCAGATTTACACGCATGTGGCCCGCGAACGGCTGAAACTGCTGCATGCGCAGCATCATCCACGCGGCTAAACATTTGGTGTTTGCTCCAACTACGTCATAATGTGCCTTATATGCTTATCTGTAACATCTAAAAACTAAAGAGGTAGTAAATGGCCAAGACAAATTTCCAATACGAAAAACGGCAAAAAGAGCTGGAAAAGAAGAAGAAAGCCGAGGAAAAAGCCAGGCGCAAGCTGGAAGCGAAGAACAATCCGAAGCCGGCCGAAGGCGAAGAGGGTGCCGAGGGTGAAGAGCCCGAAGCGGACGATGCGGACGACGCTACCGACGCGCCAGCCCAGCCCCAGTAATTCCCCGTGCTTGACGACCGGTGCGGCACCATCGCCGCGCCGGTAACTCCTCGTTCTACTTTCTCCCCGCTACAAGCTCGGCCGCTGGCCGATCGCCAGTTGCAGCTGCGTGCTGGCGATGGCCGCATCGGCGCGCGCCTGCACATAGCCCTGGTAGGCCTCATCGGCCGAACGCTGCGCCGCCAGCCATTCCAGCAGCGAAGCATTGCCACTGAAGTAGGACAGGCGCATGCCATCGACCACCTTCTGCGCATCGATCAGCACGCCGTCGCGGTAGCGCGCCAGCCTGTCCCGCGCCGCACGCAGCTGCCGCTGCGCCGTGCGCACCTGAGTTTCCGCCGTCAGTTCCGCCTGGCGCAGGGCCAGCGTCGCCTGCGTGACACTTGATTCCGCCTGCACGATGTCGCCCGTGTCGCGCCGCGACAGGGGGATGGGAATGGCCAGCGAGATGGACAGGGCGCGCGAGCGGGCCGCGCCTTCGACGGGATTGCCGCTGGCGTCAAAGCCGTCATGGTAGCCGCGCGCGGCGGCCAGGCCCACGGTGACGGTCGGATCGACGGCGCGGTTGGCACGCACGAGCGCCGCGCCGTCGCGCAGATTGTCCACGGTGGCGCGGGCGATGCGCACGTCGCTGCGGGCCTCGAGCGCTTGCGGCAGCAGCACCCTGGCATCCTTGTCCTCAAATGCGGCGAAGTCGCAGGCCAGCTGCGCGTCCGGAAACAGCGTGTCGAACTGGCGGCCCAGGGGCGGCGACAAATTCAACATGGCGCTGTCCGCCTCGCTGCGCGCCTGCGCCAGCTCGGCCTGGAACTGGTCGCGCTCCACGCGCGACTGCAGCAGCTCGATGCCGCCCACGTCGCCCGCCTTGCGCCGCACGGCGTTTGCCTCGACCACTTTTGACAGGGCCGCCATGGTCTGCTCCTTGCGCGCGAGGACGTCGCGCGTGCGGCACGCTTCCGTGAACGCGGCGGCGGCCGTGCCATACAGCTCGCTCTTGAAGCCGGCCACCGTTTCCTCGGCCAGCGCGACATTGCTGTGCGCGGCCTTCAAGCGCGCGGCCCGCTTGCCGCCCGTCTCGATGGCCATGCTGATGGCCGGGTTCCACGTGACGGGACGGTGCTCGGCGCTGCGCACGGTTTCGCGCGTGGCGCCCAGAGTGAACTCGGGATCGGGACGCAGGCCGGCGATGCCGATGCCGGCCTTGGCCGAGACGATGCCTTCCTGCTGCGCCTGCAGTTCCAGGCTGTGGCTTTCGACAGCGGACAAATAGGCCTCGAAAGTCAACGGGGCGGCGCTGGCGAAGGGCATGATCAGCCAAGCCGCCAGCAGTACATTAAAACGCGTCATGGGGTTCTCCTTCGGTATGCGTCTGGCGTTTTTGCAGGTACGCCTCGATCAGGTAATACAGGGCCGGCAACAGCAACAAGGTCAGTGCCGTCGCCGTCACCAGGCCGCCCACGACGACGGTGGCCAGCGGGCGCTGCACGTCGCTGCCCAGGCCCGTCGCCAGCATGGCCGGCGTCAGGCCCAGGGCGGCCACGGTGGCTGTCATCAGCACGGGGCGCATGCGGTCGCGCGCGCCTTCGAGCACGGCGTCGCGCAAGCTCTTGCCCTCGTCGGTGCGCAAGCGGTTGATTTGCGCCAGCATCAGGACGGCATTCAGGACGGCCACGCCGAACAGGGCGATGAAGCCGACGGCGCTCGACACATTCAAGGTCATGCCGCGCAGGTGCAGCGCGGCCAGACCGCCCAGCATGGCCAGCGGCACGGCCAGCAAGACCAGCGCGGGCTGGCGCAGGTTGCGGAACTGGCCAAACAGCAGCAAAAACATGGCGCCCAGGGTCATCGGCAGGATCAGGGCCAAACGGCTTTGCGCGCGCTGCAGGTTTTCGAACTGGCCGCCCCATTCCACGCTGATGCGCTGGTGCTCGCCTGCCACCGTTTGCGCCACCAGCGGACGCGCTTCGGCCAGGAAGCCGGCCAGGTCGCGCCCGCGGGCGTTGAGGCGCACGATGATGTGGCGTCGTCCCATCTCGCGCACGATCACGCTCTCGCCCGAGGTGGTGCTGATGGTGGCCACCTGCGCCAGCGGGATCTTCGCGCCGTTGGCTGCCGCGAGCTTCAGGCTGGCGATGGCGTCGGGGCTGGAACGCGTGGCGGGCGGAAAGCGCACGGCGATGTCATAGCTTTTCTCGCCCACGTAGACCTGGCCGATGGGCGCGCCGCCGATGCCGGTGGAAATCAGGTCGGCCACGTCGGCCGCATTGATGCCGTAGCGCGCCGCCTTGGCGCGGTCCAGTTCCACCTTCAGGTTGGGCAAGGGCGGCTCCACGTCCACGGCCACGTCGGAGGCGCCGTGGACGGTTTTCAAAACATTAGCCACCTTGCCGGCGATGGCGCGCACTTCATCGAGGTCATTGCCGAAGATTTTCACCGTCAGGTCGCTGTGCGCGCCCGACAATTTATCCTGCACGCCATCGATCATCGGCTGCATGAAGGCCACCGTAACGCCAGGCATGCGGGCGAAGCGTGCATTCATTTTGGCGATCAGCTGCTGCTTGCTCATGCCCGACTTCCAGCTTTTGTACGGATGCAGCCCCACGCTCGCTTCGATGTGCGACGGCGTCCAGTAATCGGTGCCGTCGTCGTTGCGCCCCGTTTGCGTGACGATGGTCGACACTTCCGGGAATTCCAGCGCGGCGCGCCGCAGTTCGCTGGCCATTTCGGATGCCTTGTCGAGCGTGATCCCGGGCGGCATCTGCACCTGCAGCCACAAGGAGCCCTCATCGAGGTACGGTAAAAAGTCGCGCCCGATGCTGCCGCCCAGGATGGCAAGCGCTGCGAGCGATCCTGCGCACACCATCGCCACCCAGCGCTTGCTACCCACCATGCGATCGAGGAAGCGGCCATACGCGCCCGCCAGCGTGTCCAGCGCGCGGTTGTGTGGCATGCGGCGCGGCTTGCGCAAGGCCAGCCAGGCCAGGCCCGGGATCAACACCAGCGCCACCACGAGCGCACCCACGAGCGCGGCGCCCACCGCATACGCCATCGGCGAGAACAGCTTGTATTCGATGCGCTGGAAAGCGAACAGGGGCAGATAGGCGGCGATGATGACGGCCATGCCGAACATGATGGGGCGCGCCACTTGCAGGGTCGCGTCGATGGCGTCTTGCAGGGTGAGGGGCCGCTCCTGATCCCGTTCGCGGCGGCGCAGCATGTTCTCCAGCACCACCACGGAACCGTCGACGAGGATGCCGAAGTCGATCGCCCCCAAGGACAGCAAATTGGCTGGAATCCTAAAATGGTGCATGAAGATAAAGGCGATCAGCAGGGCCAGCGGGATCGTCAGCGCGACGATGGCGGCCGCGCGCGGGCTGCCCAGGTACAGCAGCAGCACGAGGGCGACGAGCAGCATGCCTTCGCCCAAGGTAAATCCCACCGTGTGCAGGGTGGCGTCGATCAGCGAGCTGCGGTCCAGGTAGGGCACGATCTTGACGTCCTTCGGCAGCACGTTGGTGTTCAAGTCGTCCACGGCCGCATGGATGCCGGCCAGCGCTTCGGACGGATTGAAATCCTTGAGCAGCAGGGTGATGCCTTCGATGGTGTCGGGGTTGTCGTCCTTGCCCAGGATGCCGCGCCGCTCCACGTTGCCGTAAGCGAGCTTGCCCAGGTCTTTTACCAGCACGGGCACGCCATCCTTGCTGCTGACGACGACGTTGCCCATGTCGTCCAGCGAATGGAGCAAGCCCACGCCGCGCACCACGTACGATTGCTGGCCGCGGTCGATCACGCTGCCGCCGCCGCTGATGTTGTTGGCGTTGATGGCGTCCTTGACCTGCGCCAGCGAGAAGCCGTAGCTGTCCAGCTTTGCGGGATCGAGTTCCAGCATGAACTGCGTCGTCAGGCCGCCGAAATTGCTGACGTCCGCCACGCCGCGCACCTGCTGCAGGCGCGGGATCACGGTCCAGAACTGCAGCTCGGACAGTTCGCGCAGCGAGCGTGTTGTCGACTCCAGCGTGTAGCGGTAGATCTCGCCCGTGGGCGAGGTATAGGGGTCGAGCCCCGGCTTGGCATCGTAGGGCAGGTTCACGCTGGCCAGGCGCTCCTGCAGCCGCTCGCGCGTGAAGTAGCCGTCGCTGCCATCTTCGAACACCACGGTGATCAAGGACAGCGCGAACAGGCTGCGCGTGCGCAGCACGTGCATGCCCGGCGTGCCCAGCAGCGCGCGTTCCAGTGGAATCGTGATCTGCTGCTCGATTTCCTCGGCGCCCAGCCCCGGCACCTGCGTGACGATTTGCGAGGTGACGTCGGCGATGTCGGGATAGGCTTCGATGGGCAGCTGCTTCCAGCAATAGATGCCGTAGGCGGCGACGAACAGCAGCACGAGCCAGACGATGCCGCGCCGCTGGCAGCAGGTGGCGATGAAACGGTCAATCATTGAGCAGCACTCCTTCCTTGACGACGATGCGTTCACCCGCGCGCAAGCCCGAGACGATTTCCACCTGCTCGCCATGGCTGGCGCCCACCTGCACCGTGCGCGGTTCGAAATGCAGCGGGCTGCGTTCCACCATCACGCGCGTCGATGGTCCGCTTTGCAGCACGGCGGCGGCCGGCACGAGCAGGGCGCGGCGGGAAGCGCCGGCAAATCCCGCGTGGGCGAACATGCCCGGCTTGAAGGCGCCGGCGCGGTTGTCGATGGCCACGCGTACTTTCACCGTGCGCGTCTCGGGATCGAGCACGGCGCCGACATAGGCGACCTTGCCTTCGAAAGTCTTGCCGGGCCAGGCGTCGATGGAGATGCTGGCCGTTTGTCCCACGGCCACCTGCGCCAGGTCCCGCTCGGCCACGTTGGCCGACAGCCACACGGTGGAGAGGTCTGCCACCGTCATGACGGGTGCGTTGATATCGTTCCAGTAGCCGCCCTGGGCGCCTTCCATGGCGATCACGGTGCCGGCGATCGGTGAACGCAGCACATAGTCGCGGCGGGTGCCGCGCGCGTCGGCGCCGTACTGGGCCAGCTTGTCGGCGCTGGTCCGGGCGTCGCTGCCGGCCTGGTCGTAGGCTGCCTGGGCCGCTTCGTACTCCTTGCGCGCGGCGATTTCCGCGTCGAACAGGGTCTTCTGGCGCTCGAGTTCCTGGCGCGCCTGCAGCAGGGCGGAGCGCGCCTTGCTGTCGTCCGCGTAGGCGGCGCTCAGTTCCGCCGAATCGAGCGTGAACAGCGAGTCGCCCGCCTTCACGCTGTCGCCCAGCGCGCGCTGCAAGCGCGTGATCCGGCCTGCCAGCGGCGGCGTGATTTTCACCAGTTTTTCCGGCATCGCTTCGATGCTGCCGGGCGCCTGCGTCTGCGTGGCGATGTCCTGTTCCTGCACGGCGGCGATCTGCAGGCGCTGGCGCAGCGGCGACATCTTGTCGACGGCGATGCTGCCGTCGTCCAGGTGCATCGATTGGGCGGGCGGCGTGGCTGCCGGCGTCGGCTTGGCGCAGCCGGCCAGGGCCGAACAGGCGAGAGCGAGGGCGCAGCTGGCGCCCAGGGCGTTGCGGGTGGTCGTGTTCATCCCGTGTTTCCTTGTTATTGATGGTGATGGGGCATGCGTGGATGCCGTGCCCAGGCGGGCGGTCAGAGGGGAGTGCAAGCAGCGTCACAGTGTCACTACAGCGCCGGGAAAGCATAGCAATGTGCTCCTGAAGAAGCGCCCAAGAATGCCTGAATCATTCTTCAGGTTCGGTGCGTGCGCGGTGCGGCGCGGTAAAATGCCAGCATGGAAAACAAGGTGCGACGCGAAAGGCAGGCATGAGAATCCTCCTGGTGGAAGATGACCGCAAGGCGGCGCGTCTGCTGGCCCGCGGCTTGCAGGAAGAAGGTTTTGTCGTCGACGTGGCGCACAGCGCGGAAGAGGGCGAGGATGAAAGCTACGCCGTCGATTACGACGCGATCGTGCTGGACTGGATGTTGCCGGGCAAGCAGGGCATCGATTTTTGCCGCGACTTGCGCGCGCGCGGCATCCAGACGCCCGTGCTGATGCTCACGGCGCGCGACGCCACGGCCGACCGGGTGGCGGGCCTGAACACGGGCGCCGACGATTACCTGACCAAGCCGTTCGAATTCGAGGAGCTGCTGGCGCGCATCCGCGCCTTGCTGCGCCGCTCCGACATCAGCCGCCCGCTGGTGCTGGCGCTGGCCGATCTGACGCTCGATCCCGTCAGCCACCAGGCGACGCGGGCCGGCGCGCCTCTGGTGCTCACTCCCAAGGAGTATGCGATTCTGTTGATCCTGCTGCGCCAGGCGGGCGAGGTGGTCAGCCGCGCGCGCCTGGCCGAGCAGATATGGCAGGCGGACCTGATCGGCATCGATAATCTGATCGACGTCCACGTGCGCAACCTGCGGGGAAAAGTGGATGCGCCGGGTTTGCCGCCCTTGATCCACACGGTGCGCGGACGCGGTTTCCGCCTGGCGGAAAACAACGGTGGCTAGCTTTCGCAAACGCTTGCTGCTGGTGCACCTGGCCGTCATCCTCGCCATCGTCGCCTGCACGGCGCTGGCCGGCTACTGGGGCCTGTCGCGCGCCGTGCACGGCCAGCTCGATGCGGCCCTGCTGGCGCTGGGCGAGACGGAAATGGCCATGCTGCCGGCCGCGCCGCGCCAGCCCGTGCAGGTGCACGAGGTGGCGCCGGGACTGGCGCCGCCGTCGTTGACACGGCTCGACCGCCTGGTGCAGATCATCGATGGCGAAGGCCGCGTGCTGGCGCGCAGCCGCAACCTGGAGGCGGCGCAGCTGCCCGCGCCTGCCGCCCTGCTCACGCGCCTGGCGGCCGGCGAGACCGTCTTCGAGACCCTGCCCAAGTTTGGCGAAGAGCCGTTGCGCATGGTGTCGATCCCCGTGCCCTCGTCCGGCGCGGGTTTGGCCGTGCAGGTGGCCGGCTCGCTCGACGACACCAACCATGTGCTGGCAGCGGCCACCGTGCTGTTTGGCGCCATGGCGCTGGCCTTGCTGGCGGCCGTGGGGCTGGCCGGCGAAATGCTCACGCGCCGCGTGCTGGGCGCCATCGACGATGTGGTGGACCAGGCCCATTCGATCGGCGAAGCCAGCCTGCACCAGCGCCTGCCCCATCCCGGCACGCAAGACGAGATTGGCCGCCTGGTCGACACCCTGAACGCCATGCTGGACCGCCTGGAGCACGGCTACGATGCGCAGCGCCGCTTCACGGCCGACGCCTCGCATGAATTGCGCTCGCCCCTGTCGCGCCTGCGCACGGAAATCGAAATTACCCTGCGCCGCCCGCGCGAAGCGCCCGAATATGTCGATGCGCTGGCGTCCTGCCTCGATGAAGTGCAGCGGCTGACGACCCTGGTGGAAGAACTGTTGATGCTCACGCGCCTGGACGTGGGCCAGGAGCGCAATGCCGTGGAAACCATCGCGCTCAATCCCCTCGTGCGGGCGGCCGCGCAGCGCCTGGAAAAGGCGGCGGCGCAGCGCGGCATCCGCATCGTCTTCGATGACAATGTGGCCGTGCAGGCGCGGGTGGCGGCCGGTCCCGTGGATCTGGTGCTGGCCAACCTGCTCGATAACGCCGTCAAGTTTTCGCCGCCCGACAGCGTCATCGCCGTGCACGTGGCGCGCGATGGCACGCATGCGGTCGTCGGCGTGGCGGACGCGGGGCCGGGCATCGGCGTGGAAGACTTGCCGCATCTGTTCGAGCGTTTTTACCGTGGCGCCCAGGCGCGCGCGGGCGAGGCGCCCGGTTTCGGCCTGGGCCTGGCCCTGTCGCAAGCGATCGTGCACGCGTATGGCGGCAGTATCGAGGCGCAAAACCGCCCGCAAGGCGGCGCGCTGTTCCTCATGCGCCTGCCGGCGTCAGATTGACGGCGCGACGCCTTCCCAGCGCACTTGCCGCACTTGCGGCCAGGCGCCCGCGCGGTTGACGAAGCGCACCAGCACGGCGCGCTGCACGGCCTGGCACAGCACCGTGGCGATCAGCTGCACCACCTGTCTGGCCTCGTCCCAGCTGCGCAGCATTTGCGACGGCGCCAGGCCCGCGCCTTTCAGTTCGGCCAGCAGCAGGCGCACGACGTGGTCGGCTTGCGCCGCGGGGCAGGTGACGGTCAGGCGGTAGGTGGCCACGACAGGACCGCGCCGGGCAAACCAATGCAAGATTTTTTTCATCATCACACTCCCCGTTCTGCGACAAATTCCGCATTGTTCACCAGCGCCCAGCGCACGGCCGAGACGCTGCCTTCCAGGCTCACCTGGCTGACGATCTGCTCCAGCAATCCCAGGCTGGACAGGGGCGTGAGCAGGTCGGCCCGCACTTCGATGCGCCCCGCGTGCGCCGCATCCTCGCTGTGCAAGGATTGCAGCATCAGGGCCGGCATGCCGCTGATCAAGCGCAGCATCAGCTTGCGCACCTGGACTTCCTGCTCCGCCTCGCATACGGCCGTCACGCGGTAGATGCTTTCCGTCTCGATGCCCGCTTCGCTGCCGTGCGCGTTGATGCGCTGCGCCAGGTGGCGCAGCACGAGGTTGGCGATCAGCACGAAACCCGTGCCGATCGCCGCTTCCAGCGCAAACCCCAGGCCGCACAGGATGCCGATGGCGGCCGAGCACCACAGGGTGGCGGCCGTGTTCAATCCCCGCACCGTCATGCCTTCGCGCATGATGACGCCGGCGCCCAGAAAGCCGATGCCCGACACCACCTGCGCGGCGATGCGCATGTGGCCAGAGACATCGCCTTCGAGCACGGAAACCATCACGAACAGCGAGGCGCCGACGGACACCAGCGCGTTCGTGCGCAGGCCCGCCATGCGCTGGCGCAGCTGGCGTTCGGCGCCGATCATGGCGCCCAGGGTCAATGCCGCGGCAACGCGCAGCGCAAAGTCAAATACCACCATCATTTCTCCCGGCTGGGGAGGAACAGGCGAGTGCACAAGGCGAAGACTATCCGCCCGGAAGGGGGCAGCAGACGACAACGGTGGAACGATGAGGGGGAAGTGGCGGCGAGAGAGTACTGCCGCTGGTAAAACCGCACCTTGCCGAGGGCAAGGCGGGCGGAATGCGCGCGTCTTGCCTAAGGCCGATCGCCGATGGTCAATCGACTACTGTCACTGGAACAAGCACCCACGAGTTACTCCATATCATTGATAACGTGGGACAGTCTAGCCAGTGGGGCAGCTTTGGTCAACTGAAGCTCTCTTCAGGAAGCCGCCGCGTCGTCCCCGCCAATGCGGGGACGGTGAAGGCGACCGGTGGATCAGTGGGCGTGTGCCTTGGTGTCGTCGGCATCGGCGTGGGCATGCTCGCCGCCGCCAAAGAAGCGCGCGGCGCGCTTGCCCAGGCTATCGAGATAGGTGTAGGCGACGGGCACCACCACCAGGGTCAGCAAGGTCGAGGTGATCACGCCGCCGATGACGGCGCGGCCCATCGGCGCCTGCGATTCGCCGCCGTCGCCCATGCCGATGGCCATCGGCAGCATGCCGAAGACCATCGCCAGGGTCGTCATCAGGATGGGGCGCAGCCGCACTTGCCCCGCTTCCATCAGCGCCTCGAACTGCCCCAGGCCTTCGCGCTGGCGCTGGTTGGTAAAGTCGACCAGCAGAATCGCATTCTTGGTGACCAGGCCCATGAGCATGATGAAGCCGATCACGGAGAAGATGTTCAAGGTGCTGCCCGTGATCAGCAGCGCGGCCAGCACGCCGATCAAGGAGAGCGGCAAGGACACCATGATGGCGATCGGCTGCAGGAAGCTGCCGAACTGCGAGGCCAGCACCAGGTAGATGAAGATCACGGCGATCCCCAGCGCCATCATCGCGCCGCCCATGGTTTCGGCCATCTGCTGCGCATTGCCGGCCACGTCGAAGCGCACGCCCGGCGGCAGGTCGATCGATTGCATCGCCTTTTGCACATCGGCGTCGACGTCGCCGGCGGGACGGCCCTGCGTGCCCGCATAGATGGCGACGCGGCGCTGCAAGGCCTGGCGTTTGAGCACTTGCGGGCTCGATGACGGCACGAAGTCGACCACCTGGCGCAGCGGTATCATGACGGGCTTGCCGTTCGCGTCAAGCTTGCTCGAGGCCAGCGACAGGTCGGCCAGGTCGGCCACCTTCTGCCGGCCCGATTTGGGCAGCTGCACGTTGACGTCGTAGTTCTGTCCGTCGGATGCCAGCCAGTGGCTGACCGTGTCGCCGGCGACAAACGGGCGCAGGGCATTGCCGATCTGCTGCACCGACAATCCCAGGTCGCTGGCCAGTTCGTTATTGATCTTCACGGTGGTCGACGGATTGGCACCTTCCTGGCTGTATTCCATGTCGGCCAGGCCCTTGATGTTGCGCATCTTGTCCATCAGCGTGTGCGCCACCGCATCGAGCTTGCCTTCGTCCGTGCCGAGGATGGCGATGAAGATGGGGCGCTGGCCGACGGACAGGGTGATGCCGGCAATCGGCGCCAGGCGCTCGCGGATCAGCTTTTCCAGTTCCTGCTGCGAACGGCGCTTGTGCGTCTTGATGTCCGTCAGCTTCAGGTTCACCTCGGCCGCGTTGCGGCCATCGGGCGTGCCGATATTGGCCACCAGGCTGTCGATTTCGGGGAATTCCTTCAGGGCCGTTTCGATCTGGCGCACTTTGCTATCCGTGTATTCGAGGCTGGAGCCGACGGGCGTCTTGAAGCGCAGGTTGACCCAGCCCTGGTCCGTCTCGGGGAACATCTCGCCGCCGATCATGGGCACGAGCATCAGGCTGCCCGCGAACAGCGCCACGGCCGTGGCCAGGGTCGTCTTGCGCCAGCGCAGGGCCACTGCCAGCACCTTGCCGTACCAGACGTGCAGGCGGTCGATGCCCGTCTCGATCCAGGCCATGAAGCGGCCCAGCCACGGCACGTACTTGAAGCGGTCCTTGACGGGGTCGCGCCAGACGGACGACAGCATGGGGTCGAGCGTGAAGCTGACGAACAGCGACACGAGAACGGCGACGGCCACGGTGATGCCGAACTGCAGGAAGAAGCGGCCGATGATGCCGTCCATGAAGGCGACGGGCACGAACACGGCGACGATGGCGAACGTGGTGGCCATCACGGCCAGGCCGATTTCATTGGTGCCGTCGTTGGCCGCCTTGTAGTGGTTCTTGCCCATGCCCAGGTGGCGCACGATGTTTTCGCGCACGACGATGGCGTCATCGATCAAGAGGCCAATGCACAGGGACAGCGCCATCAGGGTCAAAAAGTTCAGCGTAAAGCCGAAGGCCTTCATGGCGATGAAGCTGGCCAGCACGGAAATCGGCAGGGTCAAGCCCGTGATGATGGTCGAGCGCCACGAATGCAGGAACAGGAAGACGATCACCATGGTCAGCACGGCGCCTTCGATGATGGTGCGCTTGACGTTATTGAGCTGGCTTTGCACGCGTTCCGATTCGTCGTCGAGCACGCGCAGGGTGATATCGGGCGGCAAGGTCTTTTGCAGGTCGGCCGCCACTTTCAGGATGCCGGTGCCTACTTCGACCACGTTGGCGTCCTGCACCTTGGTGATTTCCATGGTCACGGCCTGCTGGCCGTTCATGCGCGAGATCGACAGTTCTTCCTGCTCGCCGTCGACGACGGTGGCTACCTGGTCCAGGTAGACGGGGCCGATGGCGCGGCGCGCGACGATGATCTTGCCAAATTCGCGCGCATCCTTGATCTTGCCTTCCACGCGCACCAGTTGCTCGGCCGCGCCATGGCTGATGGAGCCGGCCGGCAAATTGGTATTCGTGGCCTGGATGGCGCGGATCACTTCATCGACGCCGATGCCCTGGGCATTGAGCTCGATCGGCTTCATGCTGATGAGGATTTGGCGCGCGCGCAAGCCGCGCAGCTTGACTTGCCCCACGCCGGCCACGCCCTGGAAGCGCTTGCTGATGATCTGCTCCGTCATGGTCGACAGCGCGCGCAGGTCATGCCCGGTGGATGTGAGCACGATGGTGGCGATGGGGCGCTCGTTGTCGCCTTCGGCGCGGGCGATGAACGGGTCCTTGGCTTCTTTCGGGAAGCGCGGACGCACGAGGGCCACCTTGTCGCGCAAGTCCTGCATGGCCTTGTCCATATTCGTCGACAGCTCGAATTCCAGGTAGACGCCGGCGCGTCCCTCCCACGAGTTGGCGCGGATGGTCTTGATGCCGCTGACGGTGTTGACGGCGTCCTCGATGGGGCGCGTGATGTCGTTTTCCACGGCCTCGGGCGAGGCGCCCGGGTAGTTCACTTCAATGGCGGCGAACGGGAACTGCACGCTGGGCATGCTCTCCACGCCCAGTCCCCGGTAGGAGAAGATGCCCAGCACCACAAGCGCCACCATGACCATGGTGGCGAAGACGGGATTCTGGATACTGACTTTGGTCATCCACATGGCTTAATCCTTCCGTGCCAGCACGGCTGCCGGCGCGGCGGGGGCGGCGGGCGTCGGTGCGGCGAAGGTCACGCCGTGGCCAGGTTTCACGCCATCGAGCTTGGCGACGATGACTTTCGCGCCCGGCACCAGGCCGGACGTCACTTCCGCATAGCCTTCATCCTCGTTGCGCAAGCCCAGGGTGACGGGTTGGGCGACGACCTTGTTGTTGACCAGCGCATACACGACGGGGCCCTGTTTTTCATTGCGCACGGCCGTCAGGGGCACGAGCGGCGCCACGGGCGAGCGCTCGGTGACGATGCTGCCCTTGGCGAACATGCCGCCGCGCAGCGCGCCATCGCCATTGTCGACGGCGATGTAGACGAGCATGGCGCGCGAGCCGCTCTCGGTGGTCGGGTTGATGCGCGTGACCTTGCCGGCGAAGTCGCGCGCGCCGAAGCCGTCGACCTTGAAGTGCACATCCTGGCCCAGCTTGATGCGGGGGATTTCCGCGCTGGGCACGGGCGCTTCCAGGGTCAGCTGGGCCAGGTTGACGATGGTGTAGACGGGCATGTCGGGCGAGACTTTTTCGCCGGCCTGCAGGTGGCGCTTGCTGACGATGCCGGCCATCGGTGCGCGGATCACCGTGTCGGCCAGCGCGATGCGGGCGATGTCGAGCATGGCGGCGGCGGACTTGACGTTGGCGCGCGCCAGGTCGACGGAGTTCTGCGTCGTGTCGTAAGCCGTCTGTGAAATGTATTTTTGCTTGAGCAGCGCCTGGCTGTTCGCTTCATTCTTGCTGGCCATCGACAGGCGCGCCTGCGCTTCGTCGAGCATGGCTTGCTGCTGCGTCAGGCGGGCGCGCTGGTCGGCCGCGTCCAGGCGCACGAGGATTTGCCCGTTGGCCACGTGCTGGCCTTCCTGCAAGGTCGTTGCCTCGATCACGCCGGAAACCTTGGCCTTGATGGTCGCCTGGGTCACGGGCGCCAGCGAGCCGGACAAGGGTAGGCTGATACTGAGGGCGCGCGCATCGATGGCGGCCACGTCGCCCTGCGCCAGTTCATGCACGGGCGTCTTTTCCTGCTCCTTCTTCTTGCTCGCCTGCTGTTCGGCCGCCTTGGCGGCTTGCTGCTTCGATTGCATCACCGTCCAGCCGCCGCCGGCCAGGCCCAGCACGACAAGGATCAAGACGGGCGTGCGCCAGCGCCGGCGGCGCGTGGCGGCAAGGGGGGAGGCGGGGGGCAGGGTCTCGTTTTTCATAGGTTTTTTAGTCAGGAGCGGCGCAGGGGTTCGGCGCCAGGTCTCGGTGCGGCCGGCCTGCGGCAGGCCGGGGGAATTCGGGTAGCGCATCACCGTGGCGGCCGCAGACAGCACGCCTGCCGCTGCGGCCGTTCACGGCGATGCGCATGTTGCCACTTTAGGAAGATTCAAGGCTTGCCGCCATCGCCGTGCGACAGATTGCACAAAATCGGGGCTGGAATGCAAAAAACGGCGACCGGAGACCACGGCCAGCATGCCCGCCATGCGCGTCACGATGCTTGCGCATCCTCAAGAAGCCGATTCGCTGGCGCGCAAGAATGGTCAAGATGGTTGCGCCACCGGACAGGCCATACGCCTGCCGGTTGTCGCGCGGCCGCGCCACAGGGGGCCTGATGTCTGATCGGATTGCCGGAGCCACCCCGTCGCCGGGCCGTTTGCTGGCCGCGGCCGAACCGCAGGCGGGGCCGGTCGGCAAGGCGCTCGATTTGCTGTCGATCATTGTTACCGCGATCGAACAGGCGCCCGGCCTGGCCGTGCGCGGCATCGACCGCGACGGCATGGTGCGCTACTGGAGCGCTGGCGCGGCGCGCCTGTATGGCGTGGCGGCCGAACTGGCGCTGGGCCAGCCGTGGGCCACAGTGGCCGCCGCGCTGCCCGGCGCCGCCAGCGTGGCCGAGGAGGCGGCGGGCGAACTGACGGCCGTGTGGGAAAGCGGCAAGGCGCGCAGTACGCGCCTGTGGAAGCTCGCTGCAGACGGGGCCGCGCCGCGCTGCATCTGCTCCACCGTGTTTCCCGTCATCCAATCCGGGCGTGTGCGGCAAGTGGTCTGCATCGATGTCGACATCACGGCCAGCGGCCAGGATGGGGTCGCGCAGGGCGCCTTGTTGCTGATGGGTGACAATTTCCGCCAGTTGTACGAGAAATCGGCCGACGCCATCCTGCTGTTGCGTGACGAGCATATCGCTGAAGCGAATCCGGCCGCCATTGCCCTGTTTCAATGCGAAGGCCGGCCACGGCTGCTGGGGCGCCGCCTCAGCGACTTTTCGCCTTTGCGCCAGCCCGATGGCGCATTGTCCTCGTTGCGCGGCACGCAGCTGGCCGCGCAAGCCCATGCCGACGGCAACTGCCGCTACGACTGGCGCTATCAGACATGCACCGGCGAGCTGTTCTGGGGCGAAGTGCTGCTCACATCCGTCACGCTTGACCACACCTATCTGTTTTATGCCGTGATCCGCGATATTTCCTCGCGCAAACTGGCCGAGCGGGCCCTGTACCTGTCGGCACAGGTGGTCGAACATGCGCGCGAGGCCATCGTCGTGATGGACCCGCAGCAGCGGGTCGTCAGCATGAACCCCGCGTACAGCGAGATCAGCGGTTACAGCCTGGACGATATGCTGGGCAAACCCTTCGTCCTGCACGGCGTGGAGCCGGACGCGCCCGCGTTTTTCGACCACGTGTGGGATGAGGTCGAGACGAACGGCTATTGGCAAGGCGACATCATGGGCCAGCGCAAGGCGGGCGGGCGCTACCCGGCCTGGCTGTCGCTGACGGCCATCCGCGACCCGCAGGGACAATTGAGCAATTACCTGGCCATCCTCAGCGACATCAGCGAGCGCAAGAAGAATGAGGAACACACGCGCCATCTGGCCGAGCACGATTTCCTCACCGACTTGCCGAACAGGGTGCTGCTGCTGGA
The DNA here is from genome assembly GCF_040815535.1 of Massilia sp. LMS1-1-1.1. Taxonomy (NCBI): domain Bacteria; kingdom Pseudomonadati; phylum Pseudomonadota; class Betaproteobacteria; order Burkholderiales; family Oxalobacteraceae; genus Massilia; species Massilia sp. LMS1-1-1.1. The sequence goes on along the minus strand of NZ_JBFPNG010000034.1, from coordinate 225,283 downwards.
CCGGCTGTCGCTGGCGCTGGCGGCCGCGCGGCGCAAGCTGAGCATGCTGGCCATCCTGTACCTGGACCTCGACCACTTCAAGCACATCAACGACAGCATGGGCCACCACGTGGGCGATTTGCTGCTCAAGGAAGTGGCGCGGCGCCTCGTGCGCTGCGTGCGTGGCGTCGACACGGTCAGCCGGCATGGCGGCGACGAGTTCGTCATCATCCTGGCCGAGGTGGGCGGCATCGACCAGGTGGCCCACGTGGCGGCCAGCCTGCTGCATGCCGTGACGCAGGTGTACCAGCTGGGCGAATACGAACTGCATGTGTCGACCTCGATCGGCGTGGCCATCTTTCCCAGCGATGGAGACGGCATCGATACCCTCGTGCACAACGCCGACATCGCCATGTACCACGCGAAGGAAAACGGGCGCAACAATTTCCAGTTTTTCAATGCGGAAATGAATGCGCAAATCGTCGAGCGGGCCAGCCTGGAGCAAGGCTTGCGCGAGGCATTGGGCCGTGATGAATTCGTGCTCGAGTTCCAGCCCGCGCTCGATGTGGCCAGCGGGCAGATCCTCGGCGCGGAAGCGCTGTTGCGCTGGCATCACCCGCAATTGGGCGTGCTGCCGCCCGAGCGCTTCATCGCCGTGGCCGAGGAATGCGGCTTGATGGTGTCGATCGGTAACTGGGTGCTGCGCCACGCCTGTCTGCGCGCACGGGCCTGGCACGATGCGGGCCATGCCTGGAGAGTGGCCGTGAATCTGTCGCCGGCGCAATGCCTGCACAATAATTTATTGCTCAGCGTACAAGAAGCGCTGGCCGTGTCCGGTTTGCCTGCCGCCAGCCTGGAACTGGAAGTGACGGAATCCTTGCTGATGAAGGGCGGCGCACGTCTGGCCGGCGTGCTGGCGCAGCTGCGCGCGCTGGGCGCCAGGCTGGCCATCGACGACTTCGGCACCGGCTATTCGCGCCTGGCCAATCTGCGCCATTACCCGGTGGATAAACTCAAGATCGACCCCTCGTTCCTGCCCGCCGCCGTGGACGGCGCGGCGGGCGAGTCCGACACGGCCGTGGCCGCCACCATCATTGCCATGGCGCGTGAGCTGCAGTTGACGGTGATCGCCGAAGGCGTGGAAACGGCGCAGCAACTCGCGTATCTGCGGGGGCAGGGCTGCCAGCAATACCAGGGGCGCTTTGCCAGCGCGCAAGTCGAGGGCAGTGCTATGGGGAAGTTACTACATTAGTGACTGAGTTAATGGATATTTCCCAGCAGCTTGATGCGCGCCAGCACCTGGCCATGGTCGGACGCGTGTGGCAAGCCCAGCAGCAAATGGTCGTTGAGATAAGTCACTTCCTGCAGCACGCCGATGGCGCGCGGCGAGGCAGGATGAAAATGTTCGGACACGAGGATGTGGTCGATCGTCATGTAGGCGCTGTCGTGGATATTCGTGTAGCCCACGTGGCGCAAGGCATCCTGGCGCAACTGGATGGCGTTGGCGTCGTACAGGCGCGCGCGCATTTCCGGCATGTCACCATGCGGTTCGCACGGCGCGCCGGCACCCATGACGATGGCCGTGGTGACGGCATTGGCGATGTCGTTGAAGTCGCCCAGCACGATGCGGGGACGGCCGCTATGGCCCAGTTCGCTTGCCAGCACGCGCAGGGCCACGGCTTCCGCGCCGCGCCGCTGCAGCGAGCGCAGGTTGGCCAGCGCGTAGGCGGCCGCATCGTTGCCGTCGCCATGGCGGTAGTCGGGCCGGCGCGATTTCAAATGCACGACGACCACATCCGTGAGCTGCCCGCCAGGCAAGATGACCTGCACGTGCAAGGGCGCGCGGGCGAAGCGGCAGGCGTTGTCCTCGGCGGAGACGCTCACGCCGGCGGGAAAATCCGCCCAGGCCACACCGGCGCCCACCAGGGGCAAGCGCGACACGAGCGCCACCGTGGGCAGCATGCGTCCGGCGGGGTCCATCGCGTCGTAGCCGGCCACGGTGGCTTCGCGGTAATGGCGCGTGCGCGACAGCACGTCGCGCAGGGCCGCCTGCGAGAAAATCTCCTGGAAACCGATCACGTCGGCGTCGAGCAGGTCGATCTGCCGCGCCGTCCACTCCGCCTTGGCTGCGTATTGCGCCGGGCTCAACGGTTCCAGGTTGTCATACAATTTCGCCCCGGCGGGGGCAAGGTTGCAGACATTGAATGTGGCAAAGCGGATTTCTTCCTGCATAATTAGCACTCCTCACTGAACGATCAGCGTATCACGCATGGCTAAAAAAGAGCATATTTCCGAAACCCAGGCGACGCAGTTGCTGCGCAAGCATCAAGTTTCCTTCGAAGAACACCCGTATCCGTACGAAGAGCACGGCGGCACCAGCGTGTCGGCGCGCGAACTTGGCGTGCCCGAGCACGATGTGATCAAGACCCTGGTGATGCAGGACGAGGCGGCCAAGCCGCTGATCGTGCTCATGCATGGCGATTGCAAGGTGTCGACCAAGAACCTGGCGCGCGGCATCGGCTGCAAATCCGTCGAGCCGTGCAAGCCCGACGTGGCGCAGCGCCATTCCGGCTACATGATCGGCGGCACCTCGCCGTTCGGCACGAAGAAGACCATGCCCGTGTACGTGGAAGCGTCGATCCTGGACTTGCCGCGCATCTACATCAATGGCGGACGGCGCGGTTTCCTCGTCTCGTTGGCGCCACAGGTGCTTGTTGACTTGCTGCAAGCCAAGCCGGTGCAGTGCGCCTTGCAGGATTAAGAAAACCAGTCCCCGCCCTGTCCGTAGGCGGGGTGCTGGTGTATATTCTGCTGCGCCAGCCTCGATGCTGGTGTAATAAACACAATAAAGGGAAGAAATGAATCCAGTAATCACAACCGTGGCAATGACAGTGGCCGCTTACTTGCTCGGCTCGATATCGTTTGCCGTGGTGATGAGCAAGGTCTACGGCATTGCCGATCCGCGCACCTATGGCTCGAAAAATCCGGGCGCCACCAACGTGCTGCGCAGCGGCAACAAAGGCGCCGCCATCATGACCCTGCTGGGCGATGGTGCCAAGGGCTGGCTGGCCGTGTTCCTGGCCGACCACTTTGCCGGCGCGCTGGGCGTGGGCGACACGGCCGTGGCCCTGGTGGCCATCGCCGTCTTCCTCGGCCATCTGTGGCCCGTGTTCTTCCGCTTCGTCGGCGGCAAGGGCGTGGCGACGGCCCTCGGCGTGCTGCTGGGCATCAACCCATGGCTGGGCCTGGCAACCCTGGCCACCTGGCTGATCATTGCCTACGCATTTCGCTATTCCTCGCTGGCAGCCCTGGTGGCGGCCCTGTTCGCGCCGTTTTACTATGGCTTGCTGTTCGGCGTCGATCCCATCTTGCTGTCCGTCATCGTCATGAGCGTGCTGCTCGCTTACCGCCACAGCCAGAACATCGCGAATTTGCTCTCTGGCAAGGAAAGCAAGATCGGCGGCAAGAAGGATGCGGCCAAGGCGCCCGCCAAGAAAAAGTAAAATGCCGGGGTCAGACCCGCCGGGGGTAAGCGGCCTGATAGGGCGCATACCGATTCCGAAGGAACTGACCCCAACCTTGCGGCGCCGCGCGGTGCGGCCGCCACCGACTCGCGCAAAGGCTGCCACCATGACTGTTTCCACTCCCACTCCCGTCCGTATCGATTTCGTTTCCGACGTTTCCTGCCCCTGGTGCGTGGTCGGCCTGAAATCGCTGGAGCAGGCGCTGGACAAGCTGCAAGACACCGTCCAGGCCGACATCCACTTCCAGCCTTTCGAGCTGAACGCCAACATGCCGCCCGAAGGCGAGGACATCGGCGAACACATCGCCCGCAAATACGGTTCCACGCCGGAACAGATGGCGCAGTCGCGCGAAGCGATCCGCGCGCGTGGCGAGCAGCTGGGCTTTACCTTCGCCATGGACAAGCGTAGCCGCATCTACAACACGTTTGACGCCCACCGTCTGCTGCACTGGGCCGCTCTGGAAGGGCGCAAGAAGGAGCTCAAGATGGCGCTGTTCGATGCCTACTTCACGCAAGGCCAGGATCCGTCGTCGCACGAGGTGCTGCTGGCTGTGGCCGGCAAAGTGGAGCTCGACACCGTGAAAGCGGCCGACGTGCTGGCGTCCGGCGCCTATGCGGACGAGGTGCGCGCGCAGGAGCAGTTCTACCAGCAGAACGGCATCAACTCGGTGCCGGCCGTCATCATCAACGAGCGCCATTTGATTTCCGGCGGCCAGCCGCCTGAAGTGTTCGAGCAAGCCTTGCGCCAGATCATCGCCGGCGCCTGAACGAGGCGCCAATGGCGCGCGCCATGACGGTTAATTTCGGCTACACTCCGCAGTGAAGGAGGATAGCCAAATGCCAACAGCCCGCTGGAATGGCGCCGTCATCGCGCAAGCGACCGATGCGCAGGTGCAAGTCGTTGAAAACAATATATATTTTCCTTTGTCGGCCGTGACGCAGGACTATCTGCGTCCCAGCAGCCACACGAGCGTCTGCCCCTGGAAGGGCACGGCCAGCTATTACGACCTCGTCGTCGACGGCCAGGTCAATGCCAACGCGGCCTGGTATTACCCCCAGCCCAAGGATGCCGCCAAGCAAATTGCCGGCCACGTCGCCTTCTGGCGCGGCGTCAGCGTCGAGCGCTGACACTTTCTTTCCATACTAAAAATCAATAGAAAGCAGACGATGGATTTACGCCTCGCCGTGTACCAACTCGCCTCGGCCCATGCGCTCGATGCCCAACAAACCCGGCAGTTGCAGGAAGTGGCCGGTTTCCAGCGCGAACCGGCGCGCCTGGCCCACTGGCTGCCGCGCGGCGTGGCCGTGCTGGGGGCCGCCTTGCTGGGCATGGGCTTGATCTGCTGGGTGGCCGCCAATTGGGAAGACTTCGGCCGCATGGGCCGCTTTGCCTTGCTGCAAGCGGTGTTTGCCGCCGCCTGCGTGGGCGCGTTTGCCGTGCCCAAGGCGCGCGTTCCCTTGCTGCTGCTGGCCTTGCTGGCCATCGGCGGCCTGTTCGCTTACTTCGGCCAGACCTACCAGACGGGCGCCGATCCATGGCAGCTGTTCGCCCTGTGGGCCGTGCTGGCCTTGCCCCTGTGTTTTGTCGCGCGCAGCGACGTGCTGTGGACGCCGTGGATGCTGGTACTGTCGACGGCCGTCACGCTGTGGATGCAGGCCCACGTGCGCCATAGCTGGCGCATCGATTCGTCCGACCTGAGCATTTTCCTCAGCGGTTGGCTGGCCGTGCTGCTTGCCTGTGCGTTTGTCTCGCCCCTGCTGGCGCGCTGGACGGGCGCGGGCAGCTGGGCCCTGCGTCTGGGTCTGGTGCTGGCCACCATCCTCATCACGGGCACGGCCGTCAGCGCCCTGTTCGGCAATGAGATCGAGTCGCCGTACTGGGCCGGACTGGGCTTGCTGCTCGTCGCCGGCGTCCTGCTGGCCACCGGCCGGTTCTTTGACGTGTTCGGCCTGAGCGCCGTGGCGCTCGGTATCAACATCTTGCTGGTGGGCGGCCTGACGCACGTGCTGTTCAACGGCCATGGCGATGGCGTCGGCGCGCTGACCGTGCTGGGCTTGCTGGCCGCCGTGCTGCTGGCGCTGACCGTGCAAGGCATCCTGTGGCGCACGCGCCGGGAGGCGGCATGAGCAATATCAATACTCAACGAACCGACGCGCTCGCCACCCTGATCGACGACGCCACGCGCGCGGGCCTGTTGCCGCCGAACGCCACCCGCCCCGTGCAGGATGTTCGGCCGTGGCCGCTGGTGCTGATGACGGCCTTCGGCGCCTGGCTGGCCGCCATTCCCCTGATGATTGCGCTGGGCGTGGGCCTGGAAAGCATCGTGCGCCACGGTCCCGGCGCGTATGTGGTGGCCGTCATCGTGCTGGTCGTGGCCGTGCTGCTGATCCGCACGCGCGGCGTGGCGCTGTTTGTCGAGCAACTGGCCGTGCCCTGTCTGCTCGTGGGCGGCGGCTTGCTCGGCTATGCCCTGTATCGCGACTATTCCACGCAGACGGCATCGCTGCTGCTGTGCCTGGCATGCCTGGTGGTGGCCGCCGCCTTGCCGCGCGACTGGCTGCGCGTGCTGCTGGGACTGGTCGCCTGCGGCTTGCTGGGGCTGGGCATCGTCGATAGCACGCGCGACTGGATTTTCGAAAACGATCCTACGCAACTGTATCTGGCCTGGATGCTGGCCCTGGCACTGTGGCTGGCCGCCCACTGGCTGCAGAAGCAAGCGTTCAATGATGGCCGCGGCGCGCCCGTCGCCGCCTTCCTGGAATCGCTGTCGACGGGGTGGGTATTGGCGATCCTGCTGGGGCTGGTCTTCTGGTCGGGCATGACCTTCATGCTGGGCGGTGCCTTGGGCGGTGGCTTTGCCGGCGAAGTGGCGCGCGAAGTGACGCGGCACCAGGGTATTGCCTGGTATGCGCAGGCCTTGAATGGCGTGTCGCTCGTGCTGGCCGCGGCGGCTGCTGCCTGGACGGGGTGGCGCTGGCCGGCATTGCGCCAGTTGCCCGCCATCGGCGTGGCGCTGGTGCTGATCGTGCTGGCGTGGTTTATGCCAGGGCTGGGTCCGGTGCTGCTGATCCTTGCGTATTGCGTGACAAGCGGGCGCTCGCGCGTGGCCGTGGCGGCCGCGCTGGCGGCGGCGTGGATCATCGGCAGCTTTTATTACCAGCTGGCCTGGCCGCTGGCCAACAAGGCGGCGCTGCTGGCGATCGCGGGCGCCGTGCTGTGTGCGTTGTCGTGGCTGGCCACGCGCGGCGCCGTGCTGCACCTGGTGGAAAACAAACCGGCGGAGGTGGCGCTTGAGCGCCGTGCCGCGCGCCTGGGCGTGCTGGGCGGATTGTTGCTGGTGTTGTTGGTCGCCAATGGCGGCATCTGGCAAAAAGAGCAGCTCATTGCCAAGGGGGAAGCAATCTTCGTGGCGCTGGAACCCGTCGATCCCCGCTCGCTGATGCAGGGCGACTACATGCGCCTCAATTTCGTCAATCTGGGCGTGCTGAGCACGTTGGCCAGCGTGGAGCGGGCGCCCGGCCGGCCTTTCGTCGTGGCCAGGCGCGATGCGCGCGGGGTGGCGGAACTGCTGCGCCCGTACACCAAAGAGGCGCTGGGGCCCGGTGAATTCCTGCTCGAGCTGACGCCGAAGGATGGGAATTGGGTGCTGGTCAGCGATGCCTGGTTCTTCAAGGAAGGCGAGGCGGCGCGCTGGGAAAAGGCACGTTATGGCGAGTTCCGCGTGCTGCCCGATGGCCGCGCCTTGCTGGTGGGCATGCGCGGGGAAGATTTACAGGCGCTGTAGCCGCTTGATTGAACAAACCCAATGGCAGAATCCGGGGGGCGTAACCTGAGGGTACGACCCCAAGCCTTTGCTCTTGGGGTGGCCGCATCCTGTAAAATTGCCCGATGGATAATATTACGCATTCGGTCATCGGCCTCGGGGTCGGCGAACTGGTACACCGCAGCCTGCCGCCCGAGCCGCAGCTACCCGCACAGCGCACCCGGCGTGCGCTGTTTCTATTTTCGGCATGGTTTGCCAGCAACGCGCCCGACCTCGACCTGGTGCTGACCAAGTTGTTGCCGCGCCCCTTCGGCTACATGCTGCACCACCGCGGCCACACGCATACCTTGCTGCTGGCCTTGCCCCAGGCGCTGATCTTGCTGGCCCTGCTATGGCTGCTATGGCCGGGCGCGCGCCGGCTGCTGAAGGAAAGCGTGCCCGCCCGCATCGGCCTGGCCGCCTGCCTGCTGCTGGGATTCTGCTTGCACATGAGCATGGATTTCCTCAATTCCTATGGCTTGCACCCGTTCTATCCGTTTGACAGCCGCTGGCTGTATGGCGACATGGTCTTCATTGTCGAACCGATGTTCTGGGTGCTGCTGGGCGTGCCCGTGATCATGTCCTTGCGCTACGGCATCGTCAAAAGCGTGCTGCTGGCGGCGCTGGCGGCGGCCCTGTGTTTCTTCACCTATAAAACCTATCTGGCGCCCGCCTCGCTGGCCGTGCTGCTGGGGCTGGGCGTGATCCTGGCCGTGCTGCAGGGACGGGCCGGCGAACGGGGACGCGGTCCATTGCTGCTGGCTTTCGCGCTGGCCGCTACCTTCATCGGTACGCAGGGCGTGGCTTCCGCCCTTGGCCGTACGCGCATCGAGGCGGCCGTGCAGCGCCTGGACCCCGGCACGCGCGTGTGGGACGTGGCGATGACGGCATTCCCCAGCAATCCGCTGTGCTGGATCTATGTCTCGCTCGACAGCAAGACGGACGTGTACACCTTGCGGCGCGGCACCCTGAGCCTGCTGCCCGCATCGCTGGCGCCCGCCGCTTGCCCGGCCGGGCTGGCCGAGACGGGCAAGAAGGAGCAGCAGCTGGCGCCCGGCATCGCCGTGTCCGCCCGGGCGGCGGGCAGCCTGGCCGCCTTGCGCGCCTTGCAGGAAGACAATTGCTATGTCGACGCATGGTTCCGCTTTGCGCGCATGCCCAGGTTGAATGCGGACAAGTTGACGGACGTGCGTTTCAATCCTGGCATGCAGCCCAATTTCACGACCGTCGAATTGCAACAGTTCCGCAGCCGGCCATGCCCCGCCTACGTGCCGGGCTGGGACCGTCCCCGCGCGGACATGCTGGCGCCGCCGAAATAGAGAACGGATGTGTTGCTCTTAAGCAAAAAATATCGCATGTGCGCCTGTTTTGCAACGGCCCAGCATGCAATAATTGCCAATTCGGCATGGATATCATTAAGTTAGGACTATTTTGGAAGAGCAGCACGCCTTACCGTATTTGCGAGAAACCCTGCTGTTTCTCGCCCTGGCCGGGATTTTTATCCCGCTATTGCAGCGCCTGAAGGTCAACCAGGTGCTGGGCTTCCTCGCCGTCGGCGCCCTGTTCGGCCCGTTCGGCTTCGGCCTGTGGGCCGGCGACTTCACGTGGCTGACGTATTTCTCGTTCGTGCGGGCCGAGCAGGTGAGCGGCCTGGCCGAGCTGGGCGTGATGTTCTTGATGTTCATGATCGGCCTGGAATTGTCGACGGAACGGCTGTGGGCGCTGCGGCGCTGGGTATTCGGCGCGGGCGTGGGGCAGGTGGCCGTCAGCGCCTGCCTGATCGGCGGCGTAGCCTACTACTTTGGCCTGTCGCTCGAAGCGTCCATCGTGCTGGGCCTGGTGCTGTCGCTGTCGTCGACGGCCGTCGTGATGCAGTTGCTGACCGATCAGCGTTCCTTGCAGACGCCGGCCGGCCAGGCGGGCTTTTCCATCTTGATGTTCCAGGATTTGATGGTGGTACCGCTGTTCATCCTGATCGACGTGTTCGCCAGCGGGCGCAGCGACGACCTGGCCTACCTGCTCAGCTTTGCGGCCGTGAAATCGGCGGGCGCCATCCTGCTCATCTATCTGCTGGGACGCCGCGTGATCCGCCCGCTGTTCCAGTTTTTCGTCAAGAAACACCAGCCCGACGTCTTCATGGCCCTGACCTTGCTCAGTACTCTGGGCATCGCCGGCCTGACGTATCTGGCGGGCCTGTCGATGGCGCTGGGCGCCTTGCTGGCTGGTCTGTTGCTGGCGGAAACGGAATTTCGCCACGAAGTGGAAGTGACGATCGAGCCCTTCAAGGGCTTGCTGATGGGGCTGTTCTTCATGTCGGTGGGCATGCAGATCGACGTGCGCGAAATCCTCAAGTCGCCCGTGCTGATTCCGCTGGCCGTGCTGAGCCTGTTTGCCTTGAAAGCCCTGGTCATCAGCGTGATTTTCCGCATCGGCGGCTTTCACTGGGGGCGCGCCGTGGAAACGGGCGTGCTGCTGGGGCAGGGCGGCGAATTCGCCTTCATCGTCGTCGCGTATGCACTCGGTACCAAGCTGATCGGCCCGCAGGTGGCGCAGTTCGTCATGCTGGTGGTGGGCCTGAGCCTGTTCGCCACGCCGGCGCTGGCCAAGGCGGCGCGCGCGTTCGGCAACTGGTGGGAACAGCGCCACCACCATCAGCTGGCCGACCTGGCGCACGGCGCGCTGCCGCCGCAGGGCAGCACCGTCATCATCGCCGGTTTCGGCCGGGTGGGGCAGTTGCTGGCCAAGGTGCTGACGGAGCAGGATATCGCGTATGTGGCGATTGAAAACGACGCGCGCCTGGTGACGACCTTGCATCCGCGCGGTTTCCCCGTGTATTTCGGCGATGCCTCGCGCGCGGAACTGTTGCAAAAGGTGAATGCGGACCGGGCTGCCGCCGTCGTGCTGACCATGGACCATGCGGCCTCCGTGCTGCACGCCGTGAAATCGATCCGCCGCGAATATCCGCAGCTGCCCGTGTATGCGCGGGCGCGCGACGAGGCGCATGCCGTGGCCCTGATACAGGCGGGCGCCACCCTGGTCGTGCCCGAGGCGCTGGAGTCGGCGCTGCAGCTGACGGCCACGGTATTGCACGAGGTGGGCCTGTCGGAAGCGCGCACGACGGACATCGTGCAAGCCGAGCGCGACCGGCGCAATGCCGTGTTGCTGGCGAAAAAGCTGTCGTAGTGCTGCCGTAGCGCAACAGTGCGTGTCGCCGTGCTTTGTCAATTATCTATACAATAATAGTATATGAGCACATCAACCACATGAAAGCCGCGACGAAAAGCGGAGCGGCGCCCCTGACGCCGCAGCAGCTGGCGGCGCAGGAAACGCAGCAAAAATTTGGCAAGCCCGAGCGGGGCTGGCGCGAGAAGGTGTACACCGTTATCTTCGAGGCGGAAACGCGCACGGGCCGCGCCTTCGATTTGCTGCTGATCGCCGCCATCCTGATCAGCGTGACGGTGGTCGTGCTCAGCAGTGTCGCCTCCGTGGCCGAGCGCTATGGCACCTGGCTGACGGCGCTCGAATGGTTTTTCACCATTTTATTTACCATCGAATATTTCGCTCGCCTGTCGTGCCTGCAGCATCCTGTGCGCTACGCCAAGAGTTTCTTCGGTGTTATCGACTTGCTGGCCATCGTGCCGACCTACATCGGCTTGCTGCTGCCGGGTGCGCACGTGCTGATCGACGTGCGCATTTTGCGCCTGCTGCGCATGTTCCGTATCCTCAAGCTCACGTCGTATGTGCATGAATACACGGTGCTGGGGCGGGCCTTGCTGGCCAGCCGGCGCAAGATCCTCATCTTCCTGTCGTTCGTCATGATGGTGGTCTTTCTGCTGGGCACAGTGATGTACGTCGTGGAAGGGCCGGAAAACGGTTTCAGCAGTATCCCCACGTCGATATACTGGGCCATCAGCACCATGACCACGGTCGGTTTCGGCGATATCACGCCGAAGACCGACATCGGCCGCACCATCGCCTCGCTGATGATGTTGCTGGGCTGGGGCATCCTGGCAGTGCCCACCGGCATTATCAGCGCCGAGATGACGGTACAGCGCAGCTCCAAGCTGGTCACCACGCGTACCTGCCCCACGTGCCTGAAAGAAGGGCTCGACGACGATGCCAATTTCTGCAAGAACTGTGGTGTCGCATTGCCGCCGCTGGCCCGCGATTAGCGACTGAACCCTTCATCCACCGTTTTTACTTTACTTTTTTAAGGCCAACATGATTCCAGTTCGCCTGATCGCGACGGGCAAAGCCGTGCCGTCGCACAGCGTTACCTCCGCCAGCCTGGACCTGAAACTGGGCCATCCGGCCGGCTATACCCTGCGCAAGAGCGGCGTGCTGTCGCGCTTTGTCGCCGCGCCCGATGAGTCGCAAAGCCAGCTGGGCGCCGCCGCCCTGCTCGACGCGCTGAAGAATGCCAGCCTGCGCCCGGCCGACATCGATCTTCTGATCTGCGCCTGCGGCGTGCCCGAGCAGGCGTTGCCGAATACGGCCTGCTTCGTGGCCGAACACGCGGGTTTGCCGCCAGGCACGCAAAGCTTTGACGTCAACGCCAGCTGCCTCAGTTTCATGGCCGCCTTCCGCGTGGCCGCGTCCATGCTGGCCGGCGGCGCCTATCGGCGCATCGCCATCGTTTCGTCCGATCTCGCGTCGCGCGGGGTCGACTGGAGCGAGCCGGAAGCGTCGATGATCTTTGGCGACGGCGCCGCCGCCGTCATCGTCGAGCGGGGCGACGGCAGCGCCGGCATCCGCGCCTACAAGATGGGCACGTATCCGGAAGGGCGGCGCTACTGCGAAATTCGCGGCGGCGGCACCGAGCGCAATCCGCGCAACGGCTGCGAACCGGGCGACTATCTGTTCCGCATGGATGGCAAGGCCGTGTTCCGTCTGGCCGTCAAGGTGATGCCGGATTTCCTGGCGGAACTGATGGCCGAATCGGGCGCCGGGCTGGACAAGATCGACGTCGTCGTGCCGCATCAGGCCAGCCCGCTGGGCCTCGCGCATGCGGCGCGCATCCTCGACGTTCCCGATGCTAAAATCATCAAGATCTTTGAAACGCATGGCAACCAGGTGGCCGCGTCCTTGCCCACCGCCCTGCACGAGGCGGTGATGACGGGGCGGGCCGTGGCAGGCCAGCGTTTGCTGATGATGGGCACGGCCGCTGGCCTGACCATCGGCGGCATGATACTTGACCTGTGAAGGTGGTGTGATGAGGCGGATACTGGTCACGGGAGCGACGGGCGGCTTGGGGCGCAATGCCGTGCGCACCCTGCTGGCACAGGGCGTGGAAGTGCGCGCCACGGGCCGCAACGCCGCCGTGGGCCGCGAACTCGAACGCATGGGCGCGCAATTCGTCGCGCTCGACCTGGCGCAGGCCACGCCGCGCCAGGTCGACGAACTGGTGCGCGGCATGGACACCGTCTGGCACTGCGCCGCGCTGTCGTCGCCCTGGGGCGCGGAACGCGACTTCATCGCCGCCAACGTCACGGCCACGGCCCAGCTGCTGCGCGCTGCCGCCAGCCTGCACGTGGCGCGCTTCGTGCACATCTCCACCCCGGCCATCTATTTCGACTACCGCAACCGCTACGAGGTGCCGGAATCCTTCCGCCCCGACGCCTTCGTCAACGCCTACGCGCGCAGCAAGGCGATGGCGGAAAAACTGGTGCAGGAGTGCGTCGACCGCCAGCGCGGCATGACGTGCGTGATCCTGCGTCCGCGCGCCATCTTCGGCCCGCACGACCAGGTCCTGATTCCGCGTCTGGCCAGGGTGCTGCAGGAGCGCGGCGGCAAGCTGCCGCTGCCCAATGGCGGCGCGGCCACCATCGACGTTACCTATGTGGACAACGTCGTGCACGCGATGTGGCTGGCCACCGTGCACAAGACCATCGCTTCCGGCGCCGCCTTCAACATCACGAATGGCGAGCCGGCGCGCCTGTGCGATATCTTGCGCAGCCTGTTCTGCGGCCATCTGCAGCAGCCGTTCGAGATCGTCAGCGTGCCGTATCGCGTGCTGGCGGTAGTCGCGCGCCTGATGCAGTTCGCCTCGCGTTTTACGCGCCGCGAGCCATCGCTGACGCCCTACAGCATCGGTGCGCTCAGTTTCGACATGACGCTCGATAACGCCAAGGCGCGCAAGGTGCTCGGCTACCGCCCCATCGTCAGCCTGCAGGACGGCATCGCCCGCACGGCGCAGTGGATGCGCCAGGAAGCGGCGGCGCACAAAGTAGGCAAGGAGCGCAATGGCTAGCATCACCGCGTTTCGCGTCGGCCATTGCACCCATCCGTCGTGCATGGTCTTGAAAGGCAGCGGGCTGGCCAGCCGCTGCTTCCCCTCGCGCGCCTACCTGATCGAGACGCGCGCGGGCCTGTACCTGTGGGACACCGGTTACGCCGAACACTTCCGCGCGGCCACGTCGAAAGGCGTGTACCGCATGTATGCGTGGGTGACGCCGATTTTCTTCGATGAGAATGAGTCGCTGCAGGGGCAGCTGCGCGCGCATGGCGTCTCGCCCGGCGACATCCACACCTTGCTGCTGTCGCACTTCCACGCCGACCATATCGCCGGCATGCGCGACTTTCCCGGCGCGCGGCTGATGGCGTCCAAAACGGGCTGGGACGCCGTGCGCGGCCTGTCCGGCGTGGCCGCCGTGCGCCAGGCCTTCGTGCCCGAGCTGCTGCCGAACGATATCGCCGACCGATTGAGCTTTGTGGAAAGCGTGCCCGAGACGGCCCTGCCGGCGGCCCTGATGCCATTCACGCACGGGCGCGACGTCAGCGGCACGGGCGAAATCTACATCGTCGACTTGCCCGGCCACGCCATCGGCCATCTGGGCGCCTTCGTGCTGCAGGATGGCGGCTGGACCTTGCTGGCGTCGGACGCGGCCTGGGTGCCGGAAAGCTTCCAGCAGTTGCGCGGACCATCGGAATTGTCGTTCATCATCCAGCACAAGCGCGCGCCGTACTACGCCACCCTGAACCGGCTGCACCAGCTGCACCGGTCGGGCAATGCGCAGATCCGCATCACGCATGAAGACACGGTCGACTACATTGCCGTGGCGGGCCGCACGTGAAGCGTATTTTCTGGCTGTTGCTGTCGTACTGGCGCACGCGCCGCTTGCGCTTTGCGGACCGCGCGCAGCTGGACGCCTACCAGCAGCGGCAGCTGGCCCGTTTCATCGAGGTGCTGTGCGCGCGCAGCCGCTACTTTGCCCCATACCGCAACTTGCCGCTCGATGCCTGGCCGACCATGAACAAGGCGCTGATGCTCGAGCATTTCGACGCCATGAACACGCAAGGGGTGACTTTGGCGCAGGCGATGGACGCGGCCATGGCGGCCGAGCATAGCCGCGACTTCACGCCGGCCGTCGGCGACATCACGGTGGGCCTGTCGTCGGGCACCTCGTCGCGGCGCGCCGTGTTTACCGTCAGCCCCCGCGAAAAAGCCCAATGGGCGGGCGTGATGCTGGCCAAGGCGCTGCCCGATGGCCTGTTTTCCGGCGAAAGAGTCGCGTTGTTCCTGCGCGCGAACAGCAATCTGTACACGGCCGTACGTTCGCCGTGGCTGACCTTTGCCTTTTACGATCTGTTCGAACCGTTCGATGCGCTGTGCGCGCGGCTGGCGCAATACCGGCCATCCGTCATCGTCGCGCCGGCCCAGGTGCTGCGCCAGCTGGCCCTGCGCGCCATCGACGGCAGCCTGGCGCTGGCGCCGAAAAAAGTCATCTCCGTGGCCGAAGTGCTGGAAGCGCAGGACCGCGCGCTGATCGTGCAGGCGTTTGGCGCCGTGCATGAAATCTACCAGGCCACCGAGGGTTTCCTTGCCAGCAGCTGCGAACACGGCGTGCTGCATTTGAACGAAGAATACGTGCACATCGAGCCGCAGTGGCTCGATGCGGAACCGCGCCGTTTCGTGCCGGTGATTACGGACTTCACGCGCATCACGCAGCCCATCGTGCGCTACCGCCTGGACGACATCCTGATCGCGCGCGCCACACCATGCCCTTGCGGCCGCGCCACGCGCGCCATCGATGGCATCGAAGGGCGCTGCGACGATATGCTGCTCTTGCCATCCTTGTCATCGGCGAACGGTGGTGCCCCCATCGCCGTGTTTGCCGACGTGCTGACGCGCGCGTTTGCGCAAGCCTTGCCGTTGGACGCCGACTACCGCCTGGTGCAAACGGGCGATAGCGCCTTGCAGCTGCATGCGGCGCTGGACGATGTCGGCCTGGCCGCCCTGCGCGCGCACCTGGCAACGGTGCTGCGGGGCCTGGGCGTAGCCACCGACGGCCTGGCCTGGACGATGAGCGGCGAACTGCCTCCTTTTGACCCCACCATGAAACGGCGCCGCATCCGGCGCCTTGCCACCGCATGAAATCTGTAGACACCATGACGCTGTATTCCCGCCTGCTGCACTTGCTGGCCGGCTGGGGCAGCGTCGGCCTCGTGTATTTTTCCAGCGATTTGCTGCAAGGGCAGGGGGTACTGCTGCCCGAAACGGCCATCGACCGCGCCATTCCCTACAGCGACTCTGCCATCTGGCTGTACCTGTCCTTCTTCATCCTGATCCCGTACGCCTACCTAGCGGCCGATGCGGCCCGCGTGCGCTGGCTGGCGCGCGCCATGGCGCTTTCCGCCGTCCTGTGCGGCGTGGTCTTCCTGCTGTATCCGACCACGCTCGCCTACCCGCCCGTGGGCGAGGGCAATGCGTGGAGCACGCAGGCGCTGCGCATGCTGCAGGCGGCGGACTCCACGCAAAACTGCCTGCCTTCGCTGCATGGCGCCCTCACCCTGCTGTGCGTGTGGGCCTTGTGTGACAAACGCCACCTGGTTCGTTCCGCGCTGGCCCTGGTGCTGGGCGTGGCCATCTGCCACGCCATCATCGCGCTGCGCCGGCACGTGAGCATCGACCTGGCCGCCGGCCTGTTTGTTGGCATCGCTGGCGGCATGCTGGCGAAAATGCAGGTATCCTTGGCTGCCCGCCGCGCCGTTTCCATCAAAACCGCACCATGATGAATCCATTTGCCCTGTCGTTCCTGATCATGCTGGCCTTCGTGCTGGCCGAACTGCTGATACTCAAATGGGTACGCAAGACGCCCGTGCCGTGGAAGGACGTGATCTTCAACCTCAATTCCGGCCATATCCTGATGTGGGTGTTCCGCGGCGTGGAAGTGGCGGCCTTCGCTCTGCTGCTGCGCCATGCGAACCTGCACGTCGTCGACCAGTGGCCCGTGGTGGCGCAATGGATCTTCGCTTTTTTTGCCTGGGACCTGTGCTTTTACTGGATGCACCGGCTGCACCACAAGATTCCTTTGCTGTGGGCCGTGCACGTGGTGCACCACCAGGGCGAGCATTTCAACCTGTCGCTGGGCGTGCGCAATTCCTGGTATTCTTCGCTGACGAATTTCCCCTTCATCGCCATCCTGGCCGTGCTGGGCGTGCCGCTGGAAATCTTCCTCGTCGTCTCGTCGCTGCATTACACGGTGCAGTTCTATAACCACAATGCGCTGGTGAACAAATCCGGCATCCTCGATCGTTTCATGGTCACGCCCTCGCACCACCGCGTGCATCACGGCACCGATAAACGCTACATCAACCGCAATTTCGGCGGCACCCTGCTGCTGTGGGACAGGCTGTTTGGCAGCTTCCAGCCCGAACTCGAGGGCGTGGAAATGCGCTATGGCGTGAAGGGCATGACACCCACGCACAACCCGCTGCTGGCCAGCAACGGCAAACTATTTACATGGCTGCGTGCGCGTTTCCCCCACTGGCAGTCGCGCGGCACCTTCCACGTGCCCGAGCTGTTCATCGGCACCGGCGGCGTGATCCTGTTTGGCCTCGTGATCTATTACGTCAACCATGAAGCGGTGCTGGCCGGCGCGCAGCAGGCGATCCTGTTCGCGCTGATCTTCGGCGGCACCCTGGCGCTGGGCGGCCTGTCCGACGCGCGCCGCTGGGGCGCCATCGCCTGGGTCGCCATCGCGCTGGCCATGCCGGCCCTGTACCTGGGCTGGTATGGCGCGCGCGACGTGTGGGGCATGGTGTTTCTGGCCGCGCTGCTGGCGCATGGCCTCGATGGCGCGCGCCGCCTGTGGTGGCCGGCGGCAGCGGGGACGCGCGCGTGATGCAGCCTGTACCTTCGCTGCCGCCGCTGCGCTTTCAGCCAGCCCGCGATTCGGCCTTCCGCCGCGAATTGCGCGCCCGCGCCGACGCCTATCTGGCGGATGAAGGAACGCATCGCTTCGGCGACTGGCGTCTGCATGCGAAAACCGTGTTCCTGGCCGCGCTGGCGGTGGGCCTGTATGCGCTGGCCTTGAATGCCGGCAGCACCTGGCCGTTTGTCGCCAGCTATGTCGCTTGCCTGGTCGCGGCCATGGCGCTGGCCATGAATACCCTGCACGACGCGGCCCACAGCGCCGTCTTCCGCCGGGGATTCCTGAACCGCGTGCTGATCCGCCTGGTGGGCTTGCCCGTGGGCGTGGACACGGATTTCTGGACCATCCGCCACGTGCACTTTCATCACACGTATGCGAACGTGGAAGGCTATGACCTCGACACGGAGCCGAACCCCTTCCTGCGCCAGACGCCGTACCAAAGCTGGTCGCCCCAGTACCGCTATCAATACCTGTACTGGCCCGTGGTGGCGGCCCTGTCGCTGCCGTACCTGAACTGGTATGGCGACTGGCTGGACCGCTTCGGCAAGACGCCCGTGGCGGCGCATAGCCGCTTGCAGGGCTGGCGTGGCTGGCTGTCATTCCTCGGCTGGAAGCTGGGCCACGTGGCGCTGGTGCTGGCGCTGCCCATGTGGGTGCTGCAGCAGCATGGAATAGGTTGGGGCGTGGTGCTGGGCGCGTATTTCCTGGGCCAGATGATTGCCTCGTGCGCGCTGGTGGCGCTGATCCTCGGCACCCACTGGGCCGAAGTGGAATTCTTCCAGCCGGGCGCGGACGGCACCTTGCCGCACGACTGGTACCAGCACACGTTTTATACGGCCTGCGACTGGACGCCGAAACCGCGCGCGCTGCGCTGGCTCGGTTATTGGCTCGGCGGCTTGAACCTGCACCTCACGCATCACCTGTTCCCCACCTGGAATCACCGTCACTACCCGGCGCTGGCGCGCATCCTGGCCGAACTGGCGCCGCGCCACGGCCTCGTCTACCGCGAACTCGGTTATGGCCAGCTGCAAGAGTCGCAGCAGCAGTTCCTGCGCGCCATGGGCCAGCCGCCCGCCCGCACCTGACGAATCGTGCTTGACTCGGTTTCCGTTTCGTCTTACATTTCTGTAACGACAGAAATTGGAGAAAATCATGGAACTGAGTCCCACCACGCAAAAATATATCCTTCACTGGGGCGAGATGGGCACGCGCTGGGGCGTCAACCGCACGGTGGCGCAAATCCACGCGCTGCTGTTCCTGGCGAACGAACCGCTGACGGCGGAAGACATCGCGGCCAGCCTGAACGTGGCCAGGTCCAACGTCAGCAACAGCCTGAAGGAATTGCAAAGCTGGGGCCTGGCGCGCAGTACGCACGTGATGGGGGACCGGCGCGACCATTTCGTCGCCCTGCAGGATGTGTGGGAAATCTTCCGCGTCATCATGGAGGAGCGCAAGCGGCGCGAGATCGACCCCACCCTGACGGTGCTGCGCGAATGCGCGATCGAGGGCGAGCACGATGCGGCGATACCGCCGGCCACCCTGGAGCGCATGGGCGAAGTGCTGGCGTTTTTGGAAATGCTCAGCAGCACCTACAGCGACTATAAAAACCTGCCGCCGGCGACCTTGCAGCGCATGCTGGCCATGGGCGGCAAGGTGGCCAAGTTCCTCAGCCCGGAAGACAAACCTGGCAAGCGCGCAAAATCATGAACGGCCCTTCGGAAGGAGAACTGTTCAAGAAGGTGATGGGCGCGCAATGGCTGACCCTGCACCCCGATATCCGCCGCCGCTTCGAGAAAAATCCCGCGCCGGGCCAGCCCCTGTATTACCGGGGTGAACTCAGTGAACTCACCAGCTCGCGCCTGGGAAAATTCCTCGGCTGGCTGACGCGCCCCTTCATCGATGGCGCCCTGATCCCGCATGACGATCACGATTTCCCCGTCGATATCGAAGTCTATTCGCGCCCCGGCTGCCCGTTCATCTTCAAGCAGCGCACCTACCGCCTGCACGGGCGCGCGCCGATCCGCTTCACCTCCTACATGGCGGAAAGTGCGAAGGGTGAAGTGCTCGAATACGTGGGCATGGGCCTGGGCATGAAGCTGGTGCTGCACGTCGAAGACGGCAACCTGCACTTCACCAGCGACGGCTATTTTTGGGATCTTTTCGGCTGGCGCCTGCCGCTGCCCGGCGTGCTCACGCCCGGAAAAACCTTTCTGTGCCACCGCAATGAAACGCCGCAGCAGTTCAACATCCGCATCGAGATTCGCCACGCCCTGTTCGGCACCACGTTCACGCAGGCGGGCGTGTTCCGCGAATCGGCCGCACCGGAAATCAAGGAGACACCATGAATACGCATCTGCTGGCCCTGCAACTGATGGCGGCGCAAGGCTGCCTGGGCGCCTTCGACACCATCTACCACCATGAAATCACGGAGGCGCTGCCGCAAAAGGCGTCGGCGCGCCTCGAATTGACGATCCACGCGACGCGCGCCCTGATCTACAGTCTGCTGTTCGTGGGCCTGGCGGCATGGGAGTGGCATGGGGCTTGGGCCTGGGTGCTGGTCATCGTGTTTGGCGTGGAAATCGTGCTGACCTTGTGGGACTTCGTTGTCGAAGACCGGACGCGCCTCTTGCCCGCCACGGAGCGGGTCACGCACACGGTGCTGGCGATTAACGCGGGCGCCTTCATCGCGCTGCTGGCGTTGAACAGCAGCGAATGGGCGACCTTGCCGACGGCCCTCGTGTGGCAGCCGTATGGCTGGCTCAGCGTCTTCCTCGCCCTGTGCGGCGTGGGCGTGGGCTTGTCCGGCCTGCGCGACGCGTATGCCGTGTGGCAGCTGGGAAGGCGCCAAGTGCAAGAGACAGCAGAGCAAGAGGAGCAGCTGCGCTTTGCCAGCACGCCGCAGTCCGTGCTGGTGACGGGCGCCACGGGTTTCATCGGCCAGCAGCTGGTTGCCGCCTTGCTGGCCGATGGCCATGCGGTGACGGTGCTGACGCGCCAGCCGAAGCAGGCCGCGTGGACCTTTGATGGCCAGGTGCGCTGCATCCAGTCGTTCGACGAATTGGCGGATGCACAGCGCATCGACATGGTGGTCAACCTGGCCGGTGCGCGCATCGTCGGGCATCGCTGGACGGATGCGCGCAAGGCGGCCTTGCGCCGCAGCAGAGTGGCGCTGACGCAGGAGCTGGTGGCGTGGATCGCCCGCGCGCAGCACAAGCCACGGGTGCTGCTGTCGGCGTCTGCCATCGGCTACTACGGTGTGCAGCCGCAGGGCGACGACACGGAATTGACGGAGGAGAGCGCGCCGCAAGCCATCTTCATGTCGCAGCTGTGCCAGGAGTGGGAAGCGGCCGCGCGCCAGGCGGAACGCCATGGCGTGCAGGTGGGCTGCATGCGCTTTGGCCTCGTCTTCGGCCATCAGGGTTCGTTGCCGCAGATGCTGCTGCCGATACGCTTCGGCGTGGGCGGCCCGCTGGGCAGCGGCAAGCAGTGGGTCACGTGGGTGCATGTGCGCGACGTGATCCGCGGCATCGCCCATCTGGCGCGCCGCAGCGAAGAGCAGGCAGTCAGTGGCGCGTATAACTTCTGCGCGCCGGAAGCCATAGCGCAGCGCCGCTTCGTCCAGGTGGCGGGCGCCGTGCTGCACCGCCCCAGCTTCATGCCCACGCCCGCCTTCGTCATGCAAACCTTGCTGGGCGAGCAGGCCGATTTGCTGGTCGAAGGCCAAAGGATCGCGCCGCGCCGCTTGCTGGCCGACGGCTTTGCCTTCCGCTATCCGCAGCTGGAAGGGGCGCTGCGCAGCCTCTAGCCTGGCGTAGAATGGGGCATCGGAGGAACCGAACCATGCCCCGCTTCAGCCATACGATAGACAGCCATACCTATGCGTTCGCCAGCCTGAAGGAGCTGCTGGCCAAGGCCACGCCGCTGCGTTCGGGCGACGTGCTGGCCGGCGTAGCGGCCGCCAGCGCGCGGGAGCGGGTGGCGGCGCAGCTGGCGCTGGCGGACGTGCCGCTATCGCTGTTCCTCAACGAGGCGCTGGTGCCGTACGAAGAGGACGAGGTCACGCGCCTGATCATCGATAGTCATGACCGGTTCGCGTTTGCGCCGATTGCGCACCTGTGCGTGGGCGATTTTCGCGACTGGCTGCTGGACGATGCAACGGATACGCAAACGCTGTCGCAAGTGGCCGCCGGCATCACGCCGGAAATGGCGGCCGCCGTCTCAAAAATCATGCGCCTGCAAGACCTGGTGCTGGTGGCCCGCAAGTGCCGGGTCGTCACGGCCTTTCGCAATACCCTGGGACTGGAAAACCGCTTGTCCACGCGGCTGCAACCGAACCACCCGACGGACGACGCCACGGGCATTGCCGCCTCCATCCTCGATGGCCTGCTGCTGGGCAGCGGCGACGCCGTGATCGGCATCAATCCTGCCACCGACAATGTGGCGCAGGTGGTCTCGCTGCTGCACCTGCTCGACGCCGTCATCGACCAATACCAGATTCCCACGCAGTCGTGCGTGCTCACGCACATCACCAATACGATTGAGGCGATACGCCGCGGCGCGCCCGTCGACCTCGTGTTCCAGTCGGTGGCGGGCACGCAGGCGGCCAACCGCAGCTTCGGCATCGACCTGGCGCTGCTGGCCGAAGGGCAGGCGGCGGCCCTGTCGCTGGGGCGCGGCACGGTGGGTAACAACGTCATGTATTTCGAGACGGGGCAGGGCAGCGCGCTGTCGGCCGGCGCCCATTACGGCATGGACCAGCAGACGTGCGAAGCGCGCGCATATGCGGTGGCGCGCGCGTATCAGCCGCTGCTGGTCAATTCCGTCGTCGGCTTCATCGGCCCCGAATATCTGTACGACGGCAAGCAGATCATGCGCGCGGGGCTGGAAGACCATTTCTGCGCCAAGCTGCTTGGGCTGCCCATGGGCTGCGACGTGTGCTACACCAACCATGCGGAAGCGGACCAGGACGACATGGACGCCTTGCTGACCATGCTGGGCGTGGCCGGCTGCAATTTCATCATGGGCGTGCCGGGCGCGGACGACATCATGCTCGGCTACCAGAGCACCTCGTTCCACGACGCCCTGTATGCACGGCGCGTGCTGGGCTTGCGCCCTGCGCCGGAATTCGCGGCCTGGCTGGCGCGCATGCAGATCACGGATGGGCAGGGCCGTTTGAACACGGCGCTGGCGCCGGCCTTCCAGGCAGCCCTGCTGCGCCTGGACGATTAGGGAGCACGCATGGATGAAAACTATCCTTGGCAGGCGCTGCGCGCGCATACGGCCGCCCGCATCGCGTTGGGACGCCGTGGCGTGAGCGTGCCGACCAAGGCGCAGCTGGCGTTCCAGCTGGCCCACGCGCAGGCGCGCGACGCTGTGCACCTGGCGCTCGATGGCGAGGGCCTGGCGCGCGTTCTCGCCGCGCAGGGGCAAGACTGCGTGCAGCTGCACAGCGCGGCCGCCACGCGCGCCGACTATCTGCAGCGGCCCGACCTGGGGCGTCGGCTCGATGATGCTTCACGGGCGCGGCTGGCCGCCACTGCTGCGGGAGTCGACCTGGCGCTGGTGGCGGCCGATGGCCTGTCGGCGCTGGCCGTGCAGCGCCATGCGGCACCGTTCCTGGCCGCCCTGCGCGAACGGCTGGCGCTGGAGACGTGGACGCTGTCGCCGCTGCACATCGTGGCGCAGGGACGGGTGGCCGTTGGCGACGAGGTGGGGCAACTGTTGCAAGCGAAGGCCGTGCTGGTGCTGATCGGCGAGCGGCCGGGCTTGAGTTCCCCGGACAGCCTGGGCCTGTACCTGACGTGGGCACCTGCAGTGGGCTTGTTCGACGAGCGCCGCAACTGCATTTCGAACGTGCGCCCCGAGGGGCTGGCGTATGCGCAGGCGGCGTACCGACTGCACTACCTGCTGTCGCAGGCGTTTACAAGGCAGCTGTCGGGCGTGGAATTGAAGGATGAAACGGTGGAAGAGGGCGCGGCCCTGGCGGGCGCGCGCAACTTCCTGCTGAAGTGATCAGACTTCCCGGATCTCGTCCAGCGGCCAGCGCGGGCGCACGTTGAACGAGTAATCGTGCTTGGCGGCGTCGGGATTGATCTGCAGGCGCATGGCGCCCGCAAAGGCGATCATGGCGCCGTTGTCGGTACAGAATTCCAGCTCCGGGTAATACACTTTGAAGCGCTTCTTGGCGGCGGCCGCATTGAGCGAGGCGCGCAGTTGCGCGTTGGCGCCCACGCCGCCGGCGATCACCAGGCGTTTCAAGCCCGTGTGCTTGAGGGCCGATATGCATTTGGCCGTCAGCACGTCGACGATGGCGTCGACGAAGCCGCGCGCGATATTTGCCTTGTCCTGTTCGCAGATGTTCGCGATGACTTTTTCTTCGTGGTTTTTCACCACCGTCAGCACGGCCGTCTTCAGTCCCGAAAAACTGAAGTTGAAATCCTTCGAATGCAGCATCGGGCGTGGCAGTTTATACGCGAGCGGATCGCCGAATTCGGCCAGGCGCGAAATGGCGGGGCCGCCAGGATAACCGAGTCCCAGCAGCTTGGCCGACTTGTCGAACGCTTCGCCGGCCGCATCGTCCAGGGTTTCGCCCAGCATCGTGTACTGGCCCACGCCATCGACGCGCATCAGCTGCGTATGGCCGCCCGACACCAGCAGGGCGATGAAGGGGAATTCCGGCGGCTCGGACGCCAGCAAGGGCGACAGCAGATGGCCTTCCAGGTGGTGGATGCCCAGCACCGGCTTGTTGATGGCCAGGCCCAGGCTGCAGGCAACGGAGGAGCCGACCAGCAGCGCGCCGGCCAGGCCAGGACCTTGCGTGTAGGCGATGGCGTCGATCTCGGGCAGGGCGATGCCGGCCCTGGTCAGGGTTTCTTCGAGCAGCGGGATGGCGCGGCGGATATGGTCGCGCGACGCCAGTTCCGGCACCACGCCGCCATATTGCTCGTGCATGGCGACTTGCGAATAGAGGGCGTGCGACAGCAGGCCGCGTTGCGTGTCGTACAAGGCCAGGCCGGTTTCGTCACAGGAGGATTCGACGCCAAGAACAATCATGAAGGTGCTAAATAGGGAGGAGTAATCCGCCATTGTAAAGGAAAGCCGGGCAGTCCACCGTGCGGCCGGTGCACCATTTCAGCGGCAGTGTGCACTTGCGCAGTGCGGCGCGGTGCCATTTTTCCCTGGATTTTGGCCGCTTTGCGCCTGTGCCGGCACTGGCACCGCTCTTGCTTATGCAAGCGTGTACCTTTCTCGAGGGAGTTCGCGATGCCGGAACAATGGAAAATGATTTGCCGCCTGAAGGATATGCCGCTGGCGGGTGCGCGCATGGTGCAGCGGGGCCTGGCGTGGCAGGATTTGCCGGGCGTGGCGCTGTTTCGCGCGGCTGACGATACGGTGTACGCGCTGCTCGACACGGTGCCCTGCCTGGGCGGCCCGCTCGCGCAGGGAGTGCTGATGGAGAAAAACCTGATGGGGCCGAAGAACAGCTGGATCATCGAGCTCGATTCGGGCCGCCTGGTGGCGCCCGTGCAGGGCATGGCGCGTATGTACGCCGTGCGCATCCTGGACGGACGCATTTATCTGGACTTGAAGGAACTCAATGTCCCGGCCAGCAAGGCCGAGCAGGCGCTGGCCGGCTCGTTTGCGCTGCTGCCGCATGTGCAGATGGCGTGATATGTCTCGTGGTGGTGTCGGCTTACGTGCTGTGCGCTAAGCCGACCTACGGCCGGCCGGGTAGGTCGGATTAGGCCCACAGGGCCGTAATCCGACAACATTGTTGGCGGTATATTTACGCCGGGCGATTGACGAGGTGCGCATGCGCATCGCGCAGCATGGTCGCCGTCGTGTCCCAGTCGATGCAGCCGTCGGTGACGGAGCAGCCGTAGGTCAGTTGCGACAGGTCTTGCGGGATCTTCTGGTTGCCGCCGACGATGTTCGATTCGATCATCACACCCACCAGCGAGCGGTTGCCCTGGCGGATCTGGTTGACCACGTCGGCCATCACCAGCGGTTGCAGTTCCGGCTTCTTGTAGCTGTTCGCATGCGAGCAGTCGACCACCAGGTTGGCCGGCAGCTTGGCCTTGGCCAGCGCCTGTTCGGCGATGGCGATCGAGACCGAATCGTAGTTCGGACGGCCGTCGCCGCCGCGCAGCACCACGTGGCCGTACGCGTTGCCGCGCGTGCGCACGATGGCGACGTTGCCTTCGCCATTGATGCCCAGGAAGGAGTGCGGATGCGCCGACGACAGGATCGCGTTTACCGCGATGCTGATGTCGCCATCGGTGCCGTTCTTGAAGCCGACTGGCGTCGACAGGCCCGACGACATTTCGCGGTGCGTCTGCGATTCCGTCGTGCGCGCGCCGATGGCGGTCCAGGCGATCAGGTCGCCCAGGTATTGCGGCGAGATCGGGTCCAGCGCTTCGGTGGCGGTAGGCAGGCCCAGTTCGCACACGTCGAGCAGGAACTGGCGCGCCTTTTCCATGCCTTCATTGACCTTGAACGAATCGTCCATGTACGGGTCGTTGATATAGCCTTTCCAGCCCGTGGTGGTACGCGGTTTTTCGAAATACACGCGCATCACCAGCAGCATCGTGTCCTTGACTTCCTCTTGCAGCGCTTTCAGGCGGCGCGCGTAATCGAGGCCGGCGACGGGGTCATGGATCGAACATGGGCCGACGACGACGAACAGGCGCTGGTCCTTGCGGTCGATGATGTTGCGCAGCGCTTCGCGGCCGCGGCTGACGGTGTCGAAGGCGCTCTCCGACAGGGGCAGCTTGGCGTGCAGTTCGGCCGGTGTCGGCATGGGCGCGAAAGAGGTGACGTTGATATTTTCGATGTCTGGCGTATTCATGATTCTGGCTCGGCTTTCGCGATTGCGTTCTTTAAGAGGCAATAGTGTAGCGGAAATGCGGCCTGGCGGCGGGGATGGGGGCAAAACGGCAATGCTTCAGTTGTTTTTATGGCAGGGCCGGCACGCTGCCGGCCTCTGTGCGTTCAATGGCCGCCGGCCAGGCTGGCGCCAACGCTGTAGCGGGCGATGCGCTGGTAGTTGCCGGCCAGCTCGGGCGGCCGGGGCAGGCCGGGATGGCGCTTCACATGCTCGAGGATGGCGCTTTCGTGCTGGCGTATCTGCGCGTCGAGGCAGGCGATCTGCTGGCGCAACAGGGCGTGCAGCGCATGCTGGCCAGCCTGCAGATGCGCATTCAGGCGCGCCGATTCCTGCTGGCGCACGCCTTCGATGGCGTGCAGGCGGCGCAGCCATAGCCGCAGTTCCACGTAGGCGGGCGAGGGCGGCGTCCAGCGCGCGGGGCGCCTGTGCGCACAGTAGTTGGCCAGCACCACGGCGCTGTGCGCCGCGTCATCGGGCAAGCCCTGGCCGCGCAGATAGTCGTCCAGTTGCGCGGGCTGCGCATCGCAAACCACCATGCCCATGTCGGCCAGCATGCGGGCTGGTGCCTCGCTGTATGGCATATCGAGGCGCATGCAGACGCGCAAGCCGATGACGGGAATGTCGTTCCTTTGCAGCCAGCTGCGCAGCCAGCGGTAGCCGGCCACGTCGTTTTCCAGCACTTTGCACAGCACTTCGTTACCCGAGAGCAGCACGGCTTTCAGCAGCAGCTTGCTCGTTTCGATGCCGACGAAGGCCGTTTCCCGTTTGATCGCGTGTTCCATGATGAGTCCCCCTGTGCAGTCTTATACGCAGCGGTGGCGCGTTTGGATGCAGCCGCGATGCGGATTCATTCAAAAAAGAGCTTGAAAGACTGTTGCATAGTCGCCTAAGCCGCCTGCCTGCCCGTCTGCAAGGGAAAAAATCCGTGTAAGCTGGCGCCATGACGACTGTTTCCATACCCCATACCGATGTGGCCGGTGAGCCATTCCCCGCAGCACGTTTCATCAAGGAAATAGGACGCGGCAAGAACGGCGCGCGCAGCATGACGCGTGACGACGCCTGCGCCCTGTACCGCGCCATGCTCGAGGGCCGCGTGTCGGACCTGGAGCTGGGCGGCATTTTATTGTCGATGCGCATCAAGGGCGAGTCCGTGGACGAGATCGCGGGCTTCCTCGACGCTGCCGAAGCGTCATTTGCCCCGCTGGCCGCGCCGGCCGGCGAATTTGCCCCGATCATCATTCCCAGCTACAACGGCGCGCGCAAGATGGCCAACCTGACGGCCTTGCTGGCGCTGCTGCTGGCGCGCGCGGGCGCACCCGTGCTCGTACATGGCGTGACCAGCGATCCAGGCCGCATCACGACGGCCGAAGTGCTGGCCGCGCTGGGCGTGCCCGCTTCCACGGACCATGCGCAAGCCGAGGCCGCCATGGTGCGCGGGGAGGCCGCCTTCCTGCCCATCGAAGCGCTGGCGCCGCGCCTGGCCTGGATGCTGTCGCTGCGGCGCGTGCTGGGCGTGCGCAATTCCACGCACACCCTGGTGAAAATCATGCAGCCGTTTGGCGGTCCTGCCCTGCGGCTGGTGTCGTACACGCACCCGGAATACCTGGAAATGCTCGGCGAATATTTCCTCACCGCCTCAGATCCCGCGCGCGGCGACGCTTTCCTCATGCGCGGCACGGAGGGCGAGACGGTGGCCAACGCCAACAAGGCGCAGCAGATCGACTGGTTCCATGGCGTGGAACGCACGGTGCTGGTGGAAAAGCAGTTGCTCGTGGAAGAGTTGCCGCATTTGCCCGCCGAGCGCGATGCGGCCACCACGGCGGCCTGGATCGCGGCCGTGCTGCGCGGCGAGGTGCCCGTGCCGCCATCGATCGCCGAGCAGGTGGCGCAATGCTTGACGGCATCGCGACAGATTGCGGCACGGCCGCGCTAGCCGCGTCGCCGCAGTTTACAATGGCGTCTTTGTAATCAGCGGTGACCGGAATTTTTATGGCAAAACAATTTGATGTGGCAGTGATCGGCGCGGGCGCGGCCGGCATGATGTGTGCGGCTGTGGCCGCCCAGCAGGGCAAGCGCGTGGTGTTGATCGATCACGCGGCCAAGCTGGCCGAAAAGATCCGCATCTCGGGTGGTGGACGGTGCAATTTCACCAATATCAACGCCACCCCGCAGAACTTCCTCTCGGAAAACCCGCATTTCTGCAAGAGCGCGCTGTCGCGCTACACGCCGCAGGATTTCCTCGCGCTCGTGAAAAAATACCGGATCGGCTACCACGAGAAGCACAAGGGCCAGCTGTTTTGCAATGAATCGGCCGAGCAGATCATCGACATGCTCAAGGACGAGTGCGCCGCTGGCGGCGTGCACTGGCGCATGCCGTGCAAGATCGACAATGTTGTCCAGCAAGCGGATGGCGGCTTCGTGCTGCAGACCGATAGCGGCGACATCGAGACGGCCAGTATCGTCATCGCCACGGGCGGCCTGTCGATTCCGAAGATCGGCGCCACGGATTTTGCCTACCGCATCGCCAAACAATTCGACTTGACGATGGTCGAGCCGCGTCCGGCCCTCGTGCCGCTGACGTTCGATGCGGCCAGCTGGGCGCCGTTCGCGGAATTGTCCGGCATCGCGCTGGAAGTGGATGTGGAAACGGGTAGCCTGAAAGGCCGCAAGGCAACGGGCGCGCGTTTCCGTGAAGACTTGCTGTTCACGCACCGTGGCCTGTCGGGCCCGGCAATTCTGCAGATTTCCAGCTACTGGCTGCCGGGCGAGCCCATCGTCATCAACCTGCTGCCGGAAGTGGACGTGGCGCAGACCTTGATCGAAGGCAAGGGCACCTTGAAGAAGCAACTGGGTAATATCGTCGCCCAATGGCTGCCGCAGCGCCTGGCTGACTGTTTGCTGGCCGTCAACGGCCTGGCGCCGGACGCGCGCATCGCCGACATGCCCGACGCGCAGCTGCGCAAGCTGGGGCAAGCCATCAATGCCTGGTCCATCGTGCCGAACGGTTCTGAAGGCTACCGCAAGGCCGAAGTGACGCGCGGCGGCATCGATACGCGCGAACTGTCGCAGCAGACCATGATGGCCAATAAGGTGCCGGGCCTGTATTTCATCGGCGAATCGGTCGACGTGACGGGCTGGCTGGGCGGCTACAACTTCCAGTGGGCCTGGGCTTCGGGCGTGGCGGCAGGTATTGCCTTGCAGTAAGCAAGTCTGTAGGATGGGGTTCTGGCGCCCCGTGCGCCCACCCCGGTGCGTGGTTTACGCCACATTCCGGCAGCGACAGCAGGCTGCATGCCGCACGCAAGTGGGGGAGGGGCTTCCCTTTCCGAATAAAAGCTGCTACTATCTATCTCTTCCTATACACCACCTCAACGGTTTGAATTTTACATGACCACTATTCGCCTTAAAGAAAACGAGCCGTTCGAAGTCGCAATGCGTCGCTTCAAACGCACCATCGAAAAAACGGGTCTGCTGACCGAATTGCGCGCTCGCGAATTCTACGAAAAGCCAACAGCTGAGCGCAAGCGCAAGCTGGCAGCTGCTGTCAAGCGTCATTACAAACGCATCCGCAGCCAACAACTGCCGAAAAAATTATTCTAAGACTGTTCAGTCAGAACCAACCCGGGTAGTTCGGCGCATTGTTCGCCACGGGTTTTGTTTTGATTCGCCTGAAGTGATACTTCAGATGAGTCGCATACCCGCTCCGGTTCGCCGCAGCGGGTTTTCGCTTTTGTGGCCGCCTGCTTGGAGTGCCTGCACGAGCATCGAACCCCACTTACCAACACGAGGATTGCCATGAGCTTGAAAGAACAAATTACCGAAGACATGAAAAACGCCATGCGCGCCAAGGAAGCGGGCAAGCTGGGCACGATTCGCCTGTTGCTGGCGGAAATTAAGCGCAAGGAAGTCGACGAGCGCATCGAACTGACGGATGTCCACGTGACGGCCATCGTGGAAAAGATGATCAAGCAGCGCAAGGATTCGATCACCCAGTTCGAAGCCGGTGGCCGCGCCGACCTGGCTGACATCGAAAAAGCCGAGCTGGTCCACCTGACGGGCTACATGCCTGCCGGCCTGTCGGACGAAGAAGTGGCGGCCGAAGTGGCTGCCGCCGTGGCCGCCTCTGGCGCCGCCGGTCCGCAAGACATGGGCAAGGTCATGGCCATCGTCAAGCCGAAGCTGGCTGGCCGCGCCGACATGACGGTGGTGTCCGCCCTGGTCAAGAAAGCCTTGACGCCGGCAGCGTAAGCAACAATAGTAGCAAGGGCTGCCAGCCGTCGCGCTGGCAGCCTGTTAACAGCCCACACGTTGACCTGGCTCAACCTCAGGCCACGTGCGGTAGTATAGTCTGACCTATAACAAGACCCGCCCTAGCCAGTGATACCTCAATCCTTCATTTCCGATTTGCTCAACCGCGTCGATATCGTCGATGTCGTGGGGCGCTATGTGCAACTGAAAAAAGGTGGCGCCAATTTCATGGGCTTGTGCCCGTTCCACAGTGAAAAGTCGCCCAGCTTTACCGTCAGCCCCACCAAGCAGTTCTATCACTGCTTCGGCTGTGGCGCGCATGGCACCTCGATCGGCTTCCTGATCGAGTACTCGGGCATGGGCTTTGTCGACGCCGTCAAGGACCTGGCGCAGAACGTGGGCATGGTCGTGCCTGAAGCGGACGACAAGATTCCGCCAGCCCAGCGCGCGCAGATCCAGGCGCAGAGCCTGGCCCTGTCCGACGCCATGACGCAGGCGTGCGATTATTACCGGGGGCAATTGCGCCACGCGCCCGAAGCCATCGCCTACCTGAAGAACCGGGGCTTGACGGGCGAAGTGGCCGCTCGCTTCGGCATGGGTTTTGCGCCCGGCGGCTGGGACAATCTGCGCTCCGTCTTCCCTGAATACGACGTGGTAGCCCTGGCCGAGGCCGGTCTTGTGATCGACAAGGTCGATGAGGAAGGCAACAACCGCAAGCGCTATGACCGTTTCCGCGAACGCATCATGTTCCCGATCCGCAATACCAAGGGGCAAGTGATCGCCTTTGGCGGCCGCGTGCTCGACCATGGCGAACCGAAATACCTGAACTCGCCGGAGACCCCCTTGTTTTCCAAGGGTTTCGAACTATATGGTCTGTTCGAGGCGCGCCAGGCTATCCGCGACGCCGGCTACGTGCTGGTGACGGAAGGCTATATGGACGTGGTGGCGCTGGCGCAGATGGGTTTCCCGCAGGCAGTGGCGACCTTGGGCACGGCGTGCACGCCGACTCACGTGCAAAAACTGCTGCGCCAGACCGATAACGTGATTTTCAGCTTCGACGGCGACAAGGCCGGCCGCCGCGCCGCCCGCCGCGCGCTGGAAGCGAGTCTGGCCCACGTGTCGGACAATAAAACGATCAAATTCCTGTTCCTGCCCTCGGAACACGATCCGGACAGTTATATCCGCGAATTCGGCGCCGAGGGGTTTGAACAGCAAGTGCACGAAGCCATGCCGCTGTCGCAATTTTTGCTGAAAGAAGTGTCGGGCGAGCATGATCTGTCGGAACCTGAAGGGCGCGCCCGCGTGCAGTTCGACGCCAAGCCGCTGCTGCAGCTGATGGCGCCGTCGTCGCTGCGCCTGCAGATCGTGCGCGGCCTGGCGCAACTGACGCAATCTACGCCGGCCGAGATTGAAGCCCTGTTCGAGCTGGCCAAGCCTGTTGCCGTGGCGCACCGGGCGCCGCCGAAATCGGGCCGCCCCGTGCCTGTCGGGCTGGAATTGAAGATCATGCGCATGCTGGTGGCGCATCCGCCGCTGACGATGCGTATCGACGAAGCCGCCCTGGCCGCCTTCCAGCATCTGGGGCCGGACGCGGCGCACAGTCTGGGGCAGCTGGTGGCCGTGGGCCAGGCCTTGGGCGAACACGGCAGTTTTGCCGCGCTGGCGCAGCAGTTGAAGGAGCTTGGCAGTGAATACGACGAGATCATCGGCGAGATCGCGGCCGGCACGGAATCCGATTACGACAGCGAATTGTCGTGGCTGGTGAGTACCATCCGCGAGATCAAATTGAATGCCTTGAAGGCGGAATTGCAGCAATTGTTTGCCTCGGGTTTGCCATCGGAGAAAATTGGTGTACGCTACCGCGAAATCATGCAGGAGCAGGGGGCGCTGGAACGCGAGCGCGACGCCGAGTTGGTGAATCGCTAACCTTGCTCTGAGGGTATGGCGCGCACTGGAAAAACATTTTTCGCGTGCTATAATTAAATGCTAAGTATTGTGTGCTTTGGCAAGCTAGTTCTGTTTCGTAAATAGTATTTGTTTTCAGTAAGTTAGGCTCTTGATCGGCGCGGTGGATCGTGTCGGCAGCCAGGGCCAACAGGCGCTTTCGGCGTTGCGGGCAAGGCTCGCAGACGCTGGCAAGCCGCGCCAGGCTCTCGCTCCCAACGCGGTCGATGCAGGAATTTTTGCCGAGGCGGCTGGCAACAGCCGGTGGACAGGAATTGCTGCGCTTCCCGCGGATCGTGGCCGATGAGGTGTAAGTAACGTAACAGTGTCGAATTTGCGTAGTCGGCAGGTTCGAAGATGGTGGTTCCCGCAGGTAGACAGGGAACTGGCAGCAAACTTTATCCTAATCCACCGTAAAGCAAGTCGTTGTGTAATCGAAAGCGCCTGTGCCAATCAAGAAACCCGAATCCAAAGCGGCTGCAAAGCCCACTAAAGTTACCACGAAAGCCGAAAAGGCGCTCGACCGGCCAGAAGCGCGCGTCACCAGCGCGCCTGTGGTCAGCCAGACCACCGACGCCGCCACCCTGGCCGCGATCGATACGTCCGGTTATGTCTTGCCGTCGGTAAAAGTGCCAGGCCGCCGCGGCCGCAAGCCTAAAGAATTCCAGCCAGAAAATGATGAAGTCGCCGCCCTGAACGCCGTCGAGCGGGCCGAACTGAAGGCCGTCGACAAGGCCAAGGCCAAGGACCGCAAGGCGAAAGAGCGCGCACTGCTGAAGGACGCGTTCTCGTCCGACACGGAAGCGAGCGAGGAAGAACTCGAGCGCCGGCGCCAGAAACTCAAGACCCTGATCAAGTTCGGCAAGGAACGCGGTTTCCTGACCTACGCGGAAATCAACGATCACTTGCCTGAAAACATCGTCGATCCGGAAGCCATCGAAGGCATCATCGGTACCTTCAATGACATGGGCATCGCCGTCTACGAGCACGCGCCCGATGCGGAAACGTTGTTGTTGTCCGATAACGTTGCCGTCGTCACCAGCGACGACGAGGCGGAAGCGGCAGCCGAGGCCGCATTGTCGACCGTCGACTCCGACTTCGGCCGCACCACCGACCCCGTGCGCATGTATATGCGTGAGATGGGCTCGGTCGAGCTGCTGACGCGCGAAGGCGAGATCGAGATTGCCAAGCGCATCGAAGATGGCTTGAAAGACATGATCCAGGCCATTTCCGCCTGCCCCGTGACGATCGCCGAGATCATCGCCGCCGCCGACCGCATCGCCAACGAAGAGATCAAGATCGACGAAATCGTCGACGGCCTCGTCGATGAAAATGAACCGGTTGCCGCCGCCCCTGTCGTGGCCGCGCCCGTCGAAGAAGACGAGGAAGAAGGCGAAGCGGAAGAAGAGGAAGAAGAAGAGGAAGAAGAAGCGAGCGCTTCGGGCGCCGCCGGTTTCTCGGCGGAACAGCTGGAAACCCTGAAACGCACGGCGCTGGAAAAATTCGCTATCATTTCGCAGCAATTCGACAAGATGCGCCGCGCCTTCGAGAAAGAGGGCTATAACTCGAAACCGTACGCCAAGGCGCAGGAAGCCATTTCGCAAGAATTGCTGGGCATCCGCTTCACGGCCAAGGTCGTGGAAAAGCTGTGCGACACCCTGCGCGGCCAGGTCGACGAAGTGCGCCATATCGAGAAGCAAATCCTCGACGTGGCCGTGAACCGCTGCGGCATGCCGCGCGCCCACTTCATCAAGGTCTTCCCGGGCAATGAAACCAACCTCGACTGGGTCGATGGCGAAGTCAACGCAGGACACGCGTACAGCGCCATCCTGGGCCGTAACATTCCGACCGTCAAGGAACTGCAGCAACGCCTGATCGACCTGCAAGCGCGCGTTGTACTACCGCTGCCTGACTTGCGCAACATCAACCGCCAGATGGCGGCCGGTGAAATGAAGGCGCGCAAGGCCAAGCGCGAAATGACGGAGGCCAACTTGCGCCTGGTTATTTCGATCGCCAAGAAATACACGAACCGCGGCCTGCAATTCCTCGACCTGATCCAGGAAGGCAATATCGGCCTGATGAAGGCCGTCGACAAGTTCGAGTACCGCCGCGGCTACAAGTTCTCCACGTATGCGACCTGGTGGATCCGCCAGGCCATTACGCGCTCGATCGCCGACCAGGCGCGCACGATCCGCATTCCCGTGCACATGATCGAGACGATCAACAAGATGAACCGCATCTCGCGCCAGATCCTGCAGGAAACGGGCGCGGAACCCGATCCGGCCACCCTGGCGATCAAGATGGAAATGCCCGAGGACAAGATCCGCAAGATCATGAAAATCGCCAAGGAACCGATCTCGATGGAAACGCCGATCGGCGACGACGACGATTCCCACCTGGGCGACTTCATCGAGGACAACAACACCCTGGCGCCGGCCGATGCAGCCCTGCACGCCTCCATGCGCGGCGTCGTCAAGGACGTGCTCGATTCCCTGACGCCACGCGAAGCGAAAGTGCTGCGCATGCGTTTCGGCATCGAGATGTCCACCGACCACACGCTGGAAGAAGTGGGCAAGCAATTTGACGTGACGCGCGAGCGCATCCGCCAGATCGAAGCCAAGGCACTGCGCAAGCTGCGCCACCCATCGCGCTCCGACAAGCTGAAAAGCTTCTTGGAAGGCAACTAGAAGCCAATAGGGCTTGACGTACGCCCCTGATACCCCTATCCTCGCGTGTCCGTTTCCAAAACGGCCGCGCGAGGCGGGCATCAACAGCGCCGCCACGCCGCAGTCCCCGGGCCTCTAGCTCATGCTTGGTTAGAGCAGCGGACTCATAATCCGTTGGTGCCGTGTTCGACTCACGGGAGGCCCACCAGAATTTAGCAAGAATAGAACAAGCCCCGGCGGGTGACTGCCGGGGCTTTTTTTGCGCGTGACAATTAGCGCAAGGTGTGGTCGTTCGGATGGGCTGGTTCTGGCTTCGTCACTAATTTCATCTTATAGCGGTACGGAGTGCATAGGAGGTGCTGTGTACTTTGCCTGGCGTTCGACCTTGTATTTGCAATTAAGTACGCTACAGGTCATTATCGTTGTTCAATGCGGCTATGGTTGGGCTTGTGTCTGAATGGCGGACCTGAGGTAGTTCGGGTTTTCAGGACAGTTAATTAAGCACACGAAAGTGTGCTTCCACTTGCGCTGGTTGTAGTGGTCAACCCATCCCGGACACTACGTTAAGTTTTTCTTCGGCGACGGCCGGTGCCAATCCGTGATTAAACTGATGTGGCCGTATCCAGTTATACCGGTGCATCAGGTAATGGCTGATGTCCCGTTGTGCTTCCTGTGCCGTCATGTAACCAGTTGACGGCAGCCATTCAGTTTTGAAGCTGCGGAACAGCCGTTCCATCGGAGAGTTATCCCAACAATTTCCCCGACGGCTCATACTCTGTCGTATCCGCCTTTTCATTTGAACCGCGTTGCCATGGATTCTGTGGATCGCAGAAGTAGACCTGGATGTCGGTGGCCAATGTAAAGCGTTTATGCCCAGCGAGCTCGCTGCCACGATCCCAGGTCAGTGATTTATATAGTTCTTGGGGGAGCCTGCGGGCATTGTCGATCAATGCGTTGACCACCGTTTCGGTATTCTTGGCGGCGACCTTTATCAGCATGACATAGCGCGTCTGGCGCTCAACCAAGGTCACGATCTGGCTGTTGTGGCTGCCACATAGCAGGTCCCCCTCCCAATGCCCAGGCACCGCTCGATCCATTGCCGTCGCTGGACGTTCGCTGATCGACACCGCGTCGACAATTCTGCCGTGGTTGTCCGTCTTTTGGGTGTGATGACGTGAGCGGCGCATGGCGCGCGTACGGCGCAAGTGTTCCAGCAGCTCCTTCTTTAAAGCGCCTCGGGCTTGGATATAGAGGCTGCGGTAAATGGTTTCGTGCGACACGTGATACTCCTCGTGGCCCGTGAACAGCTGCTTGAGCCAGCCAGCAATCTGTTCTGGCGACCACTGCAATTGGAGCTTGCTGGCAACCATGTTGGCCAACATGCGGTTCTCCGTCAGCTTACAAGGTTTGGGGCGCCGCGTCTGATCCCAAGCATGCTGATCCGCTTGAGTTGCACGATATGCTTCGCGGCCACCATTGCGCTTGAGTTCCCTGCTGATGGTCGATGGTGCGCGTCCGAGGCGTCTGGCCAGCGCGCGGATGGATATGCCGGTAACGATTGCACGCGATACCTCCTCGCGCTCGGCCAGTGTCAGGGCCAGTCTGGAACGGCATCGCTGCACTGGCCGTATGCCACCAGATTCGGCCAGAATCCGCTGTATCGACGAATGATTGCGATCAAATAGCTGGGCTATCATCTGCAGGGAGTCGCCTTGCTTCCAGCGTTCCCACATCAAGGCCTTCTGGCTCTCGGTGTAATAAATTCGTGGTTTCTGTTTCATCTTCAACACTCCTGTAGCCTAGGTGTTTAGGTTAGAGTGTTGCGACCACGGATTGAATCCGCAACTACAACCTAACCCCGCCACTCACGAATTGGACTCGACGGTCGTGCACCTATCAGTCAATGGCGAGGCTTGATGGAAATCTGTGCACTCTAGACAAATTGCCGTCGATACGGATGAGCGCCTACTGGCAATCAACCTGATGCCTGCCGATATCGCCGACTCCACTAGGGCACAACTGGTGCTTGATGGGGGGTGGTACGGCGCTGGCCGTGGGGCAAACACCTGTTCGATGCAGCGTACGACCGTCGCAAATCGGTGGACAAGGCTGGGTTCATGGAGTTCACGGTGTGGAAGTCGTACGGCGACTGGAAAGCCTGCAAGGCTTCGCGGTTCAACGCTGGGGCGCCGAACGTACCTTCGCCTGGCTGATGCGTTACCGGCGACTGGTACGTGACTATGAATAGCGTATTGACGTGTCAGAGAACATGATTTACATGACAATGGAATCGTTGCTGTTACGTCGACTAAATGTCTGTTAGGTTATTAAACCGTCTCTAACTAAAGCAAGCATGAACAATTTTATTGTTTCCATTTTCAAATCGTTTACTGCGTGAGCATTCGGAGACATTTTTCTTAGAATATGCTGGGAATTGCTCTTGCAGTGTAGAAATCAAGCTGCAGCATCACGTTTGTATTCGAAATGTTGATGACTTACTCCTTGAGTAACAAAGTCCGCATCGGCCGGTATCGGTTCCCAGAAAAAATCGCGCTTGAAAATGGGAATTTTGTCGAATTTTTTTGAACGAAATATCCATCTATTTTTCTTGATCTCGCTATAGCGATCCCCCTTAAACTGTTGATGTATAGCGGTGAAAGGCAGCAGTCTTTCAGCAATGTCAGAAAAGGATAAACTAGGATTATTGTTTTTAAATTTCTCAAAAACTTCAAATTGATCTCTGCAAATAATTTGAATGGCTGTTTCGGGGAATTTATAACGGGGAGACCAAAGAACGTGCCATCCTGATTCAATTTCGTTAATGAAATTAACAAGGCGCGGCGTAAGAATATATGCATCAGATTCAATGTGAATAATCTTGTCAACTGCTAATTCATTTGCAATATTAATAGAGTGAAGGAAACTCCGCCACCAACCAGGGTAAGCAGACCCACTTTGGCGACCTAAGTTGTCATCAAATCGAATGATAAGATTGGTATCATTGTGCAGTGATAAAGGCGAACTATGATGTACCGTATTTATGATTTTTTCTGATGGAAGATATGGTGAGCCATCATCAATCATAATTTTTCTTATTGCATTGATTGGCATGGTTTCATAGTAGTCGAGCCATCGCTGATATCGACTTTGCCAAGACTCGGCATCTTTGATGAAACTTGTGCAAAAAATAATAGATTTCATTAACTAATAGCTTTCTTTATATTGTAAAAAATAGTAATTTTTTGTGTTGTAAATATAAAAATCGGCTACTATTTTACCAGACTGTTGTCAATATTGGTGAATTGCAATTTTGATAGTATTTTTTGCCGAGTTTGGCTGTGTGGCGAAAATTTGGGGGCCACCTAGTGATAGCATTATTGCGAATAGAGAAAATGAATTTTTTATTGCCGGTTTAGAGTGTCCGACAGAACCTATGAATGTATCGCTAGCAAATGGATATGTAGGAAAGCGAGAGGAATACCAGGTGTATATCGAAAGTGCATTCGTAGTGGATGGACAACCTGTCGAAATTCTGGACCTAATCGCATGAGTTCGACATTCCGGTGCTATGCCATTGAGTCGCGTGAGCGTCTCAATGGCATAGCGGGCGTCGGTGGTGCTTACTAGCCATGGTGGGCGCGCGATGCAGTGGCCTTGTAAGCATGCAATTTGGCAGAACATCCTTTGGTCTTCCGGACAGGCCTGTCTAGACGTATATTAATTCGCATGGAATAAGACGCTCCCGCCTGAACCTTGAATCGACAAAGGCCTTGTCTCTCTTGAGGCGATTCACGTGGCTGTGGACAGTGTCAGAGAGGAGGCATTGCGCATATCGGTCTTCCGACGGTCAGTTTAACTTTTTGCGGGCATGTTTGCATACGCTGGTCATGACGCAGCAGGTCTCGGCGAAGTCGAGGGGGAGGCTTTTTAGACGTGGTGCGATCACTGTAGCGCCAGCGCCACAAGCGCAGGCGAATACTTACTCATGTGTTGCTTTGGAGCTCGTTTGCGCTGGCTGGCTCGCCGTGATCCGCGCCAGCGGGGGAGCCATTACGGGTAATCCCCATTTTTAGAGCGTGCTAAAAGTAGAGGTTAAGCGGCCAAGGCAAGCGTCTGTTTTGGTGTGATGCCGCCAAGTGCCATGTTGGGCTGGTCGTGATTGTAAGTCCACAGCCAGCGGGTTGCAAAATCCTGGATATCATCAAGTGTTTCAAACAGGTGATGCGCCAACCAATCGTAGCGCACCGTGCGGTTATAGCGCTCGACATAAGCGTTCTGCTGCGGCTGTCCAGGCTGGATGAAGTCGATGCGAATGCCGCGTTTGGAGGCCCAGGTCAGCGTCACGGCGCTGATGTATTCCGGGCCGTTATCGCAGCGAATGACCTGGGGTTTGCCACGCCATTCGATGATCCTGTCGAGGGAGCGGATGACGCGTTCGGACGGCAAGGAGAAATCGACCTTGATGCCGAGTCCCTCACGGTTGTAGTCGTCGATCACATTGAACAATCGGATGCTTCTGCCGTCGGCCAGTTGGTCATGCAGGAAGTCCATCGACCAGGTGTCGTTGATTTGTGCAGGCACGGCCAGCGGCAGCGGCCTTTCCCGCACCAGCCGATGGCGTGGCTTGATACGCAGGTTTAGTTCCAGCTCACGATAGATCCGACAGACCCGCTTGTGGTTCCATTTAAACCCCTTCACGTTGCGCAAAATACAGGAAGCACAGGCCGAAGCCCCAGTTGCGCTGGTTGTTGGTCAGGCGTACCGGCCAGTCATCGAGCTTGGCGCGATAGCGATAACAGGTCTGGCTAATGCAAAATGCCTGACAAGCCAGTCCTATGGTGGCTGAACGCTGGGCCACGGCCCATTGCGCCATCTCCCGCCGCTGAGATGGCGCTACCATTTTTTTGTCAGGGCCTCCGCGACGATCTCGGCTTTCAAGCGCTCCTCGGCATACATCTTTTTCAGGCGCCGGTTTTCGTCCTCCGGCTCCTTCATGCGGGCCATCAGCAAGTCGTCCATGCCGCCAAACTTGGAGCGCCATTTATAGAACGTGGCATTGCTGATGCCGTGCTCGCGGCACAGCTCAGGGACTGGTGAGCCGCCCTCGGCTTGCTTGAGGATGGCGATGATCTGGCTATCGGTAAAACGGGACGTCTTCATGTAGAACTTTTAAAAATCTGAATTTGAAAAATTCTACTTTTAAACGCGATCATTTGGCGGGGGGATTACCACTTGACCTCGATTTACCTACGGACATGGTTTTGCTGGCAAACTCATAATCCGTTGGTGCCGTGTTCGACTCACGGGAGGCCCACCAGAATTTAGCAAGAATAGAACAAGCCCCGACAGGTGACTGCCGGGGCTTTTTTCGTGCTGTCGTACAATCGCGGCATAGCGATTGATGAAGGATGGAACGACATGACGGCTGAAGTGAAGATTGACGATATCGTGGTCGGTGATGGCAAGGCGGCGGCGCGTGGCGCGCTGATCACGGCCCATTACCGGGGCTGGCTGGAGGATGGCACGGAGTTTGACTCGTCGCACAGGCGGGGTGAGCCTTTCCGCTGTGTGTTGAGC
Source organism: Massilia sp. LMS1-1-1.1 (assembly GCF_040815535.1). Taxonomy (NCBI): domain Bacteria; kingdom Pseudomonadati; phylum Pseudomonadota; class Betaproteobacteria; order Burkholderiales; family Oxalobacteraceae; genus Massilia; species Massilia sp. LMS1-1-1.1. The sequence goes on along the minus strand of NZ_JBFPNG010000034.1, from coordinate 184,502 downwards.
AATAACAAGGTCATCCAGGGCTGGATTTTGGGTTTGCATGGCATGCAGGTGGGCGGCAAGCGCAAGCTGTGGGTGCCGGCGGCGCTGGCGTATGGCGAGCGGCAGGTGGGGTTGATTCCGCCGCATTCCAATTTGATCTTCGAGATTGAGCTGCTGGAAGTACTGACGCGCGATTGATGTCTGGACGGCGTAATCAGGCAGATACGACGCCGGCTTTTTTCAGCAGCAGTTGCTCGACATCGGCGCGCAGCGCCTGTTGCGTGGGAAAGTTTGCATAGCGCAAGGTCACGTAGCCGGCCAGCCTGAGCATGGCGTCGCGCTCCTTGTCCTGGCGTTCTCGGCCTGCATGGCTGCGGTCATCGAGCTCGATCACGGCGATGACGTGCAGTTGCTGGCTGCACAGGACAAAATCGGCCACCTTGCGGTCGAAGCGGTTTCTGTTTGCCCACCCCTTCGCCGTCACCAGCGCGGAAAACGCCACTTGCGCCAGCACCGTGCATTCCGGCAGGGCTGTCTGCAGCAGGTGGTACATCTGTTGTTCGCGCGCCGTCATCACGGGTTTTCTGTGCAGCTTCAATGGCCTGCGGGACTTGGCCGCCTGGCGCGTTGCCAGCATGGCAAAGAACAGGATCAAGGCCGCGATGGCGATCAGGGCGGTGTGGGAAGGCATAAGCTGGCACCAATATGGACGAGTCCTGATGGTACGCGAGTAGCGGCGCGTTTTCGTGCCGCTGCCAGCGTATTTCAGGTGATGCGCTTGTTGGCGATCAAGCCTGTTTCAAGTTGACCGGTATCACGTTCAGCGCCGGCACGATGTCATGCAGGCTGGCCACTTCATAGGTGGGGATGGCGGCCGAGGTATTGGCCATGCTGTCCGGGTTGAACCAGCAGCTGGCGATGCCGTAGCGGTTGGCGCCCAGGATGTCGGCGTCCAGGCGGTCGCCGATGATGATGGTCGCGTCCTTGCTGAATGCGCGCGCCATGTTGGCGGCATATTCGAAGAAGCGCACGTCCGGCTTGGCGTGGCCGCACGCTTCGGAGGTGGCGACGAAGGAGATGTAGTCGCTCAGGCCGGAGGCGGCGATGCGGCGGTTCTGGATGGACTCGACGCCGTTGGTGATGATGCCCACTTCGCCGATACGCGACAGCGTTTCGCACACTTCTCTGGCGCCATCGATGAGCACGACCGTGTCCGGCAGGGAGTCCAGATACAGACGGCTGGCCAGTTCCGGGTCGATGGCGATGCCGTTCAGTGCAAGCGTCTTGCGGAAGCGTTCCACTTTCAGGAAATCCTTGCTCACGTCGCCCGTCTCAAAACGTCTCCACAGGTCGACGTTGATCGCCTGGTATTGGGAGAACAACGCGTCAATGCCGTCGCGCAAGCCCAGTTCGTGCATGGTGTGCAGGAACGAGCGTTTTTCGGAGGCCCGGAAGTCGAGCAGGGTATCGTCGAGGTCAAACAGGAATAGCTTGTATTTCATGGCGTGTCATTGAAAGGAACTTGTCTTGCATCGTAGCACGTAGCGATGAGTTCGGTTGGCCGTGCCCTGTGAGGAAGATCCGCTACAACCGCCGCCAGACTTGTCACACGCACTTCGTTTTTCCCCATGAGCATGCATGAGAAATTCGGCCCAGCGCACTATCTGCACTGAAAACTTATTATCTTCGTTCGCTGTTGAATGGCTGCGGTGCACTGTTTGACTCCCGGCAAATCCATGCGCAGGTAGCGTTCGGTACCGGCATATAGGCAGTCCACTTGAAACAGATAGTGGGGGGCATCGAAATTGATATTCCAGCGTTGATACAAGGTGCCGGCACGTGTCCACTCCCTGATCGGGGCCAGGATAGGCAAGGCTGCGCCATCCACCGGCGGCTGATCCGCCGGATAGGACAGCACGCGCACGCTGTCGAGCCTGGCGACGGGTAGGTTCCAAGTCGATGGAGCCGCTTGCGGGCAAGAAAGAGGGGTTGCTGCAGTTGGCTGCATCGTCGTGGCCGCGATAGCCAATGCCAGCAGTGCGAGCGGCTTCATTCGACCACCGAATAGAGTTCGGGGCGATCAAAGCAAAGAGGCACGGGCGCCAGTGAGGTGCCTGGCAAGGCTGACGCACTCGCCATTTCCTACGATCTCTTTTTGCTTTGCATAGTCGGCACGCGCAATGTAGGGCATAGCGTTCTCTCTGTGGTTGACGGTAGAGAGAGCGTACGCAAGATGCGGGCAAGTATCTTGATGTGCGCCAGGGCAATACGACGCATTGACGCGTGTCATGGCCCTGGCGCACGGGCAACCTTACATATCCACCCACCAGTTGAGCAAGGTTTCATCATCGTCATCATCGAGGTTGACGTAGATGTTTGCGAAGTACCATTCGACGCCCGTCGCTTCGCGGAAGGCGTCGAAGGGACCGTTGACGTTGTAGATGCCGTGGTGTCCCGGCACGCTGAAGGTGAGGTTGCCCTTGTACTGGCCGTCCATGGTGCCGCCCAGCTGGCTTTGCACGTCGCGTTCGAGCTGGTCCACTGCCTCTTGCGACACATCGTCGGCATAGATCTGGATGCAGAAGTTGCCGCCGCGTTTTAATACTTCGGCGGGGGCGAGCGGGTCGGCGATGTTGACGATGTCGCCGCGCGCCAGGTTCAGGGTCAGACCGGGCGAGGCCAGCAGTTCGTAGACGTGCTCGTCGATCTGGCGCGCCGGCAGGGTTTCATACACGGGGCCGTCGGTGTTTTCGCCTGCCAGTACGCGGATGTGCGGCAAGCCTTCGCAATTGATGTCTTCCATTGACTCTTTCATAGTGCCGGCGCGCTGCGGTGTGGGTCGTGCCGGCTTGTGGTTTATTGCAATATTGTACCGGCTGCGTGCCAGCTGGCGGGTAAGCAACGGTGCAAACGAGGAGAGGCAATGGAGAATGCGGTGCGGGCAGGCAGCTGCTTATGTGGCGTCGTGCGCTTCAAAGTGACGGGCGATCAAGTGTGCTCGACGGGGAGCCAACACTCTGGAATGAAAAAAGCACGCCGAAGCGTGCTTGCGCGGATGACTTGCGCTGAGTATTAGTTGTGTGCGCTGATGCCGCTGCGGAATTGTTCGAAACCGGCGCGGGCGGCCTTGTAGCAATTGCCGGCGGCCGCTTCCAGGCCTTCGCGGTCGAGTACTTCGACCGTGCCGCGGCGGTACTGGATCAAGCCTTCGTCCTGCAGCTTGCGGGCCGTGACGGTGATGCTTTCGCGGCGCACGCCAAGCATGTTGGCCATGGTGTCTTGCGTCACCTTCAGCTCGTTCGACAGCGAACGGTCGAGGCGGTCCAGCAGCCAGCGGCACAGTTTTTGTTCGATGCTGCAATGGCGGCCGCCCACCACGTTCTGCGCCATTTGCGCAAACATGGCGCTGGTGTAGCGCATCAGCAATTGCGCCAGGGCGCCGCCTTCATTGAACACTTCGCGCAGGAAGGCCGTTTTCAGGCGGTAGCCGTAACCGGCCGTTTGCACGATGGCCGTGCAGGTGGCGCGCTCGGCTTCGTACAGCACCACGCCAGCGACGCCTTCGCGGCCGACGACGGCGATCTCGGTGGTGGCGCCGTCTTCCATCACATACAGCAGCGAAACGATGGCGTTGGTGGGGAAGTACGTGTATTCAATCTTGCCGCCGCAATCGAACAGGTGCTTGCCGGCAGGCAAAGCGACCAATTCCAGTTGGCAAAACAGGCGCTCCAGATCGGCGCGCGACAAGGCACGCAGCAATTCGTTCTGTTGCGCGCCCGTGATGCTGATCATGGGCGTGGCGGGTGCGGCTTGCCAGTTGTGCTGGGCGGCTGCGTGGGCATTCGTTGCTGGTGTCAGGTTGCTATAAGCTTTGTACATGGTAGGGCCTCATCTTCTGATTTTGTTGGATGGCGCTGCTTTTCTGGCTTGCTAGCGTTGTGCTGAATCTTGTATCCACTATAGAACCAGAGGGTGCTGGCGGGCATCGGATGAGCCGACGTGCTTATGTAGGCTGGGAACATTGCCCCGTGTCATCCGACTCCTACGCCTGCTGCTGCATTTTTCCCTGTGGAAACAAGCGTGCTTGAGTAAAAAACGCCACCTTGCCGCTATGCGTGAACTTTGGCCGCACGCCGCGATCAAACCACTCTGCGCTGCAGTACGACGGTGATAAAATGTTGCATTGCGGAAATTTGATTTGTGTGCCGGTATGAGCTTGCTCTCCATCACTGCTCACTTTTGTCCCGTTTGTTTAATGAAGGAAAGCAACGCATGAAATGGTTTTTTGATTTGAAAATTGCCACCAAGCTGATCTTGTCGTTTGGCGCCGTGCTGTTATTGACGGCGGCCTTGGGCGTGTCGGCGATCTTGTCCATGGCGCGCATCAATACCGCGTCGACCGACCTGTCCGACAACTGGATGCCCAGCGTGCTGACGGCCATGAATATGCGCAGCGATGTCAGCGATTTCCGCCGCTGGGAACTGGCGCACATGCTGGCCGCGCAGGATGCCGACATGGCGCAGAACGAAACGCGCATGACGGAAACCCAGGCCAAGCTGAAGGCCGATGCCGACAAGTACCGCGGCCTGATTTCCTCAGCGGGCGAGAAGGAAGTGTTCGAGCGCTTCCTGGCGCTCAACGAAGAATTCATGCGCCTGCATGCAACCATGCTGAGCCTGTCGCGCGAAATGAAAAAGGAAGAGGCGCGCGCGCTGGCCGTGGGGCCGTCGACCAAGGTCATGCTGGACATGATGGTGGCGCTCGATAAACTGGTGTCGATTAATACGGACGGCGGCATGCGCTCGAGCGCTAGCGCCGATGCAACCTATGCGGCCTCGCGTGCCAGCCTGATCGGCTTGGTGGTGGGTATCGTCGTCATCGGCATGCTGCTGGCGCTGTGGGTTGCGCGCAGCGTGGCGCGTCCGCTGATCGAGGCCGTTGGCGTGGCGCGCCAGGTGGCCGCTGGCGATCTGACGGCACAGATCGTTGTGCAATCGCAAGACGAAACGGGGCAGTTGATGCAGGCCCTGAAAGACATGAATGCCAGCCTGCAAAAGCTGGTGGGCCAGGTACGCAGCGGCACCGATACCATCGCCACGGCGTCGAGCCAGATTGCCGCCGGCAACCAGGATTTGTCGTCGCGCACGGAAGAGCAGGCCAGTTCGCTGGAAGAAACAGCCTCGTCGATGGAAGAGCTGACGTCGACCGTGAAGCAGAATGCGGACAATGCGCGCCAGGCCAACACCATGGCGCTGACCTCGTCGAGCATCGCCATCGAAGGTGGCAAGGTCGTCGGCGAAGTGGTGGGTACGATGGCGTCGATCAACGAATCGTCGCGCAAGATCGTCGATATCATCGCCGTCATCGACGGCATTGCTTTTCAGACCAATATCCTGGCCTTGAATGCCGCCGTCGAGGCGGCGCGTGCGGGCGAACAGGGGCGCGGCTTTGCCGTCGTGGCCACGGAAGTGCGCAACCTGGCGCAACGCTCGGCCGCGGCGGCCAAGGATATCAAGGTCCTGATCGGCGATTCGGTCGAGAAAGTCGAGGCGGGATCGAAACTGGTCGACCAGGCGGGCCGCACGATGGATGACATCGTTGCCAGCATCACCCGCGTGACGGACATCATGAGCGAGATCACGGCCGCCAGCAGCGAGCAGAGCGCCGGTATCGAGCAGGTTAACCAGGCCATTGCCCAGATGGACCAGGTGACGCAGCAAAATGCGGCCCTGGTGGAAGAGGCGGCCGCGGCAGCCGAATCGATGCAGGAACAGGCCGCCAGCCTGAGTGCCGTCGTCAGCGTCTTCAAGCTTGACGTGGCCAGCGCCGCCGCGCGCCCGCCGCGCGCGCCCGCCACCGTCAAGGCGCCGGCAGCCGTAGCGCCAGCAATGGCGTCGCGTCAACTGGCCAGCACCGCGCGTCGCGCGGCGCCAGCCGATGAGTGGGAAAGCTTTTAATGTAAATAAAGTCAAGCACGCTTGCGCGGCTTTTTGATGCCCTGGGTGGCGGGCGCGGCAGCGGCTTGCTGGCGCTGCTGCCAGGCCCGCAGGGCCTCTTCGTAGGCGGCCAGGTCTTCCTGATACATTTCCAGCACGCAAAAGGTGCAACCGCTATGGCAGCACTCGTCATTGCCCGGTTTGCTGGGCGCTTGTGGTTGCGGATCGTGGGCTAAGGGCGGGGTGGGCATGGTGAGGGCAGGGAGTGGAGCAGCAGGCATAGCAGCTGGCATAGGAGCTGGCATGATACGGCATCCCGGCGTGCCGTTGCTGGAACGCTTTTTGCTCAAAAATCACGGTTTCCGTGTACAGTTGCGGTGAATTAGGGTATCGTTTACAGCACTGATATTGTATCTTCTGCGCGCGATGTTCCGCCGGCGCGATCTCCGCCGCCATCGCAGCACATCTCTTCGACGCTCCCGCATACGCCTTCCAGCATGTCCCGGAGCACGGAGGTGCCGCAAGAACAATGATCCATGGCTTGCAAGACGGAGCTGCCTGTGCCCCGAAATGTTGTTTATTGAGAAAGCATGGCTTCCGCAGTGCGGAGGCACACCAGAAAATTTATGTCTGAAACCGAATCGACTCCTACGCCCAGCCCGGCGATTGCCCCTGAAGCGGCGCCCGCCGCCGCTGCGCCTGCACCAGCACCTGCCGCATCCGCTGCTCCCAGCCTGACTTTTGCCGACTTCGGCCTCGCGCCTGAAATCCAGCGCGCACTGACCGACCAGGGCTACACCCATCCGACACCGATCCAGGAACAAGCGATCCCCGTCGTGCTGCAAGGCCGCGATGTGATGGGTGCCGCGCAAACGGGCACCGGCAAGACGGCCGGTTTTTCCTTGCCGATCATTCAGTTGCTGATGGCGCATGCCAGCAGCAGCATGTCGCCGGCACGCCACCCGGTGCGCGCGCTGATCCTCACGCCGACGCGTGAACTGGCGGTGCAGGTGGCAGAAAACGTCAAGGCTTACGCCAAGCACACGCCGCTGCGCTCGACCGTCGTCTTCGGCGGCATGGACATGAAACCGCAAACCGTCATCCTGCGCGGCGGCGTGGAAATCGTCATCGCCACACCCGGCCGCTTGCTCGACCATATCGAGCAAAAGAACATCAGCCTGAGCCAGGTGCAAATGCTGGTCATGGATGAAGCGGACCGCATGCTGGACATGGGCTTCCTGCCGGACTTGCAACGCATCATCAACTTGCTGCCGAAGCAGCGTCAGAATCTGATGTTCTCGGCCACGTTCTCGCCAGAAATCAAGAAACTGGCCGCCACCTTCCTCAACGATCCGCTGACGATCGAAGTGGCGCGCAGCAACCAGACGGCCGACAAGGTCACGCAAGTGGTCTACAAGGTGACGGAAGACCAGAAGCATGCCCTGGTAGCCCATCTGTTGCGCCAGCGCGACCTGAAGCAGGTCATCGTCTTCTCGAACACCAAGATCGGCGCTTCGCGCCTGGCCCGCGTGCTGGAACAGGAAGGCATGAGCGCCACGGCGATTCATGGCGACAAGAGCCAGCAGGAACGCATGGCGGCGCTGGAAGCGTTCAAGAAGGGCGAGATCGACGTGCTGGTGGCCACCGACGTGGCGGCGCGCGGCCTGGATATTTCCGACCTGCCTTGCGTCATCAACTTCGACTTGCCGTACAACGCGGAAGATTATGTGCACCGCATCGGTCGCACGGGCCGTGCCGGCGCCTCGGGCGACGCTATTTCGATCTACTCGGATAAAGACGAGCGCCTGCTGGCCGATATCGAGAAACTCATCAAGCAAAGCATCAAGCGCGGCGAATTGACGGGTTTCAACCCGGCTCCTGCCCGCAGCAGCGACAGCGAGCGTCGTCCGCCGCGCCGCACTGAAGGTGGCGAGGCGCGTCCCTCGCGCGCGCCGGAGGGCCGCCATGCCGGCGAGAGCCGCGACAGCCGCTCCGCCGAGCGCGGTGCGCGTCCTGCCTTTGGTCCCGGCGCCCGCCGTGAGAAGGCCGATCCCTGGTTCCTGAAGCCATATGAGCCCGCCAAAGCAGCCGCTCCCGCTGCCGCCACTATCGCGCCTGCCGCGGCCAAGCCGAAGCAGAAGGTGGCCGCGTTATTGGGTGGGTTGTTGAAGCAATAAGTAGAGCAACCAGCAAACAGCGTTTGCTGGTTGCTGGAGTTCTTTGCTGCGCCATTTTTTATTGAGGAGAGTGGCGACGTATTGATTTCCTGGCGACGGGATCGCCATGCGCGTAACTGTACCGACTATGTTCATACCGGTACAGTTGCGCGTTTTACTTTGTGTCGTGACGTAGTATTGACGGCTGGGAGGGGACACATATGCCGTTAGCGCTGCGCGAATGGGAGTATTGACGACCGTTCTGGCTACCAGACTGTTACTCTGGCCGGGGGAGCCTCTCAGCAGGCCAATACCATCCTGCCGAGAGCGCATTCTCAGTCGCTTAATTGTGTGCGATTTGCAACCCACCATTGGCGCGATAGCGCAATCAGGCAGGCAAGGACGAAGCCAAGCAAGGCGCTCGCCACCAGCGCTGTCGAGAGGCGGGTGGTGCGGTTTTCCGGCAAGCTCGGGCCGGCGATAAAACGGCTTTTTTCCAGATACAGATTGATCGAATTCTGATTGTCGACCGTAATCTTGTTGTAAACCTCTTTGACCAGTTCATCATTCAAGTTCTTGTTCTTAAAAGCGCGCTCTTTGCTGGCTTCCAATGCGCGCAATACGGCTTCGCCGGATTTATTGGCGTCGAGTTCAGCCTTGGCGAAATCGTAGTAGTCACGTAGCAACAGATTTTGTTGCTGTTCCCGTTTAGCCTGGTAAATGGCTTCTTCCGCTGCATTGGCCTCGACTTCCGCACTCATCAATTGCGTCACTGGCGATAGGTAGCGTGAGTTTTCATCCGTCACAGTGACGACTTGAGATGCTACTTGCACCTCGGATTTCGGATAACGGGAAACTATCTGCTTAAGATTGCTGATGCGCCTACCGTATTCGGCCAATTTCTCTTTGCTGCCAATGATGTCATTGTCAAGTTTTGTGATTTTTGCCGTAATTTCCAAATGCTTAAAGCGCAGTGCATCGGTATAGATCAGGTAGACAATCGTGTCGATCGTGTAGTGTCCCAGTAGGGCAACGATACGCTGCGCCTCTTCTGGCGTGCGGGCTTCGTAACTGATGCGCAAACCGATTACATTATTGCTATTTTCCTTCGGTTGCTCCATCAAGTCTTTTGCATCGAGTTTGGTAAAAGGGAAAATTGGCACGATGGTCGTGTTCAAGTTTTTTTCGTTGGTAATGTTGCCGCGTAGACTGAGTATGCCGGGAGTATTCTCGAGTTTGGTGGCGCGCACATAGTCATCGAAGCGGCCACGGCTGCCAATCGCCGCCGAGTATCGCTTGTAGTCACTGAGTTGGATGCCGGCAGCGGCTGCCTTGATGTCGTTTGACTTTGGCGTTTTTTCTGTTTGCAGGGGGATGGGGCCGCCAAATTGCAAAAAACCCTCACTCTTGTACTTGGCAAAAAACAGTGTACTACCCAGCCCCAAGGCAATGCAGGCCACGGTGATTCCAGCAATCATGCGACGCGCATGCCATAGTGTACTCAGGAGATCGGTCAGGGAAATCAGACCTTCGTCGTATTCTGTGCTGTGTTGAGCGAACTCTTCCTGCTTTTTCATGTAATTTCTCAAATTATGTATAGATGAATAATATGTACAGAGGAGGACCTGCAGGCACTTGTGCTTTGTCGGCTGTGCGGTCTCTCCCTGGCTCCGGCATCAGCCGCGCAATGCCCGTGCCTTATTTCTTTCGGACCAGATCAAGTCCTCAATGCCGCATTGCGGCGTGTATTCCTTCACCGCCTTCAACAGTACGGTCCGCACATCCTCATAGGCGAAGCGCTTGCAAGCGTCATCGAGCTCAGCCAGCAGTAGCTGCAATTCGGCGTGCGGTATTTCAGATTCCTGTGCGCGCATGATCAGCGGGTGATCTGTCCCCTCGACATTGTCTCCGATGAGCAGTTCTTCGTATAGCTTCTCGCCGGGGCGTAGCCCGACATGTTCGATTTCGATGCCGTCCGGGGACGACTTGCTCTTCACTTCGAGTCCGCTCAAATGTACCATGCGTTCGGCCAGATCCATGATCTTCACCGGAGCCCCCATGTCGAGCACGAAGACATCACCGCCTTCGCCCATTGCGCCGGCCTGCAGCACCAGTTGCGCCGCCTCGGGAATGGTCATGAAATAGCGCGTAATTTCGGGGTGAGTCAGGGTGATGGGGCCACCGGCCATGATCTGCTTGCGGAACAGAGGGACGACTGAACCGGACGACCCCAGCACGTTGCCAAAGCGTACCATGCAAAAGCGCGTCCTGCCGCGTTCCTGTGCAAAAGCCTGCAGTATCAGTTCAGCCAGGCGTTTTGTCGAGCCCATCACATTTGTCGGGCGCACGGCCTTGTCGGTAGAAATCAGCACAAAGCATTTGACTCCGGTTTCCATCGCCGCTTGCGCAATGCTGAGTGTGCCAAAGACGTTGTTGCGCACGCCTTCGACAGGGTTATATTCCACCAGTGGAACATGCTTATAGGCGGCGGCATGATATACCGTTTCCACCGTGAAGGTACGCATGATCATTGTGCATTTTTCCGTGTCCAGCACAGAACCCAGGAAGGGAATCAGTTCGAGCTCCTGCCCATGCAGGTGTTTCAGTCCCTTCAGCTCCTGCTTGATCGAGTACAGCGCAAATTCAGACATTTCCAGAAGAATGAGTCTCGATGGTTGCAGGCGGAGGATCTGGCGGCACAGTTCAGAGCCGATCGAACCGCCAGCGCCAGTCACCATCACCGACTTGCCGGTGATGCAGCTGGCAACCAGATTCAAGTCTGGCGCTACTTGATCACGGCCGAGCAAGTCTTCGATTTCAATGTCGCGGACGTCTTGCAGGCGCTGTTCGCCGCTGACCAAGCTTTCGACAGGAGGAGTTACCTTGATCTTCACCTTGAACACTTCGAGCTTGTCGAGAATGCGTTTTTTTTGACTTTTCGTCAATGACGGCATGGCGAGCAGAACTTCACTGATATTTCGTTTGGCAATCAGTTCTGCCAAGTCCGACGGAGCGTGTACCTTGATCCCGGCCATGGTCGTACCTCTAAGCTCCTTCATGTCGTCGATAAAGGCCAACGGCTGATATTCGTGCCCTGCGCGCAAGGCTGTGGCTAGCTGTGTCCCAGCCTTGCCTGCGCCATAGATGGCAACACGAACTGCCTTGTGCTCTGCATTGGCTTGCAGCAGGAAGCCGCGTGCCAGAAATCTGCTTGCCACCACATAGGTGATTGCACTCACCCAGTAAATACCAAAGACACCGCGGGAAAGCCCTTGCATATGTGTCAGAAATGCACCCAAGGCCACCAGCAGCGCCACCGAGATCGTCACGCCCAATAAAATGACGTAAACGATTTTCTGGTCAATGAAGCGTATGACGGCGCGATACAAACCAAGACGGATAAAAATGGGAATCGAAATGAGTGGAGCTGCCAGGATAATCCACAAATATTGGCGGAATAAACTGTAATCGACGACGTCATACCGCAGAAGAATGGCAAGGGCGAATGTCAACGGTAAAAGAAATAAATCAGCCGTTGCCGCGATCATTTGTTTATGGAAACGCGATATATCAAGAAAGGATTTCATGTCACTATTGTAGCGTGGTGGTGGTGGTGGTGGTGTTGTTGAGCAGTGGTATTGTTTATGATGCCTGCTCAACAATATGACGGCAAAAACCACATCAAGGTAAAGTTGGTATCTAGTGCGTTACGCCATCTCTGCGCACGACCTTCAGGAAGGTCAGGAAGATAATCTTTATGTCGAAGAAAAGAGATTGCTGCTGCATATACTCAGCATCCAGCCTTACTTTTTCAGGTATTGCCAATTCATCGCGTCCGCTGACCTGGGCCAAGCCAGTCAAACCCGGCAATATTGTGCTGACACCCTGTTGTGTGCGCAGTTCAATAAGGTCTTGCTGATTGAACAGCGCCGGACGGGGTCCCACGAAACTCATGTCGCCGCAGAGGATGCTCCACAACTGGGGTAACTCGTCAAGGCTGGATTTACGCAGAAATGAACCTGCCGGGGTCAGGAATTGCTTCGGGTCAGTTAGCAAATGGGTCGCTACGGCCGGGGTCCCTGTACGCATTGTACGGAATTTTGGCATGCGGAAAATACGATTGTGCCGGCCAACGCGGTCTGACCAGTATAGAACTGGGCCGGGTGAGGTCACTTTGACCAGTAGCGCGACCAGGATAATCGGCGGTAGCAGCAGGATGAGCGCGATTAGTGACAGAGTGAAATCGAAAAACTTTTTCATGTTAGAACCGTTAATGGAGGGATAGAAAAGCGGAGGCAGTTTTGCGCACCGCTTCAGGCAGACTCACCACCGGCAACCAGTCCAGAGTTTGCTTAGTATGTGAAATATCCACTTGCAGTGATTCCAGCAAGCGCCGTGCTTGCGTCGATTGCCCCAGCAGGGAGGCAACGAAGGTAAGGCATGACGCAGGTATAGGAAGCAGGCAGGCACGCTTGCCCATCGCCGCCGATAGCATCTTGAGCAATTCTCCAATGTTGACATCGCAGTCATCCGAGACCATGAAGGTCTCACCAGCCGCTCTGGGGTGGGAGCTGCAGAGTATGAGCAGATCGACGAGATTGTCTAGGGCCACCATGCTGCGGCGATTATGTACGGCTCCCAATGGTAGCGGCAGCCCGGTTTTGGCCAACCGCATCAGACGATGAAAATTGGCGCGTACGCCAGGACCGTACACCAAAGGCGGTCTCACGATCACCACTTCCATACCGCTTTGTCGGGAGAATTCTCTCAGCGCGCATTCGGCTTCGTGCTTGGATTGGCCATAAGGGTCCTGTGGTGCGGCGACATCTGATGCAGTGAAGGGTTTCGTCAACGTGGACTCCCCGTTCACCTTTACGCTGCTGACAAAGACAAATCGCTTCACGCCTTGTTGTGCGGCCTGCCGTGCGAGATTCATTGTTGCCGCAACGTTGATTTCCCGGTAAGCGCCCAATGCATCGGCAGCGTTCTCCTGCATGACATGTACTCGGGCTGCCAAATGAATGACAACGGAACAAGACTCCAGCGCTTCAGTCCATTTCGTTGTCGCGCTCAAATCACCGATTGGAAACGTGGATGGCGTCATTTTCGTTCGCGCGGCTGCGGAAAATTGGAGTTGGCGCCGCGTCAGTTCTTCGCACAGCGCGGCGCCGACAAAACCATTGGCGCCAGTAATCAATATTTTTTGCATTATTATAAGATAAGATTCTTGCGGTATTTTATGACGGCGGCACAGTTGATTCTGTAAGATAGAGTAAGCTTTGTATCTATTTGCAACAACATCTAAATAAAGCACCCCAGCCATGTGCGGTTATCTATTTCATACCCATGCGCAGGCATATCTGTTACCTGTTATGCGCATCGTGCATGTCTGTTTAATCGCTGCTATTGAAAAAAGCATGAACGCAAGTTATAAATCCGGCGAATGGCGTACTTGCTTTAGAAAAGGACTCGCAGCATACCATGCCAAGATGGCCGCCACTTCTGTTTCCATGGCATGCCACCTTTTTCTTATACCTCATCACTATCGATGCAACACTTCTTGGGGTGTGAGTTGCGACCTACTTTTTTATCGCAGGGTGCCAATGGATTGCGCTTGTCAGCGTCGCTCCAGTCAAGCGCAACACCAGGCAGCTTGTTGGCTGGGATTGTCCGAAACGCGGGTGCCAGGTGCTTTCCACGATTTTGAGCGTTCCTCCCGTGAGCCCGAAGTCGACAAGCTGGCCTTCCGGTAACCTTAACTGGCATTGCTGCTGCGAAACCCCATCCATGATGCGGACATCGGGATGCAAGTGGAAGTGTGCTTCTGCCTGGCCGAAGGCGCCGCTTACAGTGTCGCCCAGTTCCAGGGAACCAGGCGCGATGTGCCATATACGGGTGTGCAGGTTTTTTCCGGGAAGGCGATGATAGCCGTCGTGCGCGCAAGAGACCGAGATTGCATCTTGGCCTGGATTGATCTGCAATGCTGTGGTGCGGGCGCGGCGCGCAACACGAAACCCGCTCCATACTTCGGAGGAATCTTGCTGGTCGACGCAGACCGTGTTGTGGGCGCTGGTGCCGCGCTGGCGTAGACGCTCAGTCCCAAGGCCGTATTCTGAGGTGCCGGAATTGACGAAGACGCGCTGCCCAAATAAAGACAGCTCGAATGACAGGGTATCGGCGTGGGCATGGCCAGGCAGGTAGTCCGGTCCAATTGGTCCTATATCGAGTAAGGCCACTGCCTGGTCTTGTTGAATGCGCAAGTAGCCGCTATCGGAAAGGTGATGTACACCGTCCGACAGGGAGGGTACACAGACATGGCCAAGCCGTGACGCATACCTTTCCAGTTCCGGTGTCGGCACGGCAATGTCGAAAGCGGCGTCATTGAAGAAGCTGATTCTCCGGTCAGGGTGGCTCATCGCCAGCAGCCAGAGGTACATGGGGCCTGCCAAGGCACGCCAGCTATCGGCCAGCGTGCGTGCACGTGCGTCGAGAGCCGCGCCGAACGCTTGCGTCACATTGTCTAGGTCAAGGATATCTTCCAGCGCGAGCGCATGGTACATCGTGCTGCGTTCGAACTGGCCCCCGTCGGGCAGGATCTGCTCGGGAATTTCGCTGGCCAGTATTTGCATTCCCGTTGCCAGCCATTCCGCTGCTTCGGATCCCGAAAAAAAGAGTCCGGCAAAAATCAATGCCTTTGCGTTTGCAAACAGGTGGTTGCCTAACAGGTGGATCTCCAGTCGCTTCGACAGCCAGCGCACCTGGGCTGCCAGGCTGTCAAGTTCTACTGGCGACAGTGGCATGCCGTTCAGCGCCCATTTGATCCAGTTGATGACTCGCAGCGAAGTCGGGTAAGGCTCCCAGCCACTACCTTGCCCAGGCGGGTTTTCGCGCATCCAGCGGCCCAGCAAACGGTGATGTTGCGGCCCCTGCCCGGCTGCGTCATCGCTGTGCAGCATATCGAAATAGTGCAGATTGTAGCGCCACAGTTTGCCTACGGCAGGATCGTCCCAGCCCTGCAGCGTATCTAGGTCGTGTGTTTCATTCAGGAAGCAAAAAACAGCCTCTCCCGAAAGGCTGGTCGCGCGCGCCGCTGGCACCACCCATATGCCTGACAGTGGACGCAGCGGCGGGGCCGGACGCAAGTCGGCACTTACCGGCTTGTACTTGAACCAGATCCGGCCATAGAACTGAATAGGTTTCAGGTGCCGCAAGGTGTGCCAGTACTTGAGCGCCACGCTGTTCATCGGATCACCCACACGCAGGCGGCGAATTTTTCGCCTGCTCCACCGTACTGGCTCAGCATTGTGCAGCGGTGGCTAGCGCGATCGTCACCCGGCTCACTTCCATGACTTCATCGTATGGAATAGGGGCTTTTCCGGTGTCTTGCATTGCTGCGACGAATGCCGCCGCGCATTGCTTTTGTCCCTTGTCCTGGCGCCAAAGATTCATCTTGGAAAAACCAGGCCAGCCAAATGCCGTCAGCTTGCGGAAGTTGTCTAACTGCAATACCCGACCGCTGGTGAAAATTTCGAGTCGTTCTTTCGGGAAGGCTTTGCTGCCATTGGCCAAATAGTGAATGGTGCCGATCGAGCCATCCGCGAAACCGAGCTGAAGTGCGACGGTGTCAGTGGTGGCCGCTTGCATCTTGTGTACGCGGTATTCGGTAATCTGTGAGCCAGCAAGAAAGCGTAGCAGATCAATGAAATGACATCCCTCACCCACGATGCGCCCTCCGCCCACTTCATTGTCCTGTGTCCAATGCTGTGCCGGAATGGCGCCAGCATTGACCGTCATGACGAAGGTCTTCGGCTCGTGCATACTGTTCAGCAAGGATTTGATCTTTTGAATATGCGGCGCGAAGCGACGATTGAAACCGACCATGATCATGGCTGGATGGCCTGCTAGGGCTGCGGCGCGGTATGCCACGTCGATCTTGTCCAGCTCTTCGGCGTGCAAGGCCAGGGGTTTTTCAACAAATACATGTTTGCCGGCAGCGAGCGCCTGGCAAACGAGCTTGGCATGGCTATCATGGCGAGTGCTGATGACGACGCCATGAACCTGCGGATCAGTGAATACCGAATCGGTATCCGTCGTGGTGGCGTGGAAACCGAATTTGCGCCCCGCATGGACGCCCGACACGCCATTGTTCGACACCACTGTTTTCAGCGTCGCGGCTGCGCTCTTGAAGGCGGGAATCAAGACCGCCGTAGCATAGTTGCCCGATCCGATGAAGGCCAAACCAGCTCCGCGAGGCCCGGCGTCCGCCAGTGCAACCGTACGCTGGCGCAATACCGTGTCGGGAATGACCTTTTCGGATGGATATTCCAGCAAAATACCGAGCGCTGGTGCTGTGCCCGACAGCAGGGCATAGGCACTTTCTGCCTGGTCGATAGTGAAGCGATGCGAGATCAGCGCGTCAACGTTGAGTCGGCCGTCGGCCATCATGTCGAGTACGGCCTCGAAATTGCGCTGCTCAGTCCAGCGTACTAGGCCGACCGGATAGTCCTGGCCTTTTTCCTCGTAATTCGGGTCGTAGCGGCCCGGTCCATAGGAGCAGGAGACCTGGAAGCTGAGCTCTTTTTCATAGAAATCGGCGCGTGACAGTTCCAGCCCGGTGACGCCGACCAGTACGATGCGTCCGCGCTTGCGCGACATCAATGCGGCTTGATGCACCGGTTCGTTGCTGGTCGTCGAGGCGGTGATGAGTACAGCGTCGACGCCGCGCCCGCGCGAGAAGGCACTGGCCGCCGCCAGGGGGTCTTCGCCAGCGCTCAGATCGACGACCTCGGCACCATATTGTTTGGCTAGCTGCAACTTGGCAGGATCGTAATCTATGCCCAGTACGCGGCAGCCATGTGCGCGCAGCAATTGCACTGTCATCAGCCCGATTAAACCCAAACCTGTCACTACGACTGCTTCACCGAGAGTTGGTTGTGCCAGGCGGATACCTTGCAGGCCGATCGACGCCAGCACGGTGAATGCGGCCTGGTCGTCGGAGACACCTGGCGGAATCGTCGCGCACAGATTCATAGGCACGCTGACCACTGCCGCGTGCTTGCCGTTCGATATTACGCGGTCGCCCAGCGTGATGCCGTTAACGCCCTGTCCGGTTTGCAGCACCGTGCCGACATTGCAATACCCCAGAGGCAATGGCTGATCGAGCTTGTTGAATACCGCTTCTAGGGTCGGCGCCAGCCCGTCCGTTTTAATTTTGTCGAGTACCATGCGCACCTTGTCTGGTTGCTGGCGGGCTTTCTCGATCCATCCCGCCTTGCCGAACTCGACCAACATTCGCTCGGTGCCGACGGAGACCAGCGTGCGTGATGAGCGTATCAATACCGCACCTTTGCCCACATTAGGGCAGGGCACGTCGGCCACAGTAGTAGCGCCTGTTTTCAGGCTTTGCAAAATTTGTTTCACTTATTACTCCATACCTCTGAGAGGATTAAATAGCGCCGTCGTTCCGTTGGCCCGCTTTCAGGACCAACGCGTCCTTGTCTTGACGGTTGGGATAGTTGATCAGGACGGCGCGATACGTGCCCTTGAAAACAAACAGGCTGCCGGCAGCGGCACCAATAATATCGAAGCGGCGAATCAGGTCGCTCACGTCCTGCAGACTGCCGGCGCCGCCCAAAGCTGTCATGGGCAGCGTAATCGCGGCCCGTACGGTGTCGATCAGGTCGACATCGTAGCCCTTCATCTGGCCATCGCGCTCGATCGAGTTGATGACAATTTCGCCGGCGCCAAGTGCCTGCATTTTCTTTGCCAGTTCGGCCGGGCCGAGGCCGCTACCTCGGCTGCCATTGTGCGTGAATACCTCGTATTTGCGGAACAGGCCGCTCTTCTTGACGTCCAGTACAACAACGACGCTTTGGCTACCGACCTTTTCGGCTGCACGGGAGACGAGTTCCGGATCGGTCAGCGCCGCCGAGCTCAGAGCGACCTTCTCGACGCCAAGGCCGATGATCGTTTGTATCTGCTCGACCGTTTTCACGCCGCCGCCATAGCACAGGGGCATGCGGCATTCCGCTGCCAGCGACTTGATCAGTGCATAGTCGGGCTCGCGCCTGTGTACGGTGGCATCGATATCGATGACGATCAGTTCGTCAACTTCTTTCTCATTGAAAATGCGCACGGCGTTAAGCGGGTCGCCGACATACTTTGGGCTGCCGAAGTTGACGGTCTTGACCAACCCGCCATTCTGGATCAGTAGGCAGGGAATAATTCGTGGTCGTAACATCTTACAGCTCCGCAAAATTCTGTAACAACTGGATGCCCCATTGATGACTCTTTTCGGGGTGGAATTGCACGCCAAAGACATTGCCGGAATTGACGCTGCACGTGAAGGGGCCGTTATAGTCGGCCACCGCCAGCACATCTTCCTGCTTGTGCGGGGAAAAATAATACGAATGCAGGAAGTAGAAGCGTGCGTTCGTTTCCAAGTTCTTGAACAGGCTGTCGGGACGCTGCGGCACAACGTCATTCCAGCCCATGTGCGGCAAATGGGTTTGGTGCACCATGTGCGTGTCGTCGAAGCGTTTGACGTCGGCATCGATCCAGCCGAGGCCGGGCAAGCTGCCCTCGTCGCTGCGCGTGGCGAGCATCTGCATGCCGACGCAGATGCCGATGACGTGGCTGTATTCGCCCTGCACCAGTTGGTCCAGGCATTCGCGCATACCCGATTCCTGCAAGCGCGTCATCGCCCAATCGAAGGCGCCTACGCCTGGCAGGACGATTTTTTTCGCACCGCGCAACTCGGCAGCGTTGGTGGCGATCGTAACCGGAATGCCGAGGCGCTTGTAGATGTTGGCGACGGCCAGTACATTACCCAAGCCATAGTCGACGATGGTGATCATCGTTTGCCGCCCAGCTCCAGGCCAAGGAATTTCATGACCTTGGCGCCAAACAGGTAGAAACTTTCCTGCGACTTATAGTCTTTATAGCTTTTGTTCGGGGCATCCATATAGCTTTGCAGTTCGGCCACGGTAATACCCAGCTTTGTGGCCACGTATTCGAATTCCTGGCGTGCCACGTCCTCGCTTAGGGCTGGCTGTTTCAGGTTTTCCAGAGCTTGAGCTCGGGTCATCTGATTGGTCACGATTAGACTTGCGTACTGAACGCGACGGGTATCATAGCCAAATTTCTTTGGCAACCAATAACCTTCGTAGAAGCGCGTGAAGCGCGATTCGAAGTGCTTTTGCGGATATGGCTGCCAGTCGAATTTCTGCTTGAGCAGTTCAACAGCCTCTTCCTTGATATATGGTCCGAAGTTAAGCGGACGCACAATTTTAATCCCTTTGATGTAGGGTAAGTAAATCTTGTGGCGCAAGATGGAGGTTGTCGGGAAATTCTTCAGGGCCTTCTTGCCGAAGCGTCGGTGAATGTCGTGCAATTGGATGGAATCTGACTGATAGTACATCCATTCGATGGGATTGCGAATGCACTCGGTCGACAGGTTGGCCCCGGTCAGAATGTACTTGATACCATGTTTTTCGGCGAACTTGTACATCGTCGCGAAGAAGGCGTAGTCTTGCGGGGTATCAATGTGCGAGACGCCGGACTTGAAGAAAGCCAGCTGCAGGTCGCGCATTTCCTGCCAGTCGATTACTTCGGTGTACAGGTCGAGCTTGAGGCAATCGACAATGCGTTCGATATTGTTAACCGCTTCTTGCGAGTTCCAGCCAGCATCGACATGGAATACCAGCGGCCGCAAACCCAGTTTCTCCTTCGCGATATACGTCAGGTAGGAACTGTCGATGCCACCGCTCATGCCAATGATGCAATCGAAATCCTTGCCTTTGCCGGCAACCTTGATGGCGGCGGCGAGCTTGTCCAACTCCTGCTGGCCACGCGCATCCGTGTGCCAGTTTGGGGCAATTTTTTCCTTGAAAGTGGTGCAGTGATCACAGACCCCGTTCGCGTCAAAGGTAATCTTTGAATCGGACGTGTCCATCACGCAATTAGTGCAAATTTGATAATTTAACGTGGCAGCGGACGACATAATCGTTCTTATTCCTAGAGGTTGATGTTGCAATTATATTGGCTTAGTACTTATGTTTCAAAGCGGGGCGCTCGACGACATACCAAGAAAACATCGCGGCCACGATACTGATGATGACCGTGGCTAGGACGTTGATGCCTGCAGAAAACACCCCGGTGAACAACAGCACATTGATGACCGGCATATGGTAGAGATAGAGCCCGTAGGAAAAGTCTGTTTTACGGATAACGGCGGTTATTTTAGCAGGCAGTGCCAGTTGTGCCGTGCCAAACTTGAGTAGTAGCGCAACGAGCAACACGACGGCAACCGGATTGATGCCGTTTTCTGCATTCCGTTCATAACTGCCGATGAAGTTCATCGCTAGCAAGTAGGCGGGTAACAGGTATTTGTACTCGAAGCGTTTGATCTTGCTAATCCAGTCTTCGTTGAGCGCGATGAGGCAACCCAGCAGGAAAATATAGATCCAAGGAGCGAATGACACGTACAGCAATTTCATGTACATGATGCTCCAGTCCAAGTGCTGCCCAAGATAGACGTTGAGTGCCATCGACAACAAGAATAACAGTATCAGAAAGGTCTTGGCGCGGCGTGCAAGATAGTAGATGACGGGCATTAGCAAGTAAAACTGCAGTTCAATCGATACGGTCCACAGCGCGCCATTCAAGACACCGACGCCAAAGCCCCGCATGAACTCCGGGTTGTAGAACTGCAATATCGTCATTTGGCCGGTCAACCACATAAAGAACGACGACAAGCTCAGGCCAGGAGTCGGCAAATAGCCTAGGATGAACACTGTGGCGGTCGACAGCAGGATACACATCCATAGCGCCGGATAGATGCGCAGTACGCGGTTCTTGAAGAACGCCAGCAGGCCTTTTCCTTCCATGCGCTGGTAGGAGGAGCAGATCAGATAGCCGCTGAGGAAAAAAAACGTTGGTACACCGGGGAAAACTTTTAAGACCTCGACGGCATATCCACTAATCCCGAAATGGTTCAGCGCATGCACGCTCATGACCTGCAACGCGGCTAGCAAGCGGATCAGATTGAAATTATTGTGGTGACGTGGTGGCGTATTCATGAACTAGCGGTCCTGTTTCTGAGCGGGTGTGGCAGAAATTTTCCGCTGAGAGCGAAAAAGAAGGCGAAAAAATAGAAATCAAAAATCGTCGGGAACAAGATTGGTTCCGTCGCGCAGCGAAACAATACGATTAACAGCATGCTTCCGGAAAATGCCTTCACAGACGATGGTAGCCTTCTCCGCAGCAGAGCCAGGGGAAAGGCCGCCAAGGAAAGCAGGTACAGCGCACCGAAAATATGATGCGCGCGCACAAAGGAGTTATGGGGATTGCCATTGAAGTCGGACTCGATACTGGTGCCCTCGTAGTCGGCTCCGGTCAGTGCGCTCGCCCAGTTAATTTGGTTCATGTAATCGGTCAGGATGCGCTGACGCGGTTCGTCAACGAGCCCGGAGCCAATTTTTGTATTGGATTCGACGAAATCGACGATCTGGTCAGCAAAGTAAATCGAAACCAGAAATACTGCTCCAAGACCGAGCACGATGCTGCGCAGACCGCGCAGGTTGGACCTCCAGGACAAGTAGGACAACAGATTGACTGCCAAAATAGCTGTGGAAGCGAGGATGGAGCCGCGGCCGTAGCCGATGATGCAAATAAATAAGGTTAGCGAAGCGGTGATCAGACTTGCCTGGCGGTGGCGCAGGAATTTTAGCGCGGAATAGGTCGCCTGCAGCACGATGAGATAGGACGTAATGCCATTGCTGCTGGAATCGGGAATCAGGTTTTCCAATGGAAAGTCACTGAACCCGGTGACAAACAGTGCGGCAAACAGTGCTGCCAAAGCCGTTAGAAGTGAATATTTGCAAGCTACCAGCAGTGCATCTTTATCACGGCTCAGTACGAATGCAGCGGCCATGGACAGCAGGGATACGCCGTAGTGCATCGGGGCTGTCCAACTACGCATTGTGCTTAGCGGCAGCATCACTGTGAGAGTGCAGAGGAGCAAGAGCATTACGTAGCGCTCGACGTTGTTAGCCATCCGAAACATATGGACGTTGCGCAGCACGAGGCACAAAGCCACGCCGATATAGAGGCCCACCAGCCACTCAATGCGCAAGGCAAAGGCGGCAACCAGCAGTATCAGGAAAGCGGTGTACGCGAGGTGTTTCGCGTGCGCGGTGGTGAAGATCATCGCTGCCTTATTTCGCCAAAAAATCCAGTAACTGTACGTACCGCTCGTCAAAGGCATCAAAGGATTCTGCCGGTCGCTTGCTATCAATATTGTGCGCGAGCCAGGCGGTCAAGCTGGCTTCCGATTCCGAAATGAGCTCGACCAGACCGGCCTTTTTATAGTAAGAGTAATAGTCACCCTTGGATTCATCCGCCCGCAAGTTCGGGTCGAGCAGCGCTGATTTAATGCCCACCTGTGCCGCCTCTATGCAGACAGAGCTATTCCATGATACGTGCAAGTCGATATCGCGCAGAACGACTGGTAGTGGCGCCCGGGTTGCCAGTTCCCATTCCGCGTAGCCGCGCAGCGATTGGTCGAAGTATTTGATGAAGTTAGGGCCTTCATGTGTGGCGAAGCCTTGAATCTGATTCGGGTGCAGGCGAAGCAGCCAGCGATAAGTCGATGCAGTCTTGCGGATGACCTGTTCCAGTTCCTCTCCAATGAAGCCGTTTGGAATATTCGTGCAGCCCCAGGAAAGACTCATCATGACTGTTTTGCGTTCATCTCGGACAGTGCGCAACTGGTAGTCGGCGGAAAGCTCCCGCACCAAAGCATCGTTAGCTGCTGGACGGGTAAAGCGCGCCAGCCAGCGGTTGCCAATCACATTGGTGGCGACACCCTTCGGCGCGGCCCATTCGCGGATGACCTCGGCGCTTCCTTCATCCCAGCACAGGAAGGCGTTCGGCAGGTATTCGATTGGATCGGCCGCACGGAACGAGGCACCATACCATGGGTGGGTTTCTGCGATGACGCCATGCTGGACGTCGGCAACCCATACGCCGCGTTTGTGGCAAGCTACGCATAGTTCGCGCGACGGCTGGATGCCAAAGACTTTCTTTGCCTTGGTTTGATCCAGTATGTCACCCCAGATCCGCTCTTCCATCGCCGAATAGGGGTAGGCTGCACGTGTGAACTTTGCCAACAGGCGCTTTACCACTAGGGCGCGGGCAAAAGCGCCTTCCGGCGAATACACGCGTGCATAGCTCAGCTCGCCCTTCACGGTGGAGATGATACGCGCCACGCTGATGCAGGCGACGCCGCGTTGGGCCAGGTCGTCCTCCATTGTATCGATCAATGGAGAATAATATTTTCCCTTGTGCAATAGGCTGCGGTCGTTATCGTGGGCGACAGTCAGTACTGGCACCTCATCATAGCGAATTTTCTCGATCTTGAAACAATCGAGCATAATTTTTTTTATAATTGCATAGTCCATGCTTAGTCAATCTAAAGTGGTTGGTTCAGGGAGCGTGGGCGAGTCGGCTGGCAAGAAGCGTACAGCCGCCGAGCATTAATGTCGCCAATGCTGGTCCTTGCCATAACAGGTGAATCTGCCACCACTGGCGGGCGTGGAAAAATACGCCGATCGAGCGCAGCAGCATCATCGCAAAAAATCCAGCGTAGACGCCGAGCACGCCAAGCGCCAGCATCAAGGCGGCCCAGGCGATCAGACCCGCGATACTTGTTACCAGTGTTATATTCATCAGTTGATGGCCCTTGCCATGCACCAGATAATAATTCTGGATGTGCCACCACGGGATTGACACGGCGTAGGCAGAGAAGAGGAAAAACATTTCCAGTTCAAGATGCTGGTAGGGGCGCAGCGAAGGGCCGACGGCCTGCATCAGTAGCGGCAGGATGAGTAGCACGACACCGCCGAACAAGCCTAGTGCCAGACCTTGCAAGCGGTAAAATTGCTGGTTCCTGACTTCGACTTCGCCTATCGTCAATTCATGCACCAACTGGAAGAAACGTGGGCTCCATACTTGATTGAGGGAGGTTGCCACCAATTGCATGACCGACGAGATGGAATAGGCGAAGGTAAAACGTGCCACGTCATTGGGGTTGAAAAAATATTGAACGAGGTAGGTATTGCCGTAGCCGCTCAGCCATCCGAGCAGGACAATCAGAATGAAGGGCGCGATGCGTGCCAGAATCAGCCTGACGTCGCCGCCCCGGCGTGCAAAACCATAGGACGGAACTTTTTTCCACGCCAGCGCAAGCAATGACAATAGCAGTCCTAGCGCGGTACCTGCAAAAAAAGCCGGTACTGTGCCCATCGCCGCGAAAGCGAGAAAGCCGGCCAGCAGGCCGACCACTGCTGGTAGCGAATTCAGACACAGGGATGCCAAATGTTTTTCTTCGAGGCGCGTGAGCAGGGCTTGCAGGGTAAAGAAAGCGGTAATGATGCCCGTTGCGGCGACCAGTAGCAGTTCCATCCATGATGCTGGCGTACTGGATACGATGAGGCGGTAGCCGAGCAAGGTCAATATGGTTGACAATACAGCTAGCAACATGAATACCGTGTTGGCGGCACTGAACAGGCTGGTTCGTGCTTCCCCAGCGGGACGGTCCCTCAGCATGCCCACTACCGACTCAATGATGCCTGCAATAGCGAACGCGGTGATCCCCGTTTGTAGTGCATAAAACAGGCCAAATTGCGCATACGCGTCTACCGGTAGCGAGTGAGCCAGCCACAGGAACAGAAGCAGTCCCAACCCTTTTTGCACGCCAGCACTGCCCGCGTAAGCGATGGCAAATACGGCGCGCGAATTGAGGGCGGGCAGGGACTGTAATAAGGTGCGTGCCCGCGCCTTGAGCGGGGCTTGCGAACCGGTGCGCGGTTCACTCATGTGCGAACGAGGTACCGATGGCGGATGGTTCTGTAGATACCAATGGCAAGGGCACGTACAATTTTCAGATTTGCGCTCAAGGTGGTTCCAAAACGGGGCTGGCCCAGGCGCTCCCTGGTTTTCAATGGAAACTGGACGACAGGCGTGCCGCTCAGGACGCTATGGATAGCCAATTGCGTGCCAACTGAACGGTACGTATCGAATGCGCCCAGCTTTCGATACAGATCGATGTGATAGCCTTTAACGCCGCATAACGGATCATCCATCCCCCACATGCGCCTGCCGACCAGGCAGAACAGGGTTTCGCCGAGCCGCTGCTGCACGTCACGCACACCTACGGTGAGCCGGGCGCCAGCCTGCAATATGCCAACTGCGGCGATCAGGGCGGCCGTGTCATGCTGACCATCGGCATCAATAGTAATCACGAACTCACAACCGAGACGCGCCGCTTCGGCGAAGCCGCTGTCAATGGCTGCGTCGTAGCCCCGGTTGACGCCGTGGCGCACGACTACGGCACCGCCTTGCAGCGCCAGCGCGGCAGTGTCATCGGATGAGCCGTCATCGACAACAATTGGCAAGGCGATACCTTGCAAACCGCTGATGACCTGAGCGATCGTTGCGGCCTCGTTCCATGCTGGAATGACGGCCGCGATTTTTCCGCCGTGCTGCCGTGTCACGTCAGAGATCCGATGCTGATATGCTGGCCAGCGACTCCATTGACCGACAAGGTTTTTCCAATTACCTGTGTGATGCAATATGGTGGCAATGCATCTGCTGGGCACGGGCGCAGAAAATTCAGGTGCTCGGCGCGTAGCACCGTGCCTGCTGGCAAGTCAGTGGCCAAGCGAATTGCGCGGCGTTGCAGAACCACGGTTTTGCTTTCATTGTCTTCCACGCGCTTGATGCCCGTTCCCAGAGCAAATTCCAGTTCACGCGTGCGCTCGACCATGTCGCGCCAAGATGCAGGATCCATGGAAAAGGCATGATCAGGTCCGACTCGCTTGGTGTCGTCGGTGAAGTGCTTCTCGATCATGCGAGCCCCCAGAGCTACTGCGCCGAGCACGGTTGCGTGGCCTGGCGTGTGATCACTGAGGCCTAGCACCATGTGCGGAAACATTTCCCGGTAGCATTTCAGTACATTGAGCTGGATGTACTTAAAATTTTCGAGTTCTGCGGTGTAATTGGTGTTGCATTGCATTAAAGCGAGGTTCGGATTAATCGCCAGGCCCGCAGTAACGGCACGTAGCACATCGTCCATTGTCGAGGCACCTGTCGCCAGGATATAGGGCTTCTGCTTGGCCGCTATGTACTCAATGATCTCCACCCAAGTGATGTCGCCGGAGCCCACCTTGTACGCGGGAACGAAGGGATCGATAGCATCAACCAGATCGAGTGCGTAGGGGCTGGTGAAAAAGGTAATACCCGCTTTTTTACAGGTTTCGACCAGCGCTGGTGTCCAGCCCAGGCCGACGGAAGCATCTTGGTAGACGTCGAATACGGACTTTTTCCATTTAGACTGGTGCGACTGGTCACCGCTGAGAGCCTTGAAGCCATGGTCGCTGACGATGGTGTCCGCCTTGAAATGCTGGAACTTGGCGGCATCGGCGCCGGCTTCAGCTGCCATGTAAATAAGGTCCTTTGCGCGTTCCAGGTCGCCGTCATGGTTAGCGGCAATATCGGCGATGAAATACGTCGGGCCATCATTGCTGATGGTCTTGTTATCAATAGTCAATTCAGAATTAACGCGCAGCATTTTCATACTCCTTACAAACGCTATAAATTTCTTTTTGTAAAATAGGCATTGGCATACCCATGGCTGCTTCAAACTTTGCCACGTCAAGCCGCATATCTTTCGGGCGGTAGGCTGTCAGGGGGCTGCTACTGGAGCTGCCGCGGCGCATGTTTGCGCTGGACAGATTCAGTTGCTGCGCCAATGTGAAGGCGAAATCGGCTTTTGACAGACCATCTCTGCTGCCAACGTTGAAGACGCCTTGTAATGAGCGTGAGATCACCTGCTCGATGAGCGAAACCAGCGTCCCGAGAGACAAGGGACTGAATAGGACGTCATCGAATACGGTAATGGATTCGTCTTGACGCAGAGCACGCACGAGCCAGTCGCTAAAGCTGGTGCGGCCCGGGCACTGGCTGACGCCGAAGAAATTCGTACGCAGAATCGTATGCGGCACGGTTGCCGCGGCCAGTTCGCCTGCATATTTTGAAAAACCGTAGTAGTTCGATAGCACAACCTGATCTTCCCGGTGTGGGCCGGACGCATTGTACACTTGATCGCTAGAAATAT
Source organism: Massilia sp. LMS1-1-1.1 (assembly GCF_040815535.1). Classification (NCBI taxonomy): domain Bacteria; kingdom Pseudomonadati; phylum Pseudomonadota; class Betaproteobacteria; order Burkholderiales; family Oxalobacteraceae; genus Massilia; species Massilia sp. LMS1-1-1.1. The sequence continues at coordinate 157,253 of NZ_JBFPNG010000034.1, read as the reverse complement.
GGATCAGATGGACATGCCGTGCAGTGTCGCGCATCCACGCGGTAATATTCTCGACGATCTTGGTATTCACGAGGTAGGCTTGCTGCGGCGACCTCTCACATTCGTCCACATTGGTCAGGGCGATCAGATTGACGATGGCATCCGGCATTGCCGAGTCCAAGCACGTACGCATGGCATCGTCTTGTGTCAGATCAGCCCGTGCGCCCGCAGCGGCCGCATTGGTGACGACCGTATGACCGCACTGGCGCAGGTATGGCACGAGCGTGCTGCCCATTAATCCTGTTGCCCCCAGTACCATTACACGCATCGGTGTCATTTCTCGAAACTTTGCAGCGTGGCGCGCAGGATTTCAGCCTGGCGTTCTGCATCAGCTAAATTCCAGTAATTCGTTTTGAACTGCAGCAGACGCGGTGCAATGCGTTCCGCAACCGGGCACAGGCCAGGTTTGTATTGCGCGCGGTTCTCAGCAGAGATGAAATCTTCACGGCCCAGCAGGTTCATGGTTTCGAACATCGGCTCCAGATATGTCAGTTTCCATGCCGCATACACGCCGTCGCCACCCAATTCCACGAAGCGATCCCGGAACTCATGCCAGGTTATATCCGTGTGGTCGAGACGCGCCACCCAAGTCCAGTAGGTATTGACGTATTCAGGGCCGACGAATTGCGGTTTAAACCAGTCAAAACCCTTGGCTGCATTTGTAAACAGTGCCGCAGCATCTATCCGTGTTTGCACCAGTGGCTCGATATTTTCGACCTGAGCCAGCGCCACTGCTGCGCACAGTTCGGGGATGCGGTAATTCCAGCCCATCGTCACGTGGCGCGAGTAGTATGGATCTTGAATATCTTTCTTGGTAATCTTTGCCTTTGTTGCGCCGACGCCAGCGTAGCCGAGAGATTGGACCTTGCGGATCTTTTCGGCCAGTTCAATGTCGTCGGTGATAATCATGCCGCCTTCGCCACTGCTCAGATGCTTCGAGCTCTGGAAGCTGAAGCTGGCGCAATGGCCGAGTGTGCCGACGATTTTTCCTTTGTACTTGCCAAGGAAGCACTGTGCATTGTCTTCAATTACAAACAAGTTGTGCTGCTTGGCCAGTGCCATGATCGCATCCATGTCCGGCGACATGCCATACAGGGCCACGGTGATGATGGCGCGGGTTTTTGGCGTGATGCGCGCGGCGATCGATTCGGCGCTGATCTGGAAGGTATCCGCATCGACATCGGCGAATACTGGCGTGGCGTTTGCTTGCAGTACGGCAAAGGTCGTCGCCGACATCGTCAGCGGCGGTACGATGACCTCATCGCCTGGGCCGATGCCATATGCCTCCAGTGCGGCGTGCATGGTCGCCGTGCCATTGACGAAGGAAATTGCATATTTGGCGTCGAAACGTTCGGCAAAGGCTTCCTCCAGGCGGCGCATCATGCCCGATCCCTTCGAGCTTCTGAACTCCGAATCTATCACCTCGGTGACATATTTCAGTTCGTTGCCATACAGTCTTGCGGCGGTCGCGGATGCTTGCTTGGTGGTCGTCATTTTTCCTCTGATTTCAAAGATTTAAAGTATCCCTCGTTGCGGATGGTGTCGGCATTGAGAAGGCGAATGTGCGGGTTCGATTCAAGCCACTTGATCACGGCCTGATAAGGAACCAGCGGCTGGTCCTGAAACTGCGTATAGACATGCTGCATGAATTCGAGATCCTGTGGCTTGTCCACAGTCCAGCGCCAATCTTGCAGTTCTATGTCATGGGTAAAATTCATCGCCTTGAATAGCGCGCTGTTTTTCCAGATATAAGGAGTCACGTGCTCGCGCTCGGAAGGCAGTTGTGCCTCGTGGTGTGCTGTCTCGAGCGCCGCGAAGGTGAATGCCTCGACATCGAGACCTTCGGGGAATGTCGGCGTAATCGTATTCGAACAATAGGCCAGGCTCGCGTCATCGAGAAGGAGGCGCACTGCGCGGTCGATAATCTGCGGATCCTTCAGCGGGTCGTCGGCGGTGATTCGGACAATGTGCGTTGCGCCATGCAGGCGCGCGCATTCATAATAGCGCGATAAAACGTCGTCCATTGAGCCCCGGAACACGCCTGCCACACCGCCTGCCTGCACATGCTCGGCGAGGATGTCGTCTTCCTTGCTGAGCGTCGTCGCCACGACGATTTCGTTGATTAAGCTGGCCGCAGCAACGCGTTCGATAATGCGATCGATCATGGCTCGGCCGGCAATATCGGACAAGACCTTGCGTGGCAAGCGGCTCGATCCCATTCTCGCTTGAATAATTGCAACAATTTTCATTTTTACTGTGTTCCTTACCTCGTTCGTTGCGTGCGGATGCTTACGCGTTCCATAATACGGGATTCAGGATACGGACATCGTTGCAACTGAAGTCGGCAAAATGAATTGGAGGAGAGGGAGGGAAATTGCCGAACAATTCATTTAATTGTTCAATGGACTCGACCCCGACAATAATACGTGCAATTTCCGGTATTCCCAGCAAGTGGTGCAGCGCTGCGTGCGCAGGACTGACGCCTGCCTGCGTACAGTTGTCGCGAAACGCCGTCAGCACGGGCCGAACGCTATCGAAGTTAGGGGCGAGCGTGGCAGGGTCGGCCAAGAGCAATCCTTGCAGAAAAGCTGATCTTGCATGGATTTCGATACCTTTTTCGTTAAGGCGGCGCAGCGTCCCGGACTCGATGAGCCGTCGGTCCAGCCAGTTTATTGGTAATTGAATAAGATCAATGGGGAAACGATCTGCGATCTTCTCGGCCACTTCTCCCGTATAGGCGGACACGCCGATTTTTCGCACCAGCCCGGCATCTTTCAGAGCCAATAGCTGTTGATAGACGTGGCCCCCGCCAGGTGCCAGCAGTTCGTCCGAGTTGTGAACCATCAAGCCATCGACTGAAGCGCGTCGCAGCGTCCCCAGCGCAGCTTGCAATTTTGCGCCCAAGGTTTGTGCGTCAGCTGCCGTGAAGTCGGCTGGCAGGCGCGGCGTCTTGGTAATCATAGCGAAATGTCGTGCTTCTTCGGCGCACTGACCCAGCACACTTTGCGAGGCGCCGTATTCATGCGCGGTGTCGATGACCGAGAGGCCAAAGTGGCGTGCCGCAATCAGTATGTTGCGTACCGCATCCTGCGATGGCATACCTTGGGTATTGAACCGGCCATAGGACATGCCAAACTGGGCGGCACCTATGCCAAAACGCGCCAACACTCCGGCGTTGGAAGGGAGGGGGGGCTCGATCATTCCTGGCGGGACTGGATTCAAATATAACTCCTTACTTGCTTGCACAGTACCCGGCACTATATGCCGGGTTGTTTCGTTCGGCAGTATGACGGGGCCGCGTGAAAATTAAACCTTATCGATCTCGTTTTTGTGCTGTTCGATCCACGAGCGCAAGTCAGGAATGCTCATCCATTCGCGATTGTTGTCGCTGGAATAAACGAAGTTTTCTGGTACTTTGATGCCATCCTTGATGCGGAACGGATCTTCGCTCCAATTATGAATCGCAGGCAGAATTTTGAAATGTTCCGCATATTCGTAGGTCAGCAAAGCATCTTCGGCACTAATCATCTGCTCATGCAGTTTTTCGCCAGCGCGAATGCCGATGGTTTCTTGCGTGCAGGTATCGTCGACGGCATTGGCAACATCGGTCACCTTCATTGACGGAATTTTCTTGACGTAGATTTCGCCGCCCTGCATATCTTCAAAGGCGTGCCAGACCAGTTCGACGCCTTGTTCTAGCGTAATCATGAAGCGGGTCATGCGTGGGTCGGTAATAGGCAGTACGCCTTTATCCTTAATCGATAGGAAGAAGGGAATGACCGAACCCCGTGAACCCATCACATTGCCATAGCGGACAACACCGAAGCGACAGCCATCCGCACCAGCATAAGAGTTTCCTGCTACAAACAATTTATCCGATGCCAGCTTCGTCGCACCATACAGATTCACAGGGCTACTTGCTTTGTCTGTCGATAAGGCGACGACGCGGCGCACCTTCTTGTCTATGCATGCATCGATAAGATTCATTGCGCCGTTGATATTCGTTTTCACGCATTCAAACGGATTATATTCGGCAGTCGGAACAATTTTTGTGGCCGCCGCATGTACTACATAATCGACGCCATCCAACGCTCGGTACAGACGTTCACGATCGCGTACATCACCGATGAAGAAACGGATACGTGGATCGCCTTGAAAACGTTTTGCCATTTCCCATTGCTTCATTTCATCCCGAGAATAAATAATAATCTTTTTTGGATTATATTTAGCGAGTGTCATTGGCACAAATTTATTGCCAAAGGAGCCAGTCCCGCCAGTCACCAGAATGGTGGAATTTGTAAACATATTCGTTATGCCCTTAAGTTATTAAAGTCCGATAATATCGCAGCCGACTTTTTTGGCGCGACGATTGCAGGGTAATATTGAGCCGGCGGCCATTCTTGTCGCATTGACGAAGTCCCGCATGATCGAGAGAGGGCAACTGTCCGGATTGCCCTGTTGCGCAGTTCATTGTCACTGGCCCATCTGCAGATGGCAATCAGGGAAATGGTGTGTCGTAAACAGGACCGATGTCAAGAGCGATATTGCTGAAGCAACAGCTCGGCTAACTATAGCGGTGTGCGCGTGGCAAGATCGTTGCGCACTTCAGTGCATATTGCATATTCATGCCGCGTAACATAGTCTGCAAGCCTGCGGTCAGGACGAAGTGCACGATCTTATTGTGTTAACTATAATAATTTCATGCTGGCAAGTTTCCTTTGCTTGTAGTGTCGGAGGCATAGCATCAGTGGTGCCAACTTAGTTCAAATACGCTATAGAAATGTGTGCGGCAATACTATTGCTCGCAAGAATGACGGCTATCTTGACTTGATATGTTACTCGAAATTGTAGCAAGAACGAAGTACTTTTCGTGTTTTCCTTTCGTGTAAAGTCAACCTTTACTTGTTACTCTTTCACTCTGCAGTGTATTGTCTTTAAGGCATTGCGTTGAAAATGCCCAGGTCCAAATACCTGCCTTCGAGGTAGTCTGTGTCACTTAGATCACTTCCTGCATCAAAGAATCGGGGACCAAGTTTCAAATCTCAATTGATTATTCGCGAAGTAAACGGTTATCATCCCAGACTCATGATTGTGAGAGGCGCCAATCGGTGTATCTCGCATGTATCTGATTCGGGCGAGTACGCTTGCCCGCCGCAGACCGGCAACATGTCCTCGGAACGTATATATGGCATGCGGTGTCCCGCTCTTGCGGGGCGTGGACCGGAGAGGCCACCCAAGTGCGGCGGCGTCGATAGTTAATTTTCCTGCATCGTATCGCTCCATCCGCTGGTATACAGGATACCGGTGGTTGTTGACGCTGCATTTTTTAGACGGTTTGACAAGGCTGAGGCTGATATAGCCAGGCCGGGAGATGCAATGAAGAAACAATTGAAAGTGCTGACAGTATTCGGCACCCGTCCTGAAGCGATTAAAATGTCGCCTTTGGTGCGCCAACTTGCCCTACATCCGGGCATCGATAGCAAGGTTTGCGTCACGGCGCAGCACCGGCAAATGCTCGATCAAGTACTTGACCTGTTCGATATCACGCCCGATTTTGACCTTGATATCATGCGCCCGGACCAGAATCTGTATACGGTCACGACCGATATTCTGCAGAATATTGCTGAAGTATTCGCCGAGTTTCGTCCCGACTACGTGCTGGTACACGGCGATACATCAACGACGTTCTGCGCCTCGCTGGCTGCGTTTTACCAGCGCATTCCGGTTGGCCATGTCGAAGCTGGCTTGCGCACGGGAAATTTGTATTCACCCTGGCCGGAGGAGGCCAACCGACGGCTAACCAGCGTGCTTGCCGAGATGCATTTTGCTCCGACGGCCGAGTCGAGTGGCAACTTGCTGAAGGAAAACGTGGACGCTGCTCGTATCGTCGTCACGGGTAATACCGTCATTGACGCTCTTGTCATGGTGTGTGACAAGTTGCGAGCCTCGTCGCAGTTGTACCAGGAACAGGCCGCACGTTTTCCATTCCTGCGCGAGGATGCGCGGGTCGTGCTCGTTACTGGTCACCGCAGGGAAAATTTTGGCGGCGGTTTCGAACGTATTTGCATCGCACTGCAACGCTTGGCGCAGCAATTCCCGACCGTTGACTTCGTCTACCCCGTGCATTTGAATCCGCATGTCCAAGAGCCCGTAAATCGATTGCTGAGCGGTGTCTCTAATGTACATTTGGTCGCTCCGCAGGAGTACTTGCCATTTGTCTTCCTGATGATGCGCTCCTATCTGATATTGACCGATTCTGGTGGCATCCAGGAAGAGGCGCCTTCGCTGGGCAAGCCGGTGCTGGTCATGCGTGACACCACCGAACGGCCCGAGGCGTTGGCCGCTGGAACTGTGCGCCTGGTCGGTACCGATGTCGAGCGCATCGTTGCCAATGTCACTGAGTTGCTCTGTGATGAGGAAGCGTACGGAGCGATGAGTATTGCTCATAATCCGTACGGTGATGGAGCGGCGAGTGTGCGTATCATTGACGCGCTTCTAGCACATCATGTGCAGCAGGCGGCCAAGCCGGCGGCACTTTAAATTCAACAGGAGTTATATCAAGTGAATCAAAAATTCAATTCAATTTCAGTGATCGGTTTGGGGTACATAGGTTTGCCCACGGCAGCCATGTTTGCGTCGCGAGGTGTCAAGGTGATTGGCGTTGATATTAGCCAGCACGCAGTCGACACCATCAATGCCGGTAAGATTCATATTGTTGAACCTGAACTGGATATGCTCGTACATGCCGCTGTCACCGAGGGCTGCTTGCGTGCAACTACCCGCCCGGAAGCCGCCGACGCTTTTCTTATCGCGGTGCCGACTCCGTTCAAGGGTGTGCATGAACCTGACCTGAGTTACGTGCGTGCAGCGGCCGAGTCGATCGCGCCGGTGCTAAAAAAGGGCAACATCATTATTCTCGAGTCGACCTCGCCGGTTGGCACGACCGAACAGATGCTGCAATGGATGCAGCTTGCGCGTCCCGACCTGCGCTTCCCCATCAGTGCGGCGGACGCAGACGTCGATGTACATGTGGCATACTGTCCTGAACGCGTACTTCCCGGTAACGTGGTGCATGAACTGGTGGCCAACGACCGCATCATCGGTGGTGTGACAGCGCGCTGTGCTGCGCTGGCCGCCGATGTGTATCGCATCTTTGTGCGGGGTGAGTTACTGCATACCAATGTCCGCACGGCGGAAATGAGTAAATTGGCTGAAAATGCGTTCCGTGATGTGAATATTGCTTTTGCTAATGAACTCTCTCTGATCAGCGACAAGCTTGATATTAATGTTTGGGAATTGATATCTCTCGCGAATCGCCATCCACGCGTCAATATTCTGCAGCCTGGCTGCGGCGTGGGGGGGCATTGTATCGCCGTCGATCCATGGTTCATCGTTGACAAAACGCCGCAGCAGGCGCGTTTAATCCGTACTGCCCGCGAGGTGAACGATCATAAGCCGGAATGGGTGTTGACTCAGGTGAAAGAGGCTGTTGACGCACGGGTTGCTGCGGGGAGGGCCGAATCGACGCTGACGGTAGCCATGCTGGGTTTGGCATTCAAGCCCAACATTGATGACTTGCGAGAAAGTCCGGCCCTGAGTATTGCAGAAAAATTTGCTGCAAGCACCGGCGCCCGCCTGTTATTGGTGGAGCCAAATATTGATGCCTTGTCTGGTCCACTTGCGCAGCATGCGCTCGTTTCCGTTGAAGACGCCGTTGCCCAGGCTGATATCCTTGTGTTGTTGGTTCGCCACAGCGACTTCAAGGGTATTGACGCCAAGCTGACACCTGGCGCGACGCTGTTGGATATCGTCGGTAACTCCTACGCCTGAGTATCGTTGGGAGGGCATGGTTTCAGGCGCTATTGCAGTAGAACAGAAGGAAAATGAATGAGAGTTTTGCTGTTGAGTTTTTATTATACGCCCGATCTGTGTCCAGGTTCGTTTCGTGCCGCGTCCCTGGCGAATGCCCTGCTGGCTACCTTGCCAGCAGGTTCCCATGTCGATGTGATTACGACCATGCCGAATCGTTACAGCAAATTTTCGGCCGTGGCGCCAGAAGTTGAAGAGCACGCTGGCTTGACGATTCGGCGTATTAGCCTGCCTGCACACCAGAGCGGCATGCTGGATCAGTCGAAAGCCTTCCTTGCCTTTGCCCGCAGTGCAATCAAGCTGGCCAAATCAGCAGAGTATGATCTGGTCTGCGCAACCTCATCGCGCCTGATGACGGCCGTACTGGGCGCCTGGATCGCGAGGAACCGTTCCGCTGCGCTGTACCTTGATATTCGTGACATCTTCGTCGATACCATCAAGGATGTCTTGCCCAAGCGTCTGGCCGGTATCGCCAAGCCGGTGTTTTCCAGGCTGGAAAAGTGGACGATCCGCCGTGCCAACAAGGTCAACCTGATTTCCGCAGGATTTGCCGACTATTTCTTAAGCCGTTATCCAGATCAGAAATTTTCGTATTTTACCAATGGAATTGATGACGAGTTCCTGTATATCGGCATGGGTGATAGAGCCGTTTCCACTCCTGTCGAGCCACTTATTTCGATTGTTTACGCTGGTAATGTCGGCGAAGGGCAGGGCTTGCATCTGATCTTGCCCGCGCTGGCTAAGCGTTTGCGCGGACGCGCACGGTTTACCGTAATCGGCGATGGCGGGCGGCGCGCGGCGCTGGAAAGCGCGCTGAGCGAGGCGGGTAGCGATAATGTTTCCTTCCTTCCACCGATGAAGCGGCAGGAATTGATCGCAGCATACCAAGCTGCGGATGTCCTGTTTGTGCATTTGAACGATTACGATGCGTTCAAGAAAGTACTACCCTCGAAATTGTTCGAGTACGGGGCCAGCGGGAAGCCAGTATTGGCGGGGGTGGATGGCTATGCGGCGAAATTTGTTGCTGAGGAAATACCGAATGCGGCCGTTTTTTATCCCTGCGACGCTGACGCCGCAGTCGCGGCCTTTGATCGCCTCGTGATCCAAGATACGCGTCGTGAACAATTCGTGGCCAAGTTTTCCCGCATGAACATCGCCAGGGAGATGGCCGGCGATATCATCGCTTCCTGCCCACGGCCTTGAATCCAGGCAGTGGTTGCAGCGCGGAGGGACGTTTCTTGTCCGGCGCGCTGCAACCCGAAGACTTAGAGTCCGTTCTTGTCAAAACAATGCGGGCAAGACACCTCATACACATATTCCGGCGCCAGTTGCTGGCGCGGCGTGACGACGGCGCGGCAGACGAAGCACTGCACGGTTTCCGTCGGTTCCAGTTTTGGGTTCAGGGCCGTGCGGTAGTCGAACACGAAGCAGTCGCCTGTGTAGTGCTCGCCGCCCACTTCCTCGAAATACTTGAGGATGCCGCCGTCGAGCTGGTACACGCTGTCGTAGCCGATTTCCTTCATGTGGATGGCGGCCTTTTCGCAGCGGATGCCGCCCGTGCAGAAGGTGACGACGGTCTTGCCTTCCAGCTCGTCCTTGTGGGCGGCGGCCACGGCCGGAAATTCCGTAAACTTGTCGATCCGGTAATCGAGCGTGTTGTTGAACGTGCCCACGTCCACTTCAAAGGCGTTACGCGTTTCCATCATGACCACGGGCTTGCCTGCATCGTCGACGCCGGCATCTAACCAGCGCTTGAGCGTGTGCGCGTCGACGGACGGGGCGCGGCCCAGTTCCGGCTTGATCAGCGGCATGCGCATGGTGATGATTTCTTTTTTCAGCTTGACCAGCATGCGCTTGTGCGATTGCTCGTTAGACAAGCTTTCTTTCCATTCCAGATCGGCCAGACGCGCGTCGCTGCGCACCCAGGCGAGGAAGCTGTCGATATGCTCGCGCGTGCCCGACAGGAACATGTTAATGCCTTCCGGCGTCAGCAGGATCGTACCCTTCAGTTCCAGCGCCAGGCATTGCTCCTGATACAAGGGACGCATGGCTTCCGTATCGTCGAGCGTGATGAATTTATACGCGGCGATATTGACAAACGTGGCGGCCAGCGGGCTGGCGGCGGCGGAAACGGCGGGTGTTGCTGGGGTGATGGCTTGCATGATGGCGATCGGCTTAGACTGAACAGCCGATATTATAAGCCCGACAGGCCAGGCAGGATACCCGGTCCGTACGCGCGACGCGGTAGAATAGACCCCATTGAATTTTGCACGAAACGGTACACAGGATGGAAATGGTAATGCAAGAGGCCGGCGCTCCGGCAGGTTCACAGCAAGCGATGCAGCCCGGTCCTGCTTTCGTCCATTTGCGCGTGCACTCGGAGTACTCGATCGTCGATGGCCTGGTGCGCATCGACGACGTCGTCAAGGCGGCGGCGAAGGACAAGCAGGTGGCGCTGGCCGTCACCGACCTGTCGAACCTGTTTGGCATGGTCAAGTTCTACAAGGAAGCGCGCGGCAAGGGCATCAAGCCCATCGTCGGCGTCGACGTGTGGATCACGAATGACGATAACCGCGAAAAACCGTCGCGCTTGCTGTTGCTGGCGAAAAACCGCATGGGCTATCTGCAGCTGTGCGAACTGCTGTCGACGGCCTGGCTGACGAACCAGTACAAGGGCCGCGCCGAGTTGCGCATCGAGTGGCTGCAGGCGCTGGCGACGAATACCTACGACCTGTACCCGGGCGAAAGCGCGGCCAATGGCTTGATCGTGCTGTCCGGCGCGCACTTCGGCGATGTCGGTACCGCCATCGAAAATGGCAACCTGGCTCTGGCCGAGCGCAATGCGCAGCGCTGGGCCGAGATTTTCCCCGGTCATTTCTATATCGAAATCCAGCGCGGCGGCCAGGCCAACCAGGAAGCGCAGGTGCGCCATGCGGTGGCGCTGGCGGCCAAGCTGGGCTTGCCCGTGGTGGCCACGCATCCCGTGCAATTCATTTCCCCTGAAGAATTTATTGCCCACGAAGCCCGCACCTGTATCGCCGAAGGCGAAATGCTGGCCAATGCCAAGCGCGTGAAACGGTTTAACGACAGCCAGCGCTTCCTGTCGCAGGCCGACATGGCGGAACTGTTCGCCGACTTGCCGGCCGCGCTGGCCAATTCCGTGGAAATCGCCAAGCGCTGCAATCTGACCTTGACCCTGGGCAAGCCGCAACTGCCGAACTTCCCCACGCCGGACGGCATGACGATCGACCAGTTCCTCGTTGCCGAATCGCAGGCGGGCCTGGAAAAACGCCTGATACAGCTGTATCCCGATCCCGAGCGCCGTGAAAAGGAGCGTCCGCGCTACGAGTCGCGCTTGAAATTCGAGACGGATACGATTTGCAACATGAAATTCCCCGGCTACTTCCTCATCGTGGCCGAGTTTATCCAGTGGGCCAAGGAAAACGGCGTGCCCGTCGGTCCGGGCCGTGGTTCGGGTGCGGGTTCGCTGGTCGCGTATTCGCTGCTCATTACCGACCTCGACCCATTGCAGTACAACCTGCTGTTCGAGCGCTTTTTGAATCCCGAACGCGTCTCGATGCCCGACTTCGATATTGACTTTTGCCAGGAAGGGCGCGACAGAGTCATTCAGCACGTCAAGGATTTGTATGGCAAGGAGGCGGTCTCGCAGATCGCCACCTTCGGTACCATGGCGGCCAAGGGCGCGATCCGCGACGTGGGCCGCGTGATGGACTTCGGCTACAACTTCTGCGACGGTATTTCGAAGCTGATCCCGTTCAAGCCCGGCAAACCCGTGTCGATCGCGGACGCCATCGAGGAAGAACCGCTGCTCAAGGAGCGCCTGGAAAACGAGGAAGAGGTCAAGCAGCTGCTGGACCTGGCGCAGCAGGTCGAAGGCATCACGCGCAATATCGGCATGCACGCGGGGGGCGTCTTGATTGCTCCCGGCAAGCTGACGGATTTCTGCCCGCTGTACACGCAGGGCGGCGATTCGGGCGTCGTGTCGCAGTACGACAAGGATGACGTGGAGGCCGTCGGCCTCGTGAAGTTCGACTTCTTGGGTCTGACCACGCTGACCATCCTCGACCGCGCCGTGCGCTACATCAAGCAGCTCGATCCCGCGCAGGCGAACTTCGACCTGGCGACCTTGCCGCTGAACGACAAGCCGTCGTACGACTTGCTGACCAAGGCCAAGACCGTGGCCGTGTTCCAGCTCGAGTCGCGCGGCATGCAGGGCATGCTGAAAGACGCGCGTCCCGACCGTTTTGAGGACATTATCGCGCTGGTGGCCTTGTACCGTCCGGGCCCGATGGACCTGATTCCCGACTTCTGCAAGCGCAAGCACGGCGAACGTTTCGATTATCCCGATCCGCGTACGGAATCGATTCTGTCCGAAACCTACGGCATCATGGTGTATCAGGAGCAGGTGATGCAGATGGCGCAGATCGTCGGCGGCTACTCGCTGGGCGGCGCCGACATGCTGCGCCGCGCCATGGGTAAGAAGAAGGCCGAAGAGATGGCCGAGCACCGCGAGATCTTCCGCGCCGGTGCGGCAAAAGATGGCTTGACGGCGGAAAAGGCCGACGAGATCTTCGACTTGATGGAAAAGTTCGCCGGCTACGGTTTCAACAAATCGCACGCTGCGGCCTACGCCTTGCTGTCGTACCACACAGCCTATTTGAAAGCGCATCACACGGCCGCCTTCATGGCAGCCAACTTGTCGCTGGCCATGGACGACACGGACAAGATCAAGATCCTGGTGGAAGATTCGCTGGAAATCTGCAAGCTGACCTTGTTGCCGCCGGATATCAACGAATCCGATTACCGCTTCACGCCGAGCGGTGCGCCGCCGTCCGTCAGCGGCAAGAAAGTCACGCAGATCCGCTATGGCCTGGGCGCCGTGAAAGGCTCGGGCCAGAACGCCATCGAAGCCATCATCGCCGCGCGCGAGGCGGGCGGGCCGTTCACGAGCCTGTTCGATTTCTGCAAGCGCGTGGACAAGAAGCAGATCAACCGCCGCACCATCGAGTCCCTGATCCGCAGCGGCGCCTTCGATTGCCTGAAGGTCGACCGCGCCATCCTGCTCGCATCGGTGGCATTCGCCATGGAATGCGCCGACCAGGCCGCCAAGGCGGCAAACCAGGTGAGCCTGTTCGGCGGCGACGACAGCGACATGGTGGCGCCGCCCGAGTACGTCAAGGTACCCGTGTGGACCGATAAACAGCGCCTGACGGAAGAAAAGATCGCGCTGGGCTTCTACCTGTCCGGCCACCTGTTCGATTCGTATGCGCCCGAGGCACGCCGTTTTGCGCGCACGAAATTGTCGGAACTGTCGCCGTCGCGCGAACCGCGCATGATGGCCGGCGTCATCACGGGCTTGCGCACGCAGATGACGCAACGGGGCAAGATCCTCATCGTCACCCTGGACGACAAGAGCGGCACGGTGGAAGTGACGGTGTATGGCGAATTATTTGACTCCAACCGGAAAATCTTCAAGGAAGATGAATTCCTGGCCGTCGTGGGCAAGGTGTCGGAAGACCGTTTTTCGGGCGGCTTGCGTATCACGGCCGAGAGCGCCTTCGACATCATCGCCGCGCGCGTGCAGTATGGCCGCCAGCTGGGCCTGACCTTGCCGGCCACCCTGGACGCCAAGCGCATCCGTGACGTGATCATGCCGCACCGCGCCGAGACGGGATTGCCGATCGCCGCGCGGGTCAGCCCGCAAGGCGTCAGTTGCGTGCTGCAGTTTGGCGATGAGTGGAAAGTGGCGCCATCGGATGAGTTGCAGATGGCGCTCGAGCAAATGCTGGGCGCACAAGAGGTGGCGGTCGAATACTGACCGGCACCACCCGGCAGACAACAAAGCCAAACCGCAGACATGCTGGTTTGGCTTTTTTCGTTTACATGTCTTTCAGGCCCGTGATCGCATAGCCTTTGGCGGCGATCTGCTGGTGCGGCTGTTCGATATGGTAGTCGGGCAAGATTTCGGCATCGTCGGCCACTTCGCTGGCGCGTGTTTCGAGCTGCCAGTCGGTATTGGTCACTTCTTCCGGAATGAGCTTTCCTTCCGGCACGGCGAGGTAGGAAAAAATGCCGTCGTGCTCGGCCCGGCGGTAGATGTCTACGCGCATGAATGCCTCCTAGTAAGCGTTGGGGGAACCGGCGCACCGCAGTGCATGCCGATAGCGCTAGCGTAACAGGATTGTGCCGTGCACGGGTTGTAGCGTGTGCCGCAGGAGCAGGGACGCTCAGGCGATGGCGGAAGCGTAGTCGTCGTCTTCGCCGAGCATGGCCGATTGCCGCACCTCGCCGGCGGCCGCCGCAGCACCTGCCATGGCGGCTTGCAGCGGGCTGCGATGGGCGTCGAGGCCGCTACGCAGGCAGGCGATCATGTCCAGTGTCAGTTCGTGGCGCTTGCGTGCTTCCGAGCGTTTTTTGGAAGGAATTTCTTGCAGCGCGGGAAAGGGCAAGTTTTCGCACTCCAACTCAAAATCGCCATCCTGGCGCACTTGCGCGCCCAGTTCTTGCCATAGCAAATTGTAGTCGGCGAACAAACGGCCTTTCTTGGCGGAGTGGTGCACGGCGCGGTTGATATTGCCGACAAGAAGCATCTTGCGGCAGCCGTGTTCGTACCCCAACTGGCGCACCAGGCGCACCATCAGGGTCTTCGGACGCATGCCGTGCAAGTCGCGCGTTGCCTCGCGCACGCGGTGCGCGCTGTCCTCGCCCTTCGGGCCTTGCAGGCAGCCGATGCGCATGCCCAGGGTGGCGCGCAGCTGACTGCCGAAGAAGGAAAAGGCGATCGAATACAGCACGTCGCCGTCATCCATCAGTTGCAGCACCATCTCGCCTTCGCGGTCCATCGGATGCAGCGAACACAGCTGCAAATGGTAGGGCGCGCCCGATTTTCCCGCCACCGTGCCCAGGCGTACGGGCCCGTGCGCCGCTTGGCCCATCAGCTTGCCCCAGCCTTGCTGCAAGATGAAATGGTAGTGCTCGGCCAGCAACTCCACGCGCTGCTGGCAATTCAAGGTCAGGCTCAGGTAAGGGCGGTAGACCTTGTGGATCATGTGCGGATAGGCCTGCACCAGGTCATGAAATACTGGATGCGAGTTCAGCAGTTGCAGCCAGAGGCGAGTCTGGCGCTGCTGCACGCGGGCGCGCAGATGCAGCTTGAGCATTTCGCGCCAGCGGCGCATGCCGCTCGGCATCGCCATCAAGCCGTCAGACAGGGTAATGGTTGGCATCATTGTGGCGTGGCAATGCGTGCTGCATGCATGGAAGGGATGGTATGGTCGGAAAACCATGTCATCTTATGCACGCCATCTCCCCCTGTAAATTGGCGAAACAGCGTACGGGTTCCCCTTATGCCAACCCTGTTTTAATAGCGGTAGGTGACGTACACGGCGCCGATCGGCGAGGTCTTGCGCTGCACGATGGGGCTCTTGGCCGCGTCGCCCAGGCGGCTCTCGACGCCGACCAGGGTATTGATGCCCCAGCGCGCATCGAAGCGGTGCTCCCAGTTGACGGTGGCTTGCGCTTCATAGAAACCGGCCTTGGGCGTGTATTGCTTGAACGAGGTGTTCGCGGCCTGAGTGGCCGTCACGCCATACATGGTCTGCACGTATTTGCGCTCGCCCCAGCCCAGCTGGCCGCCGATGGTCACGCTGTCCTTTTGCATGCCCTTGGCGTCGGACCTGCCGTAGACCTGGCCCGTCGCTTCGAAATGCACGTTCGCGCCGTTTTCGCGGTTCGACAGGGGAATGTCGCTCGACACGCTCAGCGACAGGCCCGGCAATGGCGAATAGCCAGCGCTGAGCAGGGCGCTGGCGTTGCCTTTGACTTCGCCCATGCCCTTCAGGTAATCGCTGCCGCCCCAGCCGTTGGCGCCATTGCGTTTGTGGTCTTCGCGGTTGCCGCGGTAGCCCAAGGCAGCGCTGTAGCTGAAGGGGCCGGCCTCGCCGCCATAGCCGATGCCACGCGAGGTGCTGAAGAACAGGCCATTGGCCATGGCGTAATCGAGGATGATCAGTGGCGAGGCCGACAGCTTGTCGGCGCCGGAATAGCTGGACACGGCGGCGACACCGCCGCCGATGGTGAAGACATTTTCCGCAGCCGGTTCGGCCGCCGCGGCAGCCAGGGGATTCAAGCTCAGGCCGCAAGCCAGCGCCAGCGAGGTCAACAAGGTTGTAGATGCGTGCATGGAGTTTTCCGTCAGGTGGAGAACCGAGTCCGGAGTGGCTCGATTGACTGCCGACAGTATCTGCCCTTGCCATGAAGGAAAAATGAGCCTTTTATTAAGATTGCATGAAGAGCGCTTCTTTACCCTTTCTTCAGCTTGCGGTGGTTTAATACTCACCATGAAGATACTGCTGATTGAAGACGATATGGACCTGGGCAATGGCGTGCGGATCGCCTTGCGCGACCAGGGCATGCAAGTGGTCTGGGTGCGCAGCCTCGAGGATGCGGCGCGCAGCATCGAGCACGACAGTTGCGAGCTGGTGTTGCTGGACCTGGGCTTGCCCGATGGCGATGGCCTCGATTTGCTGGCCCGCTTGCGCGCGGCCCGCCTGCCCGTGCTGATCCTCAGCGCCCGCGACACGCTGGAACAGCGCTTGCGGGGCCTGGACGGCGGCGCCGACGATTACCTGGTCAAGCCCTTCGTGCTGGCCGAGCTGCTGTCGCGCGTGCGCGCGCTGGCGCGCCGCAGCTATGGTTTCGACGGCGACACCATCGAGTTGCGCGGCCTGCTGCTGCAGGTACCCACGCGCCGTGTCAGCGTGCATGGCCGGCCGGTGGAGCTCACGGCCAGTGAATATGCGCTGCTGAAGACCTTGCTGATGCGCGCCAACCGGGTCATCACGCGCCGCGTGCTGGAAGAACATATCTTGCCCGGCGGACTGGCCAATGCCAGCAATACCCTCGATGTGCACATGGGCAACCTGCGCCGCAAGATAGGAGAAGGGTATATCCGCACCGTGCGCGGCGTCGGCTATGTCATCGACCAGCAGGGCGAACCGTCCACCGCGCCGGGTACTGGCGCATGATGGGGCGTTTCTGGGCCATGCTGCGCCGGCCTACCCTGGTGCGCCGCCTGATGATGGCGCAAATGCTGATGCTGACCATGGTGTGGAGCCTGGCCGTGGCGTATGTGATGGTCGAGGGGGCGGACGAAGCGAGCAATGTGAGCCGCGGCGTCCTGCACGCCATTATCAGCGTGGCCGATAACCTGGCCGAGCAGCCGCAGCGCCAGGAACAAAGCTTGCGCGCCATCGACGAAGCTTTGCGTGAAGAGTTTGAAACGGGACAGGTGCCGGAACTGGCGCCGCGCATCCTGGTCTGGCGCGAAGGCAAGCTGGTCTACAAATCGCCCGATGCGCCCAGCGGTATCCGCAGCGCCGGCCCGGAGCAGATGGAAGTGGTGTACGTCAAGGGCCAGGCCTGGCGCAGCCGCAGCCTGGCCGAGGGCAGTACGCGCGTGACGGTGCTGGAAGCGGGAGGCGCCTGGCAATTGTTCATCACGATCAATTCACGCGGTTACTACCTGCTGCCGCTGCTGATCAGTCTGCCGTTCCTGCTGGTGCCGGCCTGGCTGTCGATCCGCCTTGCCATGCGCCCGTGGCGCAAGCTGGCGCAAGAGGTAGCGGCGCGCGGGCCGCAGGATTTGCGGCCGCTGGCGTTCAAGCCGCCGCATGGCGAACTGGCGGCACTGGTCGACAATATCAATGCGCTGCTGCAGCGGGTTGATGCCAGCGCCGCACGCGAACGCAGCTTCATCGCCGATGCCACGCATGAGCTGCGCACGCCTCTGGCAGCCATGCGCGTGAATGTCGAGGCCTTGCAGGGCCAGGTACATGATGCGCGTCAGCAAGAGCTGCTGGACGGTATCTTGAACAGCGGCAACCGGGCCGCGCGCCTGGTGGGCCAGCTGCTGCAACTGACGCGCAGCGAAGTGCAGGCGGGCGCGGGCGAGTTGCCGCGGCGGCAGGCGCTCGACACCTTGCTGCAAGACCGCCTGGCGGCCCTGTCCGGACTGGCCCAGGCGGGCGATATCGAGCTTGAATTGCAAGCCAGCGTCTCGCTCAGCGTGCCGGGACAGCGCGAAAGCCTCGTTTCGTTGATCGACAACCTGGTGGAAAACGCCATCAAGTACAGCCCGCGCGGCAGCAGCGTGACAGTGTCGCTGCATGCGGAGCGGGGCCAGGCCGTGTTGCATGTGGCCGACCAGGGACCGGGCATCGCGCCGGCGCTGTATGAGCGCGTGTTCGACCGCTTTTTCCGCGCGCCGCAGCAGGTGCAGCCAGGCAGTGGCCTGGGCTTGTCCATCGTCGCTTCCGTCGTGCGCCAGCATGGCGGCACGATTCAGCTGCACAGCGGTAACGGCGGCCTGGGCTTGCTGGTGGAGGTGCGCTTGCCCTTGGCCGTGGTCTGACCGCGCTGGCAGGTTTTGCGGTATTGCATGAAAATTATGTCATGTGCATATAACGCAAGATGACATGGCGTGGCGCACGCTTGCGATGCATAATGCGGGACAGTTAAAAAAACACCGTTATGCGTCTATTCCTGTCCCGCTACCTGCCGTATCCCGCCTTTGTCGGCCTGTATCTGCTGTTTGACTGGGCCACGTATATCGACCCGATGTACGGGCTGAACATTACCCCGTGGAACCCCGATCCTGCGCTGGGCCTCGTGTTTTGGCTGATCCATGGCCGCAAGGCGGCGCTGCCATGGTTCATCGCCCTGGTGGCCGGCGAGGTGCTGGTGCGCGGCATGCCGGCAGGCCTGCCCCTGACCTTGCTCTGTTCGGCGTGGCTGGTGCTCGGCTATGGCGGTATCGGCGCAGTCCTGCGCCGCAGTTTCAGCAGCAGCGACATCTTCGACAACCGGCGCCGCCTGAGCGCCTGGGTTCTCATCGTGCTGCTGGGCACCGCGCTCAATGCGCTCGGCTACATTTCCCTGCTGTCGCTCACGGGGCGCATACCGGCCGGCGAATGGGGCACGGCCGTCTGGCGTTTCGGCATTGGCGACACGGTCGGCATGCTGGTGTCGATGCCGCTGATCTGGGTGCTGTTCAGCGAGCGCGGGCGCGAGCGCCTGCATGCCGCCGTCTGGCGCTGGGAAACCCTGGCCTACCTGGCCCTGGCCAGCTTCGTGCTGTGGAGCCTCTTCGGTTCCATCGTGCGTTCCGAATACAAGCATTTCTACTTCCTGTTTCTTCCCGTCATCTGGGCCGCATCGCGCCAGGGCTTGCACGGCGCCATGCTGGCCGTGTTTGTATTGCAGCTGTGCATCATCACCCTGGTGAAATGGACGCATGCCGTCGATATCCAGTTCTATGAACTGCAACTGCTCGACGCCGTGCTGGCGCTGGTGGGCTTTTTTATCGGCATCGTCGTCGATGAAATGCGGCAAGTGGCCGATGAGCTGAAGCACACGCTGCGCCTGGCGGCCGCCGGCGAAATGGCGGCGGCCTTGGCGCATGAGCTGAACCAGCCGCTGACGGCCTTGTCGACCTATGGCAAGGCGTGTGAATACCTGCTGGAACGGGGCGAGAGCGGCGTCTTGCTGCAAGGCGCCATCGGACACATGATCGTCGAATCGGGACGCGCCGCGGACGTGGTGCGCCGCCTGCGCGACTTTTTCCGCACGGGCGCGATGCAGCTCGAGGCGGTGCGGGCGAGTGAGCTGATCGAGGGCCTGGTACGCCAGTTCACGCCGCTGTTCCACGAGCATGGCATCGAGCTGGCGCTGGCGCCGCCGTCGCCGCTGGCCGTCAACGCGGACCGCCTGCAAATCGAACTGGTACTGCGTAACCTGCTGGCCAATGCACAGGATGCGGTGATGGGCCAGCCGCGCGGCCAGCGCCGGATCACGGTCTCGGCCGAGCCGCGCGAGGGCGGCCGGCTGCGCCTGTCCGTGGAAGATAGCGGCCCCGGCATTTCCAGCAGCCTGGCCGCACGCCTGTTCGAACCGTTCGTCTCGACCAAGGCCAGCGGCCTGGGGCTGGGGCTGGTGCTCAGCCGCAGTATCGTCGAAGCGCATGGCGGCCAGCTATGGGCCGAAGTGGGCAAGCATGGCATGTTTCGTTTTATCCTGCCCCTGGCGCACGCCGGTGCAGGCGCTACGGGAGAGTATGGTGACAAGTAATTTGACGGTGTTTATCGTGGACGACGATCCCGCCGTGCGCGATGCGCTGGGTTTGCTGTTGGGCATACGCGGCTACCGCACGGCCCTGTTTTCCTGCGGCGAGGATTTCCTGCACAGCTGGCGGCCCGAGTGGGCCGGCTGTCTGCTGATCGATATCCGCATGTCGGGCATGGATGGCCTGAGCCTGCAGCGCTGCTTGCTGGAGCGCAAATGCCTGCTGCCGATCATTATCATTACGGGGCACGGCGACGTGGCGCTGGCACGCCAGGCATTCAAGGCGCAAGCCAGCGATTTCCTGGAAAAACCATTTGATCACGATAAGTTGCTGGCCGCCATCGATGAAGCGTTTTCGCGCGAGGCGCATGCGCGCGGCCAGTTGCAGCGCCAGGTGGACGGGCTGGCCTTGCTGCGCGCCTTGACGCCGCGCGAGCGCGAAGTGATGCAGTTGGTGGTGACGGGTCAGCACAACCGCGATATCGCCCCGGCGCTGGGTATTTCCGTGCGCACGGTGGAGGTGCACAAGGCGCGCCTGATGGACAAGCTGGGCGTCGATAATGTGGCCGATCTGGTGCGCATCAGCATGCTGGCCTCCGGCTAGCCGCTGAAGCGTTCTCTAGGCGATGGTCTGCAATACCTGATCGCTTGAAATCGCCTTGACCCAGTCGCTGCGCCGCGCCACCGTGATGACGGTGCTGTTGGCGCTGTCGAAGGGGGCCCATTCCGGATTCTTCTTGCGCATCAATGCCACCACGGGCACATGCACGGCGTTCGCCAGATGCATGATGGATGTTTCCACCGAAATAATCAGGTCGCATTGCGCCAGCATGGCCGGCAGCTGGAAAAAATTGTCGACGGCACTGAAGGCTTGCGTGCGCGGCAAGTTGTGCGCCTGCACGACGGTATTCACCTTGGCCAGTTCCTGCGGCATGGCATTGATCAGGAAGCAGGCATGCTGCCATTTCGGCATCGCTTGCATGCGCTTGATCAGCTCGGCAATGCGCTCCAGGGGCCAGCCGCGCTTGTGCGATTTGGCAAACGGGTTCAATAGCACGAGCGGCCCCTGGCGCGGGGCAAAGCCCCAGGCGGCCAGCTGCTCCTGCGCCTGCTGCAATGCGTGCTCGGGAATGTGCACGAAGGGATAGCGTTCGGCCACGGGAATGTCGAGTCCCGTCAATTGATGGAACCAGTCCGCATATACGCTGCTGATATGGTGTTCGCCGGCATCCTGACCCGCATACGAGGCCAGCACGGCGTCGATCTTGCGGTAGGCCAGGTAATGCCAGGGGCGTAGCGGGCTGAACGGCTTGCGCGTGCCGATCACCAGCCCGTGCGGGCTGATTGCGCGGGCAAGGTCCGCATATTGCTGTGGCCGTACGTGGGCAAGCGACACGACGACAGGATAGTGCTCGGCCTTGGCTTCGCGCAGTGACTCTTCGTACAGTGCGGGGCTATAGGTCTTGCGGTACACCTTGGAAAACAGGCCCGACTGTTCCACCCAGTCGTACAGCGAATAGGTGCGCAAGCTTTCCCATTGTTTGGCGTCGGATGTGCGGCGTACTTCGTCCACCCACAGGTGGATCTTGATATGCGGGTAGGCCGCGGCAAAGGCGCGGAAACCGTTTTGCAGGTAGGTGAAGTCTCCCAGCGCCAGATGGGCGATGAAAAGAATTTTGTCCGACTTTTGTAGAAGTTCGGCGGGAATCAAGGGCGTCATGTATCAGTACGATTTCAGGTATTCATTCGGTGGTGTCATAGCACTTGCTGGGAAAATTGCAGGCGATGGAGGTTGGCATACGCGCCGTTGGCATCCAATAATTGCTGGTGACTGCCGGTTTCCATTATTTTCCCGTGTGACAATACCACGATACGGTCCGCACGTTCAATTGTTGATAGCCGATGAGCAATAACTAAGGTGGTTTTTCCTTGCATCAGGTGCTCGAGTGCCGCTTGCACGGCCCGTTCCGCCTCCGTATCCAGTGCCGAAGTGGCTTCATCGAGGATCAGGATGGGCGCATCCTTGTAGATCGCGCGGGCAATGGCCACGCGCTGGCGCTGGCCGCCGGACAGGCGCGAACCGTTGTCGCCCAGGCGCGTTTCCAGGCCGTCGGGCAAACCGTCGATGACGTCCGACAGGAAGGCTGCCGCGGCGGCCGCTTCGATGCGCTGCCGGTCCGGGACCGCATCGCCATACGCGATGTTGGCGGCCAGGGTATCGTCGAACAGCACCACCTGCTGGCTGACCATGGCGATCTGGCTGCGCAGGCTGGTCAGGGCGATGGCATCGATATTCTGTCCATCGAGCAAGATTTCACCGCTGCTGGCCGAGTAAAACCCGGGCAGCAGGCTGACCAGGGTAGATTTGCCGCCGCCGGACATGCCGACAAAGGCGACCGTTTGCCCTGGCGCGATGCTCAGGTCGATGTGCTGCAGGGCCGGCTCCGGATGTCCGGGGTAGGCAAAGCTCACGTCCTTGAATTCGATGCAGCCTTTGCTGCGGCCAGCGAGCGGCTTGCCGCCCGTGCGTTCCGGCGTCTTGTCGATCAGCAAAAAGACTTCCTCCGCGGCGGCCATGCCGCGCTGCAGGGGACCGTTGACTTCGGCCAGTTGCTTCAAGGGCGTCAGCAGCATCAGCATGGCCGTGATGAAGGAAACAAAGCCGCCGACCGTGATCTGACCCTGCTCCGACTGGAACAGAGCCATCACGATGACCAGGGCCACGGCGGCGGCCGTGATCACCTGCGTGATGGGCACAGTGGCGGAAAAGGTCGTCGTCATGCGCATGCTGTAGCGGCGCAATTGTTCGGCGCGTTCTTCGAAGCGGGCTTTCTCGTAGGCCTGGCCGCCGAAGATCTTGATCACTTGCTGCGCGCGCGTGGTTTCCTCGATGACCTGGGTCAGCTCGGCATTGACGGCCAGCGAGTCGCGGTTGAGTTTTTTCAGGCGCTTGCCCGTGGTGCGCACGACGATGGTCAGCACGGGCAACAGCACCAGGGTGACCAGGGTCAGGGCCCAGTTCAGGTACAGCAGCCACGCCAGCAGGCCCAGCACGGTCAGCGAGGAGCGCACGATCGAGGTAAACACCTTGGTCACCATCTCGATGATCTGCTGCACTTCAAACATGATGGAGTTGATGACTTTGCCCACCGTGTGCGTGTTGTAGAAGTCGATGGGCAAGTTCAGCATGCTGGCAAACATCCGGCGCCGCAATTCGTTGAGGATGCGCGTGGAGACATAGCTCATCAGGTAGCTGCTGGCAAACGTCGAGGCGCCGCGGATGGCAAAGATACCGATGACGATCAGTGGCACCAGCCAGAAGGAAAAATTCACCTTGCCGCCAAAACCATTGTCGAGCAGCAACTTGAGCGCATACGGCAGCAGCGGTTCCGTGCCCGCCGTGACGACCATCGCCAGCAGGGCCAGGGCCAGGTGTTTTTTATACGGCGCGTGCAGCGCGGTGAGGCGCTTCAGGTCGGGCGTCAGCATCGGTACGATTCCTTGCAGGGGGCAGCAAAAGCGGTCAGGCGAAAAACAAGCTCAGGCGGTGCGTTCTTGCTGGCGCAACAGGGCCCACAATATCACCATCGGGAAGACCAGCATGATGATGCCGATATTCAAGGTTAGCGAGCTCGTCGTCAGGCCAAAAATCATATAGCAGGTGCACAGTATCACGCCTGCCAGTGCATATGGCTGGGCTGCAGGAGCACTGTGGCGCAGGGCGCGGCCAAACAGTGACAAGGGGATGAGGAAGAGCGCCAGCAAGGCCATGACGCCGACGATGCCGCGTTTGACAAGCGTATCGAGGTAGTCGTTGTGGGCATTGGTATAGTTTTTAACGAGCGCATTCAATTTGCCTTCGTCAGCTAACTGTTGCTTTGCAGCCAGATAACCGCTGCGGCCCATGCCCAACCAGATATTGTCATTCGACATAACCCAAGCGGTGCGCCACATTTCCATGCGTTGACCGATGGAGGTGGTCACCGTCTCTCTGGATTGGAACTGTTTTATTTCATTGACCGCTATTGCTATGCGTTCAGGTACGCGGGAGTTAGGAAGTGTATAAGCCAGTGTAGACACTATCAGGAGTGCACTCAGCAAGGTGGCCATGTAGCGTGCTCCGCGGCCTTTTGAGTAGTGGTACAGGAAAAGACAGCCGCAGACGGGAAGTACTAGCCAGCCGCCGCGGCTGACACTGATGATGGACCCCACGATGCCAGCCAGTCCGCCGGCAAGCAATAGCATCCTCCATGCGAGGCGATGGCTCCGCGTGTGCACCCAGCCCAGGCCGCAAAGGGATAGCATGCCAAGCAGTACGCTGACGTTGCCATAGTGGATGGCATTGCTGGTCGCTGCTTGCGGACGGTACATTTCCAGTACGAGGATTTGCCAGGATGCTAAAGCGGCACCGCTGATGGCACCTATGGCAACTCCACTCCACCATGCTGCGGGGCGAGGTGGATAGGCGAGTAGTAGCAGCAGTACCGGTGTGGCCAGCAGCGCGCGCAATGGCATGTCGAGTTCGCGGGCCGGATCTGCGTGGAACAGCATGTTAGCAGTGAAAACACAGAAATAAAGCAACAGGGTGCCGAGCAGCAGATAATCCTGACGTTGTAGGTTCAGGCGCGGACGTTTCCATAGCAGGCAGATGCTGGCAATCAGAAGGGTCAGGGCACCTAATGAATAGCCGCTGGTAACAGCCAGCGCCAATGCCGAAAAAAGAAAAACACAAACAGAAGTCAGGCCGAGCATGAATATCCTTGGTAACGCACGTGTCGCCATGATGGCAACTGTAGCAACATAAAGTAGGCGTCATTGTAATCGAAGGTGGCTGCAAAAACGCCTGTACGGAATTGACTCTTCGACAACTATGTGAACGGTCTCAAGGAGGAGAATGTAAAAAACCATGGTTTTTAGCCATGGTTTTTTTGTAAGCAATGGTAACTTGCTGTTATTTTGCCAAGGCCGCAAGGCCTGTCATGCGTCTCAGGCGGTGGCTGGCACGCGCGTGGCGACGCCGGTGGCGATGGCCGCTTGCGATACGGCAGGCGCGACCCAGCTGCGCAGACGCTCGTCGAACGGCGACGGTATCAGTTGCAGCGGGCTCAAGGCGCTGCTCTCGTGGCCCGGCAGCGGCTCCTTGGCCAGCGCGGCAATGGCGCGCACGCAGGCCAGTTTCATTTCTTCGTTGATGGTGGTGGCGCCCACGTCGAGCGCACCGCGGAAGATGTAGGGGAAGCACAGCACATTGTTGATCTGATTCGGGTAATCCGAGCGGCCCGTGGCGACGATGGCGTCGTCACGCACGGCATGCACTTTTTCCGGGGCGATTTCCGGATGCGGATTGGCCAGGGCAAAGATCAAGGGCTTGGCGGCCATCGATTCAACCATCTGCGCGCTGACCACGCCGCCCTTCGAGACGCCGATGAAAATGTCGGCGCCGACCATGGCATCGGTCAGGTCGCGGTCGCTCGTGTCGTTCGCGTAGCGCGCCTTGTTCTCTTCCATGTTGGCATCGCGGCCCGGGTAGATCACGCCTTGGCTGTCGCACACTTTCAGCAGCGACTTGTTCAGGCCCAGCGAGACCAGCAAGTCCAGGCAGGCGATCGAGGCCGCGCCGGCGCCCGAGACGGCCACCTTGACGTTGCCGATATCCTTGCCCACCAGTTCCAGGCCGTTCAGGATGCCGGCCGCGACGATGATGGCCGTGCCGTGCTGGTCGTCGTGGAAGACGGGAATGTTCATGCGCTTGCGCAATTGCTGTTCGATGTAGAAGCAGTCGGGCGCCTTGATGTCTTCCAGGTTGATGCCGCCGAAGGTCGGCTCCATGCGCACGACGGTGTCGATGAACAGGTCGGGGTCGTTCTCGGCCAGTTCGATGTCGAATACATCGACGTCGGCGAACTGCTTGAACAGGCAAGCCTTGCCTTCCATGACCGGTTTGCTGGCCAGCGGGCCGATATCGCCCAGGCCCAGCACGGCCGTGCCATTCGTGATCACGGCCACCAGGTTGCTGCGCGACGTGTAGGTGCCGGCCGTGCGCGGATCTTCCACGATGGCTTCGCAGGCGAAGGCCACGCCCGGCGAGTACGCCAGGGTCAGGGCGCGGGCGTCGCCCAGCGGTTTGGTTGGCGTGACGGAAATCTTGCCCGCGCGGGGTTCCGCGTGATAGGCGAGGGCGGCTTCTTTCAGGTTGAAGGTCTCGCCGTTCTGTTCGGCGTGCTTGCTGTGCGAAGTAGACATAGGAATTCTGGGAAGGGCATGCATGGCCCGAGTGGTAAGTCCGAGCCATGGTATGCAAGCGTTTGCACGCTGTCAAGGCTGGATTGTACTTAAGCGTAACAAAACCGCTTTGGGCAGCGGCATTATTTCAATGCAAGCGTTTGCTCGGTTTTTGACGGAATGGGCATTTTTTACGATAAAATCACGGTATTGCGATCCGGGAAGCCCATGACAAACAAGAACCCCACCTTAAGCGACGTTGCGCGGGCCAGCGGCGTGCACTTTTCCACCGTGTCGCGCGTGATGAACCCGGCAACGCGCCAAATGGTCAGCGCCGAGGTGGCCGCGCGCGTGCTGGCCGAAGCGGGCCGGCTCGGCTACCGGCCCAACCGCGCCGCCTCCACCTTGGTTACGCGCAAGTCGCGCATCATCGGCGTGGTCTTGCCCGACATTACCAACGCGGTTTTCCCGCCCATTCTGCTGGGCATCGAGGAAGGCTTGCGCAAGCATGGCTACCTGGCCATCGTCGCCAACGTGGGCGCCGACGAGGAAGAACAGCTGTTCGTCATCAACCGCCTGCTGGGGCAGCAGGTCGACGGCCTGATCCTGGCCACGGCGCGCCGCGACGATCCCGTCATCAAGATGTGCATCGACCAGAATGTGCCTGTCGTGACCGTCAACCGCAGCGATGAAAACGGCGTGGCGTCCTGCGTCGTCAGCGACGACGTGGTCGGCATGCGCCTGGCCGTCGAGCACTTGCTGGCGCTGGGCCACCGCCATATCGCGCACATTGCCGGCCCGGAAAACCTGTCTACCGGCCACGTGCGCCGCCTCGGTTTCCTGGCCGCCATCCAGGCCAGCGAACTCGATCCTTCGCAAGCGTTCGTCTTTGAAAGCAGCGGCTATTCGCGCGAATGCGGCAAGGAGGCGTTGCTGGAACTGCTGCGCCATTCGCCGCAAACGACGGCCGTGGTGACAGGCAGCGACCTGGTGGCCCTCGGCTGCTACGACGCCATCCGCGAACTGGGCTTGAGTTGCCCCGAAGATATTTCCGTCGTGGGCCACAACGACATGCCGTACATGGACATGATCCGCCCACCGCTGACCACCATCCGCATCCGCCACCACGGCATCGGCACGGAAGCGGCCCGGCTGATCCTGCAAACCATCGCCTCGCCCGATTCGCCGGTGCTCGACGTGCGCCTGAAACCCGAACTGGTGGTGCGCGAATCGACGGCCGCGCCGCGCGCCTGACACCTTCTTGCCCTTCTTTCTGCCGAGTATGTTTAAATCTTGATATTGATAATGATCAAGGCAACGCCATGCAGACGAGAGCCAAGCAAGCACAGCAGGGAGGCCGCTGATGCCGAAAAATTTCGGCATGCCCGGCAACGCCTGGCGCTATGCGCTGGGCAGCGATTATGGCTATTGCTCGCCCTTGCTCGACGGCATAGAGTTTGAAAACGAGTGGGTCACCATCCGCGAATCGGCGATCCGCATCCGCGCCGGCTATGCCTGGGATGGCTGTTCACCCTGCATCAGCGTGCTTGGCCTGTTTTATGTGGGCACGCCCGATGGCGCGCAGCACCTGGGCTTGCCGGCCACCTATCATGCCAGCCTCGTGCATGACGTGCTGTGCCAGTGGCGCGCCGACATTCCCGTCAGCCGCGCGCAGTCGATCGCCATTTTCCACCAGTTGCTCAGGGAAGTGCGCTTCCCTTTGGCGGGACTCTATGCGGGCGCCGTCTTCCTGTTCGGGCCACGGCGCGGCTTCATGCGGCCTGTCGCGCGCACTGCGGTGGCGGCCCCGCACCCGCCGGGCGCAACATTAAAGCGGCGCTGACGCCGCCGCCGACGCGCCATGATGTTAAACTGGCGCCCCTCATCGATTCTCTTGCCCTCTACCGCCATGACCAAAACCAACACGCCTTCCCCAAAACGCCGCGAAGAGGGCGTCGCCAAGCTGACCGTCAATCCCTTCCTGGACGCCGAGTTTTACGCGCGCATGCGCGACTACACGGAGCGCGATGCGGCCATCATCAAGGAACTGAAGGCGATCGCCGAGATCCGCGCCGGCAACAAGCAGCCCGATCCCCGCCTGGCGCCGTCGCTGCAAGCATTGCGCGATACCGTCAAGAAAGGTTTGACCTTTGGCGAGATGCTCGACCGCATGGCGGCCGGCAAGGAAAAAGGCCTGTGGGAACCATGGATGACGACCTTCGGCATCGAGATCCGCGCCGTCAACTACGGCGCCGGCCCGCGCAACGCCTGCCTGGTGCTGGACCTGGCCGCGAATGCTCCGGCGCACGCCATGTTCGCCAAGGCCGGCATCCAGAATTGGCGCAGTCTGGCCGCCGACGACTGCTCCGTCGTGCGCTCGGAAAAGGCGACGGAAACCACGCCCTTGAAAGTGTATGCCGTGTTTTACCTGGATCCGCTGCCGGCCTGAACCAGTAGCACTATCGCTAACGCAATCAGCATTACGCCTGACAGCCGTTCCAGGGCAGGCAGCGCACGCGCGAAGCGCTGCCGCAGGGCGCTGCTGCCGATAGCCAGCGCCACCGCCATATCCCACGCAAGCACGGCAAAGACCATCCACGCGCCATACGCCGCCATCGCGGCCGGGCTCGTTTGCCTGGCGGCCAGCACGGTGGCCAGGCTGACGTAGAACAGCGCATTCTTCGGATTCAGGATGGCGGAGACAAACCCTACCACCATACCGCCGCGCCAGCGCGCCTTGCCGGTGGCGGGCGCGGCTTCCAGGCTGCTCTTGCCCGCATGGCGCAGGAACAACCAGCCCAGATACAGCAGATAGGCGCAGCCCGCCAGCCGCACCACCATGAAGGCCGTACTGCCCGCCTTCAGCACCGACAGTCCTGCAAACGCCGCCACGATAAAAACCGCATTGGCCACGGTAATGCCCATGCAGGTGCCGGCGGCGCCGCGCCAGCCGTGGGCCAGCGAAGTGCGCGCGATCAGGAAAAAATCGGGGCCGGGTGACAGCAGGGAAAGAAAGTGGGCGGCGGCGATGAAGAGGAAATCCTGCATGGGGTTCGGCTCGGGCAATGGCGATGCGCGAGTATGCAGGGGCAGGCGGCAGCCTGTATTGAAGAAAATTGCAGCTTAGCGGTAGCGTCCCGGCGTGATGCCCGTATGGGCTTTGAACACGCGCTGGAAATGGCTCTGGTCCGCAAAGCCCAGTTCATGCGCCAGCTGGGCCAACGCCGTCCCCGCCTGCAAGCGGCTGCGCGCGCGGTTGACGTGCGCGTTCAACTGGAAGGCGTGCGGCGTCATGCCCGTGGCGGCGCGAAAGGCACGTATCAATTGATACGGGCTCAGGCCCGCCGCTTGCGCCATTTGCCGCAGGCTGGCCGACGGTTGCGTCTGCAGCGTTGCGAGCACGGGCGCCAGCCGTTGCGGCACGGGCTTGCGTTCCGAGGGCAGCACGTCTGCACGGACGCTGGCGCAAGCGCCCAGGAAGGCCAGCAGCGCCGCATCTTTCTCCGCCGCGCCGGCCGTTGCAAACAGCAGTGCATTCATGGCGCAAAACTGCGCGTACAGCAGCGGGCAGTGCAGCACCGTCGCTGTGTCGCCATCGAGCCCCGGCGCGTGTGCTTGCAGCCATTGCGCATCGAGATGCAGCATCTGGTAGCTCCACAGGGTGCCAGGCAGGGGATTGCAGGCGTGCACGCAACCGGCCGGCACCAGCACCAGGCTGCCATTGGCGAGCATGGCCTGGCCATCCTGGCTGCCCGTAAAGATGCTGCCGCCGGAGTCGACGGCACCGATGGAAAACGTGGGATGGCTGTGCGGCTTGTAGCACGCCCGGCTGTGGCAGGCGCGCCGGCTCTCCACGTGGGGCAAGGCCGGATCGCGCCAGAAGGCGGTGGTATCCGACATGACTACATCAGGATGACGTCGTACTGCTCCTGGTGGTAGGCATTCTCCACCTGCAGCGAGATTTTCTTGCCAATGAAATCACCGAGCATGGCCAGGTGCTGCGACTCTTCTTCCAGGAACAAATCCACGACTTCCTGCGACGCGAGGATGCGAAATTCGCGCGGGTTGAACTGTTTTGCCTCGCGCAGCAGTTCGCGCAGGATTTCATAGCAGATCGTGCGCGAGGTCTTGACTTGGCCCTTGCCGGCGCAGGCGGGGCACGGTTCGCACAGGATGTGGGCCAGCGATTCGCGCGTGCGCTTGCGCGTCATTTCCACCAGGCCCAGCGGGGAGAAATTGCTCACCGACACTTTGGTGCGGTCGCGCGACAGCGTGCGTTTCAGCTCGGCCAGCACGGCGTTGCGGTGCTCGGCATTGTCCATGTCGATGAAGTCGAGGATGATGATGCCGCCCAGGTTGCGCAGGCGCAGCTGGCGGGCGATGGCGTGCGCCGCTTCCAGGTTGGTCTTGAAAATCGTGTCGGCGAAATTGCGCCCGCCGACGAAACCACCTGTGTTGACGTCGATGGTGGTCATCGCTTCCGTCTGGTCGACGATCAGGTAGCCGCCCGATTTCAGGTCGACCCTGCGGCCCAGCGCGCGCAGGATCTCTTCTTCCACGCCATACAGGTCGAACAGCGGGCGCTCGCCCGTGTAGTGCTGCAGGCGCGTCAGTTCGCTGGGCGTGTAGATTTCCGCGAATTCACGCAATTTCACGTAGTTTTCGCGCGAATCGACCTGGATGGTGGCCGTTTCATCGCCGACGAAGTCGCGCAGCACGCGCTGCGCCAGGCTCAAGTCCTGGTGCAGCAGGCTGGTGGCGGGACGCGTGCGCGCGCCGTGCGTGATGGTGCTCCAAGTCTTGCGCAGGTAGTCGACGTCCGCCTTCAGGTCCGCGTCGGACGCGTCCTCGGCCATGGTGCGCACGATGTAGCCGCCCTTTTCGTCGGGTGGCAGCAGGCTTTGCAGGCGCACGCGCAACTGCTCGCGTTCCGCTTCCTTTTCGATTTTTTGCGAGATGCCGATGTGCTTGTCTTGCGGCAAATACACGAGCATGCGCCCGGCGATGGAAATCTGCGTCGACAGGCGCGCGCCCTTGGTGCCGATCGGGTCCTTGATCACCTGCACCGTCAGCACCTGGCCGTCGAAGAGGATTTTTTCGATGGGCGCCGGCGTGGCGTTCTGGCCGTCGTGGCCGCGCGCTTCCCAGATGTCGGCCACGTGCAGGAACGCGGCGCGCTCCAGGCCGATGTCGATGAAGGCCGATTGCATGCCCGGCAACACCCGCACCACCTTGCCGGAATACACATTGCCGGCCAGGCCGCGCGTGAGCGTGCGCTCGATGTGCAATTCCTGCACGGCGCCCTGCAGGATGAGGGCGACGCGCGTTTCTTGCGGCGTGATATTGATCAGGATGTCTTCGTTCATGGAGGCGCGGGAGTGGAGGCAACGAATGACATCATACCCGGGATCAGGGCAGGGGCAAACCAGCTAGCCGCAGCAATTGTGCGGTTTCGTACAGGGGCAGGCCCATGATGCCGGAATGGCTGCCTTCGATATGCTCGACGAACAGGGCGGCGCTGCCCTGGATGCCGTAGGCGCCGGCCTTGTCATACGGTTCCGGCGTGGCGCAATACGCGGCGATCGAGGCGGGCGAGAGCACGCCGAAGCGCACTTGCGATACCTGCGTGCGCTGCTCGGCAAAGTTTTTGTAGTGCACGGCGATCGAGGTGAGTACCTCGTGCGTGCGGCCCGACAGCTGCTCCAGCATGGCCACGGCTTCCGCGCGGTCGGCCGGTTTGCCGAGGATGACGCCGTCGATGGTGACGGTGGTGTCGGCCGCCAGCACAGGACGCGGGGTCAGGTGGCGGCGGCGCACGAGGTCCCACGCGAAGGCGGCTTTTTCATTCGACACGCGGGCGACATAGTCGAGCGCCGACTCGCCGGGGAAGACTTCCTCGGTGACGTCGGCGCCGCGCGGGCCGTCGCTGCGCAGCAGCAGCAATTCGAAATCGACGCCGATCTGGCGCAGCAGTTCGCGCCGGCGCGGGCTTTTGGAGGCGAGGTAGATCTTGTGATCAGCCGTTTTCATGGGGGAGTTCAGACGCGGTGATAGGGGTGGTTTTGCGTGATCGACCACGCGCGGTACAGCTGCTCGGCGAGGATCACGCGCACCACGCCGTGCGGCAGGGTCATGCTGGAAATGCGCAGCATGCCTTCGGCACGTGCCTTGAGTTGCGGATCGAGGCCATCGGCGCCGCCGATCAGGAAAGCCGTATCACGGCCATCCTGCTGCCACGTCATCAATTGCTGCGACAGGCCGACGCTGGTCAGGTCCTTGCCGCGTTCGTCGAGGGCGATGATGCGCACGCCCTTGGGCAGGACGGCTTCGATGCGCTCGCGTTCGAGCGCCATCGCCGTGGCGGCGGTCTTGCTGCCGGAACGCTCCACCGGCTTGATTTCTTTCAGCACGATGCGCAATTCCGGTGGCATGCGCTTCGCGTATTCCGCGAAGCCCGTCTCTATCCAGGCCGGCATTTTATGGCCGACCGCAGCGATGATGAGCTGCATCGAGGCTTACTCTTCGACTTTTTTGATACGCTTGATCACGGTTTTTGCCGGTGCGGCATCGGCTGCCGGCTTGGCCGCGCGTGGGGCGCGTACTTTTTTCTCTGGCAGCGCTTTCAAGGCTTTCACGGCAGCCGCTTCGGTCTTGGTTGGCGCGACTTTCACGGTCTTGCCGACGGCTTTGGAAGCGGTGGCTTTTTTCGCCGGGGCTTTCTTGGCGGCGGTGGCAGCCGTGGCTTTCTTGGCCGGTGTCTTTTTCTCGATCACGGGCGTCGCTTCCACATTGGCCTTGCTTGCCGCCAGATGGCCGCTGACCTTTTTCGGCTCGTCGCCGGCCGCTTTTTTCGGCGCGCGCTTGGCGGCACCCAGCTTGACCGGCGTGTCGCCCCAGATTTCTTCCAGGCGGTAGTAGGCGCGGATAGGCGCTTGCATGATGTGGACGATCATGTCGCCCAGATCGACCAGCACCCACTCACCGGTTTCCTCGCCTTCCATGCCGATGATCTGGCCGCCGGCGTCCTTGACCTTGTCGCGCACCGAGGCGGCCAGCGCCTTGGTTTGACGGTTCGAGGTGCCGGAAACGATCGCGATGCGGTCGAACAGGCTGGTCAGGTGACTCGTTTCGAAGACGGCGATGTCTTGGCCTTTGACGTCTTCAAGGGCGTCAACGACGAGGGTTTGCAGTTTTTTGATGTCCATTTAGCTTTTGTATAAATTATGTTGTTCAATATAGTCTAGCACTAGCGGGGAAACAAGCGAGTTCGCCCGATTCCCCCGTTGTAATGCCGCACGTATTTCGGTGGCGGAGATATCCACCGCGAAGTCCTGTGCCAGATAAGTCAGACCGTGCGGCGTGTTGCGGATGCTTTCCAGAGACCCCAGGCGGCGCGAAAATTCGTCGGCGACCACTTGCGGTACTGCTGTGTCATTCAGCGCGAAGCCGGGGCGGGCCGCGACGCAGATATGCGCGTATTCAAATAATTGCTGCCATTCGCGCCATGTCGCGAGCCGTTGCAGCTGGTCGGCGCCCATCAGGAAAACGATGGAAGCGCGCGGTCCCAGCTCGGCGCGTACCTGGCGCAAGGTATCGATGGTGTAGCTGGCCTGGCCATGTTCGCTGCGCTCGATTTCCTGGCGGTCGATCACCACGGGCAGGGGCAGGCCGGCAAAGGCCAGGCCGGCCATCTCGGCGCGCTGCTGGCCGGTGGCGCCCAGGCTGCCCTTTTGCCAGGGCGCGCCCGCCGGTATCACGCGCAGTTCATCGGCGTGCAGCAGGCTGGAAAAATGCGTGCCAAGCGCGACATGGCCACTATGTACCGGATCGTAGCTGCCGCCGAGCAGCGTCACGCACGCCGTACCACTTTCCTTCACGCCTGCAGCCAGTCGCGATGCACGAGGAAGTCAGTATACAACGCCGCTTCCGGACTGCCCGCTTCCGGGTGCCAGTCGTAGCGCCACTTGACCACGGGCGGCATCGACATCAGGATCGCCTCGGTGCGTCCGCCCGACTGCAGGCCGAACAGGGTGCCGCGGTCGAAGACCAGGTTGAACTCGACATAGCGTCCGCGCCGGTAGCACTGGAAATCGCGTTCGCGTTCGCCGTACGGCGAGTCCTTGCGGCGCGCCACGATCGGCACATAGGCGTCGATGAAGGCGTCGCCGGCGCTGCGCATCATGGCGAAACTGTCGTCAAAGCCCAGGGCGTTGAAGTCGTCGAAGAAAATCCCGCCGGCGCCGCGCGCTTCGCGCCGGTGCTTCAGGTAGAAATAATCGTCGCACCACTGTTTGAACTTCGGATGCAGCTCGTCGCCAAATGGCGCCAGCGCATCATGGCACACCTGGTGGAAGTGCTTCACGTCGCCCGCGTCGCCGTAATACGGCGTCAAATCCATGCCGCCGCCGAACCACCATACGGGTGCGCCATCGGCATTGACGGTGCTGAAAAAGCGCACGTTCATGTGCACCGTGGGCGCGTAGGGATTGCGCGGATGCAGCACCAGCGACACGCCCATCGCTTCCCATGCCTTGCCACCCAGTTCAGGGCGCGCAGCCGCTGCCGATGGCGGCAGCGCGGCACCGGTGACGTGCGAAAAATTCACGCCGCCCCGCTCGAACACATTGCCTTCCTCGATCAGCCGCGAAATGCCGCCACCGCCCTCGGGGCGTTGCCAGGCATCGGTCAGGAAGGGCTTGCCGTCCTGCGCTTCGAGCGCCTGCACGATACGGCTTTGCAAATCGAGCAAATAAGCCTTGACGGCCGAAGGGGAGGGAGTTGACGACATCGCGTGGGCCGACGAGGCCGAAATAAAAAAGTAAGGACGGATTGTACCCTGTTACGCGTTTTTGTGATAGGGCGGCGCTGGCGCTGTGGTTTTGCGGCTGGCCGCGCGCATCGTCCGCGACCAGCGCCTGCTATAGCATGCGCAATTGCTGCAGCACGGGCAGTTTGTCACGCAGGAACTCGTCGATGGCTGCGTTGAGCAGCTGCTGATGCTCCGCCTCGTCGGCGCATTCCGCGCCCTCATTGAGCAGGCGGCGCCCGTAGCGCGCCATGGCGCTGGCCGCCCGCGCCTGCAAGGCGGCCAGGTCCGGCTGTTCCCCTTCCTGGATGAGCAGCAAAAACAGCAGCCGGTCGATGAATTCCGTGTCGATGCCGCTGCCTGCCAACGGTGAGCACAGGATGCGGTTGCCGTCACCGTAGCGCAGCTGCGCGCCGATGGCCTGGTTCAGGCGGCGCGCGGCCGCGTCGCCGCTGCCGTCCTGCGCCCCAGCCGGGAAATACATCACGACCTGGCTGCCGGTGACCAGCATGGCAGCCACCTCCGCCAGGCTTTGCACGCTTTGTCCGGGCAGGGAGGGCAGCGTGGCCAATTCGGCCAGGCTATGTGGGCCGGTCGCCAGCGCGTCGCAGACGGCGCCGTAGACTTGCTCGTTTCCCGTCACGACGCCTGCCTTGGTCTGGAAGGTAAAGGCCATTTTTTCACGCGGCACCAGCATGGCCAGGTGCACGCTGGCGAGGCACTCGGCCTGGCGCACGGCCCCCATGCGGCGCGCGCCCCGCACCAGCACATCCTTGCGGAAGCTGGTATTGAGAAAATAATCCTTCATCATTTCGCGCATGGCGGCGTCGGGCAGCAAGTCGATGGTGGCTTGCTGGTCGGCGTTCAGATACAGCGCGGGAAAGGCAAAAGGCAGGTCGGCGGAGCCGGCAAAATCGAGCTTGGCGCGCGCCACATCGCGCATCACGTCCGTGTGGTACAGCGGCTCCCAGTTCTGGTTCAGGTATTCATGCACGCTGTAATGGGGATCGCTGTTGATGAGCGCATTGAGGCGCGGCGCGAGTGCGGGATTGTCCGCGATGTAGCCAGCCTGCAGGTTCTGCAGCTGCTGCACGTAGGCGATGCCAGCCTGCATCTGCAAGTCGCTGCGTCCGGGGAAACTGTTGGAAAACTCCAGCAGCAGACGCTGCAGGGGCAGGGCGGAACTCCAGCCAGGCATGGCGTTATAGCTGAGCGAAACGATGCCGCCCGGTTTCAGATAGCGCGCGATGAAGTCGACGATATGCTGGCGGTTCTCCCGGTTGACCCAGGTGTAGATGCCGTGCAGGGTAATGAAGTCGAACTGCGGCAGATCGGGCACGTGGCCCTGGGCCAATTCTTCGAAGCTGTTTTCCAGCAGGGTCAGATTGCTTGACTGGGCCTCGGCCGCCAGGGCGCGTGCGCCGGCGACATGCGCGGGGTTGAAATCGTTGCCGTAGAACCGGCCGTTGGCATTGGCGGCCGCCAGGACGTTGAGCGTCTGGCCGCGGCCGAAGCCCAGTTCAAAGTAGGTGTAGGGCTGGTCCAGGGGCACCGGTTCGATGCTGTTGAGGATGCAGCTGAAATTGAGGTGATGCGGACTCAGGTCGCTGTAAAAACCGTTGGTGTACTCGATATCCGACACGTATCCTTCATTCCAGGCCATGGTTTCCCCGCGTTGGTGGCAAAACGGCAGTATGCCATCATGGCCGCCTGCGCGGGAAGTGCGCTGTGGTTTAATGCGCCGGCGGCGTGGCGCCGTCCTGCACCACGGTGATGGAGAGCTCCGGCCCGGCGCCGGGCAGGCGCGCGCTCTCGACGGCGTGCGCGGCGTTCTGCCGCAGGTCAGGCCGTTCGATGCCCGGCTCGGCGATAGCGGCGGGAGAGGGCGCCTGCTTGCCGATAATGGCGCTGGCCGCAAAGACCAGTGCCAGCAGTAGCAGCGCGGCCTTAACCCATGTTCCCGGACGCGCATACACGGGGCGCTCGCGGCGGTGCTGGCGCGCTGCGGCGTCGACGATGATGCGGGCCAGCTCGGAGCCGCTCTGGCGGGCGCGCAGGCGCAGCGCCTCGAATTGGGGCGTGGACAAAGTGCCTTGCCGGAGCATGTCGCGCAGGGCGGCGACCGGCGTGATGAGCAGGCGGTCCTCCGGCAAGCGGGCATGCGCGGCGTCGCGCTGCCACTGGTCGATAACGTCTTCGTCGTACAGGGTGTCGATGGCCTGGCGGTTGACCTGGCGCAGCGCGTCGGCGGCCAGTTGCTGGCGTTCGAGCAGTGCCGCGCCGTCATGCTGGCGCGGCAGCTCGCGTACCCGCCGCAGGAAGACGTCCTGTGGCAGCAAGTCCGTGCGCAGCAGCCATGCCAGGGTGTCGACGGGCCCCGCACCGGCGGCCAGCTCCGGCACGTCGATATCCTCTTCTTCGTTGTGATTGCGCTGCAGTTCGATGATGTCCAGTTCGGCGATGGCGTCGTCGAGTTCATTGTCCGTGACCAGGCCGAGCTGGCGCACCTGGGCGAGGGCGGGGGGGAGTTGGCTGGGACTAGGCATGGGCCACATCTTAGCGCAAGGCCCGTTTTTTCGGCGCGCCCATGCAAACGGGGCCGGGGCGGATGACTTCCGCGCCGGCCCCGCCGTTTGCCGCTAAAGGGCGTGCTTGGTGCTAGTGCTTCAAACCGCGCCAGCCGATGTCGCGGCGGTATTGCGCGCCGTCGAAATGGATTTTTTCCACGGTTTCATACGCCTGCTTTTGCGCCATCTTGATGCTGTCGCCCAGGCCGACCACGCACAGCACGCGCCCGCCGTTGGTGACCAGGCGTTCGCCATCGATGCGGGTGCCCGCATGGAAGGTGACGGAGTCAATCGTTTCGGCCGGGATGTCGCCGATCGCCGTACCCTTGACCGGATCGTCCGGGTAGCCGGCGGCGGCCATGACGACGCCAACGGCCGTGCGGCGGTCCCATTCCAGTTCCACGGCGTCCAAGGTGCCGTTGACGGCGTGTTCCATGACGGTGACCAGATCGGTTTTCAGGCGCGCCATGATCGGCTGCGTTTCCGGGTCGCCCATGCGGCAGTTGAATTCCAGCGTCTTCGGCGTGCCCTTGTCGTCGATCATCAGGCCCGCGTACAGGAAGCCCGTGAACGTGATGCCATCCTTGGCCATGCCCTGGATGGTCGGCACGATGATTTCGCGCATGACGCGCGCATGCATGGCCGGCGTGACGATGGGTGCCGGCGAGTACGCGCCCATGCCGCCCGTGTTCGGGCCCTGGTCGTGGTCCTTCAGGCGTTTATGGTCCTGGCTGGTGGCCAGCGGCAGGATGTTCTTGCCGTCGCACATGACGATGAAGCTCGCTTCTTCGCCGGCGAGGAATTCCTCGATGACGATGCGCGCGCCGGCGTCGCCGAACTGGTTATCGGACAGCATCATGTCGACCGCCTGGTGTGCTTCTTCCAGGGTCATGGCAACGACGACGCCCTTGCCGGCAGCCAGGCCGTCGGCCTTGATGACGATGGGCGCGCCCATGGCGTCGACGTAGGCATGCGCGGGAGCGACGTCGGAAAACGTCTGGTAGGCGGCCGTCGGGATGCCGTGGCGCTGCATGAAGGCCTTGGCGAAGTCCTTCGACGATTCCAGCTGCGCCGCTTCCTTGGTCGGGCCGAAGATTTTCAGGCCGCGCGAGCGGAACAGGTTGACGATGCCGGCGGCCAGCGGCACTTCCGGGCCGACGACGGTCAGGCCGATGTGTTCCTGCTGAACGAAGTCGGCCAGCAATTGCGGGTCGCTGATGTCGAGGTTGACCAGGCGCGCATCGCGCGCGGTGCCGCCGTTGCCCGGCGCGACATACACCATCTGTATGCGTTCGGACTGGGCCAGTTTCCAGGCCAGGGCGTGTTCGCGGCCGCCAGAGCCGACTACCAGAATTTTCATAGGGACCGTTCGTTCAATGTGGGTTGCAGGGCGGCGGTGCCGCCCTTGAGAGCAGAGTGATTAATTCTCTATTAACGCGTTGGTAAACACTTCCTGGACGTCGTCCAGCAGTTCCAGCGCATCGATCAGCTTTTGCATCTTGACGGCGTCGTCGCCCGAGTACACGGTTTCCGTCGCCGGTTTCATGATGACTTCGGCCACTTCGGCCTTGAAGCCGGCCGCTTCCAGCGCTTCCTTGACGGCGGCGAAATCGTGCACGGGAGTCACCACTTCGAAGCCGCCTTCTTCATCGGCGATGACGTCGTCGGCGCCCGCTTCCAGGGCCGCTTCCATCAGCTTGTCTTCGTCGGTGCCCGGCGCGAACAGCAACTGGCCGCAGTGCTGGAACATGAAGGCGACCGAGCCTTCGTTGCCCATGTTGCCGCCGTTCTTGTTGAAGGCGTTGCGTACTTCGGCCACCGTGCGCACCTTGTTGTCGGTCATGCATTCGACGATGACGGCCGCGCCGCCCACGCCGTAGCCTTCGTAGCGCACTTCTTCGTAGTTGGCGCCATCGACGCCGCCGCTGCCGCGGTTGATCGCGCGCTGGACGTTGTCTTTCGGCATATTGGCGTCAGCCGCCTTGTCGACCGCCAGGCGCAGGCGCGGATTGGTGATGGCGTCGGCGCCGCCCATGCGGGCCGCAACCGTGATTTCCTTGATCAGGCGCGTCCAGATTTTGCCGCGCTTGGCATCGGTGGCAGCCTTTTTGTGCTTGATATTGGCCCATTTGCTATGTCCTGCCATGTCGAATCTTCCTTAGACGGGTGTTCAATTGTGGCCGACATTTTAGCATATCGGCCCCCTGGCAAGCGGCATGGCCCCGTCATCAGGATGACACAATCTGTTGCTAAAGTGACGCGCTTTCACCATATCGAGGGCGCGACATCATGGCAAGTCAAATGGACAGGCGGCAATTTCTGAAATTGGGCGGCTTCATTACCGTCTCCGTGGCCACCGCCGGCCTGGCCGCCTGCGGCAGCACCGATTACAGCGATCCTGGCGTGCCGCTCGCTTCGGGCGGCGACTGGAAATTCCCGCAAAGCGTGGCGTCGGGCGACCCGCGCGCCGACAGCGCCATGCTGTGGACGCGCGTCGTGCCCGCCAGTTTCGATGCCGTCGCGCCTGCCGTTGCCGGCAAGTCCGACGTGGCCGTGCGCCTGATCGTCAGCGCCAGCGACAATACGGCCGCCTTGGGCAGCAACACGGCCCTGGCGGGCACGCCCATCGTCGATGCGAAATTGCCATTGAAAGCCGATTTCGACAATACCTTGCGCCACAAGGTGACGGGCTTGCAGCCTGGCCAGGTGTATTTTTACCAGTTCATCGCCGGCGACGTGCGCTCGAACGTGGGCCGCTTCAAGACGGCGCCTGCCGCCACGGCCGACGTGTCGCAGCTGCAGTTCGCCTACCTGACGTGCCAGGACTGGAGCATCAACCACTGGGGCGCGCTGTCGCACATCGCCGCCAATGAAAGCCTCGATTTCATCGTCCATCTGGGCGACTACATCTATGAAACTGTGGGCGAAGCGTTCCAGAGTGGCGCCGTGGAAAGCCGCCACGACCAGTTGAAATTGCCCGACGGCACTTTCAAAAGCGGCGCGTCCGGCGCGAAATACGCGACCACCGTGGCCGATTACCGCTACCTGTACAAGAAATACCGCACCGATGCGCGCCTGCAGGCCGTGCACGAGCGCTTTGCCTTCATCGCCATCTGGGACGACCATGAATTCACGGACGACGCCTGGCAGGACGCCTCCACCTACGAAGGCATCGTGGCCGCCGACGGCAGCGATCTGCACCAGCCGGCCCGCCGCCGTAGCGCCAACCAGGCGTGGTTCGAATACATGCCGGCCGACGTCACGTTCGATAGCGCCGCGACCACGTTCCAGAACATCCAGATCTACCGCGATTTCCAGTTTGGCAAACTGATGCAGCTGGTGATGACGGACGAGCGCCTGTACCGCGCCGACCATGCGATCGCCGAGTCGACCATCAACCCGGCCACGGGCAAGCCGCTGGGCAGCATCGGCAGCCGCTACCTGGTGCCGCAAGCGCTGTTCGACAGCGTGGAAGGACAGAAAATGGCGGCCGCCACCAAGGCCGGCGCCGACCCGCTGGCCGCTGCCGGCATGCTGGGCAGCACGCAACGCGACTGGTGGAAAAGCAAGATGAAGGCGGCGACCTCGACCTGGAAGCTGTGGGGCAATGAAGTGTCCCTGTTGCGCATGGGCTTGAATGGCACGGACGCGATCGCCACCTTGCTGGCGCTGAGCGCCATGAGCAAGGTGGGCCAGGCCATCGCCAGCACCCTGCCTCTGGTGGGGGGCAGCGTGCCGCTGGCGTCCGCCATCGTGGCAGCTTCCACGGCGGGCGCGGCGCAAAACGTGGCGCAAGCGGCGGCCATGGCCATTGCCGGTGCTGCAACCAACGCCAGCGCGCAGGGCGCCGCTGCCGTGGGCGCCGGCTTGAGCGCGGCCCAGGCCGGCATCACGGTGGCCGCCTACAACAGCGCTTCGCCGGCCGCCGCTGCGCAAGTGATCGCCTTCGGCTGGATCAAGCCCGACGTGCAGGCCAAGGGCGCCGCATCGAGCTTTGTTGCCGCATCGGGCCAGCAAGCGGCGCTGGCGCCGTTCTTCACGCGCTTCCTGCTCAATTGCGACCAGTGGGATGGCTACAACAGCGAGCGCAAGAATTTGATGGCGCATCTGAAAACCAATGCCATCGGCAACGTGGTGGCGCTGACCGGCGATATCCACTCGTTCTTTGCCGGCACCGTCAGCGACGACTTCGACGCAGCGGGCGGCGGCACGCCCGTCATGGTGGACCTGGTGTCGGCCGGTGTCAGCTCCGATTCCTTCTTCAGCTACCTGAAGTCGGCCGCCGGCAGCATGGGCG
Source organism: Massilia sp. LMS1-1-1.1 (assembly GCF_040815535.1). Taxonomy (NCBI): domain Bacteria; kingdom Pseudomonadati; phylum Pseudomonadota; class Betaproteobacteria; order Burkholderiales; family Oxalobacteraceae; genus Massilia; species Massilia sp. LMS1-1-1.1. Next base: position 115,312 of record NZ_JBFPNG010000034.1, on the reverse strand, counting down.
ATATCGGCACCCTCGTCAGCTACCCGCTGGCCATCCCCGTCACGGGACTGGGCACGGTCAATCTCGACGTCAACCTGCTCGACTACACCATGGGCAAGGCGGCACCCACCGTCGACAGCCTGCTCGAGCAATTGCGCGTGCAGCTGCGCGGCGCCCTGGCCGCCAAGGGCGTGCCGGAAGCGCAACTGGAGGCGACAGCCGCTGCCGTGCAGGCGGGCTTGAAAGCGAGCACTGACTTCAGCACGACCCTGCTGGGCCTGGCGCAGCAATTGTCCGGCCTGGGCAACAACCCGTGGATCAAGCATCTGAATACGGATGCGCAGGGCTACACGGTGGTGACTTTGACGCCAGGCAAGCTGGTGGCGCAGTTCAAGCAGGTGAATAAACTGATCGGCACGGCGGCGCCGGCGAACGTGATTGCACGGGTGACGACGGCGACGGTGACGGCGGGCGCGGCGGCGGTAGTGGTTTCCTAACCCAAAAAGCAAGGGCCGGGGTCGGACCCTCAGGGTCCGACCCCGGTATTTGCCGTTGGGCTTATCAGCCGCCTTTCGCTTTTGCCATTACAATCTGGGCATGAGCTCCAGTTCCCCGCAAGCAACCCCATCTTCGCTTCCCCGTTCCGTCTACCTCGGTGGCCTGGCTATCGCCGTGGGTGGGGCGGTGCTGTTTTCCACCAAGGCCATCGTCGCCAAGCTGCTGTACCGCTACCAGATCGATGCCGTCACCCTGATTGCCTTCAGGATGATTTTTTCGCTGCCCGTGTTCGCGGTCATCGCCTGGTGGAAGATGCGCACGGAGCCGCCGTTATCAAACAGCGACCGCCTGCGCCTCGTCGGGCTGGGCCTCGTCGGCTATTACCTGTCCAGCTATCTGGATTTCCTGGGCTTGCAATACATTTCAGTGGGCCTCGAGCGCCTGATCCTGTTCCTTACGCCCACGTTTGTGCTCCTGATTACCACCGTGTACTTCAAGCAGAGCATCAGCCGCTTGCAGTGGCTGGCCTTGCTCACGTCCTACTGCGGCATCGTGCTGGTGTTCGTGCATGACTTGCAGGGCGGCGCCAGCAATGTGGCGCTGGGGTCGACTCTCGTGCTGGGCTCGGCCTGCTCGTATGCCGTGTATCTGCTGGGCTCGGGTGAACTGGTGAAACGCATCGGCTCGATGCGCCTTGTTTCCTACGCGATGTGCGTGGCCAGTTTTGCCTGCATCGCCCAATTCTTTATCCTGCGTCCCGTCGAACTGCTGATCCAGCCCATGCCCGTGTATGGCTTGTCATTGCTCAACGGCATCTTTTGCACGGTGATGCCTGTCTTCATGACGATGATCGCCGTCGAGCGCATCGGCGCGCCCGTCGCTTCGCAGGCGGGCATGATCGGCCCCGTGTCGACCCTGTTCCTGGGCGCCATGATCCTCGATGAACCGATCACCAACTGGCAACTGGCTGGCACCAGCCTGGTATTGGCCGGTATTTACTTGCTGTCGAAAAAGAAATAATTCCTCCACCCACTGAAAAGTCCTCACCATGAAAACACGCATCGCCCTGATTGCCCACGACAAGAAAAAAGATGACATGATTACCCTGGCGGGCGAATACCTGGATTTTTTGAAGGGCTGCGAACTGTCGGCCACGGGCACCACGGGAGGGCGCCTGATCAATGAACTGGGGCTGGCCGTCGAGCGCAAGCATTCGGGCCCGTTCGGCGGCGACTTGCAGATCGGTTCCTTGCTGGTGGAAGGCTTGATCGATTGCGTGATCTTCCTGCGCGACCCGATGACGCCGCAGCCGCATGAGCCGGACATCAATGCGCTGGTGCGCGCCTGCGACGTGCACAACGTGGCGTGCGCAACGAATTTGTCGTCGGCGCACCTGGTGCTGTCGCAACTGCAGGCACGGGCCAACGCGGCCGCCTGATCCACCCAGACAAGGAGATGAGCATGAGCGCAACGATTACCACCAAAGCCATCCGCATACAGCGCACGGGCGGCCCGGAAGTGATGGAATATGTGGACGTGGAACTGCCGCCGCCCGGTCCGGGAGAGGCGCGCGTCAGGCACGAGGCCATCGGCCTCAATTTCATCGACGTGTATTTCCGTACGGGCCTGTACCCGCAGCCGCTGCCCAATGGCCTCGGCGTCGAGGGCGCGGGCATCGTCGAGGCGGTGGGCGAGGGTGTCACGGAAGTGAAGGTCGGCGACCGGGTGGCGTATGCGGCGCGCATCAATGGCGCGTATGCGCAGCAGCGCAACCTGCCGGCGGCCCTGCTGCTGGTGCTGCCCGAGCGCATCGCTTTCGACACGGCCGCCGCCATGATGCTGCAAGGCTTGACGGTGCAATACCTGTTCCACCGCACGGTGGCCCTGAAGGCGGGCGACACCATCCTGTTCCACGCGGCTGCGGGCGGCGTGGGCCTGATCGCCTGCCAGTGGGCGAAGGTACTGGGCGTGAACCTGATCGGCACGGCCGGCTCCGATGAAAAGGTGGCGCTGGCCAAGGCGCACGGCGCGGCCCACGTCATCAACTACAACACGGAAAACTTCGTCGAGCGCGTGCGCGACATCACGGGCGGCAAGGGCGTCTCCGTCGTCTACGATTCCATCGGCAAGGATACGTTTACGGGCTCGCTCGACTGCCTGGCGCCGCTGGGCATGATGGTCAGCTTCGGCAACGCGTCCGGTCCCGTGCCGGCGTTTACCCTCGGCGAACTGGCCTCGCGCGGCTCGCTGTTCCTCACGCGCCCGGCTCTGTTCAGCTATGCGTCGAACCGCGCCAACCTGGAAGAGATGGCGACCTCGCTGTTCGGCGTCGTCAGCAGCGGTGAAGTGCAGATCGAGATCAACCAGCGCTACAGCCTGGCCAATATCGCGCAGGCGCATACGGACCTGGAAGGGCGCAAGACGACGGGCTCGACCATCATCGTGCCATGAGCGGCGGCAGTGACGGCACGCCGAAATTTGGCCGCCTGCTGATCGTGCTGTTATTGGCCGTCGCCCTGATCGGCGCGCTGACCTTTGCGGCCGAGGCGTATTATTCTTAGGAATGAAATGCAGACATGAAAAACCCGGCTGATGCAGCAATGCACAAGCCGGGTTTTTTTTAAGCATACTTCAGACTTTCCGCGCCTGACAAAACCGTAGCGAGCGGAAGGGAGCTGCGGTCGAGAAGCGCAACTGTACGAAGGTACAGTGAGCATCGCAGGCCGTAGATCGCGACGCGCAGTAGGTTTTGGCTGGCGCTCTCAGTCCACCTTGACTTCGACTTTACGGGGTACGCCGCTCTGGCCGGGGAAGTCGGCAAAGGCGCTCGCCACCATGGCCGGCATCACTTGCGACGTGGCGCGCTTGTTGCTGGTCGATTGCACGGTCACGTCGTACAGTTTCTTGCCGTTGCGGTCATTGATCGTGATGCGCAGTTCGCGTTCGTATTTATGGCGCACGCTTTCTTCCACGTCCAGTGGACCGTACCAGTAGGGGTTGTAGCCGAAGCGGCCGTAGCCAGGCCAGGCGCCGTAGCGGTAGCCATAGCGGCCGGGCCAGTAGCCTGGACCATACCAGAATGGGTCGGTGGCCTGCAGCACGCGCTCAGGATAGTCGACGGTGGAGAAATGCATTGCCACGCGCAAATTGGCTGCCGCAGGGCCGGAAGCTTCGCCGAAGCCGTGCTTGGCCAGTTCCGCGCGCACCAGGTTCTGGTAGCTGCGGTATTCCAGCGTATCGTTTTCCGCCGCTGGCGCTTCAAACGCATACGATTTGTCCTGCAATTGCGCAGGCCATTCATGAAAGACGGTCACATCGCTGCGTATGGTGGTGGCGCATCCGGTCAGCAACACGGTCAATGCGGCCATCATGATGGTGAGATAACGTTTCATTGCATGACCTCCTGATTAGTAGACACAATTCATCGCTTAGTATTATAAGAATAGTTCTATTTGTTTCTATTCATTATTACAGAATGTTACCGAGCATGTCGGCGTGTAAGGGAATCCAACATTCCTGAGGTGAATCGCGACTATCGGGGGCTGGTGTTGGTAAAATAGGCTTTTGCCTCCGCTCCCACCCAAATCCCTATGCGCACAGACAGCCCTCAGACGATTTACCGCAAAGATTACACGCCGCCCAGCTTCCTGGTCGACAGCGTCGAACTTGGTTTCGATCTTGATCCCGCCCGCACAGTGGTGGCGAGCCGGATCCGCATGCGCCACAACCCGGCCAGTACCAGCCGCAGCATCGAATTGCACGGCGAACATATCGAACTGGTGATGGTACGCCTGAATGGCAAAGCGCTGAAGCCGTCGCAGTACAAGCTGACGGCCGGCATGCTGACCATCCCGAAGGCGCCGGACGACGTCGAACTCGATATCGAAACCATATTGGCGCCGCAGGACAACACGTCCTTGTCCGGCCTGTATGTATCGAACCATAACTTCTTCACGCAGTGCGAAGCGGAAGGCTTCCGCCGCATCACCTTCTTCCCGGACCGTCCCGACGTGATGGCCAAATACACGGTCATGCTGCGCGCCGACAAGGAACAATATCCGGTGCTGCTATCGAATGGCAACCTGATCGAAGAGGGCGACCTCGGCGACGGCCGCCATTACGCCAAGTGGGAAGATCCGTTCAAGAAGCCGTCCTACCTGTTCGCGCTCGTCGCCGCGCGCCTGGTGTGCCAGGAAGAGCGCTACACCTTGAAATCGGGCCGCGAAGTGCTGCTGCAAGTGTGGGTGGAAGACGGCAACCTTGATAAGACCGACTACGCCATGCAGTCGCTGAAAAACTCGATCCGCTGGGACGAGGAACGCTTTGGCCTGGAGCTGGACCTGGACCGCTTCATGATCGTTGCCGTGGGCGACTTCAACATGGGCGCCATGGAAAACAAGGGTTTGAATATCTTCAACACCAAGTACGTGCTGGCCAATTCGCGCGTGGCGACCGACGTCGATTACGCGGGCATCGAAGCGGTGGTGGGCCATGAATACTTCCACAACTGGACCGGCAACCGCGTGACGTGCCGCGACTGGTTCCAGCTGTCGCTGAAGGAAGGCTTGACGGTATTCCGCGACCAGGAGTTCTCGGCCGACATGATCGGCACGGACACGGGCCGCGCCGTCACGCGCATCGACCAGGTGCGCACCCTGCGCCAGGCGCAGTTCCCCGAAGATGCGGGCCCGATGGCCCACCCCGTGCGTCCCGATTCCTTCGTCGAGATCAACAACTTTTACACAGTCACCATCTACGAAAAAGGCGCCGAAGTGGTGCGCATGTACCAGACCCTCGTGGGCCGCGACGGTTTCCGCAAGGGCATGGACTTGTATTTTGAACGCCACGATGGCCAGGCCGTGCAGTGCGACGATTTCCGTGCCGCCATGGCCGACGCGAATGGCCGCGATTTCACGCAATTCGAGCGCTGGTACAGCCAGGCCGGTACGCCCATCGTCACCGCTTCCACGCGCTACGATGCTGCCAGCCGGACGTTCGAGCTGACCCTGGCGCAAAGCTGCCCCGCCACGCCGGGCCAGGCGAAGAAACTGCCGTTCCACATTCCCGTCACCGTCGGCTTGCTGGGCGCGGATGGCCGCGACCTGCCGCTGCACGTCGATGGGGTGGCAGCCAATGGCGCCACCAGCGTCGTGCTGGAATTGACGCAGGCGTCGCAGACTTTCCGCTTCACGAACGTGGCGGAAGAACCTGTGCCATCGCTGCTGCGCGATTTTTCCGCGCCCGTGGTGCTCGAATACGGCTATACCGACGCGGAACTGCTGCACCTGTTCCGCCACGACAGCGACCCGGTCAACCGCTGGGAAGCGGGCCAGCGCCTGGCCATGGAGCGGCTGCTGAAACTGACGGGCGCCGTCGCCGCCGGCGAGACCATGGCGCTGGACGACACCTTCATTGAAGCGCAGCGCGCCTTGCTGGCCGACGACACGCTCGATCCTGCCTTCCGCGAGCTGGCCCTGATCCTGCCGTCGGAAACCATCATCGCCGAGCGCATGGCGCAAGTCGACCCGCAAGCGATCCACGCGGCGCGCCAGTTCATGCGCCGCACGATTGCTGCGGCCCTGAAACCCGAATTGCTGGCGCAGTACCACGCCAACCAGACGCCGGGGGAGTACAGCCCCGACGCCCTGTCGGCCGGCAAGCGCGCGCTGAAAAACCTGGCCCTGTCGTATCTGCTGATCGCGCCTGAAGCGGCAGAGCTGGACCTGGCGCGGCTGCAGTTCGACAATGCCGGCAACATGACGGACCGCGCGGCGGCGCTGGCGGCGCTGATTCATTCCGGCTCGCAGCCGCACGCGCAGGCGGCCCTGGCCAGTTTCTATGCCGACTTCGAGAACGAAGCGCTGGTGGTCGACAAGTGGTTCGCCATGCAGGCGGCCGCGCCAACGACCGATGTGCAAGCCGTGCGCCAGTTGATGACGCATCCGGCCTTCACCTTGAAAAATCCGAACCGCGCGCGCAGCCTGATCTTCAATTTCACCAATGGCAATCCTTCGCAGTTCCATGCGCAGGACGGCAGCGGCTACGCCTTCTGGGCCGAGCAAGTGATCGCCCTCGACGCCCTGAACCCGCAAGTAGCCGCGCGCCTGGCACGCTCGATGGACCGCTGGCGCCGTTACGTGCCGGCGCTGCAAAGCCCCATGCGCGACGCGCTGGAAAAAGTCGCCGGCCAGGCCAGTTTGTCGAATGACGTGATGGAAGTCGTTTCCAAGGCATTGGCAAACTAGGCGCAGATTATTTACACCCCCAGGCAGAGACTGGGGTCGGACCCTCAGGGTCCGACCCCGGCCTTTCTTTTTGGGGCAATGGTTAATCATTAAAACAAAAGGGAATTCATGAAACGCATCAGTCTTACGCAATATCTGGTTGAAGAGCAGCGCTCGAACAACAGCATTCCGGCCGAACTGCGCCTGCTGATCGAAGTCGTCGCGCGCGCCTGCAAGACCATCAGCCACGCCGTCGGCAAGGGTGCGCTGGGTGAAGTGCTGGGCACGGCCGACACGGAAAACGTGCAGGGCGAAGTACAGAAAAAACTCGACATCATCTCCAACGAGATCCTGCTCGAAGCGAATGAATGGGGCGGCCACCTGGCGGCCATGGCGTCGGAAGAAATGGAATCGATCCACCCGATCCCGAACCGCTATCCGAAGGGCGAATACATGCTGCTGTTCGACCCACTCGATGGCTCCTCGAACATCGACGTCAACGTCTCGATCGGCACCATCTTCTCCGTGCTGAAGGCGCCGGACGGCATGGGGCAGCCGACCGAGCAGGACTTCATGCAGGCAGGCAGCAAGCAAGTGGCGGCCGGCTACGCCGTGTACGGCCCGCAAACCATGCTGGTGCTGACCTTCGGCAATGGCGTGAACTGCTTCACCCTGGACCGCGAAATGGGTTCGTGGGTGCTCACGCAAAGCAATATGCAGATTCCGCCGACGACGAAGGAATTCGCCATCAACATGTCGAACGCGCGCCACTGGCATCCGCCCGTGAAACGCTATGTCGATGAGCTGCTGGCCGGCGACACTGGCCCGCGCGGCACCAATTTCAATATGCGCTGGATCGCCTCGATGGTGGCCGACGTGCACCGCATCCTGAACCGCGGCGGCATCTTCATGTACCCGGCCGACCTGCGCGACACCTCGATGCCGGGCAAGCTGCGCCTGATGTACGAAGCGAACCCGATGGCCTTCATCGTCGAGCAAGCCGGCGGCGCGGCCACCGACGGCCAGCAGCGCATCATGGACATCGCCCCGCACAAGCTGCACCAGCGCGTGCCCGTCTTCCTCGGCTCGAAAGACGAAGTGGCCCGCGTCACGGCCTACCACGCTGAGTAAAAAAACCGCACTTTTCCACGATTTTCAGCGGCCCGCAGCCGGGCCGCTAAAAAAATGCAAAAAAGTTCGCGTTGACACTAGCAAATTTTGTGCATTGTTTGTAGAATGTGGGTCTTCGCCGTTGTAGCTCAGTTGGTAGAGCAGCACATTCGTAATGTGAAGGTCGCCAGTTCGATTCCGGCCAACGGCACCAAGTTTCATCAGAAAACCCGCTCACTTGCAAAAGTCAGCGGGTTTTTTGTTTTTTGTCATCGTTCCGGCTTCAGATCCACTGATCGTTTTGCACCGTGCGCTCGCCCGCGCCGCCGTCGCCCGTATTGACCACGCCACGCGGTTCGATCAGCAGCAGCCTCGTTTCGGCAAGGGCGCACGGCTTGTGTTCGACACCCTTGGGCACCACGGCCAGCTGGCCGGCAGTCAGCACGATGGCGTGTCCTTCCGCATAGCCAGGGCCGCGCACGGCGATGCGCAATTCGCCGTCCAGCACGATGAAGGTTTCATCCGTGTCGGCGTGCCGGTGCCACTGGAATTCGCCCAGTACCTTGACGACCTTGAATTGGTAGTCGTTCATTTCGGCGATGACGCGCGGTTGCCAGTGCCCGTCGATCAGGTCGATCTTGCCTGCCAGGTCGATGGACTGGCCCTGGCCGCGCGTGGTGGTGGTAATGGTAGTGTCTGGCATGCTGTGCTCCGTTCAAGTGGCGATGCAGCCAGAATACGCAGGTGCTTGCCGGCCGTATTGAACGATCGTGGGTGTTTTCAGCGTGTGCTGGCGCCGCCAGCGTAACGCAGCCAGCGGCCGGGCGTGATTCCATGGGTTTTCAGGAAATGCCGCGTCATGTGGCTCTGGTCGGCAAAGCCCGCCGCCATGGCGGCCGAGGCGAGCGTGGCGCCACCCAAGAGCAGGCGCCGCACCATCTCCAGGCGCCGCATCGTCAGATAGCGGTATGGGCTGGTGCCATAAAACACGCGAAAGTCGTGCGACAGGCTCCAGCGGTCGCGTCCCGTTGCCGCTTCCAGTTCCGCCAGGGTGACGGCGCGCGTGCAGTGCGCCTGCAAGTAGTCGCGCGCGCGCCGCGCCGCCAGGAAGTCGCCTTTTGGACGCTGCGCCGGCGTGCCGGCCGCCGCCGCCAGCGCATGCGCCAGTTCGGCCAGCGCCTCGCTCTGTTCCAGCGCTTCGAGCGGGTGGCCGTCGTGCGGCAGCAAGGTTGAAGTGGCCGCCGCCAGGCGGGGATCGGTCGACACGCCGCCTTCGATGAAGGGCAAGGCGCGGCCGCCCAGCACGTCCTGGAACAGCGCCGGTTCGATATACAGCATGCGGTAACGGAAGCCGGCGTCGGTACCCGCCTGGCCATCGTGCGCCTCGTCGGGATGCAGGATCATGGTATTGCCGGGCAGGCTGTCGCGCTGGCCGCGGCGGTAGCTGAAACGCTGCACGCCGGCCAGCGTGCGGCCGATGGCGTAGGTGTCGTGGCGGTGCATGGCATAGGCCTTGCCCTGGAACCACGCTTCGATGCGTTCGATTCCCTGTACCGGTTCGGCGCACTTGACCCAGTCGCCAAGCGCCGGCGCTGATGCTCGCTTCATGGTGTCTGTTCGCAGATGCCTGCCCTGGTTGCGGAACGAAGACTGTACGCGCCGCGCGCGGGGCTGTCCACGAAAACCGTGCCTCAGAAGTTGTGTTTGATCCCCAGTGCCACGCCCGACATGGTCGCGCCTGCCGTACCTGTTTCGCGTCCGACGCTGTTGATGGCAAAGCCGGCGATGCCGTTATGGCCGTTGGCCAGGCGCGTGTAGTAGGCATACACGCTGCTGCGTTTCGACAGTTGGTAGTCGTAGCCGATGGTGGCGTGGGTGGCACCCGTGCCGGCTCCCGCGCGCACGGTACCGATGGTTTCCAGCGAATTGCCGGTGGCGCTTTGCGCGTGGGCCAGGCCGAAACGCAAGCCGTGGCGGCCGAACTGGCGCGTGGCGGAGACATACACCGTGCGCCGGTGCAGGTCTCCCGTCGCCGTGGCATAGCGCAGGCTTTCCGCGGCCACCGCCAGCTGCGTGGCGCTGTCGATCCGCCAGGCCAGGGCCAGCTTGCTGCCACGGTCGCTCAAACCCCGTCCCTGGTAATCGTGGTGCTCTTCATGCGCCAGGCTGGCGTACAGGGCGCCACTGTCGTAGAGCAGGGAGGCCGACGTCAGTGCCGGATGCGCACCGCTGGCCGGCCGTTCTTCCGCCATGCCGCGCGCCACGCGCAGCGACCAGCCCTGCCACTGCGGCGTCCAGTAATGCACGCTGTTCTGCTGGCGCCGGTCGAACGAATATGCGTTGCTGGTATTGTTTTCGGTGGCGCCCGCGCCATTGCCCATCAAACTCATGTAGCCGGCCGTGGTGGGATAGAACGGGTCGAGCGCGGAAGTGGCGCTGTTGTAGGGCAGGGTCCAGTTGCCGGCAAACAGCGTGCCCCACGGCCCGGCAATGCCGACACGCGTGTCGCGCGCGGCGAGGGAGCCCGCGCCCGTGTCGGGCGATAGCGTACCTTCGACCTGGAACAGCGCCTGCCAGCCGCCGCCCAGGTCTTCGCTGCCGCGAACACCGAGTACCGAGCGGTTGTTGGACAGGCGCTGCACGCTAGCGCCGCCGCCGGACGCATGCAGCGCTTCGAGCGCCACGTTCAGGCGGCCGTACAGCTGCACATTTTCCTGTGCCTTGGCGGGCAGGGCTGCCGCCAGTGCCAGGGCACCGGCGGCGCATGAAAACACGCGCGCCATACGCACCTCAGAACGCAAAGCAGCTGCACCCCAGCGCGCCCCAGAAGCCGGAGTGGCTGGACACGGGTACGGAACTCTTGCGCGCCACGTCGTGGGCGTGGGCATGCACGCCGCAGGCGCCCTGGCACTGGTGCTGCTGCATGACGCTGGTTTTTTGCGGCGGCGCGGAGCGGTAGTGGCCGGCCACGTTTTTCACGGGCGACCAATCGGGCAGCACGGGAATCGCAGGCGGCGCCAGCTTGGTAAATTCCGCCTGGCCGTAGACGATCTTGCCGCCGACGATGGTGAGCACCGATTCGATGGACTTGATCGCCTCTTCATCGATGCTGAAGAAGTCCGCGCTCAGCACGGCCAGGTCGGCCAGCATGCCTTCCTGGATGCGGCCCTTCTTGCCTTGCTCACTCGAAAACCAGGCGCTGCCTGCCGTCCACAGTTCCAGCGCCGTGTCGCGAGACAAACGGCTGCCCGCGTCGTACAGGCGCAAGCCGCCCACGGTGCGGCCCGACACCAGCCAGTACAGCGCCGTCCACGGGTTATAGCTGGCGACCCGGGTGGCGTCCGTGCCACCGCCCACGGGCACGCCCGAGGCAAGCATGCGGGCGATGGGCGGCGTGGCCTTGGCCGCTTCCGCGCCGTAGCGGTCGACAAAGTATTCGCCCTGGAAGGCCATGCGGTGCTGGATGGCGATGCCGCCGCCCAGCGCCTTGACCCGGTCGATGTTTTTCGGCGTGATGGTTTCGCAGTGGTCGAACATCCAGTGCAGGCCGTCGAACGGGATATCGCGGTTGACCTTTTCAAAGACCGTCAGCATGCGGGCTATCGATTCGTCGTAGGTGGCGTGCAGGCGGAAAGGCCAGCGTTTCGACACCAGGTGGCGCACGACCTTTTCCAGTTCGTCGTCCATGCCGGGCGCCAGGTCCGGGCGCGGCTCGAGGAAATCCTCGAAGTCGGCGGCGGAAAACACGAGCATTTCGCCGGCGCCGTTATGACGGTAAAAGTCAGTGCCGTCGCCAGGCTTGATCATGCCCGTCCACTTCTGGAAGTCCTGCAGTTCCGCGCCCTTGTTTTGCGTGAACAGGTTGTAGGCGATGCGTATCGTCAGTTGCTCTTTTTGCGCCAGTTCCTCGACCGCCGCGTAGTCTTCCGGATAATTCTGGAAGCCGCCGCCCGCGTCGATGGCGCTGGTCAAGCCCAGGCGATTGAGTTCGCGCATGAACTGGCGCGTGGAATTGACTTGCAATTCGCGCGGCAGGGTTGGACCCTTGGCCAGGGTCGCATATAAAATCATGGCGTTCGGACGCGCGATCAGCATGCCCGTGGGATTGCCGGCCGCGTCGCGCACGATTTCGCCGCCGGGCGGGTTCGGCGTATTTTTATCGTAGCCGACCACGCGCAGGGCGGCGCGGTTGAGCAGGGCGCGGTCGTACAGGTGCAGGATGAAAACGGGCGTGTCGGGTGCGGCCGCGTTGATCTCGTCCAGGGTCGGCATGCGCTTTTCCGCGAACTGGAATTCGTTCCAGCCGCCCACCACGCGCACCCATTGCGGGTTTGGCGTGCGCAAGGCTTGCTCTTTCAGCATGCGCAGGGCGTCGGCCAGCGACGGCACGCCTTCCCAGCGCAATTCCAGGTTGTAGTTCAAGCCGCCGCGGATCAGGTGCAGGTGCGAGTCGTTCAGGCCTGGAATCACCGTGCGGCCACCGAGGTCGATCACACGGCTGTCGGGCGTGCGGTGGCGCATGACGTCATCCGCATCGCCCACGGCGAGAAATTTGCCGTCGGCGATGGCCACCGCGCTCGCTTGCGGGCAGCTTTTGTCGACGGTATGGAAACAGCCGTTGAGCAGTATCAAGGGCGCGGCGGCGGGGAGGGTGTGTTCTGGCATGGTGCAGCTCCATGGTTGCGGTGCGGGGAGGGCCGGCGTGCGCGGCGCGAAAGTCACGTCGGCCAGTGTAGCTGGCGTCCCGCGTTTGAACACGGGTCAAAAGATCAGGTGAAGCGTGGCGCACTGGCCGAATGGCGGGGGCGCAGGCCGGCCGCATGGCTTACCATGCAGGCAGTGGCGCCGGGGCGCTTCCCTGGCGCGTTTTCGTTTTTTAGTGCATTGCACGGTATCGGGAGTCATTCGATGGATCAGCCACCACACAGCCGCTTGTTCGGCACCAGCCTGGGATTTTTAGCCGGGTATGTCGATACCCTGGGTTTTATTGCCCTGTTTGGCCTGTTTACGGCCCATGTCACGGGCAACTTCGTGCTGATCGGCGCCGCCCTGGCGGACGCATCGCGCATGTCCATCCTGCTGAAGTTTCTCGCTTTTCCCGCGTTTATCGCCGGCGTCGCGATCACGCGCCTGATGGTGCTGGCCGTCGAGCGCCGCGCCGGCCCGTCGCTGACCCTGGCGATGCTGCTGCAGTGGGCCTTGCTGGCCGGCTTCATGGTGTTTGGCATCCTGGCCGAACCGATAGGCAAGGACGTCAGTTCCATGGCCATGGCGGCGGGTTTGCTGGGTACGGCCGCCATGGGCGTGCACAGCGCCACCAGCCGGCTGCTGCTGGCGCACCTGGCGCCCACCTCCATGATGACGGGGAACGTGACGCAGATCGTCATCGACACCGTCGACGTGCTGCGCGGCGCTGCCGATGCCGCCACCCATGCGCGCTGCGGCAAGTTCTTCTGGCCGCTGGCAGCCTTCGCCCTGGGCGCCATCGCGGCCGCCTTTGCCTACCTGGCTTTCGGCTTCGTGGCGCTGGCCGTACCCTTGCTGCTGCTCGCCGGCCTGATCATCGTGCAGCACCGCAGCGGCCGTGCGGCCGTGCCTGCCGCCTGATCCGCCGTGCGCCTGTCCGTCCTGGCCGCGCTGTGCTGGCTGCCTTTGCTGCTGTTGTTCAGCCCGCCCGGGCTGGCCATCGACGCGGCGCGCGGCATCCACCAGCTGCAGCACACCAGCTGGACGTCCAGGGATGGCGCACCGGACGATATCAGCGTCATCGCCCAAGGGGGCGACGGCTTCCTGTGGCTGGGCACCCATGCGGGCCTGGTGCGCTTTGACGGCCTGCGTTTCGAGCCCGTGCGTGCGCGCCAGGGCGCGTTTCCCGATACGGTGACCCTGGCCCTCAAGCGCGCGGCTGACGGCGGCATGTGGGTGGGCTGGCAAGTGGGCGGCATCAGCCATGTCAAGGATGGCGTGGTGCGCAATTACGGCGAGGCGCAGGGCGTGCGGCCCGGTTCCGTCTGGGGTTTTGCCATCGACGCCACGGGCGCCGTGTGGGCCGCCGGCGTGGCCGGGGTGTCGCGCTTCGACGGCCGGCGCTGGCAGGCGATGGGGCCGGCGCAGGGCTACACGGCGCAAAAGGCCTCGGCCGTGTTCGCGGACCGCGGCGGCAGGCTGGGCGTGTTCAGCGAACAGGGCCTGTTTCTCTGGCAGCCGGGCCAGGCGCGCTTTGCGCCGCCCGTGGGGCGCCTGGACCTGCGCGCGCCGCCGCAGCAGGGACCGGACGGCCGCCTGTATCTGCTGGAGCTGCGCGGCATCCGCATCATCGACTCGCTCGAACGCTACGACCAGCTCGATCATCGCTGGATCTACCGCGATACGAGCGGCACCAGCGGCAGCATGCTGGTCGACCGCCAGGGCACCCTGTGGTTCGACAGCCAGTTCGGCCTGCACCGCACGCGCAGCGCCGGCGCGCTGGAGCCGCAACAGCTGGGCATCAGCAGCGACACGGAATCGTTCCTGCCGCGCGACGGCTTGAGCAATGTGCTGATCGGTTCCCTGTGCGACGACAATGAAGGCAATGTCTGGGTTGCCACGTATGCTGGCCTGGACCGCTTTCGCCAGGCCGCGCCCGTGATCCTCAGCGCGCGCGCGGGACCCGAGGCGCCCGAAACCTTCCGCGCGCAGCAGCTGTCGCCCGGCACGGGAGGGCGCATGTGGCTGTCGCGCGAAGGCGATGCGCCGCTGATGCTGGCGGCGCCCGACGGCAAGGTCTTGCGCGCCCCTGCACTGGGGCCCGTCACGGCCATCATGGCGGCGCCGGGCGGCATTCGCGTCGGCACCCGCGCCGGCCTGCTGCGGCTCGATGGCGACGATGGCCGCGTGCTCGAGACGATTGCCTATCCGCCGGAAGCGGCCGCCTTGAAACGGGTGCGCATGGCCGTGAACGCGCCCGACGGCAGCCTGTGGGCGATTTTCAGCGGCGCCGGCGTGTTCCAGTACGCCGACGGCGCATGGCGGCGCGAACCGGCCTTGCCCGAGGGCGGGCGCAAGGTGCCGCTGGCGCTGCTGGCCGATGCGGCCGGCCGCCTGTGGCTGTCCTATCCGGACGGCAGCGTGGCGGTGCTGGACGGCGGGCAGCTGGCCAGCTATGGTCCCGAACAGGGCCTGGACCTGGGCAAGGTACCCGCGCTGCTGGAGACGGGCGGCCAGCTGCTGGCGGGCGGCCAGCATGGCCTGGCGCTGTGGCGCGATGGGCGCTTCGTGCCGCTGCGTGCCGCGGCGCCCGGCGTTTTCGATGGCGTGGTTGGCATGCTGCGCGCGCGTGACGGCAGCCTGTGGCTCAATACGGGCAATGGCGCCGTGCGCGTGGCCGCGGCCGAGATGGCGCAGGCCTTGCGCGACCCGTCGCATCCCATGCAGGCGCAGTTGTACGATGGCGCCGATGGCTTGAACGGCAAAATGAGTTTGCTGCATAACGACTCGATTGCCGAAGCGGACGATGGCAAAATCTGGTTTTCGCGCCAGAGCGCGACCTTCTGGATCGACCCGCGCCAGCCGGCGCCGCCACTGCCGGCGCCGCAGGCCGAGATCGGCGCATTGATGGTCGATGGCGAGAACGTCGCCGCCGCCGATTATGAGCGCCTGCCGGCCGGCACGCGCGACGTGCAGTTCGCCTACAACGCCAGCAGTCTGGGCGCGCCGTCGCGCCTGCGTTTTCGCTACCGGCTGGAAGGCTATGACAGGGACTGGCAGCATGCGGACGAGCGGCGCCAGGCGCAATACACGGGCCTGGGGCCGGGTGCCTACCGCTTCCAGGTGATGGCCATCAATGGCGACGGCGTGGCCAGCGCGGTGGCGCAATTGCCATTTCGCGTGCTGCCCGCTTTCTACCAGACCTGGTGGTTCCGCAGCCTGTGCGCGGCGGCGCTGCTGGCGGCCGCGTATGGCGTTTGCCGCTGGCGGCTGGGCCAGCACGCCGCGCGCCTGCAGGCGCGGATGGAGGCGCAGCAGGCCGAGCGCGAACGCATCGCACGCGAATTGCACGATACCCTGCTGCAGGGCACGCAGGCGATGATTCTGCACTTTCACAATGCCAGCATGGCCATCGCCGAGGATGATCCCGCGCGCGCCGCCATGCTGCGCGCGCTCGACGACGCCGACCGCATGCTGGGCGAGGGGCGCGACCACGTGCACGACCTGCGCGCCGGCGACGATGCCGGCGCGCGCTGGAGCGCCATCCTGCAGCGCGAAGGCGAACGGCTGGCGGCGCAGCACGGCATCGTCTTCCGCTATGCGGAGGAAGGCGAGCCGCGCATGCTGCATGCGCGCGCCGCGCACGAAATCTACCGCATCGCCAGCGAAGCGCTGCGCAATGCCTTCCAGCATGCGCGCGCGCAGGTGGTCGAGGTGGCGGTGCACTATGCGTGCGGCGGCATCGAACTGCTCGTGCGCGACGATGGCCAGGGTTTGCCGCCCGTGGTGGCGGCCAATGGGCAGATTCCCGGACACTGGGGCATGCCCGGCATGCGCGAGCGCGCCGCCAGGCTCGGCGCGCGCCTGTCCGTGGGCGGGCGCGACGGAGGCGGCACGCAGTGGCACCTGCGGGTGCCGGCGCGCCGCGCCTGGCCGGTGGCGCACGGCCCGCTGCGCCGCTGGTGGCAGCGCTGGCGCCGCTCAGGCGTCGAGGATGCCGCGCCGTAGCGCGATGGTGACGGCGTGGGTGCGGTCCCTGGCGCCCAGCTTGGCCAGGATGGTGCTCATGTGCGCCTTGACGGTTTCTTCCTTGATCTGCAGCAGGGCGCCCGTTTCGCGGTTGGAATTGCCTTGCGCGACCTGCTTGAGCACGTCCAGTTCGCGGTTCGACAGCACGTCGCTGCAGGCATACAGCGCCAGCTCCGCCTCGATCTCGGGCGTGATGTGGCGCCGCCCCGCGTGCACGTTCTGTATCGCCGCCAGCAATTCGTGGCGCAGCGCGCTTTTCAGCACATAGCCGCAGGCGCCTGCGCGGATGGCGCGCAGCACTTGCGTGTCGCCCTTGTAGGTGGTCAGCACGATGATGCGCGCCTGCGGATGGCGCACGCGGATGGCGCCGATCGCGTCGAGGCCGCTCATGACCGGCATCTGCAAATCCATCAGCGTGACATCGGGCAGCAGCGCGTCAAATTGCTGTGCCGCCTGCTGGCCATCGGTCGCCTGGCCCACCAGTACCACGCCGGGAAAGGCGCGCAGCAGGGCCGCGATACCGTCGAGCAGCAACTGGTGGTCGTCGGCGATGAGGACGCGTATCGGTGCCGTATCGCTGCGCATGGTGTTGTCTGGCAAAGAGGAGTTATCGATCAAGAGTCGTCGGAGCATGGTGAGCAAAAGGTATTTTACCGCAGCGCCCGCCCTCCTGCAGGTGGTATTTCCCAGAGGCAATCAACATGCCAGCCTATATTTAGATAGTGGTGCGGGCGCGGCGCCAGGCATACGATGCACGGCAGTACCCACTCAACCCTCTCTTCATGGATGACATCATGACCAATCCGAAACTGGAAGTCCTTACCCCCGACAATTGCCAGATCATCTTCATCGACCAGCAGCCGCAAATGGCGTTCGGCGTGCAGTCGATGGACCGCCAGGCGCTGAAAAACAATACCGTGGGCCTGGCCAAGGCCGCCAAGGTGTTCAACATCCCCACCATCATCACCACGGTGGAAACGGAAAGCTTCTCCGGCCACACCTACCCGGAACTGCTCGACGTCTTCCCCGGCAAGGATATCCTCGAGCGCAGCTCGATGAATTCGTGGGATGACCAGAAGGTGCGCGATGCGCTGGCCGCCAACGGCAAGAAGAAAGTCGTCGTGTCGGGCCTGTGGACGGAAGTGTGCAACAACAGCTTCGCCCTGTGCGCGATGCTCGAAGGCGACTACGAAATCTACATGGTGGCCGATGCCTCGGGCGGCACCTCGAAGGAAGCGCACGACTACGCCATGCAGCGCATGATCCAGGCCGGCGTGGTGCCGGTGACGTGGCAGCAGGTGCTGCTGGAATGGCAGCGCGACTGGGCGCACAAGGCAACCTATGACGCCGTCATGGCCATCGTGCGCGAACACTCGGGCGCCTACGGCATGGGCGTCGACTACGCCTACACGATGGTGCACAAGGCGCCGCAGCGCATCCATGGCGACCATACTACCCTGGCACCGGTGCCGGCCAAGTAATCGCCGCGTGGCTATGCCATGCGCCGCGCGCCCGACCGCGCGCGGCGTTTTTTTTCATCGAAAGGAATGCGCCATGAAGTTATATGTGATTTCGCTGGCCGTGGGCTTGCTCGTTGGCATCATCTACGCCGTCTTGCAAGTGCGCTCGCCGGCGCCGCCCGCGATAGCCCTGATCGGCCTGCTGGGCATGCTGATCGGCGAACAGATCGTCCCCAGTGTCAAGCGCCTGATGGCGGGCGAAGCCGTGACGGTATCGTGGCTGCGCAGCGAATGCGTGCCGAAGATCAGCGGCGTGGAAGCCAAGCCAACGCTGGCCAAGGCCGCGGCAAAGTCGGATGATGATGCAGCGTAAATGCTGGGGTCAGACCCGGCGGGCCTGACCCCGGTTCCCGGCAGCTAGAACGCGCCCAGCAAGCCGCGCCGGGCGGCCACCGTGGCCGCCTCGGTGCGGCTTGATACGTTGAGCTTGGTCAAAATATTATTCACGTGAAATTTCACGGTGCCCACCTCGATGCCGGCGCTGCGCGCGATCATCTTGTTGCTCTTGCCTGCGGACAGGTGCAGCAGGATGTCGTGCTCGCGTTTCGACAGGCGGTTCGCGTCGATGCGGCTGGCCTGCTGCGCCGCCAATTCCGGCGGCAGATAGTGCCTGCCGGCTGCCACCTGGCGGATGCACTGCGTCAGTTGCAGGAAGCCGGAATCCTTCAGCAGATAGCCGCGCGCGCCGGCGCGCAAGGCCCGGTGCACGCTGTCCTCGCCCTGGTAGGTGGTGAGGATGATGATCTTCGCTTGCGCGTCGTCCGCGCAGATGCGCTCGATCGCCTCGACGCCATGCATCTCCGGCATGTTCAAATCCATCAGCACCACGTCGGGCCGCAGCTGCCGGTACAGCTCCACGGCGGCGAGGCCCGTGCCGGCCTGGCCCAGCAGGCGCAAACCGGGCAGCGAGGCGATCAGCGAGGCCAGGCCGGCCAGGATCAGCGGGTGGTCGTCGGCGATCAAGAGGGTAATCGGCGGATCGGCCGGGGGCGTGGTCATGTCCATGGTTGTCCTCATAACGCCGGCAGGGTGAAGTGGAAGACGCTGCCGTGGGGCGCGCCGGGCGCATGCCACAGGCGCCCGCCATGCGCGTCGACGATGCGGCGGCAGATGGCCAGGCCCATGCCCATGCCGTCCGGCTTGCTGGAATACAGGGCGTCGTACAGGCGGCCGGCTGCCTGCGGCGCGATACCGGCGCCATTGTCGGCGATGCTGAAATGCTGCACGCCCCCATCGAGGCGCGAGGACAGCAGCACCGTGCACGGCCTGCCGCTGGTGCCCTGCAGGGCTTCGATGGCGTTCATCAGCAGGTTCAGGACGACTTGCCGGAATTGCACCGGGTCGGCGTGCAGCAGCGGGCGGCCCGGTGCCAGCTGCGTTTCCAGGTGGATGGCGTGGCGCTGCAGTGGCGCGCGCAGCAGCGGCAACAGGTCCTGCACGGCGTCGTCGGCCACAAAATGATCGTGGCTGCCCGGTGCCTTGCAGGCCAGGCCATGCACGCTGCGCAGCACGGCGCTGGCATGGCTGCCGGCGCTGGCGACCAGGGCCAGCGCCGCGCGCGCCTCGTCGAGGCGGGGCGGATCGTGATCGAGCCAGCGCAAGGCGGCATCGGCATTGAGCGCGATGGCCGCCAGCGGCTGGCGCACCTCGTGCGCGACCGATGCGGCAAATTCACCCATGCCGTCCATGCCGCCCATGTGCTGCGCGTGCGCCAGGCCGGCGTCTTGCTTCTGAGGGAAATAATGCATGCTGGCCATCGCCGTGCTCCTGTCGCTGTCGCGGCGTATGCCGCATTGCAACAAGTATGCACGCGCCGTCAGGCAAGGCAGTTATACGAATGGGGGAGGCGGGCGGTTTTTTTATGCGGCGGAGGCGATAAACACCGCCGGGCGGGCCGGCGGTGCGGGGAGCGAAGAACGATCAGGACTTGATAAAGGCCAGCAAGTCTTCGTTCAGGCGGTCCTTGTGGGTCGCCGGCAAGCCGTGCGGCGCACCTTCATAGATGACCAGCTTGGCGTTCTTGATGAGCTTGGCCGCAGCCTTGCCGGAAGCGTCGATCGGCACGATCTGGTCGTCGCCGCCGTGCACGACCAGGGTCGGCACGGAGATTTTCTTCAGGTCGGCCGTGAAGTCCGTCTCGGAAAATTGCTTGATGCAATCGTAGGCGTTCTTGATGCCGCACTGCATGCCCTGCAGCCAGAAGGTGTCGCGCATGCCTTGCGACACTTTGTTGCCGGGACGGTTGGCGCCGAAGAAGGGCACGGTCAGGTCCTTGAAGAATTGCGAACGGTCGGCCAGCACGCCGGCGCGGATGCCGTCAAACACCGACATCGGCAAGCCGCCCGGATTCGTGTCCGACTTGACCATCTGCGGCGGCACGGCGCCCACCAGCACGGCCTTGGCCACGCGTTTTTCGCCATGGCGGCCGATATAGCGCGCCACTTCGCCGCCGCCCGTCGAATGGCCGACCAGGGTCGCGCCCTTGATGTCGAGCGCGTCGAGCAGGGTGGCCAGGTCGTCGGCGTAGGTATCCATGTCATTGCCCTGCCATGGCTGGCTCGACAGGCCGTGGCCGCGGCGGTCATGCGCGATCACGCGGTAGCCGTGGCTGGCCAGGAACATCATCTGGTCTTCCCAGGCGTCGCCCTGCAATGGCCAGCCGTGGCTGAAGACGACGGGCGTGCCCGTGCCCCAGTCCTTGAAGTGGATGACGGTGCCGTCCTTGACGGTGACGCTGTTGACGGTGAGCTTGCCCGGCGCGGTGGCAGCGGCAGCGGCAGCGGCAGCGGCAGGCTTGGCGGCGGCGCTGGCGCCACCGGCGGCCAGCAGGCCCGCTCCGGCGGCGACACCGGCGACGCTGACGAGCAGCTTGCGGCGTGAAGTGACTTCTTCGGCTTCGATTTTCTTCGACATGATGCATTTCCTTCGGGGATGGGGGAGGGAGGCCGGTTATGGCCTGGACCAGTGATGGCATCGGCCAGTCTAGGCCTTCGCGCGCGCCGGCGCCTCTGCCAAAAGACCAGTCGCGCCCAGGTGTCCGCCTGCCTATGATGGCTGGCAGCGGCGCGCCGCGCCGACTGGCTTTCCCACTGGAGCGATCATGAAGAAAAACTGGATGGCGGCGCTGGCCGGCCCCTTTTTACCCGATGCGGGTATGCTGTTTGCGCGCCTGACGGGTGCGCTGCTGGTGCTGCACGTGCACGGTCTGCCCAAGCTGCTGCATTTTTCCGATGAACTGGCGCATATCGACGATCCTCTGCACCTGGGCCGCGCCGTCACCCTGTACTGCGCCCTGTTCGCGGAAATCGTCTGCCCGCTGCTGGTCGCCGCCGGCTTGCTGACGCGCCTGGCCTGTCTGCCATTGCTGTTCCTGCTGGGTGTGTCCATGCTGCTCGTGCACCCGGGCTGGAGCATCGCCGACGGCCAGTTCGGCTGGCTGCTGATCATCGTCTTTGGCACCATTGCCATCAGCGGCGCGGGACGCTATTCGCTCGATGCGCGGTTGCGGGCGTAAGCGGTGATGTCAACGATGTGTCGGCTTACGATCCGCTAACCCGGCCTACGCCTAAATAACACCATTTCACCCCGATCCCCGTCCGCCCCACCAGGCCGGCGGGGATTGTTATTTCCAACAGGCATTTAAGTCTGTGCCTCAAGGTGTGGCAGCGCACGGTGGCGCGGGGCGGACGCAGTTAAGGTAGTGCCAACAGCTTGCTGCTGATCCACTGTTTGATATGGCTCAGCCCGGCAGCGTTTAGCCGCTTCTTTTTCCCCGAAGCGAGGAGAATCATGATTCGGTCACGGCATCGAGCATGGTTGAAATTATTCACTGTTAAAGGAAACCATCATGAACGCGATTGAAAAAACCAGCTCCGATATGAATGGCACCGCCCAGGATACCCGCCAGGATTTGCACCGCACCATCGACAAGGTGGCAAGCCAGGCCCAGCCCCTGGCCGACAAGGTGGCCACGCGCGCCCATGACAGCGTGGACCAGGTGGGTGAACGCCTCGGCCAGGTCAGCGACAGCGTCAACAAGGCTTCCGAACGCCTGATGGCGCGCGGCAAGCAATTGGGCGCCGCCTGCCAGCGCGCCGGCGAAACTGGTCGCGGTTATGTGCGCGAACGCCCGGCCGTGTCCCTGCTGATCGCGGCAGCGGCTGGTTATGGCCTGTCGAAACTGCTGGGTTCGCGTAAATAAGTTCTGCGCCTTCCTGGAAGGTACTGTCGTGGGCGCTGTTCCCTCCGCCGTCATGGCGGGGCGGGCCGGCGCCCACGCGCACAAGGTAGTAGCAAGCAGTAAAGGAGAGTGATGATGCGCTCCATTTTGTTGTGGTTGATCGGCATACCTATTCCCATCATTATTTTGATTGCCCTGTTCGTGCGCTGAATGAGGGAGTTGTAGCGTTACTTCCCGGGGCAAACTACTCACAGGAGATGTAATGGCTACCAACAAGAAAACGCCGTCCACGGACGGTGCGGGTTCCGTATTGAGCAGCATGTCCGGCCCATCCGACAGCAATGCGCCGCACAGCCTGGGCGCGGACAATGACGTGACCCGCGCGCTGCTGCAAAAGACGGCCGCCGGCCAGCAGTTGTCCGCCGCCATGGCCGTCAATCCCAAGGAAGATGGCCAGTATGGCGACGCGGCGCGCACGCCGGTCGAAGGCGTGCATGTGGCAACGGGCGAGCCGCTGGCCACGGCCAGCACCACGGGCGAAACGACAGCGTCTCCCAAGACGGGCGACGGTCACCCGGCACTTGGCGAAAATGCGCGCAATGCCTCGCTCGACGGCGCCCGTGCCGACGACAGCGGCTGCGTGCTGACGACGAACCAGGGCGTGCCCGTGGGCGACAACCAGAATTCCTTGAAGGCGGGCTTGCGCGGCCCCACCCTGATGGAAGATTTCATCCTGCGTGAAAAGCTCACGCATTTCGACCATGAACGCATCCCCGAGCGTGTCGTGCATGCGCGCGGTTCGGCCGCCCATGGCTATTTCGAATGCTACAAGGAGCAAAGCAAGCTGACGCGCGCCGCGCCGTTCGCCAAGGCGGGCAAGCGCACGCCCGTCTTCGTGCGCTTTTCCACGGTGGCCGGCGAACGCGGTTCGACCGATACGGCGCGCGACGTGCGCGGCTTCGCCGTGAAGTTTTATACGGACGAGGGCAACTGGGACCTGGTCGGTAATAACATCCCCGTCTTCTTCATCCAGGATGCGATGAAATTCCCCGACGTGGTCCATGCCGTCAAGCCCGAGCCGCACCACGGCATGCCGCAGGCGGCCAGCGCGCACGACACCTTCTGGGATTTTGCGTCGCTGTCGCCGGAAATCACACACATGCTGATGTGGGTCATGTCGGACCGCGCCATCCCGCGCAGCTATCGGATGATGCAGGGCTTCGGCGTGCATACCTTCCGCCTCGTGAATGCCAAGGGCCAGTCCGTGTTCTGCAAATTCCACTGGTCGCCGATGGCCGGCACGCATTCGCTCGTGTGGGACGAAGCCGTCAAGATCAGCGGCGCCGATTCCGACTTCCACCGGCGCGACCTGTGGGAAGCCATCGAGTGTGGCGAGTATCCCGAATACGAGCTGTCCTTCCAGGTCTTCACGGAAGCGCAGGCGGAAGCGTTCCCCTTTGACGTGCTCGATCCGACCAAGCTGATTCCCGAAGAAGTCGTCCCTCTCATCCCCGTCGGTAAAATGGTCCTGAACCGCAATCCCGACAATTTTTTTGCCGAGACGGAGCAGGTGGCGTTCTGCACGGCGCACATCGTGCCCGGCATCGATTTCAGTAACGACCCGCTGCTGCAGGGGCGCATCCATTCCTATGTCGATACCCAGCTGACGCGCCTGGGCGGCCCGAATTTCCACGAGATTCCCATCAATGCGCCGCTGGCGTCCGTGCACAACAACCAGCGCGACGGCATGCACCGCCAGGCCATCAACCGGGGCCGGGTCGCGTACGAGCCGAACTCGCTGGCGGGCGGCTGTCCGTTCCAGGCGGGCGCCAAGGGTTTCAACAGTTTTCCCGCGTCCGCAGAAGGCGACAAGGTGCGCGGCAAGCCCGAGAAATTCGCCGAGCATTATGGCCAGGCGCGCCTGTTCTGGATCAGCCAGACGCCTGTCGAACAAGAGCACATTGTGCATGCGTTCCGCTTTGAGCTGAGCAAGGTGCAGACGGTGGCCATCCGCCAGCGCATCGTCGCCATGCTGCGCAATGTCGACGAGACCCTGGCGCAGCGCCTGGCCGATGGCCTGGGCCTGGCGCTGCCGCCCGTGATGCCGCGCGCTTCCCTGGATCCGCTGCCCGCGTATCCGCCATCGCCAGCCCTGTCGCTCTTTTTCCGCCCTGGCAAGACGGGCATCCATACCCGGCGCGTGGCCATCCTCGTGGGGCCGGGCAGCGATGGCGCGCAGGTGCGCAGCATCTATGCCGCGCTGCTGGCCGACGGCGCCGCGCCGCGCCTGGTGGGCAGCCACCTGGGTAAAGTCGACACGAGCGGCGGGGCGCCGCTGGCCGTGGAAATCTCGCTCGAAGCGGGGCCGGGGGTGCTGTTCGACGCCGTCGTGGTGCCGGACGGCCAGGGCGCCGTGCAGCAGCTGGGCAGCGACGCCAATGCGCTCGACTTCCTGCGCCTGCAATACCGCCACTGCAAGCCGATGCTGGCCATCGGCGCGGGCAAGGACCTGCTGGACAAGGCGGGCGTGCCGGTGACCCTGCCCGACGGCAAGCCCGATCCCGCCATCATCGTCGCGCCATCCGGCGACGTAGTGAAAGCCGTGGCTGCGTTCAAGAAAGCGCTGGCCGCGCACCGGGCGTTTGCGCGCGAGACGGACCCGCCGCGGGTGTGATACCCGCTTGAACGGAGGACAGGGCGGGCCTGGCTTGCCCTGTCATGCGGCGCCTGGATGGCGGCAAAGCAGGGATGGGGAAACGTTGATTACATCACCCCGCCCGATTTAAACGTTTTTTCGTCGAACTTGAAGCGCAGCCGCACAAACGTGCCGTGCGCCGTGTAATCGGTGCCCGCCAGGTCCTTGTCGGTGAATCCGGACAGGTTGTGTCCAACCGACAGGTACAGATTGCGCGCCAGTTGGTAACCGACTTCGGCGCCGTAGGCGTACTGGCGGCTCTTGCCCTGTGGGCTGTACAGCACCGACACCAGCACTCCCACATCCCATTTCGGAGCCACGTCCAGCACCGTGCGCCCGCCCAGCAGCCAAGCGCTGTACTTTTGCTCGCCGGCAGGCAGGGTATGGTCGGTGTTGAGCTTGCCCGCCAGGCGCGACGTGATCCACCACGGCCGGCTCGGGTGGTAGTCGACATGGGTCGAGACGATGTGGGCGCGGTAATTCTCGCCGTCGGGCCGTGCATGGTCGCGTACCGTCTTGTATTCGTAGCGCGCCAGCGCGTTGACATCGTTGCGCTCGCGCGGGCGCCAGGCAAATCCCAGTTGCGCCCTGTCTTGCAAGGTATTCCCCAGCGGCGCGCCGAGGGCGTCGGCGCGGTTGCGCTGGTAGAGCAGGTAATTGCGCGCCAGCAGAGTCCAGTCGTCGCTGATCTTGCGCGCCAGCGCCACCGTATTCAGCCATTGGTCCTGGCCCTGGTTGGCGGGCTGGTCGGCGCGGTCGAACAGCTTGCGGTATTCGAGTTTAGCGGAGGCACTCCACAGCGGATCGATGCGGTAATCGATGGCGCCGCTCAGGGCCACCGCCTCCTGCGCACTGCCGTTGAGTACCTTGACGTATTCGGCCCCGGTGCTGACGTTCACGCCGGGGCGCAATTGCCAGCTATTGCGCAGGCCGGAAGCCAGTTGTGCGTTGCGTTCGTCATCCAAGCCCAGGCCGGCGCCATCGCCGGCACTGTCGCGTAGCCGGTATTCGCTGAACATGGTCCCGCCCGCCATGTACGAAGTGTCGACCCCGGCCACCACGCTGGTGCCGCGCTCGGCCGGATTGATCGAGTAAGACGACGCCAGCCCGCTCTGGGTTTCGGCGCGCGCGTACAGACGGCCGTTCGACTCGGTCGCGTATTGCACGCCGAGGCCGTAGCGGTGCTGCCGTTCGCCGTCGACGCTGTGCTCGGCGTCGGCGCTGACGGTCAGCTTGTCGCTGGCCTTGAATTGCACGCCGAGCCGCGCGGTGGTGGCGTCGACGCCGCGGTAGGGCGCGGCGGCCGCGCCGCCCTGGGTGGCCTGGGTGTTCAGGGGCAGGCCGCTCAGGGTATCGAGTCCCGCCCCGTCCAGGCTGCCGAAGAAACCGCCGCTTGGGTTTTGCGCGCCGCCCGGCGGTGCCGTGTTGGGCGCGATGCCGGCGTTGGGTGTCAACTGGCCGTTTTCCTGGACATGGCGCAGCGAGAGGTCGAGGTTCAGGCGCTCGCTCAGCGCGTACAGCACGCCCACGCGCTGGCCCTGGCGGGCTGCGTCGGCGTAGTCGTTATCGCTGCGCACCGCTTCCGCATATAGGCGGGTGCGCCCGTCCATGCGCCACTTGGCGCTGGCGCCGGCGTCGCTTTGCCCGGCGCCCAGGCCGGCCGCCGTATTGTTGAAGTAGCGTCCGGCCTGGTGCCACCAGGCGCGCGCTTCCAGCCGCTCGTCCTGGTGGCGCAGTTCGATGCGGCCGGCGTTGCCTTCGCGCTCGTCCATTTGCTCGCCGGCCTGGCGGGTCGGGGTAGCCGACACGCTCTGGCCTACCGTATAAGTGGTCGAATTGCTGCGCGCCACTTCGGCCACCAGTTCGGTGCCCGCGCCCAGGCGGATCTGTCCGGCCACGCTTTGCAACTGGTAAGGCGAGTCGGGATTACGGTCCTCGACGATGGAAGCACCCAGTTTGACGTTCCCGCCCAGCGCTACGTTGGCATCGGCGCCGGCCACCCAGAATTTGTCGCCGCCTTGGTCCACCTCGTACGTGATGCGGATCGATTGCGGGTCGCCGTCCGGCGTCAGGGTGGCGATGGCCTGGTTGAACAGGATGCGCCCGCTGAACGGTTCGAAGCTATAGTCGACATAGCGCTGCAGCACCACCGCTTGCTTGACCAGGTTGGACTGGTTCTTGTCACGCACCAGCAGCTCGACCTTGTCCGAATTCTGGATCGCGCTGTTGCTGCGCACTGCGAACGGGCCGGAGGTGCCGTTGGCCTGGTACTCCTCGGTCACTTGCCTGAGGCTGTCGTGGATGGCGAAGGCGTTGCCGCTGATTGCGCCTTCTTCGTAATGACCGCGCAATCCGGTGGCAGTGCGGTTGTACTGGCCCAGCTTGTGCAGGGAAGCGTCGCTGCCGGCGCCGCCGCCCGCCAATTGGCTGAATTCGGCGCTGGTGACGAAGTCGCCGTACAGCAGGTAGTTCTTGCGCTGGTCCAGGCGCAGGTACAGGCGCTCGGTGGAACGCGCGTCGAAGGCGGTCACCGCCTCGTCGCCGTAGACGGGATAGAAACGGTTCGGATCGAGGTCGCGCAGCAGGCGATTATTGTTCGCCTTTTCGGAATCGTAGGCGGCCGTCACGGTGCTGTCGGCGCCGACGTCGCCCTTCATGAAGAAGGCCAGGCGCGCCGCGACATCGTCCTTGCCGCCATTGAACTGGCGGCTCCAGTGGGTCAGCGATTGTTCAAAGCCATCGTCGAAGCGCTGCGGGCCGCCCGAAGACCCCTGGCGGTGGCCGATCACGCCCTCGGCCACTCCGGTGACGAACAAGGGACGGCGTTCGGCCACGAAGCTGAGCTGGCCCTGAGCTTGCAGCACGCCGCTGGCGACCGACAAGGTCACGTCTTGGGCGTGCGGCGGCGCGACCACGATGAAGCGGGCGATCCCGTCCTCGACTTCGATGCGGGTACCGCGCAGCAGACGGTCGACGGGCGCGCCCAGACGCAGCCCGGGGGCCGCGCGGGGATCGACGATGCGGCCGCCATTGCTGTCGGCGCTGATCCAGGTGGTGCCGCGCAGCGGCTGGCCATTGGCGTCGAGCAGGTGCACCGTGACGGCGACTTGGGAGCGGCCATCGGCGGGCAGCATGTTGGTGTCGGTCTCGACCACGATGTCGGCGAGCGCCGGATCGCTGCGCAAGGTCATCTGGCCGGTCCGGGCCGGTGCCGCCTGCGGTGCCATCGTCTGGGCATGCAGCGGATAGGCAGCCGCAATCGCCAGCACGCCCATCAGCAGGCGGGCGCGCGAACCCGGGGACAGGGAAGGCAGGGATTTATTGCGCATGTTGTTCCCCTTGTACCGGCTCTGCCACTGACGGCTTGCCCGCGCTATTGCTGTTCACCTTGTTTTTTACCTTGCTTGAGAATGTGACGCCGGGACCGCCAACGGGCGGCGGGGCTTGCCCCGATTGGGGCGAGCGGGGTAGCCTGATGCGTTCGAGCACGGGCGCGGCGCACGAGGTTTCGGCGAAGTCCGCGCGAATCAGCTCGCCATTGCGCACGTCCAGCAGCAGGCTGTCCGGATCGCTCAGGTTGCGGTTGCTGGTTTCGCCCAGCACGCTGCCTGCCGGCAGGGTGACGGGGTCGACCTTGATCACGTGCGCGGTCGGGCTCAAGCCGCAGTAACTGTACTTGCCATCGGCGTCGGTGGTGATATTGGTGCCGTCTTCGAGGTACAGGCGCACCGCCGGGATGCCGGCTTCGCCGGCGTCCTGCACGCCGTTGCGGTTGCAATCGGTGAAGACCTTGCCGGCCACGCAGGCCTCGTTGGTAAACACGCCGCCGCTGACCTGCACCTTGAAGCTCGCCTCGTTGGAGGTGGTGGAGCCGGCGCGCGGCGCCAGCGTGGCTGCGTCGAGGCAGCCGTCGGCGCTGTTGCAGACATATGCGCGTGCCCGGTTGACGCCGTCGCCCTGCATGCTGCCGACACCGACCCGCACGCGGTAGCCCAGCACCAGTTCGCGGCCGGCCGTCGCGCCGCCCAACTGGAAGCCGAGTACGGCGCCGGGTCCCACCACCGGATCGGCGGCGCGCGCGCCGTTCAGCGTGACGCTGCCCGGAATGAAGCGGAAGCCGGATGGCAGCACGTCGCGCACGCTGGCCTGGCGGATGGTGGAAGCGGCGCTTTGGCGCAGCACGATGGTGTAGCGCACCGTGTCGCCCAGTTCGACGCTCTGGCGGTCGCCGGTCTTGCTCAGCGACAGGCCGGCGGCCACGGCCGCGTCCAGCGGAATGTGGTCGTTCAAGATCGGCGCCGACATCCCGTTGGTGATGTGCAGCTTCAGATAGTACTGGGTGCTGGCGGAGCCGCCCTGAACCAGGCCGGTGCAGGCGGCCGGATCATGGCGCGCCACGCCGGTGCCCGGAGCCACGTCGCTGGACTGGATAAACGCCGGATCGGGCACCGCGCCCACGTTCAGCGTGCCGGCGCAGGGTGGCAGCAGGGCCGAGACGGTGCCGTAGCCGGCTGGCGCCGTGAGCACGGCCAGCGTGTAGACGCCGCTCGGGAAACCATTCTGCAGCAGGTACTGGTAGGCGCCGTCGGCGCCGGTCAGCTGGTTCTTGATGGCCGCACCGCCGACCAGGTGGGTGGCCGGATCGAAGCCGGGCGGCCCGTCGATGGTGACCGTGACGCCCGCCAGCGGCTGGCGCGAGACGGAGTCATACACGATGCCGGCCGGGTCCAGCGGCAGGTTTTGCTGGCTGATCTCGTCGCTGGTCGACAGGCTCAGGTTGCGAATCGCGCGCGGCGACTCCAGGCCGGCCTCGCCACCCGAATCCGGCTTGCCGCCCAGGTTGCTGCCGGATTTATTGAACCGGATGGTAAAGCCGCTGCCGGTAGGCAAGCCGCTCTGTTCGTAGCCGGGGCATACCAGATTGTTGAATTGATACTGGCCCTGTGCATCGCTGCTCACGCCGCATATTTGCTTGTCGTTTTGCGACAAGGTCACATTCCAGCCGGCCACCAGTGCACCGCCGCTGTGTCCCGGCGTCGGTTTGCTGCTCAATTGCACCGCGCCGCTGATGATCGGCAGCTTGATGCCGTTGGCGGCGCGCTTGCGCAGGCCGAACAGATAGCCGTCCAGCTTGCCGCCCGAAGCGGCCAGCTTGGCGCCATCGACGTCGATCACGCTAATGCTGGTCTGAAAAGGCAGGGTGCCGAAGCCGGTGTCGTTGACCTTGCCGCCCGCCGCGCCTGCTCGTTCGCGCCCGTCGGAGTACTGGGCGCCGTCGAGGTCGGCCACGTTGCGGCTGAGCGAATAACTGCCGGCGGCGATGGCGGGAAAGCTGAAGCTGCCGTCGGTGCCGCTGGTGGCCACGCCGGTGGCGCTGCCGGACAGATTGATGCGTACGCCCGACAGAGGCGTTTCGCCCGCATCCTTGATGCCGTTGTCGTTGGTATCGACATACACGAAGCCTTGCAGGGTGCCGCTGTTCTGTTCGCCGAACAAGTAACCGCTGCCTGCCTGGCCGGAGGCGATCACGATGTTGCCGATCTGGTTGCGCGCCGCGCTGTCGTCGAAGCCGCTGTTGTCGACGGTGCCGCCGAGGTTGCCGGCCGTTTCCCTGCCGTCGCGCTTGGCGGCTGGCTGCAGTTCGGTCAGGGTGTAAGTGCCGCCCTTGATGGTGTTGAAAGCGAAGCCGCCGTCGGCGCCGGTCACGGTGCTCAGGGCCACCGTCGCGCCGTCGAGGTCGGTGCCGTCCAGCTTGACGGTGACCCCGGCCATGCCGGTTTCGCCGCTGTCGCGCACGCCGTCGTGGTTGTTGTCGGTGTAGACCAGGCCGGCCAAGGAGGCCGTGGCCAGCGGCGCGCGGGTGACCTTGACGGTGGTAGTGACGGCGGTGCCGTTCTGCGCCGTCACCACGATGGTCACGGTGTTGTCGCCCACGGCCAGCGCGATCGGCGCCGAGGCGCTGGCGCTGGCGACGGGCGCGCCGTTGACGGTGACCGTGGCGCTGCTGTCAGCCACGGTCGGGGTCAGGCTCAGCGCGGTGGCGCTGTTCGGCAGGTCGATCGCATAGGCCGTGGTGGCGCTGGCGAAAGCCGGGCTCAGGCTGCCGATCGAGGGAACCAGGGCGCTCAGGGCCGCGTTGGCCGAGGTCGCGCGCGTCACGGTGATTGTGTAGGTCTTCACAGCGCCGTTGGGGGCGTTGACCTGGACCGTGATCGTGTTCGCGCCCAGGGCCAGGGCGATCGCACCCGAGGCGTTGCCGCTGATGGTGGCCATGCCGTTGACGGTGACGGTCGCGGTTGGGTCGGCCACGGTCGGGGTGACGGTAAGCGAGGCGGTGGCGTTGCTCACGCTGGCCGTGTAGCTGGTTGTGCCGGCGGTGAAGGACGGGCTCAGAGTGCTACTCGACAGCGCCAGCGCGGACAGGTTGTTGTTGGCCGAGACCGTGCGTGTCACGGTGACCGTGTAGGTCCTGGTCGTGCCGTTCTGCGCGGTGACCACGATCGTGACGATGTTGGCACCCGTGTTCAGGGCGATCGCGCCCGAGGCGTTGCCGCTGGTGGTGGCCATGCCGTTGACGGTGACGGTCGCGGTTGGATCGGCCACGGTCGGGGTGACGGTGAGCGAGGCGGTGGCGTTGCTCACGCTGGCCGTGTAGTTGGTGGTGCCGGCGGCGAAGGCCGGGCTCAGAGTGCCGCTCGACAGCGCCAGCGCGGACAGGTCGGCGTTCGACGAGACGTTGCGGGTGACGGTGATGGTGTAGCTGCGCGGGGAGCCGTCCTGCGCCGTCACGACAACGGTGATGATGTTGGCACCCGTGTTCAGGGCGATCGCACCGGAGGCGTTGCCGCTGGTGGTAGCCACGCCGTTGACGGTGACGGTCGCGGTTGGATCGGCCACGGTCGGCGTGACGGTGATCGAGGTGGTCGCGTTGGGCACGGTGGCGCTGTAGCTTTGCTGGGCCGCGCTGAATACGGGATTCAGGGTGCCGCTTGATAAGGCCAGCGCGGCCAGGTCGTTATTGGTCGAGATCGCGCGCGTCACGGTCACCGTGTAAGTCCTGGTGGCGCTGTTTTGCGCGGTGACCACGACCGTGACGGTATTGCTGCCAGTATTCATGGCGATCGCGCCCGAGGCGTTGCCGCTGGCCACGGCCACGCCGTTGACCGTGACGGTGGCGTTCGGCTCGTTGACGGTCGGCGTGACCGTGACGCTGGCCGTCGCGGCCGCAATCGACATCGTGTAGCCGGTAGTGGACGGCGCGAACGCCGGACTGAGGCTGCCGCCGGACAAGGCCAGCGCCGACAGATTGGCATCGCCCGAGCCGGCGCGGGTCACGGTGACGGTGTACGTCTTGGTCGTGGTGCCGTTCTGGGCCGTGACGATGGTGGTGATGGTGTTGGCGCCGACCGCCAGCGCGATCGCGCCGGAGGCGTTGCCGCTGGTGGTGGCCACGCCGTTGACGGTGACCGAGGCGGTGGCATCAAGCACGGTCGGGGTGACGGTGAGCGAGGTGGTGGCGTTGCTCACGCTGGCCGTGTAGCTGGTGGTACTGGCCGCGAAGGCCGGGTTCAGGGTGCCGCTCGACAGCGACAGCGCGGAGAGGTCGGCGTTGGTCGATGGCAGAGCGCGGGTGATGGTCAGGGTATAGCTCTTGGTCGCTCCGTTCTGGGCGGTGACGTCGACGGTGACGGTGTTACTGCCCGGATTCATCGCGATGGCGCCCGAGGCAGCCCCGCTGCTGACGGCCACCCCGTTGACGGTGATGCTGGCGGTGCCGACGGCCGTGGTGGGGGTGACGGTGATGCTGGCGATGCCGGCCGCGATCGAGACGGTATAGCCGGTCGTGGCGGGATTGAACACCGGGCTCAGGCTGCCGCTGGAGGTGCTCAATGCGGACAGGTTGTTGTTGGACGAAGCGGCGCGGGTCACGGTCACGGTGTAGGTCTTGGTTGTGCTGCCATCCTGGGCCGTGACGACGGTGGTGATGGTGTTGGCTCCCACGTTCAGGGCGATCGCGCCCGAGGCGCTGCCGCTGGTGGTGGCCACGCCGTTGACGGTGACGCTGGCGCTGCCATTGGCCACGGTCGGGGTGACGGTAAGCGAGGTGGTGGCGTTGCTCACGCTGGCCGTGTAGCTGGTGGTGCCGGCCGCGAAGGCCGGGCTCAAGGTGCCGCTCGACAGCGACAGCGCGGACAGGTCGGCGTTGGCCGAGCCGGCGCGTGTGACGGTGACGGTGTAGCTGAGCGGCGTGCCGTTCTGCGCGGTGACGGTGACGGTGATGGTGTTGCTGCCGATGGCCAGGGCGATGGCGCCCGAGGCGTTGCCGCTGGTGGTGGCCACGCCGTTGACGGTGACGCTGGCGGTGGCATCAAGCACGGTAGGGGTCACGGTGATCGAGGTGGTGGCGTTGCTTACGGTGGCCGTGTAGCCGATGGTGCCGGAGGCAAACACCGGGGCCAGGGTGCCGCTCGAGAGCGACAGTGCGCTCAACTGGTTGCTGCTGGAAGCGGCGGCGCGCGTGACGGTGGTGGTGTAGGTCTTGGTGGAGCTATCCTGGGCCGTGACGATGGTGGTGATGGTGTTGGCGCCCACGTTCAGGGCGATGGCGCCCGAGGCGTTGCCGCTGGTGGTGGCCACGCCGTTGACGGTGACGCTGGCGGTGCCATCGGCCACGGTCGGGGTGAGTGTCATCGAGGTGGTGGTAAACGGCACGCCGGCCGTGTAGCTGGTGGTGGCCGAGGCGAACACGGGGGTCAGGGTGCCGGTCGAGATGGCCATGTTGCTCAGGTTGGCGTTGCTCGACGGCGGCGCCGCGCGCGTGATGGTCGTGGTGTAGGTCTTGGTGGTGCTGCCGTCGAGCGCCGTGACGATGGTGGTGATGGTGTTGGCGCCCACGTTCAGGGCGATCGCACCCGAGGCGGCGCCGCTGGCGACGGTCACGCCGTTGACGGTGACGGTCGTGCCCGGGGTATCGACCGTGGGCGTGATGGTGGTGCTGGCGGTCGCGTTGGGCACGGCGATGGTGTAGGCGGTGGTGGCCGCCGCGAACCCGGGGACCAGGGCACCGGCCGTGGCCGAGAGCGCGCTCAGGTTGGCATTGCCGGAGGGGTTGACGAAGGTGAAGGTGTTGAAGCCTTCCTGAAACAGCGTGTTGGGGGTGCCGATGCCGCCGTCGCTGGTAATGCGGATCTCGTCGACGTTGCCGAATCCTGCTGATGGCAGGTTGATGACGGATGACAGGCCACTGGGATCGGCTGAAAAGGTCGAGGTCACGCCGGGCGTGCCGCCGCGGTAGGCGGTGGCGGTATAGACGGATCCGGCTCCCTGGGCATCTTGGATGCGGAAGCTGGACAGGCCGAACAGGCGGTTCGATTGGCTTTTGATGATCAGCGCGCCGACCGTGGTGCCCGTGTCGAAGATCAGCATCGAACCGCCGGGGCCGCCCAGGTTGAAGTTCGTAACATTGCCGGTCGGCGTGTTGCCGGCGTTGGCAAAGTAGATCTCGTATTCGATATTGGGAAAAGGGGTCTGGGACGCAGCGTGGCTGTCGACGAACTTGGGCACGGTGAAATTGTTATTAGGCAGGTTCGCTGCGATCGACAAGGTGCCGGCCACGGTCGGCAAGACGTGGCGGTAGGCGGGGAAGGCCAGCGCGGCGCTGCGTAGCGGGCCGGTGCGTGCCTCCAGCATCCAGTCGCCGCCTTGGGTGGCGGCGCCGGTCAGGTTGCTCGAGGCGGCCACGCGGGCGCCGGTGCGTCCGGCCAGCGCGCCGATGAAGTCCTGGCCCGCTTTGCCTTCGGCCACGTTACAGCCGTACAGCAGGATGTCGGCGTCACGGCGCAGTGCGGCGCGGATGATACCGAGGTCGGCGCCGCGCTCGTTCAATTGCTCGCGACCGAGTTGCAGCGAGCCGAGCTGCAAGCTGCCCGGTGCGCCGTGCGAAATGAGGTGCAGGCCGGCGATGTCGCGCCGGGTTTCCAGCGCCTGGGCGATCTGGCGCAAGCCGTCGCGCTCGCCGTCGAGCACCACCACGTCCATGTGATCGGTGCCGTTGCCGATGAGTTCCCGATAGTCGGCGACATTATCTTCGACAAACAGGATTTGTTTTCCCGTTTGGATTGATGTGGCTGCGGTTGGCGGCGCACCGGACGACCAGGCCGGCGCGGGAAAAAGAAGATTGGCGCAAATGCATGCCATCAAGAATAGACGCCACCACATCGGTGTAGCGGGGAATGTTGACACGACAAACTTGGTCATTTTTTCGTCTTTCATTGTCTAACAAGTCAGCCCGCCCGCAGCGGGGCAGGTGGCGTCAGGCCTTTGGTGATCGGGATGCTGGTGAATAAATATATGGAGGGCATTCATGACGGCACCGGCAGGTCCGTTTTCCTGCGCTTTTTGGAAACACTACATATGCGAATTGGATATTGCGTATCCCGCATGAATATCGGGAAAAAACTTATTGTTGCTGCAAAGCTAATTATGTGAAGAAATTATAAATTCTCATAGTTATTTAAGGCGGATTGTTATGCAGTCTGTTTATTGTTGCCGGAATGCTACAAAATGATCGTTGTCGAGCGGTCCAGGCGTAGCGTTTCCAATCTGCGGTAGCGCTGCGCAAGCTGCAAGGACAGCCCGGTGCCGTCACTAGGTCCTACGGCAAATTGTCCGCCTCGATGAACATCTGCGTGAAAGGCTGCTTAGCCGTCTGAATGACGAACGGCCCCATTAAAAATTCGGCCGGGCCGTTAAGGCAAAACCACAACGCTATGCCACGCGCATCCTACGACTTTCCGACGGCCAGGGCGCGGTGCAGCAGCTGGGCAGCGACGCCAACGCGCTCGACTTCCTGCGCCTGCAATTGCGTGCAGCAATGTAAACAATAAAAACGTCCTGCGGTGCTATGCTGCTGCCTAGAACTGTTCATTTGCCACCATCTGTATAACAGCAGCAAGGAACGGCTTCAGCAAACCGGATCGCGATTACCGCATGGACAAGTACACACCTCGCACCTGGGGGCCGGGCGAACGCCCGACCTTGCCCGGGTCGCCATCGATGCCCGAACATTCGACGCCCAAGCGTGTCGCGTATTTCATCGTCGGCCTGATCGTCGCGCTGACGGGAGGGCTGGGCAACGGCCTGGTGACGGCCAATTTGCTGAACCTGCAAGGTTCGCTGGCCGCTTATGCCTATCAGATGCAGTGGCTGCCGGCCGCCTACGTGATGACCATCGTTTCCATGAATCTGCTGCTGGTGAAGTTCCGCCAGCAGTTCGGCCTGCGCCTGTTTACGGAAGCGTTCCTGGTGCTGTATGCGCTGGTGACGTTCGCCCACTTGTACGCGAATACCTTGCCGTCGGCGATCGCCGTGCGGGCCGCGCATGGCATGGTGGGCGGCGCGCTGGGCGTGCTGGGCCTGTACTACACCTTGCAGGCGTTTCCCGCGCGGCACCGCCTGAAGGGCGTGGTGCTGGGCCTGGGCTTTGCCCAGCTGGCGCTGCCCCTGGCGCGCATCTTCACCTCCGAACTGCTGCAGATCGGCGAATGGCACGGCCTGTACCTGTTCGAACTGGGATTGGCCCTGCTGGCGCTGGGCTGCGTGCTGGCCCTGAAACTGCCGCCCGGCGACCGCGTGCAGACGTTCGAGCCGCTCGACTTCCTTACTTTTATCCTGTTCGCGCCCGGCGTGGCCCTGCTGTGCGCCGTGCTGGCGCAGGGGCGTACGGCATGGTGGATGGAGTCGGAGTGGGTGGGCGTGTGCCTGGCGTGCTCCATCGTGCTGATCGCCGCCTCGCTGGCCATCGAGCATAACCGCGCGCGCCCGCTGCTCAACACGCGCTGGCTCACGACGGGCAAGATCGCCAAGCTGTTTTTATCGGTGCTGCTGTTTCGCATCGTGCTGTCCGAATCGACGGGCGCCGTCGGCTTTCTGCAGGCGCTGGGCCTGAACACGGACCAGATGCAGAACCTGTTCGTCGTGGTGCTGCTGGGCAGCGTCGCGGGCCTGGTGGTCAGCGCGCTGACGATCAATCCGGCGACCTTGAACCGCTCGCTGATGTTCGCGCTGCTGCTGATCGCCGCCGGCGCCCTGATCGACGCGCACGCCACCAGCCAGACGCGCCCCGTCAACATGTATGTGAGCCAGTTCCTGCTGGCCTTTGGCGGCACATATTTCCTCGGTCCCACGATGGTGGCGGGCATGGGCGCCGTGATCGCCGAACCGCGCAACCTCGTGAGTTTTTCCGTGATGTTTACCATGACGCAGAACCTGGGCGGTCTGCTCGGTGCGGCCATCGTCGGCACCATCCAGACGGCGCGCGAAAAATACCATTCCAGCTACCTGGTCGAGCATCTCACCATGCTCGATCCGCAAGTGGCGGCGCGTGTGCAGTCGGGTGCCGCAAGCTATGGCGGCGTACTGATGGACCCTGCGTTGCGCAGCGCCCAGGGCGTGGCGCGCCTGGGCGCCGTCGCTACGCGCGAAGCCAATGTGCTGGCCTATAACGACGTTTTTTTGATGATCGCCGGCGTTGCCATCGCCACCCTGATCTGGATGCTGGTCAGCCAGTCCTGGACCCGCATCACCACCGGCGCGCGCCGCCTGGTCGGGCCCGTGCGCGATGCGCAGACGGCCATGGCCATCGTCCCCATTACCAATTCGGAACCGAGCAATGACAGAAAATAATACTCCGCCACCAGCACCGACAACGCCCGCAGCCGCGACCACGCCGGCGCCAACCACTTCCACGGCGCAGCCGGACCGCCGCCATCAGTGGCTGTCCGCGCTGGCCTTTGCCGCCGTGGCCCTGGTGGGCGTGCTGATCGTGCTGTACGCGTGGCGTCTGCCGCCGTTCACGAGCCCCATCGTGACGACGGAAAACGCCACCGTGCGCGGGCAGGTGACCATCATCGGCACGCAGCTGTCGGGCTATGTAGTGGAAGTGACGGTGCAGGATTTCATGGACGTCAAGGAAGGCCAGCTACTGGTGCGCATCGACGACCGCATCTACCAGCAGCGCTACGAGCAGGCGCAGGCCCAGTTGGCCGCGCAGCAGGCGGCGCTGTCGAACTGGGCGCAGCAAAAGGCCAGCGCGCAGGCTGGCATTTCCGTCAGCGAAGCGGCCCTGGCCAATGCGGAAGCGCAGGCGCGCAAGGCCAGCGCCGACCTCAATCGCGTGGAGCAGCTGGTGGCCGATGGTTCGCTGTCGCAGCGCGAACACGACCAGTCGCGCGCCACGCAGGCGCAGATGGCGGCGGCGCTGGCGCAGGCCCGCGCCAATCTCGATATCGCCCAGCAAAGCGTGCATAGCGTGGTGGTCAACAAGCAGGCGCTGGAAGCGGCCGTGGCCAATGCGCAGGCGGCTGTCAAGGCGGCGAAGATCGACCTCGATAACACGCGCATCGTGGCGCCATCCGATGGACAACTGGGTCAGGTGGCGGTGCGCCAGGGCGCGTACGTGAATTCGGGCGCGCAGCTGATGGCGCTGGTGCCGCGCCAGATGTGGGTGATCGCCAATTTCAAGGAAACGCAGATGAACGGCGTGCAGGAAGGGCAGAGCGCCACTTTCCACGTCGACGCGCTCGACGGCGCCGTGCTGACGGGCCAGGTGGAGCGCATTTCGCCGGCCACCGGTTCCGAGTTTTCCGTGCTGCCGGCCGATAATGCGACGGGCAACTACCTCAAAATCGCCCAGCGCATTCCCGTGCGCATCCGCATCGATCCGGGGCAGGCGAATGCGCGCCGTCTCGTGCCCGGCATGTCGGTGGTGGTCAGCGTCGATACGTCCGCCGTGCTGAATGACTCGGCGGACAATCCGGCACCGCCACCGCCGCCGAAGAAGGCCAAGCCATGAAGCGCCGTTTCCTGCTGATGGCCGCCGCGCTGGCGCTGGCTGGTTGTGCCGCCAACGCGCCACCGCAGCCTGCGTCGGCACTGCAGCTGCCGTCCGGCTGGCGCGCGCAAGCGGCTGGCGCGCCTGCGGCGACTGGGGCCCATGTCGAGCAGCTATGGTGGCAAGCCTTCGGCGACCCGGTCTTGAGCGACCTGGTGGGCGAGGCGCTGGCGCGCAATGGCGACTTGCGCGTGGCGCGCGCCCGCGTGCAGGAATACCGCGCGCGCCTGGCGCAGGCCGATGCGAACCGCGCGCCCAACCTGGCCTTCGACGGTTCGCCCACGCGTACGCGCACCCTCGCGTCCAGCGGCAAACCGTACGTGACGAATGTCTTCCAGGCGGAACTGCAGGCCAGTTATGAGATCGACGTGTGGGGCCGGCTGGCGAGCCTGAGCGATGCGGCCGGCGAGAGCTACCGCGCCGAGCAGGCCAGCCTCGATGCGGCGGCCCTGTCGATCGCCGCCAGTGTGGCGACGAGCTATCTGAACCTGCGGGGGCTCGACGCGCAGCTGGCGCTCACGCAATCGACCCTGCAGCTGCGCGAACAGTCGCGCGAGCTGGCGCGCAAGCAGTTCGAGGTGGGCTACAGCTCGCGCCTGGAATGGCTGCAGGCGCAATCGGAATACCATGCGGCGGCCGAACAGGTGCCGCAGCTGCAGCGGCAGATCTTCGAACAGGAAAACGCGCTGGCCATCCTCGTGGGCGGCAATCCCGGTCCCATCGCGCGCGGCTTGCCGCTGTCCGAGCTGGCGGCGCCTGGCGTGCCGGCCGGCCTGCCATCCGAATTGCTGCGCCGGCGGCCCGATATCGCGCGCGCGGAACACAACCTGGCAGCCGCCAACGCCAGCCTGGCCGCCACGCGCGACCAGCTGCTGCCCTCGTTCAAGCTGACGGCCGTCGGCGGCGGGCAAGCGACGACCCTCACCGATTTCCTGCATGCGCCCACTGCCCTGTGGCGCCTGACGGCGCTGGCGGCCGGCCCCCTGTTCGATGGCGGGCGCGTGCAGGCGCAGACGGATGCGGCCGGCGCCCAGCGCGACCAGCTCGTGTACACATATGAAAACGTGGTGCGCAATGCCTTCGCCGAAACGGAGAACAGCCTGGGCGCCATCTACCGGCTGCGGCAGCAAGCCGTGGAAAACGATGCGCGCCGCGCCACGGCGGCCGACACCCTGCGCATCGCGCACAACCGCTACCGCAACGGCTATGCCTCCTACCTGGAAGAACTCGACGCCCAGCGCACCCTGTACAGTGCCGACGTGGGACTGTTGCAGCTGAAGACGCGCATCCTCGTCGCCTCGGTGGACCTGTACCGCGCCATGGGCGGCGGCTGGTCGGCCAAGGCGCAATAGGCGCGTGTGCACGGCGTGGCCAGTGTAATATTCTGAGCAGGGAAAGCGGCGGCATGGTGCCGGCTGCTCCCATCACGAACGAGGTCGCAGCATGACGATTTTTGGCATAGGCATCCACATCCTGATCGCGGTATTTTTTGCGGTCCACGTGGTGCGCAACGGGCAGCAGCTGTACTGGCTGCTCATCTTATTCATGTTCCCGCTGCTGGGCAGCGTGGTGTATTTCTTCGCCATCTACCTGCCCAATTCGCGCCTGCCGCAAGGCGCGCGCAAGGTTGCGTCGGTGGCCGTGCAGGTACTCGATCCGAACCGCGAATTGCGCGAGGCGAAAGCGGCCTTCGAGTACACGCCGACGGCGCAAAACCAGATGCGCCTGGCCAGCGCGCAGCTCGAAGCGGGCAATGCAAAGGAAGCGGCATCGACCTACGAAGCCTGCCTGCAGGGAGCGTTCGCATCGGACCTGGAAATTCGCCTGGGCGCGGCGCGCGCCTACCTGGAGTGCGAACGGGGCGCCGAAGCGCTGACGCACCTGGAATTCATCCGCCGCAGCGACATCCATTTCCGTCCCGAGATGGTGTCCCTGCTGACGGCGCGCGCGCTGGCGCAAAGCGGGCGGCAGGTGGAAGCGAAAGCGGAATTCGACGATGCGCTGACGCGCTACAACAGCTTCGAGTGCCGTGCCGAGTGCGCGATCTGGGCGCTGCAGCAGGGCGACAAGGTGTTGTCGGAACGCCTGCTGCTCGATATCGACAGCGCCATGGCCCGCTGGAGCAGCCATACGCGTGCCATGTATGCGCCGCTGCTGGCGCGCCTGGAAGCGGCGCGCAAGTAGCTGGCTTACGTGGGGCAGACCCGGCGGGTCTGACCCCATTAGACGCCCGGCACCGTGTTCTTCCCTTCAATTAATTTATATCCCTTGCCATCGAAGCCGTAGCGCGCGTGGTTGTTCAGGGGCGTGGCGATGCGCGGCGGGTCTTCGTCGGGCTTGACCGTGACGCCGGGCTTGATCTTCTCGGAGGCGCCCTTGAAATCGATCAGCAGGTCATCGTAGGCGCCGCCATTGCGCGCCGGCGCGAAGCGCCAGTTCCCCTTGACCATCCAGCACTCGTCCGTCTCGGGCCCGCAGGCGCCCATATTGTCCGAATACAGATCGATGGCGCCATCGAGTGAGGTGACCTTGCCGTCGCCGATTTCAAACAGGGCCAGTTGCGTGATGGTGTAGCCCTGGCCCGTATAGCCATGGCGGATCGC
The DNA here is from genome assembly GCF_040815535.1 of Massilia sp. LMS1-1-1.1. Taxonomy (NCBI): domain Bacteria; kingdom Pseudomonadati; phylum Pseudomonadota; class Betaproteobacteria; order Burkholderiales; family Oxalobacteraceae; genus Massilia; species Massilia sp. LMS1-1-1.1. The sequence goes on along the minus strand of NZ_JBFPNG010000034.1, from coordinate 73,897 downwards.
CAGTCCCGGCTTGTTCGCGCCCAGCATGACCCAGTGGACTTCGCCGAGCTGCCCCGACGATCCCAGGGCGGCGATGTTTTCCAGCCGTTTCACGACTTGCCACTGGCCGTCTTCCGGCTGGCCCTTGGGCGCCAGGAAAAAGACATTCAGCAGCCCCGGCGAAGCATGCGCCGATTCGGCCGTGCCTTCCGTGTTGGCCGTTTCCGCATTCGCCACCAGGATGGCGCTGCCATCGGGCAGCAGCTTGTGGCTGACGGCGCTGACCACGTAACTGAGCTTGTCGACGTGGTTATCGGGATCGGGCAGGTCGGCCAGCGCATCTTCGCTGTCGCTGCGGTAGTCCTTGCCGAAGACGGCGCGCATCATGCCCACTTCGCGCTCGCGCGCCTGGGGCGTGTTCATCGCTTCCGTCCTGGGGGCGGTGGCGGATGGCGGCGGCACGTGTTCGGCCGATGCGGTGTCTGCTGCGGCTGCGGCAGCGGGGACTTCGGTGACCACGTCAGCTGCCAGGTCGGCGCTGGCGGGGGCGGTCTTGTCCGAGCAGGCGCCGAGCAGCGCGGATGCCATCAGCAGGACGAGCGGGGTGCGGTAATTCATAGGCAGGGCAGATTGCGTTCATGGAGAATGGGCGCAGTATGCCAGATAGATGAAAGCGAGGGAGCGCGGCCTGGCGGCCGGTCCCTCGTTTCCTTGCCCGCAGGGGGCGATTTTGCAATTGACCGTGGCGCTTATTTTTCCAGTGCCACCTTGTCATCGCGCCGCAGCGGCGCCTTCTGGCGGCGCAGTTTCGCCATGCCGCGCTTGAGCAGGTGCTCGAGGTCGTCGATGTAGGTGAACACGGCCGGCACCACCAGCAGGCTCAACAGGGTCGACGTGATCAGGCCGCCGATGACGGTAATGGCCATCGGCGAACGGAAGCTGGGGTCGGCGCCCCAGCCCAGCGCCAGCGGCATCATGCCGGCGCCCATGGCGATCGTCGTCATCAGGATGGGGCGGCTGCGCTTGTGGCAGGCGTCGACCAGCGCATCGAAGCGGTTCATGCCGGCCTGGCGCGCCAGGATCGCATAGTCGACCAGCAGGATCGAGTTCTTGGTGACGATCCCCATCAGCATGATCAGGCCGATCATCGACGGCATCGACAGGGCGCTGCCCGTAATCAGGAGCGCCACGAAGGCGCCGCCGATCGACAGCGGCAACGCCGCCAGGATGGTCACCGGCTGCATGAAGTCCTTGAACAGCAGCACCAGCACGCAGTAGATGCACAGCACGCCGATCAGCATGGCCAGGCCGAAGCTGGCGAACAACGAGGCCATCTCCTGCGCGTCGCCCAGTTCGGCGATCTTCACGGATGGCGGCAAGTTCTTCATCGACGGCAGCGCGCGCGCCTCTTCATTCAGTTCGCCCAGGGTGCGCGAACCGAGTTCCACGTCGAGGGTCACATTGCGGCTGCGGTTCAGGCGGTCGATCTGCGCCGGGCCGCTTTCCATCGTCACGCTGGCCACGTTCGCCAGGCGCACGGGACCATTCTTGCCGGGCACGGTCAGGCGCTCGATGGCGGCCAGGTCGGCGCGCACGCTGTTGGGCAGCTTGACGCGGATCGGCACTTGCCGCTCGGGCAGGTTCATTTTCGTCAGGTCCGTGTCGTAGTCGCCGGCCGTGGCCACGCGCACCGTTTCGCCGATGGCCGCTGCCGTCACGCCCAGGTCGGCCGCCTTGGCGAAATCGGGACGCACGATGATTTCCGGGCGCACCAGCGAGGCGCTGGAATTGACGTTGCCGATGCCTTTCAGGCCGCGCAGTTCGCGCTCGACCTTTTGCGCCGCCGCCATCAACGCCACCGGGTCTTCCGAGCGCAGCACCAGCTGCATCTTGACGCCGGTGTCGGGCGGTCCCACCGTGAAGCGGGCGCCGGGGATGGTATCGAGCTTCTGGCGCAGCTGGGTTTCCAGGTCCGCCATCGATTCCTTGCGCTCGGTGCGGTGCACGGTGGTCAGGGTCAGCACGGCGCGGCGCGCCTCGGCCGCGGCGCCGGGGGCGAAGGCATCGCCGCTCGAGCCGCCGCCTATCGAACTGAAGACGCCCTCGATGCCCGGCGTGCGCATGGCCGCATCGCGCGCCAGGGCTGCCACGGCCTGCGTTTCGCCCAGAGTGGAGCCGGGCGGCAGTTCCAGGTTGATCTGCGTCTGCGCACGGTCGGCGGCCGGCACGAAACCGGTCGGCAGCAGCGGCACGAGCGCGATGGCGCCGACAAAGAACAGGGCCGCGGCGATGGCCGTGATGCCGCGGTGGTTCAGGCACCAGCGCATGACCGTCAGGTAGCGCGTCATCAGCCAGCCATCCTGCTCTTCCTTGTGCGGCAGCGGTTTCAGGATATAGGCCGCCATCATCGGGGTGAGCAGCCGCGCCACCACCAGCGAGGCCAGCACGGCCAGCACGGCGGTCCAGCCGAACTGCTTGAAGAACAGGCCGGGAATGCCGCTCATGAAGGCCGTCGGCAGGAACACGGCCACCAGCGCGAAGGTGGTGGCGATGACGGCCATGCCGATTTCGTCGGCTGCTTCCATTGCCGCTTCCATCGGCGACTTGCCCATGCGCAGATGGCGCTCAATGTTTTCGATTTCCACGATGGCGTCGTCGACCAGCACGCCGACGACCAGGGCCAGCGACAGCAGGGTGACGGTATTGAGCGTGTAGCCGAACCAGTAGATGCCGAGGAAGGCGGGCATCACGGACAGGGGCAGGGCGGCGGCGGCCACCAGGGTGGCGCGCCAGTCGCGCAGGAACCACCACACCACCAGCACGGCCAGCAGCGCGCCTTCGTACAGCAGCTCCATCGAGCCATCGAAGTTTTCCTCGACGGGGAAGGCATTGTCGATCGACTGCTGCAGCACCACGTTCGGGTTTTCCTTTTGCAGGTCGGCGATGGCATCGCGCGCGCCCTTGGCGACAGCCACTTCGCTGGCGCCCTTGGTGCGGAACACTTCAAAGGCGACGACCGTTTTGCCATCCTGCTCGGCCAGCGCGCGCGGTTCGGCGATGGTGTCGCGCACGGTGGCTACCTGGTCCAGGCGCACATGGCGTCCGTCCGGCAGCGGCACTTCCACGCGCGACAGTTCATCGGCCGTCTTGACGGTGGCGATGGTGCGCACCGACTGCTCGGCGCCGCTGATGTCGCCCCTGCCGCCAGGCGCTTCGCGCTGCACCAGGCGCAGCTGGCGCGACACGTCGAGGGCCGACACTTTCAATGCGGCCATGCGCGCCTCGTCGAGTTCCACCTGGATCTCGCGATAGACGCCACCGACTCTGGTGACGGCGCCCACGCCGGGCACGGTCAAGAGGCGCTTGGCCACCGTGTTGTCGACGAACCACGACAGGTCGGGAGAGTCGAGCGGGTTGTCCACGCCCGGCTTCGCCGTGGCGATAAAGGTCAGCACCACGCGTCCCGCCGTGGATGCCTTGGTGACGGTGGGGTCGCGCAGCTCTGCCGGCATGTCCGCCTTGACGCGCGCGACCGCGTCGCGCACATCGTTGACGGCTTCGGCGATCTGCTTTTCCAGGATGAATTCGACGGTCACCGTGACGACGCCATCGAGCACCTTGGTATAGATGTTTTTCACGCCTTGCAGGGTGGCGACGGAATCTTCGATCTTGCGCGCCACTTCCGTTTCCAGCTGGGCTGGTGCCGCGCCGGGCAGCACGGCGCTGACGGTGACGATGGGCAGTTCGATGTCGGGGAAATCCTGCACCGGATTGGCCTTGTAGGCCAGCAGACCGGCCAGGGTCAGCAGCGCGAACAGCATGATGGCCGGGATCGGGTTCTTGATCGAGAGGGAGGAAAAATTCATGGCCTCTCCTTACTTTTTCGCTGCCGGTGCTACGGCAGCCTTGGCCGCTGCCGGAGCCTGTACATTGCGTACCAGGTCGCCGTCATTGAGGAAGCCTGCGCCGCTGACGACGATGGTGGTGTCGGCCGTGATGCCGCCAAGGATCTCAATGCGGTCGCTCAGGCGCCGTCCGGCCTGCACCTTGATCTGGCTGACCCGCTGGTCGGGATTGAGGCGGAAGACATAGCTGAAACCATCGCGCACGGCGATCGCCTGCTGTGGCACGGTCAGCGCGCCCGAGGTACCGAGTTCGAATTCGCCGCTGGCGTACATGCCGGCCTTGAACGGCGCATTGCTGCCCGTGCCGGCAGGCAGGTCCACGTAGACGAGGGCGGAACGCGTCTGCGGATCGACGGTAGGGGCGATCATGCGCACCTTGCCTGTCAAGACGCTGCCGTTGGCCGCCTTCACTTGCGCCAGGGTGCCTGGTTTCAGATTCAGCAGCTCGGTGGCCGTCACTTCGGCACGCCATTCGAGGCGGCCCTGGCGGATCATGCGGAACAGTTCCGTGCCGGCGCCCACCACGGAACCGACGGTGGCCGAGCGCGAAGAGATGATGCCGCTGTCGGGCGCCACCACCTGCGTGTATTTCAGGCGCAGCTGTTGCGACGCCAGCTGCGCCTTGGCGGACGCGATGCGCGCGTTGGCCGTCTGTTCTGCCGTCAGGTACTGGCTGATCTGCTGCGCGCTGATGGCGCCCGTGCTTTGCAGCGAGCGGGCGCGCTGCGCGTTGGCGGCGGCTTCCGCCGCATTGGCTTGCGCTTCCAGCACGGCGGCCTTCGTTTGCGCCACGTCGGCATTGACCGTGTCGTTCGAGAACACGGCCAGCACCTGGCCGGCGCGCACGACGTCGCCCACGTTCACGCGCACGTCGGTCAGACGCAAACCGTTCGATTCGCTGCCGATGACGGCTTCCTGCCAGGCGGCCACGTTGCCGTTGGCCTTCAGCTTGATGGGCAGGCTGGCCGTCTGCGGCTTGGCCGTGGTGACGGTCAGCGCCGGCTTTTGCGCCGTGTTTTTATCCTTGGCGTCGTCCGCCGCCGTGGAGGAAGGGGAGTACAGGGTCACGCCGGCGCCCAGCATCAAGCAAAGGGCGGCCAGGACGAGCGCCATCGGTTTCAATGTCATTTTTTTCATGTTGTGTATCCGTCAGGGGGCGTTGTTGGCGATGGCGCTGCTGGTCCAGCCGCCGCCGGCGGCGCGGTACAGCGCCACCCAGGCGGCGCTGCGTTCGCGCTCGAGGTTGACTACCGTGTTTTCGGCTGCCAGGCGCGTGCGGCGCGCGTCTTCCAGTTCGATCAGGCTGGCCAGGCCATTCTTGTAGCGGTCTTCCGTGGCGACGAACGACACGCGGTAGCCTTCCAGTGCCGTTTGCGCATGGCTGCTGCGCTCGTCCGTGCTGGCCAGGTTGACCAGTGCCTCTTCCACTTCGCGCACGGCCTGGCGCACGCCGGCGCGGTATTTCACCACGGCTTCGTCGTAGCGCGCCGTGGCCGCATCGATCTGCGCGCGGCGCGTGCCGCCGTCGAAGATGGGCAGGCTGACGGCCAGCGGGCCGATGCTCCAGGTGCTGGCCGTGATGCTGGTGCCGCCGGCGCGGATATTGCCCTTGCCGATGGAGCCGGCCAGGCTCAGGCGCGGATAGCGCTGCGCCTGCGCGCCGCGTACTTCGAAGCTGGCGGCAGCCACTTCGCGTTCGGCGCTGTAGATGTCTGGGCGCTGGCCCAGGGTTTGCGCCGGCAGTTCCGCAATCGCCACGGGCGAGGGCAGGATGGCGGGGCTGGCCGCCAGCTTCTCGCGCAGCGACGCTTCCGGCATGGCCGACAGGGCCACCAGCGCCTTGATATTCACGTCGCAGGCGGCGCGCTGTTCGATGGCGCGGCTGGCGCCTTCGGCGGCGCTGGCGCGGGCCAGCGCGGCATTGGCGGGCGGCTGGAAGCCGGCGCCGGCGCTCAGTTCCGTCAGGCGGGCCGAGTCGCGGCGCGAGACGGCGTCCTGTTCGGACACGGCCTGCAACTGCTGGCAGGTGCGCAAGGCGTAGTACTGGTTCGCCACTTCGGCGGCCACCGAGACGCGCGCTTCATGCCAGAGCGCGCGGGCGCTGTCGTAGCGCTCCTGCGCCGCGTCGCGCGTGGCGCGGTTGGCGCCGAACACGTCGATTTCCCACGACGCCTGCAGCGCGGCCTGCGAGGTGGTGCCGCTCGGTTGCGCCGATTGCTGGCTGGTGCGCACCACGCTGCCCGTCGCGTCCAAGGTGGGCGCCAGCGCGGCGCCGCTGGCGATGCGGTCCGCGCGTGCCTGCACGATGCGCGTGCCGGCGGCGGCGATGGTCGGACTGACCTGCTGCGCGTCGTTGATCAATTCCACCAGCAGGCTGTCGCCCTGGCCCTGCCACCAGCTGGCCAGGTCCGTCAGCTTGCCGTTGTGCGGCAGCGGCGCCTGCCACTGCGCGGGCGCGCTGGCGGCCACCGCTGCGGGCGGCCCCTGCAGGGCGCAACCGCCCAGCGCCAGCACGATGCTGGCGGCCAGGACGCGTTGAACGGTGCATCGAATAGTCGTCATGCTGGTCCTTCTGCTTGTCGTTGAGGTGTAGAGGGGGAGGGAGGAATGGCCAGGCGCTGGCGCTCCACGTCGGCCATGGCCAGCGCGTAGTCGGTCAGGCGCGCCAGCCAGGTGTCGATCGCGTGCGGCGATTCCAGCAGTTGCGGGCGCAAGGTGTGCAGCACCTCGGTGCCCACCATGTGCTGCAGAGCCAGCGAAGCGATGGAAAACGCCAGCCGGTGCATGTCGTCGCTGTTGTCGGGCGCGCCCAGGTGGCGTGCCAGCACGCGCGTGAGCGCTTCGTGTTCGGGGCGGATGTTCTGGTCGATCTCGCGCGCCCACAGTCCCGTCGGTTCGAGCATTTCGCGGCACCACAGACGCATGCAGTCGCGCGCGATGTCGCCCTGCTGCATGGGAGCGAGCAATTGCGCATAAAAGCCTTCCAGGCTTTGGCGCAAGGTGAAATGCGGTTGCTCGTACAGGGCGATATTGTCTTGCGGGTCCGCTGACTGCTGCGCAAAGGCGGCGCGGTACAGTCCCGCCTTGTCGCCAAAATAATAGCTGATGGCGGCCGCGTTGGTGCCGGCCGCCTGCGCCAGTTCGCGCGTGGACGTCTTGGCGTAGCCTTGCTCTGCAAACAGGCGAATGGCGCTATGCAGCAGCCGCTCGCGCGACTGCTCGCCGTCGGAGCGGGGCTTGCGCCCGTCGTCGGCATGGGAAGTGGGGATGGCGTTTTTTTCAATCATGCCGGAGATTTAATCATATATCTCAAACGATTGATATAACTAAGCCGGTTGATTTAGTTAAGAAAGGATGAAGATAATGAAAAACGCAGGCAAAAAAAAGCCCGCGGTTGTATTCGCGGGCTGAATCCAATGTTCGGAGAACGAATTGGAGGAGACAGTTCTACTATAGCGCTGAAAATGGTGCAGTGCAATACCGTAGAACTACTGTATCGGTCTCTTTTCGATGGCAAAAAGCTGGTATTCCATGTTGCGGCGCACAGAAGCTCAGGCCTTGCTGCGCAGGGCCAGTGTAAACGTGCTGCCCGAGCCGTAGTCGCTGTTGAAGAACAGGGTGCCGCCGATGGCGTTGGCCAGGTTCTGGCACAGGTACAGGCCCAGTCCCGCGCCTTCCACGTGGCGCGTGGAGGTGGAATCGAGCTGCGAGAAGGCCTGGAACAGCTTGGCCTGGTCTTCTTCCTTGATGCCGGCGCCGCTGTCGGCGATGCTCATTTCCGTCACCAGCACGCCGTCTTCGTCGCGCTGGGACAGGCTGATGCGGACCGTGCCCTGTTCCGTGAATTTGATGGCGTTGTTGAGCAGGTTGATGAGGATTTGCGTCAGCGCGCGGCGGTCCGTCTCGATGATGGCGGGCGGCTGGCCCGGCTCGCCCAGTTCGAGTTCCAGCGCCAGGCCTTTTTGCTGGGCCAGGGGACGCAGGGTATCGGCCACGTCGGCCATCAGCTCCTGGCAGTGCACGGGTTCGATCGACAGGGTCAGCTTGCCCGCTTCGATCTTGGCCACGTCGAGGATGTCGTTGATCAGCGAGAGCAGATGGCGCGCGCTGGCGCGGATGGTATTGAGCTGCTTGTCCTGGTCGGACGTCAGGGGACCGGGCAGTTTCATCAGCAGCGCGCCGGTGAAGCCGATGATGGCGTTGAGAGGCGTGCGCAGTTCATGCGACATGTTGGCGATGAAGGCGGACTTCATGCGGCTCGCTTCGGCCAGTTCCAGGTTTTTCAGGGCGATTTCGCGGTTGATGGTTTCCAGTTCGGCCGCATGGTGCGCCAGGCGCATGTTCAGCTCGATCACCTGGCGTTCGCGCGCCTGCAGTTCGCCGTTGACCTGCACCGCCTGTTCATACGTGGAGATCAGCAGGTCGAGGATTTGCTGGCGTTCCGCATTGATGAAATGCTTCTGGTCGCCCAGGTACAGGGCGATGCCGATTTCCACGTTCTGGTTCTTGCGCAGCTTCTGGTTCATCAGCATGTGGCTGATGCGGTTGAGCAGGTAGTCTTCCGCGTAGGGCTTGCGGATGAAATTGTCGGCGCCGCACTCGATGCCGCGGATGATGTCCTTCGGATCGTTGAGCGAGGTGACGAGGATCACGGGAATGTCGCGCAGGGTCGGATCGGATTTGATGGCGCGGCACAGGTCGTAGCCATTCATTTCAGGCATGACGATATCGGACAGCACCAGGTGCGGCTTGCGCTCGCGGATGGCGGCCAGGGCCAGCTGGCCATTCGCCGCCACGCGCGCGTTGTAGTGCAGCGACTGGATCAGGCGGCGCAAGCGCTCCGCCTGGGTCGGGCTGTCCTCGACGATCAGGATCTCGATTTCGTCAGGCTTGATTTGGTTGTTGGAGTCCACAGACCTCTCCTAGGATTTCAGTGTGGTGATGCTGGGCGCCGTGAGCGCGCAATATCGACATCGTATGACTATATCGGATTTAGGTCTGCAAAAGTAACTTCCAAGTAACTATTTTGGCCACAGGAAATGCTGTGGCCGCTTGTCAGTTTTCGCCCTGGAACTGGCCTGCGCGATAGGTCAGCACGAGGGTGTCGCGGTGGCCATGCTCGCCCAGGGGCTGGATCGGCGTCGATTCGTGGATCACGGCAGCGTCGTCGAGCAGCAGCAGCGACCACGGTTCGGTCAGGGTAAAGCGCTTGCCGTTGGGGCCATCCGCGTCGAAGATGCGTGTCTCGCCGCCCTTGACCTGTTCGCGCCCGATCAGCAGCACGGCGACGAAATCGACGCCGTCGCGGTGTGCGCCTTCCGGCGTGGGCCGGCCGATGCCGTCGGTCGTATCGATGCGGAACTGGTGCGCTTCGATGAACCACGGCTGGCTGCCCTTGACTTGCGAGCAGACGTCGCCGAGCGCGCGAATCAACTGCTGCCAGGCCGATTGCGCGACGATAGCCGCTTCGACCGGTTCGAACAGGCGGTGCATGCCGCCGTGCAGGGCGTTGTATTCCACCGGCTGCCAGTGCGGACGGTGCGCGGTCTGGGCCAGGCGACCGCCATCCTGCACGAAGCACGAGTGGCGCCGGCGGCGATAGCGGCCGCCATCCTTCAGGTAATTGTCCAGCGCCAGGGTATTCCAGCTTGGTTCCAGCGCGCGCAATGCGTCCAGCGGGCAGTCGGCCAGCGCGGCCACGTCCTGCGGGCGCAGGACGGCATAGCCGTCATCGCGCAAGGCTTCCTTGACGTGGGACGGGTCGGTAAAGATCGGTGCGGAAGTGCTCATGGCGGTGCGGCCGCAACGCGGCCTGTCTCAGTTTATCCAGCCTGGCATTCTACGACTTCGCGGCGTTTCCTGTGCAGTGCGATAAGAATTATTCTTGTTTACTTAAAAATTCTTTACCAGGGTCAGGCGCAGCGAGCGCGATTCCACCGGATGGAAGTGGACGTCGTCGACGGGCTGCGCCTCGCCGGGCAGGCGCGAGGCATAGTAGTAGTCGATGGCCGAGTCGCGCCGGTTGGCCAGGTTGTAGCCTTCGACTTCCACGCGCAAGGTCTTGTCGATCTGGTAGGCGATGCGCCCGTTCAAGCCCACACTGGCCGACGAGCGCACGCTGTTGTCTTCCATCAGGGGGCGCGGGCCGAAGTAGCGCAAGCGCAAGGAGCCCGACCACGGCCCTGGCGGCGTCACCGTCATGGCCAGCTGGGCCACGCCTTCGATGGCGCCGGGGATGAAGTCGCCCGCCGGGTCGCTGCCGCGCGAGCGTGCGCGCGCATACGCGAGGTCCAGGTCCAGCGACAGCCATCTGGTCGCCTTGTAGTAGCTGGAAAACTCGATGCCGTAGCGGCGGCTGGGGCGGCCCGCCTCGGTGGCGCCCGCGTCGCCGATGAACAGCAGCTCGGAATCGAAGTCCAGCCGGTACAGCGACAGCGACGTTTGCAGGCCGGCGATGGCGGCGCTGCGCAAGCCCAGTTCCAGTCCGCGCGAGCGCACCAGCGGCGTGACCTTGTCGGCCGCTTCGCCTGTCTTCGGGTCGACCGTGATCGTCGTGCCGCGCGCGTCGTTGCTGTGAAAACCATTGCCAATGTTGATATACGCTTCCGTATCGCGCCACGGTCCGGCGATCACGCTCAGGCTGGGGCTGAACAAATGGTCACTGGCCTTGCCCGAATTGGCGGCGCGGTCGCTGCGCACGTCGAAGCGGTAGGCGTCCGCGCGCAGGCCGGCCACGGTGCGCAGCCAGCGCGACCAGCGCGTGCTGTTTTCGCCATACACGCCGATGCTCGATTCAACGATATGGTCTTGCCGCGTGGTCGACACGGTCTGGCGCTGCCGAGTGTTGTACAGGCCATTGTGGATATTGTCGTTCTGTAGCTGCAGGCCGATGGTGGTGTCGCTGCTGCCCCTGTCCGTGTGGCGGTGCCAGGTGTGGCTGGCGTCGAGGCCGGCCGTCACGCGCCGGTCGGGCTGGGCGAACTGGTCGCCGTTATCGGGGTCGTCCATCGCATACGTAAAATTCGAGAACAGGGCCAGGCGGTTGGCGATCACATACGCGCTGACTTTGGACGACATGTCGTCGGTCGTCCGGCGCCAGGCGCCCGACAGGCTGTAGCGCTGGGCCTTGCCGCCGTCGCTGGCATCGATGGCGTCGAAGCGGCCCAGGGTGCCGTCCTGTACGGCACGCAGCGGAATCTGGTCGGTGGCGTTCCAGCTGGCGTCATACGCCATGGCCGTGACGTTGAAGCCGTTGTTGGCATAGCCTTCGCTGTAGCGCAGCACGCCATTGAGCTTGCGGTAGCGGTCCGGCTGCGTGAACGGGCCGTCGTTGTGCTGCGCTTCGAGCGCGTACAGCAGGCTGCCGTCGCCCGCATCGAGCGTATCGGCCAGCAGGGCGCGGCGAAAGCCGTTTTGCCCGACGCTCACGCTGGCGATGCCCTGCGTCAGGCGGTTCGCGTAGACGACGGACGCCGCGCCCGCCGAGGAAAAATCGCCTTGCGCCGCCGAATACGGCCCCTTTTTGTAATCGAGGCGCATGGCCAGTTCGGGGATCAGAAAGTTCAGGTCCGTCCAGCCCTGTCCGTGGCCATGGCTGCGCTGGTTGACGGGCATTTCGTCGACCGTGGTGCGCAAGTCCGTGCCATGATCGAGGTTGAAGCCGCGCAGGTAGAACTGGTTGGCCTTGCCCTCGCCGCTATGCTGGCTGACGATCAGTCCCGGCACGGCTTCGAGCAATTCGCCGGGCCGGTAGCTGGTGCGCGCATCGAGCTGCTGTTGCGTGACGCTGCCCGCGTTGGCCGAATCGGCCACGCCCAGCTGGTTCAGGCGCGAACCGTCGATCAGCACGCGCTGGAAGATGTCGTCGGCGTGGGCGGCGGTGGCTGAAAACAGGGCGGCGAGGAGCAGGGGAAGAGAGCGTGGCGTCATGGATGTAATAGGGGGGCGGGCCTTAGCGGATCGGCAGTTCCGTGTTCTGGCGGTCGAAAAACAGCGTCTGGATGGCGCCGCTGTCCTGCACGTTGAGGGTATTGCGCTGGCTGGGCAGGAAGTCGATCAGCAACTGGTTGTGGATGCGCGTGGCGGGGGCCAGGCGCGTGCGTTCGAGCTCCTGGAAGATGACCACATTGTCGGCGTTGACCTTCATGCCGACCCAGTTCAGGCGCAAGCGCTTGCCGTCCGGCCCCACGAGGTAAAACTGTTTTTCCACATAGCGGCGCAGCGCCGCTTCGCTGTCTTCCTGGCCCAGGTCGAACTGGCGCTGGTACAGGTTCGTCAGCAACGCCTCGACGTCGTGGCCCGTGTAGGTGTGCACCACTTCCGTGCTGCCGCTGGCCGCGTTGTAGCTGATGTCGGCGATACCCATGTGGAAGTTGTGGGCGCCGGCCCCCATGCTGGCGCAGGCCAGCACGGCGCAAGCCAGCGTGCGCCAGCGCTTCATGCTTCGTCGCCCTTGGCCGAGCCGCCGTTCTGGCCTTTCAGCGGCGTATGAAAATCGCGCATCAGGTTATCCTTGGGCGACTTCTCGCTCTTGAACAGCTCCAGGCGCGATGGCGTGATCTTGCGCGGCCAGCTGTTGTTGCTCGTGTCGATGTCGGCCGTTTCCCAGTACGGGTCTTGCACCAGGCCCACCATCGGTTCATCCGTGATGACGACCTTGGTGATTTTCTTCGGCGAGTAGCGCCACACTTCGGCCGGTACGCGCTCGACGTATTTCTTGCCGCTTTTCAGTTCGATCTCGAGGATCAGGGGCATGACCATGCCGCCCACGTTCGACAGGTCGACCAGGTACAGGTGCTTGCCCTGTTTCAGCAAGTCCTTTTCCCACGGTTCCAGGGCGGCCAGCGCTTCGGCGTAGGCGTTGCGGTCCTTGTTGGTGACCGTGAAATCGTCGTGCTGGTTGTAGAAATCCTTGAGCTCCGGATGCGCATCGACGCGGCGCGGCATGCCCTTGTTGGCGCGGCTCGTGACGGATTCCGGCTGGGCCTCTTTCTGCGCCTTTTTCCACGCTTTTTCCGTGGCCGGATCTTTCGAGCTCACGCCGTATTCGCTGATGCCGTCGATGCTGATGTCGACCGGGTCGGTCGTATAGAACCAGCCGCGCCAGAACCAGTCGAGGTCCGTGCCGGAAGCGTCTTCCATGGTGCGGAAAAAGTCGGCGGGCGTGGGGCGCTTGAATTTCCAGCGTTGCGCATATTCCTTGAATGCGTAGTCGAACAGTTCGCGCCCGAGGATGGTCTCGCGCAGGATGTTCAGGCCCGCCGCCGGCTTGGCGTAGGCGTTGTTACCGAACTGCAGCAGGGACTCGGAATTGGTCATGATGGGTACCTGGTCGCGGCTGCGCATGTAGTCGACGATCTCGCGCGGCTCGCCCCGTGAGGCAGGATAGTTTTCTTCCCACGCCTGCTGCGCCAGGTATTGCACGAAGGTGTTGAGGCCTTCGTCCATCCACGTCCACTGGCGTTCGTCCGAGTTGATGATCATCGGATAGTAGTTGTGGCCCACCTCGTGGATGATCACGCCGATCAGGCCATACTTGGTGCGCTTCGAGTAGGTCAGCTCGCCCGTCTTCTTGTCTTTCACCGGACGGGGGCCGTTGAACGAGATCATCGGATACTCCATGCCGCCCACGGGACCGTTGACGGAAATGGCCGTCGGGTACGGGTAGGCTATGCTGTACTTGTTGTATTGCTCGATCGTGTGCACGATGGCTTGCGTGCTGTACTTTTCCCACAGCGGATTGCCCTCTTTCGGGTAGTAGGACATGGCCATCACATCGCTGCCGCCCTTCTTGTAGCCCTGCGCATCCCAGATGAACTTGCGGCTCGAGGCCCAGGCGAAGTCGCGCACGTTGGCCGCCTTGAAGTGCCACGTCTTTTGCGCGCGGCTGACGGATTTCTCGGCCGCTTCCGCTTCTTTTTGCGTGACGATGACGACGGGCTTGTCGCTGCCGCGCGCTTTTTCCAGGCGCTCGCGCTGCGCGGCAGACAGCACGTCCTGCGGATTTTGCAGCTGGCCCGTGGAGGCGACGATATGGTCGGCGGGCACCGTCAGCTGCACGTCGTAGTCGCCGAATTCCAGCGTGAATTCGCCCGAGCCGAGGAACTGCTTGTGCTGCCAGCCGGCCGCGTCGTAATAGGCCGCCATGCGGGGGAACCACTGCGCCACTTCGAACAGGGCGTTCTTGTCGTCGAAGACTTCATAGCCGGCGCGCCCGCCCAGCACCTTCTGTTCGTTGATGCGGTAATCCCAGTCGATCTGGAAGGCAAAGTCCTGGCCCGGCTTCAAGGGCTGCGGCAGGTCGATGCGCATCATGGTGCGGTTGATAACGTATTTCAAAGGCTGGCCATCGGCGCCCGTCAAGCGGCGGATATGGAAACCGCCCTGGAAGTCGCCGCGCGCGAGGATGCCGCGCAAGCCTTCGAATTTCATCGTGTCTTCGCCCGCCGTCTTGGCCCACGCCTGGCGCGACGGCGCCGTGGCCATGCGGCGCGCGTCGGAATCGGGCTTGTAGATATTCTGATCCAGCTGCACCCACAGGTAGCCGAGCGTGTCGGGCGACTGGTTATGGTAGGTGATGGTGCCGCTGCCGGCGATCTCGCGCCTGGCTTCATCAAGGGTGGCGCGGATCGTGTAGTCGGCGCGCTGCTGCCAGTAGGCGTGGCCTGGCGCGCCGGAGGCGGTGCGGTAGGTATTTGGGGTGGGCAATACCTCTTCGAGCTGGCGGAACTTGTCGTCGAATGGCTCGGCGGCGAAGGCCGACACGGTAAAGCAGAGAGCCAGCGAGGCTACGGAGCCGAAAGGTATGCGCATATTCACCCTGATGTTGTTGTAAGGAAATAGTGGCAACTATTCTATACGCAGGGTGGGGCCATCCATGTATCGATTTGTAATAAAGAAAGGCGGATTTTGCGCCAGCTTTTGCCTGGCGCTGTCAGGGGGATGCTTTGCCTGATTTTGCTCGGAAAAGTGGCGATTTCACTCACTTTTCATCAGGCTGTCGCGCAACTGGTTCAGTTGTTGTTTCATGTCCACAACCTGCTCCACGCTGCAGTGGCTGGCCGCCAGGATGGCCTCGGGCAGCAGGGCCGCCTCGTGGCGCAGCTGGTCGCCCTGCTGCGTGAGGGAAATGATGACCTGGCGCTCGTCGCTGGCGGCGCGCGTGCGCGTGAGCAAGCCCGATTGCTCCATGCGCTTGAGCAAGGGCGTCAGGGTGGCCGAGTCGAGGAACAGGCGCTCACCCACTTCCGACACCGTCAAGCCGTCGCGCTCCCACAACACCATCATCACCAGGTATTGCGAATAGGTCAGGCCGAGCTTGCGCAGCAGCTTGCGGTACAGCTTGTTCATGGCAAGCGAAGTCGAGTACAGCGCAAAGCACAGCTGGCCGTCCAGGCGCGGCACCTGGTGCAAGGGGTTGGGGGCGGTAGTGGTATCCATGGCTACAGTATATATAGTGCGCTACTTAGTTGCAAGCGACCTCAATGCCGCCAGCGCCTGGGCGTCGAGCGTGAGCGCGCCTGCCGCGATGTTTTCGCGCAGATGCGCCACCGACGAGGTGCCGGGAATAACCAGCATGTTCGGTGCACGCTGCAGCAGCCAGGCCAGCGCCACCTGCATCGGCGTGGCTTGCAGGGTGGCCGCCACCTGGTTCAAGGTATCGGACTGCAGCGGCGAAAAGCCGCCCAAGGGGAAGAACGGCACATAGGCGATGCCTTGCGCGGCCAGGGAGTCGATCAGCGCATCGTCCGCGCGGTGCGCCAGGTTGTAGTGGTTCTGCACGCAGACGATGGGGCTGATGCGCTGTGCCTCGGCCACCTGGGCCGCATCGACATTGGACAGGCCGATATGGCGCACCAGGCCTTCGCGCTGCAGTTGCACCAGCGTGTCCAGCGGCCCTGCAAGCGATGAGCCGTCCGGGCCGGCCATGCCCGGCGCGCGCAGGTTGACCACGTCGAGCACGTCCAGGCCCAGGTTGCGCAGGTTGTCGTGCACGGCGTCGCGCAGCTGCCGTGGCGATGCGGCCGGCAGCCAGGACTGGTCGGCGCCGCGCATGAAGCCGATCTTGGTGACGATGGTCAAGCCGTCGCGGTAGGGATGCAGCGCTTCGCGGATGATCTGGTTGGTGACGTGCGGGCCGTAAAAGTCCGACGTGTCGATATGGTTGACGCCCAGTTCGATGGCTTCGCGCAGCACGGCGACGGCGGCGGCGCGGTCTTTCGGCGGCCCCCAGACGTGCGGGCCGGCCAGTTGCATGGCGCCGTAGCCGAGGCGGTTGAATCCGATGTCGCAATGGGCGGGCGTGAATTGGTCGCGGGCGGGGGAAGGCGTGTGCATGGCAGCTCCTGTGTGGTGGTTGAGGACAAGAGCAGCCATCGTAAGGCCGATTGCGCTGTATGATAATCGGGTCAATCCGGCACAGGCTGTACTCATTTACGCACAATGAAAGCTCTTCCCATGCATGCAGACAGCCCTTCCATGGCCGATTTGGCCGCCTTTGCCCTGGTGGCCCGGCACCAGGGTTTTCGCCAGGCCGCGCGTGCCAGCGGGCAGTCCGCGTCCGCCATGAGCGAGGCGCTGCGGCGGCTGGAGCAGCAGCTGGGCATCCGCCTGCTGGAACGCACGACGCGCAGCGTGACGCCAACGGCAGCCGGTGCGCTGCTGCTGACGCGCTTGCGCCCGGCGCTCGATGAAGTGAGCAGCGCACTCGATGTGCTGAACGACTTGCGCGACAGCCCGCGCGGCACCTTGCGCCTGAACGTGCCTGTCAACGCGGCGCGCTTCTTCTTGCAACCCATGGTCGACCAGTTCCTGCGCGCCTATCCGCAGATCAGGGTCGAGCTGGTGGTCGATAATAATTTTGTCGATGTCGTCGCCAGTGGCTGCGACGCCGGCATCCGCTATGGCGAGCGGCTGGAGCAGGACATGATCGCCATCCCGATCGGCCCGCGCACGCAGCGCTTCGCGGTGGCGGGCGCGCCATCCTACCTGGCGCAGCGCGGCGTGCCCGTGCATCCGCGCGACCTGCTGCAGCACGCCTGCCTGCTGGGGAAATTCCTCAGCGGCGCGGTTCCACCATGGGAGTTCGAGCGGGACGGGCAAAAAGTGAGCGTGGAGCCGGACGGCCCCGTGGTCGTCACGCCGACGGCGGCTGATTTTGCGGTCAGCATGGCCATCGCCGGCCATGGCCTCGTCTATCTGTTTGAAGAGTGGCTGCAGCCATATATCGATGCGGGCCAGCTGCAGCCCGTGCTGGAAGACTGGGCGATGCCCTTTCCCGGTCCGTTTTTATACTATGCGGGCCGGCGCCATTTGCCCGCGCCGCTGCGCACCTTCATCGATTTCGTGCAGGCCAATTTTGCGCAGTTTCCTTAATCTGCCGGATAACGCTGGCGTAAAAGCTGCAGCATCGCGACGTTCTGCTCCCACGCATCGCTCACGGGCTGCTGCGTCCACGGCAAGGTTTGCGTGTAGGGCGCGGGGCCGAATTCCGGCGTGAACGTCATGTGCTCGGCGCCGGCCGCGCGGCGCAGGGCGACGATGGCATCCCACCAGGCCAGGTGGGCGGCGAGCGCAGGTTTCGCTTCCGGCGCGCGGAAGTCGGCCACTTGCGGACCCTGCGCATGACCGACGCGCGCGTGCACGTGGCGCACCAGCGGCAGCACTTGCGCCAGCGTGTGCGGCTGGTCTTCCAGCAGCGATTCGCAGGCGCAACACCAGTGCGACAGGTCGGCCGTCAAGGGCAGCTCGGGATACTGCTGCAGATACGGCAGCAGCAGCATCGGGTGGCCGGAAAAGCGGCTGCGGTGAATTTCATGCACGATGGGCACGCCGTGCCTGGCCGAGATGGCGGCGGCCAGGTCGAGCAGTTCTGCGTTTTGTGCCTGCGTATAAAAATCCTTGCCCGTGTGCGTGTTGACCAGCACGGGGCGCGCCAGGCAGGCGTTTTCCAGCAGTTCGGTCAGAGCCGCGCGGTGCAGTTCGAAGTCGCTGTGGAACACGGTTTCCCACTGCGCGGCGATCAGCTGCAGTCCCGCCTTGGCGATGCGGTCCGTCCATTCCTCGCGCAGGGCGGCGTCCAGCGGCAGCGACATCTCGATGCCGTCGAAACCGGCATCGAGCACCTTGTCGATGAAGACGTCGGGCGGCAGCGCGTTATTGCCCCAGTGGGCGGCGAAGACGTCGATGCGCATCAGACGAAGCCCCGCACAGGGAAGGAGTCGTCGCGCTGGATCCAGTTGTGGGCCGCGTATTGCGTCTGGCCGTCGGTGGCGTGCAAGGTGTAGGCGTGGCGCGACACGGGCGAGCGGTTCGGCGCGCTGTAGTGGGGCAGCAAGCCGTGGAAGCAGACGAGGGCGCCCGCCTTGACTTCCAGGGGCACGGCCGTGCTGTCGTCGGGCCACGGCATGGCATCGAGTTTTTCCACGCGCACCTGGTCGCCGTTGCGGATGAAGCGTTCGCGCAGGGGGCCGCGGTGGCCGCCCGGTTCCGCCCACAGGCAGCCGTTTTCCAGGGTGGCGTCTTCCAGCGCGAACCAGAAGGTCGTCACGCTGATGGGCGTGGTTTCGAAATACGTGGCGTCCTGGTGCCAGCGCACTTCGCCGCCGATGCCGGGCTGCTTGAAGATGTACATCGATTGCCACACCTGCGCATCCGCCAAACCCAGGTCGCGCGCCACTTCGGCCAGTTTCGGATCGGCCGAAAAAGCGCGGAAGACGGGGTCCAGGTCATGCATGGCGTGGCCGATCTTGTTGATCGACAGCGATTTCGCCTGCTTCAGCTGGCCGTCCGGACCGAACGCTTCTTCCTCGAAGAAGCAGCGGATGGTGTTGTCGGAAGCGAGGAAATAATCGTTTGTATTTTTTGCCTGGTCGCGCGTGGTGAAGATGGACTGGCTGACGCTGGGATCGAATTCGTTGACAATCTGCTCGGCGCGCGCGCGCAGGGCGGCGATGTCGTCCGCACCCTTGAAACCGGGCAGGATGATGTAGCCGTCGCGTTGATACTGTTCTTGTTGTTCGATCGTTAGCATGGCGGCGGCTCCTGATGAGGTCAGTGGAAAGCGCCATTGTAGGATGGGCGAGGGCGGCAAACAATCGCCCAGCGGTTGACAGATTGTCGCCAAAACGAAGACAATCTTTGACATGGATCAATTAAAAGCGATGGAAATCTTTGTCGAGGTGGCGCGCCAGCGCAGCTTTACGGTGGCCGGGCAGCGCCTGGGCCTGACGCGAGCCATGGTCAGCAAGACCATCATGCAGCTGGAGGAGCGCCTGCATGCGCGCCTGCTGCACCGCTCCACGCGCGAAGTGAGTCTGACGGACGCGGGCCGCGCCTACCTGGCGCCGTGCATGGCCACCGTCAGCCAGGCGCAGGAAGCGGCGCGCATGGTGGCGCACGTGGCGCAGGCGGGAGCGGGGGCGGAGCTGGCCGGGCCGCTGCGCATCCAGGCGCCATCGAGTTTCGGCAGCGCGTGGCTGGCCGACGCCGTCGCCCGTTTCAGCCTGCTGCACCCGCAGGTGCAGGCCGAATTGTTTGTCGATGATGCGCTGCTCGACCCGATACGCCACGGCTTTGACTTGACGATACGCGTGGGCGGCATCCCGGACAGCAGCGCGCTGGCCATGCGCCCGCTGGCGCCGTGCCGCGCCGTGCTGTGCGCCAGCCCCGCCTACCTGGCGCAATGGGGCGTGCCGCAGACGCCGCAAGAGCTATTGCAGCACCAGTGCCTGCATTTCAGCCACCTGACCGATGGCACGAACTGGCATTTCCAGCGTGGAGAAGGCGAGTCGCGCGAAGAAGTGAGCGTGCGCGTACAGGCGGGTTTTACGGCGAATAACGGCCTGGTGCTGCACCAGGCGGCGCAGCGGGGTCTCGGCATCGTCTATAGCACCACCTTCCTCGCCTGGCGCAATCTGCTCGATGGCAGCCTGGTGCCCGTGCTGACGGACTGGGAGCTGCCGCTCAATCACTTGAGCGCCCTGTATCCGGCCAGCCGCCAGCCGTCGCCCAAGGTGCGCGCGCTGATCGATTTCCTCGTGGCCGAATACCAGCCCGTGCCGCCGTGGGACCGCGAGCTGGAAGCGGCGGGTTTTTTTAACTGAACGCGACCGGTTCCACCGTCCACGCGCCATCGGCGTACACGCGCTCGTCGTCCAGATAAACTGCTTCGGTGACGGCGAAGATGTCGACGTGGTAGCGCGCATCCTTGCGCTTGAATTGCGGTTTCGTGTAGACGCCATGCTTGGCGCCCAGCGACAGATGGATGCCGCACATGCGTTCATACGTGCCGATGTCGTTGACCAGCTGTTCGCGCGAAAAGGCGCGGTTCATGCCGAAGCCCAGTTCGCGCACCCACACTTCGCCTTCGTGCGCGCGGATGATCTCCAGCATGGCGGTAAATTCCGGCGTGGCGTTTTCCGTGCCAGTGACTCGGCCTTTTTCGATGATCAGGGTGATCGGCGTGTCGGGGCGGTTGACCATGAAGTGCGTGTCGCCGAAAACGAAGATGCGCACGCGCCCGTTTACCGCTTCCAGGTCCTGCGCTTCCGTAAACACTTCGCCCAGCGGGAACTGGCCGCCGATATTGTTCATGCCGCTGTAGTCGCCGATATTGAGCTTGGCCGATTCGAATGGCGAAGCAAACACGAGCTGCTCGCCACCGCTGTCGACCATGCCGTGGCGGGCTTTGTCGATGCGCGCCTTCAGCGCATGGCCCACGCCCCGGTAGTAGGCGGGGTCGTAGGCCAGCGAGGCGATGTAGTGCAAGCCCTGCACGCCGGGCATGCGCGACAGGTGCACGTGCTCGATGACTTTCAGGCCTCGCTTGAACAGCTCGATGCGGATGCGGAACGCTTCCAGGCGGAAGCTGGTCGACTGGATCAGCACGACGAGGCTGCCGGCCGGCAGTTCGGCAAACGCGGCCAGCACGGCATCGGGCGTGACCTCGTCGAAATCGATGAAGGTGGCGTCCGGCAAGGCCTGGCGGTACGCTTCCGTCAGCACGACGTTGAGCCAGCTGCGCTTGTCGCAGACGATCAGGGACGGTTCGTCCGGGCGGTGGCAGATGGCCATGGCCAGCAGGTCGGCCACGTTTTGCGCGGCCACTTCGGTGGCGGCGGCGCTGATGGCGTCGAGCCGGCTGGTGTCATTCTCGGGAAGCGTCATGGTGCGAAGGT
Organism: Massilia sp. LMS1-1-1.1; assembly: GCF_040815535.1. Taxonomy (NCBI): domain Bacteria; kingdom Pseudomonadati; phylum Pseudomonadota; class Betaproteobacteria; order Burkholderiales; family Oxalobacteraceae; genus Massilia; species Massilia sp. LMS1-1-1.1. The sequence continues at coordinate 52,836 of NZ_JBFPNG010000034.1, read as the reverse complement.
GGGGACGTGAAGTAATCGCAGCATTATAAGGTGATTGCCCCGGGCGCCGCCATTCCCCATCCGGCGGAGGACAGGCGGCTGCCGCGCCCCCTGATTATCTTGTGTAGTGCTTTCCGGCAATGTATTATTTGAGAAATGGTATGGCAGGGTATGGCAGCGAGCCTGGCAGCGGCCCGGCGCAGCGGCAAACGCACGCATGCGCACGGCGGCACGCTTTCAGTGATGCAGGGACAACAAGCCAACAGGCGATGACGAAGAGTGTGATGTAATGAGCATAATCGGACAAGATATTCCCATGGAGCGGCCGGATACGGATGGGCGCGCCGCCGTCTTCGTTCCCGTCACGGGCGTCAAGGAAGATGTCCTGTTGACCATACGCAAGGGCGCGGCCATCGTCGGCTTTGCCAACCACGACCGCACCATCACCGTGTATTTTGAAAGCAACCGCTTTGACGACCCCGTGCTGGCCAAGTGGGAGCACAAGGCGCGCAAGGCCTACGACCGCCTGGTCGACAATGCGCCCACCGTGTCGAAACTGACCACCAGCCCCGCCAATTTCGAGCAGATCGGCTACATCAATGGCAAGGGCATCACGATTCGCCGCATGGAAAGCCTGCAGCGCTGGCTTGCGTATTCGGATGCGATGGATACTTGCCCGGCGACGGATATCATTCCGCGCACGGTCATTGCCAAGGCTGAAAGCGTCAAGGTGTAGGTGTGCATGCGGGAGCCAACAATATTGTCGGATTACGCGGGGCTTTGCCCCGCTAATCCGACCTACCCCTGACCTCGCTTCTTACTACACCACGACGATATTTGCCTGCGCCTTGAGCGGGCAGGGCAGGGTGTCGTCGAAGGTGATTTCGATGGCGCTGGCGACGAACATGCCGCCGATGTGCTGGGCGGCGATTTCGGGCGGCGTGCCGGGCTTGGTCAGGTTGACGTCCTGGGCGAAGACGAAGACTCTCCAGGTGCCGTAGACCTTTTGATCATATTGCAGCAGGGTGCGGTAAGCGCGCTTCAAGTCCAGGCTGCCTGCGTAGACGCCATCGTTGGCGCCCGGGTCGAAGCCCAGGCCGTCATCGGTCAGCGATTCGACGAAATACAGGCCTTGCGGCGCCTGGAACAGCACGAAGGCATACAGTTCCGTACCGCGGAACACATTGCCATTGTCGCGCTTGAAGCTGGCGCGTATCCACAGCGGTTCGTACGCCTGCACGACGGCGGGCGTATCCGTTTCCACGGGCCCCGCCACGTGGATGTTGACTTGCGTTTCGGTGACGGCATGCTGGTAGATGGCGCCCGTCGTGAAACGCTGATACTCCCAGCTGATGTCGGCCGTGTAGGGAAGGCCGGCGTTCGGCGCTTCCGGCAACACCCATTTCGCCACCACGCGCTCGGCCAGGGTCAGTTCGCCGGCGGCCGGTGGTGTTGCTTCCTGACCACGCCAGAACGGGTCCGCGATATCGGAGCAGGCGACGGCGATGGCGCCCGAGGCGATTGCCGAGGCCACGCCCGCCACTGTGAATTCGGGCTGGCCCGAGCCGGCCCCCTCGAGTGAGCAGCAATCGACGCTGGGATCGGTTTCCTCGAACGTGCCGCCCACGCTGAAGCTGGCTTTGCCTGAACCGAGCGCAGCGGCAATGATGGCCACCAATGCGGCGATGATAGCGATGATGATGGCGAGCACTTTCCACCACGGGTCGGAAAACGGCAAGTCTCCGTGCGTGCCCGCATAAGCGGGGTTCGGCGTCCAGACGAGGGTCATGCCGGTCGGCACGATGGGCCCCAGACCGGGCGGGCAGCGGCACTCCTTCCCATCCGTGCCCGTGCTGCCCCAGCGCTTGCCCGGCAGGTGGCCTTGCGGCTTGGACAGTTCCAAGGTGCCTTCCTCAACCGTGCACGTGTAGGTGTTGGTGGCGCTGTCGAAGCGCGTCTGTGACACGAAGATTTGCTGGATCGAGCGGTGCGGCGTGTGGCCGTCCGCCTTGGCGACGAAGCTGACCAGGCGCTTGCCGGGTGTCGCATGCTGGAAGTCGGCATCCCACATGACCAGCATGGCCGCGCCGGCGGGAATGCTGGCAAAGAAAAAGGTGCGCGCCACGGGCACGATGCCGGGGTCGCCCACGCTTTCCAGATACACGGTGACATTCGTCAGGGCGCTGCCGGACATATTGGTGACGTGGGCGGCGATGCGCAAGCCATAGATGGCATTGTCGAAGATGCCATCGGGCAGCATGATATTGGTGACGGGCTCGATCGCGAACGGCCGCGTCAGCACCTGCAGGGGGGTATCGCTCATGATGCTTGCTCCTCGGGGCTGTGCTGTTCTTGCGCGGGCTCTTGAGCTTGCTCGTTCTCGAGATCGGTGACGACATACGTAACGCCGCCCATGACCTTGCCGTCGCGCGTTTCCAGCACGCGCAGCAGCGCATACTGGCGTGGCGGCAAGGCTTCGGCGCGCACGCTCAGGTACACGGCCTGCGCCTGGCCGCGCGGCACTTCCAGCACCAGCTTTTGCTCACCGGGCGCATCGCCATTGCAATGGGGCGTGCGCACCAGCCCCGCTACCAGGCGTGCGTCCCTGGCCGGCTGCCATCGTTCCAGCCCCAGGGTGGCCAGCAGGCGCTCGGACAACTCGCCGCCATATTCAATCTGCAGCTCCACTTTTTTCGTCGCACGGGGCAGGGCCGCCACCGCGATGCTCAGCAATTGCGCCCGCCTTGCCGCCAGCACGACGTTGACATTGCGCTGGGCGATCTGCTCGTGCTGCTTGGGCTGGAAGGGAAAGCCGTTGGGCAGCGGATCGGGCAGCGGGTTGACGTCGCCCGGGCCATGGGCCACGGCCAGCAGGCATTCGTGGCCGCCATTGACGATGACGGGGATCCACGGCACCAGACACAGCACTTCCTGCGTGGCGCCGGGCTGCAAGTCGGCAAAGGCGGAACCGATCTGTGTGGCGGCGCCGACGGCGATCTGGCCGGAAGGATCGGCCCAGTAAAAATCCACACGCACGCCGTTCGAGGCGCTGTTGCCCGTGTTGTGCACGCGGCCCCACAGGTAATTGCTGGTGCCGGCGATGGGCGCACCCGGCGGGCCATTCGGATCAGTGCCCGGCACGACCCAGATATCGGCGCTGTCCCACCAGGGCTGGCCGTCTTCGATGATCAGGTGGGCTGGCATGGCGTTCTCCTTGTCCTTGGCCGGTGCTTCCAGCTTAGGCCGCGGCGGCCGATGCTTTTTGATCGGTATCAAGGCTGCGGAACACGATGCGGGTGCGCCGTTGTGATGCTTGCGTAAGGTAATATTGCGGCAGAACGCAGTGGAATGACTCCAGGAAAAGGTTGGAATGTGCTTGAAACAGTGAATGACGTTTGCATCAACGCCGCTTGCGGCCAAACCTTGCCGCTGCGCGTGGCGCATTGCCCGTTTTGCGGCGCGCGCCAGGTGGCGCAAGCGCCTGTTCTGGAGAAAGCAGTGGCGCCGCCGGTGCCCATAGCTCAGCCTATTCCTGCGCCCATCCCAGCGCCTCCGCCAGCGTCTGCTCCTGCGCCCAAGCCCGTCCCGCCAGCGCCTGCAGCATCGGCTCCCGCGCCGGCCAAGGCGCCGCCAGCCAAGCCTGCCAGCAAGGGCTCGGTGCCGCCTCCGCGTCCGCCCGTGCGCTTGCGCACGTGGATCGCGGCGGCAGTGGTGCTGACCGGTATCTGGTTTTACAACAAGCCCGCCGACAAGCCCGCCAGCGTGGCGGAACAGGTCGAGGCCGCCACTGCGCTGGCGGCGCAGTGCGACCTCGATGGGGCGCGCAGCGCGCTGGCTGTGCTGAAAAGCGCCAAGGCGCCCGCCGCTCACATCAAGCGCCTGCAGGCGAGCATCACCAAGTCCGCCGCTACTTGCGAGAAGCAACAGCAGCGGGCGCAGGCGTGGTCGGTGCTGCAAGACAGCGTCAAGCAGGCGCTCGATGCGGGCAAGCCGGAGCTGGCCGCCACGCGCCTGGCCATCTACGTGAAACGCTGGGGCGACGATCCCGACACCCTGGAACTCGACGCCAAGGTGAAAGTGGCGCAAGCGAGCGCCCAGCTCGATGCGGCCGACGCCTGCCTGGCCAGGGGCGACCGCGTCTGCCTGGAAAACAGCCTGATCGCCGCCGAGCGCTACAAGCGGCCGGAACTGGCGGCGCGCACGCAGGCGCTGCGCACGGCGCTGTCGCAATTGCTCGAACGCTCGCTGCTCGATGCGTCCCCCGGCCAGTAGCGTCAGCAGGTAACACCCCCGCCGCGGTCAAATCGGGCGGGCGCATTGTTACTCAGCCTTACTCTTGCGGTACCAGCGCCAGCGCCGCGCTGAAGTCGCCCATGGGCTTGCCGCCATTGGCCACCAGCGCCTTGTCGCGCGTGCTCAAGCCATCGAGCACGGGCAGGGCGAAGCGGTGCGTGATGGCGCGCAGGATCGAGGCCGAATCGTATTGCGTATGGTCGACCAAGCCCTTTTTCACGTACGGCGAGACGAGGATGGCCGGCACGCGCGTGCCCGGACCCCAGCGGTCGCCCTTCGGCGGCGCGGCGTGGTCATAAAAGCCGCCATTTTCATCGTAGGTGACGATGACCAGCATGCTTTTCCATTGCGGACTTTTCTTCAGCTGGGCGATGACGCTGGCGATGTGCGCATCGCCGTCGGCCACGCTGGCGTAGCCCGGGTGCTGGTTCAAATTGCCCTGCGGCTTGTAGAAGGTCACGGGCGGCAGCTTGCCGGCGCCCGCGTCGGCCAGGAACTGGCTGTCGAAGTCGCGCAGGTGGGCGGCGCGGTAGGCGGGCGCCTTTACGGGGTCCATGTTGGCAAAGTAATTGAACGGCTGGTGGTGGAACTGGAAGTTGGGCGGATTCGGGAAGCTGCCGGCGCGCGCGCTGGCCGTGGCCAGGGCCGTCGTGTCCTTCCAGGCGCCCGCATACCAGGCCCAGTCGATGTTCTTGCCAGAGAGCAGGTCGCCGATATTCGTCTGCGTTTGCGGCGGCAGCGTATTGGCCTTGCCCGTGTCCGCATACAGTTTGCTGCTGTCGCCCGAGGCGGGCGCGTTGCTGCTGGGCTGGAACGGCGGCTGCATGGTATTGACGGCGTAGAACATGCCCGTGCTGTCGGCCGGCGTCAGCGCGCCGTCGTTGGCATAGGCGGGCGCCCCGTTCAAGACCGTGCCTGGCGCCGTGGCGGATGGCGTCAGGCGCACAAAGTTGCCGTTGGCGTCGACGTCGATCTTCGCGATCGAGCCTTTCGCCACCGAAGTGTCCGCGTTTGGATACGTGGGTGCGCACGCGCAGATCAGGTACTGGTGCGTGAGGAAGGAGCCGCCGAAGGCGCCGATGAAGAGGTTGTCGGCCAGCGCATATTGCTTGGCGATGTCCCACAGCTGCATCTTGCTGCCATCGTAATAGCCCATCGAGAGTCCGCCCGCATCGGAATACGCGGCGAACTTGTCGTTGGCGCCGCCGTTGATCTGCATCTGGTTGTTGTAGAAGCGGTGCACGAGGTCGCGCGTGATCACCGATTGCGGCAGGTACAACGGGCTATTGGCATCGTCGATCTGGAACGGCTTGTTGGGCAGGTTGGCCGATTGCGCCTGCGTGATGACGGTGCTCTGGCCGGCCGCCGTCATGCCGCCCCAGGTGGGTGGCAGCACGGGCAGGGTGCTGCCGTCGATGTCTTTCTGTGGCACATAGGCGGCGCTTGATGTGGGGTTCACGCCCGGCACGCCGTTCGCGCCCGGGAACAGGCCGTACAGATTGTCGAAGCCGCGGTTTTCCGCGTAGATGACGACGATGGTCTGGATATTGTTCAGTGCCAAGCTGCTATTCAGTGCGGCCAGCGCATCGGCGGGCGCCGCCTGCGCGCTGGCGCTGGCGATCAAGGCCGTCACGCTGGCGTTTTCCGCCTTCAGTTTCGCCAGCTCGTCGCCGCTGGCCTTGTTGAAGTCCGACGCCAGGCCCGCTTCGGACACGCCGATGCGCGCGGCCAGCTTGCCGCTGGCGGATGCAAAGTCGCCGCCATTGCCATCCATGACTTGCGCCAGTTCCGTCGACAGGGCGCTGACGAAGGCGCTGTGCCCGGCGGGGGCGCGCAGCAGCAGCTTTTGCGTGACTTTGGTACCGGCATCGCCGACGACTTCATGGCGGATGGCGTCCGTGCCGACGGTCACCAGCACGGCGCCCTGGCCGTCCAAGGTGTAGCTGCCGTCGGCCGCCGTGCGCACGGCGGCGGAGGCGCTGTCGCACGTGAGTTTGGCGTTGGCGCTTTCCAGGCATACCTGGGCGTTTTCATAGTAGCTGCCGATCACCTGGCCCGTGGTGCTGGGCGTGATCGCATAGTTGCTGCCGCAGGCGGCCAGGCCCAGCGACAGCAGGATAGGCAGGGGACGTAAGACGGGGCGGGAGTGCGGTTTCATGTGCATGCCTTTTGGGTGGAAAACGTCGCATGCTAGGCAGGCAATATGTCAGCTGCGTGACATGTCGGCGCCTGTTACATGACGTAATGTACGGACTTGATACATTAGGTTTCGCAGGGTTTTGTCACGCAGCTGTCACATGCCATTGCTACGCTGCCAGCCCATGATGAAAACGAACTCCACCTTGCTGCTTGCCATTTGCGTGCTGTCCGCCTGCCAGCCCGCGCCGCAAAAAGAAGCGTCCGCTCCCGCCGCCTACCTGGCAGGCGCCTACGCGCCCAGCCTGAAACATCAGCCTTCCGTGGCCCAGATGACGGCCATGGGCCGCGCCATGTTTTTCGAGCCCAGCCTGTCCGTGTCGGGGAAGATGTCGTGCTCCAGCTGCCACAGTCCCGAGCATGCATATGGCCCGCCGAATGGGCTGGCGGTGCAGCTGGGCGGCCCTGAGCTCCAGGATGCGGGCACGCGCGCGGCGCCCTCGCTGCGCTACCTGCAGACGGCGCCCGCCTTCACCGAGCACTATCACGACGACGATGGCGACGACAGCGTCGACGCGGGTCCCACGGGCGGACGCAACTGGGATGGCCGCGCCCAGTCGGGCCACGAGCAGGCGCTGGCGCCCTTGCTCTCCAAACGCGAGATGGGCAACCGCGATGCGGCCGCCGTCGTCGCCAAATTGCAGGCCGGCCCCCTGGCGGCGCAGTTCCGCCAGACGTATGGCGCGGATATCTTCGCGCAGCCGGGCCAGGCGCTGCGCTGGGCGCTGATGTCGCTGGAAGTGTTCCAGGAAAGCCCGTTGGACTTCTATCCGTACACGAGCAAGTATGACGCCATGCTGCGCAAGCAGGCCGTGTTGAGCCCGCAGGAAGCGCGCGGCCTGGCCCTGTTCAACGATGAACGCAAGGGCAATTGCGCGTCCTGCCACATCAGCCAGATCACTTCCGGCGGCGCCTTTCCCCAATTTACCGATTACGGCTTGATCAATATCGGCGTGCCGCGCAATGGCAAGCTGCCCGTCAATGCGGATCCGGCGTACTTCGACATGGGCTTGTGCGGCCCGGACCGCACCGACTTGATGGAGCATAAGGAGTATTGCGGCAGCTTCAAGACGCCGTCCCTGCGCAACGTCGCCCTGCGCAAGGTGTTCTTCCACAACGGCAGCTTTGACAGCCTGGAGCAGGTGCTGCGCTTCTACGTGCAGCGCGATACGGCGCCGCAAAAATGGTATCCGATGGATAAAAACGGCAAGGTGCGCAAATACGACGACCTGCCGCCCGGCCTGGCGTCGAACGTGAACGTGGAAGCGCCGTTCGACCGCCAGCCGGGGCAGGCGCCAGCCCTGAACGACGCGGAGATCGCCGACGTGATCGCCTTCCTGCACACCCTGACGGATGGCTATCAGGCCGCCCATCCGGTGCAGGGAAAACATGGCTAAAAGATATCAAGATACCATTGCTTACAACTACGCCACAAAAGCCTGTTTTTATGTGCGTTAGCGCACGCTAGAAAATTTTAGCCAGGTGTATATTGCGAACTGATCTGTGTCTTTTGATAACAACGAAAGGGAATACCATGAAAGCAAGCAAAAATTGGATGACCGTGTGCGCCGCCGGGATGATGGTTGTGGCACTGGCTGCCTGCCAGAAGAAGGATGATGTCGCCGCCGCCGGTCCTGCGGAACAGGCTGGCCAGAAGATCGATGCGGCCGCTGCCAAGGCTGAAGCCGACATCAAGGATGCCGCTACCAAGGCTGACGCTGCCGTGAGCCAGGCCGCTGCCGATACGGGCGCCAAGATGGACCAGGTCGCCGCTGACGCCGACAAGAAAATGAGCGAAGCGGCCGATGCCGTGGGCAAGAAAGTGGAAAAAGCCGGCGAAAAGATGCAGGACGCCGCACACAAGTAAGCACGTCATCATCGCACCCCGCAGCTGCCGTCAGGTGATGGCGGCTGCGGCGACGCCTTCGCTGGCCTGGCCGCCTGATACGGCCGTCTCCGTCTTGTCCATCCCGTCTGTTCCCCCCAGTACCACGCTCAAATCGACAAAGCCGTCGCGCCACGCGCGTTCCAGGTCTTGCTCCACCGCTTCCAGTGTCGTTCTTTCCACCTGCCGAAAACCGCGCAAGCCATACGCCCGGTTGCGCCCGTGCGCCTTCGCCAGGTACAGCGCCATGTCGATCAGGTTGACGCTGCGTTCCCACGTGAGCGGCCGTCCCAGCGGCGCCAGCGGATAGGGCGCAAAGCCGACGGACACATGCACCTGGATGGTCTGCCCCTGGTAGTCGATGCTTTGCGCCGCCATGCCGTTGAGGATGCGCCGCGCGATGTCGTCGAGCCCGTCGCGGGCGACGGCCGGCAGGAAGGCGAGGAATTCCTCGCCGCCCCAGCGCACGATCATGTCCGTTTCGCGCAACACGTCGTGCAGGGTTTCGGCGATCGTCGTCAGCACCAGGTCGCCCGCCGCATGGCCGTAGCCGTCGTTGATGTGCTTGAAATGGTCTACGTCGAGCAGGAACAGCGCACCCACGACATCGCCGCCGGCATAGGACGGCTGCGGCTTGCCCGCATGGCTGCGCATGAATTCCTGGAAATGGCGCCGGTTGTACAGGGCCGTCAGCGGGTCGCGCGAACTCTGGCGCTTGAGTTCCTGGTTTTTCACCTTGAGCTGCACGTTCGCGTGGCGCACCTTGCGGTATAGCAAGCCGACGATGGCGGACGCCATGGCCAGTACCAGCGCCAGCAGCCACCACACGCGCTGCTGCAGGCGGCGGTTGTCGATTTCCGTGCTCTTCAGCTGATTTTCGCGGCTCAGCAGCTCGATCTGGCGCTGTTTCTTTTCCGCCTCATACTTTTCTTGCAGCTCATACACGGCCTTTTGCCGCTGCTTTTCGAACAGCTGGTTGGAAATGCCGCGCTCGCGGTGATACGCGGTGACGGCGCCACGCAGGTCGCCCGCCTTTTCCAGCGCCATGCCGTATTCCAGCAGCACGGCCTGCATTTCCGGCTGGTTGGCCGTGCGTTCGTAGTAGGCCAGGCCCGTGGCCACGCTTTGCTTGCCTTCCTGCAACCGTCCCTGGCCGATCAGCGCCTGGCCGATATTGAGCCTTGCCGTCGCTTCCACCTGTTCATCGTTGACGAGGCGCGCTGCCGTGATGGCTTCATTCGCGTAGCGCAAGGTTTGCCCGTAGTCGTCTTCCTTCAGGTAGCTGTCCGACAGATTGACGAGGGTGACGGCGACCATGCCGCGCGCGCCCAGCTGGCGTTCCAGCGCCAGGGCCGCCAGCAGGGCGCGCTGGCCCCGCCGAGGCTGCTGCGCGTCGAGCGCCAGCCCGTATTCCGTATTCTTCGCCTGCGCCATGCGGCCCGGCGACGCCAGGGTGCTGGATACGGCCAGCAATTCATCGAGCACCTCGAAACCCTTGTCGTATTCGCGCATCTGCGTGTACAGCAGGGTGAGGGCATTCAGGGCGGCGGCCAGGCTGGACGGGGATTTGCTCTGGCGCGCCAGGTCGACGGCCGCCTGCAGCTTGGCCAGCGCAAACGGGAAATTGCCTTCCTCTGCCCACGATTGCCCCGCGCTGATGGTGGCCTGCGCGCGCACGGTCAAGTCGTCCGTGCGGTTGGCGATCTTTTCCGCTTCAAAGGCCAGCAGGTGCGAGGCGCGGCGCTCGTTCCGGGCAAACGTGATGTAGGCCTTGTTGAGCATGCCCTTCGCCAGCGCCACGTCGCTCTTGTTCTGGCGGGCGTAGGCGATCAGCTCCTCGGCCAGCTGCATGGCGATGTCGTTCTGCCCCAGGCGCATGCGGGCGTTGCTCAGTTGGGTAAGGAATTCCGCGCGGATGGGCAGGGGAGCGCTGCGCGCCTGCGTTTCCACCTCTTGCAGGCGCTGCAGGGCGCGCGCGGGTACGAAGCGGCCATCGTCGCGCACGGCGGTGAGATACTGCTCGAGGTTGCCGACCTGGGCGTGCACGGCAGGCGGCAGCAAGCAGGCCAATACCAGCAGCCAATGCGCCTTTCGCCATGATGCCCGTCTCTGTCTGCCTGCCAACGTCCCGCTCCCGCAATGACCACCTGTCTGTAACAGATTATATTCTGTTGCAATCAAGAAAGATCATGCGGGACGCAGAAATTTGCGAAAGTGCACACGGCAGGCATTGACAAGGGGCTATCACTGCGCCAGCTGCTGCAACAGGTACAGGCGCTGGTACAGGCCGCCTTCGATCTGCATCAGGGCGTCGTGCGGCCCCGCTTCCGTGATGCGGCCGTGATTGAGCACGATGATACGGTCGGCCTCGCGGATGGTCGACAGGCGGTGGGCGATGGCGATGATGGTGACCTTGCCGCGCAACTCGTTGAGGGCCAGCTGCACGATCTGCTCCGTCTGGCTATCGATGCGCGACGTCGCTTCGTCGAGCAGCAAGATGCGCGGCTGGCCGGCCAGCGCGCGGGCAATGGCGATCAGCTGCTTTTGCCCCGACGACAGGCGCGAACCGCCTTCGCCCAGCGGCGTGTCGTAGCCGTGTTCCAGCGCGGCGATGAAGTCGTGCGCATGCGCGGCGCGCGCGGCCGTCTCGATCTGCGCCTGCGTGTAGCCGCGGCCCATGTCGATGTTTTCACGCGCCGAGGCGGCCAGCAGGAAGGGGTCTTGCGGCACCAGGCCCACATCGGCGCGGAAATGCTCGTTGTCGATGCTGTCGAGGGCGACGCCATTGATGGCGATGCTGCCCTGCGTGACGGGGTAAAAGCGCAGCAGCAGCGACAGCAGGGTCGACTTGCCGCTGCCCGTGTGGCCGACGATGCCAAAAAACGCACCTTGCGGTATCGTCAGCGACAGCTCGTGCAGCACGGGCTGGTTTTCCACGTAGGCGAAGGTCAGGTTCCTGATGTCGACGGCGGGCAGCTCGCTGCCAGTTTGCGCCTGCCGCAGGGCCGGCGTTTCCCGTCCCTGCGCGTGCTCGAGCGCCTGTGCTTCGTCGAGCAGGGCCGACACGCGGGCCGTGGCCACCACCGACTGCTGCAGCTGGCTGAACTGCATGGTGATCTGGATCAGCGGCTCGATCACGCGCGCGATGTAGCTGATGAACGCATACAGCACGCCCACTTCCACGGCGCCCATCTCACGCCGGCCGAAGCTGAAGATGACGACGGCCAGCAGCACGATGTTGAGCATGTCGAGCGCGGGGCGCAGCAGCCAGGCGTTGGCGCGCAATTCCTGCATGCGCGCCGTGTAGTGGTCCTGGTTGATGCCCGTGAAGCGCGCGCCGAAGCGCTTTTCCGCGTTATTCGCCTGCAGCACGCTCATGCCGCCGATCGATTCGGCGATCTGGCCGTTGATCTCGCTGCGCAGGGCGCGCGCCCGCGTGACGGCCGGCGCGCTCCAGCGCTGGTACAGGAAGACGATGAGCAGCACGGCCGGCAGCAGGGCCAGCACGATCAGCATCAGCCGCCAGTCGAGAAAAGCCATGGCGGCCATGGTGCCGATCAGGACGATAGAGCTGTCGAGGATGACGAACAGCACCTGCACGTACAGCGATTTCACGGCTTCCGTGTCGTTGGTGACGCGGCTGACCAATTGCCCCGTGATGGCGCGGTCGAAAAAACTCATCGGCAGGCGCAGCACGTGCTGGTAGACGGTTTCGCGCAGGCGCTGCACCGAGCGCATGGCCAGGCCGGACAGGCGCACCAGCTGCAGATAGCGCAGGCCGGACGCGACCCAGCCCGTCAGCAGGCAGCCGCCCAGCAGCAATGACATGCGCGTCCAGTCGAGGTGGCGCGGCAGCAGGTGCTGGTCGATCAGGGCCTTGCCCAGGATCGGTCCCGTCACTTCGAGGGCGGCGGCGAGGATCAGCCAGAACGTGGCCCAATACAAATGGCGCAGGTCGGGCGCGGCGGCGCGGCGCAGCAGGCCGATCGCTTGCGCGGCCTGGCGGCGCACGGATTGGGTGGCTGTATCTGTTTGTACTGTCTTAGATGGCATCGAGGCTGGCCTCCAGTTGTTGATAGCGCCACTGGCTGGCATACCAGCCGTCGCGCTGCATCAGCGCGTCGTGGTTGCCCGTTTCCGTGACGTGGCCGTCGCGCAGCACCAGGATCAGGTCCGCGTTGACGACGGCGCTCAGGCGGTGGCTGGCGATGATGGCGCTGCGTTCGGGGCGGCGCGCGCGCAGTTCTTCCAGGTGCTGCAGGATGCGCGTTTCCGTGCCCGTGTCGACGGCGGACAGCGCGTCATCGAGCAGCAGCAAGCCGTTGTCGGCCAGCAGGGCGCGTGCAATCGCCACACGCTGGCGCTGGCCGCCGGACAGGGTGATGCCCTTTTCGCCCACGTGCGTCTGATAGCCATCGGGGAATTGCAGGATATCGTCGTGGATGTCGGCCAGCTGCGCCGCCCGTTCCACTTCCTCGCGCGTGGCGCCGGGACGGGCCAGGGCGATATTGTCGGCGATGGTGGCGGAGAACAGGAACGACTCCTGCGGCACCCAGCTGATGGCAGCGCGCAGCGCGTGCAGGGTGTAGGCGTCGAGCGGCTGGCCGTTCCACGTGGCTTGACCTGATTGTGGCGTCACCTGGCGCAGCAGCACGCGCAGCAGGGTCGACTTGCCGCTGCCTGTGGGCCCGACGAGGCCCAGGGTCTGGCCCGGCTGCAAACGCAGCGAAATGCCGGACAGTGCCGGCGCCGTCTGGCCTGCGTAGGCAAAGCCGACGTCCTGCAATTGCAGGGGGCCGGGCGTCAGGGTGGCGATGGTGCCGTGGTCGTCGATGGCCAGCGGCGCATCGAGCATCGGCTGCAAGCGCTGCCAGGCGGCGCGGCCCCGTTCGATCAGCGAGAGCACCCAGCCGGCGGCGAACATGGGCCAGATCAGCTGGCCCAGGTACATGGAAAAGCTCGTCAGCGCGCCGATGGTCAGCTGGTCTTGCCACACGAGGTAGCCGCCCAGGCCCAGGGTCAGCGCCGTGGCGGCCGTCAGGGTCAGGCCGACGGCCGGTTCGTACGCCGCTTCCCAGCGCTGCGCCGTCAGGCTGGCGTTGGCTGCATGGCCGGCCAGGGTGGAAAACTGCTTGCTGCTGCGCTCTTCCAGGCCCAGCGCGCGCAAGGTGCGCACGCCCGACAGCGATTCCTGCACATGGTCGTTCAGCGCGGAAAAGCGCTTTAAGGAATCCGTCGACGCCGTGTGGATATGGCTCGAGATGCGCCAGAAGGCCAGTCCCATCAGCGGGAAGGGCAGGAGGGCGATGCAGGCCAGGCGCCAGTCCACGCCCAGCAGCATGATGCCGAGCACCATCAGCAAGGTCAAAGTGCCGTCGAAGCCGGCCAGCATGGCTTCGCCGGCGGCCATTTCGATGGCGTCGATGTCGTTCGTTGCCAGCGCCATCAGGTCGCCCGTGCGCTGGTTCTGGTAAAACGACGCGCCCTGCTGCGACATGCGCGTGTAGAAGCGCGTGCGCAGCATCACGCCCAGCTGGTAGGCAGCCTTGAACAGGGTGATGCGCCAGCCCACGCGCAGGAAGTAGATGACGACGCCGACGGCGAGCAGGGTCAGCAGCTCAAGCCACAGTTCGGCCGCCGTCATGCGGTGCGCGGCCAGCGCGTCGATGATGGCGCCCACGCGGCGCGGGATCCAGACGGTCAGTGTTGCCACGCCTGTCAGCATGACGGCAGCGGTGGCATACGCCGGCCAATGCTGACGCACGAAGCCGGCGATGAGCCTCGATAAACTCATGGTTACCTTTTGTTTTTGAGTAATGGGGTGTCGCGGGGCGGAAGGACGGGCACGCGGACGGAAAGTACGCGTAGGATACAACAAGGTGGAAAAGCGCGCTGTGGACGGGCACGCAAAAAACGGGCCGTAGCCCGTTGTTTTGCTGCGTCAGTGCTGTGCGCGAGGCTTACTTGCGGCCGCTGCCTTTAGCGCCACCCAGCATGTCGAGCTGTTTCGATGGCGTACCCTTTGGAGCGGCCTTGGCTGCCGGCTTGGCGGCTGGGGCAGGGGCGTGCTTGACGGCGGCCTTGGCTACGGTCTTGCCGGCGGCGCTGGCTGGCTTGGCGGCCGGTTTGCTCGAAGGAAATGGTTTTGCGGCAGGCTTGGCCGGTGCCGGCGCGGCGGCTTTCGCTGGTGCTGGTGCTGGTGCTAGTGCTGGTGCAGGTGCGGGTTTGGCCGCTTCCGGCTTGGCTGCCGGTTTGGCTTCCACCGCTTTCACGGCTGGCTTGTCGGCGGCCTTCTCGGCAACCTTGGCAGGCGCTGCTTCTGGTTTGGCTGCCGGCGCGGCGGCAGGCTTGGCTACTTCGGCAGGCTTGGCGGCAACGGGCGCAGGTGCGGCTGCTGGCGCTGGTGCAGGTACAGCGGCAGGCGCAGGTACAGCTGCCAGCGCAGGCTTGGCTGCGGCAGGAGCGGGGGCGGCGACAGGCGCGGCTTCGTCGAGGCGGGCCTTGGCCGAGGCCAGCAATTCCGCCTGGGTGCTCGAGGCGATGCCGAACAGCTGGCGGCTGTAGGCCAGCACGCTCTCGATGTTCGGTTGCGCCTGGCTGGTGCTGTAGCTGAAGAAGTCGCGCGGGTCCTGCGTTTCCAGCAGGTGCTGGGCCGTCTCCGCCGTTTGCGAGATGGCGGCCTTGCCGGCGTTCAGGTTCAGCGCGATGATTTTTTCGGCGCTTTCAAAGACTTTGCTGGTGAGGGTGCTGAAGATTTGCAGCTGGCTTTCCAGTTGCGACTTGGCGGCGCTGGAAAATTGTTCAGGAAGCGGAAACATATTTACTCCTTTGTACGGATTAAAATGCTGGCAAAACGCTCTGCAAAATCCCGAAAACCAGAGTTGGCCGCGTTTTGTAAAGTGGGTAGCGTGCTAAACAGCTGATCATAGACTTTTTATGATGCAACGCAATATGAATATTCTAGCGGTGATTCGAGTTAGTTGAAAGCTATTTTCTCAAGGGCGTCTGCCCCGCGCATGCTTGTATTCATGCGTCTGGCAGCATTTGCCATAAGTTTGCGCGTGCGCAAAGCGTTGTCAGGGAATCTATGGCTATGCTTTTGCCAGTGACTATATTCGTGCACCGCAGCATCCTTGAGAAAGCCAAGATGCCAAGCTACTTGAAGCGCCAGGTACCGTAGTCAACCGAAGGAGTGTCCGCATGGACCTTGTCATCCGCAATGCCAGCCTGCCCGACGGGCGCCGCGCCATCGATATCGCCATCGAGGGCGGCCGCATCGCCGCCGTCGGCCCTGCCTTGCCCGTGACGGGCGCGCAAGAGATCGATGCCGAGGGCGACCTCGTCACGCCGCCGTTCGTCGACGCCCACTTCCACATGGACGCCACGCTCAGCTATGGCTTGCCGCGCGTAAACGCCTCCGGCACCCTGCTCGAAGGCATCGCCCTGTGGGGCGAGCTGAAGCCGCAATTGACGCAGCAGGCGCTGGTGGACCGCGCCCTGCAGTATTGCGACTGGGCCGTGGCGCGCGGCTTGCTGGCCATCCGCTCGCACGTCGATATCTGCGACCCGCGCCTGCTGGCCGTCGAAGCGCTGCTCGACGTCAAGCGGCAGGTGGCGCCGTATCTCGATTTGCAGCTGGTGGCGTTCCCGCAGGACGGCATCCTGCGCAGTCCCGGCGCCTTCGACAATCTGAAGCGCGCGATCGCCATGGGCGTCGACGTGGTGGGCGGCATCCCGCATTTCGAGCGCACCATGGCGGACGGCGCGGAATCCGTGCGCCTGCTGTGCGAATTCGCCTGCGAACGTGGGCTGATGGTCGACATGCATTGCGACGAGTCGGACGACCCGCTGTCGCGCCACATCGAAACCCTGGCCTTCCACAGCCAGCGCCTTGGCATGCAGGGCAGGGTGACGGGATCGCACCTGACGTCCATGCATTCGATGGACAATTATTATGTGAGCAAGCTGCTGCCCCTGATCCGCGAGGCAGGCGTGGCGGCCATCGCCAATCCCCTCATCAACATCACCTTGCAGGCGCGCCACGATACGTATCCGAAGCGGCGCGGCATGACGCGCGTGCCCGAAATGCTGGCCGCCGGCATCCCCGTCGCCTTTGGCCACGACTGCGTGATGGACCCGTGGTACAGCCTCGGTTCGGGCGACATGCTGGAAGTGGCGCACATGGGGCTGCACGTGGCGCAGATGACGGGCCAGCAAGCGATGCACGACTGCTTCCTGGCCGTGACGGAAACGCCGGCGCGCATCCTGGGCCTCGATGGCTACGGCATCGCGCCCGGCTGCCATGCGGATTTGCTGATCCTCGATTGTGGCAGTACCGTGGAAGCGCTGCGCCTGCGCGCGGCGCGGCGCCTGGTGCTGCGGCGCGGGAAAGTCGTCAGCGAAGCGCCGCGCGCGCAATCGCGCCTGCACTTGCCGGGGCGTCCGGACAGCGTGAACTTCCGCCTGGGCCGCTGATACAATCAGCCATCACTTGTTATCAGGAGCACCGACTTGAAAGAAATTGATATCCGCCCGGCCAACGAAGCCGATTTCGACGCCATGTGGCCGATCTTCCAGACCCTGGTGGCCGGCGGCGACACCTATCCCTTCCCCGCCGATACCACGCGCGAAGCGTGCCACGCCTACTGGTTCGGCCCCGGCGTACAAAGCTTTGTCGCCACCATGGGCACGGAGCGCCTGCTGGGCATGTACAAGCTGGTGGCGAACCAGCCTGGCCATGGATCGCACGTGGCCAATGCCTCGTTCATGGTCGACCCGGCCGCGCAGGGCGTGGGCGTGGGGCGCCTGCTGGGCGTGCACTGCATGGAAGAAGCGCGCCGCGCGGGCTACCTGGCGATGCAGTTCAACTTCGTCGTCAGCACCAACCTGGCCGCCGTCACCCTGTGGAAAAAACTGGGCTTCACGGTCGTCGCCACATTGCCGCTGGCCTACCGCCACGCGCAGCTCGGCTATGTCGACGCCTATGTGATGTACCAGCTGCTGACCGACCCGATGCAGTGGCCGGCATGAGCGGCGCCGTCACCGTGATCGAGACGCCCCGCCTGCGCCTGCGCACCGCCAGCGTCGATGACGCGGCGTTTTTCCTCGGGCTGGTGAACGAACCGACCTGGCTGGCGACCATCGGCGACCGTCAGATCCATACCATGGACGCGGCGCGCGCGGCGCTGGAAACGGGTCCGATCGCGCAACAGCAGGAACTCGGCTACTCTTTCTATATCGTCGAGCACCGTGGCGATGGCGTGGCGATCGGCATGTGCGGCCTGATCAAGCGCGCCACAATGCCGGGTCCCGACATCGGCTACGCGCTGCTGCCCGCGTATTGCGGCCAGGGCCTGGCCTGGGAGGCTGCAGCTAGCGTGGTGCGCCATGCGCGCGACGTGCTGTGCCTGCCGGCTGTGTATGGCCTCGTGTCGCCGCAGAACCAGCCTTCGATCAACTTGATCAACAAGCTCGGTTTGCGCTTCGAACGCTTTTCGCGCCAGCCCATCGTCGGCAAGGACATCAATATCTATCGCAAGAGTTTTTCTTAATCTCTATACAAAACAACGCGACAGAACCTTTACTTGAGGAACAGGTCCCGGTCCGGCGCGAAATGCGCGTACAGCGGCAGGAAGGCGCCGCCAACGGCGCGCGCGTCGGAGCCGACGGTGCCGCCGAGCACCTGCGGTCGGGCGATGCCCTCCCAGCTATAGCATTCCAGCGCGCGCTCGACCTGGGCCAGCAATTGTTCGAGCAGGCCGCGGTCGAAGGAACCGTCGATAATCACCCCCTCCAGGTCGAGCAGGCAGGTGGCGCTGGTGATGCTCAGCGCGATGGCCCGCGCCGCGTCGTCGAGCCAGGCCACGGTGTGCGTGACGAACGGTTCCTGCAGCGCGCGCCCGTCGTGGGCGGCGGCCGGGTCCAGCCCGGCCAGGGTGTACAACTGCTCGAGGTTGAACAGGGAAGCGTCGCCCAGCAGCTGGCCCGGTGGATGCCTGGCGCCGGCCGTGGCCATGCCGAGCGGCAAGGAACCGACCGCGCCGGCGTTGCCGTGCAGGCCGCTGTGCAAATGGCTGTTGATGACCAGGCCGCCACCGATAAAGATGTCGACGAAGATGTACAGGAAGTTCTTGATGCTGCGCCCGCGCCCGAGTACCAGCTCGGCGACGCAGGCGGCGGCCGTGTCCTTGGCGAACTCGACCGGCAACGCCGTCATCGCCTGCACGCGCTGGCCGATGTCGATGCTGTCCCACGCGTTGGCCTGCTCCGGCGCCATCTCGAGCAGATTCTGCCAGCCGCCCAGGCCCAGCGGCGCGGCGATGCCGACGCCGCACAGGCGCGGCAGCAACTTCGGTCCCAGCAGCACGGCCATGCTTTTCAGCGCCGACTCGATCTGGCCGAACACGGTGTCGGGGACGGGAAAGGGATAGGGAAACGACAGGCGCTCGCGCGTCTTGCCGACGAAATCGACCAGCAACACGTCGAGGCTGCGCCGGCCGATCTTGATGCCGATCGAGAAGGCGCCGTCCGGATTGAGCATGATGGGCACCGATGGCTGGCCGACCTTGCCGCGCACGGGCGCGCGCTTGCTGACCAGGCCGTCTTCCAGCAGGCGGTTGATGATCAGGGAAACCGTTTGCGTGCTCAGATTGGTCAGCCGGGCCAGGTCGGCCTTCGGCATGCTGCCGTGCAAGCGCACGGCCTGCAGCACCACCCGCTCGTTGAACTGGCTCATGCCCATCTGGTTCGAGCCGCGCGGCTGCAGCCATGGAACATCGTCGATGGCTGCTTGCGGCGCGCACGCCTCTTCGGTAAAGCTGTCTGACATGGCGGGGCGGGTCCGGTTTCTACAGGCGTAAAGAAGGACATTTTATTACATATCCACCGCCCCGCCAGTGAAGCCCCAGGTGGCTGGAGCTCCCGTGCAGCTTTAGCGCTTGGCCCAGATCGACTTCAAAGGCCAGATGGTCAGCTCTTTCAGTGTTGCCGCGCCGCCCACGGCGAACAGCGCGACACCGTTGCTGGACGGTTGCGGGAAGATCTGGTCGGTCAACACCACCTCGTTGCCCGCAAATACCATCACCGACGAGGTATCGACCACGATGCGCAGGTCCACCGTGCTGGTGCGCAGCGGCAGCGGGGCGGTATGACGGGCGGCAAAGCTGGCGTTGAAGCTGGCGTCGCCCGATTTGCTGCGGTCGATATAGACCTCGCCCGCTACCGCGTCATAACCGATGACGGTTTCTTCGCCATTCGCGCCGGTGCGCACCTTCAGGCCAAAACCGGTGGCACTGCCCGGCTGGAATTTGGCCACGATGTCCAGGGCCTGGCCCGGGGCGGGGGCGATAGCGAGTGCTTGCACGCCGGTGGCCACGGAACGGTCCTGGGCGCTGTACAGCGCTTTGCTGCGCAGTGTGCTGAAGTTGTCCACCGGCTGCTGCACCAGCCGCGCCTGGCCGGCTATGGTGCGCAGCGTGAATTCCCGGGCGAAGGTCTGGGCGCTGCGCCATGGCGTGGTGGGCGTGTTGCCAGCGTAGTCCCAGTTGCTCATCCAGCCCAGGCCGATGCGCTTGCCATCGGGTATGCCGTTCCAGGTCACGGCGGCATAGAAGTCGGCGCCGTAGTCGAGCCAGTTGGCTTCTTCCTTGGCGCTGTCCGAAAAGACGATATGGTCGACCAGGATATGGCCCCAGCCGCCCGTGTTGTTGTCCACCACCTGGATCTGCGCGCTCTTGCCACGGTAGGCGTCCACGTTCCAGCTGCGCCAGTTCAGGGTTTCGGCATTGGCGCCGGTTGCGCTTTTGACCACCTGGCCGTTCACCAGCAGGTTGACCGTCGTTTCATCGCTGACGGGCTTGGCAGGCTGGTCCGATGCCTCGAACACGTCGGCAACGATGTGTCCCCAGGCGCCGTCGTTGTCGTCGATGATGACGATCTGGGCCTGCTGTCCGGCGAACTCGCGCACGTCCCAGTTTGTCCAGTTCAGTTCGGAGTCCGCCCCGGTGGCGCTGCGCACCACCTTGCCATTGATCTTGAGCACCACCGCCGTGGGATTGGGGCTGCTGTAGGGATGGTTGCCTCCTCCGATGAGGAAGTTGATATAGTCCCTGGAGATGGTGAAGGTGGGCGACGTCAGGCTGCCCTTGGACACGTCACCGGCCCCGAAGAAGGAATTGAACACACCCGCGCCCAGCTTGCCGGCTGCCGCCTGGCGGTCGGCGTCGCTTCCGGCGGCAACCTTTTGCCCCACCACGTCGCCGGCGGGTGTCCAGCCCAGGTCGGCGTAGGTGGCATTGGCCGGGCCTTCAAAACCGGCGCCCGGGAACAGCAAGGTTCCCGCAGGCACCGTGCCGTCGCCGGCACCGGCCAGGCGTGGATGGCGCCCGCCGCCGACCATCAGATTGATGTACTTGCTGGTGACGGTGAAGGCGGGCGAGGTGAGCGTGCCCGTGGCGCCGTCATCCTTGCCCAGCCGGTAGGTGTCGAGCAGCTGGCTGCCCTGGTTGTCGGCCACGCCATGCGAGGGGACCACGGGCGTCTTGCCTGCAAAGTCGCCCGTCGATGCCCAGCCGGTGGCGTCGAAGCTGGCCGCTTCAAAGTCCTGGTAGACGGTGCCCGTGGGCGGCTTCTTGTCGATCACGCTGTTGGCGTCGGCCACAAAGCGCGTGCCGTCGAATTTCCCCACAAAATAATGCGCTCCGGAACCACCGGCCACCGAGCCGGGGTTGATGTTGATGTTCATCACCCATTTGCGTTTGCTGGCGTCGCCATCGACGGGCAGTTCGAACAGGTCGGGACATTCCCAGATGCCACCGACCGCGTTGGCCGGGCCAAAGGCGCTCATGTAGGTCCAGTCGCGCAGGTTTTTGGACGAGAACAGCAGCGCCTGGTGCTTCTCCGAGGCCACGGCAACCATGACCCATTTTTGCTCCGGTGCATACCAGAAGACTTTTGGATCGCGGAAATTTTGCCCTTCGGTTTCAAACGGCGCCGGTGGCGCGGCAATCACCGGGTTGGCGGCGTACTGGGTCCAGGTGCGTCCCCGGTCCAGGCTGTAGGCGATGGACTGGGACTGGGTGTTGGGGGCGAGCACTTGTCCGTTGGCCAGCGTTTTTCCTTGCGGGTACACACTGGTATAGATGGCCACCATGGCAGGATTGCCGGCGCTGCCAAGGCCGCTGGTATTGTTGGTGTCGACCACCACGCTGCCGGAGAAGAACATTTGCGTGAGCTTGCCGCCAGCGTCTTTTTCGGCCGTCAGGGCGACGGGCAGCTCGTTCCAGTGCAGCAAGTCGGTGCTGACGGCGTGGCCCCAGGACATGTCGCCCCAGGTATTGCCGTTCGGGTTGTACTGGTAGAACAGGTGGTATTCGCCGTCGTGGTAGACCAGTCCGTTGGGATCGTTCAGCCAGTTTTTGGCGGCGGTGTACGAGAGCTGGGGACGGTAGGTTTCAAGGTACTTGGACTGGGGCGGTCCGCTGGTGCTGTCGCTATCGCTGCCGCAGCCCACCAGCAGGGTGGCAAGGCAAGAGGCGAGAACAGGGAAGTGCTTTGACATGGTTGTCTCCTTATATTTTATGTTTTATGCCAGCTGCACATTCCTCAGCCCGCCAGCGGATCGCTGATCACACCCTTCTTGAACAGGAAATTGGCGTACGGCTGCATTTCGCCGGTCTGCACGATGGCGTAGGCGCCCTTGACGCGTTCGTAGAAGGCGAAGCGCTCGACCGCCTCGCATTGCGCCGGCGTGGCGGCGCCGGTGGCGGCGATCTGCTCGATCATGGTGCGCTGCAGCGCCGACAGATAGCCGTCGGCGGTGTTGCATACCTTCATGAAGGCGACCGGCTGGTCGACCATGGCGTCGAGCGGAAACACCGACAGCAGCGCCGCGCTGGCGCGCTGCAGGTCGATGCCGGGCAGGCGCACGAGCGGCTTGCCCTGGCCCAGGGTCTGGCTGGTGAAGTTGGCGTCGACCAGCACGACTTCCTCGCCATGGCCCATTTCGCACAGGATCTTCAGCAATTCCGGGCTGAGCAGTGGATCGATTCCCTTAAGCATGGGCTTCCTCCGGAAAGTCTTCGGCGCTCTTCGCGCCCGTCATCACCGCCACGGTGTCGGACATGCTGATGTGCTTCGGGTTCAGGACGGCGACGCGCTTGCCCAGGCGTTGCACGTGGATGCGGTCGGCGATTTCGAACACGTGCGGCATGTTGTGGCTGATCAAAATCACCGGCAGGCCGCGCTCGCGCACATTGCGTATCAGTTCCAGTACCATATTGCCCTCCTTTACGCCGAGTGCGGCGGTTGGTTCATCGAGAATCACGACATGCCTGGCAAACGCCGTGCTGCGCGCCACGGCCACGCCCTGGCGCTGGCCGCCAGACAGGGTGCCGACGGCTTGCTTCATCGAACGGATGCCGATTTTCAGATCGCGCATATGGGCTTCCGCCTCGGCCAGCATCCGCTTCTTGTCGATGCAGCGCAGGAAGCGCGACAACATGCCCTTGCGCAGCAGTTCGCGGCCGAGGAACAGGTTCTCGGCGATCGTCATGGCCGGCGCCACGGCCAGGTCCTGGTACACCGTCTCGATACCGTAGCGGCGGGCGTCGATTGGTGACTTCAGATGGATCGGCTTGCCATCGAGCAGCATCTCGCCTTCGTCCGGGACGAGGGCGCCCGACAGGGCCTTGATCAGCGAGGACTTGCCGGCGCCGTTGTCGCCGATCACGGCGAGTATTTCGCCCGGCAACAAGTCAAAATCGGTGCCGTCGAGGGCGGTCACGCTGCCGTAGCGCTTGACCAGGCCGCGGGCCTGGAATACCGGTTGCACATGCGTCGTCATGCTCATCAACCTTTCTTGTGTGTCAGTTGATCGGTGGCCACGGCCAGGATGACCAGGATGCCCGTCACCAGGATCTGGTACACCGAGGACACGCCCATCAGGGTCAGGCCGTTGCGGAACACGCCGACGATCAGCACGCCGACGAGCGTGCCCATGATCGAGCCGCGCCCGCCGAACAGGCTGGTGCCGCCGAGCACGACGGCGGTGATGCTGTCGAGGTTGTCGGTCTGGCCGCCCTGCGGGTCGCCCACGCCCATGCGCGCCACCGACATCAGCGCGGCGATGCCGTAGCACATCCCGGCGATCATGTAGACGCCCAGCAAAACTTTATTCGTGGCGATGCCGGTCAGGCGGGCCGCCTCCGGATTGTTGCCGACGGCGTACAGGTGGCGGCCGGGCGCGGTCTCGCGCAGGTACAGCCAGGTCAGCACGTACATGCCCAGCATCAGCACGGTGCCGTAGGTAAAGGTGGCCTGGCCGAGCTGGAAGGTGTTGCCGAAAAATCCCATCGCTTCCGGCAGTCCGGTGACGGTTTGGGCCTGCGAGTACAGCTGCGTGACGGCGAAGGCAATGTTCATCGTGCCCAGCGTGACGATAAACGCCGGCAGCTTGATCGAGGTCACCAGCGCGCCGTTGATGAAGCCGATCAGCACGGTGACGGCGATGCCGCACCCGATCGCGAGATAGGGGTTCATGCCGAGGTCGACGGCGAATTTGGTCATGATGACCGAGCCCAGGGCCATGGCCATGCCGCAGGACAGGTCGATGCCGGCGGTCAGGATGATCAGGGTCTGGCCGATGGCGATGATGCCGACGACCATGACTTGCTGCAAGATCAGGGAAAAATTCTGGCTGCTGAGGAAGCGGTCGCTTTGCGACGCAAAGAACACGCAGGCGGCGAGCAGGGCAATGACCGGGCCCAGTTTGGAGAGCGGCGGCATAAATGTCGGGATGGTGGAACGCATCTGTTATCCATATTCAAGAGGGGAAAAAGGCGACGCGCAGGCGGCCGCGCGCCGGCAAGGCAGATAGCCTTGCCGAACGTGGCCGCCTGCGTGGATTTATTTACCCCAGCAGGAGTTCAGGCCGAACGCCGTGTCGCGGCTCTCGATGCCTGCTTGCTGCTTGTCGCTGATCAGGGTGACGCCGGTGTCGACGTAGCCGCTGGCCTTCTTCCCGTTCTTGGCGTACTCGACGCCGGCTTCGACGCCCAGGCCTGCCATGTTCAGCGGATACTGCTGCGCGGTCGCCGCGATGACGCCGGCCTTGACGTCGCGCACGCCGGCGCAGCCGCCGTCGACCGAAACGATCATCACGTTCTTTTCCTTGCCCACGGCCTTGAGCGCCTTGTAGGCACCGGCGGCGGCCGGTTCGTTGATGGTGTACACGAGATTGATGTCGGGATTTTTCTGCAGGCAGTTTTCCATCGCCGTCTGCCCCTTGCCCTGGTCGCCGAAGCTGTCGGCCATGCACACCACGTCGGCGGTTTTCGCCGGTCCGACCGTCTTGGCGCTGATGCCCGGCGCGCCAAAGCCGGCCAGGAAACCGTTGTGGCGGGCTATCCCCACCGGATGGCCGGGGAACAAGTCCAGCATGGCGATCTTGACGGGCTTGCCGGCGAAGGCGGCCTTCGCGTATTGGCCGATCAGCAAGCCAGCTTTGTAGTTGTCGGTGGCGAACAGCGCATCGGTGGCGTCCTGCGGCTCGGTCGGGCTGTCGAGGGCGATCACCAGCACACCGGCGGCGCGCGCCTTCTTGATGGCCGGCACGATGGCTTTCGAATCGCTCGGCGTGATCATGATCGCCTTGGCACCGGCGGCCACCATGTTTTCAATCGCCGTCACCTGGCCGGCGTTGTCGCCGTCGGCGCGTCCGGCCGCCGTCAACAGCTTGGCGCCCTTCAGTTTTGCGCGTTGCTGCGCGCCTTCTTTCATCTTCACGAAGAAGGGGTTGGTATCGGTCTTGGTGATCAGGCCGACGATCGGTTCCTCGGCCATGGCGGCGCCGCCGGCTGCCGTCAGGACAGCCAGTGCGATGCATTGTTTGACGTTCATTGTGTTGTCTCCAGAATCTATTTATTTTTTACCGGGAGGCGATTGCCTCGGCCTGGGGGCGGCCGTCAATGCGGTGCCCGAGCCAAATATACGCTCGGCTAATTAATAAATCAAGCGGCTTTATATATCGTGTGTGGTAAAAAAGATCAGTCCATCGTGGCCGGCATGGAGGTCGTTTTGCTGAAAAATAGTATTTGAAAACTCGCCGCTTTTGCAGTGGTGGCAGATGGGTTTTGTTTTTATAGTTGGCATACCGGTGGAAAACCGCCGGACTATAAAAATGGAGACGTGTTATGAAAATCATGACTGCTGTTGCATGGGGTACCCTCATGTCCGCCGGGTTTGCAGACGCCTCGGCGCAAAGCTGCTCGGTGCCCGTGATCAAGGTGCTGGCGCAAAAAAGCCTGGGCCTGACGGTGATGGAAAAGACCCTCGCCGAGTATGAAAAGAAAAGCGGCACCAAGGTACAAATCAGCTATTTCGGCGAAAACGACCGCCGCTCGAAAGCCCGCCTCGATGCTTCCACCAAGGCCGGTTCCTACCAGATCTATTACATTGACGAAGCCAACGTGGCCGAATTCGCCACGGCCGGCTGGGTCGTCCCCCTGCTCAAATACCTGCCCAAGGACGCCGACTACGACGACTTCCTGCCGGGCCGCCGCGCCGTCGCCTCGTACAAGGGCGTGGCGTATTTCGCGCCCCTGATCGGCGGCAGCGATTTCCTGTTCTACCGCCGCGACCTGCTGGAAAAGGCCGGCATCGCCGTGCCGAAGACGCTCGACGAACTGGTCGCCGCCGTCAAGAAAATGAATAATCCGCCGAACGTGTATGGCTGGGCGGCGCGGGGCCAGCGCGGCTCGGGCATGAATGTGTGGCGCTGGGCGCCGTTCATGCTGGCCGCCGGCGGCAAGTGGGAAAACAATGGCATGCCGGCCTTCAATTCGCCGCAGGCCGTGAAAGCCACCACCCTGTACCGCGAGCTGTTCAAGTATTCGCCACCGGGCGGCGCCACCTACGACTGGAGCAACGCGCTCGAAGCATTCAGGTCGGGCAAGGTGGCCTTCATGATCGAATCGACGCCGTTTGCCGACTGGATGGAAGACCCGAAAAAATCCTCGGTGGTCGACAAGGTCGGCTATGTACGCCCGCCAGCACCGCTGCCATCGGCTGCGTATGGCCACGGCCTGGCCATCTCCGCCACCGGTGCGAAAGATGAATGCACGCGCCAGGCGGCCGGCAAGTTCATCGCTTTCGCCACAGGCAAGGAGCAGGAGCAGGCGCGCCTGAAGGACAACGTCTTCAGCGACTACAACCGCACCAGCACCATCAACAGCGACTACTTCCGCAAGCACGTCAAGCCGCAGATCCAGGCGGGCCTGACGGACACCACGCCCGTCTCGCGCGTCACCATCTGGCCTAGCCCCGAGTGGCCGGACATTGGCGACAACCTGGGCGTAGTTTTGGAAGAAGTGTTTACGGGCACGCGCGGCGATGTGCAAAGCGCGTTGGATGAGGCGAATGAGTATGCGACGGAAGTGATGCAACGGGCTAAGAAACGTCAGTAAGCCCGTATCGCCGACGACTCCGCTAGCTTAAATCAGGGGTCAGACCCGGCGGGTCTGACCCCAGCTCTTCGGTTCCAAGCCCCAACGGCGAAACGCTGGGGTCGGACCCTCAGGGTCCGACCCCGGTACTCGCCTTTTGGGTGAAAAAATGAAGCTCGAAAGCCATCCTATGCCACACTCCATCCATAAAAAACGCCACACCTGGCTGCCCGCCGTCTTCCTGACCTTGCCGCTGCTGGTCCTGCTGGTACTGGGCCTGGTGCCCAGTATCGCCGCCATCAACCTGGCCCTGCAAAACCGCGTGCTGCGCTACAGCGACAGCGATTACGTCGGCTTTGCCAATTTTCTCCGCCTGTTCGGCGACCGCCGCTTCCTCAATGCCGTGCAGGTATCGGCCATCTGGGAAGTGGTCACCGTGGCCGGCTCGCTGATCGTCGGCGTGCTGCTGGCCGTGTTCCTGTTCGAGAAGGTCAAGGGACGCACGCGTGACATCATCGCGCTGCTCTTGATCGTGCCCGTACTGCTGCCGCGCGTGTCGGCCGCCTTCATCTGGAAGTTCATGTATTCGCCGCTGATGGGTATCCTCAACTGGATGCTCGAATGCGTGGGCCTGGGCGGCACGGCCCTGCTGTCCGACCCCGCCACGGCCCTGTATGCGGTGGCGCTGGTCGACATCTGGCAGTGGGGCCTGTTCTTCGGCGCCGTCATCCTGAAACTGCTGGAAACCCTGCCCGGCGAACCGCTGGAAGCGGCGCGCCTTGACTACGCCAGCACGCTCCAGGTGTATGCGTATATCGCGCTGCCCATGCTGAAGGTACCCATCATGAGCCTCGTGTTCATCAAGATGGTCGAGTCGCTGCGCTCGTTCGACCTGATCTACGTGATGACCAAGGGCGGCCCCGGCATCTCCACCGAAACCCTGGACATGTATGCGTATGCGCAAGGCATCGGCCTGATGGGCAAGGTGTCCTACGCATCGAGCATGGCCGTGCTGATGATGCTGGCCACGACCATTATTTTCACATTGCTCTGGAAGCGAGTCGCCAAATGGGAAAACTGACTATCCGGCGCGGCGTGGACCATGCCGCCACCACCGCCATTACCACCGTGATTATCCTGGTGGCGCTGTTCCCCATCCTGTGGGCCGTGCTCAATTCCTTCAAGGAGCTGATGGACATCGTCACGCCCGTGCCGCGCTTTTTCTTCAGCCCGACACTGGCCAACTACAAGCAGGTGCTGGCCAGCCCGGAAGTGCTGACGGGACTGGGCAACAGCGTGGCCATCGTCGGCGTTGCCGTGCTGCTGGGCGCCGTGCTGGGCGTGCCCGCCGCGTATGCGATCGCCCGCTATCCGATCCCGGCCAAGAAGGATATCCAGTTCTTCCTGCTGTCGCTGCGCTTTTTGCCGCCGGTGGCCGTCGCCATTCCCTTGATCTCGATCTGGATCGACCTGGGCCTGTACGACTCGCGTCTGTCGATGGTGGTGACGTATCTGCTGGTGACCCTGTCGACCATCATCTGGCTGTCGATTCCCGCATTTGCCCGCATCCCGAAAGAGATCGAGGAAGCGGCCGCGCTCGATGGCTACGGCCCTTACCAGGTGTTCTGGTACGTGGCCCTGCCGGTAGCCTCGAAAACCCTGATGGGCGGCATCGTCTTCAGCTTCGTGCTGGTCTGGAATGAACTGATGATCGCGCTGGCGCTCACCTCGTCGAAAAGCATGACCCTGCCCGTGGTGGCATCGGCCTTTACCTCGATGGGCCAGGAAGTGCCGTGGGGCGTGGTGAACGCTTCCACCGTGCTGCTGGCGCTGCCGCCGCTGCTGTTCGTCGGCATCCTGGGACGGCTGCTCAACTCCATGCTCAAACATAAATAAGGAATTAATCATGCAAGCACTCGTACTGGAACAAGCGCATTCCATCACCTTGCGCGACATCGACCTGCCGCTGGCCATCGGCCCGCGCGACGTGAAAATCAGGATTCACACCGTGGGCATCTGCGGCAGCGACGTGCACTACTTCAAACATGGCAAGATCGGCCCCTTCGCCGTCGAAGCGCCGATGGTGCTCGGCCACGAGGCGTCCGGCGTGGTGGCCGAAGTGGGCGATGACGTGACGCACCTGAAGGTGGGCGACCGCGTCTGCATGGAGCCGGGCGTGCCGCAGCTCGATTCGCCGGCCACCATGCGCGGCCTGTACAACCTCGATCCCGCCGTGCGCTTCTGGGCCACGCCGCCCATCCACGGTTGCCTCACGCCGTATGTCGTGCATCCGGCCGCCTTTACCTTCAAGCTGCCCGACAACGTCAGCTTCGGCGAAGGCGCCATCGTCGAACCGCTGGCCATCGGCCTGCAGGCGGCCAAGAAGGCGGCCATCAAGCCGGGCGACGTGGCCGTGGTGATCGGCGCCGGCACCATCGGCGCCATGAATGCGCTGGCCGCGCTGGCGGGCGGCTGCTCGCGCGTGATACTGGCCGACCTGGTGCCGGAAAAACTGGCCCTGTTCGCCGGCAATCCCGCCGTGACCACGGTCGACGTGCGCCACACCAGCCTGTTTGATACGGTGCGCGAGCTGACGGACGGCTGGGGCGCCGACATCGTTTTCGAGGCCAGCGGCAGCATGCGCGCCTACGACAACATCGTCGACCTGCTGTGCCCGAACGGCTGCCTGGTGCTGGTCGGCATGCCGCCCGAAAATGTCCCTTTCGATATCGTCGCCATCCAGGCCAAGGAAGTGCGCATCGAGTCCGTGTTCCGCTACGCGAACATCTTCCCGCGCGCGATCGCCTTGCTGGCTTCCGGCAAGATCGACGTCAAACCCTTCATTTCGCGCACCTTCGGCTTTGCCGACGGCGTGCGGGCGTTCGAGGAAGCGGCCCAGGGCCATCCGCGCGACGTCAAGATCCAGATCGAACTGGCAGGAGACTAACCATGGCAAACATCACTTGCAGGCAGCTGCACAAGACTTATGACGAGAAGACGGCCGTGCTGCAGCCGTTCGACCTGGAAATCGATGACGGCGAATTCATCGTCCTGCTGGGGCCATCGGGCTGCGGCAAATCGACCTTGCTGCGCATGATCGCGGGCCTGGAAGACATCAGCGGCGGCGAGCTGCACATCGGCGGCGCCATCGTCAACGATTTGCCGCCGCGCGCGCGCAACGTGGCGATGGTGTTCCAGAACTACGCGCTGTATCCGCACATGACGGTGTACGACAACATCGCCTTCGGCCTGCGCCGCCTGAAGGTGCCGAATGACGAGATCGAGCGCCGCGTGCGCGAGGTGGCGGCCATCCTCAGCCTGGACAGCCTGTTGGAACGCAAGCCGCGCGCCATGTCGGGCGGCCAGCAGCAGCGCACGGCCATTGCGCGCGCCATGATCAAGACGCCGCAAGTGTTCCTGTTCGACGAACCGCTGTCGAACCTGGACGCCAAGCTGCGCGCGCAGCTGCGCGCCGACATCAAGCGCCTGCACCGCCGCCTGCGCACCACCACCCTGTACGTCACGCACGACCAGCTCGAAGCCATGACCCTGGCCGACAGGGTGGTGCTGATGAAGGGCGGGCATATCGAGCAGATCGGCACGCCGGCGGAACTGTACAACCATCCGCGCACCCTGTTCGCGGCAGGGTTCATTGGCACCCCTGCCATGAACTTCATCGATGGCGTCGTCGAGAAGGATGGCTGGCAAACGGTGCTCGTCTGCGCCGGCTACCGCTGGCCATTGATATCGCCCCGCTTCACCGCGCTGGCCGAGGGCACGCGCGTGGTGTTCGGTTTGCGGCCGAATCACTTGCGCGCGGCGCTGCCGCAGGAGCAGGCAGGCACGCATGGCCTGGCGTGCGTGATCGACCTGGTCGAGCTGCTGGGCGCCGAAGCGCTGATCAGCTTCCAGTGCGGCGCCCTGACCTTGTCGGCGCTGCTGCCGGCGAACGCGGCCAACAGCGCGGCGCAGGTGGGCCAGACCCTGGCGCTGGCCTTCGATGAAGAGCACATGCACCTGTTCGACGCCGACAGCGGTCTGGCTTTGGCGCTCAATGCCCAGGTAAGTGGTTAGAATAGCTGGCAACGAGACCGCGTAAGGAACTGCCGTGACGCCTGACCTGGAACTGATCCACAAACCGATCCATGAATCGTTTCGCGCGTGGGCGCACGGCTTTCCGCACACGGTGGCGAAATGGCATTTTCATCCCGAGTACGAACTGCACTTCATCATCACGTCAAACGGAAAATTTTTCATCGGCGACCATATCGGCAGCTACGGGGCGGGCAATCTGATCCTGACGGGGCCGAACCTGCCGCACAACTGGGTCAGCGAACTGCCGGAAGGCGTGGTCTTGCCCGAGCGTGACCTGGTGCTGCAGTTTTCCGGCGACTTCATCGAACGCTGCGCGCTGCTCTTCCCTGAAATGGCGCCCCTGAAAGCGCTGCTGGGCGAGGCTGCCAGGGGCTTGCAATTTCCCGATGCGCTGGGCCTGCGCCTGGTGCCGCTGATGAAGGAATTGACGACGGCGCAGGGCTTGCGCCGGGTTGAACTGTTTACGCGCCTGTTCGGCGAGCTGTGCGACTGCCGCGAGCGGCGGCCCCTGGCCAGCGTCACCTATCTGGCGCAGGCGGGCCGCTACATGTCGTCGACCATCAACCTGGTGCTGGCGTATATCAAGCAGAACATCACGCTCGATTTTTGCGAGCAGGACGTGGCTGACGTGGCGGAGATGAATACGCTCAAGTTCACGCGTTTCTTCCGCAAGCATACGGGCACCTCGTTCATCCAGTACGTGAACCAGGAGCGCATCGCGCTCGCTTGCGAACTGCTGATGAATACGGACATGAAGGTCACCGATATCTGCTACCGCACGGGGTTCAACAACCTTTCCAATTTCAACCGCCAGTTTTTGGCCCACAAGCAGATGTCGCCGTCGAAGTTCCGCTCCTGCCTGCTGATGAACATGCCCGATCCGTCCGGCGACGGCCATTCTTAACTTTATTCTGGAATCAAATGACTTATCTCGGTATCGATATCGGCACTTCCGAAGTCAAGGCCATCCTCACCGATGACGCGCAAACCATCGTTGCCAGCGCCGGCGTGACCCTGCGCGTGTCCAGCCCCCATCCCGGCTGGTCGGAACAGAATCCCGAAGACTGGTGGCACGCCACCCTGGACGTCATCGCCGCCATCCGCGCCGCCCAGCCGGTGGCGTTTTCCGGCTTGCGCGGCATCGCCCTGTCGGGCCAGATGCATGGCGCCACCCTGCTCGACAAGCAGCAGCACGTGCTGCGCGCAGCCATCCTGTGGAATGACACGCGCGCCTTTGCCGAATGCGTGGAACTCGAGGCGCTGGTGCCCGAGTCGCGCGCCATCACGGGCAACCAGGCCATGCCCGGCTTCACGGCGCCCAAGCTGCTGTGGCTGCAAAAGTACGAACCGTCGCTGTTCCGCGCCACGGCCAAGGTCTTGCTGCCCAAGGATTACGTGGCCCTGCGCCTGACGGGCGAGTATGTCTCCGACATGTCCGACGCTTCCGGCACCTTGTGGCTGGACGTGGCCAAACGCGACTGGTCGGAGCGCATGCTGGCCGCCACCGGTTTGACGCGCGAGCACATGCCGCGCCTGGTCGAAGGCAGCGCCGCCGCCGCGCAGGTGCGGCCATCGCTGTGCCAGGAATGGGGCATCGCGCACCCGGTGCTGCTGGCCGGCGGCGCGGGCGACAATGCGGCGGCGGCTGTCGGCCTGGGCGTGGTGGAGCCGGGCGCCGGCCTGCTGTCGCTGGGGACGTCCGGCGTGCTGTTTGCCGGCAGCGACGGCTTTGCACCGAATCCGGGCCAGGGCGTGCACGCGTTCTGCCACTGCCTGCCCGAGCGCTGGCACCAGATGAGCGTGATCCTCAGCGCCGCGTCCAGCCTCAGCTGGGTGGCGCGGCTGACGCAGTCGAGCGACATCGGCGAATTGGTCAGCCTGGCGGAAAACGTCGAGGCGCGCACGGCGCCCATCTTCCTGCCGTATTTGAGCGGCGAGCGCACGCCGCACAACGACGCTGCCGCGCGCGGCGTGTTCTTTGGCCTGTCGACGGAACACGGCCGGGCGGAACTGGCCTACAGCGCGATGGAAGGCGTGGCTTTTGCCATGGCCGACGGTAATGCGGCCCTGCGCAGCGCTGGCACGCATCTGGAAGAAGCATCGTTCGTCGGCGGCGGTTCGCGCAGCCGCTTCTGGGCCCAGCTGTGCGCGAATGCCTCGGGCTTGCAGGTGCTGCGCCACGACCACGGCGCGGCTGGCGGCACCATGGGCGCGGCGCGTCTGGCGCAGATGGCGGTGACGGGCTTGCCGCCCGCGCAAGTGTGCACGCGGCCTGCCGTGCAGGAGACAATTGCGCCGCAAACCTCCGCCGTGCTGGACGAACGGCTGGCGCGCTACCGGCGTCTGTATCCGCTGCTGCGCGAGGAATTTGCCGGCGCGGCGGCCGACGGCGTGGCCGGATAGTTAACTTTTCCTTGTAATTTGTTGTTTCTATGTTGAAAGTGTTTCTCTAACGAAAGCGTTGCTTGGTTTTTCATGGGGCGCGCCGCATGATTTCCCTATTTGGTGAGAATTGGATAGTTTTTGGCAGCGCCTTTGTTGCCATCCTGTTCTTGCCGCCGGGAGAAACACATGCAACTTGCGAATCTGAAAATCTCCGTCCGCCTCGGTCTGCTGGGCGCCTTCTTCTTTCTTGCGCTGGTGTTCGTCGGCGCGCGCGGCTGGAGCGCGCTCGACGCGGCCAGTGCGCGCAGCGCGGACGCCATGCAGCGCGCCGTGGCCCTGACGGAAGCCATCGACGCGGCACGCAGCGCGCAGGTGGAATTCAAGATCCAGGTGCAGGAGTGGAAAAACATCCTGCTGCGCGGCGGCGATGCGGCCGCCTTCCAGCGCTACCGCGAAGCGTTCGTCGCCAGCGGCGCGCAGACGCGCAAGGAATTGAAAAGCCTGCAATCGATGATGGCTTCGCTGGGGCTCGACACGGCGCCCGTGGCGCAGGCGCTGCAGGCGCACGACGCGCTGGGCGTGAGCTACCTGGCGGCCCTGCAAAAATTCGATGGCGCGCGCGCCGACAGCGCCCACGTGGTCGATGCGCTGGTCAAGGGTATGGATCGTGAACCGACGCGCCAGATCGACGCCATCGTCGCTGCCATCGGCAAGCAGTCGCACAGCCTGATGGCGCAGATGAAGGAGCAGGACGCGGCCGCGCATCGCAGCGCCAGCATCGTCATGCTGGCCACCGTGCTGGTGACCCTGGTGGTTGGTACCGTCACCGTGTGGTGGCTGATCCGCAGCATCACGCTGCCGCTGGGCGCGGCCGTCGGCATTGCCCAGCAGGTGGCGGCTGGCGACTTGCGCGCCGTGGTGGCCGATGGCAGCCGCGATGAAATCGGCGACCTGTTGCGGGCCCTGAAAGCCATGAGCGGCAACCTGGCCGCCATCGTGGGACGTGTGCGCACCGGCACGGACGCCATCGCCACGGCCTCGGCGGAAATCGCCAGCGGCAATATGGACCTGTCCTCGCGCACGGAAGAGCAAGCCAGTTCGCTGGAAGAGACGGCCGCCTCGATGATCGAGCTGACGTCCACCGTGCGGCAGAATAACGAGAATGCCGACCAGGCGCGCCAGCTGGCCGGCGGCGCGTCCGACGTGGCGCAGCGCGGCGGCGCAGCCGTGGCGCAGGTGGTGCAGACCATGAGCCATATCAATGCCTCGTCCAAGCGCATCGTCGACATCATCGCCGTCATCGACGGCATCGCCTTCCAGACGAATATCCTGGCCCTGAATGCGGCCGTGGAAGCGGCGCGCGCGGGCGAGCAGGGGCGCGGCTTTGCCGTCGTGGCGACGGAAGTACGCAGCCTGGCGCAGAGGTCAAGCGCGGCGGCCATGGAAATCAAGCAGTTGATCGGCGAAT
The DNA here is from genome assembly GCF_040815535.1 of Massilia sp. LMS1-1-1.1. Classification (NCBI taxonomy): domain Bacteria; kingdom Pseudomonadati; phylum Pseudomonadota; class Betaproteobacteria; order Burkholderiales; family Oxalobacteraceae; genus Massilia; species Massilia sp. LMS1-1-1.1. The sequence continues at coordinate 18,095 of NZ_JBFPNG010000034.1, read as the reverse complement.
CCGTGCGCACGGTGGAAGAGGGCAGCGTACTGGCCGGCCAGGCGGGGCGCACGATGGATGACGTGGTGAGCAGCGTGCAGCGCGTGAACGCCATCATCGGCGAGATCGCCGTGGCGAGCGTGGAGCAGCGCGACGGCATCGAGCAGATCAGCATCGCCATCAGCCAGATGGATGGCGTGACGCAGCAGAACGCGGCCCTGGTGGAGCAGGCCGCCGCCGCCGCGGACGCGCTGCAGCAGCAGGCGGCCAGCCTGGCCGACGCCGTCAGTATCTTCAAGCTGCATGGCACGCCCGGCGTGGCCGCAGCGGCGGGTTCCGCCCCGGGCAGGACGCTGTCGCTGGCCTGAAGCGGGCGTGCCACGCGCCGCTTGATGCCAGTCAAGCGGCGCCCGATCAGGCAAATATCGCGCCAAAATTCTTATATTATTTCCTTTCAGCATGTATCTGCGCCCGGCCGCATGGCGCACGTTGCAAAGGAAAACCATGTTCCGTACTTTCCGCCTGCCGGGTGACGCATGACGGCGCTGCTGCTGGCGCTGTGCCTGGCCCTGGCCATGGTGCTCGCCGTGCTGCTGGCCTGCCAGTGGCGGGCGGCGCGCATGTGGCGCATGCGCCATGCGACGGGCGTGGTGCTGCAGGCGGCACAGGCTCAGCGCATGGCCGATGCGCTGGCGCTGCTGCATGCGCTGCCGGCGGCCGTCATCGGCACCGACCACGATGGTGTGGTGCGGTACCTCAATCCCCGCGCCAGCGCCATGGGCGGCTTGCAGGGCGACGATGGCCCGGGCCAGGCCGTGACGCAGCTGCTGCCGCTGTTCCATGACGGCACGCCCATCGATGCGGCGCGCCAGGTGCGCGACTGCGTGGCGCGGCAGGAAGTGCTGGAAGTGGCGCGCGGCGCCGTGCTGCTGCGCCATCTCGACGGCAAGCGCATCGACGTGCAGTACAGCTGCGCGCCGCTGGCGCAGGGCGGCGCGGTGCTGCTGCTGCACGACGTGTCGGCCCGCCGGCGCGCCGAGCAGCAGCTGGAATTCATCGCCCACCACGATGGCTTGACGGGCTTGCCGAACCGTTTGCATTTCCAGATCCGCTTCGAGCACGGCATCGCCTACGCGCGCCGCCACCAGGGGCTGCTGGCCGTGCTGTTCGTCGACATCGACCGCTTCAAATCCATCAACGACAGCCTGGGGCACGACGTGGGCGACCAGGTGCTGACGGAGTTCGCGCGCCGGGTGCAGCAGTGCGTGCGCAAGGTCGATACGGTGGCGCGCCAGGGCGGCGACGAATTCATCATCCTGCTGACGGAACTGCGCACGGCGCACGATGCCGAGCGGGTGGCCGAGAAAATCGTCCGCGCCATCGCCGCGCCCTTCGTCATCGGCGAATACAGCCTGTCGGTGGCGGCCAGCGTGGGCGTGGCCCTGTACCCGGACGACGATGACGACGTCAATGCGCTGATCGAAAAGGCCGACCTGGCCATGTATGCGGCCAAGCGCCACGCGCCCGGTACTTGCCAGCGCTATGCGCCGCGCATGCAGACGCAGTCGTATTCGCGCACCATCCTCGAGACGGCCCTGCGCCACGCGCTCGAACGCAATGAATTCGTGCTGTACTACCAGCCGCGCATGGACTTGAAGACGCGCAGGATCACGGGCGTGAAGGCGCTGCTGCGTTGGAAGCACCCGGAACTGGGCCTGATGATGCCGCTCGACTTTTTACCGGTGCTGGAGGAAAGCGCCTTGATCCTGCCAGTCGGCGCCTGGGTGCTGGCCACGGCCGTGGAGCAGGCGCGCAGCTGGATCGCGCAGGGGCAGATGCTGACGGTGTCCGTCAGCCTGTCCGCGCGCCAGTTCTACCAGCGCGATATCGCGCGCAATTTCGCCGCCGCGCTGGAGGCGGCCGGCGTGCCGGGCCATTGCATCGAACTGGAAATCGCCGCCGGCATCCTGATCGACAGCAACCAGAACTGCGAGCTGATACTGCGCCAGTTCCGCCAGCTGGGCATGGCGATCGCCATCAGCGATTTCGGCACGGGCGACGCCTCGCTCACTTACCTGAAACGCTTTCCCACGGATGCCGTCAAGATCGAAAAGTGCTTCGTCGACGACCTGGGCAAGCCGGGCGGTGATAGCGCCGTGGTGCGCGCCATCGTGGCGATGGCGCGCACGCTCGGACTGCGCACCATCGCCGGCGGCGTGGAAAGCGGCGAGCAGCTGGAACTGCTGGCCGAGATGGGTTGCGACGAAGCGTTCGGCTATTTTCTCGGCCGCGCCGTGGCGCCCGAGGACATCGAGGCGCTGCTCAAAAGTAGCGAAGCCATTCAGAACTGATAGCGCAGCGACAGCATGGCGTTGCGCGGATCGCCGTAGTAGCCGCCCATGCCCGTCGAATAGTAGCGCTTGTCGAAGACGTTATTGACGTTCAGGGTCGCCACCAGCTGCCTGCTGACCTGGTACTGCGCCATCAGTCCCGCCACCGCATACGCCTTCTGCGTGAAGCGTTCGCCATTCGGTCCGCGGTCGTCCATGTAGATATCGCTCTGCCAGTTCACGCCGCCGGCCAGCACCAGGCCAGGCATGCCTTGCGCCAGGCGCCAGGTGGTCCACAGCTTGGCCATGTTTTGCGGCTGGTTGGTCTGGATGCGTGCGCCGGCGGCATTGCGGATGCGGCTATGCGCATAGCTGGCCGTCAGCTGCCAGTCGGGGCGCAACTGGCCCGATACTTCCGCCTCGAAGCCGCGCGTGGTGGCGCCCTTGACCGTGTGATAGGCGTAGGAGCCGCCGCCCGTGCCGATGATCCAGACATTGCCCGGATCGGCTTCGGCCAGGTTTTCCTGCTTCAGCTGGAAGAGGGCGGCGCTGGTGGTGAGCTTGCCGCCGAAGAATTCACCCTTGGCGCCCACTTCGTAGTTCTTGCCTTCCAGCGGCGCCAGGAAGCGGCTGTTGACGTCGCGCTGGCTTTGCGGCGTGAAGATGCTGGTGTAGCTGGCATAGGCCGACCAGTTTCGGCCCAGGTCGTAGACGAGGCCCGCATACGGCGTGATCTTGCCGTTTTCGCGCATCGCGTCGTACAGGTCCGTGTCGGCATCGTAATCGCTGCGGATGTCGCGCTTCCAGTACGACAGGCGCGCGCCCAGGATCACCGACAGCGCGTCCGTCGGGCGCAGGCGCAGCGTCGAATACAGGCCGCTTTCGCGCTCCTTGTCGTACGAGCTGCCCAGGCGCGTGCCGCTGTAGTCGGGCACCGGCATGTCGCCATTCCAGGCGTGGATATTCGGCACCGCATGATCATAGCCGGCCAGGCGCCAGCCCGGATAGATGGGGCTATTCGTCTCAAGTTCCGAGGCGCTTACGCCCAGCACCAGTTCGTGCTGGCGGCCGAAGGCCTGGAACGGTCCGCTGACGTACGCGTCGAGCGAGGTCTGTTGCGGCTTGCTGTGCCAGTTGGCCAGCCACAGCCGCATGCCGCCGCCCGTCACGCGGTCCGGGTAGCCATTGCCGGAAAAACCCTGCAAGGCGTCGTACTGGTTGCTGCTGCGGCTGACGGCCAGCTTGGCGATCCAGTCGTTGTCGAAATAATGGTCGAGCGTGGCAAACAGCATGCTCTGTTCGCGGTCATACGTGCTCCACGCGGCCGTGCCGTTCATCGAGCGGGGGAAGCGGGTCTGCGAGCCGTCGGCATAGAACATGGGGAATTCGCGGCCCGCGCCCTTGAGCTTTTCCTGCTGGTAGTTGATGCCGGCGCTGAGCACCGTCGACGGCGTCAGGTCCGCTTCGACGATGGCGTACAGCACGTCCTTTTTCTGCCGGTAGCGGTCGATGAACGAGCGCTGGTCTTCATGCGCGGCGACGAGGCGCGCGCGTACCTTGCCGTCCGCCGTCAACGGCGTCGAGACGTCGCCTTCGATGCGGTAGCGGTCCCATGATCCCAACTGCGCGCCGGCCGTGGCGGCAAAAGCGCGCCCCGGGCGCTTGCGCACCAGATTGACGGCGGCCGACGGGCTGCCCGTGCCGCTGATCAGGCCCGTGGCGCCGCGGATGATTTCCACGCGGTCGTAGATGGCCATGTCGTAGGTGCGCGCTTCCAGGTTCTTGCTGGTCGGGATACCGTCGAACATGTACGACGTCACTTCGAAGCCGCGTGAAAATACCTGATCGTATTCGCGCGTGCTCGACGAATGGTCGACCGTGATGCCGGGCGCCTGCACCAGCACGTCCTGCAAGGTGCGCAAGCCCTGGTCGTCGATCTGCTGGCGCGTGATGACGCTGACGGCCTGCGGCGTTTCGCGCAGCGACAGGTTCAGGCGCGTGGCGCTGGTCAGGCCCGCGTAGCCGCGTTTGCCTTCCGTGGTGCCGTCGCGCAGGGCGCTGGAACTGACGGCCACTTCGTCCAGGGTGGCGGCGATTGGCGCGCCGGTCGATGCGGCACCCGCCTTGCGCAGCACGTAGCTGCGTTCCCCGCTGGGCAGCGCCTCGAGGCCCGTGCCGGCCAGCAAGCGGGCCAGTGCCTGCGGCACCGTGTAGCTGCCGCTCAGGCCAGGCGTGCGCACGCCTTGCAGCAGTTCGGCCGCCGCGCCCACGCTCACTTTTGCTTCGATGGCAAAGCTGGCGATGGCGGCGGACAGTTCGCCGGCCGGCACGTGGAAGACCGTTTGCGCGGCGGCTGGCGCGGTGGCATCGGCCGCCATGGCCGGCGCCTGCGCCAGCGACAGCAGGATCAAGGCGCTGCCGATGGCGCGCGCGAGGGGAGTCAAACGGGGTAGTTGCATGGTCTGGCCTTTCCGGTGAGTGTCGTTGTAAGGTATCGTTGTAATACCCTCAGGACAGGTCACGGCGAAAAAAAGGGCCAACTTTTAACAATTATTTTTTGCGGGCCGCGATGGTGACCCAGTACGGGGTGCGATACAGCACGTCGACGGGCAGCATGCGCGCCAGGCTGTCCAGCACGGCGCCCGTGTCGTCGAGCTGGAAGGCGCCCGACAGGCGCAAGCCCGCCACTTGCGGCTCCACGCGCAGCAGACCCGGGCGGTAGCGTGACAATTCGGCAGCGAAGGTATCGAGTCGCATGTCCTGCACCGCCAGCATGCCGCGCGCCCACGCATCGGCTTGCAACGGCGCCGGCGTGGGCAGGCCCGCGTGATTGGCGTCGAAGCGGCTGTGCTGGCCCGCCACGAGTGTGCGGACGGTGGCGGAGGGCGCGCGCGGCGTGATTTCCACCGCGTGTTCGAGCACCGTCACGCGGCTGCCGTCGTCGTCGACGCGCACGGTAAAGCGCGTGCCCAGCGCGCGGATGAGGCCATGGCAGGTGGCGACGATGAAAGGGCGGCTGCCCGCATGGTCGGGGCGCGTCTGCACCAGCACTTCGCCGTGGCGCAGGGTCAGCCGGCGTTCGCTGGCGCCATACGCCACGTCGACGGCGCTGTCCGTGTTGAGCACCACGGTGCCGCCATCGGGCAGCGAGACTTCGCGCCGTTCGCCCACGCCGCTGCGGTAATCGGCCAGCATGTCGTGGCGCACCAGCAGCCAGGCTGCGGGCGCCGCCATCAGCGCCAGCAGCACTTGCACGGCCACGCGGCGCTGCGGCCGGCGCAGCACGGGCACGGCCAGGTCCGGCGGCAGCAGGCCTGCCGTCTGGCTCACCTGCTGCACCCGGTTCCAGGCGCGCGCGTGTTCCGGGTCGCGTGCACGCCACTGGGCGCTGGCGGCCAGATCGTCCGGCGTGGCCTGGCCCGACTGCTCCAGCAAATACCATTCGACGGCCTGGCGCGCCACCTTGCGCGACAACGGTGGATATGGCGAAGTGGCCGCGCTCATGCCGGCAAGTCCTGCGCCAGCAGCACGCATTCGGTCAGCGCCTCGGCCATGTAGCGTTTCACGGAGCGCTCGCCGATGCCCAGCTGCGCGGCGATGTCCGCATAGGCATGGCCTTCGATCTGCGCCATGATGAAGACGGCGCGCACCTTCGGTTTCAGGCCGTCGAGCATGGCGTCAACCGCTTGCAGCGCCTGCAGGATTTCCGCGCGCTGCTCGGCCGATGGCACGTGCTGTTCGGGCAGGGCGGCCAGCGCGGCCAGCCACGCGCGTTCCAGCGACTGGCGGCGCAGGTGGTTGATCAGCAGGTGTTTGGCGACGGTCGCCAGGTAAGCCTTGGGCGCGCGCAGGGCCGGCGTGTGCGGCTGCATGGGCGCGCTGGCCAGCAGGCGGGCGAAGGTATCGTGCATCAGGTCGGCCGCTTCGGCAGCATTGCCCAGGCGCCGCTGCAGCCAGTGCGCCAGCCAGCCGTGGTGCGCGCGATAATGGCTTTCCAGCTGCGTGGGCAGCAGGGGTGGCATGGCCATGATAATTACAGCACTGCCAGCGCGACGGCGGCCAGCAAGGCCGCCACGCCGATCATGCGCGCCAGGCGAATGGCCTGGTGGGGCGCATACGGCAGCAGCCAGATCAGCAGCAAGCCGCAGCCCGTCAGGCTGCCGACCCAGTAGACGAGGCCATAGCCGCCGCCCGCGATGTGCATGGCCCAGGCCAGGGCCGCCGCCAGCGCCAGCCAGCCCGTCCACTGCAGGCGGCGGCGCAGCGGTGCGGGCGGTTCGGCGCCGCGTCCGTGCAGGTCGGCGTAGTGGCGGTCCATCGCCAGGCACAGCGAAGACAGGCCCGCATAGCACAGGGCAAAGACAAGAAAATTCGCGAGGAAGTTCGACAGCAGCTCCATCACGCGGCCTCCATCGTCTGCGCCGGTTGTACTGGCGCCGCCTTGGCCGCTTTCACGGGCAGCGGTTTCAACTTGAACGCCGCATACGCGAGGCCCAGGCCCAGCACCAGCACCACCAGGTCGAAGGCGGCCACCGCCACGGGGCCACGGCCCAGGAACAGCGTGACGCCCAGGTGCGAATTGGTGGTGAAGACGTTCAGCACGGGCAGCGACGCCAGCAGGAAGGCGCCGGCGGCCAGCTGCATGCGCCACATGGCGCGCGATGGGCGCAGCTGGGCGATGATGGCGGCCAGGGCCCAGGCGCCGAAGAAGCAGGCGATTTCCTCTTGCGGCCGGTCTTCCATCGCCACGGGCAGCAGGCGGTTGGCCCAGAAGTAGGCGCCGAAGGCGATCGGGATGCCGGCGATGGCGCCGATGTTGAGCGCCTCGACCAGGCGCAGGCCGAAGCTGGCGCGCTTGCCGGCGGCCAGCGCCTTGGCCTGCTTCTGGCGCGTCTTGACGGCCCACAGCAGGGCGCCCGTGGCGACCATGGCGCAGCCGGCCAGGCCGGACAGGAAGAACAGGGCGCGCAGCAGCGGGCCGCCGAAATGCGCGACGTGCAGTCCCACCATCACGCCTTGCGTGGCGGCGGCGCCAGGCTGTGCGTCACCGTCGGTCGACAGCAGCTTGCCGGAAACGCCATCGAATTCCATCGATGGCTGTTTCGACGACATGTCGCGCCCGCCCGCGCGCGTCAGCGAAATGGTGGCGTTGGCGTCACCCGGATGGCTGACGGAAATGCGTTCGACCTTGCCGCCGCCCCAGTGCTGTTCCGCCTGGCGCACGAGGGGTGCGAGCGCCGTCAGCGGCGCGGCCACGCCGGCCGGCTTGCTGTCGCCCGAGCGGCCGGGAAACGCCTCGGCGAAGAAGGCATCCTTGTCGCCCTTGTAGGCGGCCGTGGCGCCCGATGGCATGTACAGGAACATCAGCGTGACCAGGCCCGTGTAGGTGATCATGATGTGGTAGGGCAGGGCCAGCACGGCCGTCACGTTGTGCGCATCGAGCCACGAGCGCTGGCCTTTTTTCGGACGGAAGGTAAACAGGTCCTTGAAGATGCGCTTGTGCGTGACGATGCCGCTGATGATGGAGACGAACATGAACATGGCGCAGAAACCCACGATCCAGCGGGCCCAGATGGCCGGCATGTAGTGCAGGTCGAAGTGCAGGCGGTAGAGGAATTCGCCGCCCCGCGTCTCGCGCGGCTTGGACAGCACATCGCCCGTGGCCGGATCGGCCTTTTCGCTATGAAAATTGCCGCGCCGTCCGCGTTTCTTTTCGCCCGGTTGCGATGGCTTGCTCCAGCCCAGTTGCGTGGCGGGGCTGCGCTCGCCGGGCAGGCTGATGAACCAGCGCGTGGCGCCCGTGGCCCGCTCTTCCATCGCTTTTTGCGCGACCTTGGCCGCTTCCTCGGTGCTCACTTGGCTGGCGGCGGCGCCGTGCAATTCGGGCTGCATCCACATGGTGATTTCGTTGCGGTAGTAGCTGGCCGTGCCGGCGCAAAACACCAGCAATAAAATCCAGCAGACGAGCAGGCCGGACCAGGTGTGCAGCCATGCCATCGACTGGCGGAAACCTTCTTTCATGCGAGACTCCAGGATAGTGCGTCCATCCACTGCAGGATGGCGGCGATGACGGCGGCCGGTATCAGAAGGCCCAGCCAGGCGCGCAGGGCGCTGCGCGTGGCGAAGACCCACATCACGGCGCAGGTGTAGATGGCAAACGACAGCAGGGTGGCTGTCATGACGGCTTCGGAACGGGCCATGGGCAGGCTCACCGACAGCAGCATGGTGACCAGCGCGGCCAGCACATAGCCGCCGACGATGGCCGCCACGCTGCGCGAGGCCACGTCGAGCCGGTACACGGCGCCGGCGGACAGCCGCAGGCGCGGCATTTTAATGATGGCTGGCGCTGGCATGGTCAGTCGTGATCCTTGCTGGGCGGCAGGGCCGGGCCGGCCGGCAGCGGCGTCACGCCTTGCGGCTGCACCAGGCTCAGGGTGGTCACGAACATCGCCTTGTCATAGGCTTGCGCGCCGCGCTGGCCGGCCGTCTTGTCCGTGTGCTGCACTTCCAGCACATAGGTGCCTTTCCAGGGCAGCGGGAAGCTGACCAGGCCTTGCGCATCGCTCCACGCTTCCTTGCCCCAGCCCGACTGCACCACGGCGTTGACCTTGGCTTGCGCCAGCGGCTTGCCCTGATAGCTGACCTGGAACTGGCCTGGTTTGCCGGTCGGCACGAGGTCCAGGGTCAGCGCTGGCGCCTGCGCCTTGCCGTCGGCGATCAGGCGCGCGGCCGGGACCCACACGGTGCGCGTGGCCTTGCCATCCTTTTTCTCTTCCCACGACGGGTAGTTGTCTTCTTCGACGATGATGCTTTCGCCGGCGCCCACCTTGCCATTGAGGAGGAACGCGCCGGCCGTCTTGCTTGCCTGCAGCGGCTGCGTGCCCTTGGCCGATACCCACGTCACGTTCTTGATGCTGAACTTGTCGAGCAGGCCGGGCGACGCTTCGCGCAGGTTGTCGCCGAATTCGCCGAAGTAGACGCTGGCCGCCTTGCCGTCCTGCTGCAGCCAGATCTGGTGCGCGCTGGCGCTGCCGGAGGCGATAGCCGCGCCCAGCAGGGCGGTGGCGAGGGCGCCGAGGCGCGCGATGGAAGTGATGTGCATGGTGTATCCCTTATCTTGTTATGTGAGTGGAAAATCGGCTCGTATCGTGCTTCAGTACTGGTAACGCAGGTTCAGCGCCACGTTGCGCGGCTCGCCGTAATAGCCGCCGTTATAGAAGCCCACGCGGCGGAAATACGTCTTGTCGAACAGGTTGTTGACATTCAGGCTGGCCGACAGTTTCGGGCTGATCTGGTAGCGCGCCATCAGGTTGGCCAGCACGTAGCTGCCCTGGCTGACCCGGATCTTGCTTTTGTTCGGCAGGGTGGCTGTCGTGTAGATTTCGTTCTGCCAGTTCAAGCCGCCGCCGACGGTGACGTTTTGCAACTCGCCCGGCAGGCGGTAGGTGGTCGAGACGCGCAGCATATTGGTCGGCTGGATGGTGTTGGTCAGCACGCCCTTGCCCGTCTTCGATTTGTTGTGCGTGTAGCCGGCGAACAGCTGCCAGCCGCTCAAGGGGCTGCCCGACACTTCCGCTTCGTAGCCTTTGCTTTTCGTGCCCTTGCCCGAAGAGACATAGGGACGGCTGCCATCGGGCAGCACGAAGGTCAGCGGCACCGATTTGTCTTCCTCGCCCAGGTTGTCCTGCTTGGCTTCATACACGGCGAACGAAGCATTCACGGCGCCATCGAAGAATTCGCTCTTCACGCCCGCTTCCACGTTGCTGCCCGTGATCGGGTCGAGGAAGGCGTTGTTCTTGTCCTTCAGGTTTTGCGGCTTGAACAGATCGGTATAGCTGGCGTACAGCGAGGTGCTCTTGCTCACGTCGAGCACCACGCCCGCATACGGCGTGATGACGTCGTCCGTCTTGTAGGCGGAGCTGCGCTTCACGAAACGGCCCTGGGTGTCGATGCGGTCGTTATACGTTTCCCAGCGGGAGACGCGCGCGCCGGCCAGCACCTTGAAGTTGTCCGTGACGTTGATGCGCGTGGCGATGAAAGCGCCCGACTGCTTGGTGGTGGCGATGTCGCGCGCGCCCGTGCGCGTCAGCACCGGCTCGGGCACGTCGCCCGTCCAGTGGCGGAAGTCGGGGATGGTGGTGGCGTAGGGCAGCGGATCGGGCAGCAGGGTTTCATTCGTCGTGCCGGTGCGCTTCCAGCCGTTCACGCCCAGCACCAGGTCGTGCTGGCGGCCGAACAGGGTGAAGGCGCCATTGGCCGACAGGTCGAAGTTGTCCTGCTTTTCATCGTAGGGGAAGGCGCCGCTCCAGACTTCCAGGCCGCTGCCATCGCGGTTGGGAAAGCCGCTGCCGCCGTAGAACAGCTTGCCGTTCGAGGAGCTGTCCAGGCGGCCGTAGGCAGCCTTGATCTTCCAGTCGTTGGCGAAGCGGTGCTCGAGGTAGACGTATTTGTTTTCGAATTCACGCTCCCAGCTGCTCCACTTGGCCGCCATGTTGAACGAGCGGGGCATGTTGGCCGAGGTGCCGTCCGAGAAGAACAGCGGCGTGGTGCCCCAACTCGTGCCTTTCGGCGTGTTCTTTTGATAGTCGATGCCGGCCGTCAGCAGAGTGTCCGGCGTCAGGTCCGCCTCGACGATGACGGCGCCCACCAGCTTGCGTTCCTTGTACAGGTCCATATAGGAATGGCGATTCTGGCCTGCCACGACGACTCTTCCGCGGATGCTGCCGTCGGCGTTCAGCGGCGCACTGATGTCGCCTTCGAGGCGAACTTTGTTCCACGAGCCCACGGTCAGGCCGGCCGAGGCGGCGAACTCCTTGCCGGGACGCTTGTGCAGCATATTGATGGTGGCCGACGGGTCGCCATTGCCGCTGACCAGGCCCGTAGCGCCGCGCACGATTTCGATGCGGTCATAGATGGCCGTGTCGAACAGTGCATTGCTGCCGGAATTGACGGCCACGCCATCGATCTGGTAGTTGCCGATGGAAAAGCCGCGTGCCGAAAAGCTCGTGCGTTCGCTGTCGTTTTCCTGCACCGTCACGCCCGTTGACTGCACCAGCACCTCGGCCAGGCTGTTCAGCCCCATGTCGTCCATGCGCTGGCGCGTCACCACGGAAATCGATTGCGGCGTTTCGCGGATGGACAGGCCCATGCGCGTCGCCGTGGCCATCTGCTTGGTGGTGTAGGAACCCGTGTGCTCGGTCGACGCCTTGTCTTGCTGGGCCTGCACCTTGATTTCGCTCAAGGTGGTTTCTTCGGGCTTGGCGGGCGCTTCCGCTGCCAGGGCCGTGCCCGCGCCCAGCGCCGCCGTCAGCAAGGCCGAATGCACGGCGATGGCCAGCGGGCGCATGGCAACCTTGGAAATCGGTGGGGAAAACGGGCCGGCAACCATGCCGGCCAGCGAACGTGCTCGCGCCATGAAACATCCTTCTTCTCGTGCGCCTGCCGTTGTGCGGCACACAGGTATTGATAGGGAAAGGCTTGCTTGGCGTAGTGCCTGGCTGGCGCAGCGTGTCATCCAGCTGCGCACCAGCCGGTGGCCGTGTGCAGGCTCTGGCAAGAGTCTAAATGTGAATGAGAACTATTCTTATTATAGTGCGGGGTTGCGAGACATGCAAGAGTGCGATGTTGTAAACGAGCACGGCCACCGCAGGGATGCGGCGGCCGTGTGCAGGTCAAGCCAGGGGAACGCTTACAGCTGGCCGCGCAGGGTCAGCATGGCGTTGCGTGGTTCGCCATAGAAGTTGGAACCGTAGGCGGCCCACACGCGCGTGTAGTATTTCTTGTCGAACAGGTTGTTCACCGTCAGCGACAGCTCCAGCTTGGGGCTGAGGCGGTAGCCCGCCTGCAAGCCCACCGTGGTGACGGGGCCCTGCTCGAATTTCACGGGCCCGTTCAGGCGGTACATGCTGCTGACGCTGCGCAAGCCGCCGCCCACGCTGATATTATCGAGCGCGCCGGCGAGCCGGTAGCTGGTCCACAGGTTGACATTGTGGCGCGGTGCGATGAAGGTGTATAGCTGCGCCTTCTGGTCGTCGCTGCCTTCGAGGGTGCGCGTGCTGGTGTAGGAATAGCCGCTCGTGATGTTCCAGCCCGGCAGGGGACTGCCGCTCAGCTCGGCTTCCACGCCCTGGCTGCGCATCTTGCCCGCGCCGATGGAAAACAGCGGGTTGGCCGGGTCGGGCATGACGCGGTTTTCATCTTCCATGCGGAACAGCGCCGCATGCGCGTTGACGTTCTTGTCGAACAGTTCCGCCTTCAAGCCCAGTTCGAACTGCTGCCCCGTGCGCGGTTTCAGGGTCTGGCCGGCCGCGTCCGTGGTTGACTGGGGCGAGAAGATGCGCGTGTAGCTGCCGTAGGCCGACAGCTGTTTGTCGAGCTCGTAGACCAGGCCCGCATACGGCGTCAACTTGGCGTTGATCTTGTTGCTGACATCGGTGAACTGGTTGAAATATGCGTTGCGGTTGACGGTACGATTGTCCCAGTGCGTCAGGCGCCCGCCCAGGTTGACGGCCAGGCGTTCCGTTGCCTGCAGGCGGGTGCGGGCGTACAGGCCGAACTGCTTGCTGCGGTTGTCATTGCCGTTGGAAAAGGTATAACTGGGCTGCGCGATATTGTTATCCGGATGGAAGATGTTGATTGGCGCATTGTCTCCGCCGCCGTACTGGAAATTCTTGTGTACCTGGCGGTAGTCGGCGCCCACGATCAGGTCGTGGCTGCGGCCAAACGCCTGGAACGGCGTGGCCAGCCAGGCGTCGAGGCCCTGCGTCTTCCAGTGGCTGCGGTAGTTCCAGCTGATCAGGCAGCTGTCACCCGTGACAGGATCGGCCGCACAATCGGACCATCCGAAGTTGCGCGACGGTTCGTCCTGTTCGCGGTACAGGGCGGTGACCTTGAACTGGCCGCCGTTGTCCAGCTTATGTTCGAGTTCGGCAAAGTATTCGGTGACCTTTTCCGTGATGTGGTTCCAGGCCGGGTCGAGGTAGGTGGAGCGGGGCACGTCGAGCAGGCGCCCGTCTTCATGTGCGGGCAGGCCGAAGGCGGGACGGCCCTTGTATTCCTGCCAGGTGATGCCGCCCGTCAGCACGGTGCCCGGTGCCAGATCGATGGCGACGGTGCCGTACAGCAGCGGTTTTTCCGCATACACATGGTCGACGAAGGAACGCCGGTGTTCATACGCCGCCACCAGGCGGCCGCGCACCTTGCCATCCGCGCTCAGGGGCCCCGTCATGTCCGCTTCCGCATAGTAGCGGTCCCAGGAACCTGCGCTGAGCACGCCGCTGGCGGCAAAGGTGTCGCGCGCCCGCTTGCGCACCAGGTTGATGGTGCCGCCTGGGTCGCCTGCACCCTGGAACAGGCCGGCGGGGCCGCGCAGCACTTCCACGCGGTCATAGATGGCCAGACCGAAGCCGGCCGACAGGTCGCTTCCCGTGCTGGCCGGTGTCATCACGCCATCGACCTGTACGGTATCGAGCGCATAGCCGCGCGAGTAAAAATTGCCGTGGTTGCCGCCCGTGCTGCTGGCTTCGACGGTGATGCCCGTCACGCCGCGCATGGCGTCGTCCAGGCTCAGCAAATTCTGGTCGTTCAACTGCTGGCGCGTCAGCACGGAGACGGACTGGGGAATCTCGCGCAGGCTTTGCCGGCCCTTGCCGATGCTCACCGCTTGCGCCGCATACGACTTGGTCAGCTCGCTGTCTAGTGTCGCCTCCTGGCGCGCGCTGACGGTAATCTCCGCCAGGGTCGCCACCTTGCCCGTGGCGGCGGATGCCGGGCGGATGATGACGCTGTTGCCGTCGATGCTGGCGGCAAGGCCGCTGCCGGCCAGCAGGCGCTCCAGGCTGTCGGCCACGCTGAGGGTACCGCTGACGGCGGGCGCCGTTTTGCCCGCCACCAGTTCCGGCGCGAACAGCAGTTGCAAATGGGCTTGCCGCGCCAGTTCATTCAGGGCTTGCCCCAGCGGCTGGGCGGCGATGGCCAGTGTCACGGTGGGTGCCGTTTGCGCCTGCGCCAGGGGAATGCTGCCCAGGGCCAGCATGGCGGCCAGGGCGAGTGGGGCGGGTTGTACATTGAGACGGGGTGACCACATGTTGCATTTCTCCAAGTTAATTGTTTTCGATTAACTTGGTAGACGCGGCAGCGGGCAAAACCCTCACCTGCGAATGCGAACTATTTTCATTTATTTTTTTGCAGATGCATGGCCGGCGCTTGCGCAGGTGCTTTCTGTGCCATGCGGATCTCGTTGGCGCCGTCGCTGCGCACGATCTGCACGGGCAGCAGCTGGGGCAGGGCGGCCGCAAAGCGGTCGAGCTGGGCCAGGCTGAAGCTGCCGCCGATGCGCAGCTGCGCGACGGCGGGATCGCGCACGACGAAGCCCGTGTCGCCATAGCGTTCGAATTCGTCCAGCGCCGCGCCCAGCGGCACATTGTCGAAGGTGATCCTGCCGTTGCGCCATGCTGCCACGCTGCTTGGGGCCAGGCTGGCGACGGCGGACAGGCGGCCGCTGGCATCGCTGCTGACGCCCTGGCCTGCCCGCAGGCCAACCAGATCTTGTCCTGCGCCCGCCACGCGTACATGGCCATGCTGTACGGCCACGCGCAGGCTGCCATCGTGCTCGAGGGTATTCCGAACCGAAAACTGCGTGCCCACCACCGTCACTTTCAAGGGACCGCTCAGCACGTCGAAAGGCTGGCCTTGCTTAGATTGCACCTGGAACAGCGCTTCGCCCTGCGCCAGGCGTACTTCGCGGCTCTGGCGGTACAGGGTGACATGTAGCTGCGTGGCTGTATCGAGCTGCATGCTGCTGCCGTCGGGCAGCGAGACGGCCAGGCGCTGTCCGCGCATGGTGGCATACGACTGGCTGAACGTGGGTTGCCGCCACCACTGATAGCCCCCCGCGCCTACGCTGAGCAGCAACATGGCGGCTGCCGCATACGGCAAGGCGCGCAGCCAGTGGGGGCGGTGAGCGGAGGCTGGCGCAGGGGCAGGTGTCGCCGGCGGCACTGCCCAGCGCGCGGCGACCTGTGCGGGAATCCGGCGTACCGCGCGGTGCGTCTCCTTCAGTTGCGCATATTCCTGGGCGTGCAGCGCATCGGCCGCCAGCCAGGCGGCAAGCTCGGCCTGTTGCTGCGCATCGAGGTTGCCGCGCCGGCTGAACCAGGTGGCTGCTGCCAGCGCCACGCCATCTTGCGTGGCGACAAAAGCGGCATGCTCGCGCATATCAGCCTCGTCCTGCGCGGACGGGCCGAAATCGTGGCGGGGCGGGTGGGCGGTCATGGACGGCATTATGCGCATTCCCGTAGAGAACGCAACTGTGCCTGGCAACTGAGCATGCCCCGTGCGATATGTTTTTCCACCATGCTCACGGAAATGCCCATGCGTGCGGCGATCTGCGCGTGCGGCAATTCCTCGAAGACGTGCAGCACGAAGGCGTCGCGGCAGCGCGGTGGCAGGGCGTCGATGGCGGCCACGCAGGCTTGCCAGTCCTGGCTGCTTTCGAGTGCCTGTTCCGGCTGCAAGTGGCGCGGCGCGGCCGGGTGCGCGGCCTCCGGCAGCACGTCGAGTTCCTCATGCTGGCGCAAGGCGGCGCGGCGGTGATTGTCGACCAGCAGATTGCGCGCCGTGCGGTACAGCAGTGCGCGTGGTTCGCGCACGGCCGCTTCGCCCAGCACGCGCGCATAGCTTTCCTGCACCAGGTCGGCAGCAGCCTCGCGGTTGCGCAAGCTGCGCCAGCAAAAGTTCAACAGTTCTTGGTAATAGCGTGCAACCACGGCGTCCGATATATGAGTCCGCAGCCAGGAATAGTGCCGCATATGAGAATGATTCTCATTATATGTTATGCCGGGATACCGCGTTAAGCGGCTTGGCGCACCGTGGCAGACGTACAACGCTTTGCCACCAGCCCCGCATGCGTTAACATGCAAAGTTAATATGGAGGCAAGATGGCTATTCAAATCATCAATACGGCGCCGATAGCCGGCCAGCGACCAGGTACCTCGGGCCTGCGCAAGAAAGTGGGCGTGTTCAGCCAGCCGCAATACCTGGAAAATTTCGTGCAGAGCATTTTCGACACGCTCGGCGACTGCCGCGGCCAGACCCTGGTGCTGGGCGGCGACGGGCGCTACTACAATCGCGCGGCCATCCAGACGGTGCTGCGCATGGCGGCCGCGCACGGCTATGCGCGCGTGCTGCTGGGGCAGGGCGGCATCCTGTCGACGCCGGCCGTCAGTTGCGTGATCCGCAAGCATGGCGCCAGCGGCGGCATCATCCTGTCGGCCAGCCATAACCCGGGCGGCCCCGATGGCGATTTCGGCATCAAGTACAACATCGCCAGCGGCGGCCCGGCGCCCGAAAAGGTCACCGAAGCCATCTACGCTCGCACGCAGGCCATCAGCGAATACCGGATCAGCGACGCTGCCGATATCGACCTCGATACCCTGGGCACCGTGCGCATCGAGCAGATGACGGTCGAAGTGATCGATTCCGTCGCGGACTACGCGGAACTGATGCAGCAGCTGTTCGATTTCGACGCCATCCGCGCCCTGTTCGCGGGCGGCTTGCGCATCTGCTTCGACGGCATGCACGCCGTCTCCGGCCCGTATGCGACGGCCATCCTGGAAGGCATGCTGGGCGCGCCGAAGGGCAGCGTCATCAACGGCCTGCCCCTGGAAGACTTTGGCGGCGGCCATCCGGACCCGAATCCCGTCAACGCGCAGCAGCTGATCGCCATCATGGCCGCCGCCGATGCGCCGGACTTCGGCGCCGCCTCCGATGGCGACGGCGACCGCAACATGATCGTCGGCCGGCGCTTCGACGTGACGCCTTCGGACAGCCTGGCCATCCTGGCCGCCAACGCCAGCGTGGCGCCCGGCTACCGCGCCGGTTTGTCCGGCATCGCCCGCTCGATGCCCACGTCGGGCGCGGCCGACCGGGTCGCTGCCGCGCTGGGCATTCCCTGCTACGAGACGCCGACGGGCTGGAAATTCTTCGGCACCCTGCTCGACGCCGGCATGGCCACCTTGTGCGGCGAGGAAAGCTACGGCACGGGCTCGAACCACGTGCGCGAAAAGGATGGCCTGTGGGCCGTGCTGTTCTGGCTTAACCTGCTGGCAGAGAAGAAGCAACCGGTGGAAGACATCGTGCGCGCGCACTGGGCCACGTATGGCCGCAACTACTATTCGCGCCACGATTACGAAGACATCGACAGCGCTGCGGCGGCGCAGCTGATGGAGGCCGTGCGCGGCCAGCTTGCCGCCTTACCGGGCCAGGTACTCAATGGCTACACGGTGGCGCTGGCCGACGACTTCAGCTACACGGACCCCGTCGACGGTTCCGTGGCCACGCAGCAGGGCATCCGCATCATCATGACGGACGGCGCGCGCATCGTGCTGCGACTGTCCGGCACGGGCACCGAAGGCGCCACCCTGCGTTTGTACCTGGAGCGCTACGAAGCCGATCCGGCACGGCACGCCATCCCGACCCAGGAAGCGCTGGCGGAGCTGATCGCGGTGGCGCAGCAGGTCGCGCAGATCCGCGAGCGCACGGGGCGCGATGCGCCCACGGTGACGACGTAAAAAAGAAGGATGCGTAGGGCGGATTAGCGTGGCATCGCCACGCGTAATCCGACGACATTGTCAGCAGCGTTGTCGGATTACGCCCTTCGGGCTAATCCGACCTTGTATTATTCCCTTCATGCCGTTCGTGATATTGCGAACGGTATCGACCGCTGTCAAAATCTTGGTAGGCATATCAAGACCGGGTAACTGGATGCCGTATCCGCCCTTAGGCTCC
>NZ_JBFPNG010000033.1:0-272 GCF_040815535.1 Massilia sp. LMS1-1-1.1 | reverse complement strand
GGTCCTGTTCGGGATGGGAAGGGGTGGGACCAACTTGCTATGGTCATCAGGCATAACTTGTACTGGCGTTTGTCCTCAATGGAGCGACAAAGCCTGAATCTGGAAGAAGCAAAGATTGGGGTAATGAATGTCGTATCAACACACACACAACGTTGTACCGTCTTATCCTCTGTACCTGCTAAGGTTATAGGGACAAGCCGTACGGGCAATTAGTACTGGTTAGCTTAATGCATTACTGCACTTCCACACCCAGCCTATCAACGTCCTGGTCT
>NZ_JBFPNG010000032.1:0-274 GCF_040815535.1 Massilia sp. LMS1-1-1.1 | reverse complement strand
TACTCATCTCGCCCACCTGTGTCGGTTTGCGGTACGGTCTCGTATGACTGAAGCTTAGAGGCTTTTCTTGGAACCACTTCCGATTGCTTCGTGCACAAGTGCACTCGTCCCATCCCCTTGAATTGCGTACCCGGATTTGCCTAAGTACCTTCTATGAGACAGAAACTGACTATTCCAACAGTCAGACAACCTTCCGCGATCCGTCCCCCCATCGCATCATACGACGGTGCAGGAATATTAACCTGCTTCCCATCAGCTACGCATCTCTGCCTCG
>NZ_JBFPNG010000031.1:0-276 GCF_040815535.1 Massilia sp. LMS1-1-1.1 | reverse complement strand
GGGCTTACGGCGTGGAGGCTTTTCACCCCCATTATCGCTACTCATGTCAGCATTCGCACTTCTGATACCTCCAGCATCCTTTACAAGACACCTTCGCAGGCTTACAGAACGCTCTCCTACCATATATATCTGTGATAAATCACAGAACAATATCCGCAGCTTCGGTGAC
The DNA here is from genome assembly GCF_040815535.1 of Massilia sp. LMS1-1-1.1. Lineage (NCBI taxonomy): Bacteria > Pseudomonadati > Pseudomonadota > Betaproteobacteria > Burkholderiales > Oxalobacteraceae > Massilia > Massilia sp. LMS1-1-1.1. The sequence continues at coordinate 107 of NZ_JBFPNG010000031.1, read as the reverse complement.
TGGCTTAGCCCCGTTACATCTTCCGCGCAGGACGACTCGATCAGTGAGCTATTACGCTTTCTTTAAATGATGGCTGCTTCTAAGCCAACATCCTGACTGTTTTAGCC
>NZ_JBFPNG010000030.1:0-282 GCF_040815535.1 Massilia sp. LMS1-1-1.1 | reverse complement strand
GGCGGAATGGGAAAAACAAGTGCCGCCTGCCGTGCTTGAAAGGGTTCTTGCATCAAACCTTGGCGTGGAAAAGGTCGATCATCTTAGTCCCAATATCGGCTACCTGGAGATTTCCTCATTCGGGCCGGTTTTCCTCGTATCCGACAAGTTTGCCGCAGCGATGAATAAACTCGCTAACACCGATGGCCTCATCATCGATCTGCGCAACAACGGCGGTGGCGGGGAAGACTCAGTGGCGCTACTGATCAGTTATCTTGTTGACGGGCGCACCCGCCTCAACGA
>NZ_JBFPNG010000029.1:0-284 GCF_040815535.1 Massilia sp. LMS1-1-1.1 | reverse complement strand
ACTATCATCGGCGCAAAGTTGTTTCACGGTCCTGTTCGGGATGGGAAGGGGTGGGACCAACTTGCTATGGTCATCAGGCATAACTTGTACTGGCGTTTGTCCTCAATGGAGCGACAAAGCCTGAATCGGGAAGAAGCAAAGATTGGGGTAATGAATCGTAGTATCAACACACACGCAACGTTGTACCGTCTTATCCTCTGCACCTGCTAAGGTTATAGGGACAAGCCGTACGGGCAATTAGTACTGGTTAGCTTAATGCATTACTGCACTTCCACACCCAGCCT
>NZ_JBFPNG010000028.1:0-286 GCF_040815535.1 Massilia sp. LMS1-1-1.1 | reverse complement strand
TGGGAAGCAGGTTAATATTCCTGCACCGTCGTATGATGCGATGGGGGGACGGATCGCGGAAGGTTGTCTGACTGTTGGAATAGTCAGTTTCTGTCTCATAGAAGGCGCTTAGGCAAATCCGGGCGCGAAATTCAAGGGGATGGGACGAGTGAATTTATTCACGAAGCAATCGGAAGTGGTTCCAAGAAAAGCCTCTAAGCTTCAGTCATACGAGACCGTACCGCAAACCGACACAGGTGGGCGAGATGAGTATTCTAAGGCGCTTGAGAGAACTCGGGAGAAGGAA
>NZ_JBFPNG010000027.1:0-292 GCF_040815535.1 Massilia sp. LMS1-1-1.1 | reverse complement strand
CTACAGGGATAAGAAAGTACAACGTTGTTGCTTGTTTGTTGATACATACAATCATTACCCATCGATTTACCTTTTACGGCAAACCGATCAATAAATAATCTTTACTTCTTCCAGATTGTTAAAGAACATACAGCACTTGGTCTCGAAAAGACCAAACCTAAATTTAATCACCGATGTGATCAACTTACGTTTGAACTTTTGGTGGAGGATGACGGGATCGAACCGACGACCCCCTGCTTGCAAAGCAGGTGCTCTCCCAGCTGAGCTAATCCCCCTGAGATTTACTACAGAA
>NZ_JBFPNG010000026.1:0-317 GCF_040815535.1 Massilia sp. LMS1-1-1.1 | reverse complement strand
ATCGGCTGTTTAATTAAGAAGAAACAGTAGTCGTAGTAGTTCCGCGTTGGGGCTGTAGCTCAGCTGGTTAGAGCACCGTGTTGATAACGCGGGGGTCGTTGGTTCGAGTCCAACCAGCCCTACCAGCAAAAACAGACCCGGGGGTAAGGTGGACGCTAGTCCAGCCAGACCTGCCAGTAATGTAATACCCCAGGGGGATTAGCTCAGCTGGGAGAGCACCTGCTTTGCAAGCAGGGGGTCGTCGGTTCGATCCCGTCATCCTCCACCAAAGTTTTACTCGAAAGTGCAAACGTAAGCCGGTCAACAAGACTGTGGTT
>NZ_JBFPNG010000025.1:0-322 GCF_040815535.1 Massilia sp. LMS1-1-1.1 | reverse complement strand
ACTTTCACACTGGTTGCAGCACTATCATCGGCGCAAAGTTGTTTCACGGTCCTGTTCGGGATGGGAAGGGGTGGGACCAACTTGCTATGGTCATCAGGCATAACTTGTACTGGCGTTTGTCTCCTGTAGGACGACAAAGCCTGAATCTGGAAGAAGCAAAGATTGGGGTAATGACTGGTAGTATCAACAAACTCACAACGTTGTACCGTCTTATCCTCTGCACCTGCTAAGGTTATAGGGACAAGCCGTACGGGCAATTAGTACTGGTTAGCTTAATGCATTACTGCACTTCCACACCCAGCCTATCAACGTCCTGGTCTCG
>NZ_JBFPNG010000024.1:0-323 GCF_040815535.1 Massilia sp. LMS1-1-1.1 | reverse complement strand
GACCAAACCTAAATTCAATCACCGATGTGATCAACTTACGTTTGAACTTTTGGTGGAGGATGACGGGATCGAACCGACGACCCCCTGCTTGCAAAGCAGGTGCTCTCCCAGCTGAGCTAATCCCCCTATGGGTAATACAGACTACAGAAACTGGTACGGCTGTTTGGACTAGCGTCCACCTTACCCCCAGGTTTTTCTGGTAGGGCTGGTTGGACTCGAACCAACGACCCCCGCGTTATCAACACGGTGCTCTAACCAGCTGAGCTACAGCCCCAAATGCTGTTCTTTATATTAACAGCCGATAAGTGTGAACATTTGATGCG